>NZ_QIBY01000001.1 GCF_003725335.1 Parvibacter caecicola
GCCCAAGAAACCCCCCCGCCCCATCGCGGAGGGGCAGGAGGGCTATTACCGCGGCCCTGAAGAGCCCATTCGCCCCGGCGGCGCCAATGCGCGGCCCCATCAGCCGCGCATGACCGGCAAGCCGCCGGCCGCCCGGCCTCCGCGGCGCGACGGCAAAACGCCGCCCCGCCCCGTGCGTCACGCCACGCCGGCCCGCCGCGTGGCGCTGCAGGCGCTGGAGCGCATCCGCACCCGCGATGCCTTCGCCCAGGAAGTGGTGGATACGGTGGTGGACCGCAGCCAGCTGACCCCCGAGGACAAGGCCTTCGCCACCCGGCTGGTGCTGGGAGTGGTTTCCACCCGCGGGGTGTTGGACGAGATGCTTTACCGCTGCATGCGCACCCCCGACGACGCCCAGCCGGACGTTATGAGCGCCCTGCGCATCAGTGCCTACGAGATACTTTTCTTGGGCAAAGCCGACCATGCGGCGGTGGACCAAGGGGTGGAGCTGGCCCGGGATGTGGCCCCGCGCGCCGGCGGCCTGGCCAATGCGGTGCTGCGGCGCCTGGCCACCGTGGCTAAGGCCTTCCCCTTCGGCGACCCGAAAACCGACGACAGCGCCTTCGCCTTTTCCCAGGGCTTTCCGAAATGGCTGCTGGATGAAGTGCAGCAGTCCATCGGGGAGCAGGAAGGGCGCGTGTTCGCCCTGGCCAGCAACGAACCGGCGCCGGTGTACGTGGCGGTGAACGCCCTGAAGGCCACCGACGAGGAGATGTTCGCGCTGCTTGCCGCCGCGAAGGGCAACCCCCAGCAGGCATCGGCCGGCGGCATCACCCCGCCCGGCTGCTACCTGCTGGAAACCGGCCGCGTGCTGCAGGACGGCCGCGTGTCCCGCGCCCTCAACTTGGGCCACATCATCGTGTCCGACGCCTCTGCCCAGGCGGTGGCAACCTTGTGCCTGCCTGAGCAGCGCCCCGCCAGTTTGCTGGAGGTGGGATCGGGCCGGGCCACGAAAACCACCCTCATCCAAAGCGGCGCGAAGCGCAAGTACGGTCAGCAGATTGAGCGTTACGTGGCGGTGGACAGCTTCGCCTTCAAGGGGCGCATCTTGAAGGAACGGGCGGAAACCTGCGGATTCACCGTGAGCGACATGGTGGTGGGGGACGGCCGTCATCTGGAGGAGCTTCTGGGGGATGAAACCTTCGACGTGGTGTTCTTGGACGCCCCTTGTTCTGGTCTGGGCACCTTGCGGCGCCATCAGGACATCCGCTGGCGCATCAAGCCGGAAACCATCGAGGAAGACGCCCAGCTGGCTTCCGAGCTGCTGCAGAGCGCCGCGTCCAAGGTGGCCCCGGGCGGCCTTTTGGTGTTTTCCACCTGCACGGTAACCCGGCAGGAGAACGTGGCCCAAGTGGCCCGGTTCCTGGAATCGGAGGCGGGGCGGGGCTTTCGCATCGAGGAAGTGGAGGGGAAGGCCGGTTTCGCCAGCGAGCTGGTGCCCGGCGGCCCCGACGCTCACTTCGCCGTGAAGCTGCGCCGCGCCTGAGGTTTCCCTGCAAAAGCCCCGCGTGCGCCACTTCTCGCCGAAACGTTAACTGTTTTGAAATATAGTCCTCCTTTTCGGTAGGTAAAATAACCAACCCAGCTGAGACGAGTTGACGGGAAGGAGGCGCCGCTCATGGAGCCGAATATCAAAGAGGTGGCGGGGCGCATTCGCGTTCTGCGGGAAGATTTGGATTTGTCCATGCAGGAGATGGCCGACATCACCGGCCGCTCGGTGGCGGAGTACGCCGCTCAGGAATCCGGCGAACAGGACCTGTCCTTCACGTTCCTCTACAAATGCGCCGAGGCCTTCGGCGTGGATGTGATTGAGCTGCTCACCGGCGAGAACCCCCACCTGTCCGGCTATTCGCTGGTGCGGGCCGGGGAAGGGCTGTCCATCAAGCGTCGTGCCGGCTTCGAGTATCTGCACAAGGCCCCTCATTTCAAGAACAAGCTGGCGGAACCGTTCCTGGTCACCGCCCCTTACCTGCCCGAAGAGCAGGATGCGCCCATCCACCTGTCCCATCATGCGGGGCAGGAAATCGACTACATCATCTCCGGCCGCATGCGCTTTGCCTACGGCGACCACGTGGAAGAGCTGGAGGCCGGCGACATGCTGATGTACGACTCCGGCAAGGGTCACGGCATGATCGCTATCGGCGGCGAGCCCTGCGTTTTCATGGCCATAGTCATCAAGGCCCCCGATTCCAAAATTAGCTAGGCGCATTGGCGGTACTTCCGGCTCTGCGCCTTATAAGCGTCAACTTCCCCGGCCGCCTCGTTGCGGCCATTGCCCTATAGCCCAACTGATAAAGGAATCGAAACACCCATGAGAAAGATAAACGAGCGCTACGTGGACGAGGCCTATACCGAAGACGGGGTGCTTACCAAATTCGACATCAAAGCGCCCGAGAGCTTCAACTTCGCCTACGACGTGGTGGACGACATCGCCGTGAACGACCCCGAGCGCCGCGCCATGGTGTGGTGCAACCCGGAAGGGGAGCAGCACACCTTCACTTTCGCGGACATGAAGCGCTGGTCGGACAAAACCGCCAACTACCTGGCGGAAATCGGCGTGAAGAAAGGCGATTTCGTGCTGGTCATCCTGCGGCGCCACTACCAGTTCTGGTTCGTGGCCACGGCCCTGGCGAAGCTGGGGGCGGTGATGGTGCCCGCCACCTTCATGCTGAAGGAGCACGATCTGGTCTACCGGCTGCAAGGGGCCGACATTTCCACGGTGATTGCCACCGACGCCGGCGACATCGCCCAGGTGATCGACAACGTGGTGGACGAGTGCCCCAGCGTGAAACGGCTGGTGCTGGTGAACGCCGCCGGCGGTGGCCTCACTCCGCGCGACGAGGCGGGCCAGCTGCTGCCGCCAGAGGGCCAGATGGCCGGCCCGCAGCTTTCCGGCCCCGATGGGGTGTGCGCCCTGAGCGCGCCCCGGGAAGGCTGGCTGGACTTCAACGGCGGCGTGCGGGCCGCCTCCGAGCAGTTCGCCCCTGTGGCCACTTCCGTGTATGACCCCATGCTGATGTACTTCTCTTCGGGCACGTCGGGCAACCCCAAGATGGTGCTGCACGACGGCACCTACGCCCTGGGGCACCTGATAACCGCCAAGCACTGGCACAACGTGAACCCCGAGGGCATTCACTTCACCATCGCCGACACCGGCTGGGGCAAAGCGGTGTGGGGCAAGTTCTACGGCCAGTGGCTGATGGAAGCCTGCGTGTTCACCTACGACTTCGACCGCTTCGTGCCCGCCGACATCTTGGACCTGGTGAAGGAACACTCCATCACCACCCTGTGCTGCCCGCCCACCATGTACCGGCTGATGATGCAAGAGGACGTGGATTCCTTCGATTTGTCGTCGCTGGAATACTGCACCACTGCCGGCGAGGCGCTGAACCCGGATCTGTTCGACTTCTGGAAAGAGCACACGGGGCTCACCATCTTCGAGGGCTTCGGCCAAACGGAAACGCCGCTCACCATCGGCAACCTTACCAACACCACTCCGCGTTCTGGCTCGATGGGCCGTCCGGTGCCGCTGTACAAGGTGGAAATTCAGCGGGAGGACGGCAGCCGCTGCGATCCGGGCGAAACCGGTGAAATCTGCATCTGCATAAACCCCCATCCGGCCGGCATCATGAAAGAGTACTACCGCGACGCCGGGAAAACCGCCGCCGCCATGCACGATGGCTGGTACCACACCGGCGACACCGCTTGGTGCGACGAGGACGGCTATTTCTGGTACGTGGGCCGCAACGACGACGTGATAAAGTCCAGCGGCTACCGCATCGGCCCCTTCGAGATCGAATCGGTGATGCTGGAGCATGACGCCGTACGGGAAGTGGCCGTGACCGGCGTGCCCGACCCGGTGCGCAACATGGTGGTGAAAGCCACGGTGGTGCTGGCGGAAGGTTGGAAAGGGGACGAAGCCCTTACCCGCGAACTGCAGAAATGGGTGAAGAACAAGACGGCCCCCTACAAGTACCCGCGCATCGTGGAGTACGTGGACGAGCTGCCCCGCACCGTGAACGGGAAGATTCGCCGCGTGGCCATCCGAGAGGCGGACAATGGCTAGCCCTTCGGCTCCGGGGGCCCTGGCGGCCCTTCTGCCGGCGCCGGTCACGGTGGTGGCCGGCCATTACGGCGTGGGGAAGACCAGCTTCTGCCTGAACCTGGCGCTGCAGGCTGCCCGCGCGGGGTTTCGCACCGTGCTGGCCGATTTGGATGTGGTGAACCCTTATTTCCGCGCCACCGAGTACCGCGCCTTTCTGGAAGAGGCCGGCGTGGAAGTGGTGGCGCCGGTGTTCTCGGAGCGGGGGAGCAACTTGGACGTGCCCTCCCTGAACGGCGCGGTGGTGCCCGCCATCCAGGCGGCCCAGGCGGCGCCCGACCGGGTGCGCCTCATCATCGACGCCGGCGGCGACGACGCAGGGGCCACGGCGCTGGGCCGCTTCGCCCCGCTCATAGCCGCAGCGCCCTACCAGATGCTCTACGTGGTGAACAGCCGCCGCCTTCTCACGTCTTCGGCGCCGGAGGCGGTGGGCATTCTGCGGGAGATAGAGGCCAAGGCGCGCCTTTCCGCCACTGCCGTTGTATCGAACGCCCATCTGAAGGAAGCCACCGATGAAGATGTGGTAAAACAGGGATTGGATATGGCGGCGGCGGTGGCCCGGGAAGGGGGCCTTCCGCTTTTGGCCTACACGGTGCCGCCGGGGCTGGAAATGCTCCCCGTTGCGGGAGAGGCGCAGCCCTTTCCTTTGACCGTGACTGTTCGCGCCCCGTGGGAGTAGCGGGGCTTTCGGGAAAACTGGAAAGAGAGAGGAATCTTGCTTTATGGCACGAGTCGTCATTGACGAGGGCTTTTGCAAAGGATGCGGGCTGTGCACCGACGTGTGCCCTACGCGCATCTTGATGCTGGACCCTCACCGCATCACCCCCAAAGGTTACCATCCGGCCATCTGCACCGATGAGGAGAAGTGCACCGGCTGCTGCAGCTGCGCCCTCATGTGCCCCGATTGCGCCATAACCGTGGAAAGGTAGGGCAATGGAAAAAGTTTTGATGAAGGGCAACGAGGCCCTGGCGGAAAGCGCCATGCGCGCCGGCTGCCGGTTCTTCTTCGGGTACCCCATCACCCCCCAAACCGAGCTGGCCGCCTATATGTCCAAGAAGATGCCCAAGGTGGGGGGCACCTACCTGCAGGCGGAAAGCGAGGTGGCCGCCATTAACATGGTGTACGGCGCCAGCGCCGCTGGGGCCCGCGTGATGACCTCCTCCTCTTCGCCGGGGATTTCGCTTAAAGGGGAGGGCATTTCCTACATGGCCGGCGCCGATTTGCCCGGCGTCATCATCAACGTGCAGCGAGGGGGCCCGGGGCTGGGCGGCATCCAACCTTCCCAGTCCGACTACTTCCAGGCCACCAAGGCCACCGGCCACGGCGATTTCCAGGTGGTGGTGTACGCGCCTTCCACCGTGCAAGAGATGTCCGATATCGTGTACGAGGCCTTCGACGTGGCCGATAAGTACCGCACGCCGGTGATGATTCTGGCCGACGGCATGTTGGGCCAGATGATGGAGCCGGTGGTGCTGCCCGAGCCCAAGAATCCGGAGGATTTGCCCGCAAAGCCCTGGGCCTGCACGGGCCACGAGGGCAAGCGGGCCCACAACGTGGTGAACTCGCTGTACCTCACCGCCGAGGCTCTGGAGCAGCTGAACGTGGAGCGCTACCAGCGCTACGACCAGATAAAGGCCACCGAACAGCGGGCCGAGGCCTATCTCACCGAAGACGCCGACATCGTGCTGGTGGCCTTCGGCGCCAGCGCCCGCGTGGCCCGTTCCGCTGTGAACGCCGCCCGCGCCGAGGGCATCAAGGCGGGGCTTTTGCGCCCCATCACCTTGTGGCCGTTCCCGGCTGAGGCCATGGAGGCCACCATCGACAGCGCCAAGGAGTACCTGGTGGTGGAGATGAACATGGGGCAGATGGTGGAAGACGTGCGGCTGTGCGTGGAGGGGCGCCGCCCCGTTGGATTCTTCGGCCGTTGCGGCGGCATCATCCCCACGCCGGCCGAAGTGCTGGGCCAGATTCGCCAGATTCACGAGCGCCTTGCGGCGGAAGGGGAGTAGCCATGAGCGATAAGGAAACGAAAGTGGTGTTCGAGCGCCCCCATGCGCTGCTGCCCGTGGTGACCAACTACTGCCCCGGCTGCACCCACGGCATCGTGCACCGGCTGGTGGCGGAGAGCCTGGACGAGCTGGAAGTGGAAGGGCGCACCGTGGGGGTTGCCCCAGTGGGCTGTTCGGTTACCTCCTACGACTTCTTCGGCTGCGACATGATCGAGGCGGCCCACGGCCGGGCGCCGGCGGTGGCCACTGCGGTTAAGCGGGTGCATCCCGATCATGTGGTGTTCGCCTACCAGGGCGACGGCGATTTGGCCTCCATCGGCATGGCGGAAACGGTGCACGCCGCCACTCGCGGTGAGAACCTCACCATCATCTTCATCAACAACGCCATCTACGGCATGACCGGCGGCCAGATGGCCCCCACCTCCCTGCCCAACCAGGTTACCCAAACCTCTCCCTACGGGCGCGATGTGGCCACGGCCGGCTACCCCATCCGCGTGTGCGAGCTGCTCAGCTCCCTGGATGGCGTGGCCTACCTTGAACGGGTGACGGTGGACAGTCCCAAGAACATCCGCAAGGCCAAGAAGGCCATCAAGCGGGCTTTCCAAAACCAGATAGACAAGAAGGGCTATTCGCTGGTGGAAGTGGTGTCCACCTGCCCCACCAACTGGGGCATGACGCCGCAGGAATCCTTCGAGTGGATGCGCGAGAACATGCTGCCCTACTACCCGCTGGGCGTTTACAAAGACGTGGAGGCGGAGGGCTTTGCCAATGTGGCCGAAGCGGCGGCGGCCCGGGCGGAAGGCTGCCCCATCGCCCAGAAAGGACGGGAGTAACATGGAGCGCGAACTGCAAATACTCCTGGCGGGCTTCGGCGGCCAGGGCGTCCTGTTCGCCGGCAAGTGCATCGCCTATGCCGGATTGATGGACGGCCGCGAGGTGTCGTGGCTGCCCTCCTACGGCCCCGAGATGCGCGGCGGCACCGCCAACTGCTCGGTGACGCTCTCCGACGCTCCCATCGGAAGCCCGCTCATCACCGCCCCCAACGTGCTAGTGGCGCTGAACCAGCCCTCTTACGACAAGTTCGTGGACGAGGTGCAGCCGGGAGGCGTGATTATCGCCGACACCTCCATGATCGCCGATCTGCGCTTGCGCGACGATGTGGAGTGCTTCGGGGTTCCCGCTACCAAGATCGCCGAGGAAAACGGCCTGGGCAAAGGCGGCAACATGGTGCTTCTGGGCAAGCTGTTCGAGGTGACCAAGTTCTGCGATTGGGACACCCTCATGGAGGGGCTGCGCCACTGCATCCCCGCAAGCAAGGCTCACCTGCTGGACAACAACATCAAGGCCATCAAACTGGGAATGGAGGCATAGCATGGACAGCGATCTGCGCGAGATAGGCCTGCGCATCCAGGGGTTGCGGGACGCTTGCGACGTTACCGAACAGGAGATGGCCGACGAGCTGAAAGTGAGCCTGGAAACCTACCGCACCTGGGAGCAGACGGGGGCCGATGTGCCCATCTCCGCCATCTTCCACATGGCCCACAAATTCGGCGTGGACTTCAACGAGATTCTCACCGGCACCGCCGCCAAGCTGGACACCTACCATGTGGTGCGCCGGGGCCAGGGCAAAGAGGTGGACCGTTACCCCGGGTATTCCTACGATGATTTGGCCTGGCGTTACCAGAACAAGATCATGCAGCCGCTTTTGGTGGTGCTTGACCCGTCGGATGAGCCCGCGAAGCTGGTCACCCACGAGGGGCAGGAGTTCAACTTCGTGCTGGAAGGGTCGCTCACCCTCACCTTCGGCACGCAGGAGATAGTGCTGAACCAATGGGACAGCATTTACTTCAACCCCCAGTACCCCCATGGGCAGCGCTGCCATGGCGATGCCCCCTGCAAGTTCATCACCATAATCGCAGAGTGATCTGTTCCGCTGTTCTAGCGAACAGCGGAACAGCCCGGCGCTGCGAAGGCGCCGGGCGCCTTCTCGCTCGCTTGGCCGGGCCTGATGGGCGCTAAGATTTCAAAGGTTTAGGAAGTAACGTAGAAAATGGATCACATTCTTAAGAAATACTGCCCTCGCATCGAGTTCGATTCTTACGAGGATTTCCGGGACAATTTCCGCATCGAGGTGCCGGAGGCGTTCAACTTCGGCTACGATGTGGTGGACGAATGGGCCCGGGTAGAGCCGGAGAAGCGAGCGCTTCTGTGGTGCAACGACGCCGGGGAAGAGCGCACCTTCACCTTCACCGACCTCTCGCGCCTGTCGAACCAAACCGCCAACGCGTTCTCGAAGCTGGGCATCGGCAAAGGCGACGTGGTGATGTGCATCCTGCGGCGCCGGTGGGAGTACTGGGTAGTGGCGGCGGCCCTGTGCAAGCTGGGGGCCACTATCATCCCGGCATCGTTGCAGCTCACTAAAAAGGACATCGCCTACCGCGCCAACAGCGCCGACGTGAAGATGCTGGTGTGCGTGAACGACGACTACGTGTGCACCCAGGCCGAGCAGGCGCTGCCGGATTCCCCCACGGTGCAGAACCTGGTGATCGTGGACGGCCGGCGGGAGGGGTGGCTGACCTTCGGCGAGCTGATCGAGGGGGAGAGCGACCAATGGCAGCGCCCTACCGGAGAGGCGGGCGTCACCTCCAAGGACATCATGCTCATCTACTTCACCTCCGGCACCACCGGCAACCCCAAAGCGGTGTGCCACAACTTCGCCCATCCGCTGGGGCACATCATCACTGCCAAGTACTGGCAGCAGGTGAAGGAGAACCAGCTGCACATGTCGGTGACCGATTCCGGTTGGGCGAAATTCGGCTGGGGCAAGATTTACGGCCAGTGGATTGCCGGCGCCACCATTTTCGCCTACGACATGGACAAGTTCGTGCCCACCAAGCTGCTGCAGAAGATCCAGGATTACCGCCTGACCACCTTCTGCGCCCCGCCCACTATGTACCGTTTCATGCTGCAGGAGGACGTGGCCTCCTACGACCTTTCCTGCGTGGAGAACTTCGCCACCGCCGGCGAGCCGCTGAACGCCGAGGTGACCATCCAATGGGAGAAGCTGACCGGCAAGAAGATTCGCGAAGGCTTCGGCCAAACGGAGGGGCCGGTGCTGCTGGCCACCTTCCCGTGGGTGGAGCCGCGCCCCGGTTCGATGGGCAAGCCGTCGCCGCTGCTCAACATCAAGCTTTTGGACGACGAGGGCATTGAGGTGGAAGACGGCGAAGAGGGGGCCATCTGCGTGACCGGCCTGAAGGAGGCCTATCCGCCGGGGCTGTTCGTGGGGTATTTCCACGATGAGGAGAAGACCCGTGAGAGCGTGGGGGGCGAATACTATAACCTCCACGACATGGCCTGGCGCGATTCCGACGGTTACTGCTTCTTCGTAGGGCGCAACGATGACGTGATCAAGTGCTCTGGCTACCGCATCGGCCCCTTCGAGGTGGAAAGCGCCCTGGTGGAGCATCCGGCCGTAGTGGAGTGCGCCGTCACCGCCGCCCCCGACCCGGTGCGCGGCAACGTGGTGAAGGCCACCATCGTGCTGGCGCGCGGCTACGAGCCCTCCGGTGATCTTACCCGCGAGCTGCAGAATCACGTGAAGAAGACCACCGCCCCCTACAAGTACCCCCGCATCGTGGAGTACGTGGAGGAGCTGCCGAAGACCATCGGCGGCAAGATCAAGCGCAAGCTCATTCGCACGCAGGACGGCGCGGTAGACTAGGTTGGTTCCGGCGTTCTGCGAACGCCGGAACCCCTCGTCCGCTGAGGATTTCTGCGGCACCCGCCCTTGTCGTTCAGCGCTTTCCCTCACGGCCCCAAGGCCGCTCGGCCGCGCTTCGCGCCAATTGCGGGCACCGCAGAAACCCTCAGCTGCTGGCGTGGGCAGGGGTGTTTTGTGGGGGCTCTCGATTGCTGGCGTGGATCTGCGATGGGGGCTTTTGGTTGGCTTTTCGTAGGGCAGAGATTCTATCTCTGCCTTCTGGTTTTGGAAGGGGAACGGTGGAGCGCGGGCGGTTTTTGCGGGGGTGCTTGCTCTCACTTTCCGGGGCTGCCTTGTGGGGGCTTTCGGGGGCGTGCGCCCAGATGCTCTTCACCGATTACGGCGCAATCCCTGCCTTCGTCACCGGTTTTCGCACCCTGGCCACGGGGCTGCTGTTCCTGGCGCTCATCTTAGTGCGCTCTCGCCATAAACTGAAGCAGCTGCTCGCTGCGCCCCGCGATATGGGGTGGTTCGCCCTCTTCGGGCTGGGGCTTTTCGGCAGCCAGTTCTTCTTTGCGTTCTCGGTGGCCGCCACCGATGCCGGCACCGCTTGCGTTCTGCAGATGTTGAATTCCGTGTTCGTGCTGGCGTTCGTGTGCGCCGCCACCTGCAAGGCCCCCACGCTGCGGGAAGGGGCGGGCTTGGCTTTGGCCCTGGCCGCCACCGTGCTCATTGCCACCCAGGGCAGCTTTTCAAGCCTGGCCATCTCGCCTGCGGGGCTTGGGTGGGGGTTGGCCAACGCGCTGGCGGTGGCGGTGTACATCGTGGTGCCCCGACAGGTGGGGCTGTTCCAGCGCTACGGCAGCTTGTTCTCGGTGGGCATCGCCATGCTGCTGGCGGCCCTTCCCGCCAACGGGGCCATGGCGGTGCAGGCGGCGGCCGACCCATCGGTCTTCGGTTGCGTTGCCGCGTTCGACGGGCGGGCGTGGCTGGTGCTGGTGGCGGGCGTGACGCTGCTGGGCACTTTCGCCGCTTTCGCCCTGTACCTCACTGGCATCGCGAAAGCGGGCTCGGTGGCTGGCAGCCTTCTAGGCGCGGCCGAGCCGGTGAGCGCCAGCGCCATCGCGGCCCTGTGGCTGGGCACCGCGTTCACCGGCTGGGATTGGGGCGGCCTGGCGCTGATGCTGGCCATGTTGGCCTGCATGACCGTTTAGCGGTCCAGCGGGCGCGCGGTTCGCAGCTCGCCGACTGCCAGGGGCTTTTTCGCTGGTGGGCGCAGTGGCTGCCCTATAATCCATCTTCGTCTTTCGCGCCCCCGTCTCATCGTTTTTCGAATTGCGCGGCCCTTCGGCCCTGGCACGTTGCTGCCTGGGGCAAGGTGCGCTGCCGGGGCGTGGCAGCAAAAGGCGACGAGGAGATTCAACTGCGCAGGGAGAAGCATGCAGCGCGACAAGATAAAACCGTTACTGTTTGGAGCTGGTGGCCCAGGGCACCGGCAACATCGCGTCGGTGCTGTTCGGCGGCATTCCCGCCACCGGGGCCATCGCCCGCACGGCCGCCAATGTGAAAAACGGCGGCCGCACCCCCATTGCCGGCATCACCCATTCGCTGGTGCTTCTGCTGGTGCTGGCCTTTCTCATGCCCTATGCGGCCCTCATCCCCATGCCCACCATCGCCGCCATTCTGGTGCAGGTGGCCTACAACATGTCCGGCTGGCGCAACTTCGGCCACCTGTGCAAAACCGCCTCGAAAGGAGCGGTGGCCACGCTGCTCATCACCTTTGGCCTCACGGTGGCGGTGGGTTTGGTGGCGGCCATCGCCGTGGGCATGACCATCACCATCGTGCTGTTCCTGAAGATGCTCAGCGAGGAGACCGAGGTGAGCGGCTGGCAGTACTACTGCGACCAGAACTCCGAAGTCACCCACTTGCGCGAGCTGCCCAAGAGCGTGCGGGTGTACGAGATAAACGGCCCCATGTTCTTTGGCATGACCGACCGCATCACCGACATTTCCGTGAAATCCTTCACGAAGTACCTCATCATCCGCATGCGGGGCGTGCCGTCGCTGGATTCCACTGGCATGAATGCGCTGGAAAACCTGTATTCCTATTGTCGCAGCAACGGGGTTAACCTCATCTTCTCCCACGTGAACGAGCAGCCGATGAAAACCATGCGCCACGCCGGCTTCGTGGATTTGGTGGGGGAGGAGCATTTTTGCGCCAGCATCGACGACGCCATTGCCCATGCCCGTCAGCTTCTGGGGGAAGAGGAAGCGGGGCGCGAGGCTTAAGGATGCACGCGGCGGTTGCGGAGATTCGGCGGTTCGGCCGATTGCCGGGACGTGGGTCTTCGCGGAAGCGGACGGCCATTGGCTATAATGATTCGCCGTGTCTTTCGGCCAGGCTTTACGGAAAGGTATTCCCATGCGCATCAACAATGCGATTCTGCACGTGTTCGACTTTGTGTCGTGTGTGAACGTGTTTGCCCAGGTGGAAATGGATTTGGGCGACAAAACGGCGAAGCGCTACGTCACATCGCAGGCCCGTAAGGCCGTATCTAATTTGGAGAGCCATCGGGGCACCTTCGCCGAAAACAGCCTGTTCGCCCAAGAGCTGCGGGCCTACTTTCGGGGCGAGCGCGATTTCGTGGGCCTGTCCCAGCAGATCGGCGAGTTTTTGCTGGGAGAGCTGTCCCGCATGGAAAAAACCCCTTCCTGCGATTTGCTGGTGGTGGACTTCGAAGGGGACGTGGAGCAGGCGGTGCGGCCGATGACCGACGAGGAGGCAGAGGCGGCGTTTGAGGCCCAAGGCCAGCGTTACCTGGCCGTTTTGCTGCTGGAGAGCCGGCCGGTCTACATGCACGAAGTGGGCGCCACCGATTTCGGCGACACCGCCACCACTGTGAGCCGCCATCACGCCATCTTGCCCAACCCTTCCCAGAAAGTGGCTTCGTTCGCCCTGATAGAGGCCGACACCCTGGCGGTGCGCTTCTGTGACAAAGAGCGGGAGATCGCCGGCGAGAAGCGGCTGATCATCCCCGAAGGGCTGCTGCAATGCTCCATCGAGGCCTCCAGCAAGGAAGTTTTCGAGGCGGTGGCCACCGTGGTGGAGGAGGTGGCCGAAGAGTACGGCGCCAACAGCGCCGTTGCCGTGGCGAAGGCGAAGTCCTACGTGGCGGAGCGGGCCGGGGAAGAGGAGCGCATCGACGCCGCCGAGCTGGGGCGCGAGGTGTTCGCCGACGAGCCGGTGTGCCAGGAGCATTTCGCCCGCGCCGTGAACGAGGGGACTATCCCCGAGCAAGTGGTGGTGGAAAAAGCGGTGGCGAAGCGGGTGGCCAAGAGCCACAAGATTCGCACCGACACCGGCATCGAGCTCACCTTCCCTGTGGAATACGGCGAAAACCCGGAGTTCATCGAGTTCTTCAGCACCCCCGACGGCCGCATCGAGATCGCCCTCAAGAACATCGGCTCCATCGAGAACCGTTAGCGGCGCCTAGGGGCGGTCGAGTTTGCGAATGGAGGGCGGCAGATAGGCCACCAGGCCCAGGGCCAGGCACGCGAGGCCGTCCATCACGAAGAAGGGGGCGATGCCCACTGCCTCCGCCAAAATGCCGCCCAGCACCACGCCCACCGGCGTTGCGATGCCCATCATGGCCGTGAGCAGCCCCATGGCCCGCCCCATTTTCTCATCCGGCACATGGCGCTGGATGAGGGTCATGATGGGACCGTTGTACCAGGCGCAGGCCACCGCCATCGTTGCCACCAGCCCCACGAACACCGGAAATGCGCTTGGAGGCAGAAGGCCTATGATCGCCGTAACGGCGCCGGTGACCACACAAGCCACCGCTATCAGGGCCGCCAGTCGCTTTCCGCCGCCCCAGGCCATGAGCGCCGCAGACCCCACCACCATCCCAATGCCGAAGGCGGCTTCTGCGATGGAGGCCATGTAGCCGTCGCCGCCGAAGTGGCTGTAGGTGATGAGGGGGAACACCGCCGACAGGGGGCCGAAGATTACCATCGCCAGAGTTACCACTGCCATCAGCAGCCCTAGTCCGCGGGTTTTGCCGATTTCCCGCCAGCCGTCGAGCAGGTTTGCCAATGCACGCTGTCCTTCGACGGCGGGATCCACCACGGTGGGCACCTTCGCCAGCGCGAGCCCCAGTATGGCCGCGCAGGCGCCGGCGAAGTCCAGCAGCATGACGGAGGGGAAGCCCAGCGTAGTGTAGAGGAGAATGCCGAAAGCGGGGGCGCCGATGCTGGCCACCGAGTTCAGCAGCTGGTCAAGAGTGTTGATACGCAGCAAGTGCTCGTCAGGCACCAGCATGGGCATGGTGGCCATCATGGCGGGGCCGTGAAACGCCTGGCCTACGGCCCGGGCGAGGCAAATCGACAGCAACAGCGGCAACGACACTTCGCCGGCCATAATGAGAAGGGCGGCGGCAAGCGAAACCAGCCCTACGGCGCCATCGGCGACAATCATGATCAGCTTCCGGTTGTGCCTGTCGGCCACTAGACCGCCGAAGGGGGAGATGAGCCCGATGGGCAGCATCACGCAGGCGGTCATGATTGACAGCATGAGGGCGCTTTCGGTGGTCTCGGTGACGTACCACACCACCGCGTAGCCGGCGGCGTAGCTGGTAATCATGGAGACTGCTTGTCCGGCCCATATCACTGCGATGATGGAGAGCCATCGTTTTTGCAGTGGCAATCCGGCGGCGCTCAGCCTCTCAGCCGCGGGGGCTGAATGTGGAGTGCTAGACGCGGCGTGGCAGGTGCTGTCGGGCGAGGCATTGTGATTTGCATCGGGCATGGGTTCTCCGTAGTACAGGTGCGCTGGCAGATTCGCCGTATATTATCTGGTTGCATGCCCAGTTGCAAAAGCGCACTGCCGTGGCAAATGCGATTGCAACTGAAAGAATCCCCGCGCCTGTTGGTTGCGAAGGCGCGCGTCTGCAGCGCGTCGGTTGCTTTGCGGGTGGCGGGTATGATGCGGCGCAGTGACGACCCTTCGCGATGGGTGCTTCCTCGAACGCTAGCGGCGCCCAAGCTTTGCGACGGCCGTCACCAGGGCGTCCACTTCGCCGTCGGTGGTGCTCCAGCTGGTGCAGAAGCGGGCGATGCGTCCCCCTTGCGCGGTGGTGCCTTCAGGCTCGAACAGGAACCGCTCCCCGAGGGCCGCAGCCTCGCCCTCGGTCAGCACGGCGAACTGCTGGTTGGTGGGGCTGTCCACCAAGAGGGGGATGCCCACAGCCGCGAAGGCCCCCTTGATGCGCATCGCCTGCTCATCGGCTTTGCGCCCCAGGGCGAAGTACAGGCCGTTTTCCAGTAGTGCCTTGAACTGCACCCCCAGAAGCCATCCCTTCGCCAAAAGCGCCCCGTTCTGCTTGATGCTGGCGCGAAAGCCCTCGTCGAGGGCGGGGTTCGACACCACAAGCGCCTCCCCGAACAGCGCGCCGCACTTGGTGCCGCCGATCCAAAAGGCGTCGGTGAGTTCGGCGAAATCGGCAAGCGTCACGTCCGCCGTGCCCGCCCCCAGCCCGTAGGCCATGCGGGCGCCGTCCGCCACCAGGTACATCCCGAACTGGTCACAGACGGCCCGCAGCTCTTCCAGCTCGGATCTGCGGTAAATAGTGCCGTATTCGCTGGGGGAGGAGATGAAGGCCAGCCGCGGTTTGGTGATGTGCTCCTGCACGCCGCTGTCGCGGTAAGCCTCGGCGATTTCCCGCAGGGTGTCGGCAGTCAGCTTGCCCTGCACGTCGCAAGTGGTTTCTATCTTATGGCCGGTGCGTTCCACCGCGCCGGTTTCGTGAACGTTGATGTGGGCGCAGGTGGCGCTGACGGCGCTTTCCCACGGCCGCAGTCCGTGGCCGATGAGGGTGCAGTTGGTTTGCGTGCCGCCCACCAGGAAGTGCACGGCGGCATCGGGGGCGCTCGTCAGTTCGCGAATGAGACCTGCGGCTTCCCGGCAGGCATCGTCGGTTCCGTAGCCGGGGAAGCTCTCGCTGTTCGATTGCGCGATGGCTTCCAGCACCGCCGGATGCGCCCCCTGGTTGTAGTCGTTGTTGAACCGAATCACTGCTCCGCCTTTCTCATCCGCTTCGTTCGCCTTTTCTCGGCAGTTTTTGCCCGCCTCTTTGCGCGCAATCCACCGCAGCCGCAACGTCGTATCGCATAATAGCGCCCCCATACGCCCTCGCGTCCCACTATCCCGCATCTCTGCCCGTCCTTCCGCCTGGCGCATCGCTCTTCCGGCTAGCATATTGCTCCCCCCGTCTGGCGCCTCGCTCCTTTGGCCGCTATCCGACCAACTGGTAGCTGCGCGCTCCTTCGGATGGCAGATCGGATGGCGCCTCATCCGCTTCCTCCGTAAAATGGCTGGAATTGCCGCCAATTCCAGCCATTTTCGGTCTCAGGCTCGGAAAAAGGGACTGTTTTGCCAAACGTGAGCGCAATCATGGGGCGTTTTTTTGCAAAGTAATTCCGATTATTGTCGAAATATGATATAACCAATTTCATCATGGTTGGAATTGCCGTCACTTCCGACCATTTCAACATTTTACGAATTGAGCCGTGAATGCTAGGTATAGAGGCTTAAGGGATGGCTGTACGTGCCAAAGCCTTGAGAGCGTGGGCAGAACGAAAAAACACTCTCCTTCGACGTGCAACCAAATCTGTATCGAAATTCAATATATGTATTGATATTCGGTACATATGATGGTAGAGTGTTTTGTGCTTTAACCCTTCGGTTGTCGTAACTACGTCTTCAGGAGATGTGTTTACCATTAGGGCTTAAAAGGAGAAGCGAATGGCCTATTGCGCAGATACACGAAGCCGGCAATACGAGTGGGGCCCTGCCCAGAAGAGGCTTTGGCGATTCATCTATTTGGTATTGGGCACGGTAAAGTATTTCATGCTTTTGGTGAGTGTATCTTGCGCAATAGCCGTACTATATCTGTCTTTTTTCGCGGATGGTCAGATGGCAACAATCGCGCAATTTGCGGAATGGGGGATTATCGGGGCCTTGTATTCATCAATTGCGGGAGTTGTTGCCGGGCTTTTTTCCCGTGCGGAAACTTCTGGCGCCTTGTCGTTTCGGGATTGTGAGATTGCGCTCCGAAAGCTGGCCGCAGCCTTCATGATTTTGTTTGTGGCCGGGGTTGGATTTTCTCTCTGCGTGGCCGCCCTCTCCCCACAGGGGTTTCTTGGTCTGACAATCAGCATGCCCCTGATGGGGTTTCCCAGTAACGCGGTTTGGAGTGCCGTAATGGACCCGCTTCGAGGTGTTGAGGCGCCTGGACTTGCAGCAGTCGATTTATCTCCGCTTTGCATAGCTCTGGTATTATGGGCCCTGGCTTCGGTTTTTCGCTATGGGGCTTATCTGCAGATGGAGAAAGATTCGGTGGTTTAGCGGTGGCGATTGTGCTCTGCATCGATGAGATTATGGACGCCAAGGGCATTTCGGTAAGCGAACTCGCCCGCGAAGTGGGCATTTCTCGTGCAAATATGTCCAACCTCAAGTTCGGCCATGTTAAAGCCATCCGCTTCTCGACGTTGGATAGAATCTGCGATGTTCTGGATTGTCAGCCTGGGGAAATAATCAAGTTTGAAAAGAGCGAACCAGAAGCACCTCGGCTGCAAGATGGTTCGGCGCTGGACTTGGCTTTTGCTCCTCAGGGAGGGACGGGCGGTGACCTGCCCGCTGCATCTGAAGTTCCGATTTCGATGCTTGTTCCCGATGCTCAGTCTTCCGTTCGCCTTTGCGGGGAGCCTTTTGAAAATGGGGGTTGAAGCTGCGGGAAATGAGCGTATACTAGGCGCCGTCCTTTAAAAGCGGTACAGAGAGACCGACAAGGTAAGCGCCCAAGTGGCCCGAAGTCTATCTGCCTTGTCGTGTGCGACAGGGCTTTTTTATTGCCTGGATCGCAGCGGCGAGCGGGGCGGAAGCAACGGGGCCAAAGGCGCAAACGCGGTTTCGTCTGTACGCACTCGAACGTGAAAGGAGTGTGTATGAAAGACGGAAGGGTCAAATCCACGTGCATGGATTCTGACGAGATCGAGCGCGCCCTGACGCGCATGGCGCACCAGATTCTTGAAGCGAATCACGGCGCCGACAACATCGCCCTGGTGGGCATCGTCACCCGTGGCGACTTGCTGGCGGACAAGCTGGCGGAGCGCATCGAGGCCATCGAGGGGGTGAGCGTTCCCCACGGCAAGCTGGACATCAGCTTCTACCGGGACGACTTCGCCACCCACTTTGCCCCCGAGGTGCATTCCACCGACATCCCCTTCGACATCGACGGCATGACCATCGTGCTGGTGGACGACGTGCTGTACACCGGCCGCACCATCCGCGCGGCGCTGGACGCCCTCATGGACAACGGCCGCCCCGCCTCGGTGCAGCTGGCGGTGCTGGTGGACCGCGGCCATCGCGAGCTGCCCATCCGCGCCGACTACGTGGGCAAGAACGTGCCTTCCGCATCCGACGAGAACGTGCGCCTCTTCCTGGAGGAAGTGGACGGCTTCTCGGCGGTGGAGATTTTGGAAATGGCGCAGGGCCAGCGGGCCGGCGCCGCACCGGTTACCAACGGAGGTGAGTAGGGCATGGCCTTCAACCACAAGCATTTGATCGACATCACCCAGTATTCCGCAGACGACATCATGCTGCTGCTGGAAACTGCCAAGAACTTCAAGCAGGTGAACGAGCGCCGCGTGAAGAAGGTGCCCACGCTGAAGGGCTTCACCGTGGTCAACATGTTCAACGAGCCTTCCACCCGCACCCGCTCGTCGTTCGAGATCGCCGAAAAGCGCCTCTCGGCCGACAGCCTGAACTTCGGCGGCAGCTCCACCTCCACCGTGAAGGGCGAGAGCCTGGTGGACACCGTGGAAACCCTGTGCTCCTACAAGATCGACCTCATCGTGGTGCGCGACAAGCACGCCGGCGTGCCCCGCAAGATCGCCGACGTGTCCGGGGTTTCCGTGATCGATGCCGGCGACGGCAAGCACCAGCACCCCACCCAGGCGCTGCTGGACCTGTACTCCATCTGGGAGCGCAAGGGCAGCTTCGACAACCTGAAGGTTGCGGTGGTGGGAGACATCGGCCACTCCCGCGTGTGCGGCAGCCTCATCCCCGCGCTCAAGATCATGGGCTGCGATGTCACCGTGGTGGCGCCGCCCACGCTGCTGCCGGCCCGTCCCGACATCCTGGGAGCCGACCACGTGTCCAGCAACCTGGACGAGGTGCTGCCGGAGATGGACGTGGTATACATGCTGCGCATCCAGCGGGAGCGGCTGGAGGGCGCCCCGTACCCCAGCCTGCGGGAGTACAACATGCTCTACGGCCTCACCCAAAAACGCGACAAGCTGATGAAGCCGGACGCCTGCGTGTGCCACCCGGGCCCCATCAACCGCGGCGTGGAGCTGGACAGCTTCATGGCCGACCACCCGGAGCGCTCTATCATCCTCGACCAAGTTTACGCCGGCGTGCTGGTGCGCATGGCTGCCCTGTACCTGTTGCTAGGAGGTTCCAACGATGGCTTTGATGCTTAAGAACGCCCGTGTGATCGACCCCCAGGTGGGGCTGGACGAAGTGTGCGATATCCTGGTGCGCGACGGCCGCATCGTGGAAGTGGGCCACAACCTGACCATGGAGAAAGGCGTGGAGCGCGACCTTTCCGGAAAAGTGCTGGTGCCGGGCCTGGTGGACATCCATGTGCACCTGCGCGAGCCGGGCGGGGAGCAGAAGGAAGACATCGCTTCCGGCACCCGCGCGGCGGCCCACGGCGGATTCACGGCCGTGTGCGCCATGCCCAACACCGCTCCGGTAATCGACAACGCCATGGGCGTGGAATACGTGAAGGCGGTGGCGGCCGCCAAGGGCAAGGCCCGCGTGTACGTGGCCGGCGCCTGCAGCCAGGGGCTCAAAGGGGAGACCCTCTCCGAGATGGGCGACATGGTGGCCCACGGCGCCAGCGCCTTCACCGATGACGGCAAGGGCATCCAGGACGCCGGCATGATGCGCCGCGTGATGGATTACGCCTCCCAGTTCAACCGCGTGGTGATGGTGCACGCCCAGGACAACGGCCTGGTGGGGGACGGCCAGGTGAACGAAGGGGTGGCCTCCACCCGCCTGGGGATGCTGGGCTGGCCCGCCGAGGGCGAGGAGATTGAAATCGCCCGCGACATCGCCCTTTGCCGCCTCACCGGTTGCCCGCTGCACATCCAGCACGTGACCACCGCCCGCGGCCTGGATCTGGTGCGCGCCGCCAAGGCTGAGGGGCTGCCGGTTACCTGCGAGGTCACCCCGCACCATATGTTCCTCACCGAGGACGCCATCACCGACGAGTACCAAACCTGCTTCAAGGTGAACCCGCCGCTGCGCACCGCCGAAGACGCCGCCGCCCTGGTGGCCGGCGTGGCCGACGGCACGGTGGACTGCATCGTCACCGACCACGCCCCCCACACCGACTGGGAGAAGGACCGCGAGTTCGAACTGGCCCCCTTCGGCATGACCGGGCTGGAAACCTCGCTGGGCCTGGTGCTCACCCACCTGGTGAACGAGGGCGTCATCGACTTCAACCGCATGGTGGAGCTGATGGCGGTGAACCCCCGTCAGCTGATGCGGGACGAGCCGGTGAAAATCGAGGCCGGCTGCGTGGCCGACTTCACGGTGATCGATCCCGAGGCCAGCTGGACGGTGGAGGCGGGCGACTTCTATTCCCGCGCCAACAACTCCGGCTTTATCGGCGCGCAGCTGAAGGGCCGCGCCACCGACACCTACGTGGGCGGTTACGCCACCATGGAAGACGGCGTGGTCGTAGAGTAGGAAATTGGGCTCGCTGGCGGAAACCTCATCGGCGGGCCCTGCTTTTTTCCTATCATGTTTCCAGACCTTTTAAGGGCGGTACAGAGAGACCGACAAGGGAAGCACTTAGGATTTCAGGCTACTCGAACGCCCCGGTTTTCGGGGCGTTTTTTTTGCGGCTTGATCCTTGGGGAAAGGAAATGCATTGAGCGAAGTCTCGGAGCAACTGCTGAAGGGCACCACCAAAGAAGGGCAGCAACCGGCGGCCCTCATGTTGGAGGACGGTACCTTCTTCACCGGCACGGCCTGCGGAGCGACGGGGGAGGTGTACGGGGAGATTTGCTTCAACACCTCGCTGGAGGGGTACCTGGAAGTGCTCACCGACCCCTCTTACGCCGGCCAGATTGTAACCATGACCTACCCGCAGATCGGCAACTACGGCGTGAACCCGGAAGACGTGCAAGCGGCGCGGCCGGCCCTGTCCGGTCTGGTGGCCCGCGATGTGTGCGCTCATCCTTCCAATTGGCGCAGCACCGTGAGCCTGCCGGAGTTCTTGCGCCGCAGCAACGTGGTGGCCCTTGAGGGCGTGGACACCCGTGCCCTGGTGCGCCACGTGCGCGATAACGGCGCCATGCGGGCGGTGCTCTCCACCGACGACGTGAACCCGGAAAGCCTGCTGGCCAAGGTGCGCGCCAGTGCGCAGCTGGTGGGGGAGAATCACGTGCAGCGGGTGTCGGTGGCGGAAAAGCGCCAGGTGGGAGCCGAGCAACTGCCCAAGGGCCATGGCTTCGCCGTTGCCCCGGCCGCAAAGCCCCGCTACAAGGTGGTGGCCTACGATTGCGGCGCCAAGGAATCCATCCTGCACAACCTGGTGCGCTGCGGCTGCGACCTCATGGTGGTGCCCTGGGACACCCCGGCCGAAGACGTGCTGGCCATGCAGCCCGACGGCGTGTTCCTCTCCAACGGCCCCGGCGATCCGGAGGCGGTGGAGGGCACCTACAGCCAGGTGGAGAAGCTGCTGGGCAAGGTGCCGGTGTTCGGCATCTGCCTGGGGCATCAGATGATCGCCAAGGCGTCCGGCGCTGAAATCGAGAAGTTGAAGTACGGCCACCGCGGCGGCAACCACCCGGTGATGAACCTGCGCACCGGCCGCGTGGAGATTACCGCCCAGAACCACGGCTTCGGGTTGGTATGGCCCTCTTTGGGGCCGCTGGTGCCTGCTCTTTCCGGCGGCTTCCGCAACCATCAGCCCGACCTGCGCTTCTGGGCCCGCTCCCGCAAGGCGCCGGTGGTGGACAACCCTCGCTTTGGCCGCATCCAGCTCACCCATGTGAACTTGAACGACGGCACGCCGGAGGGCATCGCCTTCTTGGACATCCCCGCCTTCTCGGTGCAGTACCACCCGGAGGCATCCCCGGGGCCCACCGACGCCCATTACCTGTTCACCGCCTTCACGCGCCTAATGGACGGCCGCGAGGATTACCTGGACATCGACATCGCCGACGACCGCCTGGCCGGATGGGGCTTTGGCTCGGCCGACGGGGTGGACGAAGCCGCAGCCGTTGAAGGGAGGGCCTAATGCCCAAGCGCACTGACATCAAAACCATCTTGGTCATCGGCAGCGGTCCCATTGTGATCGGGCAGGCCTGCGAGTTCGACTATTCCGGTGCCCAGGCCTGCAAGGTGCTGAAGGCCGACGGCTACCGCGTGGTGCTGGTGAACAGCAACCCCGCCACCATCATGACCGATCCCGGTTTGGCCGACCGCACTTATGTGGAGCCCATCACCGCCCAGTTCGTGGAGCAGGTAATCGAGAAAGAGCGCCCCGATGCGCTGCTGCCCACGCTGGGGGGCCAAACTGGTCTGAACACCGCCGTCGAGCTGGCCCGCAGCGGCGTGCTGGAGAAGTACGGCGTGGAGATGATCGGCTGCGACCTGGCCGCCATCGAGCGGGGCGAAGACCGCAAGCTATTCAACGACTGCATGGCCGATCTGGGCATCGAAACGGCTCGCAGCGGCTATGCCTATTCGGTGGAAGACGCCCTGGGCATCGTGGCCCAGCTGGGGTACCCGGTGGTGCTGCGACCGTCGTTCACCCTGGGCGGCGCCGGCGGCGGCATCGCCCACAGCGAAGAAGAGCTGATCACCATCGTCTCCCAGGGCATCGAGCTGTCCCCGGCCGGCGAGGTGCTGGTAGAGGAGTCCATCGAGGGCTGGAAGGAATACGAGATGGAGGTGATGCGCGACCGCGCCGGCAACGGCATCATCGTGTGCTCCATCGAGAATCTTGACCCCATGGGCATCCACACGGGCGACTCCATCACGGTGGCCCCAGCCCAAACCCTCTCCGATGTGGAGTATCAGCGGATGCGCGTGGCTTCGCTGGCTATCCTGGAGAAGATCGGGGTGGAAACCGGTGGCTCCAATGTGCAGTTTGCCGTAAACCCCGACAACGGCCGCATGATCGTGATTGAGATGAACCCCCGTGTTTCCCGCTCTTCGGCGCTGGCGTCGAAGGCCACCGGTTTCCCCATCGCCAAGGCGGCGGCGAAGCTGGCGGTGGGCTATACGCTGGACGAGATCGTGAACGACATCACCAAAGCCACCCCCGCCTGCTTCGAGCCCTCCATCGACTACTGCGTGGTGAAGGTGCCGCGCTTCGCCTTCGAGAAGTTCCAGGGCACCGACGACACCCTCTCCACCCGCATGAAGGCGGTGGGGGAGGTGATGGCCATCGGCCGCACCTTTGAAGAGGCGCTGGGCAAGGCGCTGCGCAGCCTGGAGAACGGCCGCGAGGGCTTCGGGGCCGACAAGGCCTTCTCCCCCGAGCGCAGCGTGCCGGACGGGGAGGAGTTCTGCCGGCTGGTTGCCCGTCCCACCGCTGATCGCATCTTCTACCTGGCCGAGGCGCTGCGGCGCGGCTGGACGGTGGAGCAGCTGTTCGAGGCCACCCGCATCGACGAGTTCTTCCTCTCCCGCATGGCCGACGTGGTGGCGATCGAAGAGAACCTGCGGGGCCTGCGGCTGGAGCAGCTGGACGCTGACGCGCTGCGCCTGTGCAAGCGCTACGGCCTCTCCGATGCCCAGATAGCGCGCCTCACCGGCAGCGACGAGGCCACGGTGCGCACCTGCCGCAAGATGCTGGGGGTGGTGCCGGCGTTCAAGACGGTGGACACCTGCGCCGCCGAATTCGCCAGTTCTACCGCCTATCATTACAAAACCTACGATGCGGATGAAACCGAAGTGGCGCCGAAAGCGCGCCGCCGCGCCATGATCTTGGGGGCCGGCCCCAACCGCATTGGCCAGGGCATCGAGTTCGACTACTGCTGCGTGCACGCTTCCTACGCGTTGGCGGAAGCCGGTTTCGAGACCATCATGGTGAACTGCAACCCGGAAACCGTGTCCACCGATTACGACACCTCCGACAAGCTGTTCTTCGAACCGCTCACCTTCGAGGACGTGATGGACATCGTGGATGCGGAGCAGCCGGACGGCGTGGTGGTGACGCTGGGGGGCCAGACGCCGCTCAAGCTGGCGCACCAGTTGGCCCAGGCGGGGGTGCCCATCATGGGCACCAGCCCCGAGGCCATCGACCTGGCGGAAGACCGCGACCGCTTCTCCGCCATTTTGGACGAGCTGTCCATCACCTACCCGGCCGCCGGCATGGCCTCCACCTTCGAAGAAGCCTGCATCGTGGCCGACCAACTGGGCTTTCCGCTTCTGGTGCGCCCCAGCTACGTGCTGGGGGGCCGCGGCATGGGCATCGTTTACGACGGCGCCCAGCTGGAGAAGTACATGGCCGAAGCCGCCCGCATCACCCCCGACCATCCGGTTTACCTCGACCGCTTTCTGGAAGGGGCCGTGGAAGTGGACCTGGACGCCTTGTGCGACGGCGAGGAGGTGTACGTGGGCGGCATTCTGGAGCACATCGAGATGGCCGGCATCCACTCCGGCGACTCCGCCTGCTGCACGCCGCCTTTCGCCTTGTCCGAGGCGGTGCAGGACCAGCTGCGCTCCATCGCCCGCAGGCTGGCGCTGCGGCTGGGGGTGGTGGGCCTCATCAACATCCAGTTCGCCATCAAAGACCAGGTGATCTACATCATCGAGGCCAATCCGCGCGCCAGCCGCACGGTGCCGTTCGTGTCGAAGGCCACCGGCGTGCCGCTGGCGAAGGCGGCCGCCCGCATCATGGCGGGGGAGAAGATCGCCGACCTGAACCTGCCGCCGGACGACAGGCGCCTCGACCACTTCTCCGTGAAGGAGGCGGTGATGCCCTTCGGGCGTTTCCCCGGTTCCGATACCGTGCTGGGCCCCGAGATGAAATCCACCGGCGAGGTGATGGGCATTGCCCGCAACTTCCCCAGCGCCTTCGCCAAAACCCAGCTGGCCATCAGCTATGCGCTGCCGGAGCAGGGAAAAGTGTTCGTTTCGGTGTGCGACCGCGACAAGCGCGCCATCGCCTCCATCGTGCGGGACATCCAGCGGATGGGCTTCGACATCGTGTCCACCTCCGGCACCGCCCGCACGCTGGCGGCGGCCGGCATCGACTGCGAAGTGGTGAAGAAGGTGAGCGAGGGCGCCCCCAACGTGCGGGACATGATCGCCGGCGGCGAGATATGCCTGATGGTGAACACGCCTTTCGGCAACGCCACCCGTTCCGACGGTTACGAGCTGCGCACCGAGGCGGTGAAGCACGGCATCACCCAGGTGACCAACCTGGCCGGTGCCCAGGCCATGGTGGCGGGCATGGAGGCCGCCCGCGCCCGAAAGCTGAACGTAGTGGCCCTGCAGGATCTGCCCCAGTGGTAGCGGGCGCTTGGGCCAACCGGGCGACGGAGCGTGGTAGAATCGCCGCAACGGCGAAGAGAGGGGCGGAAGGCGAAGATGCTCTATAACGAAAGCGCGCCGATTCTGGCGAACGAGGAAGCGGGGTGCAACATCTGGCTCATGACCGTGGCGGCGCCCCAGATTGCGGCGGCGGCCCGGCCGGGGCAGTTCGTGCACGTGAAGGTGCCCGGCATGGAGGGGCACATCCTGCGGCGCCCCTTCGGGGTGTACGCGGCCGACGCGCAAGCGGGCACGGTGGACATGATGTACCAGGTGCTGGGGTTCGGCACCAACCACATGACCTCGCTTGCGCCAGGGGACGCGGTGGAGATGATAGGCCCGGTGGGGCGTGGCTGGCAACCGTCGGCCAACTGCAAAAAGGCGCTGTTGGTGGCCGGCGGGGTGGGCAGCGCCCCCATCCACCCGCTGGCATGCCAGTTGGCGGCTAAGGGGGCGGAGGTGGTGTCCATCTTGGGGGCCCAAACCGCCGAGGCCCTGGTGGCGCGGCAACGGTTCGAGGCGGCGCTGGGATGCGCCCCCCGCTGCTCCACCGACGACGGCAGCTTCGGCCGCGCCGGTTTCTGCACCCCGCTTGTGCAGGAGGCGCTGGATGAGGCGGCGGCTGCCGGTGCCCCCTTCGATTACGTGGCCTGCTGCGGCCCCGAGCCGTTGATGAAGCTGGTGGCTGCCATGGCCGAGAGGGCCGGCGTCATGTGCGAGGTGTCGCTGGAGCGGCGCATGGCCTGCGGCGTGGGGGCGTGCCTGTCGTGCGTGGTGGACACCACGGCCGGCAAGAAGCGGGCCTGCGTGGACGGGCCGGTGTTCCCTTCGACGGAGGTGGTGTGGTAATGGCGCGCAAACCGCGGCACACGAACGTGAATTTGGCCGTCAACCTGGGCGGGCTTCCCATGAAAAACCCGGTTACGGTGGGTTCTGGCACCTTTGGCGCCGGCATGGAGTACGCCGACTTCGTGGATGTGGCAGCGCTTGGGGCCGTCACCACCAAGGGCGTTTCCCTGAACGGCTGGGAGGGCAACGCAACCCCTCGCATCGCCGAGACGGCTTCCGGTCTGCTGAACTCCATCGGCCTGCAGAACCCCGGCGTGGCCCATCTGAAGGAAGTGGAATTGCCGTGGCTGGCGGCCCAAGGGGCCACTGCCATGGTGAACGTGTCGGGCCACAGCTTCGACGAGTACGTGGCGGTGATCGAGGCGTTGGAAGATGCGCCGGTGGCCGCCTACGAGGTGAACATATCGTGCCCCAACGTGGACGCCGGCGGCATGACCATGGGCTGCCACGTGCCCAGCGTGGAAAAGGTGGTGAGGCTGTGCCGCGCCGCCACCAAACGGCCGCTTATCGTGAAGCTCACCCCCAACGTCACCGACATCACCGAAATTGCTCGCGCCGCCGAAGCGGCCGGCGCCGACGGGGTGTCCCTTATCAACACGCTATTGGGGATGGCCATCGACGCCCGCACCCGTCGCCCTCAGCTGGCGCGCGTGGTAGGCGGCTATTCGGGCCCGGCGGTGAAGCCGGTGGCGCTTCGCATGGTGTGGCAGGTGGCCAATGCCGTCTCCGTGCCAGTGCTGGGCATGGGGGGCGTATCCTGCGGCACCGATGCGGTGGAGTTCATGCTGGCGGGCGCCACGGCGGTGGCAGTGGGCACCGCCAACTTCGCCAACCCCACCGCCACGGTGGACGTGATTGACGGCATCATTGATTACTGTGAGCAATACGGTGTGACCGACGTGAACGAGCTGATAGGAGCCTTGGAATGCTAACTGCCTTCGATTCCATTCCCGCCAAAGACCGCGTGATGGTGGCGCTTGACTGCGACTCTTGGGAGGCCATCGCGCTGGCCAACCAGCTGGAAGACCACGCCACGTGGCTTAAAATTGGCATGACGCTGTACTACGCCGAGGGCCCGGCCATCGTGAAGATGTTCAAGCGCCGCGGCTTCAAGGTGTTCCTGGACCTCAAATTCCACGACATCCCCCATCAGGTGGAAGGCGCCGCCCGCTCCGCCGCCGCTTCCGGGGCCGACATGATAACCATGCACACGGTGGGGGGCCGCGCCATGATGGAGGCGGCCCAGCGGGGAGCCGTGGCCGGGGCTGCCGAGTACGGCGGGGAAGTGCCGGCCACCGTGGGCATCACGGTGCTCACGTCCATGAGCCAGGAGATGCTTACCGAAGTGGGCATTCAGCGGCCCATGAATCAGCAGGTGGCCGCCATGGCCGTGCTGGCCCAGGATTCCGGCATCTCCGGCGTGGTGGCCTCGCCGCAAGAGGCGGCCGAGCTGCGGCAGATCTTGGGGCCGGACGCCTACATCGTAACCCCCGGCGTGCGCCCTGCCGGCGCCGCGTTGGGAGACCAGAGCCGCGTGGCCACTCCCGCCGAAGCGTTCCAGCGGGGCGCTTCCCACATCGTCATCGGCCGCCCCATCGTGCAGGCGCCCAACCCGGTTGCCGCCTTCGACGCCATCGCCGCCGAGCTTGAGGCCTGTGGCCTGTAAGTTGATACCGCTTATCCGATAGCCCCGCAGCCCTCTCGGGCGCCCGTGTGGGGCTATCGGCATTTGGGGTTACTTTGGCGCGTTTTGCCTGATGAGCGCTGGCCTTGCCGCAGCCGTTTTCCAGCGCCGCCGCGCAAGGGCGGGCGTCTATAATTTGGCTCGGAAACCGGGAAAAGGGCAAAATGAGGGCTGACGCTGGGAACTTTCGTGGTATCATCCCTGCTGCCGATGCGATAGAAGGAGAAATAAATGGCCATACCTCAACTCAGCGCCGAAGACCGCGCGCAAGCCCTGGAAAAAGCCAAGGCGGCTCGTATCAAGAGGGCTCAGGTTCGCGAGGACCTCAAGAACGAGAAGGTCACCCTTGCTGACGTCATTGCCATGAAAGACGATCCGGTTGTGGGCCGCATGAAGGTTTCCGCCCTCATCGAAACCATGCCCGGTTACGGCAAGGCCCGCGCCGAGAAGCTTATGAAAGAGCTGCAAATTGCGGAAAGCCGCCGTCTTCGCGGCTTGGGCGAGCGCCAGACCGAGGCTCTTCTCAGCCGTCTGGGCTAATCGTTCATGAGAACTGGCAATCTATTTGTCGTCTCGGGGCCATCAGGGGCCGGTAAGGGCACCCTGGTGGCCCGTCTTTTGGAGGCGGTGCCCGACAGCTGGGTATCCGTTTCCGCCACCACGCGCGCACCGCGGGCGGGGGAGGTGGACGGCGTTTCCTACTATTTCCTCGATCGCGACGAGTTCCTGCGCCGCGCCGAAACGGACGGCTTTCTGGAATGGGCCGAGTACGCGGGCAACTGCTACGGCACCCCCCGTTCCTCTGTGGAGCAGAAGATAGCCGAAGGCAAGCAGGTCATTTTGGAAATCGACGTGCAGGGGGCCTTTCAGATCAAGGATAAGATTCCCGAAGCGCACTTGGTTTTCATCGAGCCTCCTTCCATGGAAGTGCTGGAGGCGCGCCTGCGCGGCCGGGGCACCGAAGCCGATGACGTGATTGAAAAGCGCATGCAGGCGGCGAGGCTGGAGCTTTTCCAGAAAATGCGCTATGATAAGCGGCTGGTAAATGACGACCTGGATTCTGCTGTGGCGGAACTGGTCGATTACGTGAATGCCCAAGCCGAGAAACCGCAAGGATTGTAGAACATGAGTATCATCGAACCGAAGATCGACGAGTTGTTGGAGCGCTCCGACAACGACCGTTTCCTGCTGTGCGCCCTGGCCTCCAAGCGCGCCCACGACATCAACGACATGATGCGCGGTCAGCGCGATCGCGCCATCCAGCTGCAGACGGCAGTGGAGATTGCCCGCGCCGCCGATAAGAAGCCCCTTTCCATGGCGTTCACCGAAGTGGTGCGCGGTGAGGTTTCCTACGATCCTGCTTCCATCGACGTGAAGAATCACTAGGAATGGAAGCGTTCCAGCGAATTATCCTGGTTCACTACCACGAGATTGGGCTGAAGGGCCACAATCGCTCAACATTCGAGAAGCGCCTCCAGAAGAATCTTGAGGCGCTGCTTGTGTTATGGCCCGTTGTCACCGTCCATCGGGTGGCCGGGCGCCTGGTGGTGTTCCTGAAAGAGGGCACATCCTTTGAGGAGGCCTGCGCGGTAACCGACGCTTTGGTGCTCACCCCGGGGGTGGCGCGGGTGTCGTGCGGCTTCAAGTGCGCCCGCGACATGGAGGTTATCGGACGGGCGGCTCTGGATGCCCTGGCGGATGCCGGCCCGTTTGAGACCTTCAAGGTGCACGGCCGCCGCAACCATACCGACTTTCCGGTGGACTCCATGGCCATCAACCGTCAAATCGGCGAAGTGCTGTGCTTGGCCCATCCGGACAAGCGGGTGCGCATGAAAGACCCGGATGTCACCGTGAACGTGGAAGTGGTGCAGAACGCCGCCTACGTATATGCCCGGTCGGTGCGGGGCATCGGCGGTTTGCCGGTGGGCAGCTCCGGCAAAGCGATGTGCCTGCTGTCTTCCGGCATCGATTCGCCGGTGGCGCTGTGGCGCACCGCCCGGCGCGGGGCCACCTGCGTGGCCGTTACTTTTTCGGGGCGCCCCCAGACGTCGGACGCCGCCGAGTACCTGGTGGACGAGATTTGCCAAGTGCTGCAGAAAAACGGTTGCGTGGGGCGCCTGTACGTGGTGCCCTTCGGCGATTACCAGCGGGAGATTTCCCTCATGGCGCCCCCGGCTCTGCGCATCATCTTGTACCGGCGCCTTATGTTTCGGGTGGCGCAGGCGCTGGCCCGCAAAGAACGGGCCGGGGCGCTGGTGACCGGCGAGAGCCTGGGGCAGGTGGCCTCTCAGACCATGGAGAACATCGCCTGCACCAATGCCGTGGTGGACCTGCCGGTGTTCCGGCCGCTCATCGGCATGGACAAGTTGGAGATAATCGGCGATGCCCAGCGGTTGGGTACGTTCGAGATTTCCTCTCAGGACGCGCCGGACTGCTGCACGCTGTTCATGCCCCGGTCTCCGGAAACCCATGCGAAACTGTCCGTGGTGGAAGAGGCCGAGGCGCAGTTTCCCATCGATGAGTGGGTGGAAGAGCTGGTGGCCTCCGCCGAGCCCCATGATTACGCTTGCCCATCCTACAAGCCACCGAAAAGCCGATAGCGCCGATCAAGCCATTGATTTGCCCACCGCCCGCTGCTCTTGGGAGCGCGGGCGGTTTTTGTTGCGGCCGTCTGCCGGCCCCGTTTCGGCGCCTTGGCGTCGAGCAGGGGTGGAACGGCCGTTGAATATCCGGCGAATCGGGGCGGCGCCCATGGCGTCCGGCCGCAGCGCGGGCGCGTCTTTCGTGGCACGGATTCCGGGAAGGCAGGGGGCGCTTTTGCGGTTGCGCTGCAACCAGGCTGATGGCCGTTTGGCGCCCGGTTGGCGATTGCGGGCGCTAGCCTTTTCCCAAACGGGAAAGGAGCGGCTGTGGGTTTCATCGACGAAGTCAACCAGATGGATTTGGACAAGCGCCTGCGGGCCAGAGCGCCGCTGGTGGCAGTGGCGGCGATAGCGGCGATGCTGGTGGCCGCGGTCGGCTTGATGGGGGCCCTGCAGCCGCCGGTGGCGGTGGTGGGGGACGGGGATTTGGCGGCATCTGCGCCGGATTCTTCGGCGCCGCCCTCTGGCGATGCGCTGCCCGAGGGCGGGCAGGCGCAAGGGGAGGGGGCGGACGGTTCCGACGGCGCCGAGGATTCGCCCTCCATTATGGTGCACGTGGGGGGATGCGTGGCGGTGCCGGGAGTGTACGAGCTTGCGCCCGATGCGCGCCTGGACGATGCGGTGCGGGCGGCCGGCGGCATGACGGAGGAGGCCGCGCCGGATTCCGTGAACTTGGCGGCGCTTTTGCAGGACGGGCAGCAGGTGATAGTGCCCAGCGCCCGACAGGTAGAGGAGGGGCAGTGGGCCCAGGGGGGCGCCCCGGGCCAAGGGGAAGGCGGGGAGGCGGGCGGCGCTTCTTCGGGCCCCTTGAACGTCAATCGCGCCACCGCCGAGCAGCTGACGCAGCTCAACGGCATAGGGGACGCGCTGGCCCGGCGCATCGTGGCCGACCGCGACAAAAACGGGCCGTTCTCAAGCGTTGACGACCTTACGCGGGTTTCCGGAATTGGGGAGAAGAAGCTGGAGGGCTTCCGGGACGATGTGTGCGTTTGAGCTTACGGCCGACCTTCGCCGCCGTCCGCTGCGCCCCGCCCTTCCCCCCTTGCTGCTGATGGCCCTGGGCTTATGGGCCGCTGCCGCGGCAGCCTTCTCTGCGGGGCAGGAAACCGCGCCGCCGCTTGCCCCGCCCTTTGCGGCGGGCACGGCGCTGGCCGTTAGCGCTGCGGTTTTCGCCGCGAAGTTCCGCCGAATGTGGCCCTGGGCGCTGGTGGGTGCCGGTTTGGGGCTGATGCTGGGCTGTGCGGGGGCGGTGCAGGTGCATGGGGCGGCGGATTGGCTGGACGGGGAGACGGTTGCCTGCGAAGTGGAGCTTTTGGGGGACGCGACGGAGGGCGGTTACGGTTACAGCGCTCCGGCGGCGGCGACGGTGGAGGGACGCACGGTGAAGGTGCGCCTCACTGGCTTGGAGGAGCCGGTTTTCTGCGGCCAGCGGCTCTGCGGCCATTTCTCGTTCGCCCGGCCTTCCCCTGCAGCGGCCGCCTTCTATTGGCAAAACGGCTTCGCCCTGCGGGCGTTGGCCGACGATTTCCAGCCAAGCGAGGCCCCGGCGCCGAAAGGGTGGCTCATGGCGTTGCGCCAACGGGCCATCGAGGGCATCAGCGGCAGCGGCGCCCCCGGCGCCTCCCTCATTGTGGCGCTGGCCTGCGGGTGGCGGCCGGGCATCGCGGCAGAGGGGGCCTACGACCAGTTCAAATGGTCGGGCACTGCCCACTTGGTAGCGGTTTCGGGGGCCCATCTGGCTTTGGTGGCATTTGCCGTCGAGGCGCTGGCGAAGCGGGCCCGTTTGGGGCGGAAGGCGCGCACGGCCCTTCTATGCCTTTTGGTTGCGGTGTACGTGCTGTTCGCCGGCATGCCGGTTTCGGCGCTGCGATCGGCCTTCATGGTGGTGGCCGCCCTGCTGGCGGCCCTCGCCAAGCGGCGCGGCGCATCCCTCAACGCGCTGGGGATATGCGTTCTGGCCTTTGTGGCGCTGGAGCCCTCTTGCGCGCTTTCGGTGTCCTTCGCGCTCTCGGCCGGCTCCACGCTGGGCATCTTGCTGTTCTCCCAGAAGATTGCCTCCTGGTTCTGGTTCGTGCCGGAGCGCTTCTCCGAGGTGCTGGTGGCTCCGGTGGCTCTCACCCTGTCGTCCCAAATTGCAACCTTGCCTCTTGGATGCGCCTTGTTCTCCCAGTTCAGCACAGTGGCGCTGCCCTGCAACGTGTTGGCGGCTCCCTTGTTCGCGCCCGCGGTGATGGGCAGTTTGGCCTGCGCTGTGGCGGTGGCGCTGGCGCCGGCCGCAGCGCCGCTGTGCTGGTTGGCGGCTGCGGCCTGCACTCCGCTGCGGTGGCTGGTGGGGCTCTTCTCCGCTGTGCCGGGGGCCTGCGTTGCGGTTGACGTGGCGGTAGTGCCGGCGCTCGCCCTGTCGCTGTGCCTGGCCGCGATCCTTTACGGCTGCTGGCGCTGGGTAACGGGGCGGGTCGCCCTTGCGGCTGCAGCGGGTGCTTCCTTGGCGGTTGGGGCGGTTCTCTTCGCTCTTCCCCTGTTTACGCCCCCGCAGCTGGCAATGCTGGACGTGGGGCAGGGGGATGCGCTGCTTGTGGCAAGCCGGGGCCGCAACGTGCTGGTGGACACGGGCCAGGAAGACCGAATGCTGTTGGCCGCCCTGGCCCGCCACAACGTGCGGCATTTGGATGCGGTGGTGGTAACCCACAGCGACCGGGATCATTACGGGTCGCTGCCCGCCTTGCACCCCTATGTGGCCGTGGAAGCGGTGTACGCCCACGAAGGGGTGCTTGCCTGCCCGTGCGAAAACTGTGGGCTTTTCCGCGAGGCCGCTCAACAGCTGGGTTGCGAGGTGCGGGGGCTCAAGGCGGGGGACGCGATGCAGGTGGGGGATGTGACGCTCGAGGTGGTGGGGCCGCTGGAGTTTGCCAGCAGCGGGGGAAACGACGACAGCCTGTGCCTTTTGGGCACCGCCCCTGCGCGCCGAGCAGACGGCTGGCGCTTCCTTCTTACCGGGGACGCGGAGGCCCAGCCGCTCGCCAAGGCGCTTGCGGCCTTCGACGTCGGGAATCTGGACCTGGTGAAAGTGGGCCACCATGGCTCGAAGAACGCCCTTTCCGCGCCCATTCTGGAAGCGACGGCGCCAGAAGTGGGCCTTATCAGCGTGGGCGAGGGCAACAGCTACGGCCATCCGCACCCCTCCACTCTTCAGCTGCTGGAAGAAGCGGGGGCGCAGGTGCTGCGCACCGATGTGTGCGGAGACGTGACCGCTTCGTTTTCGCCGCAGCGCATCGAGCTGCGCATCCAGCAAGCCGGCGGCCCGGAATAGGTTTCCCCGCCGTCCTTAGGCCCCGATAGCGCTAAAATGACCGTCATGGCAAATGCGAAACAAACACAACCGCTCCTTCCGGCTTACCTGCTGGTGGGGGAAGACGCCCTGAAACGGGAAGCGGTGCTGAAGCGCCTCACTGTGCGCTGCGCCCAGCTGGGGGACCTCTCGTTCAATTCCGACGATTTGGACGGCGCCACCGCGAGCGGCGAGGCCATTGTGGCCTCCTGCAACACGGTGCCCTTCGCCAGCGACATCCGCATGGTGGTGGTGAAAAACGCCGGCAAGTTGCGCGCGGCGGACGCCGAGAAGGTGGTGGCTTACCTCAAATCCCCCAGCCCCACCACGGTGTTGGCGATGGATGCCGAAAAGCTTGCCAAGAACACCAAGCTGTACAAGGCCTTCGCGGCGGTGGGAAAGGACGCGGTAATCGACTGCGCCCCGCCCAAGCGCAAAGATCTGCCGGCAAAAGTGAGGGCCATGGCCATGAACCACGGCGCCACCATCACCCCCGGTGCCGCCAACGCATTGGTGGATTTGGTGGGCGAGGACACGGTGCGGCTGGACGGCGAGCTGAAGAAGATTGCGCTGGCCCATCGCGGCACCGAGCCCATTGGCGAAAACGAAGTGCTCTCCATGGTGGCCCGTACCTCCGAGGTGAAGCCGTGGGAATTCGACGGCGCCTTCATGGCGCGCGACTTGAAGCGGGCCATGCTGCTGCTTTCCCGCATGCCCTCCGTTTCCCCCCATGCGCTGCTGCCCCGCTGCGTGAATTGCCTGCGGGAGCTGATGGCCACCCAAGCGGTGATGGGCCGCGGCGGCGCGGCCGCCGTGGCGGCCGCCCTTAAGAAACAGGAGTGGCAGGTGAAAAGCCACCCTCAGTACGCCCGCCGCTTCACCCCCGAAGAGTTACGCCACGCGGTGCAAACCTCCTGCGAAGCAGAACGGCGCATGAAAAGCGGCGCCGATGCCATGGGCGCCTTCGTGGAGTGGCTCACCCAAACCCTGAGCCGCTAAAGCGCGTCGAAGGAGGCGTTCGTTTTTTGGCATGCGGCACTGTATATCTTTGCCGCGACCCCGCTGAGCTCTTGGGTGGTCGGGCATGCTCCCACCGAGCGAGTTCCGCACGACGCGAAAGTGCCCGTGGCACTTTCGCCAAAGCAGGACTGTTTGAGCGAATGGGGGGTATGCCCGACCACCCCACCCGGAGAGCTACAACTTTGCACGCGCTAAAGATAAACGTCCCCTCGGCACAAAAAAAACGACCCGCCGGTTGGCGGGTCGTTTGTGTTCGTTGGAGGCGAAAGCTATTCAGCGGCTTCCTCGGCAGGGGCCTCGGTCTCTTCAGCAGCGGCAGCCTCCGCCTCGGCCTTGGCGGCGGCAGCGGCTTCCTTGGCCTTGCGGTCGGCGGCCTTCTTCTCTTCCTTCAGCTGCTTCTCGCGGCGCTTGGCCTTCTCGGCGGAAGCCTTCTCCAGGGCGGCCTTGCGCTCGGCCTTGGCAGCGGCCTTCTTCGAGCCGGTCTTCTGGGCCTTGGGCTCGGCCTTCTTGTAGGCGGCGATGTCCTCGGCGGTGGCAACGGTGTTGGCCAGGGCCATGATGCCGCTTTTGCGGTTGGCGGCCTGGTTCTTGTGGATGACGCCCTTGCTGGCGGCCTTGTCCATCAGGCGGCAAGCGTGGCAGGCGGCGGCGTAAGCCTCGGCGCCGTTGCCCTCGGCCACCGCTTCGCGCACGCGGCGCACGGCGGTCTTCAGCTCGCTCTTCACCGCGCGGTTTCGCATGCGGCGCTTCTCATTGGTGATGATGCGCTTCTTCTGAGATTTGATGTTAGCCATTTCTCTTCCTTTTCTTGCGGGCCCTCGCGGGCGGGTTGGTCATCGTTGGCACGATGGGGCATGCTCGCGATTCCGCGCGAGACGCATGAGCGATGATTTCGTGGAAGGAAAAGAGACGAAGGCGAAGCGGTGTCTGCTTTGGCCCGGTTGGGCACTGCGGCCGCGGCCCGGAGGCAGGCGAACCTTGCAGGTGGAAGCGGTCAGGATTTTTCCGCCTCAGCGAGCGCCTTCACGCTCTTTTCCAGCCGTCCCATCTTTCGCGCAGCCTTGTCTGCAGATTGGCGATGAATTCATCGCGCATACGTACCGCTGGAATCACAATGCGATAGAATACCAAAGATTCGCGCTGCTGCGCAAAGTTTTTTCCAAACCTCCTTAAACGGGGGTTTGATTTCGCGAAAGGGAAGGAGCCTTTTGTGGCACCACTCAAGAAACTCATCGCCGCATCCGCCGTGTGCGCCCTGGCCGCACTGACCTTGGCCGGTTGCGGCAGCGGCGGCCATCAGGTAATCGCCTCGAACGAGGCCTGCTCCAACTGCCACTCTAGCGAGAAACCCCAGTTCGATGTGGCCCGGCCCACTGCTGGCGAAATCGTGGAATGCGCTCCGGGCACTCAGGTGAACGTGGCTACCGGCGGTAATACGGCGGTGCTCTGCAGCGTCATCTTCACCTCTGAAGACGGCGGCAGCTTCGTGCCGGTGATGGCCTCGAACCTTGGCAGCGCCGACACCTCCTTCACGGCCCAGGAGGGCGTGTGGGCGGTAGTGGCCGACGAGGGCGACGCCTCCCATGGCGTGGTTCTGGTGGTGAATCCCGGCACCGCTGCAGACGGCGCCGAAGTGAACATTCAGCTGTAACTGAGCCAGGAGCATTGCATTTACCTATGACCGATCTTTCCCATATCCGCAATTTTTCGATTATCGCCCACATCGACCACGGTAAGTCCACCATTTCCGATCGCATTTTGGAAATGACCGGCACGGTGGCCAAGCGCGACATGCAGGCGCAGCTGTTGGACTCCATGGACATCGAACGCGAACGCGGCATCACCATCAAAAGCCAGGCGGTGCGGGTGAACTATACCGCCGACGATGGGGAGACCTACCAGTTCAACCTCATCGACACCCCCGGCCATGTGGACTTCACCTACGAGGTGTCCCGCAGCCTGGCCGCTTGCGACGGGGCAGTGCTGGTGGTGGATGCCACCCAGGGGGTGGAGGCGCAGACGGTGGCCAACGCCATGCTGGCCATGAACGCCAACCTGGAGATCATTCCCTTCATCAACAAGATAGATCTGCCGGCCGCCGAGCCGGAACGCGTCAAGGGCGAGATCGAGGACGGCCTGGCCATTCCCGCCGATGATGCGGTGCTGGGTTCGGGCAAGACCGGCGATGGCATCCACGAGCTGCTGGAGGCGGTGGTGTACAACATCCCGGCTCCCACTGGCAACACGGAAGCCCCGTTGCGGGCGCTCATTTTCGACAGCTACTTCGACGCCTACCGCGGTGTGGTGGCCCTGGTGCGCGTGGTGGACGGTTGCATGAAGAAGGGCGACCGCATCCGCATGATAGCCACCAAGACCGAAACCCAGGTGGAGGAAGTGGGGGCGCGCCACCCGCAGGAGACGGCGCTGCCGTCGCTTTCCACCGGCGAGGTGGGGTATCTGGTGACCGGCCTCAAGGATGTGAGCCAGGTGAAGGTGGGCGACACCATTACGCTGGCGCAAGGGGGCGTGGACGAGCCGCTTCCCGGTTACCGCGAGGCCAAGCCCATGGTGTTCACCGGCCTGTTTCCCATCGAGGGCGATCAGTACGAGCCCCTGAAAGAGGCGTTGGAGAAGCTGTCGCTGAACGACCCGGCCCTGGTGTGGGAGCCGGAAACCTCCCATGCGCTGGGGTTCGGCTTCCGTGTGGGCTTCTTGGGGCTTTTGCACATGGAGGTGATCAAGGAGCGGCTTGAACGGGAGTTCGGCCTGGACCTTCTGGCCACTGCCCCTTCGGTGGAATACCACGTGTACATGAAGGGCGGCGCCATGGTGTCGCTCCATTCGCCCCAGGAAATGCCCGATCCCGGCTCCATCGAGCGGGTGGAGGAGCCCTACTTGAAGGCGAAGATCCTCATTCCCCCCGATTACGTGGGGGCGGTGATGGACCTCACGGTGGCCCGCCGCGGCACCTTCGTCACCATGAACTACCTCTCCCAGACCACCGTCGAGATGTTGTGGGAGATTCCGCTTTCCGAGTTGATCATGGACTTCTTCGACAAGCTGAAGTCCAACACCAAAGGCTATGCCAGCCTGGATTACGATTTCCTGGGCTATAAGCCTTCCGACCTGGTGAAACTGGATATCCTGCTGTCCGGCAAGCCCATCGACGCGCTCTCGTTCATCGTGCACAAAGACAAGGCCTACGACCGCGGCCGCGTGCTGTGCGACAAGCTGAAGGAGATCATTCCGCGCCAGATGTTCGAGGTGCCCATTCAGGCGGCCATCGGCGGGCGTGTGCTGGCGCGGCAAACGGTGAAGGCGAAGCGTAAGGATGTACTGGCGAAGTGCTACGGCGGCGATATCACCCGCAAGCGCAAGCTTTTGGAGAAGCAGAAGGCGGGCAAGAAGCGCATGAAGGCCATCGGTAACGTTGAAGTGCCGCAGGAGGCATTTATGGCGATTTTGAAAGTTGATGAGTAGCGGGTCACCCGATGGCTCTTCGCGGGGAGGGCGGTCGGGCACAGCCGCATTCGCTCAGACAGTCCTGCTTTGGCGAAAGCGCCACTGGCGCTTTCGCGTCGTGCGGAACTCGCTCGGTGCGGCCGCGCCCGACCGCCTGCCGCTTCTTTGGCGGGTGACCCGTTTGTCACCGCAGGGTTTTTCTCGCTCGCTTTGCTGGACCTAAGGAATTTCGCTATTCTGGTTTGGTGGTTGGCTCGCTCGGTGCGACCGCGCCCGACCGCGTGTCGCGTTTTGGCGGGTGAGCTGGGTGGATTGCCGGTTTTTCGGTTTCTAAGGACTGGAGGAATATGTCCTTTCTCGGATACGACGTTATTCTTGCCCCTATGGCGGGGGTGACCGATGTGGCCCTGCGGGCCCTTTGCCGCGAGCAGGGGGCCGATATATGCTTCACGGAAATGGTGTCCGCCAAAGGGCTTTCCTTCGCCAATGAAAAGACGCGGCACCTCTTGGCTCTGGCGCCGGGGGAGGACAAGGTAGCGGTGCAGCTGTTTGGCCACGAGCCGGAGGTGATGGCCTCCCAGGCGGCGTGGATAGAACAGGAGATGGGGGAGAGCCTGGCCTACTTGGACATCAACATGGGTTGTCCGGCCCGCAAGATCGTTTCCAAGGGAGACGGCAGCGCCCTCATGAAAACGCCGGATTTAGCGGCGGCCATCGTGGGCGCGGTGAAGGGTGCCGTGCAGCACCCGGTAACGGTGAAGTTCCGTCGCGGCTGGGGGCCCGACGAGGAGACGGCCCCCCAATTCGCGCGGCAGATGGAGGCAGCCGGCGCCGACGGCGTTACGGTGCACGGGCGCTTCGCGCTGCAGATGTACCACGGCAGCGCCGATTGGGACTGCATCCGCCGGGTGAAGGAGGCTGTGCAAGTGCCCGTATGCGGCAACGGCGATGTGAGAAGCGGTGCCGATGCGGTGGCCATGCGGCAGCGCACCGGCTGTGACGCTATGATGATAGCCCGCGGCGCGGAAGGGAACCCGTGGGTATTCTCCCAGGTGAAGGCCTCATTGGCGGGGAATCCCCAGCCAGCGCCCCCTACAGTGGTGGAGCGCATCGCCATGGCGCGGCGCCATGCCCAGCTGCTGCAGCAGCGGGAAGGGCGCAACATCGTGCGCATGCGTAAGCACGCCATGTGGTACGTGGCGGGGCTTCCCGGGGCCGCCAACGCCCGCGGCCGCCTGAACTATTGCTCTTCGCTTGAGGACTTCGATGCCGTTTTCGATGAGCTTCTGGAGGAAGCGCGCCTGCATGGGGCATACGGACAGCCCGATGCTTGCGCTGCCATGGGGAAGAGGTAGAATCTCTTCCTTGCATTTCCACCGTAGCAAACTTGGTTTGCGCGAATGGGCGCGCAGCTGGTTCTCGTAGGGCAGAGATTCTATCTCTGCCTGGCTCTCGACTGGGAAGGAGCCCCATGCCCCACGACCCTTACAAGGCCCTCTACATCCATATCCCCTTCTGCGTGAAGCGCTGCGGCTACTGCGATTTCTGCACCAGTGCCGTTGCCCGGGACGCCCCGGAAATGGACGATTACGTGGAGGACTTGGTGATGCAAATTTGCCGTAAGTCGAAAGAAGGGGAGCTGGGGGCGCTGAAGACGGTTTACATCGGCGGCGGAACCCCGTCCCACTTAGGCCTCTCCCGGCTCTCCAGCCTGCTGTACGCCCTTGCCCTCTCGATGCACCTCACGCCGGAAGTGGAGTGCACCATGGAAGCCAACCCCGAGAGCCTCACCGAGCGCATGGTGAACGACATCTGGGCCATGGGGGTGAACCGGCTTTCCCTGGGCGTGCAGTCCTTCGACGACGATGTGCTGGCCATCCTTGGGCGCGCCCATACGGCCCAAGAAGCCATCGATGCCGTCAAGATGGCGAAGGGGCGCTTCGAGAACGTGTCGGTGGATCTTATGGCAGGCATCCCCGGGCAGAGCGCCGAGAGCTTCATCCGCTCGGTTGAAACCGCCATTGAGCTGGGGGTCAAGCACGTGAGCGTGTATCCGCTGGCCATCGAGCCGGGCACCCCGTTTGACCGCGCTATCATGCGGGGGCAGATGGAAGAGCCGGACGAAGACGTTGAAGCGGACATGATGGAGGCGGCCAGGCGCATCTTGCAAAGCGCCGGGTTCCACCGCTACGAGGTGGCCAACTACGCGCTTCCCGGTTTTGAGTCGCGCCACAACAGTGCTTATTGGAGCGGCGTGCCCTACCTGGGGCTGGGCCGCAGCGCCACCACCATGACCCAGAACCGCGAGCGGCGCATGCGGGTGTGCGATGGCCAGGTGGTCGACGACCTGAATCCGGCCCAGATGCGGGCGGAGGACCTGATGCTGGCCATGCGGATGGCGCAGGGGGTGTCCTGTGGGCAATTGCAGGAGGCGGCGGAGCTGTTGCCGCAGGTGCCGCAGGTGTTCCAGCAGTTGCAAGAGCTGGGGCTGGTGGCGTGCGAAGAAGGGCGCTTCCGGCCCACCGAGCGGGGCTGGCTGTGTGGCAACGAGCTGTACGGCCGCATTCTCGACCTGGCGCCGTAGGGTTTCGCTGAGCGGATTGGGTGGAGTATTTCCAAAGCATTAGCACTCTTGGCCTAAGGCTGCTAAAATCACCTTCCAGAGAGGCGGCCCGGGCGGGCCGCGTTCATGCAGGCTTTTCGGAAGGCAAGGTGTTTCCCATGCTGTCAGACAGGCGCCAGCGAGTGCTGTGCGCGCTCATCGAGGAGTACATCCGCCATGCCATGCCCGTGGGCTCGCGCACCCTTACGGAACGTTATTCGCTGGGAGTGAGCCCTGCTACCGTGCGCAACGATTTGTCGGCGCTCGAAGAGGGTGGTTTCATTTTCCAGCCCCATACCTCCGCCGGCCGCGTTCCCACGGACTTCGGCTATCGCGCCTTTGTGGATGACTTGCTGGAGAACGATCTGCTGCAGGAGGAGAATCCGTATCCGGAGGTGGTGAGCCAGCTGCGCCAGAGGGCGCAGGAGCTGGACGAGCTGATGGAGCAGACCTCCGAGGCCCTAATGCGCCTCACCAACTGCCTGTCCATTGTGGTGGCACCTTCGCTGCTTTCCGCCCGCATTCGCCAGATATCCCTCATCTCCCTAAGTCCGCGCCGCGTTTTGCTGGTGGTGGTGAGCCAGGACGGCGAAGTGCTCAATCGCCAAATCGGCTTCGAGGAAGACGTGGATGCCCAGGATTTGGCCAAGGTGCAGAACCTCATGAACATGACGTTTTCGGGCAAGACCATCGACGACATGGGAACCGGGGCGCAGGAGGACATGTTCGCCTCGGTGCACAACCCCTTGTTTCAGGTGCTGCTGGAAGAGCTCATCGTTTGCGTTCGGGAATCCGACGATGGCCGGTCGCGGCGCACGGGGCTCTCTTCGCTCATGGCCATGCCGGAGTTCAGCAGCTCGTCTTCGCTTATGCCCCTCATGCGGCTGATGGAGCACGAGGACGTGCTGTGGTCGGCGTTGGACGGGGCCGAGGGGGAGGACGACCAATGCCTGGTGCGCATTGGCACGGAGAACCCCGTTCCCGAATTGTCAGACGTATCGGTGGTGGCCGGCCGCTACGGCCGCGGCGAATCGGCCGGCATCGTGGCGGTGATAGGCCCCACCCGTATGGACTACGGTTCGGTCATTCGCGCCGTTCGCGCCGCTCAGCAGGCGCTTGCGGACGGATAGGGGCCGAAAGCTATAATTGTCGGTCGGTCAAAGATAAGCGCAACAGCGACGAGAGAAGGTTTTAAGCCCCATGGCTAAAGATTTGTACGAAGTACTCGGCGTGGACAGGAACGCGTCGGAAGCGGACATCAAGAAGGCGTTTCGCCACAAGGCGCGCGAGCTGCACCCCGATGTGAACAAGGCTCCCGATGCGGAAGACCAGTTCAAAGAGCTGAACGAGGCCTACGATGTGCTGTCCGATGCCCAAAAGCGGGCCCAGTACGACCGCTTCGGCACCATTCCCGGAGCCGCTTCGGGCCCCGGTGCTGGCGGCTACGGCGGCGGCTACGTGGATTTCGAAGACCTGTTCGGCGGCGGTTTCGGCGGCATGGGCGACATCTTCTCCACCTTCTTCGGCGGCGCGGGGACCCAAGGGCGCCAGGTGCGCAAGAATGGTCGCGACATGAGCATCGGCCTGCGCATCACTTTGGAAGAAGCGGCTTCCGGCATCACCAAGGAAGTGGTGTACGACCGCCTGGCCCCGTGCCCCGACTGCGATGGCACTGGTTTGGGCGAAGACGGCAAGGAGGTTACGTGCAGCCGCTGCAACGGTCAGGGACGCATCGTCACGGTGCAGCACACCTTCTTGGGCGATATGCAATCGGCGTCCACCTGCCCCGAGTGCGGCGGCACCGGCACCACCATCGAGAACCCGTGCCCCGAGTGCAACGGGCAAGGCCGCGTTCCCGATCGCACCAAGCTTTCCGTGGACGTGCCCCAAGGGGTGCGTGACGGCCAGAAGATGCGCTTTTCCGGTTACGGCGAGGCGGGCATCCAGGGGGCGCCGGCCGGTGATCTGCTGGTCACCTTCCGGGTGCTGCCCCATGAGTTCTTCGAGCGGGACGGCGACGATCTGCACGCTCGGGTGACCATTGCCATGGTGCAGGCGGCGCTGGGGGCCGAAATCGAAGTGGACGGCATCCTGGAGGGCGAGACGGTGACGGTGCGCATCCCCGAGGGTTGCCAGCCCGGTCAAGTGGTGCGGGTGAAAGGCTGCGGCATGCCCCGCTTCAAGAGCGCTAGCAGTCGCGGGGATTTGTACGTGCACGTGAGCGTCCAGATTCCGAAGAAGCTGAACAAGAAGGAACGGGAGATTTTGGAAAAGTTCGCTCGGGAAACCGGCGACGAGGTGAGCGAAGGCCGCACCGCCTTCGAAAAGCTGCGGGACATCTTTAACTAGGCTTGGTTCCGCCGTCCTGGCGGACAGCGGAACTGCTCGTCCGCCGAGGCTCGCCCCTGTCGCCCCATCTTGACGCTCAGGCCTTTCCCTCGCGCACCAAAGTGCGCTCGGCCGGCCTTCGGGCCAATTTGGGGCACCTGGGAAACCCTCGGCTGCTGGTGTGGACCCGTGGTGTGCGGCGGCAGGATGGATGGACATGGCGGCGTTTAATTGGATTTCGTAGGGCAGAGATTCTATCTCTGCCTGATTTGCGGCATGATGTGGTTTCTTGCGGTCGTTGCGGTTAAGGGGGTTGCGGTGTCGCTTCCGCGGTTTTTCTTGGAGCAGCAGGTGGTTGCCGCTGAAGAGGATGCGGTGTTTCCGTTGCGGCTTGCCGCGGATGACGCCCGCCACGCGCGGGTGCTGCGGCTGGCGCCCGACGAGCACATTGCGGTGGTGGACGCCGACAGCGATTATTTCGAGTGCGAGATAGTTTCCTTCGATGATGCGCTGCCCCTGGTGCGCATAGCCCGTCATTTGGAAGCTCCCGAGGAGGGCCCCCTGGTGATGCTCTGCCAAGGGCTTGCCAAGGGCGACAAGATGGACGATGTGGTGCGCCACGCCACGGAGGTGGGGGTGAGCGCTTTCGTGCCTTTGGCATGCGAACGCTCGGTGATGAAGCTGGACGCCAAGAAGGCGGCATCCCGAACCGAGCGCTGGCGCTCCATTGCCAAGAGCGCGGCCATGCAGGCGGGGCGCCATCGGGTGCCCGAGGTGGCGACGCCGGCCACGGTGACCGAGTGCGCTGCCATGTTGGCGGGCGCCACGGCGGTGCTGGTGTGCTGGGAAGAAGCGCCTTCCACCTGCCGGCTTGCCGATGCCGTGCACGATGCGCTGGCGCAAACTCGCACTCCTGCCGCTGACGCCCGCATCGCGGTGGTGGTGGGGCCGGAAGGGGGGCTGACCCAGAAGGAAGTGGACCGGTTGCTGGCGGCCAACCCTCATGCGTCTTTGGTGACATTGGGTCCTTCCATCCTGCGCACCGAAACTGCCGGCGTAGTGGCCCCGGCCCTGGTGATCTATGAACTGGGCGGTTTGGGGAACGGGCCTGTCGCGGTGGAAGAAGATGTGCAGCTTGCTCCCGTGCCCGTGGCGGAGCCGCCGCTGGCGGCCCAGGGGTTCGCGGCCATGTTCGCCGCTCCGGGAGACTGCGATGACTGAGGCCGCCATCGATGTGCCGGGTTTGACCGGCACCACTTACGCCCTGGTTAACCTCGGGTGCAAGGTGAACCGGGTTGAATCAGACGGTTTCGAGCGTCTGCTGCAGCGGACTGGCTTTCGTCCCGTCGAAGACGGTGTGCCGGCCTCATTGGTGGTGGTGAACACCTGCACGGTTACCGGAGAGGCGGAGAAGAAGACGCGCAAGGCAGTGCGCCAGGCGCTGCGCAGCCATCCGGGGGCGCTGGTGATGGTAACCGGTTGCGCCGCTGCCATCTCCCCTGAAGTGTTCTCCCTGATGGACGGTCGGGTGCAGGTGGTGCCGAAAGCGGAAGCGGATTTGTTTTTGGGAAAGCTGTCCGCCGTTTCGGGCCATAAAGCTGCTTCGGCCGTTGCCCCTGCAGAGGGGCTGGCCGGGGCTTTCGACGGCCCTGCCGAGTTGTCCCGCACCCGCCGCGGCGTGAAAGTGCAGGACGGCTGCAACAACGCGTGCACTTATTGCATCGTGCACGTGGCCCGGGGCAAGGCCACCAGCCGCCCGGCCGATGAGGTGCTTCGCGATTCGCTGGCGTTGGCGGAAGGGGGCGCCGGGGAAGTGGTGCTTTCCGGCATCAACCTGGGGTCCTACGATTGGGAAGGCATGAAGCTTGCAGACCTGCTGTTGCGGCTCCTGGCCGCCACTGAGGGGCAATCGGTGCGTTTCCGCATCTCTTCCATCGAGCCCATGGACGTTGACGATGCCCTTGTCGAGCTTTTGGCCAATTCCGATGGCCGGGTGTGCCGCCATTTGCATCTGCCCTTGCAATCCGGCAGCAGCAAGGTACTTGGCGAAATGGAGCGCCCTTATTGCGCCGATGAATTCCTGCACCTGGTGGAACGGCTCTACCGGGCGTGCCCGACGCTTTCCCTGTCAACCGACATCATCGCTGGGTTTCCAGGGGAGACGGAGGCCGAGTTCCAGGAAACGCTGGAGATGGCTCGCGCCTGCCGCTTCTCGAAGATTCATGCGTTTCCCTATTCGCAACGGGAGGGCACGCCGGCCGCCGTCCGAGCCGACCAGGTGGCCCCAGAGGTGAAGACCGCCCGCGCCCGGCAATTGCGCCAGTTGGCCGCCCAGCTGCGGCGCGAGGACTTCGCCCGCCGCATCGGCACCGAGGAGTTGGCCGTTGTGGAAGAGCCCGGCCGCGCCTGCACCGAAAGCTACTACGAAATAGCAGTTCCCCAAGGCCTCAACCCCGGGGAACTGGCAAAAACAACAATCCCAGCAACCTTCCTGGCCTAGTCAGCCTGCCGCCCTAGGGGAATGCCTCCATGGGTGGAGGCATTCTTCGCGTTCTGTCTCATTCGCAGCAAATGTGGGAGGTTGTGTTCACGTAGCCTGAAAGCATCAAAGCTTAAGCGTTCACCTGCAGCAGTTTTTGCTTCAGTTCGGCTTCCATCTGCCGCAGCTGCACTTCGGCTTCGGCGCGTTTGGCGCGGCCGTCCTCCTGGATCTTCATCACTTCGTCGAAGGTCTGAATCAGGTTCTCGTTGGTGGCCTTCAAGGTTTCGATATCCACCACGCCCCGTTCGCTCTCGCGGGCCACTTCGATAGTGGACTGCTTCAGCTTCTCGGCGTTTTTCTTCAGAAGCTCGTTGGTCATGTCGGTCACAGCGGTTTGGGCCTTCAGAGCCGCTTCGTTGTTGGCCATGCCCAGCGCCAGCACCATTTGGCTTTTCCACAGCGGGATGGTGTTCACAAGCGTGGTCTGGATCTTCTCAATCATAAGCATCTCGTTGCTCTGCACCAGGCGAATCTGGGGTGCCATCTGCATGGCCACGGTGCGGGTGAGGTCCAAATCAGCCAGCTTCTTCTCGAAGCGATTGCAGGAGGCCTCCAGCTTCTGCACCGCCTCCGCATCCTCGGTGCGGCCGCTTTCCTTCGCCTTGGCCAGCAGTTCCTTCAAATCGGTGTTGCGCACTTCCTCAAGCCGCTTGCGGCCCGCCAGCAGGTACATGGTCAGCTCTTTGAAGTAGGCGAGGTTCAAATCATAGAGCTGGTCCAGCATCGCGGCGTCTTTCAGCAGCGTAACCTGATGGCCTTCCAGCGCCTTCACGATTTTGTCCACATTGGCCTCGGCCTTGTCGTAGCGGGCCTTCAGGGCGGTGAGGTTGTTGGCCTGCTTCTTGAAGAAGCCGAAGATGCCCTTCTCCTCCTCAAGGTCGAAGCTCTTGAGCTCGGTCACTACGCCGGCGATCAAGTCGCCCGCTTCCCCCAAATCCTGGGTGCGCACCTTCTCAAGGGCGGTTTCCGAGAAGCCGGCCATCTTCTGCTGCGCGCCGGCGCCGTATTGCAGGATCTGGGTGGTGTTGGACACGTCGATCTGCTGGGAGAAGGCGTCCACCTGGGCACGCTCTTCGGCGGACAGGGAGTCCTCCAGGGCGGGGGCCGCCAGCTCTTGCGGCTCCAGCACCACTGCCTCCACCGTGGCGGCGGCAGGCGGGGTGGAGGTGAGCTCCAGAGTAAGGGTGGGGGCGGGGATGGTGCTCACTTTCGTTTCGTCAGCCATAGGGATTCCTTTCTATGAGGCCGATGGGTGGTGCTCTTTTACTTGTCGGTGGGCTTGAACGGGCTTTCGGTGAGGCCCTCTTGGGCCAGCATCGCTTTCAGCACCGAGATGTCGGAGGAGACGTCCATCGACATGTCCTGGAACATCTCGTCCAGCTGCTTTTCGTAGGCCGCCTGCAGCACGTCTAAGGTCTGTTCGATTTCCTGGCGGGAAGAGGCGATGTTGCTCCCTTGCACCGGCTGCTCTTCCAGCGCATCGTAGGCGGTGAGCAGTTTGATGGTGGTGGGAAGGTAGATGTTGGTGAAGCGGGTCATGCCGTCGATGAGGGAGGGCTCTTCGGCGGCGCGGGCCAGAATGCGGCTCACCAGCTCTTCGATGGCCACGATTTTTCGGCTCACTTCCTCGTCGTCAATGGCCGCGTCCAGGTCTTTCATCTGCTGCACGTAGTGCTCGCCCTCCTTGAGGAAGGTCTTTTGGGCGTCGGTAAGCCGCGAGGGCTCACCGGTTTTGCGGGATGATGGGCGCGTCTGCTCTTCTTCCAGGCTCTTCTTGCGCCTCTGCGCCTCGTCCGCCTGCGCCTGCCGGTAGTAGTGGTAGGCATTGTCGGTGACCATGAGGCAGGTGGCGTTGTCGTCCAGGTGCCCTTGGGGCAAGCTGCCGTTTTTGATGAGCTTGCGGCAAAGTGCCGTAAGCTTGGCGGGGCTCTTCTGCATTTGGGCGGAGAGCTCTTGGATGGTTACCACCTCGCGGCTGCCGGTGATGCGCTTGATGGATTTCAGGGCGCTGCCGGCCCGCAGGCGATTGATGCCCGCCGCCAGCAGCCAAATGGAAAGCCCCAGGGCGATGAGCGGCGGCAGCAGGTAGTCGAAGAAATACTCGGGGGATTGCACGGCAATCACGGACATCAGCTCCTCCATCGCCACATTGGCGAAGCTGACAGTGAAGATGCCGCCCAGCGCCGACATCCACACCCCGGCGTTGCTCTTGCCCTTGACAGGGGTAAACCGGGCGTTGATGGCGCGGGTGCGGGCCGCTTTCGCGCGCTTTTCGGCGGCGGCCGCCTGCTGCTGGGCCGCAAGTTCCTGCTGATGGGCCAGCGCTTGGCGCATTTTCTCGGCCTTCTTGGCGCTGTGCTGCTGGTAGCTGCCCACTGCTTGGCCGATGGCACTGCCCAGCGCGCTGCCGCCGGCGGCCAGGCCTTTGCCCACCGTGTCGCCGATGCTGCGGCAAAGCTGCTCGAATTCCTCCGGGGTCATGCTGCCCGCGGGAGAGCCTTTCGGCTGCTCCGGTGCGAAGGGGGGCACCTCGTAGGTCCCCGACTCTTGCTGTTGGTTTCCGTTGGTTCCGTTTGCGGGTGAAGTCATGGGCGTCCTTTAATGCCATAGATGTGCGAAGAATTGCGTCCACTGCTGTGTTGGGGCACAGTCAGCCATCATACCATAGACCGATGGGGCTAATTCCGCGGCGGCCCGCTTGAACCGGCGCCGTTGCGACCGTTTTTGGTGGTTTGGGGGCGATGGCGCTTCCTTGCTGCAATCGGGGCCCTTAACGGGTAGAATTTCCCTACATATTATATAGCAAGGAGGGTGTTGTGATTACTTTCAGCTTCAAGCAGCTGCGCCAAGTGCGCAGTGGGTGCAACTCTGTCGCAGGACGTCTCGCCTGCGCGGTGGCGCTGGTGGCCGTTGCCATGGTGGCGGGGTGCTCGTCGCCGGAGGTGCCGGAAGCGCAGCCGGCCACGGAACAGGGGCAGCCCATGAGCCGCGACGGCGCTGCGCCCGAAGAGCACGTGGGGGAAACCAGCCGAGCCATGGTGATTGCCGTGGGGGAGCAGGTGCTGTTGGTGAACACTGAAACCCAGGCCCCCTATTACCCCACCATTCCCGAAGGCGGCCTGACCGACGTCGAGGGCGGGCCCATCTCCCCCGACCAACTGGCGGTGGGCAACGTGGTCGAGGTGACCGGCAACGGCATCATGCTGGAAAGCTATCCGGGGCAGTACCCCGGTGTCACGGCCATTCGGGTGGTGGAGCAGGGCAAGCCCGAAGACGCCCAGAAGTACCAGGCCCTCATCGATGAGCTGGCGGCGTCCGGCGCCACCGAGGGGGCGGTGCCCTTCGCTTCGGCCGCCTACCGCACCGAGACCGCCGACGCTTCGCTTCTGCTCGAGCCCGCGGGCTACACCTGGGAAATGCCGGACGGCACGGTGGACAGCCAAGAGCTCAATCTCACGGAGGCCGACGGCAGCGTCACCACCTCCTTAAACGATGCCCGCATTTCCGACAAGACCGACGTGACGGTGATGTTTGACGTTCCCGCCCAGGGGGTGGCGGTCACCCGCATGCCCCTGGCCGCCACCGCTTCCGGCCACGCGGTTGACGCCACGGCCGCTGAAGAGGCGGTGGAGTGCTTGCTCTCCGGTTCCGATGCGGCGTTTTCCATTCAACCGGACAGCCTGTACGTGGTGTCCGCCAACTTCGAGGCCGGTCAGGTGATATACGCTTTCGTAGCGCTGCCGCCCCGCTCCTAGCCTTGTGATACCATGGATTCATGACCAATACCACGCAAATCCTCATAACCGTGCCCCCCGAAGCGCCCATGGCGTCTGTGGTGGGGCAGGCCGATTGCCTCCTGCATCAGCTGCAGGAGGCTTTTAACGCTCGCATCACCGTGCGGGGCAACCAGATTGCCATCGATGGCGACGAGGTGGAATTGCAGCAGCTCACCGCCCTGTTCAGCGAGCTGATCAAGATGGCGCAGGAAGGGGAGGGGCCCACGGTGGATCATCTGGCCCATTCCATCGACCTGCTGCGCCGCGCCGAGTATTCCCCCTCGCTTCTGCGGGAGGACATCCTGCTCACTTACCGGGGCCGGGCCATTCGCCCCAAAACCGCCGGCCAGAAGCGCTACGTGGACGCCATTCGCCAAAACACCGTGACGTTTGGCGTCGGTCCGGCCGGCACCGGCAAAACCTACCTGGCCATGGCCATGGCGGTGGCGGCCCTGAAGCGCAAAGAGGTGGGGCGCATCATCCTCACCCGTCCCATCATCGAAGCGGGGGAGAACCTGGGCTTTCTCCCCGGCACTCTTACCGAGAAGGTGGACCCCTACATCCGCCCCCTTTACGATGCCCTCTACGACATGACCGACAGCGAGCGGGCCAACCAGCTCATCGAGTGCGGCACCATCGAGATAGCCCCGCTGGCCTTCATGCGCGGCCGCACCTTGAACGACAGCTTCATTATTTTGGACGAGGCCCAGAACACCAAGCCGGAGCAGATGAAGATGTTCCTCACAAGGCTGGGCTTCGGGTCGAAGATGGTCATCACAGGGGACATCTCTCAAACCGACCTCACCTTCGGTACTTCCGGGTTGGTGCACGTGCGCCCCATTTTGGAGGGCATGGGCGATATCGCCTTCTGTGATTTCACCGGCAAAGACGTTGTGCGTCATTCCCTGGTGGCCCGCATCGTGGCCGCCTACGAGGGCGCCCGCGGAAAGGAAACCGCTTAAATGGACATTCTGATCAGCTACGATTACCGCGAGGAAGACCTCAAGCCGTTGCCGCTGCGCGAGCTCACCCAGTTCGTGCTGGCCAGCGAAGGGAAGCCCTTCAACACCGAGGTGTCGGTGAGCTTCGTGGACAATCCGTCCATCGCGGTGCTAAACGAGCGGTTCCGCGGCATCGCGGGGCCCACCGACGTGCTGTCCTTCGAATGCGACAACGTTGAGGACGAGTGCTCTTGCCAGGAGCGGGAAGACCCCATCTACGAGCTGGGCGACGTGGTGATTGCGGCCGACGTGGCCGAAGCGCAAACCCACGAGTACGGCACCTCCTTCGAGGAAGAGGTGTCGCTTTTGCTGGTGCACGGGCTTTTGCACCTGTGCGGCTACGACCATATCGAAGACGACGACGCCGTTGTGATGGAGGGGCGCGAGAAGGAGCTGCTGGGGGCCTGGGCCGAACGGCGCCGCGCCGAGGCGGCGGAATAGGGCCGCATGGAGCAGCAGCCGTCCCCGAAAACGAAGATCACCCTTTCGCAGGCCTTCCGGTGCGCCGGCAGCGGCGTAATCGGTTGCGTGCGCACCCAGCGCAACATGAAGATCCACGTTGCGGCGGCCGTTGCCGTGGTGGTGGCCGGCCTGCTGTGCCGTCTTGCCCCCCTTGAGTGGTGCGCCGTGGCGCTGTGCATCGGCGCGGTTTGCACGCTGGAGTGCGTGAACACGGCCGTGGAGGCGGCGGTCGATTTGGTGACGGAGGAATACCACCCGTTGGCCAAAGTGGCGAAAGATTGCGCCGCTGGCGCGGTGCTGGTGGCTGCGGCGGCCTCGGTGGCGGTGGGGATGCTGGTGTTTGTCCCGGCTATTTGCCGGTTGTTAGGGCAGTAGCGGCGCGTTGGCGCCGAGGAGGAAGGGCATGCTTGTGACCGAGGAGTTTCGTTCCGGGTTCGTCACCCTGGTGGGGCGCCCCAATGCGGGGAAATCCACCCTGATCAACGCCATTATGGGCAAGAAGATCGCCATCACCTCTTCCACGGTGCAAACCACCCGTCATCGGTTCCGCGCGGTGCTGAACTGCCCCGACTTCCAAATGATCATGGTGGACACCCCCGGCCTGCACAAGCCGAAGGACGCGCTGGGGGAAGAGCTGAACACCTCCGCCCTCAAAGCGCTGGAGGATGTGGACGTGGCGGCGTTTCTAGTGGACGCCTCCAAGCCCATCGGCAAGGGGGACCGCTGGATTGCCGAGCAGCTGCAGCGCAGCTGCGCCAAGAAGATATGCGTGCTGTCCAAGATAGACCTCGCCGACGACCGGCAGATTTCCGCCCAGCGGGAGGCGGCCGAGCAGTTGGGGCAGTGGGATGCGATGGTAGCGCTGTCGGCGGTGACTGGCTACAACGTGGAGGCCTTCGTGGAGGAGGCGGAGCAGCTGCTGCCGCCGGGGCCGGCGTGGTTCCCCCGCGACATGGAAACCGACCAGCCGCTTGAGGTGATGATCGCCGAGTTCATCCGCGAGAAGATACTGCGCAGCTTCAACGACGAGATTCCCCATGCCATCGGCGTGGCGGTGGACGAGTTCGAATACGATCGCAGGAAAGACCTGTACCGCATCTTCGCCATCATCTACGTGGAGCGCGACAGCCAGAAGGGCATCATCATCGGGAAGAAGGGGCAGGCCATCAAGGCTATCGGCATCGAGGCGCGGGAAGATTTGGAACACCTGCTGGGGTGCAGGGTTTTCCTGGACCTGTCGGTGAAGGTGCGCAAGAACTGGCGCCGCGACGCGAACCAGATTCGCCGTTTCGGTTACGGGGACGGTGTGGCTTAGCTGCGCTGCCCTGGTGGCCATCGCAACAGCTCGGCGCTGCGGCGCACAGAGGTAAATTTTCGCTTTCGGTATACAGCGGCCCTTCAAGTGCGCGATTTTTCTCGTACAATATGAGCGACCATGCCAAGAGACGGGATGCTTCATGATCTGCCCCCAGTGCCATCAAGAAAACGAAGACAACGCTGCGGAATGCGCTCATTGCGGCGCCCCTTTGAGCGACGAGGGCTCCAAAGGGGCATCTCCCAGCGCGCTGATTTCCGAGTCGCTTGAGGAAGTGCGCTCCATGGCCGCGGTGCCGGAAGTGCTTGCGGCCGAAAAGATTCTAGGCGCTCAGGACAGCGGTGCCGAAGCCGCCGTTCGCAAGGAGAAGCTGGCCGAGGTGGTGCCCGAGCCGGTGGTGCCCTCTAAGGCTGGGCTTGCCACGCAGGTGCCGGTGCCCGAACCTCCGTCCAAAACAGGGCTTTCCGACAAGATTCCCGTTGTGGATGACGTTCCGGCGGTTTCCGAGGCCGCCCGCCTGAAGAGCAGCGGCCCCGTTCCGGCAGTGTACGTTGAAGAGTCCATGGCGCCATCGGTGGCCAAAGAGGCCGCCGAGCTGTTCGAGGGCTCCGATTACGATGAGCTTTCCGCCCCCGCCCTGGATTTTTCCGGACTGGAGACCATCGTGGATTCCAGCTACGTGCCGCCGGCCCCCAGCCGCACGGGTGACACCATGGAGATACCCGTTATCGAAGACGACGCTGCCCCCCGTGCCCGCCAGTTCGTGGGCGGAGACGACCCCAAACTGGCGAAGCAGCGCTCGAAAGAGCAGAAGAAGATAGACCGGGCCCTGGCCAAAGAGAAGAAAAAGAACGCCAAGGCCGCGAAGAAGGCGGCCGGCGCTGCGGCGGCCGGAGCGGTGGCTGCAACGGCGGTGGCGGCCGAGGCGGCCCATGCAGCTGAGGCGCCGGCTGCTGCAGCCGCTGCCGAGGGTGCCGCGCCCTCGCCCTGCGCGGCGCAGGCGGTCGAGAAGAAGGGCGATTCTGCTCCCAAGGCTTCTGCGGCTCCTCAAAAACCCGTTAGCGAGAAGGTCGCCTCAAAAGCGGCAGAGCCGGCGGCTCCCCGCAAGAAGTCGAAGGCGAAAGTAGTGGTGGTCTGCATTGTGCTGGTGGCCGTTGCCGCTGCAGCCGCCGCCGGGCTCACCTACCATTACGAGCTTTGGGGCGGCAGAACCATCCCCAGCGTGATGGGGCAGCCGGCGGCCGAGGCCCAGCAAACGCTGGAAGCGGCCGGTTTCGCCGTTACGGTGCAGCAGGAAAAGAGCGACGAGCCCGAGGGCATCGTGCTGGCCCAAAGCCCTGAGGGCCGCAGGGCCGAAGCGGGATCGCTCGTCACTCTCACGGTGTCGGTGAGTCGCACCGTCCCCGCCGTGGTGGGTATGAGCGCCGATAACGCCTTGGCGGCGCTGGCGGCCGAGGGCTACAGTGCCGTTTCCCAAACTGAGCAGAAATCTAACGAGGCCGCCGGCACGGTGCTGGCCGTTACCCCTGAGGCGGGCACCAAGGCTCCTACCACACAGGAAATCGCCCTTACGGTGGCCGTGCCCTTCACTGTGCCCGATGTGGTTGGCATGGACGGCGACCAGGCAAAAGAGGCGCTGTCGGCGGACTACGAGGTGGAGGTGCGCTACACCTACACCGAAGACGTGCAGCCGGGGTATGCGGTGAGCACCGAGCCTGAGGCAGGCTCCCAGTTGAATTCCGGCGAGACGGTGGTTCTGTACCTGGCGAAGTCTCGCGCCGCCGAGTGCGTGGCCTACGCCCAGGCCTACTTCAATTCCACCGACAAGTTCGTCATCGGCGGTGCCAATTACCGTATTGATCCGGCGAAGTTGACCATCGAGTACATCGGCGACGACACCATTCGCTACACCGTGTCTGCCATCGAGTACGGCAGCATTTTCGGCATCGTGGTGGAGAACAACGCCGCCGGTTGGCAGAACCTCACCGGCACCATTCGCTGGGACGATCAGGGCAACAACGTGGCCTCCGACCCCAGCATCAAGCGCGCCTAGGATAGGTTTTGGCGGGCCAGTCGTTTTGGGTGCGGGGGTTAGTGCTCCGCAAAACCAAGCTGGGGGAGTCCGACCTCATCGTTGAGCTTTTGAACGATGAGGGCTGCTTGGTGCGGGCCGTGGCCAAAGGCGCCCGCAAGCCCAAGAGCAGCTTCGCCAGCCGCCTGGAGCTGGGCAACTCGGTGGAGCTTCTGTGCGCTTCGGGGCGCGGCCTGGCTATCGTGCAGGAGTGCCGCCTGGTGAGCGCCCGCATGGGGCTGCGGCAAGATTACGACCGGTTGGTTTGCACCGAAGTGCTGTTGGAGCTTTTGTCCAAGTGCGCCCAGGAGGATTTGCCCCAGCCGAAGCTGCTGGCGATGGCTGAGGCGGCGCTGGATGCGCTCGCAGCGGCGCCGGCAGCGGCGGCTCTGGGGCTTTTGGCGGCCGCATTTTTGAAGGTGCTGGCCTTCGTGGGCCTGCGCCCCGAGCTACGCCGTTGCGTGGTGTGCGGGCGCCCTGCCGCCGGTGCCACCCGCTTTTCCGACTTCGAGGGGGGCGTGGTGTGCGCCGAGTGCGGTTCGCGGGTGGAGGCCCGCTTCTACCCGGCCGAGGTGCTCTCTGCCGCTGCCTTTTTGCTCCATACGCCGTTTGCCCAGATTGCCGAAGCACCGGTTGCCTCCGAGGCTGCCCGTGAAGTGCTGCAGATGGCCGCCTCCCTTGCCCAAGTGCACCTGGATTTCACCCTCCGCAGCCTGCGCATGCTGTGACCTTGCCTTAGCGGCCAGGGGCAAGTTGTGACCGGTTCGGGGAGATTTTTGCCGGTGGGAAACTTTTTCTTGTGGCTTTATGGGGGCGTCCCTATACTTTAACGGCTGCCCATTTGGCAGTGCGTCGATGCTTGGCTTTCACGGGCCACCCCATGAGGGCCCAGCTCTGACGATTTTGACATAAGGGCCACGGGCCCGGCATAGTTGAAAGGTGGAACAATGGCCAACAAAGACAGCATCAGCAAAGAGCGCACCGCTGAGCTCATCCGCGAATTCGGCAAGGACGAGCACGACTCCGGCAGCGCCGAGGTGCAGGTGGCGATCCTCTCCGAGCGCATCCGCAACCTCACCGAGCACCTGAAGGTGCACAAGAAGGACAACCACACCCGCCGCGGTCTGATGATGCTCATCGGTAAGCGTCGCGGCCTGCTGAAGTACATTAAAGAGCGCGACATCGACAACTACCGCGCCCTCATCAAGAAGCTCGGCATTCGCGACAACATCTAAGTTGAAACCGTCAAGGCCCGCAGGTAAGCGGGCCTTGCGTTTAGGGGGCCGAAACCTCCTGCGCCGGGCATCCGGTGCGAAGCAGTGAAGAAGCTCGGCGGCAATAGGGCCGGCGAGGCGAAGAGAAAGAAAAAGCATATGGAAAAAATCGTCGAATCCTTCGAGCTGTACGGCAAGGAATATCGACTGGAAACCGGCGAGCTGGCCAAGCAGGCCACGGGCGCTGTACTGGTTACCTGCGGAGAGACCTCCGTTCTGGTGACCGCGGTGGTTTCCAAACAGGAGAAAGACTACGACTTCTTCCCGCTCACCGTGGACTTCATGGAGAAGATGTACGCGGTGGGACGCATCCCCGGCGGCTACCTGAAGCGCGAGGCGAAGCCCTCCGACAAGGGCACCCTCACTGCCCGCATGATCGACCGCCCCATCCGCCCCGGCTTCCCCGACGGCTTCAAGCAAGAAGTGCACGTGGTGGCCACCACCTTCGTGGTGGACGGCCAGAACCCGCCCGATACCATCTGCGTCGCCGGCGCCAGCGCCGCGCTGCTGGTGGGCGGCGCCCCCTTCGACGGCCCTGCCGCCTGCGTGCGCATCGGCCGTAACAAGGAAACCGGCGAATTCATCGTGAACCCCACCTACGCCGAGCAGGAGAACTCCGACCTGGAGCTCACCATCGCCGGCACCGCCGACTACATCTCCATGGTGGAGGCCGGCGCCCATGAGATTTCCGAAGAGGACATGCTGGCCGCCATGACCTTCGGCCAAGAGGCCATCGCCGCCTTCTGCGAGAAGCAGGCTGCCTTCCTGGCGAAAGTGAACCCCGAGCCCATGGACTACACCATCCACGTGGCCGACCCTTGCGTGGCCGAGCGGGTGGGCGAGTACTACGACGCCATGGCCGCCGCCCTGAAAGACCCCGACAAGCTTTCCCGCATGCAGAAGGTGGAAGAGCTGAAGGCCGCCATCAAGGCCGACAGCTTCACCGAGGAAGAGCAAGCGGCCTGGGGCAGCGACATCGCCGCCGCCTGCAAGGCGCTGGAGAAGCGCGCCATGCGCCGCATGATCATCGAAACTGGCGAGCGCGTTGACGGCCGCACCCCCGAGGAGATTCGCCCCCTGTACATCCGCCCCGGCTATCTGCCCCGCGTGCACGGCTCCGGCCTGTTCCAGCGCGGCCAGACCCAGGTGATGTCGGTGTGCACCCTTGGCATGCTGAACGAATGGCAGCGCCTGGACACCATCGACCCCGCCGAGGGCAAGCGCTACATGCACCAGTACAACTTCCCGCCCTACTGCACTGGCGAGGTGGGCCGCATGGGCGCCCCGAAGCGCCGCGAAATCGGCCACGGCGCGCTGGCGGAGCGGGCGCTTCTGCCGGTGCTGCCCAACGAGGACGACTTCCCCTACGCCATTCGCGTGGTTTCCGAGGTGCTGGAATCCAACGGTTCTTCTTCCATGGCTTCCACCTGCGGTTCCACCCTGTGCCTGATGGATGCCGGCGTGCCGATTTCCGCCCCGGTTTCCGGTGTGGCCATGGGCCTTATCAAAGAGGGCGACGACGTGGTGGTGCTCACCGACATCCAGGGCATCGAGGACTTCCTGGGTGACATGGACTTCAAGGTGTGCGGCACCCCCAACGGCATTACCGCCCTGCAGATGGACAACAAGGCCAAGGGGCTTTCCGTTGAAATTCTGGCCCGTGCCCTGAAGCAGGCCCACGAAGGCCGCGCCTTCATTTTGGATGCCATGCTGGAGCAAATCCCGGCGCCCCGCGAGGAGATGCGCGAAACCGCTCCCCGCATCGAGACCATCAAGATCCCGGTGGACAAGATCCGCGACGTCATCGGCTCCGGCGGCAAGGTGGTGCGCGGCATCCAGGAGGAAACCGGCGTTTCCATCGACATCCAGGAAGACGGCACCATCCATGTGGGCGCCACCGACGGCAACGCCATGGAGGCAGCCAAGGCCATCATCCTGGGCATTGTGAAAGAACCCGAAGTGGGCGAGGAGTTCGACGGCGAAGTGGTGGGCATCAAGGACTTCGGCGCCTTTGTGAAGCTCACTCCCTCCAAGGACGGCCTCTTGCACATCTCCCGCGTGGCCCAAGGGCGCGTGGGCAAGGTGGAAGACGTGCTGAACATCGGCGATGTGGTGAAGGTGAAGGTCATCGAGGTGGACCCGAAGACCGGCAAGATTTCGCTGGATCGCCTGGACAAGCCCGAGGCCCCCAAAACCGAGGGCGGCGAGAAGCGCGAGCGCAAGGGCGATGAGGGCAAGGGCGAGCGCCGTCCCGGCATGGGCAGCCGCACCCCCCGTCGTTCCCATCGCGGTTAAGAGCGAAAGCGATGATTTCCGTTGCCGTAGCCGGATGCGCCGGGCGCATGGGCCAGCAAGTGGTAGCGGCGGTGAACGGGGCCGATGACATGCAGCTGGCCTGCGGCATCGACCCGGCGCTGCCCGCCGAGGACTTCCCAGTGTTCGCCACGGTGACCGAGGCCTTGGACGCATGTGCGGTGGACGTGCTGGTAGACTTCACCCGCCCCGACGTTGTGGCCGCCAATTTGGCGGAGGCGCTGCCGCGCGGCGTTGACTGCGTGGTGGGCACCACCGGCCTTTCCACGGAGAAGCTGGAGGAGCTCGCGGCGCTGGCCCCTGCCGGCACCGCGCTGTTCTACGCCCCCAACTTCACTACTGGCGCTGTGCTAATGATGGAGTTTTCCCAGGTGGCCGCCAAGTACTTCCCGCAAGTGGAAGTGATCGAGTACCACCACGAGAAGAAGTTGGACGCTCCGTCGGGCACGGCGGTGCGCACGGCGCAGCTGATTGCCGCCGCCCGCGAGGGGCAGCCCAGCGAGGCCCCCGGGCGCGAGACCGAAATCGCCGGGGCCGAGGGTGCCCGCGGCGCCCTTATCGATGGCATCCCGGTGCATTCGGTGCGCTCGGCCGGCTTTTCCGCCAGCCAAGAGGTGATTTTCGGGTCTTTCGGCCAAACGCTCACTTTGCGCCACGATTCGTGGGACCGCGGCTCGTACATGCCCGGTGTTCTGCTGGGCATCCGCTCGGTGGGGGAGCGGGAAGGGCTCGTGGTGGGGCTCGAAACCTTCATGGGTTAGCCCGCCGCACAAGGTATGGCATAATTTCCCGGGCAACCCCTGCCCGAGATTTCTCATATGAACAAGGAGCAACCATGGAAAACCTGCCCTTTGGCCGCATGATTACGGCGATGGTGACCCCCTTCGACGAGGCGGGCGAGTTGGACGTGCCGCGGGTCAAGCAATTGGCGGATCGGTTGGTGGTGGGCGGCAACGATGCCCTTATCATCAACGGCACCACCGGCGAGAGCCCCACGGTTTTCTATCCTCAGAAAATGGAGCTGTTCCGCGCCGTGCTGGAAGCGGTGGACGGTCGCGTTCCCGTGATTGCCAATGTGGGGGACAACTGTACCGCCGATACCATCGACTTCGCCCTCAAGGTGCAAGAGCTGGGCGTGGACGGGTTCATGTGCGTGGTTCCCTATTACAACAAGCCGCCCCAAGAGGGCATGTACCAGCACTTCGCCGCCATTGCCCGTGCGGTAAAGCTGCCCATCGTGCTGTACAACATCCCCGGCCGCTGCGTGGTGAACATGGAGGCGGAAACCACATTGCGCCTTGCGCGCGACTTTGAAAATATCGTGGCCATCAAGGAGGCATCGGGGCGCATGGAGCAAGTGGAGGCCATTGTGGCCGGCGCTCCTGAGGGCTTCGCGGTGTATTCGGGCGACGACTCCGCCACCTTGCCCATTATGGAGCGGGGCGGCGTGGGGGTCATCTCCACCATCGGCAACGTGGCGCCCGAGCGCATGCGGCAGCTGGTGTACCTGGCGGCGGAGGGCAATTTTGCCGAGGCGCAGCGGGCCCATGACCAGCTGCTCCCCCTGATGGAAGGGCTTTTCACCACTTCCAACCCCATCCTGGTGAAAGAGGCCCTGAAGCTGGTGGGCTTCCCGGTGGGGGGCGTGCGCCTGCCGCTGGTGAGCGCCACGCCGCAGCAATCGGCCGAGCTCAAGGCCATTATGGAGGCGGTGGGGGTTCTGTAGCCCCGCCGGCCGTCTGGCCTGACAACAGACACGAACATGGGGGAGCTGGGGCCGCATTTGCGCGGCCGGCTCCCGCATCCATATATAAGAGAGGACACTTCTGTGACCGAAGAGAACAAGAATGCCCCTGAAGAGGGGGGCAAGAACCTGCAGCGGCGCACTAAACGCCGCACCAGCACCTACAAGCACGTGAACATCGACCGGCAACGGCCCAAGCTCACCCGCGAAGGGGAGGGGGCCTCGACGAAAGAGGGGGCGCCGGCCCCGAAGAAGGAAGGTTCCGGCCAGCGCCAGAAGGGGCAGCAAAAGCCCAAGCGGCGGGCCAGTGTGAAGAAGGACCCCAATTCCGTGCTGCGGGTTATTCCCCTGGGCGGCCTGGACGCCATCGGCAAGAACATGACCGCCTTCGAGTGCGACGGCGACATGATCTTGGACGATGCGGGCCTGATGTTTCCCGACGACGACCATCCGGGCATCGACCTCATCCTGCCCGATTACACCTACGTGCTGGAAAACGCCGAGAAGCTGAAGGGCATCGTGGTCACCCACGGCCATGAGGACCACACCGGTTCGCTGCCCTACCTGCTGAAGGACCTGGGCGTTACCGTGCCCATTTACGCCACTAAACTCACCTTGGGGCTCATCGAGGGCAAGTTGGCCGAGCACCGCATCAAAAACGCCAAGTTGGTGGAGATCAAGCCGGGCGACCAGATTCGCCTCGGCTGCTTCGTGGTGGATTTCTTCGCTGTGAACCACTCCATCCCTGGTGCCGTGGGGGTGTTCCTGCAATCGCCCGCCGGCAATGTGCTGCACACCGGCGATTTCAAACTGGACCAAACCCCCATCGACGGGGTGCACACCGACTTCGGTGCCTTGGCGGAGTTCTCGAAGAAGGGCGTCGATCTGATGCTCTCCGACTCCACCAACGCCACCAACCCCAACTTCACGCCGTCGGAGGCGGAGGTGGGCAAAACTCTGTCCCAAATCATCTCCCAGGCGAAGGGGCGCGTCATCATCGCGTCGTTCGCCAGCCACATCCACCGCATGCAGCAGATTTGCGATGCGGCGGTGGCCAGCGGTCGCAAGGTGGTGGTGACGGGCCGTTCCATGATCCAGAACACCGACATCGCCCGCAAGCTGGGCTATCTCAATATTTCCGATAACGACCTCATCGACGCCTACGATTTGAAGGGCATCCCGTCGGACCAGGTGGTAATCATGTGCACCGGTTCGCAAGGAGAGCCGCTTTCGGCCCTGGCCCGCATCGCCAACGGCGAGCATCGCACCATCGACATCGAGCCGGGCGACACGGTTATCATCTCTGCCACGCCGGTGCCCGGCAACGAGAAGGCGGTCACCCGCGTCATCAATTCGCTGGCGAAAATCGGGGCCGATGTGTATGACAAGTCCCGCGCCCGCGTGCACGTGTCCGGCCATGCCGGTGCCGAAGAGCTGAAGATTATGCTGTCCATCGTGGCGCCGAAGGCCTTCATGCCGGTACATGGCGAGGCCACCCACTTGCGGGCCCATGCGGGCTTGGCCGAGGCCACCGGCGTGGCGCCCGAGAACATCTTCGTGCTGGAGAACGGCGAATCGCTGGAGCTCACCTCGAAGGGAGTGCGCTTGGGCGAGCCGGTGGAAAGCGGCGTGGTGTACGTGGACGGCCTTTCGGTGGGCGACACTTCCCAGGACGTGCTGGACGAGCGCACTAAGTTGGGCAATCAGGGCTTCGCCTCCATTGCCGCGGCCGTGAACCTGAAAACCTGCAAAACGGTGGGGGAGGTGCAGCTGGAGATGCACGGCATCACTGGCGGCGATGACTACTACCTGGCAGACGAGGCAGTGTCGGCCGTAAGGAACGCGCTGGGGCGCCAGCTGGCCAAGGGCGGCGGCGTGAAAGAGCTGCGCAAAGTGGCCCGCGATGCTCTGCTGTCCGTCCTTTGGGACCGTGCAAAGCAGCGCCCGATGGCCTGTGTGAGCATCATCGAAGTATAAGGTGTAGAATATCCCCTGCAAAACACAGCCCTAAACGTACTACTGCAAAGGAACTACCGTGGCTCGAAAAACAGCCTCCTCAAATGCCAAGAAGCCGGCTACGCGCAAGCCTTCCCAGAAGGCGCGCGCGGCGGCGCCGGCCAGCAACCAAGGCCCCCTCTTCGATCAGAAAACCCGCACCGACATCGGCGGCGTGGTGCTGATCGCGCTGGGGGTCATTCTTTTCATCGCCGCCATCATGCCCACTGAGGGGCTGGTGAGCGACTTTGCCGGCAACGCGCTGCGTATGTTGTTCGGCACCGGCGCCTATTTCGTGCCGCTTTTCCTGGTGGCCATCGGCTTTACCTTCGTGTGGCGCTTCGACAAGCAGCGCATGTCCATCCGGGTTTCGCTGGGGCTGGTGATCATCTTGGTGGCGGTGCTGTCGCTGTGCGCCCTTGCCACCCCCATCCCCACCGCTTCCTATGACGATTTCTTCCAAGTGGCCGCCCTGCAGTACCACGGCGGCTACTTGGGCGCGGCGGTGGCCTGGGTGCTCTGCGTGCTGTTCGGCCCCGTCATCAGCGCCATCATCTTGGTTGCCCTCATTGTTGTGGGGGTGATTGTCATCGGGTTTTCCCTCACCGACTTGCTGGAGCGCATCCGCGCGTACCGCGATGCCCGGACTGAAGCGCGGGAGCAGGAATTGGATCAGCAGGTGCCGGAATTCGCCCGCATCCGCCGCGGCCGCGACGGGCGCACCTTGCGCAGCCTGGACACCGAGCTTCCCATGCCTGCCGGCCAGGCCACCATGGTGGTGGGGGCCCCGGCACAGGAGTGCGCTGCCCGTGGCCGCCACAGCGGTGCCGCCCTGAAGACGGCGGTGCTGCCGCCTCAGAACTTCGAGCAGTCGCCGGTGGAGCAGCCGGCCCTTACCCGCCGTTTGAAGAAGGCCGACGACCCGGCGCCGCCGCGCAAGAAGGCGTCCGCCAAGAAGGCGGCCCCTGCCCCCGCTCCCGAGGCGGAAGCGTCCGGCGACGGGTTCCAGCTGCCCTCCATGAGCCTTTTGGAGTCGGGGGTTGGCAAACGTGGCGGTTCAACCCCTGAAGAGCTGGCGGAAGTGGGGGCCGAGCTGCAGGGCACCCTTGAGGATTTCGGGGTGATGGCCAGCGTTGTGGGCTGGGTGGAAGGCCCCACGGTAACCCTGTTCAAAGTGGATTTGCCCTCCGGCGTGCGGGTGAGCAAGGTAACCAACCTCACCGACGACATCGCCCTCGCGCTTGCCGCCCCCGGCGTGCGCATCTTCGCTCCCATCCCCGGTACCAACTACGTGGGCATCGAGGTGCCCAACCGCAAGCGCCAAACGGTGTACCTGCCCGACGTGCTGGCCGCCGCCGGCCCCGGCCCCTTGCAGGTGGCCATCGGCGAGGACGTGGAAGGCCATTCCATCGTGCACGACCTGGCCAAGATGCCCCACGTGCTCATCGCCGGCACCACCGGTTCGGGCAAGTCGGTGGAAGTGAACGCCATGATCATGTCCATCCTGCTGCGGGCCACGCCGTCGGAAGTGCGCTTCATCATGATCGACCCCAAGCGGGTGGAGTTCGCCCCCTACGAGGGCATTCCCCATCTGTACGTGCCGGTGGTAACCGAATGCCGCGAAGCTTCCAGCGCCCTTTCCTGGGCAGTGGCGGAAATGGAGCGGCGCCTGAAGCTGTTCTCCAAGTGCGGCGTGCGCAACATCATCTCCTTCAACGAGAAGGCCAAGGCGGCCCAAGCGGCCGATGAAGAGGCCCAGGCCAAGGGGGAGGAAGCTTCCGAGAATCCCTACGGCGAGCCGATTCCCTACATCGTCATCGTCATCGACGAGCTGGCCGACCTCATGATGAACGTGGGCAAGGAAGTGGAGTTCTCCATCAGCCGCCTGGCCCAGCTGGCCCGCGCCGCCGGCATCCACCTCATCATTGCCACCCAGCGTCCCTCCACCAACGTGGTCACCGGTCTCATCAAGGCGAACATCACCTGCCGCATTGGCCTTACGGTGGCCTCTGGCATCGACTCCCGCGTTATCCTCGACTCCACTGGCGCCGAGAACCTCATCGGCATGGGCGATTTGCTCATTTCCAAGCCGGAATACCCCAAGCCGGTGCGCGTGCAGGGGCCCTACGTGCCCGATGAGGAGATAGCCGCCGTGGTGGAGCACCTGAAGTTGCAAGGGGAGCCAGAGTACCACACTGAGATCCTTTCCACCAACGTCATGTCCGTGGGGGACACCTCCACCATGCCCGGAGGCGGCGGGGAAGACGACGATCCGCTGCTGTGGGAAGCCGCCGAAGTGGTTGTTTCCAGCAATTTGGGCTCAACTTCTGCCCTGCAGCGCCGTCTTAAAGTAGGCTATGCACGAGCGGGTCGCATTATGGACCAACTGGAAGAGAAGGGCGTGGTGGGCCCGGGCAACGGGTCGAAGCCGCGAGAAGTGTTGGTAGACGAATTGGAACTGGAAACGCTGAAGGCCTTCGAGGCGGGCGATTCCATGGCAGACGAGGAGTACTGACATGGGCAGGCAAGTGCCTTTTGGGGACATTCTCCGCGATGCGCGCGAACGTGAGGGGCTGGATTTGAACACGGCGGCGCGCAAGCTGCACATCCGCCCCGACATCCTGCGCGCCATCGAGGACAGCGATTTCGCCCGCATGCCCCCGCGCGGCTACACCCGCAACATGGTGAACGCCTACGCGCGGCTGGTGGGGCTGAACGCTTCCCAGATGTCCTCCCTTTACGCCGATCAGGCCTATGCTTTCGAGGTGGGCCGCAGCCGTTCCGACGAGCTGCGCCTTGACAGCCGTTCCCGTAGCGGCGCTTCCGGGCGGCCCTCGTCGAACCGCCCCCGCTCCGCGGCGTCTTCTTCTCGCTCCCAAGGGGGCTACAACGGCCGCACCGCATCGGGCCGGGGCATTTACGACGACCGTACCGACATGCAAGGGCGGGCCTATTCAACCCGTTTCTCCGGGGGGTCGCAAGGGCGCAGCGCCGGCTCTTGCCGCAATGTGTACGCCGGCGGTTCTGCGGCGTCGACTGCATCTAAACTGCCCTTCATCCTCATCGGCATCATTGTTTTGCTGATTCTCATCATCGTGTTGGTGCTGCTGTTCGGCAACAAGGGGCAGGCGGAAACGGACGTGCCCGAGAACATGCCCATCGCCGGCCTCACCAACACCGCCAACCCCACTCAAGGGGAAGCCGACCCCGCCCAGGCGGCACAACAGGCGGCCCAGGCGGCGCAGCCCAAAGTGGAAGAGCCGCCCACCAAGGCGGTGTTCACCTACGAGGTGCCCGAGGGGCAGTCCGCCTACATCGAGATTAAGGTGGGGGACACCACCAGTTACGATACCGCGTCCATTATTGAGGGACCCAAGGAAAAGTCCTACGATGTCACCGACACCCTTACCTTTGCCACTACCAGCCCCGATTCGGTGGTGCTCACCCTCGACGGCGAAGTGGTGAAGCCCACGGAGGCCCGCCAGGGCACCGGGGTGTACAACTACACCGTGAACTTCTCCGATATCCTGGCCCAATGGAAGGCGGACCATCCGGAGGCCGAGGACAACACCAAGAAGGACGACGACGCGGCGGCGGATGACACTGCCCCTGGCGGGGAGGGCTCCGGCTCTTCCGGTTCATCTGGCGACGGGTCCGCCTCCGCTCAGTAATTTGACGTTTACCAAGAGGAAGGTGCTGCATCGTCATGGCAAAAGAAGCAAGCTTCGACATTGTGTCCACCGTGGACATGCAAGAGGTTGATAATGCGTTCCAGCAGGCTAAAAAGGAAATAGCCCAGCGCTACGATTTGAAGGACTCCGGCGCTGAGATCACGCTCGACAAGGCCAAGGGGCAGGTGGGCATTGCCGCGCCGGCCGATTTCGTGGCCAAGCAGGTGATGGACGTGTTCGGTTCGAAGCTGGTCAAGCGTGGTATCGCGCTTTCGGCCCTCAGCTGGGGCGAGCCAGTGGCCGCTACCGGCGGCAGTGTTCGTCGCACCGGCACCGTCATCAACGGCATCGAGAAGGAAACCGCTTCCAAGATTTCCAAGGACATCCGCGACACCAAGCTGAAGTGCAAGGTGCAGATAGAGGGAGATAAGCTGCGGGTAACTTCCGCGTCTCGCGATACCCTGCAGGAGGTCATTGCCTTCGTGAAGGGCCGGGATTACGGCCAGCCGCTGCAGTTCACCAACTACCGCTAAGGCGCGCGTTCATGGCCGTTGAAATCGACGGGGGCGTCCGCGGCAAAGCGGTGGCGCTGATTACCATGGGCTGCGCCAAAAACGAGGTGGACAGTCAGCACATGACGCGGCGCCTCATGGCGGCCGGCTACCGCATGGAGGAAGACCCTTCCCGCGCCGACTGCATTATCGTTAACACCTGTTCCTTCATCCAAAGCGCCACCGAGGAATCGCTTGAGACGGTGTTCGAAGTGCTGGGGCTGGATAACGTGGCGGCCGGCGCTGCGAAGGTGGTGGTGGCCGGGTGCATGCCGGCCCGTTACGGCGCGCAGCTGGAAGAGTCGCTGCCGGAGGCCAACAGCTTCGTGCCCTGCAGCAAAGAAGACGATATCGCTGCCGTTGTGGACGGGCTTTTGGGGGTTGTGCGTGGCGAGGGAGACGAGCAGCCCCGCTACCAAGCCGCCGGGGCGCTTCCGGGCGAATACGGCACCTATGCCTACGTGAAGATTTCCGACGGCTGCGACCGCCGCTGCGCCTACTGCGCCATCCCCGCCATCCGCGGCGCTTATCACAGCTTTCCCTTCGCTGCAATCGATGGTGAAGTGAAGAGGGCCGTTGAGGGAGGGGCGGGGGAAATCTGCCTCATTGCCCAAGACACCGGCCGGTGGGGGCAGGATTTCGAGGAGCCGCTCTCGCTTGCCTGGCTGATGGACGAGTTGGCGGCCCGTTATCCGCAAACCTGGTTCCGCGTGCTGTACTTGCAGCCGGAGGGGGTTACCGACCAGTTGCTGGCGGTGATGGCGGCCCGCGACAACGTGTGCTCGTATCTGGACATTCCCCTCCAGCATGTGGACAAGGCCGTTTTGCGCTCCATGAACCGCGCCGGAAGCCGGGAGGCGTTCGAGGCGCTGGTGGAGCGCGTCCAGGCGGCAGTGCCCGATGTCACACTGCGCACCACGCTCATCGCCGGCTACCCCGGCGAGACGGAGGAGCAGTTCGAGGAACTGCTCGATTTCGCCGCCGCGGGGCTGTTCGATTACGTTGGGGTGTTCCCCTTTTCGCCGGAGGAGGGCACGACTGCGTGCGATTTGCCCGACCAATGGGAAGAGGCGGTGCGAATGGAGCGCGCCCAAGAGCTGCGCGACGTGGCCGACAGCGCCAGCTGCGCCAAGGTGGCCGAGCGCGTGGGGCGCAGCTTCCCCGTTTTGGTGGAAGGGCGCGAAGAGGACGGCCAGCTTTTCGGCCGCGCCATGTGCCAGGCGCCCGAAGTGGACGGGTGCACCTACCTCGTTTCGGGCGAGGTGGGGGAGAAGCGTACGGTGACCATCGGCGACACGCTTTTCTACGAGATGGAGGAAGAGTAATCTCATGGCCGGTTCCGCATCCGAAAAGCTCTGGACCCCTTCCAACATCATCACCGTGGCCCGCATTTGCCTGGTGCCGTTGTTCGTCATCGTCCTCATCACCCCTTGGCCGGAGTGGATGGGGCTCGAATTCATCACCGCGCAGCAGCAGAGCCTGCTTGCGGCGGCTATTTTCATTGTCATTTCCTGCACCGATTGGCTTGACGGCTATTTGGCCCGCAAGCGCAACGAGGTGACCGATTTCGGCAAGTTCATGGACCCCCTTGCCGACAAGATCCTCACCACGGCGGCGCTGTTGGCCCTGGTGGAGCTGAAAGTGCTTCCTTCTTGGCCCGTCCTCATCATCCTCACCCGCGAGTTCATCGTGGCCGGCGTGCGCATGGTGGCGGCCTCGAAGGGCGTGGTAATCGCCGCCAGCTGGTACGGAAAGGCCAAAACCGTCTTTCAGATCATCGCCATCGTGATGTTCCTCATCAAAGACGTGATGGTGTTTCCCAACGTTGCCGATTTCAACTACTTCTACGTGCTCTCATGGATCGTCATGGTGGTGGCGCTGGTGCTCACCATCGTGTCTATGATGGATTATCTGGTGAAGTCCCGCAGCCTGCTGGGTTTCAGTGACGGCGCCCAAAGCGCCCCTGGCCCTTCTGTGGCCCTGCTTCAGGAGCGCATTCGCGAGAAAGCGGCCGAGGTGGTGCGGATGGCGAGCGCAAGCGGCGTTACCGTTGCCACTGCCGAGAGCTGCACCGGCGGCTTGATTGCCGGGGCCCTCACCGAGGTGCCGGGCAGTTCGGAAGCGGTGCTAGGCGGCATCGTGAGCTATGCGAACTCGGTGAAAGAGGGGCAGCTGGGGGTGAGCGCCGAGGCGCTGGCCAGCGATGGCGCGGTCAGCGAGGCCTGTGCGCTGCAGATGTGCCAAGGGGCCCGAAACCAGCTGGGCAGCAGCTGCGCAGTGGCGGTAACCGGCATCGCCGGCCCGGGAGGCGCGGTGCCGGGAAAGCCGGTGGGAACCGTGTGGGTGGGCTATGCCGACGCTACCGGTGCTCGGGCCCAGCTGTGCCATTTCGAGGGGGACCGTCAGCAGGTGCGGCTGCAGACGGTGGAATTTGCCCTTGACTGCTTCTTGCGGCATCTTTCGTCTTAAGGCGGGTTTTTGGGGAAAATTTGGCGCACCGGCGCGGCACATCTGATGGGGCTACGGCGAATCGGCGGAGAACTCTTTTGGCGAGGGCGCCGAGAATCCGGCGAATAGCTTGGTGAGTTTTCCTTCCCGCGTGATGCATTCGGCGGGTTTTCCCGTGGGCGCGTTGATAGCCGTTTGGCGCCCTATTGGCGATTGCGGAACCTATCCTGAACCTATGACGGGCGTTGGGGAGAAATAGGAAGTTTCTTCTTGACTCCCAAACATGTGTTCGTATAATAGGAAAGGAATTTCAGTGAACGCGCAAGAAGGGATCCCCATGACATCCGACAAGGCAACCGCCCTGAAAATGACCACCGATCAAATCGAGTCGAAGTTCGGCAAGGGCTCTATTATGAAGTACGGTGACGGCGGGGTGGACCTGGCCGTGGCCGCCATTCCCACCGGTGCCCTTCCGTTGGATGCCGCTTTGGGCATCGGGGGCGTTCCGCGCGGCCGCATCATCGAGATATATGGCCCTGAATCCAGCGGCAAAACCACTCTGGCGCTGCAAATCTGCGCCGAAGCCCAGGCGGCTGGCGGCATCGTTGCCTACATCGACGCCGAACATGCCCTTGACCCGGTGTACGCGGCCCGTTTGGGGTTGGATATCAACGAAGTGCTCATCTCTCAGCCTGACACTGGCGAACAGGCGCTGGAGATTTGCGACATGCTGGTGCGCTCCGGCGCCATCGACTGCGTGGTCATCGACTCTGTGGCCGCCCTTGTGCCCCGTGCCGAAATCGAAGGGGAAATCGGCGACACCACCGTGGGCCTGCAGGCGCGCCTCATGTCCCAGGCCTTGCGCAAGTTGGCAGGCTCTCTGTCCAAATCCAACACCACCTGCATCTTCATCAACCAGCTGCGCGAGAAAATCGGCGTCATGTTTGGCAACCCGGAAACCACCACCGGCGGCCGCGCCCTCAAGTTCTTCTCCAGCGTGCGCATCGATATCCGCAAGTTCGATACGTTGAAAATCGGCCAGGACGCCGTAGGCATCCGCGTGCGTGCCAAGGTGGTGAAGAACAAAGTTGCCCCTCCTTTCCGCCAGGCGGAGTTCGACCTCATCTACGGCGAGGGCATTTCGAAGGAGGGCTGCGTGCTCGACATGGCGGTAGAGTGCAAGGTGGCCAAAAAGAGCGGTGCCTGGTACACCTACGGTGAGCAGCGGCTGGGCCAGGGGCGCGAAGCGGCGAAGCTAACCTTGAAGGAAAACCCCGAGCTTCGAGACGAGCTGGAGGCCAAGGTGCGGGAGGCTTACAACATCCCCATCATCGCGCCTGCGGCGGATGGCGAAATTAACGCCGTGCCCAAGCCGGCAAAGAAAAAGTAAATGGCCCAACTGTCTCAAATCAAGGAGCTTAAGGCCCGCATCGCTGAAATTGAAGCGGGCCGCACTTCCGCTTCTGCCGATGAGCGCGGTGGCTCCCTTGCCGGTGGCGCTGCGGCTGCAGCAGGGCTTTGCTCGCCTGCCCCGGGCGGGTGCCCTTCGGCGACCAAGGGGCAGGGCGGCGAGGGTTCGCCTTCCAAGTTGGCGGCGCAAGACGGAAAAGCCGAGAAGCTCAAAGATGCCGCCGGCGCCTATCAGCGCATCCTTCGCATTGTGGCAACTCGCGAGCAGTCCTCCGCCAAGGTGCGGGAGAAGCTGATTCGCGCAGAATTTCCGGCCGATGCGGCAGAAGAGGCGATAGAGAGGGCCCAGCGCCTCGGCGTGATCGACGATGCGCGCTACTGCGACGCCCTTATCCGCAGTGCCCTGCGAAACGACAAGGGCGTAGAGGGGGTGCTGCGGGAGGCCGCCTTCCTCGGGGTGAACCTCGAGGCCCTTGATTCCTACCAAGCCTATCTGGAAGATGGGGAGGAGGGGCAGCTGTCCCGCGCTCGTGCCTATCTGGAGGCTCATCCAGTGCGGTCGAAAAACCAGCGGGACGGGGCCTTCCGAAAGCTGGTGTCTCGGGGTTTTTCGGTTTCCGTTGCCTCGGCGGCCGCCCGTTCGGTTTACCCTTTTCAGCCAAGCTAGCTGAAGACACCGTCCTTCTGCGGTTGTTTGGTGTCTGCTGCGGCTCGGCAATGGACTCGCGAGCTCAAAGTGGGTTATACTGGTTCCGCTATGCTTTGAGCGCGCTATACCATATGGTATTTCATATATTTATTTTGAATATGGGATTTCTGCGGTTACCCGTGCTTGGAGCTGGCCTTTGGCCGGCTCTTTTTCGTATAGCCCAAATGAAATGACGAAAGCCCATTGAAAGGGGAAGCAAGGTGGAAATCGTTATTGCCGCCGTCCTCTGCCTCATTGTTGGTCTTGCTGGTGGTTTTGCTGTGTTTCGCCTGGTGGCCGGCAATTCTGCCAAGCAGGCATCCTCAGAAGCCTCTTCTCTGGTGGAGAAGGCCAAGTTGCAGGCAGAAACCATGCGCCGTGAGGCCAGTTTGGAAGCTGATTCACTGCGCCGCGAGGCCAGCTTGGAAGCCGAGACCATGCGCCGCGAGGCCAGCATCGTGGCCAAGGACCAAGCACTGAAGTACAAAGAGGAAATTGAAGCTGAGAACAAAGGGCGCCTAAAGGAAGCCCAAGATCGCATGCACGAGGCTCAGGAGCGCATGAAGGAAGCCCAAGAGCGCATGCGCGAAGTGCGTGATGCTGAGAACCGCGCCAATCAACGCGAAGAGTCCCTGGAGCGCCGCAGCGAATCGCTGGACGGCCGAGAGCGCCAGATTGACTCCATGCAGAGCCAAATTGAGAGTCGTGAGCGCGAACTCACCGTTGCCGAAGAGGAGATGGTGCGCCGTCTTGAATCGGTGGCCGGTATGTCGCCGCAGGAGGCCAAAGAGGAGATGCTTGAGGGCCTCCGCGACGAGCTCACCCATGAGTCGGCGGCTATCATCCGCGAGTCGGAAACCCGCACCCGCGCCGAGGCCGACAAGAAGGCCCGCATGATTCTGTCGCTGGCCATCCAACGGGTTGCTGCCGACCATTCCGCCGAGAACACGGTTTCGGCCATACACATTCCTTCTGACGACCTGAAGGGCCGCATCATCGGCCGCGAGGGCCGCAACATCCGCTCGTTCGAGCAACTCACCGGCACCAACCTGATCATCGATGACACGCCCGAATGCGTCACCATTTCCTGTTTTGATCCGGTGCGTCGTGAAATCGGGCGCGTGACCATGGAGAACCTTGTGGCTGACGGCCGTATCCATCCTGCCCGTATCGAGGAAATGTACGCCAAGGCAGTGGATTTGGTGGAGCAGCGTGTTGTCGAAGCCGGCGAGCAGGCTACTTTCGACACCGGCATCCATGATTTGCATCCCGATTTGGTGCACACCTTGGGCCGTTTGCGCTATCGCACTTCCTATGGGCAAAACGTTCTCAATCACTCGCTCGAGGTGGCTTACCTCAGCGGTGTGATGGCTTCCGAGCTGGGCCTCGACCCGGTTCCTGCCAAGCGCGCCGGCCTGTTGCACGATTTGGGCAAGGCGGTGGACCATGAGGTAGAGGGCTCCCACGCTGTCATCGGCGCCGATTTGGCCCGTCGTTTCGGAGAGCGTCCGGAAATTGTCCACGCCATCGAGGCCCATCACGGTGATGTGGAGGCCAACACCGTCTTGGATGTGCTGGTGCAGGCGGCCGATGCCATTTCTGCAGCCCGCCCCGGCGCACGCAAGGAAACTTTGGACGCCTACATCAAGCGCCTTGAGAAGTTGGAGGAGATTGCTAACTCCTATAAGGGCGTTGAGCGCACCTATGCCATCCAGGCGGGCCGCGAAGTGCGCGTCATGGTGGAGCCGGAAGTGGTGGACGAGGCCCAGTCGGTGGTACTTGCCCATGACATCGCCCATCAAATCGAAAGCGAGATGCAGTACCCCGGTCAGGTTAAAGTGGTGGTCATCCGCGAGAGCCGCGCGGTGGATTACGCCAAGTAGTTTTCCGGAATGGCACAGGGCAACCTCGAAAACTTCATTGCAGATGTAATGGGAGACGGCCACCTCCGAGTCGAACAGGACTTCGGAGGTGGCTTCGTTCGTTTGAAGACCTCCGAAGCGGAACGGCGCCAGGCGGTGCAGGACATCCGTTCTTCAGAGGACATTCTCATCGAAGTGCTGCGCAACAGCCGCGATGCCGGGGCAACGCGCATTTTCGTCGCCACCGGCAAGGAGGGCCCCCGGCGCTGCTTGCAGGTGATAGACGATGGCGCTGGTATTCCCGCCGCAATGCACCAGCGCGTTTTCGAGCCGCGCGTCACCTCGAAGCTGGAAAGCGCCCACTTGGACAAGTGGGGCATGCACGGCAGGGGCATGGCCCTTTATTCCATTGCCGTGAACAGCCAACTGGCTGAAATAACCGTTTCGCAGCCGCAGATGGGCACCTCGCTTCGAGTAGTTACCGACACTGCGGTTTTGGGGGAGAAGGTGGATCAGTCGGCCTTTCCGATGTTCGAGAAGCAGGAGAGCGGGGCCTATTCCATGAGGGGGCCTAAGAACCTGCTGCGCACCGCGGCGGAATTTGCACTGGAGCATCGCGGACAGGTGGAGGTGTATCTGGGCTCGCCGGCGGAAGTGTGTGCCACCTTGTACGCCTATGGGCTTGCGGCCGCCTCGCCGTCCGAGCGGGCCTTCGGCCGTCCGGAAGAGCGGCCCTACGTGGAGCGTCTGGGTTTTTGCGCCGATTCCGGCGATTTCGCGCGGGTGGCCTCTCAGATCGGGTTGGAAGTGTCCGAGAGAACCGCCCGCCGCGTGATGGACGGCGAGGTTCCCCCGCTGCCTTCTCTTTTGACGCGACTTCAGAGCGAGAGCTTCGCTTCTAAAGAGAAGCGGCCCGTTTCCCGCGCCTTCCGCAGAGATGCCCGCCGTCTGAAATTGGAATCCGAAGACCTTGCCATGTTGGCCCAGAAAGCGCGGGAGGCTTACCGGGAACTCGCGCCCCGCTACTTCCTGAACGAAGAGGTGGAGCCATCGGTGGCCTACGGCCCTCAAGCCATAACCATCACCATCCCCATTGAAAAAATGCTCTAGGGCGTCGCCGTTGTTGCCAGCGGCAGGGGCTAGTTTTACAATCGGGACAAGCAGAAAATACACTAAGCAATGCACTAGCAATTAAGCGTTAAACGAACTACGAAAAGGACTATTCATGGCCGAATCGCCTGCGGTTTCCGTTGAAACCGGTTGCCTTAAGGTTTCCTCTAAATCCTCTCCGGCTTCGGTGGCCGGTGCCATTGCCGGCATGATAAAGGACGGCAACACGGTGGATATTCAGGCGGTTGGCGCCGGTGCCGTCAACCAGGCGGTTAAGGCGGTTGCCATTTCCCGCGGTTTTCTTTCCCCGTGCGGCATCGAAGTGGTGTGCATCCCCTCGTTCGCCGACATCGTGATCGACGGCGAGTACCGAACCGCCATCCGCTTTTCCGTTGAGCCGCGCACGCGTCCGCTGTAGCGCGCCCGAGGAGCATACCGTGAATTCTCCGCTGAACAACACCACTTTTTGCCTGCACACCTTTGGCTGCCAGATGAACAAGCACGACTCGGAGCGGGTAGAGGGAATGCTGGAAGCGCTGGGCTCCCTGCCGGTTCAGTCGGTGGAAGAGGCCGACATCGTCGTCTTCCTCACCTGCTGTGTTCGCGAGGCGGCCGATACGCGCCTTTATGGGCAGGTGTCTTCGTTGAAAAACCTTCCGCTTCGCGATGGCTCGCCTCTGCGGCAGCGCATTGTTGCGGTGGGGGGGTGCATCGGGCAGCGGGACGGCGAGAAGCTGGTGCAGCAAATGCCCCACTTGAACGTGGTGTTCGGCACCCACAACCTGGCTTCTCTGCCCGGCCTGCTGGAGGTGGCCGCTTCCCAGGGCGGCCATCAGGTGGAAGTGCTGGAGGCTTCCGAGAACTTCAACGACCAACTTCCCTCCGTGCGCGAACAGGCCTGGGCCGCGTGGCTTCCCATCACCATCGGGTGCAACAATTTCTGCACCTACTGCATCGTTCCCTATGTGCGGGGGCGCGAGAAGTCGCGGCCGCTGGAGGACATTCAAGCGGAAGCGCAGGAGCTGGTGGGCCAAGGAGTGAAGGAAATCACCCTTCTGGGGCAGAACGTCAACTCCTATGGGCGCGACCTCTATGGCCGCCCCCGGTTCGTGGATGTGCTGGATGCTGTGGCCGAAACCGGCATAGAGCGCATTCGGTTTGCCACCAGCCATCCCAAAGACCTCACCGACGAGGTAATCGAGCGCTTTGCCACGCTGGAAAACCTCATGCCCTACCTGCACCTGCCGGCGCAATCGGGGTCGAACCGCATTTTGAAGGCCATGAACCGCCGCTATACCCGCGAGCATTATCTGGATTTGGTGCGCAAGGTGCGGGAAGCCTGTCCGGGCATCGCCCTTTCCACCGACATCATCGTCGGTTTTCCCGGCGAGACCGAGGAGGATTTCCTGGATACGCTGGCTCTGGTGCGGGAGGTGGGCTACAACCAGGCCTTCACCTTCATCTATTCGAAGCGCGAAGGCACTCCTGCGGCGGCGATGGAAGACGATACGCCGCGCGAGGTGATACAGGAGCGCTTCGACCGTTTGGTGGAGGCGGTGCAGGAGGGCGCTTACGCGGCCAATCAGGCTTTTCTGGGGACGGTGCAGCCAGTGCTGGTGGAGGGGTCCTCTAAGCGCGATGAGCGTCTCTTGGTGGGCAAAAGCCCCCACAATGTGACGGTGCACGCGCCGTTGCCGGAAGGGGTGAGCGCCGAGCAGCTGGCCGGCTCTACGGTGAACGTGCGCATCGACGAGGCCCGCACCTGGTATTTGTCCGGCAAGTTGGCAGAGTAGGCCTCGCGATGGCTGTCAGCGACGCAGGGGTGTCTGCGGGCTTCGGGGAACCGCTTCCGAAGCCGGTAGTGGTGATTGTGGGGCCCACCGCTTCGGGCAAGTCCGCTTGCGCCATCGAGGCGGCGAAACTGCTGGACGGTGAGGTGATCAGCGCCGACTCCATGCAGGTGTACCGGGGCATGGACATCGGCACCGGCAAAGTGGCTGTCGAAGAGCGGGAGGTGCCCCATTGGGGGCTTGATTTGGTGAACCCCGGCAAACCTTATTCGGCCGCCTTGTTCCAGGAATACGCCCGCCGTTGCATTCGCGATATTGTCGACAGGGGCAAAACCCCGATCCTCTGCGGCGGAACCGGTTTCTATGTGCGCGCAGTGATAGACGACTACCGTTTCCCCGCTGGCGAGCAGGTGGATAACCCGGTGCGGGAGCGCTACAACCGCCTTCTGGAGGCTCAGGGACCCCAGGCGGTTTGGAACCTGCTGCAGCAGAAAGACCCGGGCAGCGCGGCCCTCATCCACCCCAACAACAGCAAGCGAGTGGTGCGGGCGTTGGAGCTTTTGGAGGAGGGCGGTTCCTATCAAGAGCAAAAAGAAGGGCTGGCTCATATTCCGCAGGCGATTCCCGCAGTTCAAGTGGGGCTTTCGGTGGAGCGGCCTGTGCTGTACCAGCGCATTGACCAGCGGGTGCTGCAGATGCTCGAACAAGGTTTGGCGGAGGAAGTGAAGGGGCTTTTGGCTTCTGGCTTCCGCGAGGGGCTGTGCGCTCCGCAGGCCATCGGGTACAAGGAAATCGTGGAGGCCCTCGAGGGGCGCGCCACGATGGACGAGGCCGTTGCCGCCATTCAGCAGGCGACGCGGCGCTATGCCAAGCGCCAGGGCACGTGGTTTCGCCGCGACGGGCGCATTAACTGGATTGACGCTACGGCGGCCTCGCCTTCGCAATTAGCCCTCCAGGTGGCGGACATCGTTTCCGCTCATTCACACGCCTGAAACACAGCACTCCTATACTTGCCGAAAACGGCAGCAGGGAGGCGACTGTGGTAATCGAATTTGAAAAGTACAACGGCTTGGGCAACGATTTCATTTTCATCGACGGCACCGGGGAAGCGGTGGAATTGACCCCGCAGCAGGTGGGTTTTTTGTGCGACCGTCACTTCGGCATCGGCGCCGATGGGGTAATAGTGGTCCGGAAAGCGGACGGCGCCGACGGCTATATGCACTACATCAACAGCGACGGCTCTTTGGCCCAGATGTGCGGCAACGGGGTTCGCTGTTTTGCCAAGTACCTGGTGGATCACGGGATGGTGGATGCTTCCAGCGGTCGATTGCTGGCCATGACGTTGGCCGGGCCGCGCCCCATCGCCTTCGACGTTGACGACGAGGGAAAGATGACGGTGGCCGCGGTGGAAATGGGCCAGCCGATTCTCGAACCGGCCGAGGTGCCCTGCCTTTTGCCCGGCGCCTCGCTCGGCCGTTTGGGAACCGTCGCTTGCGAACAGGCCATCGACAGCCCGTGGGGACCGTTTGCTTTCACCGCCGTTTCGATGGGTAACCCTCATGCGGTGTGCTTCGTTGACGATTGGCAGGCGCTTGACGATGGCCTGTTCACCGATGCGGAGCGCAAGGGCTTGGACACGCTGCGCATTGACGAGGTGGGAGCATGGTATGAGTCCCATGGGGCCTTTCCCCAAAAGACGAATGTGGAGTTTGCCGAAGTGATCCCCGAGGGCGTGCGCATGCGCGTCTTCGAGCGTGGTTGCGGCGAAACGCTGGCTTGCGGCACTGGAGCTTGCGCGACGGCGGTGGCCGCCTGTCTCACGGGCAGGGCCGAACGTTCCGTAGTGGTAAGCCTTAAAGGGGGAGCGCTGGCCATCGAATGGGGAGAGGACGGCGTTGTGCGCATGACCGGCCCCGCAGCGTTTGTGTTCTCGGGCACAATCCAGCTTTAGGCGCCGCCCGAGGCAAGGGCTGTGCTATTATTGCCCCCGGTTGTTCGCGGAGGTTCAGAAAGGGGCTGTTGCTCATGCGCTTTGTCGACTAAGCGGGCCATTGTTTTGGCGCGCAGATGCCTGAACATTTCCACTAGTCGTCCCATGTAAGGAGCATGCCCCATGACTGAATATCAATCCGTTATCCAGAAGGGACCGGCCACTTCCGCCGCCGAACAGCGAGAGCGAGCCGTGCTGGTGGGGGTCGATCGCCCCGGCCTCTCTTGGCCCCTGGATTCCTCTTTGGCGGAGCTGGCCCGTTTGGCCGATACCGCCGGCGCCGAAGCGGTGGCGGTTACCACTCAAAAGCTCTCTTCCCCCAACCCGCGCACCTTCGTGGGAAGCGGCAAGGCGGAAGAGATTGCGCAGTTGGCCCGCGAGAACGATGCCGATGTGGTCATTTTCGACGATGAGCTTACCCCTTCGCAGCAGTCCAACTTGGAAAAGGTGATGGACAAAGACGTAAAGGTCATCGATCGGACGGCCTTGATCCTTGATATCTTCGCCCTTCATGCCACTTCCCGCGAAGGGCGGCTGCAGGTTCGCTTGGCGCAGAACCAGTACCTTTACCCCCGTTTGCGCGGCATGTGGGCCCACTTGGCGTCTAACCGCATGGGCGGCGGCGTGGGTTCCCGCTTTGGCGAAGGCGAAAGCCAGCTGGAGGTGGACCGCCGCATGGTGCGCAACCGCATCACTTCGATTCGGCGTGAGCTGGCCCATTTGTCGGAGGTGCGCGCCGTGCAGCGGGAGACCCGCTACGGCAGCGGCATGTTCAAGGTGGCGCTGGCCGGATACACCAACGCGGGGAAAAGCTCCCTGCTCAACCGCCTGACCGGAGCGGGCGTGCTCAGCTATGACAAGCTGTTCGCTACGCTCGATTCCACCACCCGGAAGTTCGAGCTTCCCGAAGGACGCGAGATCACCCTCACCGACACGGTGGGGTTCATCCAAAAGCTGCCCACAACGCTGGTGGAGGCGTTCAAGTCCACTCTTGACGAGATAAACGGCGCCGATTTGATTCTGCATGTGGTAGATGCCTCTTCCGATGAGTTCGAGTCGCAAATCGAGGCAGTGGAAGAGGTGCTCGGGCAGATCGAGGCCCAATCCATTCCTTCTGTGCTCATCTTCAATAAGTGCGACCTGCTTGCGGAAGACCAGTTGGCGGGCTTGCGCAACCGGTTTCCCCACGCGCAGTTCGTTTCGGCGGAAACCGGCTTTGGCATTGATGACTTGGTGGCGGTCATATCGAAGGCGGCCTCTGCCACCGAGGTGCTGATGAGTGTTCTGGTGCCCTACAGTCGCGGGGATTTGGTGTCGCTCGCCCATGGCCGTTGCACGGTGGTGACGGAAACCCATGAGGAGCAGGGCACGCGAATGCAGCTGAGGGTGGCGCCGGCCTTTACCAGCCAATTCAAGCCGTTCGAGGTTGCCGAATAGGGAAGCGGCAGGGCCGTTATGGCGCAGGGGGCGCATGTGGCTTGGCATTGTTGACGCCTCGCTTTACTTGGCGCGGCCAAGGAGGGAAGCGCTAGAGGGCCCCGCTCGCCGTAAGTGAGCGGGGCCCTCTCATGGTGCGCCTAGCTGCCAGACGGGATGCGGAACTAAAGGCGGCGGAACACCGCGACAACTTTGCCGCAAATGGAGCAGTTGGTGGTGATGATAGGCTCCATGGTGGAGTTTTCCGGTTGCAGCCGAATGTGGTCGGCTTCGCGGTAGTAGGTTTTAACAGTGGCCCCGTCATCGATGAGGGCCACCACGATATCGCCGTTGTTGGCCACCGGCTGCTCCTTCACCACCACGAAGTCGCCATCGTTGATGCCGGCTTCGATCATGGATTCGCCATGAACCGAGAGCATGAAGGAAGGGGCATCCCCCACGATGTCGGTGGGCAGCAGCAGGGTGTCGGTGATGTTCTCCTGCGCAAGAATGGGGGTACCGGCGGCCACATCCCCCACAAGGGGAACTGAAATGACCTTCTCGAAATTGGGTTCGTCCACATTCACCACCGATTCCTCATCGAAATCAAGCGGGTAGGTGAGGGCGATGGAGCGGGACTTCAGCGGATCGCGCTTGATAAAGCCCTTCTCTTCCAGCGCCCGCAGATGCACGTGGACGGTGGAAGGGGAGGAGAGCCCCAAAGCCTGACACACTTCGCGGACGGTGGGGCCGTAACCCTTTTCGCGAATGCAGTCTTCGATAGCGGACAGCACTGCCTGTTGACGCTTGGTGATTTTCTCGCTCATGGGCCGTACCTCCAAAATAAGAACAAATGTTTTAATTTCTGTTGACATGAACTTTTGTTCGTTCTATTATATATGCGAACAAAGGTTCTATGCAAGAGAAAAGGGGATAAAAATGGAGAATGGAAAAGAGTTGTTCGGTTTTTCCCGCCTGGAAGTTCTCGTTTGCTCCGTGGTGAGCATCGCCATCTCTTTCGGCCCGCTGCTGTTTCTCTGCTAACTAGGCCATTTCCGGGGTGTCGTCTGGCTGCGTTGACGGCACCGGGCGCGCCACCTTGAAGTTTTTCCTTGGTGGCGCGCCTTCCTTTCTATATTATGGGAAACGCACCCCATTGAAAGGAATGCCATGCGTTGCCCTTCTTGCAGCTTTCCCGACACTAAAGTCGTGGATTCCCGTTCGGCCGAGGATGGCGCCGCCATTCGCCGTCGCCGTGAGTGCCTCTCGTGCGGGTTTCGCTTCACGACCTACGAGCGCATTGGCGAAGCTCCCTTGATTGTCATCAAGAGGGACGGTTCGTCTGAGGTCTTCGACCATGAAAAACTGTTGCGGGGTTTGCTCAGCGCCTGCACGAAACGTCCCGTTTCCCATGATCAGTTGGAAGCTCTTATCAATTCCATCGAGATCGATCTCGCCGCTTCCCAACAGAGGGAAATCACGTCTTCGGAGCTCGGCAACAAGGTTATGGCAAAACTTTCCTCCATCGACGAAGTGGCTTATATTCGCTTCATGAGCGTTTACAAAGATTTCGGCAGCGTGGATGAATTCGCCTCCGCGCTCAAGGACATTTCGTAAAGGACCACCTCTGTGACTTTGACTCTTCCCTTGGTTGCAGCCGATTCGCTGCTTGTGCCCGGTTATGCCCATGCCTCCGATGCAGCGATGGATTTGCGCGCGGCCAAAAGCGTGGTTGTGGAACCCTTGGGGAGGGCCCTCGTGCCTTGCGGCATTTCCATCGCGATTCCCGAGGGTTATGCGGGATTGGTCATTCCCCGCAGCGGCCTGGCTGCCAAGAACGGGGTTACGGTTCTGAACGGGCCAGGGCTCATAGACAGCGGGTATCGCGGGGAAGTGTGCGTGAGCCTTGCTAATCTCGACAAGGAAGCCTCCTTTACGATTGAGCCGGGGGACCGCATTGCCCAGTTGATGATAGTTGCTGCTCCCAAGGTGGAAGTGACCGTTGTTCAGTCCCTCGACGAAACCGACAGGGGAGCAGGCGGCTTTGGCAGCAGTGGCGTAAAGTGAGCAGGCAGGGGATGGTCATGGCTCATAGTTTTGACGAGGGAAGCAAAGACGCCTCGCGGCTTTCAGCCGCGGACGGTTCCCGTGGTGGTTCCTCGCCAATCTCAAACGGGAAAGGGGAGGGGTCTCACGGTGGCGGGAACGCTCCTGGGGCTCCCAGCCCAGATAGCGAGCTAAAGAACCTGCGTACCTTGATGATGATTGCCGGAATAGGGGGGCCGTTCTCTTTTGTGATCGGCGGTGTGGTTCTGAGCACCGTGGCGCTTGTGTGCGCCATCATCGCTTTTGGGAAGTTCAAGCGATTGAGTTCGATGCCCGGTATTCTCAGGGATGCGCGCCGTATTAAGCGGGCCGTTGTGTTCAGCGTCGTAATCAGTTCCGCTGCGCTGGTGTGGAATGTCGTTTGGTTTGCCATCGTGCTTCCGGAAATGTGGCAAACGCTGCTCAGCCAAGACTTCTCAAGTCTGTACGGCGATTCGCCAAGTACGGCGCCGGGAAAGACCATTTGGGATTAGTCCTCATATTGTCATATGACAATATGATTTGATGAATAGCAGCAAGGACTGCTGTATTTCTCAAACGACGGCTGTTCGTGTTGCAAGTCCCTTGGGATTTCCGGTCTTCACATTGATCATACGCTGCGTTGTCGCGCTGGTTGCCGCGTCGGGCTTCGCGAATTGCGCTGTTAGGCTTTGGCCATAATCTGCAGTTTGCGCCCGTGGTCTGGTCGGCGCTTTTCCTGATTCGGGTTGATTTCAAGGTGCTTTTACCTAAAAACCCACGGACCATCGATTTGGTGTAAATGCGAGGATGAATAAATACTCGAATGATTTTTTAGAAGGGCCTTAGAACGGCTTAGAATCGGTCGTAATTTTGAGCTTGAGCGCAAGCCTGCGCATGAGGGTAAAACTGAGGCATAAAGGAACGGCAAACACAAGACGACGTCAATGAAGGTTGGCAAAATCAGCCGGTCGTCAAAACCCAATGCGAGCAACGAATGCGGACAACAGCACGAACCGTGAAATTGAAAAACGCCAATGGGCAAGCGACGCATAGGAGCCGGCTTGAACCCCGATGGTTTCCCTGAACCCCGAAATCTCTGCGATGATATAAAAATGGTGGATAATGTATGTTATGTAAAGTAGAATAGTCCATTATTTGTACTATTCGGTTTTAGGATTGGCAGTTGGTTTGGGTCTGGATTGGTTCCAACCAATTATTGTGCTATGTCGATAAGGTCCATTAGTTCTTGTCGGGAATGAACATTCAGTTTTGTATAAACATTTCTCGAATGGGTGCGGATAGTGTTGTCGGATATGCCCAGCCTCTCCGAAATTGCATTTTTGGTATACCCCATGGCCAAAAGCCGCATGATCTCTTTTTCGCGTGGAGAAAGGCTGTATTCCTCGGCAATCCTGTCAACAACCACATCGAAACGACGAGGCATCTTTTCCTGTGTTTTCACCTTGGCCTGAGGCCTTTTCTCAAAGATGCCCGACAATGGAGCCATTGCAGCTTCCTCCCCCATCATAAGGCCCTTTAAATCTCGTTCGGAAAACAATAGGAAGTTTATCATCAGCGCTATAGATGCGGCGCTGATGCAGACGATCATTTGCATGTCGTAAGGCAATGAAATCAGGACATTTCCACCACCGAAAACCAATCCCACGATTTCGCCCAGAGAGAACATGGCAAAACCGTACCCGAACACCAGAACCGAAGATGCGTTTCGTCTGCGCGCGACAACGGCTAAGATGCACCAGAGGAAAAGAGAAACGATCTTTGCGAAGAAAGATATCACCGACCCCCAGCTTGTATTGCCAATGCCCACTATAGGTGCTAGGGCCACGGTGCCGACGACGATAATCACCAATGCGGTATAAAGTAGATACATGCGGTTCATTTTCAGCGAAGAATGGCCAGGGATCGCCATGGCGAATCCCAGGCAAACTAACATTACCAAGAGTGTGACAATATCGCTATCTTGGGCGAAACCGAATCCACCTGAAGAAGGACTTGTTGCCCGTGCCATAGATTCAATCAGGGCAAATGCGAAAAATGCGATGCCCATGCGGATAAGGGCACGTTCATCATACTTTGAAAAATCGGTTGTGGGGGCATCTTCCGAAGACTCCCCCGTCACCTGCTTTTGCACGGGTAAGATCATAAGAAATGAAGCGGCTAATGGAAGAAGAAGCAAGAAAATGGTTCCCGCAAGATTGAACCAAGGGAACATAGTTGGTGCTATTACGGGGATTCCGCGAGCGATGAAGTAGAGCGCTCCCATGAGCAGGCGAGAAATAAGTGAGTAAAGAAGAATATGCCAGGGCGTAATGCGCGAAAACAATTCGCCGCAGCGAAGCATGAAAACCGTCGTGCCTATACCCGTCAGCGCAGCGCCGCTCAAGGGAATCAGCATGGTGAGTTGGGAATTATAGTACGAGTTGATACCCGTACCCACAATGGCCACCAAAGTGCCAATGCAAACTATAGCCCCACCGGCAAGCACAACCTTGCGGCTTGAGAAAAGATGTGCAACCCTCTTGTGCATCAGCGCTGCAGCAAGTGCGATGATAACAAGCAGAGTGCGAGAGACGCGGAACAGATCCGACAACGGCGCACTCACGCCAAAGCCGGCGATAAACCACAGTGGTGGACCAGTGAACAAATTAGCCCAGGTCAACCAAAGGGCGAGGCCCATAAACGGCAGAATCGGCGCATTGGCCGCGATGTTGTTCCCAAATCTAGCCACAATGCCCTCGGCATTGTTCTCATCTGTTGTCAAAGTATCCCCTCAAATACTCTCTCCGTTGTTTGCGAAGGCCGGTTCTAAACGGCATTGAACATTACAGCGAACCCTATTATATCTTGATTCAACACCTATTCCTTCGTCCCCTCTTTGCCGCCGTTCTTAGCAAAAAGAGGAAACGTAATGGCGCCAACGGGGCAAACGTCGGAACAGCTTTTGCAGCGGATGCATTCATTTAACGACCGATCACCTAAATTGTTTATAGGGTCAATGCGCTCGGGGCATGCGCTTATGCAGGCTTTACAGGAAGAGCCCTTGCTATGAAGGCAGGTTTCGATGTCGACTTGCGGCCTAAGGGTCTTGTTAGCCTTGGAAACAAGTGACATCAGGGCACCTAAGGGGCAAATAGCGCCGCACCAGCGCTTGAACACAAGCAGTTCAGTAATAAGTATCGCCGGAAAGACAATCAAGCCGATGGTTGGTTCGTTGAACTGCACCAATCGCCAGAACAAGATAAAGGTGGCGAAAATCAAACCCACCGGGCAAACTAAGCAAAAAACGGGAAAACCAAAAATCGCCGTAGAGAGCAGGGCGCCTCCAAGCACCGCGTGGCGGGAGTCAATGGGTTCATGTATGACGCTTTCACCCCTCTCCCACCGTTTTAGGGATCGATCAGCGGCTTTACTGCGGGCTTGTGCTTCATTTTGCTTGTCTTTTCTGCTCTTGAAGATGTTCTGGAGATGAGGCACAGGGCAAACCCAGGAACAAAATGCCTTTCCCACCAGGAGTGCAATAATGACAAAGCCCACTAGGGCAATCAATGCGCGTACCGCGATTGTCTTGGCGCCCAGCATGGACTCGAGCGCGCCCAAGGGGCAGATGGCGGCTACCGAGTTCCATCCGATGGCAGAGAGTGTTCCAGTGCCGGTAGCGAATGCCAAGCCGATTCCAACTACTACAAAGACAGAGGCGGCGGTAAGTGCGCGGAGCGTAGATGTCCTCATCTTCTTGCGAGGTTCCTTTTCTGCATTCGCCATGATTTACGCCTCCTTGAAAGGGACAATTTCTATGCCGCGTTTATTAGACCCGGTGTAGGTGCCGTATGAAGCGGAAGGGCACGCGAAGGTGCAGGCACCGCAACCGTTGCACCTGTTCTGGTCGACAAAGAGTTTTCCGTTTTCTATCGACAGCGCTTCGTATGGACAGGCGTCAACGCATTGGCGAGAGCATTTTTTGGAGCCAGCGCGATACAGCATGCACTCCTCTGTGACCACTTGGGCTAAGCCGATCTTATCCTTCTGGGGATCAAAGCCTGCTTTCAACGCCCCGGTGGGGCATGATTCTACACAGGCCATGACTCCCCTATCGGAACAAAAGTCGCATGCTCCGCGATGGAAGTTCAGTTTGGGGAGGCGTGCGTTGAGAAGACCGTCTTCCAAAAGGCTTACCGAGATGGCGCCGTGGGGGCATGCGCTGCGACAGCGATCGCATTTGATGCACGCGCCAAACAGGTTGTCCCCATCTTGGCCCCCAGGTGGACGCAAGAGCCTGTTTTGGCTGCTAGTTCCAAAAGCAAAACCGCCCACTGCGAAGCATCCTATGATGCCTGCTGCGCTTGTGATAAACGTGCGGCGCGAAACCCCTTGGATCATTACCCCTCCTCGGAACCTTCAATCGCCTCAATGGCGGCATCGAGTACATCGATGTCGTCTTCCAGGTACCCCTGTGTCATTTTTAGGATGCCTTTATAAAATCTAGTGGTCATAAATATTTCGGCCCGCTGGGAAAACGCCGGGAACCAAGATAGGATTTGCTTCTCCAGGAACTCACGAGCGGCTTTTAAGTCGGCCAGAGCGCCATCGATGTCTCTTCTTGACAGAAGCTCGTCAGCGCGTTCGGACAAAAGAGCCATGAACTGGAACATGAACATCAGATGATCTTCGGGGTAATCAACGCCCTCTGCTTTTTTTACGCAGCTCTGCTTATAGGCGGCAAAGGCCTCGCGATATCCTTCTGCAAAAAAAGCATGATCGCTTTCAGACATAAACAACGAGCGTATGGGCAGAGCATTCTTTTCATTGAGATTGCCCATACCCCCAAATGACATGGTGAAATCAACGGCAAGCTCGCGACGAGTGCCAGAATTTCGTCTGCGCAGATAGCAAGCCATGTCATTGATGCCCCTGCTCATAAGCCCCTCGCCCTTGCCGTATTCGATCAAGTCAGATGTGGCCATAGCCTCGATCTGCTCTTCGGATAGAGGCTCGTGGTAAAGCGAGGAAAGCATTCGATAGAATACTGTGCGATTTCGAAGAAGCTGTTTCACGTCAGCTGTAGACAGATGAATGGTCTCATCGTTTTCCATGAAGGCTCCCTTCATTTGGGGGCACCCTGTTCCCTCTCTGCCGACAAGGCTGAATTTTGGCTGAGAGGGAACAGGGTGCCCATGTTTCCCCGCGGAGCATAAGGGTGGCTGCGCTTCGCGAGAGTGTGGCACCGTAAGATGACGGCACCACACCAAGAGAACGGTTTTACGCACCCAAGAGCATGCGAGAGGATGCCGTGGCGAAGAAGGACAGAAAACCAGTGCCTAGCAGCCACATAGTTGCACGCAGGCATACTCCGCCGACAATGGTGCAGACGAAGGCGGCCCATAAGGCCAGAGGATGCTTTTGAGAGAACCAAACGCATGCGCCCGAGCCCACGCAGCCGACCACAACGGCTCCAACCCAGAACAAGACGACGGTGTTTTCGGTAAGGCTTGTGGTAACGGCATAGGCAACGAAGGTTACCAGGGCGATGGCAATGGAACCCAGCACCAGGTTGCGCATTTTGGTTTGACCCTCTTCGTCCTTGCCTACCAAGGCGGCAAACAGGGTTGCGCCGCAAGCCAGGCCACTGCCTAGATAAGCGAGGGGAAGCGCAACGTTGTTCCAGCTGGGCTGCGATTCCATAACGTAGCCGTTGCCTACGAAGAAGGTCAAAATCAGGCCGGTTGCGATACCTATAATCGCAACAACCTTTGCCGCTGCCTCGCTACCGCCGCGAGCGAGCAGCAGGTAAACAAGCGCAACGATTACGTTCACGCCCAGAGCGATCAACTCGAGGGAAATGCCTGAGAAGGAGAAAATGTTAGAAGCAGCTGCCATGATATTGGCGGGCTGGCCTAGATGCAGCACGGACGCGCAGCCGCCGACAATCAGCAGGGCGATCGCCGTGATTGCGGCGGGGATGCGAGCCTTTTTGCCAACACCCAAGATTTCAGAAACGCCGATGAAGGCAATAGTGGCACCACCGCAGCCTGCCAGCAGGCTGAAGATGACCAAGGGCCATTGAATTTCCATTTACTTCAGCTCCTTCCAGGTTGCAACGCTGCTATGCAGGATATAGGCCGTGGTTGGTTTGGAGTTGCCAGGGTCGGGTAAATGATGGACGTTTTCAGCACCTGCTTCGGCTATCTTCTTGGAAACAATGGATTCGGGGTCGTCCAGGTCGCCAAAGAAGCGTGCGCCAGCACAGCAATTGTGAACGCATGCGGGTTCGCCCTTGCCATCGGCTGTGAGGTGAGAGCACAGAGTGCATTTCTCAACAACTTTCTCATTCTTGTTGAATGAGCGAACGCCGTAGGGGCACGCCATCATGCAGTATTGGCAGCCAATGCACTTCGACTTGTCTACCAGCACAACGCTCGTGTCGGGATCGCGGTAAGAGGCACCCGTTGGACATACGTGCACGCACTGGGGATTCTCGCACTGCTGGCACTGGGCTGGCAGCCAGTACAGCTCCATGTTGGGGAAATCGCCGCTCGGACCAACAGGGACAACGCGGTTCCAGTACTCGCCCAAGGCAATATTGTTCTCAAGCTTGCAGGCCACAACGCAGGAGTCGCAGCCGGTGCAGCGGTCGAGGTCAATTACGAGGCATTTTCTCATTGGAACTTAACCCCCTCGGTAACGGGCTCCTCTTGGAGCGTGGGCAGGAATGGAGCAAACTCTTCCGGTTCGACCCAGCAGCCATCGGGCTTATCGGATTTCTCGATTTTTACGGCAAAGCCACGCAGTGTGTAAGAACCGTACACTTCATTGAATGGGCCGTCAGCCTTGGTGATGCAGTTGATGTTCTGTTCGCGCCAACCAGCCGAAACCATCTTCTTCTGGCTTGGATCGTAGCACTCGGGGTTCCAGAAGCGCTCCATCCATAGCTGACCAGGCTGAACGTACTTTGCCACAACAGCGCGGGCGTGAATGGAGTTTCGCCGGCTGGTGATTTTGATCCAGTCCTGATGCTCAATGCCCAGTTTCGCGGCATCCTCGGGGTTGATGCGGCATTCGGCTGTGGGGCACAGCTCACGGGCATAGGCGGCATGGCGCATGGTGGAATGGTGGAAATAGGGCAAGCGGCCAGAGGTGATTGTAAAAGGATATTCCTCATCGGGCACTTCGGCTGCTTCGACGTAATGGCTGATGGGGCTGTAGTCTCCATCTTTCACCGGAGGAAGCTCTCGGGGGAAAGAATACGGATAACCGGTGCGAGACATATGCAGCAAGAGGGTGCAGTAAGGCTCGCATTTGCGGGAAATGGTGCCAAAGCCTGCGGGCAAACCATCGTTTACGATGGCCTCGTGCTGATGGTACACCCAGAACTTTTCGGGCTCTTTGATCAAGGGCACGTATTTATCTTGGTTCGCAACCAAATCGTCCCAGTCTTTGGCGCCAAACGTCTTAACTTGACTTGCCTTTTGATCCTCTTCTGAGGTGCCGGAGCACAGTTCGGGCGCGACGCAAGACGGATCCTTGTCCTTCAGCCTGCTCAAAATTTGAACGATGGTATCGCCGGGGTTAACAGATTCTCCCAGATGGGTAACGCCTGTGCGCATGAAAGTGTAGTTCAGCTGGTTCATGCGATCGCTGCCAGAGTATTCCAGCCATTCCTGAGTGGGAAATACCAGATCGCAGCATTCAACGTGGAAGGATGTAAGCATGGGGTACTGGCCAATGACGAAATCCATGGAGCGAGCGGTGCTCAGCCAAGATTCCGCATCGGCCAAAGCGGCAAGTTTATTGCCAGAGTGGTCGATCCACACGCGGGGACGATAAGGCTCTCCCGTATCGATAGCTTCGTGAACTGCAGGAATAGTGGCCATGCCATTCCAGTACAGACCACGGTGCCTGTCCATGCCAAGGCGATCCTTCATAAGCTGCCAAACCATTTCCTGGTTTTCTTTGTTGGGGAACTCATTGAAGGCCTTCATGTTTTGTTCGTAGGAGAAGCCGACGGTGGCAACATTGCCGGCAATGCCCTTGCGCGAAAGGGGCGCGCACATATTGAAGTTGGCACGGGCTTTGGGAGGAGGGGTGTTTTGGGTTAGGGTTGCGCCGGGCTTGTTCACATAGCCCATAATGCAGTCGAGGCCCAAGCAGCCCAAGGTCTGCTCAGAGGCGATGCGGCTCTGATCGGAGAACACGCCGTTGGAGATACCGGCAACCTCGGTGTCGGTATAGATTCGAATCGCTTCCTCGATCTTCTTGGGATCCAGATGGCAGATTTCGCCGGTTTTTTCAAGGGTGAAGTCTTGGCACGCCTCCCAATAAATTTGACCAGCGGTCTTATAAGTCTTTCCTTCGTATTCAACAGTCGTGATGACCTCGGGATCAACGACGGCATCGGCTGGAGCGGTATATGGGAAAGGCTGGACAGAGTTGGTCTTCAAGTCGAAGCACACATAGTCGGGAGTGTTGTCGGGGGTAGTGGACTCGAAGCTGGGGAACAGCTCCTGGGCCTCAACGGGCATTTTGGTGTCCGGATCGATTAGGAAAGGCAGGTTGGTCCAGTACTTGGTGAATTCCTTGTCGTAGAGTTCGTTGTCAAAAATGTACCGATACCAACCCATGAGCAACGCGGTGTCGGTGCCCGAGCGAACCGGTAGCCAAACATCGGCCTTGGCGGCATCTGCGGAAAGGTTCGGGTCGATGACGACCGTCTTGCAGCCGCGAGCGCGAAGCTCAACCATGGCGCGACCAGCTTGAGCGGTCTGGGAGGCGGAAGGCTGAGTGCCCCACAGAACTAAAGCCTTGGTGGTCGGCTTCCACTCATTGAAGGGTTCGAGAACAGCGCCGTCGGCGATGGATTGATCGGAGCCACCGTACACGTACTTCGCCATGGAGTTGCGAGGGATGTAGCACTGTGCGCAACCAGGTTCGAAAGAGTTAGGGGTTTTAAGGGCCCATGCCATGGTGATGGTTTCGCCGAACAAATAGGCACCGCCACCACCGGTGGAAGTCATCAGGGAGTAGTTGCCGTATTTCTGCATGGACTCGTAGATCTTGTCTACCGCCAGGGTTAGGGCTTCTTCCCAGCTGATCTGCTCCCACTTGTTTTCTCCGCGTTCGCCTGCTCGCTTCATGGGATGCAGGATGCGGCGGGGGCTGTAGCACGTGTGCAGCTGATTGAGGCCTTTCATGCACAGGGAGCCTTTGCTCATGGGGGCATCGGGATCGCCCTCCAGCTTTACGACTACGCCGTTCTCGACATAGGCGCGGCAGGGGCAAACCAAAATGCATCCATGGCAGCACGTTTTCACCACCTTGGTCTCAACTGGCTCGTCGGCATAAGCCTTGCCCGCATCGATAAGGGAGCCCGACATGGACACGCCAACCGCGGCGGCAACGCCAGCAAGTGTGCTGGTCTGCACAAACTGGCGCCTTGTCATGGCTGATTTTGCCATACTTCCTCCTTCTCTTCCTTCCTTCTTTTCTCTCTCTTGTACAACCTGCGCTATGCTGCAGGAAGTAGCCGCAATTACTCTTCCGTCACTTGAGCTGTGAGGGATTGCTTGATCTCGGTCAGGATGTCATTGCCTTCTTGGCTCAGTTTCCAGCCGTTGTTCCATTGGATAACGCCTGTTTGCTCCAGCTTGTCTATGAACACGCTTGGCTGTATCTTGTCCTGGTAAAACGGATCAAGAACAAGAATGGGGTTGTCCTTGAGCAGGTTGTGAAGCTCTGTGTATTGGCGAGGGGTTTCTTTAACGTAGTCGAGAACTTTGAGGTATGTCTCCAGGCGGGCAGGAACCTGCTCGAGCAGTTTGGTCAGACGAACACGAGGGCTGTATTCCTCGGCAACCATGCGACCGATTTCAGTGGTGAGGAACGCCTCGTCCTCAATCTCTGCGAAGAAATCGTCTTCGCAGAGATCTTCAACTTGCTCTTTGCCGTAGACGTCTCCATCAATGCCCAGGTACAGGCGCTCAAGGCCCCCGTGCTCTACCATGCACTCAATAAGCCATGCCTGATCATGAACGGCTGTGGCAAATTCAGGCCATGAGGCGATCTCCTTCTCAAGGGCGCTCATGGCTTTGGGCTCACTGCAAGTAGTTAAAATTCGTAGCAGAATTTCACGATGCAGAGGTGACTTGTGGATGGCAGATGCAAGCTCGAACAGAGATTCCTCTTGGCATTGCCCATGATTGGCTGTCTCGACTTCCACTTTCCCTTCCCCTTTCCTTTTGGCAGTCGCAAGAGTGAAATTTGCTTATGGCCAGATAGTAGAAGCGGGGAAAATGGTCGACAAACCATATTTAGTGCGAAATTCACCCTCGCATGCTGCAAAAACTCACCCCCAGTTGCCTAGCATAAAAAGTGTGAGTTGGGCATTTGTCCCTCGTGGCGAACTGGGCATCCTGTCGCTGAATAACAATGCCGCTTGCTCCAAGAAATGGCTAAGATATTCCTTGCCGTTTACGACAGGATTGGATGATTCGCGTGATAGACACTGAACTGAAATCGAAATCTTATGGGCGCATTACGCCTCTAATGGCGTTGCAGTTGGCGGCGCCCCATACGTGGCCGGCGGCCATACTCCCCTGCCTTTTGGCGGTAGCTTGCGCGATGGCCAATTGCTGGGCTGTTTCATTTTCCCTTTCGCTCACGTTGCTTGTGATTTGCGTGCTCATGCAGGCGGCGGTGAACACCTTCAACGACTACTTTGACTACGTAAAGGGAAATGACTCTGCCGAGGATAACGTTGAGGTTTCGGACGCTGTGCTCGTTTACAATAACGTGAACCCTCGCCATGCGCTTTATTTGGCTATTGGGTTTCTTGCTGTGGCTTTTCTGCTCGGCATCTACCCTATTGTGGTGGCGGGCGTCATTCCCCTTGCGATTGCCGCTATCGCTGCAGTGATAGTCGTGCTGTACTCTGGCGGGAAAACCCCTATCTCCTACCTCCCTATCGGCGAGGCGGTCAGTGGCATCGTTATGGGCGGACTCATTCCTCTGGCCTGTTATCAGGTGCTTACGGGCATCCTTGAGCCGATGATGCTGCTGTGGGCTGTTCCTACTATCATTAACGTGGGACTCATTATGATGACCAACAATACATGTGATATCGAAAAAGATATTCAGGCGGGTCGGAAGACGCTTCCAGTGCTCCTGGGGCGAAAACGTGCCGTTTCCCTGTACCATGGCCTCATGGTGGCCAGCTTGGCGGTGATAGCGGTTGTTGTGATTGTCTTCTTCTATAAGGGTATTGTGGTGCTTCCCTTCATGGCGTTGGGTTTGTGGGGCAATTTTAAGGCCCTGTGGGGCAACCCGCTGATGAATCCCAGTCGCATCGGGGCAATGGCCCAAGTGGGGGCGTTCAATGTTATTGTGGGCGCATTTTATGCCGCGGCTATTCTTGCCAGCAGTTGGGCCAGCCTTGTGCCATAGCCCTTTTCCGGTTACTGCCAGGTGATGGCGTAACGGGCCTTGGCTTTGGCGGCGAACTTCTCCAGGTTGAAAGCCTGCAGCAATTGTTGGGGCGAAGCGGGTTGGTCCTCCTCTTGCAGGCCGCCGATGTACGCTATATGGCCTACGAGAGCTTCTGGTGTTTGGTGAGCGGCTAACAGGGCATCAAGGGCCGCATCCTTGTCCCGTTTCGCCAGGCGCTTTCCTTTGACGTTCACCAACAGCGGAATATGGCCGTAGGAAGGGGTTTCAAGCCCCAGTAATCTTTGCAGGTAAATCTGCTGGGGTGTGGAGGACAGAAGGTCGATGCCGCGCACAACGCAATTGATGCCTTGTTCAGCATCGTCCACAACAGTGGCCAAATGGTAGCCGAAGGCGTGGTCGGCGCGGCGTATGACGAAATCGCCGCAGTCGCAGGCAAGGTTGGAAGTTTGAGGGCCTTGGAGAAGATCCTGAAAACTCAAGGGCCCATCGGGCACCTGAACGCGCCAGGCGCATGACTTCCCTTCCTGCTGCCGCTCCGTGCGCTGCGCGGCAGTAAGATGGCGGCAGGTGCCCTGATAGACGTTGCGTTCCCCAAGATGCGGAGCCGATGAGGCATGAAGGTCGGCACGGGTGCAGAAGCAGGGGTAGACCGGCGCCTTCTCCGATATCCTCTCAAAGGCGGCCCGATAGGCCTCTTCTCTTCTTTGCTGGTAGAACGGCCCCTCGTCCCAGAACAGCCCCAGTTGCTCGAAGTCGCGCATCACCTGGTCGGCAAAGGCCGGTTTCGAACGGTCGGGGTCTAAGTCATCGATGCGCAGTACTATAGAGCCGCCGGTGGATTTGGCAATGAGCCAAGAGCACAGCGCCGCATAGATATTGCCAGCGTGCATACGTCCGGTGGGCGAAGGAGCAAAGCGCCCCTTGAGGAGCGCTTTGACAATGGAGCTATTTCCGCAGGTCATCGACATGTTTCGCCTTGCCCATAGTGCGGGTAAGACCGCCGGGCTCCACCAGCTTCACTACCGGCGTCACCAGAAGGACGCTGCGTAGCTTATCGCGCACCTCGCCCGCAAAGCCTTTCATCTCCTCGTAAGAGTCGCTGAAGGCCTCGGGCTTGATCTCTACTTCCACTGTCATGCGGTCAAGGCCGGTCTCGTTGTCCACCACGATGTGGTAGTGGGGCGCCAGTAGGTCGATTTCGGAAATAACGTCCTCCACCTGGCTGGGGAACACGTTGGTGCCGCGAATGATGAGCATGTCGTCGCAGCGGCTGCGCACTTTCTGCATGCGGGCAAGGGTGCGACCGCACTCGCATTTGTCGGTGACCACGCGGGTGAGATCATGGGTGCGATAGCGCAGCACAGGGATGCCCTTCTTGTCCAGCGGGGTGAGCACCAGCTCCCCCATTTCGCCCTCGGCTACCGGCTCGCCGGTTTCGGGGTCCACAACTTCCCAAAGGAAATGGTCCTCGGCGATGTGCTGCTGGTCGCGGTGGGCCAAACATTCGCCCGACACACCGGGGCCCATCACCTCAGTGAGACCGTAGTTGTCGGTGCAGGTGATGTGCATGCGCGACTCTATTTCGGTCTTCAGTCCCGGCGGGCACGGCTCGCCGCCGAAAAGTCCCACCTGCAGCGTAGAGGAGGCCCAGTCGAAGCCCATCGACTCCCCCACCTCGCAGATGTGCATCGCGTAGGAGGGCGTGGCGATGAGCACGGTGGTGCCGTAGTCCTCGATCATCTGGATGTGGCGCTCGGTGTTGCCGGCACCGGCGGGTATCATGGTGCCGCCGATGCGCTGCACGCCGTAGTGCAGGCCGAACCCGCCGGTGAACATGCCGTAACCGAAGGCCATCTGCACCCGGTCGGCAGCCGTGACGCCGGCCATCTGTGCCAGGCGAGCGATGCACTCGCTCCACACGTCCATGTCTTCCTTGGTATAACCCACCACGATGGGCTTTCCGGTGGTGCCGGAAGAGGAGTGCAGTTCCACTATCTCGTCCAGCGGAGTGGCGAACATACCGAAGGGGAAGGTTTCCCGCAGCGCTGCCTTGTCGGTGAAGGGCAGCAGGCGCACGTCCTCAAGGGTCTTTATGTCGGCGGGCGACACCCCCATCTCATCCATTTGGGAGCGATACCACGGCACGCGGGCGTAGGTGTACTCCACCTGCTGGATGAGCCGTGCCAGTTGGATGGCACGGATGCGCTCGCGGCTGGCGCATTCCACTTCTGGCTTGTAGATAGGAAGTTTGGTGAAGTCGATCTTGTCGGGGGTTGGCATTGGGGTTCCCATTTACATCGTCTCCCCTACCATGAATTCGGCCAGATCCTCATCGCTTACCACTGCCATGCCGGCGCTCTGCAGCGCTGCCTCGGCAGATGGTATGTCTCGCACCGAGATGGCGATATAGGTGGAGGCCAGGGAATAGCAATAGGCCACGTTCAGCTGCGCTGCGGCCAACGTCTCCATGGCCTTTTGCAGCTGGCCAACGGAATCGTCCAGCTTCAGGCACAGCACATCGGCGGTGCGGGCAGCCGCTCCCATGGTCTTCAGCACTTCAAGGGCGCGCTGGGTGTCATCCACCACGAAACGCACGATACCGTACTCGCCGGTATCGCTGGCGGAAAAGCCGTGCACGTTGATGTCGTTTTCTGCGAAAGCACCCAGCACACGGCCCATGTGGCCGGGCTTGCTCTCTACGAAAACGCTTATCTGGGTAATGCTCATCTACTCTCCCCTCTCCATGGCGGCACGCCCCGCGCTGAAGGCGCCAAGGTTGGCCTCTACCGTTTTAGCTGGCACGCGACCGGCGATAACGTCAGTCCAGATTTCCTCCGGAATGTCCAGGGTGGCAGAAAGTGCGCCCAGCAGCGCCACATTGGCGCACTTGGCGTTTCCTGCCTGACGGGCGATGCGGGATGCCCCGATGAAGCGCCCCCCGGCCGCCTGCAGCCGCTTCTTGGCGTCGCGGGGCATGGAGGAGCGGCCGGTGAGCACCGGCAGCGGTTTGATGGTCTCGTCGTTCACGATGAGCGCGCCGCCTTCGGCCAGCTGCGGCAGGTTGCGCAGCGCCTCGGTGGTTTCAAAGGCCATCACGATGTCGGCGCAGCCCAGGTCCGAAACCATGGAGTGCACCTCTTCGCCGACTCGCACCACCGTGGTGACGGCGCCGCCCCGCTGGGCCATGCCGTGAATTTCCGAAACCTTCACATCGCGGCCGGCGGCCAGCGCCACGCGGGCCAGCAAATCGGCGGCAAGGATGGTGCCCTGCCCTCCCACTCCGCAGAGGAGCACTGTTTTTGTCTGGGCCATTATCGGCTCCCTTCGCTCACAATTGCCCCGAACCCGCAGTACTGGGCGCATTGGCCGCAGCCGATGCAAAGGGTTTGGTCGATGGATGCGAGCCCCATTTCCGGATCGCGGGCGATGGCGGGGCAGCCCAAGGTGGCGCACACCCCGCAGCCGGTGCACTTTGCGCTCACCGCGTAGGGCGCCTTCGAGGCGCGCTCCAGCAGTACGCAGGGGGCGCGGAACACCAGCACCGTGAGTTCGGGGCTGGCAAAGGCCTCCTTCAGCGCCGTGCGCACCTCAAGGGCGTTATGAGGGTTCACGGTGCGAATGTCTTCCACCCCCAGCGCGGCCACGATGGCCTCGATGTTCATTTCGCGGCTTGGGCGGTTCTGCAGGGTGACCCCGTTAAAGGGGTTGCCCTGGCGGCCGGTCATGGCGGTGGTGCGGTTGTCCAGGATGCACACAACGCCGTTGCCCTGGTTGTACACGGTGGATACCAGCGAGCTGAGGCCGGAATGGCCGAAGGTGGAGTCGCCGATGACGGCGGCTATGGGGCGATGCTCCGCCTCTCCGAAGCCCAGCTGCATCCCATGGGCCATGGAGATGGAAGCGCCCATGTCGAGGCAGGTGTCCATGGCCGACAGCGGCGGCAACGCCCCTAAGGTGTAGCAGCCGATGTCGCCGGTGACGATGGCGCGGGCGCGGGAAAGCTCCCGGAACACCAAACGATGGGGGCAGCCGGGGCACAGGGCCGGAGGCCGGGCGGGAAGGTCGGCGGCGGCGTCTGCATGGGGCGGTGTCGCTTGGCCGAAAGCCTGGCGGATGAGGCCGGGGGACATCTCGCCGTCCTCCGGCAGCGGATGGGGCGGGTTGTCCGGGGTCACCCCCGCTGCCCGCACCGCGCTGCTCAGGTAAGTGGAACCCTCTTCCACCACGTAGCAGCTCTCAACCGAATTGGCGAAACGGAGGAGCAGTTCCGGCGACAAAGGCCAGGTGACCCCCAGCTTCAATATGGAAGCATCCGGGAGTGCGTCCCTCACATGCTGGTACACCGCCCCCGAGCAGATGACGCCCATGCGGGCGCTGCGACGCTCGATGCGGTTGAACGGGCAGCTGCCGGCCCACTGCGTAAGCTGGCTCACCCGCTCTACTTGCACCTTCCGGCGCCCTTTGGCGAAAGCGGGCATCATCACCCATTTCACTGGGTTGCTCTCGTACTCCTTGCGGACGATTTGGTCCCTTTCCCCCACTTCGACGGGGGTGCGGGTGTGGGAGATGCGCACGGTAGAACGAAGGAACACCGGCACGTCGAACTGTTCGGACAAGGAAAAGGCCTCGCGGGCGAAGACCAGCGCTTCGGCCGAGTCGGACGGTTCCAGCATGGGGATCTTGGTCGCTTGTGCGTAGTAGCGGGAGTCCTGCTCGTTCTGGGAGGAGTACATGCCCGGGTCGTCGGCGGCCAGCACCACCAGGCCGCCCCCCACGCCGGTGTAGGCGGCGGTGAACAGCGGATCGGCCGCCACGTTCACCCCCACGTGCTTCATGGTCACCAGCACGCGGGCGCCGGCGGCACTGGCCCCCACCCCCACCTCGGCGGCCACTTTCTCGTTGGTGCACCACTCGGCGTACACGCCCTCTTTGGCGGCGAAGGCCTCCATGGTTTCAGTGGAAGGGGTGCCCGGATAGGCCGCGCCCACCGTGCAGCCGGCCTCCCATGCCCCTTGGGCTATGGCTTCGTTTCCCGAAAGCAGTTGCTTCATGGGCCTATACCTCCTCTTCTTCGTACTGGAGGCTGTAAGAGCCGATCTGGATCATGTCGCCGGGCCTGAGCACCTTCATGTCCACGTTGGCGTTGTTCACCCAAACGCCGTTGTAGGAGTTCTCGTCGCGGATGGTGTAGGCGCCCCCCAGCTTTTCCACGGTGGCGTGCAGGCGCGATACCGTCATGTCGTTGAGGAAGATGCCACTGTTGGGATGGCGGCCGATGGTGAGGGGCTCCTCCCCCAGCGGATACGCGGTGCCGGCGCGGCGGCCGCGCATGATGCGCAGCACGCCTTGGAACTGCTGCGGGGTTTCGGCGGCCGTTGCTTGCGGCTGCACCGGCACAGGGGTGAATTTCTGGGTGGCCCCTTGGAATTTGAAGCCGCACACGGGGCAGCTCTCGGCTCCCTCCGGCACGGCGGATTGGCATACGGGACAGGTTTGGGTCATGGCGGCCTCCTTATGGGGTTGCGGGCTTTAAGCCGCGGCTGCGGCGGGGGTTACGGGCTTGATTTGGTTGATTACCGAGGCGCTGGCCTCAAGGGTGGTGCCGGTGAAGCCGGCGATGAAGCGCTGGAACCAAATGCCCAGCCCCTCGAAGAAATCCGGGGCGGGAACGCTCTCGCAGGCGATGAGATCCTGCTTGGCCAGCAGTTCCCCGTTTTGGTAGAAGATGGCCTGCCCCACCACTTGCCCGGCGGTCACTTCGCCTTCTATGTCGTCGAAGGTGAAGGTTTGCTCTATTTCGCCGTCGAAGGCGAAAACGTCTACGGCGGCGGCCGGGTCGGCGAAGGTGACGGGCACTGTCTTGTCGATCCAGGCGGCCAGCGGCGCGTAGGCCACCACCGGCACGGTGGCCGTCTCGCCGCTCAGGGTGGCGGTAGTGGTGGTGTTCGACTGGGCCAGCGTGTAGGAAACGATGTGGGAGGAGTACCAGTCGTAGAGGTTCACCACGTCGTCGAAGCGCTGTTCTTCCGAAGCGGAATCCAGCACGATGCCCAAAAGCAGCGTGTCCGGCTTCTGGCAGGCGCCGGCAAAGCAGGGGCCTGCCGCCGAGGTGTAGCCGGTTTTGATGCCGCAGGCCCCTTCGTACACCCCCAGCAGCAAATCGGTGCTCTGGAGGGTGATGGTGGCTGGGGAGCCGTTGCGGGTGACGGCCACGTTGGCCGTGGCCTGGTCCACCGCGGTGCGGAAGGTTTCGTTTTTCATGGCCGCTTGGCACAGAAGGGCCACGTCGCGAGCGCTGCAGTGCATCTCGTCAGAGAAGTCCCCCATGTCAAGCCCATGGGGATTGGCGAAAACCGATTCGGTCATGCCCAGCTGCTGCGCCTTTTCGTTCATGGCGTTCACGAAGGCGGCGAAGGGCGTGCCCTCGTCGCTGTTGGCGGACCCGTCCGCCCCTCCTGCCGCTGCGCCGTTTTGCAGCAGCACCCCCCCCACTGATTCGGCGATGGCCACTGCGGCGTCGTTGCCCGAGGGCACCAGCAAGGCGCTCAAGGCTTGGTCGAGCGTCATCACGTCCCCCGCTTGCAGCCCAGCGGTAGACTCCCCCACCGAGGCGGCGTAGCGGCTCACTTCGACGCGGGTATCCAACGGCGCGTTCTCCAGTGCCACCAGCGCGGTCATCACTTTGGTAATGGAGGCGATGGGAACCTGTTCGTCGGCTTTGCGTTCGAACAGCACAGTGCCGTCTTCTGCCATCAGACAGGCGTACTCGGCATCGATGGAGGGGCACTCGTCCTCCGGCAGGCCGCGCATCTCCACGGTGGCTCCCGTGATGACGTCGCTGGAGCGCACGTCGGCCCATGCCGTGCCAGGGCACAGGGCCACCGCGAGCATAAGGGCAAGGGCGCCCGCAAAAAAGCGCGCGCCCTTGGCAGAAACATTGTCAGAAAGGTTACAGGTCATAGACTTCTTCCGGGGAGACAAGGGCGAAGCCCTCCTCCACCAGGGCCTCCTCAACTTCGGGGTTGTTGATTTTCAGCACGTCGATGGCGCTTCCGTCATCCACAGTGAAACAATAGCCGTACTCTATGGAGAAATGGCGGCTGTCACAGAATTCCAACAGATGGGCCAGGGCGCCCGGCTGGTCGGGAAGACGCACCGCCACTACCGAGGTGGCCGAGGCGCGCAGGCCGGCGGCCGTCAGCTGCTCCACTGCCACCTGGGGCTTGTCGCAGAAGATGCGGGCCAGGCCGAACGTGGCGGTGTCTGCCAGGAACAGGGCGCGCATGTTCAGGCCGGCGTCGGAGATGACCCGTACCGCTTCGGCCAGTCGGCCGTTGTCGTTTTCGAGGAAAATGGTGACTTGGGTAATCATTTAGTTCTTCGCCTCCCGAAGGTCGATGACGCGCTTCGCCTTGCCCTCCGACCGCTCGATGGTCTTGGGCTCCACCAGTTTGATATCCACGTTCACTTGCAGGTTGCTCTTCAGTTCCGCCGCCAGGCGATTGCGCAGATCTTCTAGGCGCCGCACCTCGTCGATGGGGAAATCCGGCTCGGTTTCCACGCGCAGCTCCACGTGGTCGAGCGGGCCCTTGGTAGTGAGGATGATCTGGTACTGAGTGGCGATCTCGGGGAACGTGGTGATAACTTGCTCGATTTGCGAGGGGAACACGTTCACGCCGCGGATGATGAGCATGTCGTCGGTGCGGCCGCGGAAGCGGTCGATCTTGCGATGGGTGCGCCCGCACGCGCAGGGCTCCGAAACGATGCGGGTGACGTCGCGGGTGCGGTAGCGCACCAACGGGGTGCACTCGCGGGTAAGGGTGGTGATCACCAGCTCGCCCCACTCTCCGTCCGGCAGCGGCTCAAGGGTTTCGGGGTCGATGATCTCGCAGTAGAAGTGGTCTTCGGCCACGTGCAGGCCGCCTCGTTCGGCGCACTCCATGGCAACGCCGGGCCCCATCACTTCCGAAAGGCCGTACACGTCGCAGTACTGGATGCCCAGCTTGTCGGCGATTTCCTGGCGCATGTTCTCGGAAGCCGGTTCGGCGCCGAAGATGCCGGCGGAGATTTGGAACTCTTCTGCCGGGTTGTAACCCATCTCGATGGCGGTGTCGGCTATGAGCAGCGCATAGGAAGGGGTGCAGGCCAGAATATCGGTGCCGCAGTCCTTCATCATCTGCACCTGGCGCTTGGTGTTGCCCGAAGAGGTGGGGATGACGGTGCAGCCCATCGCCTCGCCGCCCGCATGGGCCCCCAAACCTCCGGTGAACAGACCGTAGCCATAGGAAACCTGGATGGTGGAATTGGCATCGCCGTTCACCATGGCAATGCCGCGGGCGAAGCAATCGCCCCAGTTCTCCAGGTCGGCGGCGGTATGCCCCACTACCGTGGCCTGCCCAGTGGTGCCAGACGAGGCGTGGATGCGGGCTACGTCCTTGTTCTTTCGGGCAAACATGCCGAAGGGGTAGGCATCCCGCAAATCCTGTTTAATCGTGAAGGGGAACTTGGTAAGGTCCTCCAGGGAGGCCAAATCTTGCGGTTTCACCCCCAGCTCGTCGAAACGGCGGCGATACAGCTCCACGTTCTGGTAGCAATTCTCGAATGACTCCCTCATGCGCTGCAGTTGCAGCTGGGCGAGTTCGTCCCGGGGCATGGTTTCAATTTCGGGTTGGTAGTACACCTGGGGGCATCCTTCCGTGAGGTGATGGCAACTGCTGCCGAGCGCAGGGAAAACCCTGAATTTCGGCACAGGGAAAGACTATCCCATTTACGGGCGATTGGAGCCGGCGTTGGGCTGCTTTTGGGCGAGGGCCGCAAGAGCAGCCCTCGCGTAGTAGACGGTGGTGCCGATAGACAGCGCCAGGCCGGCGTAAATAAACCAAATGCCCCAACAAACCGCCTCCCCGTTAAAGCCGGGCAGCCAGGAGAGGTCGCACAGCCCCAGCCCCGGCACCAAGGGCCAATTGAGAATGAGGGCCGCAAATCCGATGAAAAGGAAGGTGGTGGCGAACTTGCCGGGGTAAATGACAGGGATTCGGATGGACTTCTTGAACAGGAGCCAAGCCCCTCCCCCCACCACCAGGGCGTCCCGGGCCACGATGAGCACGATGACCCATAAAGGAACGCGTCCCACCAGGAAAACCCCCAAAACGCCCACCACCATGAGGGCGCGGTCCACTACGGGGTCGAGCAGTTGCCCCAGCTTGGAAACCGTATGGGTGCGCCGCGCTATCTGGCCGTCCAAGAAATCGGTGGTGGCGGCCGCGGCGAACACTGCAGCAGCGGCGATGTTTTGGCCGTTCAGCAGCAGTACCAGGTACACGGGCACCATGCAAAGGCGAATAAAGGATATAACGTTGGGGATGGTGAGAACTTTATTGGTGACAATTTCTTGGCTGTGTTCGCTCATACGAAAAGAATCTCGCTCCTTGGTCCCCCCATTACATGCAAAAGGGCATTTTAACAGTGAATCGCCCATATTAGGGGCGATTCACTGTTCATTACAAAACTGTAGCGAAGCTTAAGGGCGGACGGGACGGGCCGCAATTGCCTTTACGCTTTGTCGACCTTGGGGTCAGGGATGAAGGACACGCTCTCGAACTTGCCGGTAGTCACGGACTTGAGGTCGGGAGAGGTGGACAGCGCCTGCCTTGGGCACGCCCGCACGCAAGAGTCGCACAGGATGCAGTGGAAGGAGTAGATGGCCCAGATGCGCCCCTTGCGGTCCACGTTGATGGCGTCGCACGGGCAGGCCTTCTGGCAGATGCCGCAGAGAATGCACTTGTCCTCGTCTATGACGATGTGGCCGCGCAAGCCGACCGGTGCCTCTTTTTTCTCGGCCGGGTACTGGCAGGTTTCCGGCTTTTTGAACAGCGATCCAAAGGTCATACCCCCCAGCTTGAAGGAAGTCACAGAAACCTACCTTTCGGTGCAGCTGATGCACGGGTCGATGGTGAGCACAATCATGTTGACGTCGGCGAAATCGCAGCCATCCAGCGCCTTCACCATGCCAGCAATGTTTTGGCTGGTGGGCGTGCGCATGCGCATGCGCTCCAGGTACTTACTGCCGTTGCCGCGGGCGTAGTAGTAGCACTCGCCGCGGGGCTGCTCCAGTACGTTGCAAGCTTCCGCATCGGCGGCAGGGGCTCCCTTCACCGGCACGGCGATGTCGCCGGCGGGCATCTTCGCCGCCAGCTCTTTGATGATGTCGATGGATTGAAGCACCTCTTTGCAGCGCACCACCACGCGGCCGTAGCAGTCTCCCTCGTTGGAAAGGATGGGCTGGAAATCGGAGAGGTCGCCGTAAGCGCCCTTGCCGAATTGGCGCACGTCGTAGTTCACATTGGAAGCGCGAGCGAAGGGGCCCACCATGGAGAGCTCCAGGGCGTCTTCGTGGGAAAGGTAGCCCACTCCCACCGTGCGGTTTTTCACCGAGTAGTCGGAAATGAGGGTGTTCATGATCTGCAGGTACTCGTCGGTGATGCCTTCCAGCACCGAGATCACCTCGGCCATCTGGGCATCGTCGATGTCACGCACCACGCCGCCCACGCACACCACCGAAAGGATGACGCGGCCGCCGGTGGTTTTCTCGAACAGGGTGAGCACCCGCTCCCGCAGGCGCCAGCAGTGCATGAACATACTCTCGAAGCCGAAGGCGTCCGCTGCCAGGCCCAGCCACAGGATGTGAGAATGGATACGGGACAACTCGTGCCAGATGACGCGCAGGTACTGGGCGCGCTTGGGAACTTCTACCCCCATCAGCTGCTCTACCGTCTCGGCATAGCCCAGCGAGTGGCCCATGGCGCAGATGCCGCAGATGCGCTCGGCCACGTAAACGAACTGGTTGTAGTCCTTGGTTTCCACCAGTTTCTCAAGGCCGCGGTGCACGAACCCGATCTGAGGGATGGCCTCCACTACCTTCTCGTCTTCCACCACAAGGTCGAGGTGAAGGGGCTCGGGCAGCACAGGGTGCTGCGGGCCGAAGGGAATTACCGTTGCCTTTCCCATTACTTCTCCTCCTTTTCAGCCTTGGCCGCTTTGACCTCCATGGCGGCGCGCACTTTGGCGGCCTTTTCCGGGTCCATGCCCGCCAGCTTCGCCTCCATGTCGTCGGCGGCAGCGCCCTGTCCTACTTTGGCCTTGGCCTCTTTTGCCGCCTTGGCCGCAGCCACCTTGGCCGCCTTTTCGCGGGCCGCTTTCTGGGCGGGGGAAATCACCGTCATGGGCTCGGGGGTGGCCAGCGCGTAGAAGGCGCCGTGGAAATCGATGGCGATGCCGTCGAAGTTGATGCCGAAAAGGTCGTGGATCTCGTTTTCCCACACGAAGGCCTCAAGGAAGTCGCCGGTGATGGAGGGCATATGGGTGCCCTTCGCCAGCTTCTCCACCTTGTAGTTCTCCAGAAGGCCGGTTGCCATGTCCATGAACGAGTAGATGAGGTCGATGCCCTCTTCCCCGTTCACGGCAAGCGTTTGCACGTAGCGCCATTGCCGCTGCTTGCAGGCGGCCACGGTCTCGCTGAGGCTGTCTGCGGGGATGGTCGTAAATTGAGTGGTGTATTTCATGGGCGCTCTCACTTTCCTTTCTTCGCCTCGGCCAGCGCTTTGGACTTTTGGTCCAGCACTTCCACGCCGGCCACGATGGCGTCGATGAGGGTTTCGGGGCGCACAGCGCAGCCCGGTGCGTACACGTCAACCGGAATGGCCTGGTCAACGCCGCCGATGACGTTGTAGCAGTCGCTGAAGATGCCGCCGGTACAGGCGCAAATGCCGCAGGCCACCACAACTTTGGGCTCCAGCATTTGGTTGTAAATCTCCCGCACCACCTCGATGTTGCGTTCGTTCACCGAGCCGGTTACCAGGAATATGTCGGCATGTTTGGGGTTGCCGGTGTTCACCACGCCGAAACGCTCGCCGTCGAAGCCGGGGCACAAGGTGGCCAGCACCTCGATGTCGCAGCCGTTGCAGCTGGAGCCGTCGTAGTGGATCACCCAGGGGGATTTGGAAGCAAAAGCCATGGGGTACCTCCTATACCAGCATGAGGAAGGCCATGTTGATGCCGCCGCCCAGCAGGGCCACCAGCCAAGAGGATTTCAACATGAACTGCCATTTTACGCGGGCGAAATTGTTGTCGATGTAAATCTCGGCAAAAAACACGAGCGCCACCACCACCAGGGCCAAAATCCACGAAGCCGGATTGCCCCACAGGAAGAACAGGCCGGTCCATCCCAAGAACAGCACCGTCTCGCACCAGTGCATGATCTCCACAAGCCCCAGGGTGGGGCCGCTCATCTCGGTGGTCATGCCCCGCACGATTTCCTGATGGGCGTGGTGCGACATGGAAAGGTCGAAGGGAGACTTGCGCAGCTTGATGGTGAGGATGAAAAGCACGCCCAAGAAGATGAGGATAATCTTACCGATGGCCGGCCCGCCGGGGGCGGCGGCGATGGCACTCACATCGAAGCTGCCGGTGGCCAGGAAGAAGCCCACCGCCATGAACAGCACCATGGGCTCGTAGCTCATCACCTGGATGGTCTCGCGGGCAGCCCCCATCTCGGCGTAGGGAGACCGGGTGCAATAGGCGGCCATGATGAAGAACAGGCTGGAAAGGGTGATGGTGAACACGTCCAGCAGCAGGTTGCCGCCGCCGAAGAAGATGCCGCCGGAGAGCACGGCGAAGATGAGGGCGCACACCACGTACACTCGCTCGGAGGTGTTAACCGCCGCATCTTCTTTTTCGAACAGCTTGCGCACGTCGTAGTAGGGCTGCAGCAGCGGCGGCCCTACGCGCCCCTGCATGCGGGCGGAGATGATGCGGTCGAGCCCCGCCAGAAAGCAGCCGATCACCGGTGCCAGCACGGCGAATACGACGGTGGCAATGAGGATTTGAATCAAGGTCATCGTTGTTCCCTCCTACATCACGCCAACGCCGAGCAGCACCATGATGAATGCTGCGGCCATGAGCACCGAATTGAACACCGTGCCAATGGGGGCGATGCGCTTCTCGCCGAACACCGCCTCCAGGTACCAGTTGCGGGTGACCGCCTCGCTCGAGCCGGAAAGCGCGTTCTGGAAGGCGCGGGTATCGTCGTTTCGGCTGACGCCGGCCAGGTACACCGGCACTTTCTTCTGTTTAGAGTTGCTGCGGCCGGCCCCGGCGAACAGGGCGATGAACACCACGGCCGCGCAGATGGCCGCCAGCCACAGGTTGTCAGTGGAGATGTCCTGCCCCAGCACGCCGAACACCGAAACGATGTAGGGCTCGACGGAAACGGCGGAAATGAGCGGCAGCGCCACGCAGCCGCAGATGAGCAGCACTACCATCAGCAGAAGCGACGCCCACTCGCTTTTGTGAACGGTGAGCTCGACGTTTTCCGGCTGACCGGCGATGCCCGCCAGCTTGCCCAGCCATTTGGCCCAGAACATGAACGTGGCGGCCGAACCGAAGCCCAGTATGAGGATGAGGGCCACTTGGTCTGCCTGAGCAAAGGACACGAGTGCCCCCCATTTTGCGATCAGCATGCCGAAGGGGGCGATGAACATGCCCATGATGCCCACCATCATGAAGCGGGCCAGCCGTGGCATGCGCTCGAACAGCAGGTCCATGTCCTCGATGTCGCGGGAGCCGATGTGATGCTCGGCGGTGCCCACGCACAAAAACAGCAGGCTCTTGGCCAGCGCGTGGAACAGGATGAGGAAACAGGCGGCCCATACCGCTTCAGGGCTGCCCACGCCGGCGCAGGCGGTAACCAGGCCAAGGTTGGCGATGGTGGAGTAAGCCAGCACCCGCTTGGCGTTGGATTGGGAGATGGCCATGAACGAGCACAGCAAGAACGTGATGGCCCCCACCATGATAACCATGAGGGAGGGCACCGGGCACACCATGAAGATGGGCGCCAGCTTTACCAGCAGAAACACGCCCGCCTTCACCATGGTGGAGGAATGCAGCAAGGCGCTGGTGGGGGTAGGCGCCACCATGGCCCCCAAAAGCCAGGTGTGGAAGGGCATTTGGGCCGCTTTGGTTATGCCGGCGAAGGCCAGGGCCGTGACGGCCGCGGCTGCGATGGCGGGGTTCTGGCAGCCGATGACCAAAAAGTCGTAGAAGGAGAAAGTGCCCACCATGAACGCGCAGCAGTACAGGGCCACCACGAAACCGATGCCGCCGGCCAAGTTCATGACAATCTGGCGGAAGGCGTTGGTGATGGCTTCGGGAGTGCGGGTGAAGCCGATGAGCAAAAACGAGCAGAGGGTGGTGATTTCCCAGCCAGTGAACAGCCATTCCATGTTGTTGGAGAAAACGATGACGAACATGGCGGAGAGGAAAAGGAACATCAGCCCGAAGAACAGAGGCCGCCGGTCGGCCTCCCCTTCCGGTTGATGGGTCTGGAAGTCTTCCATGTAGCCGATGGCGTACACACAGATGCCCGAGCCCACCACGCCGATGATGAAGGTCATCAACAGCGAGAGGGAGTCGAAGTACAGGCCATAGGGCACTTCTATCTCCAGCGGGAAGGCGAACTCAAGCGCCAGCACTGCCACCAGCTGCACGCAGGCGAGCACCGCGGCCAGAACGTTCTTGTACTTCCAAGAGAAAGCCAAGATGATGGCCACGATGGCCGTGCTGATGCCGGTGCACACGAAATCCAGCGCTTCCGAGCTGAACTCGAAGGGGGTGAAGCCCGCTCCGAGGTTGGAAACGACGAAGATTACCGAAGCCACAGCGATGACGGCGGCGGAAGCAACGACGATGACGTTTCGCGCTTCGTTGTTCCGGACGCAGAACAGCGCCACGGCTGCCAAAAGCGGGAACAGGATGAGAAATCCGATAAAAGCCACGGCCCCTCCTTTCCTTACATATATATGCCTTCAGGTTGGGAGTGGCCAGATGCAAAACCTGGCGAAAACCGGGCGAATCCGGCAGTCGAGAAGGCCATCCCTGGCCTCAACTCTAGCAAAAGGGGGGCCGCCCGAGCGTTCGGGCCTGCGGCGTTACTTTGGTTTGCTCGGTAAGAGGGTAAACAAAAGCGGCTCCCCTGCCGTCTGTCTGGCAAAGGGAGCCGCTCGCGGTGGGGGGCATACGACGGGGCGTTGTGCGCGAAGGCCGCTACAGCATGGGCACCACCATGGTCAGCGGAAGCGCCGCCACGATGACCAAGTAGCGCAGCAGGAAGCCGCCCACCAGCACGCCGGCGTCAGAGGCAAAGGAAAGCCAACGGGCCGTCGCCCCCTCCTCGAACTGCGGCGAGGAGAAGAACAGCGTAACGGTTTCGATGATGGTGGGGGCCAAGAGGCCAACGATCACGAAGCCGATCCAGAACCAGGCGCCCCACTGGCCGCCGATGAGGTTCATGATGGAGTTGAAACCGGCTTGGTTGGTGTGGGCGGTGATGAACACCAGCGAGGCCGCCAGCAAAATCTCAATGGCGGGCAGGGCGTAGTGGGTCTTCTTCAGCAGGCCGATCTCGTTGAATTCCTGCGGCTTCACCAGGATGCCGATGGCGATGACCGCCGCGGCGCCGGTGGAAAGGGCCGACACCAAGAACAGGATGGGCAGCAGGGCGTTGTTCCACAGCGGGAAGGTTTGGCACACGCCCAAAAGCACGCCGGTGTAGATGGCCACGCACACGCCGGCCACTACGCCCACGATGTCGAGCCAGTTGGGAACGGACTTCTTCATGAGGTCCAGCACCAGCACGATGAGGGCGATGATGGTGAAGGCGGCCAGGAACACCACGCCCCAGGTCATGACCGACCCGAAGTTGCTGAGCAGCAGCGCGAAGCGCAGCGGGTTCAGAAAGCCCGCCTTGGCGTCGAACATCAGCAGCACCAGGCCGATGCACACCGCCACCGGCGCTACGATGTGGCCGATGCGGCGCATCGTGGTGGCCTCCGGCTTGGTCCACTTCAGAAACGCGGAGGTGATGAAGGCACCGCCGCCCAAACCGGCCAGGAACAGATACCAGGCGATGATACCGCCCCAAATGGGTTCATAAGTCATCTCTCTCACCTCGCGTAATAGATGGCGGCCTCGGTAAGGCCTTCGACTAGGGGTTTTGCCCCGGTGGCGCGGATTTCCCGGGAAACATTGGATTCCGGATCGTCCAGGTCGCCGAAGGTGCGCACCCCCATGGGGCAGGCGGACACGCAGTTGGACGCGGCCTCTCCCGGCTTCACAGCCGCAACGCAGAAGCGGCACTTGTCAACGGCGCCGGTTTCCTCGTTGCGCACGCGCAGCTGGTAGGGGCAGGCGGCCATGCAGTACAGGCAGCCGATGCAGCGGCCATGGTCGATGACCACGATGCCGTCGGGGCCGATGTGGGAGGCTCCGGTGGGGCACACGCTGACGCAGGGGGCGTCGGTGCACTGCATGCACTGCATGGGCACCATTTCCACATCGGTGGTGGGGAACTTGCCAGTTACCCGCTCTTCGTAGCGGATGAAGGGCTCGTTGTCCAACAGCTTGTTCTGGTGCTGGCAAGCCTCGCGGCAGGCGTAGCACCCAATGCATTTCCTCGTGTTAACGAGCATTCCGTAACGGGTCATCATGCACCCACTTTCTTCAGGGTGACTGCAGTTTCATTCATCATCCCCGCGCCGGTGCCCGGTTCAAGCTGCCAGGCGATCAGGGGTTTGGGGGCGGCGCCGAACAGCGGGGTGCCTTCCGCTTGGCCGTAGATGGAGCCGAAATGGGCCGGCATCCAGACCACGTTGGGGGCAATCAGCTCGGTAACCTTTGCCGGCACCGTGAGCGAACCTTGGGGTGAGGAAACCTCCACTGTGTCGCCATCGGCGATGCCCAGCGCCGCGGCCGTGTCGCTGTTTACCCAGGCCTGCTGCAGTTGGTACTTCTCGGCCAGGGTCATCAGGTAGGGGCTGGCGTCGCAGAAGGTGTCTTGGAATACCACTTCCTGGCCCACCATCAGCCGCAGCGATCCGTTTACCGCTTCCACTGCTGGAGAGGTCCAGGTGGGAACGGCGGAAAGTCCGGCCGCCTCGAAGGTGGGGCTGGCGAAGTCGATCTTGCCGGAGGCGGTGCGCAGGTGGGGCATGGTGCCCAGTTGCGCGTCGCTTCCGGGGATGGCCGAGATGCCTTCCCGCAGAAGGCCCTCGTAGCTGATGCCCATCAGCTCGGCGTTGGCGCGGTTGTAGTCGTCCAAAGTGAAGGGGAACGCGGCTTCCAGGCCGGCGCCGGCGGCCAGGGCGCAAATGGCGTCGGGAATGGACTTGCCGTCAACTTCGGTATTGGTCAGCACCGGCGTGCGCAAGCCCGCAACGGCGTTGGCGCCAGAGGCGGTGACGATGGTGTCGGTGCGCTCCAGGAAGGTGGAAAGCGGCAGCACATAATCGGCCAGAAGGGCAGTCTCGGTCATGAAGGAATCGAGCACCACCAGCAAATCCAGCTTGCCCAGCGCCTCTTTCACGCCGTTGCCGTTGGAAACGTCCAGCACCGGGTTGCCCTCCACCACGATCATCTGGGTGAGGTTGCCCGCCTGCATCTGCTCGAAAGCGGCGATGATGCTGTCGCCCCATACCAGCGGAGCGTCGGCGTAGGTGATAATGGGGGCGTCGGTGGTCAGTTGCGGAATGCCCTTCTCCGCCAGCATCTCGTCGGAGACGAAGGGGGCGTCGGGGAACAGCCAGCCGCCTTTTTGATTGAAGCAGCCCAGCATGGCGTTGATCAGGTAGATCATGCGCACCGTGTCGGCGCTGTTGGCAAAGCCGCTGCCCAGCGTGCCGGCCCAGGGCATGTCCACGAAAGCCGCGGGGGCATTGGCCCACAGGTTTGCGGCCACCTGAGAAATCTGGGTGGTTTCGGCGCCGGTCGTCTCGGCTGCCCAATCAAGGGTGTAGCCCTTCATGGCGGCGGCAAATTGGTCGAAGCCGTTTGCGTTGGCGGCTACGAAGTCTTTGTTGTAGTGACCGGTGCGTACCAGCTCGCCGGCAACGCCCAGCAGAAATGCCAGCTCGGTGCCGGGCTTCACGCCAATCCACTCGTCGCAAATGCGGCCGAAGGAAGTTTCGCGGGAGTCCACCAGCACCACATGGCCGCCGTTTTCCACCATCTTGGCGAACTCGGCCATTTCAGCCGGCCGCATGCCGTCGTAGGTGGACTTGTCCAGCATCACCATGTACTTCGCGTTGGCCACGTCCGGTGCCGGATACGCGCCGGAGATGCCCTCGATGGTGGCGGTGATTCCGGCATCGCGGATGGCGGCGTCGGAATAGCAGTTAGCCGATCCCAGGGCGGCCATCAGCCGCTTGGGGTAGAAGGTGGAGTTGCCGCGGCTTTGGTACAGGGCAATTTTGCCAGGGTCTGCAGCGGTGAGCCTCTGGCCGATTTCCTGGCACGCCTGATCCCAGGAAATTTCCTCGAAGTCGCCGCTGCCGTTTTTCTTCAGGGGCGTTTTCACGCGGTTTTCGTTGGCGTACAGGAAGGCGTAGCCCTGGCCGCGGCCGCACAAAAAGCCGTGGGAGGTGGGATAGCCCACGCACCCGATGGCGCGCCAGAACTTCTCGTTGACGGTGTAGGCGGTGAACGCGCACTTGTTGCCGCAGCCGTCGCAGAGGGTTATCTTTTGGACGGCGTTCGCCGGCGCGTCGTCTTCGCCGAAGGCCGGGGACCAGCTTCCCAAGCTAAGGGCGCCCGCGCCGCCGGCGATGGCGGCGCATGCAGCGCCTGCGGCTACGAAATCGCGCCGCGTAAGTGTGTTCTGTGACATGATTTTTCCTCTCAACTGGTAGGTTCGCGATGTTTCAGGGACACAAGCGGCCTACACGAGGGTCACGGTGCGCACGACGCCCTGGTCAATGGCCTTCTGGGCGATGTCTTGCCAGTCAACGAACTGGATGGCGCCGTTGGGGCACTGCACGGCGCAGCGGCCGCAGGCGACGCACTTGGTGGAGGTGCCGGTTTGAGAGTTGATGCGCGGCATGTTCCAGGGGCACGCCTGGGCGCACAGGCCGCAGCCGATGCAGGCTTTTTCGTTCACGACGCGGGCGCCGGTGTCCTCGTCGCAGTAGATGGCGTGCACGGGACAGTTGTTCATGCAAGCGGCGTCGTCGCACTGCTTGCAGTGCTCAACGGTGAACTCGCAGGCCCCGGTGCCATCGCCCAGGGCGCCATCGCCGGTATCGGCGCCTTCGCCCCAGTAATAGTTGTCCCACACGCGCACGCGGGCGATGGACTGGTCAACGTAACCGTCGTTCTTCAGCGTGCACATCATTTCGCAGCGCTGGCAGCCCGAGCAACGGGCGCGATCGGTCACGATCATCTTGGTGGGTGTGGTGCGTATGTCAATGCGTCCGGCAGCAATTGATCTCTCGGTTACGCCCCAGCTGGCCAGGACCCCGCCAGCAATCAGGCCGGCAACGCCGCAGCCGCACATGGCGAGTACTTGGCGACGGGTCACTTGATGCTTCGGTTTCTGCTCGGCGGGAGTGCTTTCGGCAGCGGCCGTCTCGGGCTCGTCCTTCGGCTCGAAGGGCTTGTTGTCTAAGGTGTTCTCGGACATGTTAGTTGCTCCCCTCACTAATTGGATTTGTGAGAATAGTTGATCCTTTGGTTCGGCTCCCCGAAAGCAACTGTCCTTTATTCAGTTCACGCAACGATAAATATTATGAAGATGGCATAGAGAAGCACCATCCCCTTTTTCAGGGGGTTTTCCCCTCTCGTTAACTTCTTGAAAGATACCACTGCATTTTCGTTGACTGCGAAACATGCTGGTAACACGATTACCCTCAAGGAGGGTACAAGGGCTTAGCTGCCAGGGGCATGATGGCTCGGTAGCCTTCAGTTGTTACCTCCGCTGAAGTAGCGTCCTTTAAGGAAAGAGTTCACGCAACGAATTATTTCCAAGGCAAAAAGCCAATGAGGAGGCAAATCATGGCTGACGAGAAATCATTTGGATGGGCGGGAAAGATTCTCCGCGTCAACCTTACTACGGGCTCCATTACCACTGAGCCCACTGAGCCCTATAAAAGCTATATCGGCGGCATGGGGCTTTCCAATAAGATCATGTACGACGAGGTGCCCGCTGGCACCGATCCGCTTTCCCCGGAAAACAAAGTGGTATTTGCCGTAGGGCCCCTGACTGCAACCGGTGTGCCGCTGGCTGGGCGCACCACCATTTCCTCTCTGTCCACCTTCAGCAAAGACCATCAAATTGTAGACGCCCACACTGGCGGCATGCTGGGGGCCAACGTCAAAAAGGCCGGCTACGATGCGGTAGTGATTGAAGGAAAGGCCGATACGCCGGTATACCTATATATAAGTGATGATACTGTGGCCCTCAAGCCCGCCGGCCAGCTGTGGGGACAGGGGACCCGCGCCACCACCGAAGCGCTCAACCGCATGGAGGGCAATGATTTCTGCATTGCCGCCATTGGCCCCGCGGGCGAGAACCTACTCCCCTATGCCTGCATCATCAACTCCCGCAACCACTCTGCCGGCGCCGGCGTTGGTGCTGTGCTGGGATCCAAGAACCTCAAGGCTCTTGCGGTGCGCGGCACGAAACCGGTGTATGTGGCCGACCCTCAGGCGGTAGCGGACCTTTCGGACTATATGTTGCGAGAAGTGGTGGGCTCCAACAACAACCATGTGGTGCCCTCCACTCAGCAGGAATGGGCCGAGTACTTTGACAAGGGCAGTCGTTGGACCGCCAAAAAGGATCTTTATTGGGCGCTGGCAGAAGGCGGGCCCATCGAAACCGGCGAGCCCAAACCCGGAGAGATAAACACCGTGGGTTACCGCTGCATGAAAACCACCAAGGACGATGGTCCTGAGGCGGAGAAGTACACCATTAAGATGGACGGTTGCCACAGTTGTCCCATCCATTGTTACTCCGACATGCGCGTGCCCGCCAGCAAGGATGCCGGCGGCTATGAGATAACCGGCAACACCTGCGTGCCTAATTTCCCCTTTAAGTACATGATTAAAATCCTCGGTGAGGAAAACACGCCCGTGAAGGACAACACCGAGGAAAGCTTGCGTTGGAACCAGGTGATGGGTTCGGTGGTGGACGATTTGGGGCTGTGGTGCAACTATGCCCAGCTGTACCGCGACATTGCCCACTGCTATGCCGCCGGCGTGTTCGAGCGGGTGCTGCCGGCCGAAGAGTACGCCGCCATTCCCTGGGAAAAATTCAAAAACAATGACCCTTCCCTCATGCCTCAGTTGCTTACCATGATTGCCATGAACAATTCCGAACTGTCCTACATTGGCCACGGCACCTATGTGTGGACGGAGCGCTGGAATGACAAGGGGTGGATGGATGAGACGCCCTCGTGCATGATTAGCCCGCGCGGTTGGCCGGTGCATCATTCCCAGGAGTGCTTCGGACAGGTGGGTATGTTGTACAACGTGATGTTCAACCGCGACGACATGATTCACTCCGCGGTCAATTTGCAAGGGTGCGGTTTGCCCATCGAGATAAAAAAGCAGATTGCCGCAGAGGTGTTCGGCGATGAAAGCGCATTGGATCCGGACAAGAATTACACCCCCATGAACGAATACAAGGCCAACTTCGCCTGGTGGTCCATTGTCACCGACGTGCTGCATGACTCTTTGACGCTGTGCAACTGGGTGTGGCCCATGACCATGAGCCCCACCGCCGCCCGCGACTACCGCGGCGACCTGGACCTGGAGGCCAAGTTCTTCAAAGCCGTGACCGGCCAGGACGTCACCACCGACGACCTCTACAAGGCGGGCGCCAAGATCATGACCCTGCAGCGCGCCAACACCGTGCGCTCCATGAAGGGCGCCGACGGCCAGATGGGCAGCATCGAGATGCGCGCCATCCACGATGTGTACACCGAGTGGCCTTTTACGAAAGACCCTGACATGGCAGTGTTCACCGAGGGCACCGACAAAATGGATAAAGACGATATCCAAATCGGCCTCACCATGCTGTACCGCTGCTTCGGATGGGACGAGGAGAAGGGATGCCCCACTGCAGATTGTCTGGATTACTACGAAATGCCCGATGTTAAGGAGGAGCTTGCTGGTTTGAATCTGCTGCCTTGAGGCGGGACTTTTGCCTCTTGACGCATACCCTTAGCGGTTGTTCCCCTCTGCAGAGCTGCCCCGCACCCGTTGGCGGGGCAGCTCTTTTTCTGTTTGGAGGATGGGGGGCTTTCTGCGGAAGGGCTTTACACGCTGGCGGGGCGCTCCACGCCGTAGAATTCCGCCAGGCTTTCGGCCATTTCCCGTGACATAAGGTCGCGGGAATAATAGTAAGTTTCCCCGATAGAGTTTTTCACTTGTCCGATATCGGAGAAATCCTCAAACTCTTGCATTTGCTGAAAAGCGGTGGCCACTGTGTTGGCGTCCATGCGGAAGGGGGCGTTGGCTAGCGTATCTGCCGCTAACGGCCTGGGGTAGGTGCGGCACTCTTCACGCGTACATTCCGCCAAGGTGACAAGAGGATCGTTTTCGGCCGCCAGGAACGCCCATCGGGCGAAGGCGTCCGTCATGCGGGTTCGGTCGTACAGATAGTAGCTATGGCGACCCACTAATGCGCGAATACCGTTGCAGTCTATTTCCATTGCCTGTGACGCTTCGGCGCCCTCTACGGCTACCAGTGCAAGTTCGCCCTCGATTTCCTTCAACTGGTAGCCTTGGGGAATTTCCAGGCCAGTGTCGGGGTCTACGACGTAGCCCTCCCGTGTCTTCGGCTTCTCATTTTCTGGCATCAAGGCGCTTTCAAAAAGCGGTTCTTCTTCTGTTTTGCCTGCTGCGATGGGCGGGTGCTCCTCGTTTGGCCGATTTGTCATGGCAAGATGTATCTTTGGAATCCCTACAGCGGACTTCGCAGTGCGGAATCGCGATTTCACATGGGGGTTTTCCGGTGCCTTTTGCCCTCTTTGCACCGGTTGGAGGATGTCGTGGGGCTCGCCGTGTTCTTCCAAGTACTCGTAAACCATCATTTCGAACTCCTCTGAAGAGAGGTGTTCGGGGAAGAAATCGAGAAGCGGCCACTCGTTTGGTGCCGACAGGCGGGAGTCGGCTGAGGCGCGCCGCACCTCTTGGAGCAGAAGCGCGATGGCATTGTGCTCCAGCACCTCCCTGTTCTTGGCATTGGCTTCACGCGCCTGCTCCGTTTCTGCGTCGGCGGGATTATCGACGCCGCCATCAGCTGATGCGGCCGAAAGCGATAGGTCTATGCCGGCGAGAGTCGAGGTGCGGTCATCGGATGGTGCAGCAACGTTGCTTTCCGCAGGGTTGCGCTTCTGCGCGGCGGCGACCCCTTCAACCAGGAGGTCAGTGCGACTGTTGCGCAAAGAGCAATGCTCGCATATCAGGCAGGCAGGTGAATATGTGTCACATGGCACGAGGGCATTGAGCTGCGTAAGCCCCGCTCCGTTGCGTTGCAGCCAGTCGCCGTACAAAGCGCGCAGCGCTTCGACGGCGAACGTGAGCGTGTAGCTTTTGTCCCAGGGCACCCCGTCGAGTGCTCTCCGGATATCGTCTTCGCTGATGGACAGTGCTTCTGGAAACGTTTTTCCCTCTATCATGCTGCAGATGATGCTGGCAGCGGCGGTCATGGCAAGGCAGCCTCGTGTTTTGAACCCCGCCTTTTGGATTGTGTCGGTTTCAGGGTCGATGACGGCGAATATCCGCAGCGCCACCTCTCCCCGCTTGGATTTGCCCACCATGGACTGGGCGTTGAATCCCTCGGGCCGTCCGCTGTTGCGGAAGTTGGCCACAACAGCTAGCAAGGTGTCGGAATAGCCTTCCACCCCCGATTCGATTTCGGTTTGATATACGTCTGCCGTGCGAATAACCGCGCGATCGGCAGGTTGGAAGAAGACGTCTCTCACATCGGACATAGATAGCCTCCTCTTTTGCTTCATCCCCGTCCCTTAACAGCCAATGAAAACACTTTGTTACGTTTTTTTGATCTTAGGGCGGGCCCTGTGTAAATGGCGATAATAATCCTTAGTCAAACTGATACAGAGAGTAGTATCTTGCAAACCGATCGTATGACTTCCCCTGTTTTGGGGGAACATCGACAAGAGTATGCAAGCGCAGGCTTTCGAGGGGGTTGAGAGCAGTGGCGAAAGAGGCTGAAGGGGCCGCGGGTCCCGCAGACGCGGCGCTTGCAGTTGAGGGGAAGCGCGAAGGGGCGAGCCCTGCGGGGAACGAGAACGAGTCGTTGTTGCGGGAGCTGCCCCGCTATTCGACTCTTCTGCCCGCAGCGCTTGGGTTGGCGTTTTCTCGAGTGGGGATTTTGACCGGCGCCTATGGTAGCTACGAGAGTAGCGACAAGGGCTTGTTCACCGACGGGGCCATGCTCATAGCTCTGGCGGCGTTGCTGCTGGTGCTTTTAGCGCTGTGGCTTTGGAAGGGCCAGTTGGAGCAGCGCACGGTGAACGGGTTGGGCATTGCCTGCGCTGCGGGTGAAGTCGCAAGCGCGTTGACGTTGGTTGTTCTTTGTCATTTAGGCTTGATGGGCGGTATATGGGAACTGCTCGCCTGTGCCGCCTGCACGCTTTTCGGTTCTGGGTGCATGTTCTACTGGTTGCGCTTCCTAAAGGGGTCTGCCAGCGCTACGGCCGCGGTAACGGTGTTCAGCGCGTTGGCGGCAAGCGAGGTGCTAACCTATATTGCGGCCCTGCTTCCCGCTCCCACTGATTTCGGGATGGCTGCGCTAATGTCGCTGGCCCAGATTCCCTGTGCGGTGATAGCCTGCCGCCGCCCGTTTTCCCGAGACATCGACTCGGACTCCTTTCCCGCAGATTACTTCGGCCTATCTGCGTCGGCCATTGAAAGCAGGAGGTTTCTTATCGCCAATGCCGTAGGGATTGGAGCCATGGGTGTTGTGAGTGGCTTTTTGCGCGGTTATCCCGACGGGCTGCCCATTGCTTTCACTCCTCTTACCCGGCTTGCCTATGCGGGAGTTGTCATCGCCGTTTGCGTGGCGGTGATGGCTTGCGTTATGCATCGGCGAGAGCGGGTGTTCACGGTGGGGGCATTCACGCTTATGGAGGTGTGTGCCCTATTTGCCCTGTTTGTCTTTGTGCTTGCGCCCGACCGCCTTGATTACGGCGCGGTGTTTGCAACTGCCATGAACGCCTTTATGGTGGGCTTTGTGTGGTATGTCACCATTGCCTTCATGACCGCCGGTTGGCGCGATCCTTATTATTACGCTTGCGCTGGATGGATTATCTGGCTGGGTTCGCGAGCCGTGGCGCGAGTGGCGTTGGTGGAGTTCAACCAGTTCTCGGTCGACACGCCGCTCATGGTGGCGTTGATCGCCGTTTTGGCGGCGGTTTCTGCCCAGCTGTTGCAGACTCAGTTCATGTCCATCAACCAAGAAATTGTCCTGCGCGAGACGATAGACGGCTTGGCGCAGACTTCCGCCCAAGCGTCCGCGCACAAGGCGGAGGAGCCCTGTGCGCCGGCGCTGAGCGATGACGAGGCGCTAAACTGGAGGTCACACATCGTGCGCATTATGGGCCTGGACATTCCGGATGAGAGCGCTTTTGAGCGCACGCCCGCCATTGAGGAGAAAGTGCACCAGATGGGGAGGCAGTTTTTGCTTTCGCGGCGCGAGGAAGAGGTACTGGTGTTGTACGCCCAGGGCTACACTCAAAAACGCGTGGCCGATGCTCTGTTTATCAGTCCGGAAACCGCCCATGCCCACATAAAGCGCATCTACGCGAAAACCGAGCTTCATTCGCGTCAGGAAATCATCGATTATCTGGAGTCGTTCACTAATTAGGCCTAATTTTTCATCAATTGCTTCATGAAAATAACGGCTCTCTGTGAATTTATGGCCTGATTTCGATAGGGTTTGTAACTTGTCGGTTGTCCTTGTGAACCAGCTGTCGCTTTTTGCATCTACCTGTAACCAAAATCGATAAATAAAAAGAGTACTGTGTAGCCTGTCGAAAAGAACTTCGATCTGCTTGACAAGTCATGACCTCCCAAAAGCTTACATGTCCTTTAGGAACAAGTTCACGCAACGGATTTATTTCAAGGGAACGAACCAAGTAGGAGAAACACCATGGCTGACGAAAAATCATATGGATGGGCGGGCAAGATTCTCCGCGTTAACCTGACCACCGGGGCCATCACCACCGAGCCGACCGAGCCTTACAAAGACTACATCGGCGGCATGGGCATCGCCAACAAAATCATGTACGACGAAGTTCCTGCCGGCACCGACCCCTTCGCCGAAGAGTCGAAGATCGTGTTCGCCGTAGGGCCCCTCACCGCATCCGGTGTGCCCCTGGCAGGCCGCACCACCATCAGCTTCCTGTCCACCTATACCACTGACAATCAGGTAGTTGACGCCCATACCGGCGGCATGCTGGGCGCCAACATCAAGAAGGCCGGATATGACGGCATCATTCTGGAGGGCATGAGCGAAACGCCCGTGTACCTGTGCATCAAGAACGACAACGTTGAAATCAAGCCGGCCGACTTTTTGTGGGGCCAGGGCACCCGTGCCACGGCCGAGGCGCTGAACCGGCTTGAGGGCAACAGCGCCTGCGTGGCCTCCATCGGCCAGGCGGGCGAAAACCTGGTGCCCTACGCGTGCCTGATCAACTCCCGCAACCACTCCGCCGGCGCCGGCCTGGGCGCCATCATGGGCTCCAAGAAGCTTAAGGCGCTGGTGGTGGAGGGCACCGGCCCGGTGAACGTGGCCGACCCCCAGGCGGTGGCCGATCTTTCCGACTATATGCTGCGGGAAATCGTGGGCTCCAACAACAACCACGTGGTGCCCTCCACCCAGCAGGAATGGGCCGAGTACTACGATGCCGGCAGCCGCTGGACCGCTCAGAAGGGCGCCAGCTGGGAGCTGGCCGAGGGCGGCGCCATCGAAAGCGGCGAGCCCAAGCCCGGCGAAATCAACACCGTGGGCTACCGCTGCCTGAAGTCGCTTAAGGACGAAGGCCCCGAGGCGCTGAAGTACACCATCAAGATGGACGGTTGTCACAGCTGTCCCATCCACTGCTACTCCGACATGCGCGTGCCCGCCAGCAAGGCCGCTGGCGGCTACGAGATCACCGGCAACACCTGCGTGCCCAACTTCCCCTTCACCAACTACATGATTAAGATTTTGGGCGACAAGACCACCGTGCAGGCGCTGAGCGATGACGCGCTGGTTTGGGACCAGGTATTCGGTTCCACCATGGACGACCTGGGCCTGTGGTGCAACTACGGCCAAATCTACCGCGACATCGCCCACTGCTACGCCACCGGCGTGTTCGAGCGCGTGCTGCCGGCGGAAGAGTACGCGATGTTCGATTGGGACGCCTTCGCCAACAACGATCCCACCATTGTGCCGGCCCTGCTGCATCACATTGCCGCCAACGACAACGAGATGGCTTACGTGGCCTACGGTCCGTTGGTATGGACCGAGCGCTGGAACGACCCGGAGTGGTGGAACGACCCCGCCTCCACCCTCATCAACGTGCGCGGCTGGCCGGTACACCACGCCCATGAGTGCTTCGCTCAGGTAGGCCTTCTGTACAACATGATGTTCAACCGCGACGACATGATTCACTCCGCCGTCAACTTCCAGGGCTGCGGCCTGCCCTTCGAGCTGAAGCAGCAGATCGCCGAAGAGGTGTGGGGCGGCGCCGACGCCATCGACAAGGACAAGAACTACACCCCCATGAACGAGCACAAGGCCAACTTCGCCTGGTGGTCCATCGTCACCGACGTGCTGCATGACTCTTTGACGCTGTGCAACTGGGTGTGGCCCATGACCATGAGTCCCACCGCCGCTCGCAACTACCGCGGCGACCTGGACCTGGAGGCCAAGTTCTTCAAGGCCGTGACCGGCCAGGACGTCACCACCGACGACCTCTACAAGGCGGGCGCCAAGATCATGACCCTGCAGCGCGCCAACACCGTGCGCTCCATGAAGGGCGCCGACGGCCAGATGGGCAGCATCGAGATGCGCGCCATCCACGATGTTCCCACCGAGTGGCCCTTCACCCAGGACCCCGACAAGCAGCCCTTCACCGAAGGCACCATCAAGCAGGACAAAGAGGACTTCCAAAACGGCCTCACCATGCTGTACCGTTGCTTCGGCTGGGATGAGGAAAAGGGCTGCCCCACGGTGGAGTGCCTGGAGTACTACGACATGCCCGATGTGAAGGAGGAGCTGGCTAGCCTGAGCCTGCTGCCCTAAGCTGAGAAGACAACACGTTCGGGGACGCGCGTTTCGTCAGCCCGAGTGGTTGTTCCCCCCCCACGGAAGTGCCCCGCTGCGGCGGGGCACTTCCTTTTCTGCGTCATAAACCAGAACAAGAACAGATGTGCGCTATAATGCAAGCGGCCCAACCGGAGGGAGGTGCAGTGGAGCGCACGTATTTGGCCATAGACCTGAAATCCTTTTACGCTTCGGCCGAATGCGTGGCCCGGGGGCTGGATCCGCTGCGCACCCATTTGGTGGTGGCCGACCAAGAGCGCAGCGACCGCACCATCTGCCTGGCGGTTTCCCCTTCCCTGAAGGCGGCCGGTGTCTCCTCGCGCCCCCGGCTCTTCGAAGTGGTGCAGAAGGCGGACGAGCTGAACCGCCGGCGACGCCGTTTCGCGCCGGGCGGCGCGTTTTCCGGCAGCTCCCCTTTCCCTGAGCAATTGGCGGCCGACCCCGCCCTTTCGCTCTCCTACATTGTGGCGCCCCCGCGCATGGCCTATTACATCGAGCAAAGCGCCAAGGTGTACCAGGTGTATCTGCGCTACATCGCCCCGGAGGACATCCACGTGTACTCGGTGGATGAGGTATTCATGGACATTACCGGGTATCTGGCCCTGTACCGCATGAACGCGCACGATCTGGCGCGCAAGATGATTCGCGATGTGCTGGCGGAAACCGGCATCACCGCCACTGCCGGCATAGGCTCCAATTTGTACCTGGCGAAAGTGGCCATGGACATCGAGGCAAAGCATTTGCTGGCCGATGCCGACGGCGTGCGCATAGCCGAGCTGGACGAGATGGCCTACCGGCGCCAACTGTGGGGCCACCAGCCCCTTTCGGATTTTTGGCGGGTGGGGCGCGCCACCCAGCGCAAGCTGAACGAGATGGGCCTTTACACCATGGGAGACGTGGCCCGCTGTTCGTTGGGCCCCGCTGGCGCCTACCACAGCGAAGACACCCTGTTCAAGGTGTTCGGGGTGAACGCCGAACTGCTCATCGACCACGCTTGGGGCCATGAGCCGGTTACCTTGGCCCAGATAAAGGCCTACCGCCCCGCCGACAAGAGCCTGGCCCAGGGACAGGTGCTGCCCCGCCCCTATCGGTTTGCCAAAGCGCGGCTGGTGGTGTGGGAGATGGCCCAGCAGCTGGCGGAAGACCTGCTGGAAAAGCAGCTGGTGGCGGGGCAGCTGGTGCTGCAGGTGGGCTACGACCGCGCCAGCTTGGAGGAGGCGGGCGGCCATGCGGGGCCGGTGGACACCGACTACTACGGATGGGCGGTGCCGCCCCACGCCCGCGGTTCGGCCAACCTCTCTCTTCCCACCTCTTCGGCCTATGTCATCGGCCAGGAGGCCCAGCAGCTGTTCGATCGCATTTGCGATGAGCACTTGCTGGTGCGCCGCATGTCCATCGGCGCCGCTCGCGTGCAGCCGGCAGACGAGGCCCCTGCCGCCGCATTGCTGCAGCCGTCGCTGTTCGACGATCAGGAGGCCTTAGAGCAGCAGCTCCGGCACGAAGAGGCGATGGCCGCCCGCGAGCAATCGGTGCAGGAGGCGGCCGTCGCCATAAAGCGCCGGTTTGGCAAAAACGCGGTGCTGCGGGCGGCCAACCTGCAAGAGGGCGCCACGGCCCCTCAGCGGAACCAGCAGATAGGAGGTCATCGCGCATGAGCCGAAAGCCCGCGCCATCGCCCGCGCCGGACAATTACGAGGACATCATCGGGCTTCCCCGCCCCGCCTCCCGCAAGCCGCCGCTCAGCATGAGCAGCCGTGCCGCCCAGTTCGTGCCCTTCGCGGCCCTTTCCGGCCATGAGGAGACCATAAAGCAGGTGGTGCGCGAATGGGAGGAGCGCAGCTGAGGCTTATCGCGCCCCGCCCACCGCTTCCCCTCCCCCTCCTTCCTCGATAAGGTTGCGGCCATAGGGGCCGTGGCCGGGTGAGTGCTACAATTCCCCCTGTTTTCCAAACCTCAAGGAGGAACCCCATGCTCTCTGAGCGCATGCTTACCACGGTAGTGAAATCGATGACCGATAAAACCCTGGCGCTGCATCCGGTGCCCACCGGCACCCTGCCCGACCCGGTGCCCGGCCAGGCCTACACCCTTTACGTGCACGTGCCCTTTTGCGAGAGGCTGTGCCCCTACTGCTCTTTCAACCGCTTCCCCTACCGGGAAGAGCGGGCGCGCACTTATTTCAAAGCGCTACGCAGGGAGATGCAGCTGCTGAAGGACAAGGGCTACGATTTCGAAAGCGCCTACATCGGCGGCGGCACCCCCACGGTGGACATCGACGAGCTGTGCGAGACCATCGACTTGGCCCGCGACATGTTCTCCATCAAAGAGGTGAATTCCGAAACCAACCCCAACCACTTGATTCCCGAGTACCTGGACAAGCTGAAAGGGCGCATCCAGAGGTTGTCCGTGGGGGTGCAATCCTTCGACGACGGGCTGTTGCGCCAGATGGACCGCTACGAGAAGTATGGTTGCGGTGCCGAGATATTCGAGCGCATCGGCGAGGCAGCCCCTTATTTCGAGTCGCTGAACGTGGACATGATTTTCAACTTCCCCTCCCAAACCGAAGACATCCTCATTTCCGATTGCGAGAAGATAGCCCTGTGTGGCTGCCACCAAACCACGTTCTCGCCGTTGTACCAATCGGGCGCCACCACCCGCAAGATGGAGAGCGTGCTGGGAAAGATGGACTACAACAAGGAGCGCCGCTTCTACCATATTTTGGACGGTATCTTGTGCGGTGGCGACGAGCCTTATTTCGAGCGCCGCACGCTTTGGACCTTCAACCGGCTGGACGAGAATCTGGAGCGCCGTCAGCACCTGGAGGTGGACGAGTACGCCGTGGCCTATGAGGAGTGCGTGGGCATTGGATCGGGCTCCATCACCCATTTGGGGGACAACCTGTTCGTCAACACCTTCGATTTGGAAGAGTACGCCGACATCGTGAACGCCGGCCGCCTGCCGTTGATGGGCTGCACCGATTTGACGGTGCGCGATTTGATGCGCTACAAGTTCCTGCTGCAGCTGTACAGCTTGCGCTTCGACAAGCACGAGTTCGAGCGCGATTTCGGCGTGTCGGTAGAGCAGGGCCTGCCGGTGGAGATGGCCTTCATGCGCGCCAACAAGGCCTTTGCCACCGATAACGCCGACGAGCTTACCCTCACCCCTGCCGGCCGCTACCTCACCGTGGTGCTGTACCGCCAGTACCTGGCCGGCTTGAACAACCTGCGGGAACAGGCGCGCAGCCATTTGAAGGGCATCGAACACGATTTGCTGTTTGGCGACGGCACGGAAAAGTAAGCGACGCGCGGCGCCTCGTTCGACGAGGTGCCGTTTTTTTAGGCCAGCCCCAGCAGCGTGTACAGCTCTTTGCGGGTGTTGATGCCCATCTTTTCGTAGATGTGCCGCACATGGGTCTTCACTGTTCCCTGGGCGATGTAAAGGTCGGCCGCGGAGGGGGCCTTCGGCTTCCAGGGGGGTTGCGTTGTTGACGGCCGTTACAGGCTGGCCACGTAGCGGCCGGTCACATAGCCGGCGGTGATGGCGCGGCCCACCGACAGGCCTTCGATGTCCATCGGGTAGTTGCTGTTGCCGAAGAAGGGACCCAAGGCGTTGCCCACGTAGTCGCCGGCGGCGATGATGACGCCCTTCGCGGCCCGCAGCAGGATGTGGGCATCGTCGCTCTTGCGCTTGTCGATGGCGCCCACCACGCGCTCGCCCTCTTTCAATAGCTGTACGCAGGGGGTCTCGAAGTAGACTTCCGCACCTTCTGCCTGTACCGCGTCGCCGATGGCCAGAGCGCCCTTCTGGTGCCCCTCGTCATGGAAGTAGGTGTTGGCGTGGAAGTGAACCTCATGGCCGTTGCAGTTCACGGTGTAGTCATAGGGCTTCGACTCGCTGCCGCCCGCCTTGGCCGCCTCTTCCCACCAAGCCAGCGCCTCTTGGGAGTTGCGGGCCCAGGCTTCCACCTGGCCGGCGTTGATGCGGTAGTCGCTCTTGTAGTTGATGTAGGAAACGGCCGCCTTGATGCCCGCTTCGGAAGTTTTGGTGAGGTCGATGGAGGCGCCCAGTTTCTCGGCGTCCTTCATGGTCAGCCAGCCGGCCGGCAAATCGTCTGCGGTCTCCGAATGGCACTTGGTGCAGTAGTAGATGGAAGCGCGATGGGCCTTGTGGCAGGTGGAGCAGTCGTAGTTGTCGTGCTGCATCGCATGGGGGTTGAACTCGCAATCGGCGGTTTTCTCGGTCAGCTCGTCGCGGGTCATATTGTGGCAACTTTCGTTCAGACAGAACTCGGTGCCAGGCTTGCCGGAGGCTTCGGTAAGCTCGCTTTCGGTGCGCTCGAGCAGCGCACCGCCAAAAGTGTACGTCCCCCCGACACGCCCCCTGACACGCCTTGCGAAAAGAAAGCGGGTCAGAAGTTTTCCTTCTGACCCGCTTCGATAAGCTGGTCGGGTTGACAGGATTTGAACCTGCGACCCCTTGACCCCCAGTCAAGTGCGCTACCAAACTGCGCCACAACCCGTTGGTGTCTGCTTCAAGCAGCTTGCTCAAAACAGCTTGAATAGATTACCCCTAGTGCTTCCTCAATGCAAGGGGAAATTTTGCGACTGGCTTAAATCTGCTCAATCTTGTCGAGGATGGCATCGGCGAGCCGGGTCTTCGCCATGAGGGGCAGCGCTTCGGAGCCGGATTCAGTGATGAGCAGCGCCTGGTTGTCGTCAGTGCCGAACCCCTTGCCCTCCCCCACTTGGTTGGCAACAATCATGTCGGCATGTTTGCTGGCCAGCTTCTGGCGCCCGTAGCGCTCTATGTCGCTGGTTTCGGCAGCAAAGCCCACCACAATCTGCCCGGGCCGTTTGCGGGTCCCCATGGTGGCCAGGATGTCTGGGTTTTCCACGAACCGTACGTGCTCCAGCCCCTCTTGCCCCTCAGTGCCCTTTTTCAGCTTTTCCTTGGCCGTTTCTGCCGGGCGGAAATCTGCCACAGCCGCTGAGGCGATGAAGACATCGGCCGAATCGAAGGCCTCTTCGCAGGCGGCCAACATGTCGCGGGCCGTCTTCACGGGCACCACGGTGGCCCCCATCGGCGCCGGAAGGGAAACGGGGCCGCTTACCAGCGTCACCTCGGCGCCGCGGGACAGCGCCGCTTCAGCGAGGGCGTAACCCATCTTCCCCGAGGAGTAGTTGGAGACGAAGCGCACCGCATCGATGGGCTCCACTGTGGGGCCGGCCGTGATAAGCACCTTGCGTCCAGTCCAGGGCAACGGTGCTGCTTCGCGCTGGAAGTGCTCGTCCACTACATCGGCTATCTGCTCCGGTTCGGGCAGGCGCCCGGGGCCCAGGTCGCCGCAGGCCTGATATCCGCTGGCGGCATCGATGACGGCGATGCCGCGGCGGCGCAGGGTGGCAAGATTGTCTTGGGTGACCGTCTTTTCGTACATGTGCACGTTCATGGCCGGTGCCACCATCACGGGGGCGGTGCAAGCGAGCACGGTGGAGGTGAGCAGATCGTCGGCAATGCCGGCGGCCATTTTCGCCACCACATTGGCGGTGGCGGGGGCAATCAGGAATAAGTCGCACCCCTGGCCCAGCGTGATGTGGGGAATGGGATTGCCGGGGCAGTCGAACTCGTCTGTCAGCGCCTCGTGATGGCTCAAGGCGGCAAACGTGAGCGGGGATACGAACTGTGCGGCATTGGCGGTCATCATCACGCGCACATCGTAGCCGCGTTTCTGGAGCGCCCGCACGATTTCCGCCGCCTTGTAGGCGGCGATGCCGCCCGAAACCCCCAGTAGCACCGTTTTCATGGTGTTCGTCTCCTTACCGGCCCAGCCCCAGATGGGGTTCCAACACGCTTGCCAGCACCTTAACATGGGCCTTCGTGGCGTTCAGGCAGGGCACGTACACTATTTCACCTGTTGCTGCCGGCGCGTAAGCAGGCTGTTCCCCGTCGTGGTCGTGCGCCTCGCCGTACAGCTCCCAATCTCGTTTGCGGGCCGTGTATTCGGGCACGAACTGTTGCTGGATGTCGTAGATGGTTTCCAGGCAGTCGATGGCGAAGTTGGGGCACGCGATGAACACCCGCGCGTCGCCGGCGTTTTCGGCCCAGGCTTTCAAAGTGTCGCGGCTGAAGGGCTTGAGCCACTGGCGTCCCTTGTCGAATTGGCACTGGTAGCCGATGGTCCATTGGCGCCGGTCGAGCCCCAGTTCGTTGGCTATCCCCAAACTGGAAGCCCCTACTTGCAGCTCGTAGTTATCCCCCGCCTCAAGGTCGTTCAGGGGAACCGAGTGAAACGAGAACAGCAGCCGGTCGTCGGAAGCGGGGTTGTAGCCGGCGTTGCGGATGGCGGCGGCCATGGCTTTCAGGTACACCGGATGGTTGTGGTAGTCGCTCACCACTACCGTTTCCCCTTTGAAGTGGCTTTTGCGGAAGGCGCGCTCGGCCTTGTCGGTTACCGATCCGGTGGTGGAAAAGGCAGCCTGCGGGTACAGCGGCAGCACAACGATGCGAGCCGCCCCCGCTTTCTTCAGCTGCTTGATGGCGGCCTCCAGGGAAGGCTGTCCGTAGCTCATGGCGGAGCGCACGGTGACGGGCGTTCCCTGTGCTGCGAAGTGGGCTTCAAGCCCTCGGGCTAGCTTTTCCTGAGTGGCCACCAAAGGCGATCCCTCCGGCGTCCAAATAGAGCGGTACTTCTGGGCCGACGCCTTGCCCCGTTTCGGCAAAATGCACAAGTGCAGAATCAGAGACCAGGGCACAAGCCCCATAGGGCGGATGCGCCGGTCCATGAGGAATTGCGAAAGGTACTTCCGTACCGCCCGGGGCGTGGGCTTGCCGGGGGTGCCGGTATTGGCCAGCACCACTGCCGTGCGGCCTTCAAGTTCAGCGTGCTTCTTCATATACCCAGCTTTCAACGGACGGGTACGGGGCGAAGGCCAGCATGTTGGCCACGTTTTCGCCGTATTGGGTCTTCCCCATGCTGCGCCCCTCCAAATCGTCGAGGGCATAGGAGAGGTCGGTGGGAAGGTTGTCGGCAAATTCCAGCTGCTCCCCTGTTACGGGATGGACGAACCCCAGGCGGTAACTGTGGAGGAACTGGCGGTTGAGCCCCAAATCAGAGCAGCTGTGCTTGGGGGCATGGGCCCGATAGAGCGGGTCGCCCACCAGCGGATGGCCGGCATAGGTCATGTGCACCCGGATCTGATGGGTGCGTCCGGTGAACAGCTTGCACTCCACCAGGGTGTAGCCGTTGTCCTTCGGCGCCGCTTCGAAGCGCTCCAGCACCTTGAAGGTGGTGAGGGCGTCGCGGGCGGAGGGCACGTCGCGCACCGCCATGCGGGTGCGATCGGTGGCGCTGCGGGCGATGGGGGCGTCAATCATGCCGGTGTCGTGGGGCAGGATGCCGTGCACCAGCGCCAGATAGCGCCGATCCACCGCTTTCACCTGGATGGCCTCCATGAGCGCTTGGCCCGCTTCGTCCGTTTTGGCGGCCATCATAAGGCCGGTGGTGTCGCGGTCAAGCCGGTGCACGATGCCCTGGCGGTCGTCCTCCCCTTGCACGTTGCACAGATGCTCGGGGCCGCAGTGATGCAAAAGGGCGTTCACCAGGGTGCCGGAGCGGTAGTCGTCGCAGGGGTGGCACACCAGCATGGCCTGCTTGGATATCACCAGCAGGTGCTCGTCTTCGAAGCGCACGTCCAGCGGGATGGGCTCGGCCGCCGCCGGAAGCACCTCCGGCGCCTCTGCCTGCAGGGCGCAAACCAAATCCCCCGCTTGCACCAAGTGCTTCTTCGCCACAGTTTGACCGTTCACCTGAACTTCGCCGTTTTCGATGGCCTTCGCCGCAGCTGCGCGGCTGCCGAACAGGCCGCAGGAGGCGCAATAGGCATCCAATCTCTGGGACGCCTCGGCGGCAGTGACGGTTCTCTGGGCCAGCTGGCTCAAGGGGCCTCCTTAACGGGAAACGGGCAAAGCAATGGGGCGGGCAATAAGTGTAACCCCCTTTCCCCAGGGCAGGAAAAGAGGGTTTTCGTCAGTTGGCAGGCTCGGGGTTCTCGCTATCGCTTGCAGGCCGTTGCAGCAGCAATGACAGCACCAGCAGCACGAAGCCGCAGGTAACCCCGATGTCGGCCACGTTGAACACTGGAAAGTCGATGAACAGGGGCTGGATGAAGTCCACCACGTAGCCCAGGGCGAAGCGGTCGATGGCGTTGCCGATACCGCCGGCCGCCACCAGCCCCACCGCTACGGCGCTGAGGGGCGAGGCGTCGGGAGCGAGCACGAACAGAAACACCAGCAGCACTGCCACCACCGCCACAGAGAGCACTCCCAATAGCACGGTGGCGCCGTCCATCATGCCCCAGGCGGCGCCGGTGTTGTGCACCGTGCGCAGGCACAAGATGTCCCCGAAGGGCCCCGCCACAACGGAACCCACAGGGAATTGGTTGAAAAACGCCTTGGTGGCCTGATCGGTGCCGAGCAGCAGCACCACGATGACGGCCACTATGGCGCCGTTGCGGGCCCGATGGGCGCGCGGTGCCGTTTGGCTGGCGCCGGTGTCAGCGATCATGGGCTACTCCGCTGCCTCAAGGGCGTCGAGGGCATCGCCGCAGCGCTCGCACACGTCCGGGTGAGAGGGATTGCCCCCCAGCGCGCGAATGTTCCAGCAGCGGGGGCACTTCTCCCCTTCCGCCACCGAAACTGCGGCCGACAGCTGGTCGCCTTCCTCGACGCGCACTGTTGCCACGATAAACAGCTCTTCCAGCATGGGAAGGCCATAGCGCTCAAGCAGCTGCGCCACATCGGCGGGAGCGGTGAGGGCGATGGCGGCCTCTTGGCTTTTGTTTATCACCTTGGCGGTGCGGGCGTCTTCCAGGGCCTTGGTGACCACATCGCGAACCGCCATGATCTGGGCGAAATCGGCCCGCAGCTGCTCTTGAGCCTGGGCATCCGGCAGCGCCGGCACGAAATCGCGCACATGGGGCCAACCGGCCAGCTGGGCGCTGAAAGGACGTCCTTCCCGGTTGCGCTCGGCGGGCGGGTAGCATTCCCACACCTCGTCGGCGGTGAAGGATAGAATGGGAGCCACCAGTCGCACCAGCGCTTCCAGCACGTTCATCAGCACCGTCTGCACCGCGCGACGGCGCGGAGAGTTGGGGGCCTCAGCGTACAGGCGGTCTTTCGCCTCGTCCATGTAAACAGCGGAAAGTTCGTTGGCGAAATCGTAGATGGCGCGGTACACGCCGTTGAAGCGGTAGGTTTCGTAGGCGTTCTCCACCTCTTTCACCAAATCGGCCAGCTGCACCATCACATAGCGGTCGAAGGGCTCAAGGTCATCGAAATTGGTAACGGCATCGCGTTCGAAGTCGAAATCGTCCAAGTTGCCCAGCAGGAAGCGGAAGGTGTTGCGGATACGGCGGTAGGCATCGGACACCTGCTTCAAGATGTTGTCGGAGATGGAAACGTCTTGGGAGTAGTCCACCGACGAAACCCACAGGCGCAGCACGTCGGCGCCGAAGGTGCTCATCACTTCCTCGGGGTCTACCCCGTTGCCCAGCGATTTGGACATCTTGCGGCCCTGCTCGTCCATGGTGAAGCCGCAGTGCATCACCGACTTGTAGGGGGCCACGCCGTAGCAGCCCACCGAGGTGAGCAGCGACGACTGGAACCAGCCGCGGTGCTGGTCGGAGCCCTCCAGGTACAAATCGGCCGGGAAATGCACCCCTTCGGCGGCGCGGTGCTTCAGCACGCTGGTGTGGGACACGCCGGATTCCCACCACACGTCCAGGATGTCCTTCTCGGGCACCAGGTCGTGGCTGCCGCACTTCTCGCAGCACACGGTGCGGGGCAGGTACTCGCTGGGCTTCTTGGTGAACCAGGCATCGGCCCCTTCTTGATCGAACAGCTTGATGACGGCATCGAAGCTCTCTTCGGTGGCCACCACTTCACCGCACTTTTCGCAGCGGAACACCGGGATGGGTACGCCCCAGCTGCGCTGGCGGGATATGCACCAGTCGGGGCGGTCGGCCACCATCGAGCCGATGCGGTTCTTCGCCCAGGCGGGCACCCATTCCACGTCGGTGTTGATGATGCGCAGGGCGTCTTCGCGCAGGGCGTTCTCGTCCATGGAGACGAACCACTGCTCGGTGGCGCGGAAGATCACCGGCTTGTGGCAGCGCCAGCAATGGGGGTAGCTGTGGTTGATTTTCTTTTCCGCCACCAGCGTCCCCTGTTCCCGCAGCCATTCGATGATCTTCGGGTTGGCGTCATCGGTGGAAAGCCCTTCGAAGGGGCCCGCTTCGGCGGTCAGCACGCCGTTGTCGTCCACCGGCATGCGCACAGGGATGTCGAACTCCAGGCCCACCAGGTAGTCGTCCTGGCCATGGCCGGGGGCGGTGTGCACGGCGCCGGTGCCGGTGTCGAGGGTGACGTGGTCGCCGTAAATGAGGCTGCCTTGAAGGTCCTGGCGGATAGGGCAGGTGTAGGTGAGGCCGCACAGCTGCTTGCCAGCGACGGTCACCGGGTTGCCTTCCGCATCGCTCACCAGCGCCCAGTCGGCCCAACCGGCCTCCTGAGCCACTTGCTCCACCAGGTCTTTCGCCATGATCATGTTTTTGCCCTCTGCCTGCACCATCACGTAGGCGGCATCAGGCGCCAGGCTCACGGCGGCGTTGGCCGGCAGCGTCCAGGGGGTGGTGGTCCAAATCAGCACGTAGGCAGCGCCCTCGGCGCCGTTGGCCTCGAAGATGCCGGGCATCACGTCCAGCTTGAAGTTGACAAAGATGGAGGGCGACACCTCGTCGCTATATTCGATTTCCGCCTCCGCCAGCGCCGTGTGGCAATTGGAGCACCAGTGGATGGGCTTGCGGCCGCGGTAGATGGAGCCCTGCAGGTACATGTCCTTGAACACTTCCACGTTGCCCGACTCGTAGTTGGGGGTGAAAGTGAGGTACGGGTGCTCCCAGTCGCCGTTCACGCCCAGGCGCTTGAAGCCTTCCCGCTGGATGTTCACGTAGCGCTCGGCCCACTCGCGGCACAGGCGGCGCAAGGTGGGCTGGTCGATGGCGGCCATCTTTTCGGGCCCCAAAGTTACCTCAACCATGTGTTCGATGGGCTGGCCATGGCAGTCCCAACCGGGGATATAAGGGGTGTAAAAGCCGCGCTGGGCGTGGCTTTTGTTCACGAAGTCCTTCAGAATCTTGTTGAAGGAGTGGCCGATGTGGATGGGGCCGTTGGCGTAGGGCGGGCCGTCGTGGAGGATGAAGGGCTTGCCGTCCTTGTTCTTCTCCAGCACTTTGCCGTAGATGTCTTCCTGGGCCCATTTTTCCAAGCGCTTTGGCTCGTTTTGGGGCAGGTTGGCCCGCATGGAAAAATCGGTCTGGGGAAGATTCATGGTGTCCTTGTAACTATTTGCCACTTTCCCATCTCACCTTTCCTGGTTTTACGGCGCATAGCGCGCCATTTCAAACTGCAAAATTATACGACAAGATGCACCCGCCGCCTTGCGGCAATTGCCCGTGCAACGCAAAAGGCCCTGCCGGTGCCCTTGCCGCCCCAGCTATTTGTAGTCCGAGGGGTTCTTGCTGGAAGAGCCGGTGCCCTTCCCCTCCAAGGACAGGTCGCTGCCGAAGCGTACTGCCTTCTCGCCGAAACGCTCCTTGAGGGCGTCCGCGGCCTCAAGGAGCCGGTGGTTTCTCTGGTCGCGCAGCGCGCTTTCCGCTTCCGGGGTGTCGCCCACTTCGTCGAACAGGGACGCCTCCGCGCCAGCGGGCCCGTCGAACCCGCTGACCGCCACCCCCAAAAGGCGCACTTTCATGCCCGGCGCCCACAGCTCCCCCATCATCGCGGGAAACAGCGCCCTCCAGGCCAGCTCGTCGTCGGAAGGGGGCGCAAGCGGCCTTTGCACGCTGCGGGTGGAGCGGTCGTCGTAGCGCATGCGCACCGCCAGCGTGCGCCCCTTTAGCCCTTTGCGCCGCAGCCGCCGCCCCACCATGGTGGATATGCTGAACAGGCTGGCGAGTATCTCCTCTTCGCCGGTCAGGTCATCGGCGAAGGTTACCTCGTGGGACACGGACTTCACCGCATCGTCTTGCTGAACGTCGGCAGTGTCTGCCCCCAGGGCACGGGCCCGCATCTCGTCGGCACGAATGCCGAAGATGCGCTGCAGTACCGCAGGGCTTGCCTGAGCCAGTTCCCCCAGCGTCTTGATGCCCCGCGCCTTCAGCTGCGCCTCGGCAGCCGGGCCGATGCCGCTTAAGTCGCGCACCGGCAGCGGCGCCATGAAGGTGCGCTCGGTGCCGGGGTACACCACGGTGATGCCGCGGGGCTTGTCCTGATCGGAAGCGATTTTCGCCACCGCCTTCGTGGAGCCCACCCCGATGGAGCAGGTAACCCCCAGCTCAGCCACCCGCCTTTGGATGCGCTGGGCGATGGCCACCGGATGCTCGGTGTTCAAGGCGTTGGGGGTGACGTCCATGAAGGCCTCGTCGATAGAGACCTGTTGCACATGGGGGGTTTCGTCGTGCAAGATGGCCATCACCTGCCGCGACATCTCGCGATAGCGGTCGAAGCGGCCAGGGGTCCAGATGGCGTCGGGGCACAGGCGGGCGGCGGTGGAAGCGGGCATGGCGCTGCGCACTCCGAAGGACCGCGCCTCGTAGGAACAGGTGGAAACAACCCCGTGGCGATGGGCGTCGCCGCCTACGATGACGGGCTTGCCGCGCCAGGCGGGGTGATCCAATTGCTCAACGGAGGCGAAGAAGGCGTCCAGGTCCACCAGCAGGATGGCCCGCCCCTGCCATGGCTCCAGAGGCAGCACGGCGCGGAGCTAGCGCTTGTCGGCCAGGAAGAACAGGGCCATGGTGCCCGGGCCCGAATGGGCGCCGATCACCGGGTCCACCCAGTTGATCACCACGTCCTTCACGCCGAAGCGCTTCTTCACGAGGCCGGCCACGTACTGGGCGTCTTCCAGGCAATCGCCATGGGTGATGAACACCGTTTGATCGGCCACGGGGGCGATGGCGCTCTGCTCCATGTGGTCCACCAGCGCTTTCAGCGACTTCTTGCGGCCGCGCACTTTTTCAAGCGGGATGAGGTGGCCCTCGTCGTCCACGTGCATCACCGGTTTGATGTTGAGCAGGGTGCCAGCCCAGGCGCTGGTCTTGGAAACGCGGCCGCCGCGGAACAGGAACATGAGGTCGTCCACGGTAAACCAGTGGGCCAGCTTCAGCTTGTTGTCCTCCACCCATTGAGCCACTTCCTCAAGTGAGGCTCCTTCCCGGGCCATTTTGGCGGCGTGCCACACCAGCAGCCCCTCCCCGCCGGAAGCGGCCAGGGTGTCCACGGAGACAAGGGTGCGGTCCGGGTATTCCTTCGCCAGCTGGCGGATGAGGATGTCGGTGGCCTCGAAGGTGCCGGAAAGGCCGCTGGAAAAGCCCAGGTACAGCACGTCGTTGCCTTTGTCCAGGATGGAGCGCAGCAGCTTTTCGGAGTATTCCAGGCTGGGAAGCGAGGTGGTGACCACTTTTCCCTCCCGCATCATGCAGTAGAACTGGGACAGGTCGGTTTTCTCCCCCTTCAGGTAGCTAGTGTAGTTATCGCCGTCGATGATGAACCGCAGCGGCAAAATGTGCAGCCCGTACTCGTCGATCATCTCCTCGGTAAGATTGCTGGATGAGTCGGTGACGATTTCAAATGCCACGATTGCCTCCTCGATACGGTAAAACGGCCCCTTCTGGGTTGAATACGGGGAAGATTATAGCCATTTGTCCAACGCTGCCCCCAGATTGTCAACATGCCTGGGGGCAGCGTTGGAAACCTAGTTGAACTTGAAGATCTTCTGGGCGATGTGATAACCCCCCAGACCGATCTTGCCGCCCATGTCGGTGGGCAGATTGGTGGCCACGTTCAGCACGTTGGTGCGGATACGCCGGTACAGCGAGGGGTTCTTTTCCTTCAGGTAGTCCCAGATGCCCTGCAGGTCCTGTTCGTCTTGCTCGCCGCCGCGCATGCGCAAAAACACCGAGCAGATGCACATCATCATGGACAAGTAGTTGCGCAGGTAGTGGCGCAGGTGCCGCTGGCGCACCTCCTGGGGGTTCACGTTGTCAATCATCTGGCGCGTCACTCGCAGCTGCTGGTCCATGCGGCCCATCATCACCTTCTCGTTCACCGACTGGTCTTCGCGGCCGATGAAGTAGCGGTAGGCGTCCTGGTTGAAATAGCGCATGGTGCGTACGTGCACCAGCGGCTCGTAGACGAAGATGTTGTCCACGTAGAAGGTGTGCTCCGGCAGCGTGAGGTGCATCTTCTCCAGCATTTCGGTGCGGTAGTAAACCGAGTGCATCAGCAGGTACTGGCTGGGCAGGAAGTTGCCCACCTCGTCCCAGCCGAACTCGTAGCCCTCCGGCAGAACGTTGGAGTAGCCCATCACCTTCTGCACGCCCTCATCCACTTTTTCGTATACGTAATTGGCCACCACCATGTCGCAGGGCACCGGCGCCTCTACCTGGGTGCGCATGTAAGCCATCAGCGGCTCCATGGCCTCGGGGTTCAGCCAATCGTCGGAGTCAACTACCTTGAAATAGAACCCGGTGGCGTTGGCCAGCCCAGTGTTCACGGCGCCGCCGTGGCCTTTGTTGGGCTGGTGGATGGCGCGGATGATGTCGGGGTGGCGCTCCTGCCACTTGTCGCAGATGGCCGGCGTGTCGTCTTTGGCGGAGCCGTCGTCCACCAGCAGGATTTCGATGTCAGAGCCGCACTGCAGTAGTGTTTCCACGCAATGGTCCATGTAGGCGGCCGAGTTGTAGCAGGGCACGGCAAAGGAAATGGTTTTCACAGGGCACCTCCCAGGTGGTTATTCGGAAAGCAGTTGGTCGGCCAGCTGCAGCGCAAGCACCACGATGGCGTCCATGTTGTAGTAGCGGTACTCCGCCAGGCGCCCCAATGGGTAGAAGTTGGGCAGGTTCTCGGTGAGGGAACGGTAGCGCTGGTAGTGGGCATTGTTCTCGGGGTTGATGATGGCGTAGTAGGGAATCTGCTCGCGCGGGTTCTCGTAGGCGCGTGAGTACTCCTTCATGATGGTGGTATTGGGGGCCACCTGCCCGGTGAGGTGCTTGAACTCGGTGATGCGGGTGTAGTCTTCGGAAACCGTGAAGTTCACAGTGCCCACGGGGAACTTCATTTCCTCGTCGTAGGTTTCGTACACGAAGTCCAGGCTGCGGTAGGGCAAACGGCCGAAGCGGGCCAGGAACAGTTCGTCCAGGGGCCCGGTGTAGATGATGGGCCCTTCGAACACTTCGTCTTTCAGGGTGATGGCGCACAGCCGCGCGTCTTCGGCGCCGCTTTCGAACTCCAGTCCCATCACGCTTTCCGCCTCCGTCTCCAGCGAAACGGTGATCAACGGATGGTCGAGCATGTTCAGGAACAGCTGGGTGTAGCCCTCCCCCGGCATGCCCTGATAGGTATCTTGGAAATAGCGGTTGTCGCGGGAGATGAACACCGGAACGCGGCCGGTGACGGAAGGGTCCACCTCGTCGGGGGTGAGGCCCCATTGTTTCTGAGTGTAGTACAGGAACACGTTCTGGTACACGAATTCAGCAACTTCCTGCAGGTCGGGGTCGTCCTGGGCCCGCAGTTCGGTGATGGTCACCTTGCGCTCATCGCCAAAGGTGTCGATCAACTTGTTCATCAGCTGCAACGCCTTTTCCGGACCGAACACGATTTCCATCGAGTTCTTGTTGAAGGGTACCGGGATGTAGGTGCCGTTCAGGTTGGCCAGCACCTCGTGCTGGTAGGTGCGCCAATTGGTGAAACGAGCCAGGTACTCGTAGGCCCGCTGGTTGTTGGTGTGGAAGATGTGGGGGCCATAGGCGTGCACCAGAATGCCCGCCTCGTCGTAGCAGTCGTACATGTTGCCGCCCACATGGGAGCGCTTCTCGATGATGAGCACCCGCTTGCCGCCGCGCTCGGCCAATTCACGGGCCACAACACTGCCGGCAAAGCCGCTGCCCACCACAACGGCATCGATTTGCGAGAGGTCTACTTCGGCGTAGGGAACAAGATTCACAGCCATCGGTTCCTTTCAGCTCATAAGCGGTTCGCCCGAAGGCTTTCCCGCTGCAAGGGCCATATTTGTCCGCCCGCAATTCTACCCAAGTTTGCGGGCAGGTAACGGACTTCCTCAATTAAACCGAATAAAAACGCCGCGGCTGCCCCTGCTGGGCCTCTGGGCCTTGCAGAACCGTAAGATAGAGGGGCAACCTCACAGAAAGAAGGTCCCCATGAGCGCGTTTCTCGATTCTATGATCAGCCGGGCCCGTTCCCGCAAGCAAACCATCGTGCTTCCCGAGGGAGCCGACCCCCGTACCCTTGAAGCGGCTGAGAAAGTGCTGGCGGCCGACATCGCCAACGTGGTGATTCTGGGCAACCCCGAGCAAATTGCTGCTTCCGGCTTCAATCTGGAAGGCGCCCAGGTGGTAAACCCCGCCACCTCCGAGCTGAAGGAGTCCTTCGCCGAGGAGCTGGCCCGGCTGCGCGCTCATAAGGGCATGACCTACGACATGGCGCTGGGGCTGGTGGAAAACGAACTGTACTTCGGCGTGATGATGGTGAAAACCGGCCGTGCCAATGGCATGGTGGCCGGCGCCTGCCACGCCACCGGCGACGTGCTACGCCCGTGCTTGCAAATCCTGAAGTGCGCCCCGGGCGTGAAGTTGGTCAGCTCGTTCTTCGTAATGGTGGTGCCCAACTGCGAATACGGCGAGAATGGCACCTTCATCTTCAGTGACTGCGGCCTGGAGGTACAGCCCACCGCCGAGAACCTTGCCCACATCGCCGTCAACTCCGCCAAGAGCTGGGAAACCATCATGGGCACCCAGCCCCGCGTGGCCCTGCTTTCCCATTCTTCCCACGGATCGGCCAAGAACGACGACGCCAATAAGGTGATCGAGGCAGTGGCCGAGGCCCATCGCCTCGCCCCCGCCCTCATGCTCGATGGCGAACTGCAGCTGGATGCCGCCATCGTGCCTTCGGTGGGCAAATCGAAGGCACCCGATTCCCCGGTGGCCGGCCAGGCGAACATCCTGGTGTTCCCCGACCTGGATGCCGGCAACATCGGCTACAAGTTGGTGCAGCGGCTTGCCAAGGCGGAAGCCTACGGCCCCATCACCCAGGGTATTGCCGCCCCGGTGAACGACCTCTCCCGCGGCTGCACCGCCGACGACATCGTTGGCGTAGTGGCCATCACCTGCGTGCAAGCGCAAGCGCGGGGGTAATTGCTTGTATAGACGGGCTTGAGACTTCCCCGTAGTGGAAGTTGGGCGGTATCCCAATTCGCTCAGACAGTCCTGCTTTGGAAAAGGCGCCACTGGCGCCTTTTCGTCGTGCGGAACTCGCTCGGTTGGAACACCGCCCAACTTCCTGATCGCCGCATTTATCCAGTTGAGTTACCGGTCGGCCCCTTTCAAGGGGGAGATGCAATAGGAGGGCTTGCCGGTGTTCCAACCGAGCGAGTTCCGCATGAGCCGAAAGCGCCAGTGGCGCTTTCGTGCGAGCCCAGGACTGTCTGAGCGAATTGGGATACCGGCAAGCCCTCCCCGCGGGGAGCTGCGACTCCATCCATTGGGATACCGCCCAACTTCCCTAGCTGAAGAGTTGCAAGTCCGGTTTTTTGCAGCTTCAGGCTGGGCTTAAGGTCGCTTACCCCAGTTGTTCGACGATTTGGTAGGTGTCGCGGGCGATCATGTATTCCTCGTTGGTGGGGATGACGATGACGCGCACGCGGGAGTCGTCGCTGGAGATTTCCCGCTCGTAGCCGCGTTCCTTGTTCTTTTCCGGGTCGAGCTCGATGCCGATGGAATTCAGGCCCGAGAAAATCATACGGCGCATCTTTTCACAGTTCTCCCCCACGCCGGCAGTGAGCACGATGGCGTCTACCCCGCCCAGCACGGCGATGTAGGAGCCGATGAACTTTTTGACGGAATTGGAGTACATCTCGTAGGCCAGCTGCGCCCGCTCGTGGCCCTCTTCGGAGGCGGTGCGGATGGTGCGCAGGTCGTTGGAAAGGCCGGAGATGCCCAGCAGGCCGGACTTCTTGTTCATGAGGTCGTTGACCTCTTGGGCGGTGAGGTTTTCATGGTCGATGAGGTAGGTGACGATGGCAGGGTCGATGGAGCCGCAGCGGGTGCCCATCATCAGGCCGTCGAGCGGGGTGAGGCCCATGGAGGTGTCCACCGCTACGCCGTGATCGATGGCGGAGATGGAGCAGCCGTTGCCCAAGTGGCAGGTGATCAGCTTTAAGTCCTCCAGTGGCTCGTCCAAAAAGGCGGCGGCGCGTTGGGAAATGTAGCGGTGGGAAGTGCCGTGGGCGCCGTATTTGCGGATGGCGTGCTTCTCGTACATTTCGTAGGGGATGGGGTACATGTAGGCCTTGGGGGGTAGTGTTTGGAAGAAGGAGGTGTCGAACACCGCCACCATCGGCTTGTCGGGCATGTGCTGCTGGCAGGCGTGGATGCCCATGAGGGCCGCCTTGTTGTGCAGGGGAGCCAGCTCTGCCAGCTCGTCGATCTTCTGGATGACGTCTTCGTCGATGAGCACCGACTTGTCGAAATAGCTGCCGCCCTGCACCACGCGGTGGCCGATGGCGTCGATTTCCTCCAGCGAGTCGATGGCTTTGGTGGGGCCGGAAGTGAGAGATTCCAGCACCAGCGCCATGGCCTGGTTGTGGTCGGCCATTTCGGCGTCGATCACCACTTCGTTGTCGTCGATGCCGTGCTTGTGGAAGGCGCCGGCGGTGCCCACCCGTTCGCAAATTCCCTTGGCAAGCACATCGTGCTTTTCCACGTTGATGAGTTGGTATTTGAGGGAAGAGGAGCCTGCGTTAATCACTAAAACGTTCAATGTGCCTCCTAAGAAATGGTTTTTACCATTCTAAAGAAAGGGGCTATGCGGGCTTTTCTTCCGGGAGGGTTTTCGGCCAGCGGCCCGTTTGGAGCACGCTGGCAGCCGGAATTGCCAGTGAACGGACGGTGGGCTTCTTAGCTCAAAGTGGTGTCCTGCTCTTCGTCCGAGCCGTGGAAGGCAAGCTCCCCTACCAGCACTTCCACTTGCTGATCGGCGGCGGACAGGCGCTTTTGCAGCGAGGCCAGCAGGGCAACACCGCGCTCGTAGTTTTTCAGGCTGTCTTCCAGCTCCAGCGTGTTGCTTTCCAGAAGCGTCACGATGCCCTCCAGCTCGGTCATGGCTTCGCGGAAGGACATTTCGTCGATGGGCTTTTGTTCGGTCATGGCAGTTGTTCCTTTCAGGGGCGGTTAGCGGGGTTACGCGGAGGTTACCGTGGCGGTAATGGTGCCATCGGACACCGAGATGGCGAGGGATTCGCCGGGGGCGGTTTGGGCCACCGATTTCACCACGCTGCCGTCAGGGGCGCGGGTGACCGAGTAACCGCGGGCCAGAATGGTGAGCGGCGAGAGGTCTTCGAGGCGGGCCGCCGCCAGGGAGGCTTCGGCGTGGAAGCGGTGGGTGAGGTGGCCGGCGATGCCCTGCATCTGGGCCTGAGCCTGATCGACGGAATGGCGCTGGCGGCCAGCGATGGAGCCAGCGCAGCGGGCCAGGCGCCCTGCGAGCCCCTCCAGTTGCTGGCGGTTGTGCTCCAAGGCGCCGGGAAGGGCGCGGGAAAGGCGATCGGAGAGGCTGTCGAGCGTGAGCGCCTCGCTGTCGAAGAGCCGCTTCGGTTCGCTGAACAAGGGCAGGAAGGCGTAGCGCTGCAGCTGGGTGCGGTGCAGGGCGAGGCTTTTACCCATCGCGGCGGAGAGGCGGCCGCCCAAAGCGGTGAGGGACCCTTCCAGCGCCCCTTTGTCCGGCACCACCGCGTCGGCGGCGGCAGTGGGGGTAGAGGCACGCAGATCGGCCACCATGTCGGAGATGGTGGTATCTGGCTCGTGGCCGATGCCGGTCACCACGGGCACGGGGCAGGTGGCTACGGCGCGGGCCACCCGTTCGTCGTTGAAGGGCATGAGGTCTTCGAAGGAACCACCACCGCGGCCGAACACGATCACCTCGGCCCCGTTGTAGGCGGCCATCTGAAGGCCGTACACCAGCCATTCCGGCGCTTGGGGCCCCTCCACCGGCACGCCCGCCAGCAGCACTTTCGCCAGCGGAAACTGGCGGCGCAGGGTGCGCAGCACGTCGTGGACGGCCGAGCCGCGGGGCGAGGTGACCACACCGATGGTGAGAGGGTAGGCGGGCAGGGGCCGTTTGCGCTCGGGGGCCATTAGCCCTTCGGCCTCCAGTTTGCGGGCCAATTGGTCCACCTGCAGCCGCAGATTGCCCTCCCCTGCCAGTGTGTAGCTTTCCACATCGAAGTTCATGCGCCCTTTGGAGGCGTACACCGAAAGGTGCCCTTTCACTTCGATAACCATGCCCACCGAAAGCGGCGCCCCCATGCGCTGGTAGCGCTCGTTCCACATGAGGCAGGACAAGCTGGCGGAGGCGTCCTTCAGGGTGAAGTACACGGCGCGGTAGCCGGCCTTCGCGTTAACCTCGGACACCTCCCCTTTGATGGTGAAGGGAAAGCGTTTGAACGATTTGTTGAAGGAATTGAGGAACTCCGAGACGCTGAGGGGCTCAGGGGCGCCCACGTGCCCCGCCGCCTGCGCCAGCGACTCGTCTGCGGTAGGCGCGGCTGCGGGGGCCGAGAAGTCGGAAACCTTCATGGGGCGTTAGTCGCGATGCTGGCCCAGCAGCCACAGCAGCTGCAGGACAGAGGTGAGGGCGGCCGCAACGTAGGTGAAGGCGCAGGCGCGCAGCACGCTGCCGGCGCCGGAGCGTTCCTGGGCCGGCAGGCCGATTTGCCCCATGTACACCATGGCCCGGTTGGAAGCGTTGAACTCCACCGGAAGCGTTACCAGCTGGAACAGCACCACGGCGGCGTACATGATGATGGCGATCATGATGAGGTTGTTGCTCACCAAAAAGATGCCGATAATCAGCACGAATACCCACAAGTTGGAGGCCAGGTTCACCACCGGCACGATGGCGGTGCGCACCTTCATGGGGCTGTAGTCGCTGGCGTACTGACAGGCGTGCCCCACTTCGTGGCAGGCAGTGGCGGTGGCGGTGATGGAACGGCCGTCGTAGGCGTCGGGGGAAAGGGTGACGGAATTGGTGCGGGGGTCGAAGAAGTCCTGCCCGGGGCCTCCCCGGTGCACGGCCACGTTGGTGATGCCATAGTAGGACAGCATCTGGCGGGCGCACTCGGCGCCGGTCATTCCGTTTGCGATGGGCTCGGCGGAGTACTTCTTCAGCTGATGGTTGACGTAGAACTGCGCCCCCATGCCGATGATCAGGGTGAGCACTACAAGGGTAAGGTAACTCATGGTTTCATACGCTCCTCTGCGGTTCGGTTTTGCCCCAGTTTAGCAAACCTTCGGGCCTCCGGCGCGCAGCGGAGGCGCAAGTCATCAAGCCTTCAAGCTATGGGCGCTCGGCGCCGAACAGATCCAGCGCCTCCTGGGTGAGCATGAACCGGGCCGCTTCTGGAATCACCCGGGCGGTGAAGGGGGTGGTGTAGGTGGACACTTCGCCGTCGTACTGGATGGAAAGGGGCGGATCGGACTGGATGCGCACGCTGCTGGTGCGGAACACCTCGATGCCCTCCCCGCGGTCGGGGAACGATCCGTCGCGGTCCAGCACGCAGGCGATGAAGGCGGGGATGAGGCCCCAGGCGTCGCGGGTGTGCATTACCACCACGTCGAACATGCCATCGCGCGGAAGGTTTTCATGCACCACGGCAATATCGAATTGGATGCGGGAGAAGTTAATGAGCAGCACCCCCACTCCTTCGGTTTCCACCGTTTGGCCGTCCATCTCCAAGGTGAAGTGGGCGAACTGTGGCGTGGGGTTGGTGAGGGCCGCCTTGAAGTAGGCCAGCTCCCCCAGCACCCGTTTCGCGGCCGCCGCCTCCTTCATGATGATGGCATCGTAGCCGGCGCCGGCCATGATGGAGAAGCCGAACTTGCTACCGTCGGCCACCTCTATCTCCCCCAGGTCGAAATCCATGGAAAGCCCGCCTTCGGCCAGCTTCGCCAGCGCATGGGGCTCGTTGGGAAGCAGCAGGTTCATGGCCAGGAGGTTCGCGGTGCCCGCCGGGATGAGCTGGATGGGGATGCCGCTGCCGGCCAGTTCGTAGGCAACGCCGGCCACGGTGCCGTCTCCGCCGGAAGCCACCACGAAATCGAAATCGGAGGCGTCTTCCAAGAGCTCGCGCAGAGGGGTGGTGCCGTCGGTGGCCCGCAGCTCGATGCGGTCGCCGTCCTGCATCATGGAGCGGATGTAATCGTAAACCGCCCCTTCCCCGTAGCCAGACAGCAGATTATTGATCACCAGTACTTTCACAGGTTTCCTTTCCATTGATATCATGAATACTACTACAACCGATTAGCAAGACGAAGGAAGTCCTCTGTGTACATAGACAATCAAGAGAGCCTTGAGGCATTTGTGCGCCGCGCCCGCTCTTCTGGTTTGTTGGCCATCGATACCGAGTTTTTGCGGGAATCCACCTACTATCCGAAACTGTGCCTGCTGCAAATGGCCACCGATTCGGAAGTGGTGCTGATCGACCCGTTCAAAGTGCCCGACCTTGCGCCGCTGCGCCCCCTTTTGGAAGACCAGTCCATCGTGAAGCTGTTCCATGCGGGCGGCCAGGATTTGGAAATCATCTATCGCAAGCTGGGGGTGCTGCCCACTCCCCTCTTCGACACGCAAATCGCCGCGTCGGTGCTGGGCCATCCGCAGCAAATCGGTTACGGCGCCCTGGTGGCGGCCATGTGCGGCAAGGCGCTGAAGAAATCGGACTCGTTTACCGACTGGTCGCTGCGGCCGCTGAAGGAGTCGCAGCTGGAATATGCTGCCGACGACGTGATCTACCTGCCGCAGGTTTATCGCGTCATGATCGAGAAGCTGCAGGCCAAGGGGCGCGAACAGTGGTTGCAAGCGGAATTTGATGAGCTGGGCAACCCCGCCCGCTACCATGAAGATCCACGGGAGCGCTATAAGCGGTTGAAGCGGGGCTCTAGCCTGAACCGCCGCCAACTGGCGGCGGCGCGGGAAGTGGCCGCCTGGCGCGAGCTGAAGGCCCAGCGGGTGGACCGCCCCCGCAAATGGGTGCTCACCGACGAGCAGATAGTGGAGGCCTGCAAGCGGGGCGCCCGCACCATCGACGAGCTGTTCATGGTGCGGGGCGTCCGGGAAAAGCTGAGCACGCGGGACGCGCGGGAAGTGGTGGCGCTCATCGCCAAGGGCATGGATTTGTCCGAAGACCAGCTACCCAAGCCGGAGCGCCCCTCCAAAAGCGAACCCAACGTTGACATTCAGGTGGACCTCATGGAGGCGCTGGCGCGGCTGCGGGCCAAAGAGAGCGACATCGCCCTGCACACCCTCGCCAGCCGCGACGATTTGGCGGCGGTGGCCCGGGGGCATCGCAACGTAGCGGTGCTCAAAGGATGGCGCCGCACCATTTTAGGCAACGAGCTGCTGGATTTGGCCGAAGGCCGTATCGCCTTGGCAGTGAGCGAAAACCAACTGAAGATCATTCCCCTTTCATAGGGGTCTTCCCCTCTTCCGCCAGCTGTTGGTTCCACTTGGCGAGGTTGGAGTTGTAGCGCATTTGGATGAGCTCCAGCACGACGGCGAACACCATGGCGAAGTACACCATCAGCTTCTCCACGTGCATGCCCAGAAGTTCGATATCGGTGTGGAAACCAGAGGAATCCAATACCAGCAGGACGCCGATAGCGGTGATAAACACCAGCGCCAGAATCTTCATCTCCGCATGACGATTGATGAAATTGGAAATGGGGTCGATGAACACCATCATAATGATGATGGCGATGATGACGGCCAGGATCATGATGATGAGGTGCTCGGCCAGGCCCACGGCAGTAATCACCGAATCGATGGAGAACACGAGGTCCATCACCATGATGGTGCCCACCGCTTGGGGCAGCGTGATGGCGTGCAGCGCCTTGTGCTCTTCGGAGGTTTCCGCCTTCACTTCGGTGAGCTTCAGGGTGTCCATTAGCTCGCGAATGCCCTTGTACACCAAGTAGGCACCGCCGGCCAGCATCACCAAGTCGCGCACCGAAAAGCCGTGGGAGTAAGCCCCCAGGCTGATGGTGAACAAGGGGTTTACCATGTGCACCAAAAACGAGGCAAAGCACAAAAACAGGACTCGCATGATAAGGGCGCCAGCCAAGCCCATCTTGCGGCCAATGTGCTGCTTGTCGGCGGGCAGACGGTTGGTAGTGATGGAGATGAATACAATGTTGTCAACGCCCAGGATGATTTCCAGGAAAATGAGGGTGATGAGGCTAATCCACGCCTCCGCCGTCAAGAAGATCGAAAGATCCATTTCTCTCCTTTGCTCCGTTGTTTTGCCGCCCTGAGAAAAAAACATGGCCCACGCATAGTGTGAGCCATGAGTCTTGCTGATTAAGGTTGACCAGATGAAGATTCACCAGGATGTTGACCGAACCGCACGCCAGTGCCAGCTACTCCCTCAAGGGTTGCGCTAAACCATAGAGCACCGGCGCCGAAGGCGCAATGGTATAATCCCCCGCACGGAAAAAGTTCATAGGAGTTTACATGCAACTGCCTGACTTCGCTTCGTTTTTTTCGGGTCGCAAGCCGGTGAAGAAGATCCAAGACGGTAACCTGGTTTACCTTGACGGCGCTCCCCTTCTAGGGGCTCTCAAGCTGCCGCGGGTAGCCGTTATTGGCATGGCCGTTCTGATGGGAGTGGCCGCTGCGCTGGGCGTGTGGGCATTCTCCCAGTACTATGATGCTACCGCCAACGCTCCTAAGAGGGCCCAGGAGGAGCTGCAGGCCAATCTTTCCCGTGAAGTAGATCTGGGGTTGCCGGTTCTGTCCAGCTTCGTGGGGGCTGACAACCAGACCATCATCGCCGCCGTGGAGGAAACCGGCGCCACCATCATGAACACCACCTCGGAAGACGAAGCCGATGCCGGCGATTTGGAACTGGCTAAACTGCCGGAGGGCGTAGGGCTCGATCAAGCGGCGGCCGTGCGGCTGCAAGGGGTTACCAAGGCCTCTCCGGCTCAGGCAGCTTTGCTGCTGAACGGCGCTTGGACCATGAACGTGGTGCGCTCCAACGACGGGGTTTCCTACCGCCTTCATTACTGCGACCTTTCCGCTACCTCTGCCGAGAGCGCCATTGCGGCCGCCATGGCCGCAGAAGGCTTCCCGGCAGAAACCGCCACCGAGGCCGGCGTGGATGATGCGGGCAATAACTTCCAAACCGGAAAGATAGACGTGAGCGGCACCACCTGCACTTGGCGGGTTTCGGTGTGCCCCCTGTCAGCCGTCTACGACATTTCCGGTTTCCCGGAAGGGGCCCAGTACGTGGGCATCCGCCTCACCGTCTAAGCGCGGCCGGCCATAGCGAAAAAAAAGAGCCCCGCGGGGCTCTTTTTTGCAACCGGTTTCGCTTTAGTATTGCAGCCCCGGGTACAGGGGATGGGCCGCCAGTATGTTGTCGATGGTGCTTCGCACCTCGGCCAGCACGGCAGGGTTGTCTTTGCCGAACACCGTCTTCGCGATGCAGGCGCCCACGGTGGCGAAGTCGGCCGCCGTGAGGCCGCGGGTGGTGGCTGCGGCGCTGCCGACGCGGATGCCGCTGGTGACAAAAGGGGAAAGCGGTTCGTTGGGAATGGAGTTCTTGTTCACGGTGATGCCCACCGATTCCAGCAGCTTCTCGGCCTCTTTGCCGGTAACCTGGGCCGGCGTGAGGTCTACCAGGCACAGGTGGTTGTCGGTGCCGCCGGAAACCAGTCGCAGGCCGCCTTGGGCCATCCCCTGCCCCATGGCCTGGCAGTTTTCGATGATGTCGCGGCCGTACTGGCGGTAAGCGGGTTTCAGCGCTTCGCCGAAGGCCACGGCCTTGCCGGCTATGACGTGCATGAGGGGGCCGCCCTGGGCGCCCGGGAAAATGGCCTTGTTGATGCGCTTGGCCAGCTCTTCGCTGTTGGTGAGGATGAAGCCGCCGCGGGGGCCGCGCAGGGTTTTGTGGCTGGTGGAGGTGACCACATCGGCAAAGGGCACGGGGCTGGGATGCAGCCCCGCCGCCACCAGGCCGGCGATGTGGGCCATGTCCACCACGAAGTAGGCGTCCACCGCCTTGGCGATGGCGGCCATGCGCTCGAAGTCGATGACGCGCGGGTAGGCGCTGGCGCCGCCGATGATCATCTTCGGGCGGGTTTCCTTTGCCAGCTTCTCCATGGCGTCGTAGTCGATGAGTTCGGTTTCCGGGTCAAGGCCGTAGGAGACCATCGAGTACATCAGGCCGGAGAAGTTCACCGGAGAGCCGTGGGTGAGGTGGCCGCCGTGGTCGAGGCTCATGCCCATCACCGTGTCGCCCGGCTTCACCAGGGCCAGGTAGGCGCCGAAGTTGGCGGATGCCCCGGAGTGGGGCTGCACATTGGCGTAGTTCGCGCCGTACAGCTCGCAGGCCCTCTCGCAGGCCAGCTGCTCTACCACGTCCACCTTCTCGCAGCCGCCGTAATAGCGCTTGCCCGGATAACCTTCTGCGTACTTGTTGGTGAGCACGCTGCCCACCGCCTCCATCACGGCGCGGGAGGTGAAGTTCTCAGAGGCTATCAGTTCGATGGAATCGCGCTGGCGGGCCAGTTCGGCATTGAGGGCGTCGGCAATCTGCGGGTCTTCCCCGCGCAGGAAATCAAGGGCCATGGGCTCTCCTTTAGGTTGAAGGGAAAGTGCGAGAAAAGGATTCTACCCCTCTTGGGGCGGGGCGAACTGCTGCGGGCCGAATTTGTCCCGAAGTGCCTTCTGAACGCAATCGGGCACGAAATTGCCCAAGGGGCCCTGCATGGAGGCTATCTCGCGAACGATGGAAGAAGACAGGTACATGTAGTGGGGCGGCGACATGATGAAAATGGTTTCCAGCTGCGGGTTCAGCTCGTAGTTCAGCGCCGTCTGCTGGAACTCGTACTCGAAGTCGGTGATGGCTCTCAGCCCCTTAATGACGGCAGTGGCCCCCATCTTGTGAGCGAATTCCACTAGCAATCCCTCCAGAGGAACTACGTGCACGTTGGGCAGGTGGGCAGTGGCCTCGCGGGCCAGCTGCACCCGCTTTTCGAGGGGGAAGAGGGGGTTTTTCTTCGCGGAGGGGGCAACGGCCACGATAATCTCGTCCGCCAGGTGGGTGGAGCGGGTGATGATGTCCAGATGGCCGGAGGTGATGGGGTCGAATGTGCCGGGCACGAGGGCGCGCTTCAATGGGGACTCCTTTCTCGGTGGGAAAAAGGATAAGGCGCCCGCGCCCTATCCTTGCCGTTTCGTTGGCGATTCGCTGGAAAACGAAACGTTTATGCTGCTTTCGGCGCGCCTTCGTCCGTCGGTTGCCGCTTTGACAGCTTCCGCTTCTCCATGGCGTCCACCACTTGGGCCACGGCGCCGTCGCCGGTGACGTTCACCGTGGTGCGCATCATGTCCAGGATGCGGTCGACGCCCGCCACAAGGGCGATGCCCTCCAGCGGCAACCCCACGCTGCCCAGTACCAAAGCCAGCATAATCATGCCGGATCCGGGAACGCCTGCGGTGCCAATGGAGGCCAAAAGCGCCGTGAGCACGATGGTCACTTGGGCCCCGATAGACAGGTCGATGCCGAATACTTGGGCGATGAACACCGCGCAAATGCCCTGGTAAATGGAAGTGCCATCCATGTTGATGGTGGCTCCCAGCGGCAGTACAAAAGAAGTGACCTCCTTGGAAACCCCCATCTTTTCAGCGCATTCCATGTTGATAGGCAACGTGCCCATGGAGGAAGCGGAGGCAAAAGCGAAGCTCATTACCGGTGCTTCGCCCTTTAGAAACTTCAGTGGGCTGCGGCGGGCCAAAAACTTAATGAGGCAGGTGTAGACCATCGCCACCTGCACCACGCAGGCGATGGCCATGACGGCAATCAGCCACATGAGGGGCCCCAAAATGTCGGGGCCGTTGATGGCCACCACCGGCACCAGAAGCCCGAACACTCCCAAGGGGGCCAGATACAGGATGCCCTGCATCACCTTCATGCACACCTCGCTCATGGCAATGCAGAAGTCCTTTACGATGGCCGCCTTCTGGCCCACGAACATGATGCCGAAGCCGAAGAACAGGGCGATGACAATTACCTGCAGCATGGTGGCCTGCACCATGGGGTCGAGGAAGTTGGACGGGAAGATGTTCACGAGGGTGTCCATGAAGGTGGGCGCCTCGGCCGCTTCGTAGGACAGCTCTTCAGCGGAGAGGGTGTAGCCGGCCCCCACGTTCAGCACGTTGGCGAACACCAGTCCGATCACCACCGCGAACACCGTGGTGAGCAGGTAAAGCACGATGGTTTTTCCGCCGATTGAGCCCACCTTGCGGGCATCGTCGAGGGAGATGACGCCGCAGATGATGGAGAACAGCACCAGCGGCACGCAGATGAACTTCAAAAGGTTGAGGAAGATGGTGCCGAAGGGCTTGATGTAGGTGGAGGCCACATCGGGGGCACCTTGCATGAAGAAGCCCACGACAACACCCAGCACCAGCGCGATGAAAATCCACGTGGTGAGGGAGAGCTTCTTGAACCAGGGCGTATGGGGCACGGCGGCGGTTTCCGTCATCTTGATCCTCCTTGCAGTGAAACCATGGCGCGAAAAAGGGGAAGGCAGAGCCCTCCCCTTTTTTTAAGAATTAAGCGTTAGCGGCGGTCGGTGAGCAACCGGTTCAGGGCATTCAGGTAAGCCTTGGCGGAGGACACGATGATATCGCCGTCGGCGCCGCGGCCGGTGAATATCTCGCCGCCCGATGCCTTCACCCGCACCGTCACCTCGCCCAAGGCGTCGATGCCGCGGGTGACCGACTGCACCGAGAACTCGGAGAGGTCGTTGTCCACCTGCACGATGGCGTCGATGGCCTTGTAGATGGCATCGACGGGGCCGGTGCCCCATTCGCATACGGTGCGGGCGATGCCGTCGGGGCCGGTGAGGGTTACCGTGGCAGTGGGCTTCAAGGGGAAGCCGCAGCTCACCTGCACGGAGGTGAGGGCATAGACAGCGGTTTCCTCGCGGTCGCGCTCGTTCACCAGCGACTCCAGGTCCTCGTCGTACACTTCCTTTTTCTTGTCGGCCATGTTCAGGAAGGCCTCGTAGATCTTGTCCAGCTCTTCGCCGGAGAACTCGTAACCCAGCTCTTCCAGGCGGTGGTTCAGGGCCGCGTGTCCGCTGCGGGCGGTGAGCACGATCTGGCTGGCGCCGGCGCCCACGTCGGCGGGGTCGATGATTTCGTAGGTGTCGCGCTTCTTCAGCACGCCGTCTTGGTGGATGCCGGAAGAATGGGCGAAGGCGTTGGCGCCCACGATGGCCTTGTTCGCCTGCACGTTCATGCCGGTGATGGAGGAAACCAGGCGGCTTGCCTTCACGAATTCGCGGGTGTGGATGTCGGAGTGGGCGTTCAGCTCTTCCTCGTGCATGCGGATGGCCATCACCACTTCTTCCATGGCGGTGTTGCCGGCCCGCTCGCCCAGGCCATTGATGGTGCACTCCACCTGGGTGGCGCCGTTCTTAACGCCGGCCATGGCAAGGGCGGTGGCCATGCCTAAGTCGTTGTGGCAGTGAACGGAAACGGTGACGTTCTCGATGCCGCGCACGTTCTCCATCAAATAGGCGATGCGGGCGCCGAACTCCTCCGGCAGCGAGTAACCGGTGGTGTCGGGGATGTTCACCACCGTGGCGCCGGCATCCACCACCGCCTGGATCACCTTCACCAAAAAGTCGTAGTCGGAACGGCCGGCGTCCTCGGCGTAGAACTGCACGTCCTCCACGAAGGTTTTGGCGTAGGACACCGCATGCACCGCCCGCTCGATGCACTGCTCTTCGGTGATGCGCAGCTTATCGCGCAAGTGCGAGGGCGAAACCCCCAGGCCGGTGTGGATGCGGGGGCGCTTGGCGTACTTCAGGGCGTCGGCGCACACCTCGATGTCCTTGTCGATGGCGCGGGTGAGGCCGCACACCACCGCTTTGTCCCCCGCCAGTTCGGCGATGCGGCGCACGCTCTCGAAGTCGCCGGGGCTGGAGATGGGAAAGCCCGCCTCGATGATGTCCACATTCAGCCTCAGCAGCTGGCGGGCGATGACGAGCTTTTCCTCGGTATTCATGGAAGCGCCCGGCGATTGCTCGCCGTCGCGCAGGGTGGTGTCGAAGATGTTGATCTTTCTAGTCATGGGCATAAGGTCCTTTCCCTTGCAATCCCTTTATGCGTGGTTCCGAATGATAGCAGAACTGCCGCAGTTGACGGCGCTTTTCTACAGTGCCAGCCGCCACAAGTCCAGGCCCGGAATGGCCTCCCGCAGCTGCCGCAACAGCTTGTCGGAAACCTCTCCGGTCACGTTGACGAAAACAAGTGCGCTGCCATCGGGGGAAACGCCGATTTGCATGGTGGTGATGTTGACGTCGGCGTTGCCCAGGAGGGTGCCGATTACGCCGATGCGCCCCGGCGCGTCCTCGTAGCGCAGCAAAAGCGAGCTCTTCGAAGGCACCATGTCTATCTTGTAGCCCATGAGGGACACAATGCGCGGCGCCTGGCTGATGCCGAACACGGTGGCCGCCACCTCGGTGCCGTCCGCCATCGCCCGCACCGAAGAGGCGTACTCTTCGGCATCCGGCTGCAGCACCACATCCAGTTTGATGCCGTGGCGCGCCGCCACCGCTTCGGCGTTGGCGGGGGTGATGCTGCCCACGCGGCGGTAGGACAAAAGCCCGTCCATGAGGCCGGCAATGAGCACCCGGATGTCCGACTGGGCCAAAAGGCCGCAGGCTTCGATTTTGAGCACCTTGGGCATCTCGCCGTTGATTTGGGTGAGGATGCGCCCCATCATCTGGCAAGCGGGGGCATAGGGGCCCACCAGGTCAACCACATCGGGGGGAAGCGGGGAGATGTTGATGGCGGTGGGCACGATGGAGCCCTCCAGCCCCTCCCACACGTATTCGGCGATCTGGGCGCCGGCCCGGTGCTGCGCCTCGTAGGTGACGGCGGCGATATGGGGGGTGAGGATGGCGTTGGGGAACTCATGGAGGGGGCTCATGGTGCAGGGCTCCTCTTCGAACACGTCGATGCCGCAGGAGCGCACCTTCCCCGCCGCCAGGAAATCCGCCAGCGCCTTTTGGTCCACGATGCCGGGGCGGGCGGTGTTGACCACGATAACCCCGTCTTTCATCTGGGCGAACTGCTGCGGGCCGAACATGTGGTGGGTGTCTTCGGTGAGGGGCAGGTGCACGGAGATGAAATCGGCGATGGCGCAGATCTCGTCCACGTCTTCCAGCAGCGTCACCCCCAGCGCCTGGGCCCGTTCGGGGCTGCAGTAGGGGTCGTGCCCCACCACGTTCATGCCGAAGGCGCGGGCCCGTTCGGCCACCAGGCCGCCGATGCGGCCTAGCCCGAAGATGGCCAGCGTCTTCTCGTACAGTTCCACGCCGGTGAAAGGCGCGCGCTCCCACTGCCCCGCATGCATGGAGGCGTTGGCCTGGCACACGTTGCGGGCGCAGGCCAAAAGGAGGGCGAAGGTGTGCTCGGCGGCGGTAACGATGTTGGAAACCGGGGCGTTGCACACGATGATGTCCCGTTCGGTGGCCGCTTCGATGTCGATGTTGTCCACCGTCACGCCGGCACGGCCGATGATCTTCAGGTTTTGGGCGGCGTCCAGGATGTCGGCGGTGACGTTGGTGGCCGAACGCACGATGAGAGCATCGTAGTCGGCGATGGCCTCGGCCAGCGCTTGCGGCGAAAGGTCCAGCTTAACGTCCACCTGATAGCCCTTTGCCTCCAAGGTCTCAAGGGCCACGTCAGCGATTTTCTCGGTTACCAGCACCTTCTTCTGGCTCATGGCGCCCTCCTTGCTCATGGCGTTCTGCCCTAGCCGTGGATCTTCTCAAATTCGGCCATGTAGGCCACCAGCGCCTCGACGCCCTCTTTGGGCATGGCGTTGTAGATGGAGGCGCGCATGCCCCCTACCGAGCGATGGCCCTTGATGGACTCGATGTTGTGGTTCTTGGCCTCCGCCACGAACAGGGCGTCCAGTTCGGCGTCGCCGGTGACGAAGGGCATGTTCATGAGGGAGCGGTCCTCTTTGCGGGCCGTGGCCTTGAACAGGCGAGAGGAGTCCAGGTAATCGTAGAGGATGGCCGCCTTTTCCTGGTTGCGCTGCTGCATCGCCGAAAGGCCGCCCATCTCCTTCAGCCACTTGAACACCAGGCCGCAGATGTAGATGCCGTAGGCGGGCGGGGTGTTGGAGAGGCTCTTGGCCGCCACCTGGGTGCTGTAGCGCATGATGGAAGGGGTGAAGGGAAGCACGTCTTCCCGCACCAAATCGTCGCGCACGATCACGATCACCACGCCGGCGGGGCCGATGTTCTTCTGCACGCCGCCGTAGATCAGCCCGTAGTCGGCAACGTTCATGGGTTCGGAGAGGAACATGGAGGACACGTCGCTCACCAGCGGCTTACCCTGGGTATCGGGCAGCTTGGGATAGCGGGTGCCGTAGATGGTCTCGTTCTGGCAGATGTACACGTAATCGGCGTCGGGGGAAATCTCCAGGTTGTCCAAGTTGGGGACGTAGGAGAAATTGCCGTCCTCAGAACTGGCGATGCAACGGGCGTCGCCGTAGAGCTTGGCTTCCTTGAAGGCCTTTTTCGACCAAGATCCGGAAACGATGTAGTCGGCCACCTTGTTCTGCATGAGGTTCATGGGGATAGCGGCGAACTGCTGGGTGGCACCGCCCTGCAAGAACAACACGTTGTAGTTGTCGGGGATGGCCATAAGTTCGCGAAGGTCCGCCTCGGCGGTTTCGATGATGGAGGCGAAGGGCTTCGAGCGATGGCTCATCTCCATCACGGACATGCCCGTTCCCTGGTAATCGAGCATTTCAGCGGCTGCCTGGCGCAGCACCACTTCGGGTAGAACTGCGGGACCGGCGGAAAAATTGTAAACCCTGCTCATGTCAGCCTTCTCCTATGCTGTTGAAACCGCAGGCGCGGTTTGGTGGGCGAAACAGCATGAATTTTACCTGAGCAGGGGCGCGCTGGGCGCAAGGTTCGGCCTGCGGGGGCCCAGGGAGCGTTAGAACTCGCTCTTCAGGGGGCGATCCACCAATTCCCTCACCACGTCCTTCGGGGAAACCCCTTCCCAGGTTATGGCGCGAACGCCGTCGCACAGCGGAAGCTCAAGGCCAAAGAAGCGCTCCAGCACCTCCACGTTCTTGCAGGCCTGGGCCCCTTCCACCACCATGTGGGTGTCGGCGGAGAAATCCTCCAGGCTGCGGCCGCAGGCAAGGTAGTCTTGCCCGAAGCGGCGGTTTCGGGAATGGCGCGACATGCAGGTGACCACGGCGTCCCCGGCCCCGGCCAGCCCCATGCAGGTGAGGGCGTCGCCGCCGGCAACGGTTACCAGGCGGCTCATCTCCGCCAATCCGCGGGTGATGATGGTGGCGGCGGTGTTGTCGCCGAACCCTAAACCGTAGCTCAGCCCCACCGCGATGGCGATGATGTTCTTGTAGGCGGCGCATATCTCCACTCCCACCGGATCGCGCGAGTCGTACACGCGAAACCGCGGGTTGGCCAGCAGGTCTTGGAAGGTGCGGGCGGTGGAGGCCACGCAGCTGGCGGCCACCGTGGCCGACGGCACCCCGTTCACCACTTCTTCGGCGTGATTGGGGCCCGATATCGCCGCCAGTCGCTCCAGCGCCCCCAAGGTTTCCGTGAGCACCTGCAGGGGCAGCGCCCCGGTTCCCTCCTCGATGCCTTTGCTGCACACGGCGATGGGCAGCTGCGGCGGGCAGAAGGGCCGCATCTGGCCGGCCATGGTGCGCAGCAGCTGCGAAGGCGTGACGATGAGGGCTGCATCGGCCCCTTCAAGGCAATCCTTTAGGGAAGCGGTGGCCCGCACGTTCTCCGAGAGGCGGGCGTCGGTGAGGTAGCGGGGGTTTGCGTGGTGGCTGTTGATGTGGTGGGCCACTTCGGGCTTGCGGGCCCAAAGCCGCGCCTCGTGGCCGTTGGCGGCAATGGTCTGGGCCAGGGCGGTGCCCCACGATCCGGCGCCGATGACAGATACTATGGCCATGGAAACCCTCTTTCGAAACGATGCTTCAGATGGCGGAGCGGGGCGCTAAGCCGCCTTCTGCCCCAGCTTGCGCTCGGTGCCGTCGGCCAGTCGCTTGATGTTGCCCCGATGGGCCCAGATGACCACCAGCGCCGTTACCAGGCAGGCGGCTACGGACAGCGGGTGCCCCCAGAACACGAAGAGCGCAATGAATGGGCAGCCGCAGGCGGCTGCCAGCGACCCGGCGGAAACGTAGCGGGTAAGGGCCACCACAACGGCGAAAATGGCGATTTCCACCAGCGCTGCCGCGGGGCCGAAGGTGATGAACAGGGCCCCCACCGCAACGGCGATGCCCTTGCCCCCCTTGAATTTCAGCCAAGGGGTGAAGATGTGCCCCAGGGTGGCGGCCATGAAGGCGGCCACGGTGCAGGTGCGCTGAATGGTGGCGGCGCCGGCAAGGATGGCCTCGTCGCCGCTCAGGTGCATGGAGTATCCCACCGCCAGCGCCCCGGGTACGCCGTCGAACAGGGCCCCTTGCAGCCAGTTTGCCACGGCAAGCCCCAGAGCGCCCGCTAGAAGGCCCTTGCCGAAGTCCAGCAGGAACACGGCGGCCCCTCCCCTTTTCCCCAGCGTGCGCAGGGCGTTGGTGGAGCCGATGTTGCCCGAGCCGCTCTCGCGGATGTCGCGGCGGTAGAACACCCGCGATATGATCACGCCCCAAGGGATGGAACCCAGCAAAAAGCAAGCGACGAAGAGCAGCGCCTCGAAGAGGTGGATGAGCAGCATGGGCTAGTCCTTCTTCTTGAAGCGGAGCCGAACGGGAGTGCCGGTGAGGGGGAAGGCCGCCCGCAACCGGTTTTCCAAGTACCGCTCGTAGTTGTCGTCCACCACGTCGGGGCGGTTGCAGAAGAAGGTGAACCGCGGCGGCTTGGTGGCCGTTTGGGTGACGTACTTCATGCGCAGGATGGCCTTGCCCTTCGACACCGTGTGGCCGCTCTCGCGGATGGTGGTGAGGAAGGCGTTCAGCTTGCCAGTGGGGATGACCTGCGAGTAGTTAGCGAAGGCCTCCTCCACGGCGTCCCAGATGCGCTGCACTTTCTTGCCGGTGAGGGCCGAGATGGCCACCACCGGGGCGTAGCCCACGAACGTCATGCGGTCGGCGATGCGATCGCGGATCTTTTGCTTCTCGTCGGGGCCCTCTACCAGGTCCCACTTGTTCAGCACGATGACCATGGCGCAGCCGCGCTCGGCGGCGTAGCCGGCCACCCGCTGGTCCTCGTTGGTGAGGCCGATGGAGGAATCCACTACCAGAAGGGCCACATCGGCGCGGTCGATGGCGCGCATGGCCCGCACGAAGCCGTAGTACTCCACGTCCTCGTCTATCTGGCTTTTGCGGCGCAGGCCGGCGGTGTCCACGATGCGGTACAGGGTGCCCTCGTGGTCCACCAGGGTGTCGATGGCGTCGCGGGTGGTGCCGGCCACGTCCGACACGATGGAGCGGTCGTTGTCGGTGAGGCGGTTGGTGAGAGAGGACTTGCCCGCGTTGGGCCGTCCGATGATGGCCACGTTGATGGCCTCCACCTCGTCTTCGCCCCCCACTACTTCCAGCTCGCGCAGGTGCTTCACCACTTCGTCCAGCAAGTCGCCGGTGCCGTGGCCGTGCATGGCGGAAACCGGCCAAGGATCGCCCAGCCCCAGCTGGTAGAACTCCCACAGCTGGTCTTCATGCTTGGTGCTGTCCATCTTGTTGGCCGCCAACAGCACCGGCTTCTTCGCCTTGCGCAGGATGCGGGCCACTTCCTCGTCGTCGGCGTTGACGCCCACCTTGCCGTCCACCACGAAGATGATCACGTCCGCTTGGCGGGCGGCTTCCAGCGCCTGGGCGGTGATGGAGCCTTGGAACGAATCGTCGCTGCCCACCTCGATACCGCCGGTGTCGATGAGCTTGAAGTCCACGCCGTTCCAGTCGGCGTTGTGGTAGCTGCGGTCGCGGGTGACGCCGCGCATTTCGTGCACGATGGCCTCGTCAATTTGGGCTATGCGGTTCACCAGCGTGGATTTGCCCACGTTGGGGCGGCCGACGATGGCTACGATGGGCAAGGGCATGGGGCTGATCCCTTCTGTTCGGTTTCGCTGGGTGCAGCGGCTTCTAAGCGTGCGCTGCCAGCGCGATTATCTCGTTCAAATACGCATTTAGATTACAGGATACCACCGTAAGCGGTTTTCCCGCCGCCTTTTCGATGGCGGATACGCTCATGTCATCCAGCGTCACGCCGTTATGGTTGAAAACCACCGAGGGTATGAGGAAGGGGCCCTCATCCGGCGACGCGGCGATGGCGGCCGCGATGTCTTGGCCGGTGAGCAGGCCGGTCACGTTCACGTTGCCGCCGAAGTAGCGGTTGGCCACGGTGAGGGCGCTCAAGTGGCCGCGAAGGGGGCTCTCCTCCAGCATCCGGTCGAGGAAGGGCTGCATCGCCTCGCCGATGATGTAACGGGGGTGCGCATCGGCCGCCTTCAGCGCTTCGGCGCAACGGGCCATGAGGCCGTTTTCCTGCGCCTCGCGAAACTCGTCCACGTAAGAGCGGATGATGCCGATGCCGTCTTCGAACATCTCGTAATCGCCGTAGTCGCTGGCGGGGGGCACCTGCTCGGGGGTGGCGGCGCCGAAGGCGTTGCCGTAGAACTCGTCGGCGGCGTACACCCAAGGGTTGCCCCGTTCGGCCCGGGCCTGTTGCTGGAAGGGTCCTATGGCCTCGATCACCGCCCGTGCGTCCTGCGGCGCGGTGAAGCTCTTCTCGAAACGGGTTTGGTGCTTGGTGAACCCCAACGGCACGATGCCCACCGAAAGGATGTTGGGGCGCTGCCAGGCCCACTCCAGAGTTTCTCTCAGTACGTCGCCATCGTTGATGCCGGGCATCAGCACAATTTGCGCATGCACCTGGATGCCCGCGTCAAGCAGCCGCTCCAGCGCCGCCAGCCCCCAGTCGGCGTGGCGCCCTATGATGCGGCGGCGCACCTCCGGGTTGGCGGCGTGCAGGGAAACCCGCAGCGGGGAAATGAACTGCTCTTTGATGCGCTCTTCGTCTTCGGCCGACAGGTTGGTGAGGGTGACGAAGGTGCCCTGCAGGAAGCTGAGGCGGAAGTCGTCGTCCCGCAGCACCAGCGAACCGCGCACATCGCGGGGCAGTTGCTGCATGAAGCAGAAGATGCAGCCGTTGCGGCAAGTTTTCACGGAATCGAACAGGGCATCGGCGAACTCGAAGCCCCAGCTCTCCCCCGGCTCGCGCTCCAGCTCGACTTCCCCGTTTTCGCCGTCCAGGTCGATGTAGCCCACCTCGATGGCGTCTCCGTCGGAAAGCCAGCGCCAGTCGATGATGTCGCGCAACGGTTGGCCGTCCACGCTGGTCAGGTAGCAGCCGGGCTCGAATCCGGCGTCCCAGGCGGGGCTTCCCTCTTCCACTGCGGCGATGCGGGCCCGCGGGGCGGTTTTCGCGGCCCTGTCGCAGGCGGATTTCTCGATGTCGGCGCTGGGGTAGATCATTAAAGCTCCCGCAGCTTCTGCTCCACCGCGTGAATTTGGGATTCGGGGGTGGAGGCGCCGGCGGTCACCCCTACCGTGGCACAGCCGGAAAACCACGCAGGGTCAAGCTCGGCTGCCGATTCCACATGGTAGGTGTGGGGTGCGGCAGCGGCGCAGATTTCCGCCAGGCGCGTGGTGTTGGAGGAGTTGCGCCCCCCTATCACCACCATGGCGTCCGCCTCTGCCGCCACCTTCGCCGCCGACTCTTGCCGTTCGGCGGTGGCGGCGCAGATGGTGTCCATCACCCGGGGTTCAAGCCCCTGGGCCTTCAGCTGCCCCAGCACTGCATCGAGGTTTTCCCGCCGCTGGGTGGTCTGCACCACAACGCCGATGGGGTCGTAGAGGCCTTCGGGCACGTCGGCGGGGCTGCCCACCACATCGGCTTTTCCGCCGGCTTCGGCGGCGAAGGCGGCTATGCCCTCCACTTCCGGATGGCCCGCCTCCCCCACGATGATGACCCGGCAGCCTTCTCGCGCCAGCCGCGCGGCCGCCTTCTGGGCGCGGGCCACGTAGGGGCAGGTGGCATCCACCACGGCGGCGCCGGCCCCCTTAAGGGCCCGCAGCACGCTGGGGGGCACCCCGTGGCTGCGCACGATAACGGTGGAGCCCTCCGGCAGCTGCTCTAAGGAGCGGGCCACTTCGATGCCCTCCCGTTCCAGTTCTTCCACCACCTGAGGGTTATGGATGAGCGCCCCCCAGGTGAACACCTGGTCGTGCTGCTCGTTGGCCTCAAACGCGGCGTCCAATGCCCGCTGCACGCCGTAACAGGCCCCGGCGCACTGGGCCCTCAGCACCTTCACTGCTTCTCCTGTTTCGCCTTGGCCAGCGCGGCAGCCACCTCGGCTGAGCTGTGGCGCTCAACCGGGTGCTCGGCGAAGGCGGCGCTGTAGTCTTTGGCGGAAGGGAACAGGGCGGCCATGTCCACCTCCTCGGCGGGAATGCGCTGGGAAAGCGCGAAGCATTCCCGCATGGCGTACCAGGTGCAGGCGTCCAGCCGCTCCTCTTTGGGAAAAAAGTCGAAGTCGCCCACCAGCAGCGGTTGGCCGAATTCGACGGTGATCTTGGGGAAGCGGAGCCATTTGCCCTTCTGCTTCACCAGCTCGGCGTTGCGCACCGTCATGGGCAGGATGGGCGCTTTGCCCATGCGGGCGATGAAGGCGGCGCCGGAATGCAGCTTCATTTCGGCGGTGCCGCGGCCGCGGCGGGTGCCTTCCGGCAAGATGCCCACCAGCTCGCCGCTCTTCAGCATGGAAGTGGCCCGTTTGATGGCGCCCCGGTCGGCGGAATCCCGCTTCACCGGAAACGCCCCAACCCGCGAGAGGGCCTGGCCCAGAAGGCCGCCGGCGTTGTCGAACAGCGAATCGCGCCCCATCAGGCGAATCCACTGGGAGGGGCGGGCAGAGAGGTACATGAACACCACGTCCAAAAACGAGGTGTGGTTGCACACCACCAAAACGCCGCTCACGTCTTTGAAAGCGCGCAGGTTCTCGCGGCCGTCCACCCGGTAGCGCCACAGCAGCTTGCACAGGAACCCGACTACCGCGAAAGCAAGGTTCCCGAACCAATGGGGAATGTGCCGCTGCCCCCGCTCGCCGGGGAGCGGCAGGTCCCACATCTCGCTTTGGGGCATGAACAGGCTCACCGGGCCTCATCCCCTTGGGCGCCCTTCTTGCGGGCCAGCCCGCAAATCTGGTCGATCACGTCCTCGATGTAGGTGCCGGTGGAATCCATGTGCACGGCGTCCGCGGCCGGTTTCAGCGGCGAGGCGGCGCGATTGGAATCGATGTCATCGCGGCGGATGATGTCCGCCAACACGATTTCGTAGTCGATGGAGCCCACGCCGCGGTCTACGTTCTGGCGCACGCGGCGATGAGCGCGCTCTTCGGGGCTGGCGGTGAGGAACACCTTCACTTCGGCGTCGGGGAACACCACCGTGCCGATGTCGCGGCCCTCCACCACGTAATTGCCCGCGCGGCCGATGCGCCGCTGCTGGTCCACCAGGGCAACCCGTACCGCAGGGCAGGCGGAAACCGGGCTGACGGCGCGGTCGATGGCGGCGGTGCGAATGGCGCTGGTCACGTCAACGCCATCGATGGCCACCGTCTGGGCGCCTCCGTCGCGGCCGAAGGAGATGGGGCAGTTTCGGGCGATGTCCTCAAGGCCGGCGGCGTCGTCCAGTTCAACGCCGCGGTGCTGGGCCATCCAGGCCACCGCCCGGTACATGGCGCCGGTGTCCAGGCAGTCGAAGTCCAGTTTCTTGGCCACTGCCTTCGCGACCGTGGACTTTCCGGCCCCGGAAGGGCCGTCGATGGCGATGATCATCTAGCGCTCCAATCTTTTGATATCTTCGAGGAAGCGGGGGTAGCTCACTGCCACGGCGCCGAAATCGCGCACCCCCACGGGCCGGTTGCCGCACAGCCCCGCAAGGGCCCAGGTCATGGCCAGGCGATGGTCGCCATGGGAATCGAACACCAGCCCTTCGGGCACCTCCAGTTGCGGGTTGCCCTCTATCAGAAGGTTGTTCCCCTCTTCCCAGGCATCCACCCCCAAAAGTTCCAGCCCTTCGATGATGGCGGCCAAACGGTCGGTTTCCTTAACCCGCAGCTCCCCCACCTCTTTGAAGACGGTGACGCCGTGGGCATGGGCCGCCACCAGCGCGAGCACGGGAATCTCGTCGATCAGCGACGCGATGTGCTGGGCGGGAATTTCGCAACCCCGCAGCTGCGGGGTGTAGGTTACGGTGATGGAGCCGTTGGGCTCTTTGCCCTCCTGCCCCTCGTGGCGTTCTTCCACGTTGGCCCCCATGCGCTCCAGCGTGCGCAGGAAACCGATGCGGGCGGGGTTCAGTGACACGTTCTTGATGCAGATGGAGCTGCCCGGCTTCAGCAGCGCCGCCGCCGCCAGGAAGGCGGCCGACGAGGGATCGCCGGGCACGTGCACCGTGCTGGCGCTCAAGGTGCTGGGGCCGGTCACCGAAGCGGTGCGGGTGGCGGCCGTGGTGGCCACGCCGAACTCCGGCAGCATCAGCTCGGTGTGGTTGCGGGAGGGCGCCGGCTCGTTCACCGTGGTGGTGCCGTCGGCGAAAACCCCCGCCAGCAGCACGGCCGTTTTCAGCTGGGCCGATGCCATGGGCGCATCGTAGGTGATGGCGCGCAGGGCCGGGGTGCCGGTTTCCGTTATGGGCAGCAGCTCTTGGCCCGCCGGCGCGAACTTTGCCCCCATCTTCATGAGGGGGGCGGTGATGCGGCGCATGGGGCGACGGCGCAGCGAACTGTCGCCGTCCAGCGTCACTGTGATGGGCCATGGGGCCAAAATGCCCATCAGCAACCGCACGGTGGTGCCGGAATTGCCGCAGTCGATGGGCCCTTGGGGCTGCGCGGGGCCGGCGGCGCCCCAGCCCTCCACAGTGCCGGCCAGGCTGCCGTCTTCCTGTACCGAAAGGTCCACCTTCGCCCCCAGCTGGGCCACGGCGCTCATGGAGGAGCGCACGTCCTGGGAGTCCAGCACGCCGGAGAGCTGGGACGTACCTTCCGCCATGGCGGAGAACAGCACGGCGCGGTGGGAGATGGACTTGTCGCCCGGCACCGTGGCGGTGCCGGAAAGCGGGCCGCTCAGCGGCTCTATCACTTGCACGTCATCACTCGACATGGGCATGCTCCTTAACCATGAGGGGGCTAAACGATACGGAGTAACCGGCATTGATGAGGTCGATGGACAGTTTGCCCACATTCCCCTCGTCGGTCAATACCAGCGAAAGCACGGCGTTGCCCTCGCTGATGTGGTCGATCTCGATTGATTGTATGTTGCAGCCGGCGGCGCTGGCGATGGTGGTCACTTCCGCTACCACGCCGTTACGGTTGATCATGGGGATGCGCACCTCCAGCAGCTTGTCGGTGGAGGGCACCCAAGCGGCCGGCAGGCTGCGGCGGGCGTCGCTGGCCTGTTGCAGCAGTGCGGTGAAGCGGCCCCGGTCGCCCGCTTCAAGCGCCTCGGAGAACTGGCGGATGATGGAGCCCATCTCATCCAGACCTTCGGAAAGCGCCTGGGCGTTGTCGAAAGCGATGCCGCACCACAGCTTCGGGGAGCCGGCGGCGATGCGGGTGGTGTCCTTGAAGCCGCCGGCCGCCAGCCGCATGAGCGACTGGGAATCGTCGGCGTGGTTGCTGGCCAGCTGCATCAGGCAGGCCGCCACCATATGGGGCACATGGCTGACGATGGCTACCGCCTCGTCGTGCTCTTCGCGGGGCAGCGACACCACGCGCGCCTCGATGCCGGTTATCAGCTCGTGCAGATGCTGGAAATTCTCCGGCACCGTGGCGCTGTCGGGGCACAGGATCCAGTTGATGCCCTTGAACAGGTCGGCCCGGGCGCCGGCGATGCCGCTCTGTTCCGAGCCGGCCATGGGGTGCCCGGGGATGAAATCGCAGCTGGCGGGAAGCAGCAGTTCGGCGGCTTCCAAGATGTGGGCCTTGGTGGAGATGGTGTCGGTCACCACGCCGGAGAAGCCGCAGTCGGCCAACAGGCGGAAGTAGTCGTCCACCGCCGCCACCGGAGTGGCGATCACCGCCAGCTGGCAGCTGTTCGCCAAGTGATCGGCCAGCGCTTCGTCGGTGGGCAGCAGGGCCCGGTCGGCCCAGCCCTTTTCTTCGGCGATTGCCAAAGTGGGCGCGTCGGTGTCCACGCCCACCACGTGAACAGCGGGGTTCGCCTCCTTCACCGCGCCGGCAAACGAGGCCCCGATGAGCCCCAGGCCGATGACGCAGATGGATTCAAATCCCAGGTTAGTGCAATGCGATTGTTCCGCTTTCACTGTTCGTCCCGTTTCCCTTTCCGTAAAAATAACCGGATGACTCGGCAAATTTCAAACCTTAGCAGTCGCCCGCGCAGGCGGCCAGCTCGGCCACTTCCCCATCGGCGAGCAGCCGCCATTGGCCCGGCGCCAAATCCCCCAACGTGAGGCTCGCCAAGCTGCAACGGTGCAGCTGCAGCACCGGGTGCCCCACCGCCGCCAACATCCGTCTCACCTGCCGGTTGCGGCCTTCGGTGATGGTCAGCTCCACGATGCGGCGGCCGCCCTTCAGGCTCCATCCCAGCTGGGCGGCAACGGTGCGGGCCTGGGACAGCGGCAGAACGCGCCCGCGGGCCGGCAGCGTGGGACCGTCTTCCAGCAGAACGCCGTTTCGCAGCGCCTCCATCTGCGGTTCCGTGGGCTGCCCTTCCACCAGGGCAAGGTAGGTTTTCTCCACATGGCGCCGCGGATGGATGAGGCTGTTGCCCAGTTGCCCGTCATTGGTGAACAGCAGAAGGCCGGTGGTGTCGGCGTCCAGGCGCCCCACGGGGAAAAGCCCCGGATATTGCTCGGCGGGCACCAGCGATGCCACGGTGGCGCGCCCTTGGGGGTCGTCCATGGTGGTGAGCACCCGCGGGGGCTTGTGCAGCATCAGCGCTACGGAGCTTTCCGGCGGCCTCACCACCGCCCCGTCCAGCGCAACCTCGTCGGCGCCCGGCACCACGGTGGTGCCCGGTTGCGAAACCACGGCGCCGTTCACCGTCACGCGCCCTTGGGCTATCAGCTGCTCGCAGGCGCGCCGCGATGCCACGCCGCTGCGGGCCAGGTACTTCTGAAGCCGCTGGGCCTCTGGGCTACTCATCGTCGGTCTCGAACACCAGGGTGTCGAAGTCGATCTTTTCCACCGCGCCGCTAAGTGCCGTGAAGGCGGCGGTCACCGCGGCGCGGGCAGCGTCTTCCAAAGGCGCGCCGGCGCCGTCTTCCGTGCCTTGGGGGGCAGGCGCTTGCAGCCCCTCGGCATCTGGGGCGTCCTCTCCGTCCGGCACCGCTTCCACCTGCACGCGCACGGCCGACAGCCGCTCCGCCACCAAGCGCCGGGTGGCCTCGTCGGGCACGAACTGCGCCAAGTCGGGAAGATCTGCCACCGAGCGCAGCCCGAACTTCTCCAAAAACGTGCGAGTGGTGCCGTAGAGCACCGGGTTGCCAGGGGCGTCGGCCACCCCCATTTCCCGCAGCAGCCCCTTTTCCACCAGGGAGTTCATGGGACTGTCGGAGTTCACACCGCGCACCGAGGCCACCTGGCCGCGGGTGACCGGCTGGGAATAGGCCACAATGGCCAGCGTTTCCATGGCGGCCGCCGAAAGCTTGCGGGTGTCCCAGGAAACCACGTACTTCTCGATCAGCTCATGGTAGGCGGGGTGGGTGAACAGCCGCCAGCCGCCGGCCACCTCCCGCAGCTGGATGCCGCGGTTTCCGCTGGTCAGCTGCTCCTGCAGCGCCAGAAGGGCGCTTTCCGCCAGGCTCACGTCGCACTCCAGCATTTCGGCCAGGGTAACGGCGCTCACCGGTTGGTCGGTCACGAACAAGAGGGCTTCCAGCGCCCCGGGCAGGTCCGCTTCGGTTATTCCCTGAAACAAGGCTCTCGTCCTTCCCTATTCCTCGATAGATGTCAGGCCGTGCTGTTCGTCAAGCACCAGTTCGCCCGATCCTTCGATGTAGTCCACCATGATGTCGCCAAAGGGGTTGGGCTGGTTCAGGTGCACCATGGCCCGCTTGAACAGCTCCAACAGCGCCAGAAACGTCACCACCAGCACTTCGGTTGGCGTGTCCTCGGTTACCAGCTCGCTGAACTTCAGATGCTTTTTGTTGCGGATGCGCTGATGGATGGCGCGCACGTGCACCTCCACTGGCAGCGGTTTCGCGGCGATGTGCTCGCTTTCCAGTAGAAACACCTCGCGCCGCGCGTAAGAGCCGGCAGCCATCAGTCCCAGGGCGTCGGTGGTGACGCCCTTCAGGAAGTCGGGCATCACCTGCAAAAACACGGCATCGGGCCCGAAGGGGCGGCTGTGCATACGCCCTTCCGCTTCGAAGCGCTCGTACAGGGCGCCGGCGGCGTTCTTGTACTTCTTGTAGTTCATCAGCCGTTCCACAAGGATGTCCCGCGCCTCGTTGGGGGAAAGCTCCGCCACGTCCTCGTCCAGCTCGATTTGCGGTTTGGGCAGAAGGCTTTGGGCTTTGATTTCCAGAAGCGTGGCCGCCACCAGCAAGAAGTCGCTGGCCACATTCAAATCCAGCGCCTTCAAGCGCTGGATTTCCGCCAGGTACTGGTCGGCGATTTCGGTGATGGAGATGGAGCCGATATCCACCTTATCTTTGCTCACCAGCGAAAGCAGCAGCTCGAATGGGCCGTCGAAGTTCTCGATTTTCACGCGATACGACATCTGCGGCCCTTAGGCGATGGGGAACGGGTACACGAGGTTGGCCAGGTTGTAGGCGGTGACGTCGAAATACCACCCGAAGGGGTTCACGTGGAACAGGTAGGGCAGCAAAATGACCGCCATCATGAACACCGGGAAGGCGTAACGCTGGATCTCGTAGTATTTGGGCAGGTACTTCGCCGGAATGAGGATGGCGAAGATGGACGAGCCGTCCAACGGCGGGATGGGCAGCAGGTTGAAGAACATGAGGAAGAGGTTGATGAGGGTGAAGGTGGGCAGGTACATGAGGTAGAACCACTCGAACACCGGGTTTGACAAGGCGCCGGTGAGCGCGGTGCCCAAGAGCGCCCAGGCCAGCCCCGCCCCAGCCAGCGCCAGCACCAAGTTGGCGGCCGGCCCGGCAAGACCGGTGATGAGGTCGCCCTTGCGCGGGTCTTTAAAGTAACCGGGGTTGTAGGGCACCGGCTTCGCGTAGCCGAACACCGGCATGTGCATCAGCATCAACATGGCCGGCAGAATCACCGTGCCGAAGGGGTCGATGTGGCGCAGCGGGTTAAGCGAGAGCCGCCCGGCCCGCTTTGCGGTGGGGTCTCCCAGTTTGTAAGCGGCGAATCCGTGGGCCGCCTCGTGGCACACCAGTGCCGGCACAAAGCTCAGCACCATGGCAAGTATGTATTGAATCTCGTTAGACATAGCCCGTTAGTTTACCTCATTTGCCCCGCTGCCGCCCCGTCTTCGCCAATTGTGCGCAGGGAATGCGGCTTACTTGCAGGCCCCTCTTCCCTTTTTTAGCAAAGCCCGGCGAAGCCCTGCTGCCGCAGTGCCTCGTATGCGCCGATGGCCACCGCGTTCGACAGGTTCAGCGACCGCTGCCCTTCCCGCATGGGGATGCGCACGCAGCGGGCGGCGAACTGCTCAAGCCAACGCTCCTCTAGCCCGCGGCTTTCGCGCCCGAACACCAGAAAAGTGTCCGCGCCGTAAGAGGCATCCGTGTAGGCGGTGCTGCAGTTGCCGGTGAACAGGTGCAGCTCGTCCTCGCCGTGGGCGGCGAAGAACTGCTCAGCGCAAGGCCACCGCACGATTTCCACGTCATTCCAGTAGTCGCAGCCGGCGCGCTTCAGGTTGCGCTCGGTGGGGCGAAACCCCATCGGCTCCACCAGGTGCAACGTGGCCCCGGTAACGACGCAGGTGCGGGCGATGTTGCCAGTGTTCTGGGGGATTTCCGGCTCGATCAGCACGATGTTCACGAGCGCCCTCACGCCCCTTCCTGCTGGCGGGTCATTTCCTCTTCGATTTCCTCGGTGAGGGCGAACCACTCCTCTTCCGCCTCGGCGATGCGCTTTTTCAGCGTTGCGTGTTCGGCGATGGCGTCGGTGGAGGCGGATTCGTTGATGTAGAAGTCCGGATCGGCCATCAAGGCCAGCAGCTCGTCCATGCGGGCGTTGTCCTTGTCCAGCTGTGCTTCCAGCACCGCCAGCCGTTTGCGCTGGTTCTTCAGCACCGCGTAGGCGCGATTGCGCGCTTCCGCTTCGCGCCGCTTCTGTTCCTTGGTTTTGGGAGCGCTCTCTTTGGGGGCGGTGAGGGGCTGGGGCGCTTTCGGTTCCGGCGCCTTCTTGCCGTGCTTGTTCACCGCCACCACTTTGCCTGGGCCGGCGCCCTTCGGCTTGGCGGCGGTTTTGCCCTTTGGCTCCTCCCCTTCGAACAAATCGTCCACCAGCGAACGCTCCGCCGGGCTCAAGGTGTCCAGCTGCCCCGACTTGAACAGGTAGTAGTCGTAGTCGCCGTCGTAGTTGGTAACCTTCCCCGGCGCTATTTCGATGATGCGGTTGGCCACGTTGCGGATGAGATGGCGGTCGTGGGTGATGAACACGATGGTGCCGTCGAAGTGGACGAGCGCCTGCTCCAGGATGTCGGCGCTGGAGATGTCCAGGTGGTTGGTGGGCTCGTCCAGGCACAGCAGCGGCTTAGGCGCCACCAGCATCTTCGCCAGCGCCAAGCGGCTTTTCTCGCCGCCGGACAGCACGCCCACCTTCTTGTCCACCGCATCGCCGGTGAACAGAAACGCGCCCAGAAGCGTGCGCACCTGCGAGATGGTCCAGCCGGGGGCCACCCGGTCCAGCTCCTCGAACACGGTGTTGCCGGCGTGAAGTTCTTCCAGCTGGTGCTGCGCGTAGTAGGTCAGCTCCACGTGCACCCCGTAGTCGATGGTGCCGCTGTCGGGGGCCAGCACGCCGGCGATCATCTTCAGCAGCGTGGACTTGCCGGCGCCGTTGGGGCCCACCAGCGCCACCTTGTCGCCGCGGTACAGGGTGAAGTCCAGGCCGTCGTACACGGTTTTGTCGCCGAAGCGCTTCACGATGTCGGTGCCGCGCACCACCATGTCGCCGGTGCGCGGGGGCTGTTGGAAGTTGAAGTGCACCGTCTTCTTCTCTTCCGGGATGACGATGCGGTTCTCCATTATCTTGTCGATGCGCTTCTGGCGGTCTTGCGCTTGCTTTGCCTTGGTGGCCTTGTAGCGGAACTTCTCCACGAAGGCCTCCAGGTGCGACAGCTCTTCGTCCTGCTTGGCCTTTTGGGCCCGCAGCAGCTCCAGCCGCTCTTTGCGCTGCTTCAGGTAAGCGCTGTAGTTGCCCTTGTACAGCAGCACTTCCCCATTATCGATCTCCGCCACGCGGTCCACCGTGTTGTCCATGAAGGCGCGGTCGTGGCTCACCACGATCACGGTGCCCTCGTAGCCGCGCAAAAAGCCCTCCAGCCATTTCACCGACTCCAGGTCCAGGTGGTTGGTGGGCTCGTCCAGCAGCAGGATTTCCGGATTGCGAATCAGCAGCTTCGAGAGGGCTATGCGCATCTGCCAGCCGCCGGAGAAGTTGTTGGTGGAGCGGGCCAGGTCGGCTTCTTTGAATCCCAGGCCGAACAGCACGCCGCGCACCTTCGCCTCAAGGGAGTAGCCCCCCATGCGCTCGTAAGCGTCGCGGGCGCGCCCGGCGGCGGCCAGCTGCGCCTCGGTGGGGTTGGCCCCCAGTTCCGCCTCCAACTTGTGAAGGCGCCGTTCGGCCTCCAGCACTTCCACCTGCGAGGACAGCACCTCTTCGAAGATGGGGCGGTCGGGCATCTCGATGGCCTCCTGCTCCAGGTAGCCCACACGGGCCCCCTTCGCAGTGAGGATGCGCCCCTCGTCCGGGTCGTTTTTGCCGGCGATGATGTTCAGCAGCGTGGTTTTGCCGGCGCCGTTAGGGCCCACCAGCGCCAGACGGTCGAATTCTTCCAGCTTGAAGGTAACGTCGTGGAACAGCTGTCGTCCGCCGTAGGATTTAGAAATATGTTCGGTTTGCAGAATCATGTTTTACTTGGGGCTTTCACTTCGCGAAATATAAACCTGAAGCATTATAGCGAAGCCCACGCGCCCCACCCTAACACCCCGGCAGAAAGCCCGAGGAAACCAAACCGCAGCTATTGGCACCGAAAAACGGTGAAGAATGCCATGAGGTGGCGTCTCGTTAGCGTGAGCTTTTTGAGGTCATCTTGCGGTATGCGGCTGGGGTTGTTCCGAGGCGTTGCTTGAACGTGCGGGTTAAATGGGCTTGGTCAGCGAAGCCCGTCTGTGCTGCGACATCGGAGGGCGCTGCTCCTTGCGCTAGGAGTTCGCGGGCGCACTCGATGCGAAGAGACATGAGGTGCTGAAGCGGAGTGATGGAGAAGCGGCGGCGGTACGCGCGGATAAGGGTATATTCCGAGATGCCCTCATCCGCGGCCAGATCTTTTATGGAAACCGGTTCTGCCAGGTGGCCAAGGAGGTGCGCATACGCGCGAAGAGCGGCATTGTCGTGCGCCGCGACAGGACGATGCTCGGCCTTATCGGACTCCAAGAGGTTTGCCAGGTATAGAGCCCGCTCCATCACTTCCTCATCGGCGTTGCCATCAAGCGCCTCCATGAGGGCCTCAAACGCTTCCCCGGCGACCATCGCATCGCTGTCCGGATAAACAAGAACTGCGTTATCGAGCCTGTCAGAAGCGATGGTGACGCTGTCGTAGGCGAAGAGCTCGTCGCCGTCGTGGCTGCAACCGTGAACGTCCCCCGGATTGAACACTATTAGATCGCCTGGGCCGATACGCAGAGCGCGCCCGTTAAGCTCAAGAATACGCGACCCCTGGCGCACACGGCCAATCACGTAGTATCTGTGAGAATGCGCGGCGAATGGCTGGGCGAATCCGCTGTAGGACCTTCTCTCCCCGCCAAGCACGGGAACGGGAACGACGGTGCAGCAAGGCTCTTCTGATGGTTTGTTGCCCGATGCTACTGGCATGCGTATCGCTCCCCCCCCCCTCTCTCTCTCGCTCTGGATCGTCGCGTAAAGGATGGACTTCCAACAAGTTTATATGCTGACTTATGCCATGTCCTGTTGTCAGCGAGAAAACCCTAGGGCATGAACGCGGTGAAAGCTTGAACGATATTGCGGATGAGGGATTCTTAACCTGGAGGAATAAAAAAACAGGAGCCTAAATGGCTCCTGTTTTGGTGTTGAATGGCGGGATGTACGAGACTTGAACTCGCGACCTCCGACGTGACAGGCCGGCGCTCTAACCAACTGAGCTAACACCCCGTGCTGCGACAGCTCGATAATTATACGCACAAGAAAATGGGAACACAAGCCCTAATTTTGAAAAGTTCTGTTTTCGCGCCGGCGAACGGTAAATGCCCTGCTCAACGCAAAAGCGCCCCGCCGTTAAACGGGGCGCTGGAGGGTACGGCTTCAATTACTGAGCGCTGCCGGTTTTATCCTGAATGGCTTGCTTGGCGTCAGCGGCTTTGTCGGCGATGGCCTGCTGCACATCCCCTGCCTTGTCGGCAACGGCGTCTTTGGCGTCGGAGGCCTTATCGCCGATCTCTTTGGCCTTGGCGGCTGCGGCATCCTTCAGATTCCCCGCCTTGTCGGCCACGGCGTCTTTGATGTCGCCGGCCTTGTCAGCGATAGCATCGCCGGCATCGCCCGCCTTGTCAACGATGGCGTCCTTGGCGTCCCCTGCCTTTTCCGCCACGTCATGGGCGAAGTTCTCGGCCTTGTCGGCAAAATCATGGGCTGCGTCTTCGATGGCATCTCCGGCCTTGTCGGCCATTTCCTTTACCTTGTCCAGCACGCTCATGGCGCACCTCCTTAAGTCATGATTGTTAGGGCACCCAAAGGATACGGCGCCTTGCCGTGCGGCGACTGACGGGCGGGGCAAGGGATATGGCCGCGTTGGAAAACCGTTTCGCGCTAGATGACTACCCGACCATGGAGTCTATCTTGGCCGCAACGGTGAGGGTGCCTGCTAGGGAGATATTGTTCATGAACACCACGTCCTTGATCTGGTGCTCTTTCACGTACTCCACGATGTTGGTATCGGTGTAGCGGTAGTCGATCACATGCACCGTTTGGTAGTTGTTCACGAGGAAGGGCACAAAGGCGTTCCCGAAGGAATCCTTCACCACCAGCACGGATGAGCCGTCGGTGATCGCTGGGTTCTCGATGATGGAAATGGGCTGATCGCCGGCGATGAAGGTGTTGTAGAGGGAGTTCTTGTTCCAACCGGTCACGTCGGTGATCACCTTCGCCTCCACCTCGTCGCCGTCTTTGTTCCAGTAGGTCATGGCGTTGGTGCCTTCGGGCACGTAGGCGGTCACGGTATCGGGGTTATCGGCCATCGCGGCGTTTTTGAGCTCGGTGTAGAACGTGCCCAAAAAGCCGTCGAAGGTCATGGTTTTCAGCGCGTCCAAATCCACCGGCTGCAGCCCCTTCGCCTTGCAGAACTCCTCATAGGCAATGTAGGCGCCCAGGGCCGTCCAGTGGTGGTCGGTGCGGAAATAGGTGTACTCGGTGCGGTGCTGCCGCAGCGCGTCTAAGATGGGCACGGTGCGCACGTTCGGCGAATACAGGCTGTTGAAATAGCGAATCGCCTGGTCCTGATTGGTGCCTCCCAGCGAATCCAGCACGCTCTCGTCCAGGATGGCGGCGGAATTGTTGGGCACGATGATGGAATAAACATCGGCTGTGCCCTCCAGCGCATCAGCCGCCTTGCTGATGGCGGTGGTGTAGTTGGTCACCGCCTCTTGGCTGAAGTAGTAAATGCTATAAGCGGCCCCGTCTTTCACGTACAAGCCGCTCATGATGTTCTTTTGCACGTCGGCCGCCATGGCGTCCTCGGTGGGCACCTCTACGGGCCCCTCGTCCTCGGGTTTGGGCTCGTCGGGGGCCGGCTCATCCGGTGGCGCCTGGGGTTCGAGCGGGGGCAGCTCGTCCGCTTGCACCTTGCCCCCAACCAGCGAGGTGTCCGGTTGCACGCCGTAGAGCCCCTTGAGGTCTTGCCCGAGGTTCACCAGCGTATCGCGGAAGGGAAAGGTGTCCGAATACCACAGGGCCACCTGCTCCAAATAGGAACCGTCCAGAAAGCCGTCTACAGTGAATTCGGGAAACGCGGTAAGCTGGCGCCCCTCCAGCTGGGAGGTGGCAGGGTGGGCGAAAATGAGGAGTCCCGTCACGCAACCCACCGCCATGGCGGCGCCGAAAGCGCGCACGCCCCAGGCATGGGCGGACTTCAGATAACGCACCTCGCGGCGGTTGAAGGCCCTCTTTCTGGGCGGGGCACCATCGCGGGCGTCGGCTTCGCCCGGTTGTTCGGCCAGCTGCGCTGGCGCAAGAGCAGCTGGCCCTTGCGTGGCCGCATAGCCTTCCCCTTCCTTGGAAGGAGATTCTGCGGTGGCGCTGGGCTGCGCGGCCGCGGCGTGCTTCGGGGCCTTGGGCTTTCTGGCCGGCCCAGTGGGCCTCGTGGGAGACAGCGGGATTTGCGTGACCAGGTTCATGTTGTTGTTGTAGCTGTGCTCCCGCATCTCGCCGCCTTCGCTCCCTTCGCTTTTTTTTGCAGTATTTGTGCTGACAGATAATTATACGACTCCCCCGCTGCGATACCAGCACCGAATGCGCTTTCAAGAGAAGGCGCACAAACCTTGAGCGTTACTCCATCGAATAGCCGTTGGGGTACACGATGGAGGCCAGCAGGTCAGAGCAGTCGTAGGTGCCGGCGAACATGAGCACGTTTTCGAAGATCACGTCTTGGATGTTGTGCTCTTCCACCAAATCCATCATCTTCTGATGGGTGAAGCGGAAGTCAACGCACCAGATGTACTGGTAGCTGTCTACCATGGTGGAAACCAGCGGATTGCCGAAGGAGTCCTTGATCACCAGGCACGATGAACCGTCGGTGACAGTGGGGTTCTCGATGTAGGTGAGCGCCCGGTTGCCGCCGATGAAACAGCCGTAGAAGTTGCTGTTGGGGGGCGCGTTTGTCAGGTCTTCCACTACGGAGGCTTTGGACGGCTCTCCCAGCGTCATGTCGTCGTCCCAGTACTGGACGGTTTTCGCCCCTGCGGGCACCCGCACGCGCACCTCGTCGGCCAGAAGCTGCGAAGAGTTGGACACCAGTTGATCGTATTCACCGCGGTACGGCCCGAAGCTGAGCTGCTTCCATTGGAAGTAAGGCGCCGGCTCGATGCCCTTCTGCTGACAGAAGCTCTCGTACACGTAGTAGGCGGCCAGCTGGGTCCAGTGGAAATCGGTGCGGAAGTACAGGTACTCGTCACGATGGGCGTAGAGGGTGTCGAAGGTGGGCACCGTGATGATGGCGTCGTCCATGCAGCTGTAGAAATAATCGATGGCCTGGTCTTGGTTGGGCACCCCCAGAGATGCCAGCACGCTGTCATCCAGCATCACGCCACCGTTGGTGGGAAGCACGATGGAATAGACGTCCGCTTTTCCTTCCAGCATCTTGGCGGCGTCGTTTATCACTTGGGCGTAGGCCTTCGTGGCCCCCTTGTCGAAGTAGTACAGCGTGTAGGCGGCGTTGCCGTTCACATAGATGCCATCGGAAATCTGGTTCTCGATGTTGGCAGCCCGCTGGCGCACCTCCGGCTCGGAAATATCGTGATCGCGCGGTTCGCGTTTGGGCCCTTCTGGCTCGGCTTCTGTTTCCAGCGGCTCCCCTTCGCCAGTATCAGGCAACTGGTCGCTCTGGCGGTTGCCGCCGATTAACTGGGTTTCGGGGCTGATGCCGAAAGCCCGGTGCAAATCCAAGTTGGCCCCCACCAAGGCGTCGCGGAAGGGATACGTGTCCGAGTACCACAGCGCCACCTGTTCCAGGTAAGAGCCGTCCAAAAAAGCCCCAACGTTGAACTCGGGAAACTCGGTGAGCTGGCGGTTTTCCAACGCGGAGACGCTGGGGTGGGCGAATAGCAGAAGCCCCGCGAAGCAGCCCAGGGCCATAACGGCCCCGAAGGCAATGGTACCGGCCGTGTGCATTTTCTTGAGGTAGGCAACTTGGCGTCGGCTGAAAGACTTCCGCGGAGCCTGCTTCGGCTTTTCGGCGGCAGGCGCGGCGCCCCGTTGCCCCTCTTCGCTGTAAGCCGATGGCGGCAGCGGAATCTGGCTCACCATGTTTAGGGCCGCATCCCCCACTTTTCGCTTAGGTCCCATCCTTCGCCCCCTTCCGATGCGCTTAGAACTGGAAGTAGATGAAGGGGTTGTAGGAAGCGCCCGCAAGCGCCACTACGGAAACCAGCAGGCACAGCACCGGCGTCAGCGCTTCGGTGATGCCGTAAACACGAAGGAAAGAGGGGCTGCTCTGGGCCATGCGCCCCATGCGCAGGTGCAGCTTCTTGCCGGCTTCGGTGCAGGCGACGATGCAGAATATGAGCAAAAACAGGTTCTGCAGGAGAAGGGTCTGCACTTCAAGCCCGCCAAGGCCGGTGCCGGCTTGGCCGAACATGCAGCTCAGCACCCACCCCAGTTCGGTGAAGTTTTCGAACTTGAACAGCACCCAGCCGAAGAACACCACGATGAGGGCGTACACGTGGCCCACCCCGCGGTGCTTCTTTATAAAGCCGCCGATGACGAACTTCTCCAGCAGCAGGAACACCAAGAAGAACAGACCCCAGAAAATGTAGTTCCAGCTGGCGCCGTGCCAGAGGCCGGTGAGGAACCACACCACAGTCATGTTGCGCACGTACTTCAGCTTGCTGCAGCGGCTGCCCCCCAGCGGGATGTACACGTAATCCCGGAAGAAGCTGGAAAGGGAGATGTGCCAGCGGCGCCAGAAATCCTGGATGGAGGTGCACTGGTACGGGTAATTAAAGTTTTCCAGGAACCGGAAGCCCACCATGCGCCCCATGCCGATGGCCATGTCAGAATAGGCGGAAAAGTCCAGGTAAATCTGCAGCATGAAGAACAGCATGCCCAGCCAGCAGCCGGCGGTGTTCTGCAAGAACAGCCCCTCGGTGCCCATGGGCAGAAGCGTATCGGCCACCGAGGCGCAGGAGTTGGCCAGCACCGCCTTCTTGGCCAGGCCGATGCAGAAGCGGCGCATGCCAGCGTACACGTCGAGCGAGGTCACTTTGCGGTGATCGATGTCGTCGGCCACGGTGGAGTAGCGCACGATGGGGCCGGCGATGCACTGGTAGAACAGCGACGAGTACAGCAGCAGCTTCCAGAAGGTGGGCTGCGCCTGAACCTTGTCCCAGTACACGTCGCACACATAGGAAATGAGCTGGAAGGTGTAGAAGGAAATACCGATGGGCAAGAAGATTTCAGGGATGAGCTCCGGCGCATCGAAGATGGCGGCGATGTTGCCCATGAAAAAGCGGGTGTACTTGAAGTAGGCTAAAAGCCCCAGCAGCGCCACGCATTCGATGACGATGCCCAGCCGCTTTTTGGAGCGCTCTTCATGGCGGGAAATGAACAGGCCGCACCACCAGCTGATGAGCGTCTCCCCTACCAGCAGTAACAGGTACTTGGGGCCGCCCCAGGCGTAGAACACCAGCGAGAACACCAGCAGCACCTGATTGCGGAAGCGCTTGGGAACGGTGAAGTAAACGGCTAAGTTCAACGCGAAGAACACGAAAAGGAATATCAGACTCGAAAAAACCAAATCCTTTTGTTCCCCCTTCGCAAATTACCTGGTCAATAGCTATTTAGCATGGTTATTGTAGAGATTGCGCGGCCGGCATGCAATTGCCGGCCGCGCAATGAAAGATATTAATTGTGAGCGGTTGTCCTAGTGCTGCTCTAAGGCTCCTTCAATGGCCTGCGCCAGCTGATCGGCGCAGGAAGTGCTGCGGGGCCCGCAGGTGTTGCCGCGCAGCAGCTGGGCAACTTCGACGGCAGGCTTTCCCTCCACCAGCTTGGCGATGGCCTTCAAGTTGCCGTCGCAGCCGCCGGTGAACTGCACCGAACGCAGGGCGTCGCCGTCCAGCTCAAAGGCGATGTGACGCGAGCATACGCCGCGCGGGGTAAATGAATGCATGGCTTCTCCTCCTTCACGCATGGGGCCGCACTGGCTAGGAAACCACTGGCTTCCCGTCACCATCGACCTGCTGTACTCTCGTGAGGGATACTAGCACAACGTCGCTGCGGCCATGCAGGGCTTCCCGCATAAGGGCGTCGGGCCGCAGCGAACCGGTGGGCTTTGCCTCCAGCGAGAAGCGGAGGGCGTTCCCTGCCCGCTTCACAGGACCCGCCAGGTACTCGGCCACTTGCAGCACTCTTTCCTTCTTCTTGCGAACCACCGCGACGGTTTCCGGCAGCTGAACATCGCCGGCGGGGCCGGATAGCAGCGCTTCGTAGGTGCTCACCGGGAAGGCTACCGACGCCGCTGGCGCGCTGGCGGCCACATAGAAGCACTGTTCCGGCATGAGGTCGGCCGGGCTTGCCTGCTGCAGCTGCTTCAGCGCCACATCGGCATTAACATAGGAAGTGAGGAACAGGTCGAAGAACTCGCGGGTTCCCCCCACTCCCACTGGCAGCGCCGAGCCGAAGGAGATTTTCATGTGGGGCGAAAACCCTTGGGTGATGGCGTAGGGCAGCTGGGCGCGGCGCACGATGCGCTCAAGGGTGCGGGCGATTTCCAAGTGGGACAGTTGGCACAGGCGGCCGCTTTTGGCGAAGACCACCCGCAAACGGAAAAGGGACGGATCAGCCATGGTTTTCCTCCTGTTCCACCGCAGCCGCGGCATTGGAGCCCTGGCCCACGCGAGGCTGCGCCAGCTGGTTGTCGGCGCTCACCGACGGGCAGGCGCCGCAGCCGGTGCAGCGCTCGTAAGTGCAGTCGGGGGTGGTGGTTTCCTGCTGGGCCCGCTTGCGCTCCAGCGCCAGGAAGCGCGACGTTACACCGCAGGAGATGTGGGCCCAGGGCATGACGCGGGTGGTGTCGTACGTGGCCTGGGCGATGGCTTCGAGGTTGAGCCCCAGCTCGGAGGCGGCCTCGCGCCAAGCCTCTTGGTTGAACAGCTCGGTCCAGGCATCGAAACGGGCGCCCTTTTCCCAGGCCCGCTGCACCCAGTCGGCCACCTCGCGGCCGCCGCGGCTCATCACCGCCTCAACGAAAGAGGTGGACGGGTCGTGCCAGTGCACGTCCACTGCCCGGTACTTCACCGAACGGCGCAAAAGGCCGATGCGCCGCAGCGTTTCCTCAGGGGAAATTTGCCCGTCCCACTGAAACGGGGTCTGGGATTTGGGCACGAACACCGCAACGGAAACGGACATGCGCACGCTACCCCGCTGGTCGGGGGGCACATTGGACTTGGCGCGGTCGTAGGCGCGCTGGGCCAAGCTGGCGATGCCCTTGATGTCGTCGTCGGTTTCGGTGGGCAGCCCGATCATGAAGTACAGCTTGCAGCGGCGCCACCCGGCAGAGAACGCGGCGTCGATGGCGCCGAACAGGTCGTCTTCGGTGACGTTTTTGTTTATGACGTCCCGCAGCCGCTGGGTGCCGGCTTCCGGGGCGAAGGTGAGCCCGCCCTTTTTCTGGCCCGCCACCAGGCCAGCCATCTCCACGCCGAAGGAGTCCAGCCGCTGGGAGGGAACCGAGATGCGCACGCCGCAACCGTCAAAAGCGCAGTTTAGGCTTTTGAGGATGTCAGCGATTTGCGAGTGGTCGGTGGAGGAAAGCGATGTCAGCGACACCTCGTCGTAACCGGTTTCCGCCAGCCCTCGCTTCACCGCGTTCACGATGTTCTGGGCGGTACGCTCCCGCACGGGGCGGTACATCATGCCCGCCTGGCAAAAACGGCAGCCGCGGGCGCAGCCCCGCAGCACCTCCACGTTCAAGCGGTCGTGCACCACTTCGGTGAAGGGAACGACGCAGGGCTCGTGGGCGTCGCTTTCGGCGAATTGGGTGTACACGCGCTTGACAATCTGGGACGGCAGCCCTTCTTCCAGCGGCTCAACCCAGCTGCCCGCCGCCTGCGCCTCCTCTTCGGTGCGCCAGCGGTATAGCGACGGCACGTAGGTGCCGGGGATGCGCGCCAGCTGCCGCAGTATCTCGGCGCGGGGCGCCCCTTCCTGCCGCAAACGGCGAACGGCGCCCAGCAGTTCCGGCACCGCTTCCTCTCCCTCCCCGATTGAGATGGCGTCGAAGAAGGGAGCGTAGGGTTCGGGATTGTAGGCGCACGGGCCGCCCCCTAAAACCAAAGGGTCGTTTTCGCCGCGCTCTTCGGAGCGCAGCGGGATGCCGGCCAGCGAGAGGGTTTCCAGCACGTTGGTGGCGGCCAGCTCGTGGGGCAAGGTGATGCCGATGGCATCGAACTCTGCCAAAGGCGCCATGCTCTCCAGCGAGAACAGGGGCACGCCGGCCTTTTGCATGAGGGCTATCATGTCAGGCGCCGGCAAAAACGCCCGCTCAGCCGCCAGGTGCTTGGTGGCGTTCACGCGGTTCACCAGGATGCGCACCGCTTGGTTTGCCTGCCCAAGCTCGTAGGTGTCGGGGTACACCATGCAGAAGCTGAAATCGGCGTCCTGCTTGGCCTGCGCCCCCCATTCGTGGTTCAGGTAACGGGCCGGCCGCTCAGCGCGGGCCAGCAGCGGCTCGATGACGGGCCAAAGGTTCGTGTGTTGCATGTGCGGGTAAATTCCTCGAAGGTCGGGGGCTTTTACAGCTTGAGTATTTTAGCGGCCGCTTGGGCTCCCTTGCGGATGACCGTTTGGCCCGCGGGGGAACTGGCGGCTTTTCCCGCGCCGTCTGCGGCCGTGTTCGCGGCCCGCTTCACCAAATTGGCCAAGCCGGCCACGTTGCCGCCGCCTTCGAAGTACTCGATCACGGCGCGCCCCATGGCCTCGGTGCCGGCGAAGCCGATGGCGCCCTTCACCGCCCAGCCGAGCCCGGGCACAAGCCCGGCGCCCTGGCGGGCCAGGCTGCGGCAGGCGAACGCGCCCGCCACCACGAAGGCGATTTCCTTCAGGCGGTCCATGGTCATCGGCTGGCCGTAAGCAGCGCCAATCTGCAGCACCATCTTCACTTGGTTCAGGGTGAGCACTGGCATGTCGGCTCCGGGAATGAAGAGGAAGGCGCCGATGCCGGCGTTTTGGATGGAGGTGCTGGTAACCGCTTCAGTGGCCAAGGGGCGCCGCACAAAGGCGAAGGCATAGGCGAAGGCCAGCTTCTTCTCGCTGCAGGCGGTGATCACCCACTTGCCCATGCGCTCGTTTAAGGTTCTGGCCCCTTCATCGGTTAAGACTATAGGCTCGGCCACGCCCTCCCCTTCCATTTGGGCAGGGACGGCGCCTTTGGCGCTGGGGGCCGGCGTGTTGGGGGCCACGATGTCCCCCACGGGAATGGGGCAGCCGGTGGACTGGGCCAAATCGTGCACCAAAGACGGCATAGACGTGGCAACCATCACCGGAACGCCGGTGTTGCGGATGTCCTGGGCCAGCTTGCCCACTGCCGGGTTGGCGCCCGCCACGATGCAGGCCATGTCGTCCCCATCGCGAGGGGTGCTTGCGCCGTTCAGGTACTCAAGCGAGAAGCGCACTTTCGCATCGGTGCTGAAAAAGGCCTTGCGCACGTGGGCGATCATGTCTTCGGGGGAATCCTCGTCGATGTAGAGGCTCACCGAAAGCGGTTCCTGGGTCGATTGCTGCGCAGAGTCCAACGCCGATTTGACGGCGGAAAAATTAACGGGAAGGTTCATAAGCGTTTCCCTCCTAAAGTGGCATGGTGAGATGCGACGGAAGCTATGAGCCCTATCATAATCATATTGGTGACCATGAATGACGAACCGTAACTAAAGAATGGCAAAGGGATACCTGTGATGGGCATCAACCCGATGGTCATGCCGATGTTCTCCAGTATCTGGAACAGCCACATGCCCACAACGCCACACACCAGCAGCATGCCGAAAAGGTCGTCGGAGCGCAGGGCGATGCGCACGGCGCACGCGATGAAGGCGGCATAGAGCAGGATGAGGGCCATGGCCCCCACAAATCCCAGCTGCTCGGCCAGCACGCAGAAGATGAAGTCGGTGGGAGCTTCCGGCAAAAAGCCGTTGGCGGCCTGGGTGGTGTTGCCCAGCCCCTTGCCGAACAGGCCGCCGGAGCCCACCGCGATCATGGCCTGGGCCAGGTTGTAACCGGTGGCCGAGGTGTCCGCGTCGGGGTTCAGGAACACGGTGAGGCGGGAGCGTTGGTACTGTTTCAGAATCTTGTACTCGTAGCCGGTGGAAGTGGTGGGGTCTTCGTGTTTGAATACCAGCTCGTCGATGCCTAGCAAAATCGCCACCGCGGCAATTCCCAAAACCACCGTGGCGATGAGGTAAGAGGGCTTGGCCCCGCCCATGACCAGGGTGACGCCGGCGATGAAGAAGTACACCAGCCCCGTGCCCAGGTCGGGCTGGAGCATGATGACCACTGTGGGCGACAGCAGTATGAACAGCACTTTCAAATACTGGCGCAAATCGTCCAGTTTGCCGCCGTAGCGGGAAACCAGGCTGGCGGCCAAAAGCACCATGGTGACTTTGGCGAACTCGCCCGGCTGGAACTGCATTCCCAGCTTGATCCAGCTGCGGGCGCCGTTTTCCTCCACGCCCAGCCCCGGCACGAAGGGGGAAAGAATGAGCGCTATGGTGACGATGTAGAGGGGCACGGTCATGTTGCCCAGCTTGCGGTAATCGAAGCGCCATACCACCACCATGCAGATGAGCCCCAGCAGAAGTCCCAGGTACTGGCGAGAGAAATTGAAATCTTTGTCCACCAGGCAAGCAGACCAGCACACCACCAGCCCGTAGCAGATCAGCACGAAGGCCACCAGGAAAAACGACAGCAGGCCGCCGCCCAGAGGCCCTCCGTCGCCTTTCTTGTCGGGCGATTCGAAGCGCATGCCCTGCATGGGGGATATGTGCGGCAGCTGGCTCACGGGTGAAACGGTCCTTCCAGGGGTGGGCGGTCAGGGAAACTAGTCGGTGCGGCCTTCGTCTTCGCCGGCGTAGTGCACGTGGCTGCCGTTCCATCCGGGGATGGCGGCCACTGCCACCGTGCTTTTGTCCTCGGCGGCGTCTAGCGCTTCCTTCAGCAGGCGGGCCACTACTGGAGCGGCGCCGGCGGTGCCTCCCCCGCCCCGCTCGATTACGCAGGCGGCCACGTACTTGGGGTCGTTGTAAGGGGCGTAGGCCACGAACCACGCATCGTCTTCGCGGTTGGTGTGCTCGGCGGTACCGGATTTGCCGGCGGCCGCCAGCCCGTATTCGTCGAAGATGTCTGCTGCCGCTTCGTTTTCCGCCACTACGCCCCGCAGCGCGTCGCGCACCACGGCCAAGTGACTCTCGTTCACCTGCAGCTGCTGCACCACTTCCGGCTGAAATTCAACCACAATGTCGCCGTTGGCGTTCATCACCTCTTTGAGCAGGTGGGGTTTCATGAAGTTGCCGGTGGCAAGCGCCCCGTAGGCCACTGCTATCTCCAGCGGCGTTACCAACACGTCGCCCTGGCCGATGATCATGTTGGTGTAGTCGCCGCCGCGCCAAACGGCGTCCGCGGGGCGGTTGGCGAACATCTCCTGCTTCCATTGCGGGGTGGGGATGCGGCCGGCTGATTCGCCGCCCAGGTCCACGCCGGTGGTCTGGTTCAGGCGGAATTGCTCCAGGAACTCCTGCAGCGCCGTGGCGGACAGCTCGCCGCTTCCTTCGGGGCCGTGGGTGTAGAAGGCCTTGCCGATTTCATAGAAAACCACGTCGCAAGACTTCACGATGCCGTCCCGCAGCCCCAGGTAACCATGGCCCTCGTGCTTCCAGCACATTTGCGGCTGCCCGGTGCTGAAGCCGTCCCAGGAGCCGGTACATTCCCACGAGCTGTCGAAGCTGGCGAACCCGTAGTTCAGCCCCGCCAGCGAAGTGAAAGATTTGTAGGTGGAGGCGGCGGCGTAGAGGCCGTTGATGACACGGTTGTTCAGGGCCGCATAGTTGTAGCCGTCCTCTTCGTCCTTTTCCTCGTTGTAGATCTTCCACACGTCGGTGGAGATGGAGCCGGTGAAATGGGACGGTTCGAAGGTGGGGTAACTGGACATGGCCACAACGGAGCCGTCGCGCACGTCCACCACCACCGCGGCCCCAGCAACGCCCCGGCCAGTGCCGATGGTGCCGTCGGGGGCGATAAGGTCGGCCAGCACGGTGTCGGCCACGTACTGCACCCGCGCGTCCAGCGTGAGGGTGATATCGCAGCCTTTGGTGGGCTTGGTTTCGCTCACCACGTCCACCACGTTGCCGCCGGCGTCCTTCATCACGCGCCGCTGCCCGTGGTCGCCGGAAATGAGGTCGTCGTAGAAATACTCGATGCCGCTTTTGCCCACCACGTCGTTGGACTTGATTTCGCGGCCCTCGCGGTTTGAGTTCAGCTCGTTTTCCGTCACCGAGGAGGTGTAGCCCAGCACGTGGGCCGCCAGCGCGCCGTAGGGGTAGTGGCGGGAAGTGCGGGTTTCCGCCGTGATGCCCGGGAAGGCCACGGAGTGCTCGGAAATGAAGGCCACGTCCCGCAGCCGCGCCTTGGCGGCCACCACCCGCTGGCTCTGGGCCCCCAAAGAGGCGTCTTGGATGCGCTGGCGCACCACATTCACGGGTATGCCTAGCACGCCGGACAGGCGCCGCAGCACCACGGGGTCATCGGCCACTTCTGGGTCGGCCAGCACGGTTTGCAAACTCTCGTTGCCCGCCAGCACCGTGCCCTTGCAGTCGTAGATGTACCCGCGGGGCGCAGGGGTTGACACCGAGGTGTAGAGGTTTTTCTCGGCCCGCTCGGCATAACCCTCCCCTTGGGCAATTTGCAAGGTGAAAACCTTTGCGGACAGGGCGCCGAAGATGCCCAGTCCCAAAATGCCAAGAGCGGCGAAGCGCGATTTCAGGCCATCGGAGGGAAGCTTGTTGGTGGCTGTGGGACCCTGCTTCACTTCCAAATCGCCGCCTTCGCCCCGCACGCCCGCCACCGACATGTTGGAAAGCTCGGTGACATCGGAGCGATGGGGGGCCTTGTCCGATTGGCGGCGGGCCCGGGCCGCAAACAGCAGGGCAACTGCAACTATCAGCACCAGCGCCACTACGATGCCGGCCAAAACGGCGGAGACCACTGAGGGCACCCTCCTTTGCGAGTAATTAAATCACGGGCATTTCCGCGCCGGCGGAGGCCAGCCGGCCCTGTAGAAACGCCACAACGGGGTAAACGATGGCCGCAACCACAAAGTTGTACAGACTGTTGGGAAGGCTGCGATACAAAAGCGCCTGCCCCAACGCCACCGACGGCTGAACTGCGGCCACCGCGATGGCGTACAGCAGCTCAACCACAAGAACGGAGGCCAGCAAGAAGGCCACCGTCATGAAAACTGTGTCGTTGCTCACCACCATGTAAACACGAGACGCGGCAAAAGTCACCACCAGGAGGCAAAAAGCCATAGCACCCACAGGGCCGCCCCCCATGATGTCGAAAGCCATGCCCAGCAGGAAGGCGGACAGGTACGGGGGTTTGGCGGGGTTGGCCATGCAGCAAGCAGCGCACCACGCAACGATGAAGTTGGGGGTGCATTGGCCCAGCGAGATGAAGGGGGCAACGGCCACCTGCAGCAGCAGGGCCACCGCGCCGCCGGCCACGCGCAACAGCAGCAGGGACTTGCCTTCCATCAGCCCTCAGCGCCCTTGTCGCCCGAAGCGCCATCGCCGGAGCCCTCATCGCCGCCGGTATCGCCGGAAGCTTCGAAGACCACGATGACGTCCTCGTAGCCGTGGGTGATGTCGTTGGGGGAAACCACGATGGTGCGGGTGGCGTCTCCCGCGCGGCCTTCCACCTTCACCACCGAGCCGATGAGCAGGCCCCGCTGGTACGAGCCGCCCAAACCGCTGGTAAGCACCACATCGCCCGGTTCAACCGTAACATCGGCCGCAACGTTTTCAAGGTAAAGGAGGCCGTCCAGCGAGCCGCGCACGATGCCTTCGGCGCGGTTGGACTGGATAAGGGCCGCAACGCCCGACTGGGGGTCGGTGAGCAGGCGCACCGTGCAGCTCCTGTCCGCCACCGAGGCCACCTGCCCCACCACGCCGTAAGAGCCCATCACGGTGAGGCCCGGCTTCACGCCGCTGCTCTCGCCGATATCGAGGGTGATGGTTTGGTTCCAAGAGTCGGTGGAGCGGCCGATAACGTGGGCGCCCATGCCTTCTATCTCGTAGATGTCCTTGAGGTTCAGGAGGTTTTCCAGATCCTGCGCCTTCAGGCGGTACTCCTCCGCCTGGGCCAGCAGGTTTCGCAGCTCGGCGTTCTGCTGCTTCAGCGCGCTGAGGGTTTCCTCGCTGGCAGAGGCATCCGCTTGGGCCTGGCCCAAATCGTCCACGGCCCCGCTGGCCGCCTCGCCCGGCCCCTGCAAAGGCGCGATGATGCCGGCAACGGTCGCCTGTACCGAGTGCAGCGGGCCTGTGGCCCCTTCCCGTTGGTAGACCACCACCGCCAATACGCATACCACCACCAGCAGCGCGCACAGGATGGGCCCGATTCTAAGAGGGCGGCGTTCTCGCATGGGTTGATCGGCCCCTACTTCGACCGCATGAGGGTCTGACGCAGCGCGGTGGGGGTTTCCAGCACCTTAAGGCAGCCGGAAACCACGTTGGTGAGGGCGGTTTCAGAAACCCACACCGGAATCTCCAGCTTGTCGGTGAGGTAGCGGTCGAGCCCCGAAAGCAACCCGCCGCCGCCAGTGAGCAGAATGCCGTTTTGAATGATGTCGGAGGCGAGGTCGGGGTTGGTCTTCTTGAAGGTTTCCTTGATGTGCAGCACCATCTCCTCGATGGGGGCCTGCAGCGCCTCGCGCACGTCCTCGGACTGGATGGTTACCTCTTTGGGCTGTTCGGTGTACACGTCCTGGCCGGAGATGATCATGTCGCGTTCGCGGCCATCCTCGAAGGGAAGGATGGAGCCGATTTTGATCTTGATGACCTCGGCGGTGCGCTCGCCGATCTTGATGCCCAGCAGATCGCGCAGGTGCACGGCGATGGCTTCGTCGAGGCGGTTGCCGGCAAGGCGCAGGCTGGAAGAGGTGACGATGCCGCCCAGGGAAATGACGGCCACCTCGGTGGTACCGCCACCGATGTCCACCACCATCGAGCCGGTGGGCTCGGTAACGGGCAAATCGGCACCCATGGCGGCAGCCATGGGTTCTTCGATGAGGTAGGCCTGACGGGCGCCTGCTTGGATTGAGGCCTCGAACACGGCGCGCTTCTCCACCGAGGTGGCGCCGCAAGGGATGCAAATGACGATGCGGGGCTTGGGCTGCCAGGGGTATTTGCGCTGAGAAGCCTTGTTGATGAAGGCGGACAGCATGGCCTCGGTCACATCGTAGTCGGCGATCACGCCGTCTTTCAGGGGATGCTCGGCCGTGAAGGCGTCCGGGGTGTGGTTGATCATGTTCTTGGCCTCGTGGCCCACGGCAAGCACGCGATGGGTGCTCTTCTCGATGGCCACAACGGAAGGCTCGTTGATCACGATGCCCTCGCCGGTGATGGCCACCAGCGTGTTGGCGGTTCCGAGGTCGATGGCCATGTCGGCGGACATCTGTCCCGTTAGGCTGGAAAAGAAATCAAGAAAGGACATTGGGCAGTTCCCTTTTGGCTCTATAGGTTTGCGGATTACATCCTGGTATTCACAATTAGTCCGTAATTCTAGCATAGCGGCTGGGGCTATAGGCAAAATCCACAGCCGTTTAGGCGCTCTTAAGCTGTGAGCGCGGACAGACGGCGTTCGTAACGGCTTTTCTACGTAGCTCACCGCCAGTTGACCAAATGCGAAAAGTGATTTAACGGAACCTTCGGGCGTGCGACTGACAGCGAGCGGCGATGCTATGTTACAGCGGAACTACCCCGATGGGACAGAAAAGAGGGTCGTCATGCCTCATCGCCGCAAACCAGCAAAGCCCGCATCCATCCGCCTGAAAGCGCATCGCATTCCCCCCACCGTGCTCACCCGCACCGCCAAGGCCACCGGCGAGGCGCCTCTGGCGGTGCTGTCCCCGTCGTCTTCCGGCGTTGTTCCGGCCCTCTCCCCCGCTTCTCGCGCCCGTACGTCCCGCGTTGCAACCGCGGCCACGGCCCTCTCCCCCGGTTGGATTTGGGCCGCCGTTGCGGCTGCCGCGCTCTTGCTGCTGCTGGTTTTGACGGCGCTGAACCCCTTTGGGCAGCCGCAGACGACGGAAGCCGGCGCTAGCGCAGCGGCCGGCCAAACGCCCGGCTCCACCCCGGTGGCCCTGTGGAAGAAAGGGGCGGTGCCCCGGCTTTACAGCGCTGACGACCAGTGGGGTTCCGAGGCTTACGGGGCCTCCACCTTGGGACTTTCCGGAGCGGCACCCACTGCCGTGGCCATGGTGTACGTGTACGAGACGGGCGCCACCGACGTCACCCCTGCAAGCGTGGCCACCTGGGCCAACGAGCACAACGTGGCTTCCACCTCGCCCGATGCCATCAACACGGTGCTTACCGAAGGGGCCTCCACTTTAGGGCTCTCGGTGGACTCGATAGAGCCCAGCAACATCGCCATCCGCCAGGCGTTGGCCCAGGGCAGGCCGGTGGTGGCGGTGCTGGCCCAGGGCACAACCGGCCCGGTGGAATCAGCCGTGGTCATCTGCGCCATCGACCAGGACAGCCGGCTGGTGGTAAACGACCCCACCTCCGTGGAGAACACAGCCCGCACCTGGAGCTTTGACGAAGTGGTGGACAGCGCCAAAGAGCTGTACGCCTACGCCCTCGCTTAGATTTCCAGCTGCTGGAAGAAGGCCGTGATCAAACGGCCGAAGTCGAGGATGCGGGTGGCGGCCACCTCGTGCACTTCGTCGTCGCTGGGGTTCGCCCCCTCTATGCCGCAGGCCATGTTGGACACCAGGGAAAGCCCCAGCACCTCCATCTGGGCGTGACGGGCTGCAATCACCTCTTCGCACACCGACATGGCCACCGTGTCGGCTCCCAGGGCGGCAAAAGCGCGAATTTCCGCCGGAGTTTCAAAGCTGGGCCCCAAAAGCCCCAGGTAAACCCCTTCCCGCACCGGCACTTCCAGTTGCGCGGCCAAAGCCAGCAGCTGTTGGCGCAAAGCGGGGCTGTAGGCGTCCAGCATGGGCAGAAACCGCGGCGCCATGGTGTTTGGGGCGGTGCCGGTGAGGGGGTTTCGGCCCGTGAGGTTGATGTGGTCGGCCATGATGCAGAAATCCCCCACGTGGTAGCTGCGGTTCAGGGCGCCGGCGGCGTTGGTGGTAACCAGCACCCGCGCTCCCAGCCGTGCCATCAGCCAAACGGGAAACGCCACCTCTTGGGCATTGAACCCCTCGTACCCGTGCAGGCGCCCCTGCATGGCCAAAACCGCCTTCCCCCCTACCGCGCCAGCCATGAAGCGCCCCTTATGGCCGGCGGCGGTGGAAACCCCCATGAAGGGAACATCCCCGAAGGGCACAACGACAGGGTTTTCCATCGCATCGGCAAAAGGGCCTAGGCCCGAGCCGAGGATGAGCCCTGCCTCGGGAGCGAAACCGCCCAAGCGCTCTTCCATGTAGTTTTGGGCCGCCTCCAGCGCCTGCAGCAGGTTGTCGTCGTTCAGCATGGGATACCTCCTCTGGGCCCGGAGCCGTCACTGGGGTTTGCGGGCCGCCAGCACCCGCGGGCGCCCGGTCAAATCTTCCACGATTCGCACCTCCCCGAAACCCGCCTCGCGAGCGATGGAGGCCGCCTGGTCCATATGGCCCTCGAACAGCTCGCAGGCAAAACCGCCTCCGGGCTTGAGGGCGCGAAGGGCCCACGGGGCAATTTCGCGGAACAGCTGCAAGCCGTCCGCACCGCCGTCGAGCGCAAGGGACGGCTCGAAGTCGCGCACCTCGGAAGGCAGCTGGGCGCATTGGGCGCTGGGCACGTAAGGGGGGTTGGAAACCACCAGGTCGAGACGGCCGATGGCCGCGGCCGGCACCCCTTGGGCCAAGTGGCACTGCACCACCTTGACCCGCTGCTCCACTTCGCAGCGCCGGGCGTTCTCGCAGGCCAGTTGCACTGCCTGGGGGCTGATGTCGGTGGCCAGAACCCGCACGTCGGGGCGCTCGACGGCCAGAGAAACAGCGATGCAGCCGCTGCCGGTGCACAGATCCACCGCCAACAGGGGCCGCGGTGCCTTGTCCTCTGCAGGGAAAGCCGCTTCCGAAGAAGCTTCCGCCTCCGGCTCGCCCGGCTCGCCTTCTTCGGCCCGGGCGCCGATGGGGGCGTCGAAGCGCTGCTCCAATCGCTCATCGGCGGCAGCGTGGGCTTCGGCCGAGGGCTCGGGGACAGATGCGGCTTGCGCCTCTTGGGCCGCTTTCAGCAGGTCCCCCTCCCATGCGTCGATGGTGGAATCGAGGGCGATTCGCTTCTGGGCCGATGGCAGCAGGGCCAAAGCCTCGCTCACCAGCACCTCGGTTTCCGGGCGCGGGATAAGCACCCCGGGGGCCACCTTCACGGTGATGTGGCGAAACGGCGCCTCGCCGGTGATGTACTGCAGGGGTTCGCCGGCCGCCCGCCGCTGCACGTAACCGCGAAGGACATCCCGCTCGGAAACGGTGAGCGCCCGATCGAAATTCACGTAAAGCTGGATGCGGGGCATGGCGCAAGCGGCGGACAGCAGCCACTCCGCAGCCAGGCGCGGATTCTCGTCGCCCTTGCGTTCAAGGTAGCCCACCGTCCAATCCAGCGCGGCCTTTATGGTCCATTCTTCCATGGCGCGTGTGCCCTCCGTCCCTGTAGCCGGCCTGCTTCAGGCCCCTCTCCCCTGCAGCGGAAGGGATTAAACCGCCTCTTCCAGCTTTTGGGCACGATCGGCTGCCTGCAGCGCCGTGATCAGGTCGCCCAGGCCGTCTCCCAGAAGAACGCCGTTGTAGGTGCCGTTATAGCCGATGCGATGGTCGGTCACGCGGTCTTGCGGGCCGTTGTAGGTGCGCACCTTCTCGGCACGGTCGCCGGAACCGATCTGGGCCAGGCGTTTGGCGCCTTCGGCCGCCTGCTGCTCGGCCAGCATTTTCTCGTACAGGCGGGCGCGCAGCACCGCCATGGCGGCAATCTTGTTTTGCAGCTGCGACTTCTGGTCTTGCGACTGCACCACCAGGCCGGAAGGCAGATGGGTGATGCGCACGGCCGAGTCGGTGGTGTTCACGCACTGGCCGCCCGGGCCGCCGGCGCGGTACACGTCGATGCGCAGGTCGTTCTCGTTGATTTCCACTTCCACCTCGTCCGCCTCCGGCAGCACCGCAACGGTGGCGGTGGAAGTGTGGATGCGCCCCTGGCTTTCGGTTTTGGGCACGCGCTGCACCCGGTGTACGCCCGATTCGAACTTCATCACCGAGTAAACCTTATCGCCCTTCACCTTGAACTGTACTTCCTTATATCCGCCAGCGTCCGATGGGGAAATGTCCATGGTCTCGGTCTTCCATCCTTGGGAAGAGGCGAAGCGCTCGTACATCTTGTACAGGTCGCCGGCGAAAATGGCTGCCTCGTCGCCGCCTGCGGCCGCGCGGATTTCCACGATGATGTCCTTGTCGTCGGCGGGATCGGCTGGGATGAGCATGAACTTGATGTCTTCTTCCAGCCCCGGCAGCAATGCCTCGATGCGGGAAACTTCCTCTTGGGCGAAATCGTGCATCTCGGAGTCAGACAACAGCTCCTTCGCTTCGGCCAAATCATCGAAGGCCTGCACGTATTCGGCGGCCTTCTTGGCCAATGGGCCCTGGTTTGCGTACTCCTTTGCCAAGCGGTTGTACTCTTTCTGGTCGGCCAGCACGGCCGGGTCTCCCATTTTCGCCTGCAAATCGCTATAGGCCGCGATGATCTTTTCCAGCTTGTCGCGCATATCGTTGTCCGCCACGGGTTATTCCTCCTTGGGCGCATATCTCGCTAAATTGTGCATTGGTGCAACTTTTTTATACTACCAGAAATGTCAAGGGCCCCCAGGCGGTGCGGCCCGCTGCGCTACGAGGGCTTCGGGCCGTTGTCGTCGGCGCTGCCCTGACGCTTTTCTGGTACCGTGCGGGTGTGGCTCCGCCACGTTTCGCGCGAATGGCGGTGGTGCTCCCGCAGGATGCCGGCGAACTGGCGGGGATGGTCGGCGATCTCTTTCGCGGCGTTTATGGGACGGGCGGTAACAGTGCGCAACGCCACCGAGGCAAGAAGCGGCATCACCAGTACCGTGATGGCTCCGGCCGCGATGAGCACTGAGGCCACCTCCACGCTCATTGCCTGCGCGCTTACGGCGATGGAGGTGACCGCCACGATGAGGGGCAGCGCCGTGGTGCAGTAGATTGCAACAGTGAGCCGGGAGGCTGCGGCCCAGTGGCGGGTTTCCTCATCCAGGCTCATGGAAACGAAGATCGGCACCGCCCTCACCAGCAACAGCAGCACGATGAACAGCACTAGCAAAGCCGGGTTCGAGAACACGGCGGAGATGTCGATTTCGGCTCCGGAGCAAATGAAGAAAACGGGGATGAAGAGCCCGAAGCCCATCGACTGCAGCTTTTCCTCCATCACTTCGTTGCCTTCCGGCACCACGTAGCGCAGCACAAACCCCGCAGCGAAGGCCCCAAGCACGATGTCGAGTTTGAACACCGACGAAACCGTCACCAGCACGATGAGCAGCAGCACCACCGTGCGCACCAGCATTTGGGAGTTGGTGTTGGCGTTGCGTTCGATGAGGGCGAACAACTTAGAGCCGGCTTTGCGGGCCCACTTCGGCAATACGGCCGCGGCAACCGCAATGGCCAGGAAGGCCCCCAGTACTGCCATTGTCTCCCAGCGGGAACGGGAGCTGAGCAACAGGGTCATGGCGATGACCGGCATCACTTCGCCCCAGGTGCCGTAGTTGAGCACCGCATTGCCCAGACGACTGCCGAACACACCGTTTTCCTGCAGAATGGGCAGCAGGGTGCCTATAGCGGTGGTGGTGAGCGCGATGGTGACCGCCATGCCGCTGACAGAAGTCACCGAGAACGCCGGCCACAGCCACACCACCGCAAATGCCAACGCTAGGGTGGCAAACCAGGTTATCAGCCCGCGCTTGCCTTCCCTTCCTTTCAGATTCTTGGGATCTATTTCGTAGCCCGCAAGCAGAAACAGGAATCCCAGCCCCAAATCGGATAGTAACGATATGGCATTGTCGGTGCCCATGAGCCCCAACAAGCGGGGGCCCGCCACCATGCCTCCTGCCAGCAGAAACACTGTTTCCGGGATGGGACGGCCAGGGATGATTTGGGAGAGTACCGGACACAAAAATGAAATGGCGCAGATGATGGCCAGTGATATGAGATCAGCTGTCATGACTTTTCCTACCTCGCGCCGATTATGAAGCCTGCCCCCCATTATTCCATACTCGACATCCCCCAACCGACGTGATTTACCGCCCCGTTTACTGGCAGCAATGGGTCTGAGCCGCACGAACCACCCAACCATTACGACTCGTCTCCAAAATAGACCGTCAGGTTACAAACGCCTCGGTGAGAGCAAAAAATAGCATTGGTGCCGCCAAACTGAACGCGGATATATGTTTCGAGCAAACTATCACAGGAGGTATCCATCATGAGTCAAGTAATCGCCGGTCAGGAATTCCAGGACAAAGTGCTCAAGGCCCAGGGCAAGGTGCTGGTGGACTTCTTCGCCACCTGGTGCGGCCCCTGCCGCATGCTGGCACCGGTAATCGACGAAGTGGCGGCCGAGAAGGCCGGCGAGGTGGCCGTGTACAAGGTGGACATTGACGCCAGCCCTGAAATCGCCGCCCATTACGACGTGACCAGCGTTCCCACCCTCATCTTGTTCAAGGACGGCGAAGTGCTGAAGCAAACCGTGGGCGCCCAGCCCAAGCAGAACCTGCTGGCCTTCATCGCCTAAGGAAAGCGCCTGGCCATGGAGGATGTGAAAACCTACGACATAGCCATCATCGGGGCCGGCCCCGCCGGTCTCACCGCCGGGTTGTACGCCGCCCGCGCCGGCCTGAAGCCGGCGATTTTCGAGCGGCTCTCCCCCGGCGGCCAACTGGCCCAAACCGAGCACCTGGAGAACTATCCCGGCTACAACGTGAACACCAGCGGCTTCGATTTGGCCATGGTCATGGCCGACCAGGCCTTCTCGTTCGGGGCCCAGCTAATATCCGAGGACGTCACCTCCGTTGAGGACATGGGCACGGTAAAGGTGCTGCGCACGCCGTTTGGCACCTACTGGGCGAAGGCGGTGGTGATAGCCACCGGCGCCCGGCCGAAGAAACTGGGGCTTCCGCGTGAGGAAGAACTCACCGGCAAAGGGGTGTCCTACTGCGCCACCTGCGACGGCAACTTCTTCCGTGGGAAGGACGTGGTGGTGATAGGCGGTGGCGATACCGCCGCTGCCGACGCCATCTACCTCTCCCGCATCTGCCGCAAAGTGTACCTGGTGCACCGCCGCGACACGCTGCGGGCCACCCCCATCTACCATGATCGCCTGCGGGAGCTGCCCAACTTGGAGTTCTGCTGGAACAGCGTGGTCACTTCCCTGCTGGAAGCCGACGGACGCCTGAGCGGCGTGCAAATCGCGAATGCGGTGACGAAAGAGCAGCGCGTTTTGGACGCCAGCGCCGTGTTCATTGCTGTGGGCATGGCCCCTAACAGCGACGGCTTCTCCAGCGTGGTGCCCCTGAGCCCGGAAGGCTACGTGCTTACCAGCGAAGGGGTGAAAACTCCGGTGCGGGGCATTTTCGCCGCCGGCGATGTGCGCACCACGCCCCTGCGGCAGGTGGTCACCGCCGTGGCCGACGGAGCTCTAGCCGCCCTCGCTGCGGCCGAATACCTGGATGAGCTAGCCGACATGGAAGAGGAATGAGACAGAGATAGAATCTCTGCTCTTCGAAATAGCTATGGGATGGTTCCGCAGTTGTCACTGCCCCGTCCGCGCCCGATTGGGGTCGAGCGCAAAAAGAAAGGGACGCCTCGGCGTCCCTTTCTCGTGTTATCCCAATCAAGAGCTACAGGGCGGCGTCGCGAATGACGTCAATGAACTTCGCACGGTCCCACTGCCCCAGATCGCCCTCGGAGCGCTCGCGCACGGAAACCGTCTTCTCTTCCACCTCGTTGTCGCCAATGACGATCATGTAGGGAATCTTGTCGTGCTGGGCCTTGGCGATTTTCACTTTCATGGGCTCGTTTTGGTCGTACACCTCCACGCGGCCGCCCACGGCCCGCAGCTCGCCGGCGAACTCGGCAGCGGCTTCCTTGTGGCGATCGGCGATGGGAATGACCGCCACCTGCACCGGCGCCAACCACAGCGGCAGCGCGCCGGCGTAGTGCTCGATGAGGATGCCGAGGAAGCGCTCGATGGAGCCGAAAATGGCGCGGTGGAGCATCCAGGGGGTTTCCTCGGTGTTCTCGGCGGTGCGGTAAGTGAGGCCGAAGCGCATGGGCATATTGAAGTCGATCTGCACGGTGGAGCACTGCCAGGTGCGGCCGATGGCGTCTTTCACCTTGATGTCGATCTTGGGGCCGTAGAAAGCGCCGTCCCCTTCGTTGATGTCGTAGGCCAGGCCGCGAATCTCGCAGGCCTTCTTCAGGCTGTCGGTAGCGTGCTCCCACATCTCGTCGGTGCCGATGGACTTCTCGGGACGGGTGGAGATCTCCGCCTCATAGGTGAAGCCGAAGGTGGACATGATGTAGTCCACCAGCTCAAGGATGGCCACCACTTCGTCTACCACTTGGTCTTTGGTGCAGAACACGTGGGCGTCATCTTGAGTGAAGCCGCGGGCGCGCAGAAGCCCGTGCACCACGCCGGACATCTCGTGGCGGTACACGGTGCCGAACTCGAAGTAGCGCAAGGGCAGGTCGCGGTAGGAGTGCAAATCGTTCTTGTACAGCATCACATGACCCGGGCAGTTCATGGGCTTCACGCCGTACTCGGAGTAACGGGGCTCTTCATCGGTGCCCTCGTTGATCTGGAAGAAGTACATGTTGTCGTGGTAGAAGCCGTAGTGGCCGGAGGTCTTCCACACGTCGGCATTGTAGATATGCGGCGTGATCACTTCCTCGTAGCCGCGCTGGTACAGGTCGCGCCGCAGCCACTCCTGCAGGGTACGGATGATGCGGGCGCCCTTGGGCAGGTACATGGGCAGCCCCACGCCGGCCATCGGGTCCATCATGTAGATGCCCAGCTCGCGCCCCAGCTTGCGGTGGTCGCGCTTTTCCGCCTCTTCCAGGTTGTGCAGGTGCTCCTTCAAGGCCTTTTTGTCGAAGAAGGCGGTGCCGTAGATGCGGGTGAGCATCTCGTTGTTGGAGTCGCCCTTCCAGTAGGCGCCGGCGGTCTTCATCAGCTTGAAGGGACCGATCATGCCGGCGCGGGCCACATGGGGGCCGCTGCACAGGTCCACGAAATTGCCATGGCGGTAGATGGAGATTTCCTCCCCTTCCGGGATGTCGTCGATGTGCTCCAGCTTCAGCCGCTGATCGGCGAAGATGCGCTTGGCCTCGTCGCGGCTGACCACTTCGCGCACGAAGGGCTCGTCCCGCTTCACGATTTCGGCCATCTTCTCTTCAATGGCGGCGAAGTTGTCGGTGGAGATGGGGCTGGGCAGCGCGAAATCGTAGAAGAAGCCGTCATCGGTTTGGGGCCCGAAGCCGATTTGGGCGCCAGGGAACAGCTCCTGCACCGCTTCGGCCATCACGTGGGCGGCAGAGTGGCGCATGATACCCAAGGCCTCGGGGGACTTGGCGGTGATTATTTCCACCGTGGCGCCATCGGGCACAACGGAAGTGAGGTCGGCGAAGTTGCCGTCAATCTTGCCGGCAAGGGCGGCGCGGGCCAGCCCGGCGCCGATGGAGGTGGCCACATCGGCCACGGTGGCGCCTTCTTCCAGCTGTTTCTGGGATCCGTCGGGAAGGTTTACGATCATAGCGGTTCCTTTCTCGTGCCGGGTGCGCACAAAGCACCTGCACATATCGATGCACATGGGCTTCAGGGCCATTTGCACATCTTGGGCGTTTATCGAAACAAACCCGCCTGCCGGCGGGTTTCGTTCCTAAGGTGTTTAGCCGGGTTGGATGCCCCGTTTAGGCCTGGCCCGTGGGATTGCCGGTGCGGCGGCGCCGCGGGGCCGACGAAGCGGAAGAGCGGGGCAAACCCCCCACCGGCGTGGCGCAGTAGGGGCACACCTGCCAGGCAGGGTCCAGCGCGTGCTGGCAATGGGAGCAGAGGTTCTTCAGCTGGGTGTGGCAGTTGGGGCACAGCACGAAATCCGCTTCAACCGGGTATCCGCAGGTGGCGCACTCGCCGTACTTCATCAACTGCCGCTGCTTGAGGGCGATTTCCAGCTCCTGCTCGTCGCGGTCCACCGAAAGCAGCGGCGGGCGCAGCATGCAGTAGGCGATAAGCCCCAGAATCGGCACCAGGGCCACGATGCCCCAGATGTACCACAGGGTGCCACGCAGGTAGGCGTCACGCACCACCCAGACAATCGACAGGATGTAAAGGATGATGAGCAAAACCACCACCACGTTGAGGGCGGTTTGCATTTGCTCTGTCCAAAACTGCGAGAGCAGCTCGCTCATGTCATAGCTCCTTATCGAACGATCGAAGACCGGCCCGCGCAAAGGCGGGCAGCCCCTGGCGCACATGGCTGGAAATTATAGCAAAGGCGCCGGGGCTTTCCCATCGGTTTAACCCAGTTCCTCCAAAGAGGCAGCCAGGCGGCTGCGGGTATCTTGCAATTCTGCAAGTTTTGCCCGGTCTTTCTGGATAATTTCCTCGGCGGCCTTGGCCAAAAAGCCGGGATTCGACAGCTTCTTCTCGAACTTGGCGGCGTCGGCGGAAACCTTGTCCAGTTCTTTCTTGATGCGGGCGCGCTCGGCGTCGAAGTCCACGAAGCCGGAAAGGCAGGTGTAGATTTCAAGCCCCGAGGCCACTGCCGTGGAACTTTCGGCCGGCTTCGCGGCGTCGAGGGCCACCGTGAGAGAGGAGGCCTTCGCCAGCGAAGAGATGAAGGGCACCTGCTGTTGCAGCAGCTCCACGTCCCCGGCCGGCGCCTTCACCACTGCCGCCAGCTCTTGGCGCGGCGAGATGCCGTAGCGGCTGCGGGCGCTGCGCACGGCGGACACCACGTCCACCACCAGCGAAATGGCCCGCTCGGCCTTATCGCTTCCCAGTGCGGCAGTCTCTTCAGCCTTGGGCCAGGGGGCCACGATGAGGTACTCAGTTTCCCGCTCGGGCAGCTGTTGGTAAATCTCTTCGGTCACGAACGGCATGATGGGGTGCAAAAGCCGCAGGGCGCGGTCCAGCACGAACAGCAGGTTACGCTGGCACTGCAGCCGGTCTTCGGGGTCTGCCCCCTCCGCCAGACGGCTCTTGGAAAACTCGATGTACCAGTCGCAGAACTCGTTCCAGAAGAAGTCGTTCAGGGCGCGGGTGACCTCGGAGAACTCGTAGGCGTCGAAGCCGGCATCAACCGCCTCGATCAGCTTGCCCAAGCGGGCGAAGATCCAGCTATCGGCGTCAGTTGCCGCCATCGGCGCGCCAGGGGTGTAGCCGTCCAGGTTCATCAGCACGAAGCGGGCGGCGTTACGGATCTTGTTGGCGAAGTTGCGGCTGGACACCAGCTTGTTCTCGTTGAAGCGCATGTCCTGGGCGCCGGTCACCTGCATCAGCAAACCGAAGCGCATGCCGTCGGCGCCGTAATCCTTCATCAGCTGCAGCGGATCCACGCCGTTGCCGCGGCTCTTCGACATGGGCTTGCCGTCGGCAGCCATCACCGTGGGATGGATGATTACGTCCTTGAAGGGGATCTGGCCGGTGCAATATTCCGAGGCCATCACCATGCGGGCCACCCACAGCCCCATGATGTCGCGGGCGGTGGAGAGCACCTGGGTGGGATAAGCGCTCCGAATCTCCGGCGCCTCCATCCCCTCTTCGGCCCAGCCCATGGTGGCAAAGGGCCACAGCTGGCTGGAGAACCAAGTGTCCAGCACGTCGCTGTCCTGGCGCACCGGCGCTCCGCACACCGGGCACACGTCCACTTCCTCAACCGAAGCGTCTTCCCAGCCGCACTCGTCGCAGTAGAACATGGGAATGCGGTGGCCCCACCACAACTGGCGGGAGATGCACCAGTCTTTCAGATTGGCCAGCCAGTCCAGGTACACCTGCTTCCAGCGGGCCGGATGGAACTGGATGGAGCCGTCTTCCACCGCTTTGGCGGCCGCCTCCTTCAGGCGATCCACCGCCACGAACCACTGCTCCGACTCCCACGGCTCCAGCTTGGTGTGGCAGCGGTAGCAGGTCATTACCGAATGGTCGTGCTCTTCGATGTGGTCCAAAAGCCCCAGCTCGTCGAAGGCGGCCACCACCGCTTCTCGGGCCTCGTCCCGGTCCATGCCGGAGAACTTGCCGAAGCCCTCCACCACGTGGGCCGTCTCGTCGAAGATGTTGATGCGGGGCAGCCCCGCCTTCTCCCCCATCGCCCAGTCGTTGGAGTCGTGGGAGGGGGTCACCTTCACGAAGCCGGTGCCGAATTCGGTGTCCACGTGCCAGTCAGCGAAGATGGGAATCTCGCGGTCTACCAGCGGCAGCTTCACCTTCTTGCCCACCAGGTGGCTAAAGCGCTCGTCTTTGGGGTTCACCGCCACGCCGGTGTCCCCCAGCATGGTTTCGGGGCGCGTGGTGGCCACAACGATGTAGTCCAGCCCATCTTCCGGCTCCACCAGCGGGTAGCGCATATACCACAGGTGCCCCTTCTCGGGCACGTACTCGGCCTCGTCGTCGGCGATGGCGGTGGTGCAGCTGGGGCACCAGTTCACGATGCGCTTGCCGCGGTAGATGAGCCCCTCTTTGTACCAGCGGGTGAACACCTCCCGCACCGCGTGCACGTAGGCGGGCTCCATGGTGAAGTGCTCGTGGGCGTAATCGCAGCTGCAGCCCATGCCCTCGATTTGCCGCACGATGGTGGCGCCGTACTCTTTGTACCAGTCGTAGCAGGCCTCCACAAAGGCCTCGCGGCCGATTTCCAGACGGCTGATGCCCTCGCTGGCCAGCTTCTTGTCCACCTTGGTTTGGGTGGCGATGCCGGCGTGGTCGGTGCCCAGCACCCAGCGAGTGCGGTAGCCCTGCATGCGGGCGCGGCGGATGCATGCGTCCTGGATGGTGTCGTTCAGGGCATGGCCCATGTGCAGCATGCCGGTGATGTTGGGAGGCGGAATGACGATGGTGTAGGTGTCGTCGGCATGCTCGCCAAAGCCATCGCCCCGCTGGAAGAAACCGTGCTCCTTCCACGCTTGGAAAATGGGCTGCTCGTGGGCCTGGAAATCGAAGTCCGGGGCTTTCGGGGCCTTCGGTTCTGCAGTGTTTTCCGCCATGGTCTCCCTCTTTGGTCGAAACTGGTGCTGGTACGGCAAAGGGCCGGAGACTTGCCTCCGGCCCGAAAAGCTTTGGCAAATGCGCCGCGGTTAGGGGCGCGGGGCGAAGAAATCTCCCGGCTCGATGATGGGCTTGGTCTCGCCGGTCACGTCGGTTGCGTGCACCACCACCCGCGCCGGGCGCCCGAGCGCCGGCAGGTCGTACATCACGTCCATCAGCACCCGCTCGCAAATGGTGCGCAGGCCGCGGGCGCCGGTGCCGTGCTCCACCGCCTCGTGGGCGATGGCGGTCAGGGCGTCCGGGTCGAACACCAACCGCGCCTGCTCGAACTCGAACATGCGGGTGTACTGCTTCACCAGGGCGTTCTTCGGCTCAGTGAGGATGCGCACCAAATCTTCCTCCGAAAGCTCGAAAAGCGAGGTGATGACCGGGATGCGCCCCACGAACTCGGGGATCATGCCGAACTTGTTGAGATCCTCCGGCAGCACCTGGGCCAGAAGCTCAGCATCGCGCAGCTTCTGGTTCTCCGGCAGGTCGGTGGCGAAGCCCAAAGACGAGGTGCCCACCCGGTGGGCGATGATGTCGGCCAGCCCCACGAAGGCGCCGCCCAGAATGAACAGGATGTTGGTTGTGTCGATGTGGATGTACTCCTGCTGCGGGTGCTTGCGGCCCCCTTGCGGCGGCACGCTGGCCTCGCAGCCCTCCACGATCTTCAACAGCGCCTGCTGCACGCCCTCGCCGGACACGTCGCGGGTGATGGAGAGGTTCTCCGCCTTGCGGGCAATCTTGTCTATCTCGTCGATGTAAATGATGCCGATCTCCGCCCGCGCGATGTCGTTGTCGGCGGCGGTGATCAGCTTCAACAGGATGTTCTCCACGTCCTCGCCCACGTAGCCGGCCTCGGTGAGGGTGGTGGCGTCGGCGATGGCGAAGGGCACCTGCAGCGTGCGGGCCAGCGTTTGGGCCAGCAGCGTTTTGCCGGAACCGGTGGGGCCCAGAAGCATGATGTTGCTCTTGGCCAGCTCCACGTCGCCTTCCCGCGCCTCGGCTCCCATGGAGATGCGCTTGTAGTGGTTGTACACCGCCACCGAAAGGGCCTTCTTGGCGCTCTCCTGCCCCACCACGTGATCGGACAGCTGGGCGTACAGCTCGTGCGGCGTGGGCAGGTGCCCCAGCGCCGCCCCCGGGTTCTCAGAGCGGTGCTGCTCCAGGTAGGCGGTGGGCATCTGGCCCGCGTCCTGCTCGTCGGCGTCGCCCGTCATCATCTCGTGCTGCATGGCGTAGCCGAAGTCGCGCATCATGGCATCGGCGCACAGCGAAATGCACTCGTCGCAGATGTAAATGCCGTTGGGGCCGGAGATCATGGCGCTGACTTCCTCGTGGCCCTTCCCGCAGAAGGCGCAGTAAATCTGGCCGTCGCCGCGGTAATGTTTCGGATGATCGTTGGTCATGCGAATGAACTTTCCTTAAAGCCGGGCGTTACTCGGCGGCCTTGGCGCCGTGGTGGGTGATAATCTCGTCCACCAAGCCATAGGCCTTGGCCTGCTCGGCGGTCATGTAGTTGTCGCGCTCGGTGTCCAGCTGGATGCGCTCAATGGACTGGCCGGTGTTGTCGGCCAGGATCTTGTTCAAGCGGTCGCGGGTTTTCAGCATAAAGTCGGCTACGATGGCGATTTCGGTCTGCTGGCCCTGGGCGCCGCCAGAGGGCTGGTGGATGAGCACCATGGAGTTGGGCAGGCAATAGCGCTTGCCCTTGGTGCCGGCCGACAGCAGCACGGCGGCCATGGAGGCGCACTCGCCAATGCAGATGGTGGACACGTCGCACTTGATGAAGTTCATGGTGTCCAGAATGCCCAGGCCGGCAGTAACCGAGCCGCCCGGGGAGTTGATGTAGAGGGAGATGTCCTTGTCAGGATCGGCGCTCTCCAGGTGCAGGAGCTGCGCCACCACGGAGTTGGCCACGTGGTCGTCGATCTGCTCTCCCAAGAAGATGATGCGGTCGTTCAGCAGGCGGGAGTAGATGTCGTAGCTGCGCTCGCCGCGGGGCGACTGCTCAATGACGTAAGGGATGAGGGCGTTGCTTGCGCGTTCGATGCTCATACGTACTCGCTTTCGTTTCTGGACGGCCAGCTTTAGCCGCCCGCTGTCAGGTATCCTGCTTATGATAGGTTAAAGGGGGTTTGTGGCAAGGCCAGCGGGCAAAATTCCATAGCAAAAGGCCGCTCGCCCGGAAAGAAGCAAGCGGCCTTATCAGCATCGGAATGGCTGCGGGGCTATTTGGCCTCTTCCGCCGCCTCCACCGCCTCGGCCACCTCGTCGGTAACCGCCACGGCGGCCTCTTCGGCCTCTTTCGCGTCGTCGGCGGAAATCTCCACTGCGGGATCTTTGGCCGGCTCGCTGGTTTCGGTCACCACGGCGCAGTCCATCACGTTGTTCACTGCTTTGCCGCGGATGACGCCCTCGCGAATCAGATACAGACGGCCTTCCTCGCGCCACTGCTCCATCATGGCCTCGGGCTCGGGCACGCCGGCCTTCACGAACTCGCCCAGCACGTCCTCGTCGGTGGCGGTGATGTTGTTGTGGCGGGCCCAAGCGTCCAGGGCCAGGCCCGACTTAACCTCGTCGGTGGCCTGGGCCTTGATGTCCTCTTTGAACTGGTCGGAGGTGATGTTCTGCATCTTCAGGTAGCCGTCCAAGGTCATGCCGGCCCCCTGCAGCTGGCCGAAGAACTCCTGCAGCAGGTTGGCCTGCTGCTGCTCCACCAAAGCGCCGGGCACTTCGCCCTCGATGCGGGTCATCAGGGCCTGCAGGCAGTTGTTCTCCTTCAGGCGGGGCAGGTAGCCCTCCTTCTGCACCTCGATGCTCTGGGCGATGCGGGTGCGCATGTCGGCCACGTCTTCAAAGCCCATGGTCTCTTTGGCCCACTCGTCGGTCACCTCGGGCAGTTCCTTCTTCTTCACCACGTTGCAGGTGACCTCGAACTTCACCTTCTGGCCGGCCAGCGGCTGCAGCAGAACGGAATCCTCGGTCACGGGCACCAGCAGCTCGAATTCGCGGGTATCCCCTTTCTTGATGCCCATGATCTGCTCGTCGAAGGCAGCCGACAGCATGCCAGTGGCAGGAGCGTACAGGCGGGAATCGCTGGACACGGTTTCCACCGGCTTGCCGGTTTCATCGGTGGCCACAATCTTCAGGTCGGCGTAGTTGTCTTCCTTCATCTTCTTAGAAGCGGAGGCGTCCACGAACTCCACGTAATGGCCGCGCATGGTTTCCAACTGCTCGTCGATTTCCGCCTCGCTGGCGCCGGCGGCGGGCATCTCGATTTCCACCGGCTCGTAGGAGGTCAGCTCGTACTCCGGCTTCACCTCAACCTCGAAGGAGAACTCGTAGGGCTGCCCCTGCTTGGCCACCTCGTCGGCGGAGAAGGTGGGTTGGCCCATGGGGAACAGCTGCTCGGCCTCGATGGCGAACGGATAGCCCTCGTTTACCAGGCCTTCGGAAACGGTGGCCGCCACCGCTTCGGCGCCCAGGGCGTTGTCGATCACCTTGCGGGGAGCCTTGCCCTTGCGAAAGCCCGGGAAGTTGTAGCGGCCGGCGAAGTCGCGGTAGGTTTTATTGATGCGCTTGTCCACTTCTTCGGCGCCCACCGTAACGGTGACCTTTACGCGGTTGTCCTCAAGCGCCTCTTTGTTCGTCTTCACAGAAGTCCTCCATCGTGTCTCTTCAATTCTGCGCGTTAGAATGCCTAAGCGGGCAAAACGCACAGCTCGCAATTATGGCATACCTTGGGGCCGTTGCCCAGAAGTGTATTTTCCCCGTTGCAAATTGTCGGGCAGCCGCCCTGTGCGCCCCTCCACTCGGCGGCCCAGGTTGGCACCGCCGGCCATCGCGGGGTTGCGCAAACCATTATTTGCTATCATCAACCCATCACTGCAGCTGAGCGGGGTCGCGAAGCACATATATGTATGCGGTTGTTTCATGTGCGGGCGTGGCGGAATTGGCAGACGCACCAGGTTTAGGTCCTGGCGAGGAAACTCGTGAAGGTTCAAGTCCTTTCGCCCGCACCATTCCCTCCTTAGCTGTTAGGTTTGAGGAATTCGGAGGGACCCTATGGATCAAATTAAGAATATTGTTCGGAAGTACAACGATATCAGCTTGATCAAGCGCATTATCGTTGGCCTTATCGTGGGCGTGGTGCTGGCGCTGCTCATCCCCATCCAAGCCGAGCCCACCGGCGTGAACGCCTTTATCACTCTGTTCGGCGATGTATTCGTAGGAGCGCTGAAGGGTGTCGCCCCCATCCTGGTGTTCTTCCTGGTGCTGAGTGCGCTCAGCAACGCCAAGGGGGAAGGCACCATGGGCACGGTGCTGGTGCTCTACATCGTCAGCACCTTCGTGGCCGCCATCGTGGCGGTGCTGGCCAGCTACGTGTTCCCTACGCCGCTCACCCTCGACACTTCCACCATGGTGGAGCAAACTTCGCCCTCTAACGTGGGAGACGTGTTGATGGCGCTGGTCATGAACGTGGTCAGCAACCCGGTGGCCTCGCTGGCCGACGCCAACTACCTGGGCATCCTCGCTTGGGCCGCGGTGCTGGGCATCATTCTGCGCGGCATTGCCAACGACGACGTGAAAAACCTGTTCACTACTTTGGCCGACGCCGTTTCCACGCTGGTGCGCTGGGTCATCGCCTTCGCCCCCTTCGGCGTGATGGGCCTGGTTTACACCTCCGTGGGCACCAACGGCCCCGAAATCTTCATCGAGTACGGCCGCATCATCCTGGTGCTTGTGGGCTGCATGGCCTTCATCGCGCTGGTAACCAACCCGCTCATCGTGTTCGTGTGCACCCGCATGAACCCCTATCCGCTGGTGCTGCGCTGCCTGAAGGACTCCGGCCTCACCGCATTCTTCACCCGCAGCTCGGCCGCCAACATCCCGGTGAACATGGCCCTGTGCGAGAAGCTGGGGCTCAACAAGGACAACTACTCGGTGTCCATCCCGCTGGGCTCCACCATCAACATGGCCGGCGCCGCCGTCACCATCACTGTGATGACCATGGCCGCCTGTCACACCATGGGCATCTCGGTTGACCCCATCACCGCTGTCATCCTCTCGGTGCTGGCGGCCGTGTCCGCTTGCGGCGCCTCCGGCGTGGCGGGCGGTTCGCTTCTGCTCATCCCCATGTGCTGCGCCCTGTTCGGCATCGACAACGCCGTGGCCATGCAGGTGGTGGGCATCGGCTTCATCATCGGCGTGGTGCAGGACTCCTGCGAAACCGCTGTGAACTCCTCCTCCGACGTGGTGTTCACCGCCACCGCCGAGTACCGTCGCATGATCAAGGAGGGCAAGCAGGTGCGCATGGGCAAAGACGCCTTCACCGCCGACGAGCTGGACGCGTAACCCCCCCCCGCCTGCTAATTGCGATGGAAAGCGCCAATCGCTTAATCGTCTGGGTTTTCTACGCGGCCTTTGCGCTGCTGGGCATTTGCCTGGCGGCGCAGGGCCGCTTTTTTGCGCTCGCATTGTGCTACGGGGTGGCCGCGGCGGGCTTTCTTGCGGTAACGGCGCTGCGGCGGGCCATAGGGGCGCCGCGCCCCTACCAAAACGGCGGAGCTCCGGCCCGCATAGCCCGCGAGGGAGAAAACGACTCCTTCCCCAGCCGCCACTGCTTCTCGGCCTTCTTGATAGCGCTTCTGTGGGGAGCGGCGGGGTATCCGGCCGCGAGCGCTTGCCTGCTGGCATTTGCGGCGTTGCTGGCGCTGCTGCGGGTGCGCGGCGGCGTGCACTACCCCCGCGACGTGGCCGGGGCCCTTGCCTTCGCCGTGGTGTTCGCCGGAATCGCCCTCTTGTTGCTGGCGTGACAGGGGCTGTCACGCCCTTATTAAGGCACAAAAAAACCCGCTGAACTGCGGGTTTGGAATTCAAATGGCTCCTCGGGTAGGACTCGAACCTACAACCCTCCGGTTAACAGCCGGATGCTCTGCCAATTGAGCTACCGAGGAATGTGGGCGGCGCTTCGTTAAACGCGCAAGAAAGAATTATACAGAACCTGTCCGTTCGCGCAAGATGTTTTTTCCTAATCTGCGCGAACGGCACTGCGCCGTACCAAATAGCAATGGTGCACCTTCGGCGTGCGCTCGAAATCGGCGGGGATGGTGAGCGCGGTGATGTCTTCCAGCTGCACCCCGTAGCGGGCAAGTTCCTCCACAGCGGGCTTGAAGGACTTGAGGTTGCAGCTGAACACCGCCACGCCCCCCTTCGCCAGAAGACGGCTGACGCCGATCAGCAGCTCCACGTGGTCGCGCTGCACGTCCCAGCTGCGCTGCCCCATGGCCTTCGAGTTCGAGAAGGTGGGCGGGTCCACGAAGATGAGGTCGAAGATTTGGCGCTCGCGGCGCGCCTGGGTGATCCAGGCCAGCACGTCGGCCCGCACCAAACGGTGGGGGCTGGCTTCCTTACCCCGCGCCCCAGGGCCCCGTTGCGGCTTCCGTTCGGCGAAAGCCGGCTCCGCGCCGTTCAGCCGCAGGTTCTCGGCCGCCCAATCCAGATAGGTTTGGGACAGGTCCACCGTGGTGGTGGTCGCAGCCCCGCCCAAAACGGCGTGCACCGTGGCGGCACCGGTGTAGGCGAACAAATTGAGGAAGCAGGTGCCGCGGGCCATGGCCCCCACCAGCTGGCGGGTGAGGCGGTGATCCAAGAACAGCCCCGTGTCCAGGTAAGAGGTGAAGTCAACGCGGAAAAGCCCGCGCTCTTCCGCACGGCTCTGGGGGCCGAACAGTTGCAGCCCCTGCTTTGCCACGGCCGTTGCCAGGGGGGCCGCGGTGGGTAGGAAGGTCTCTTCCGCTGTGAAGGCCACGTAGCTGCGCTGGCCGCCATCCGCGTACTGGGAACCGCCCTTGCCGTGGCTGCGCACCTTCGAGAACACGTGGTCGGGGCGAAGCCCCAGCACCGCCGGCACAATGGCCAGCACGTCGCTGAAGCGCTGCCGCGCTACGGCCGCATCGATGGTCTTCGGCGCCTGGTATTCGGCCACCATGCAATAGGTTTTGCCGGCGCTCTCCCCCGCCCCTTCGTACACGTCCACCGAGCAGCTGTACTCCGGCAGGTCGCGGTCGTACACGCGGTAGCAGGAAACCTTCTCCCGCTTGGCCCACTTGCGCCGCTGGCGGGCCATCTTGGCAAGGCGACTGGCGAACTGGGCCGCCCCCTTGTCGTACACCGCCACCTTCTGCTCCCCATCGCCGTGAGGGCTGGGCACCAGGATGGCCTCAAGGGCCGCAGGGGCGGCCGCGCGCACCGCCAGCACCGCCTGCTGGTCGCCCGCCCGCAGGTTCTCCCGCGCCTCAGGGGCGCTGCCGAAGGGCTGGTCCAAGGCGCTTTCCGCAGCACTGGCGAACACCGATGACGGGGGCGCCAGGCGGCAGGCCTCCACGAAGGCGGCCTCTTCGGCACGGGCGCGGGCGTCTTCCACCGAATGGTCGGAAGGGCGCGCCCAGGCCACCAGCAAACGGCCCTCGTTGCCGGTCTTCGCCAGCTGCCGCTGGAACGCCTCCTGGCGCCCCTCTTCGGCCAGCTCCACGCTCACGTTGCAGCCCAGCCCGGCGCGGCGGGCATGCATCCGCCCCCGGGCGATGGAGGGGGAAGACGCCGAAAGCCCCAGCAGCCGCAGCAGGCCTTCCGCCTGCTGCAGGCCCTTCTCGAAGCGATCGTCCGCCTCGGCCAAAAGGGCGTCCCATGCATCCTGCGAAAACGCGGCCCAACCGAAGAAACCCCAGCTGCTGCGGCTGATGCCCGGCGCGCCGTCAAAGGCCGCCAGCGCCGCTTCCACCAAAAGCAGCTCCTCGTTGCAGGAGGGGTCGAGGAAACCGCAGCCGTCCCGGTAGAGGCGCGGCCAATCCGCCAGCGCCAGCAGCGCCGCCGCTTGGCCGATGGCGCGGGGGGCGTGGGCCCCGTCCGCCTCGTCCAGGTAGCCGCGGCGATGCAGCGAGGCGCCGCTGAGGTTCAGCGACACCACCGCCTTTTCGTCCCGCAGCCGCACCTCGATGGCGGCATCGGGGGCCTGGGGGTTCACGTCCGGCCGCCAGCCGGCGCCCTGGCTGAGGGCATCGCACAGGGCGTCTTTCACCTTGAGGGCGGTGAACTGGCTGTTGCGCAGCTGGCCGTTGGTGCCCTTGGCGCTCACCGCCACGGTGGCGCCCTTGCGCAGGATGGCGGCCCAATCCAGTGCCCGCGCGCCGGCGTAGAGCTGATCGGCATCGGCAGCCGCCACGCGCCCCAGCACCAGCGTCACATTGCCCGCCAGCCGCGACCACAAGCAGGTGCGCAGCGCCGTTGTCGCTTCACCGAAGAAGGCAGCGCCGCCCTTCAAGGGGCGCACCCGCTTGCAACCGAGTGCCTTCAGCTCGGCCGCCAGCAGCGCCTCCGCCCCCGGAGGGCAGGTGGCGAAGAATTCAAAGGTGGGGGCAGGTGCGGTCATGGGCATCTCCATTGCGTTTCGGGGGCTATCAGCAAAGACGCCCGCGGAGCGGGCGTCTTCGAGGTTAATCTTCCAGATAATCCTTCAAGCGGCTGGACCGAGAGGGGTGCCGCAGCTTCGCCAGCGTCTTCGACTCGATTTGGCGAATGCGCTCACGGGTGACGCCGAATTCGCGCCCCACTTCCTCCAGCGTGCGCGGATGGCCGTCCTCCAAGCCGAAGCGCAGGCTGATCACCTTGCGCTCGCGCTCGGCCAGGCCGTCCAGCACCTTGCCCAGCTGCTCTTGCATCATCGAGAAGCTGGCGGCGTCGGGGGGCACCACAGCGGCGTCGTCCTCGATGAAGTCGCCCAGCTGGGAATCCTCTTCCTCGCCGATGGGGGTTTCCAGGCTCACCGGCTCTTGCGAGATCTTCTGAATCTCGCGCACGCGCTCGGCCGAAAGCCCCATCTCCTCGCCGATTTCCTCGGGAGTGGGTTCGCGCCCCAACTGCTGCAGCAGCTGCCGCTGGATGCGCACCAGCTTGTTGATGGTTTCCACCATGTGCACGGGAATGCGGATGGTGCGCGCCTGGTCGGCGATGGCGCGGGTGATGGCCTGGCGGATCCACCAGGTGGCGTAGGTGGAGAACTTAAAGCCCTTGGTGTAATCGAACTTCTCCACGGCGCGGATGAGGCCCAGGTTGCCCTCTTGGATGAGGTCGAGGAACAGCATGCCACGGCCCACGTAGCGCTTGGCAATGGACACCACCAGGCGCAGGTTGGCCTCAATCAGCTGTTGCTTGGCATCCAGGCCCACTTGCTCGATGCGGGACAGGCGGCGCCGTTCGCGGCGGTCGAGGATGACGCTCTTGTCCACCTCGATGTCGCGGCCGGTTTCCTCGGCCATCTTCAGGTCGCGCTCGGCCTTGTCGGAGGCCTCCAGCTGCTCGCCGGCGGCAACGCCCGCCTCGATCTTCATGGCCAGGTCAATCTCCTCGGCGGCCGTGAGCAGCGGCACCTTGCCGATTTCCTTCAGGTACATGCGCACCGGGTCGCCGGTGAGCATGGTCACGTTGGCATCGGGGTTGCGCTTGCGGCTGCTGCGGGCCGACGCACGGGCGCGCACACGGGGCAACACCACATCGGTGGTGGCCTTCAGCTCTTCCTCGGGGATGCCGTCCAGCAGGCTTTCCTCGTCATCGTCTTCCAGGCCCGCTTCGATTTTCTCTTCGTTCAAATCGCCGGAACCGGCCTCGATATCCTCTTTGCCGGTGGGGGCGATGTCCTCTTCATCGTCGATGTCGTCCACCAGGACGTCTTCCACTTCAAGGACTTCGGTGCTTTGAGACTCGTTTGCAGAAGAATCCGCCACGCTGTCTCCTTTCTATTGTGAAAATGGACACAGCTTCGCCATAGTAGGGCGCAAGCCGCAAATATCTACATTACCACAGAGAAACGGCTACAACAAGTCCAATGGGTCAATGTCCACGGCCACGTTGGCCCGCTTGTCCGCCTTTCGCTGGCGGAAAAAGCCCAGCAGTAAAGGCGAGATGTCGCTGCCCTGGGGGCACTTCACCACGATGTGCCAGCGCCAGGCCCCCCGTAGCCGCTCCAGCACGCAGGGCACCGGCGCCAAGAGCTGCCAGCTGTCCCCCACCTGGTCGCGGATCAGCACCTCCAACTGCCGGTGCAGCTGGGCCGCCACGTCCTTCACGTCGTCCAGCGACGGGCCCCATATAAGTATGTTGGCCATGCGCACGTAGGGCGGGTAGCTGAAAAGGCGCCGCTTTTGCAGCTCGCCCGCCACGAACCAGTCCCGCGCGTAGCGGGCGGCCCCCATGATGGCGGCCGAAGAGGGCTCGTAGGTTTGCACCAGCACCTGCCCGGGCACGTCCCCCCGTCCGGCACGGCCGGCCACCTGCTCGATGAGGTTGAAGGTGCGCTCGGCGGCGCGGAAGTCGGGCAGGTTCAGCTGGGTGTCGGCGTTGATTACCCCCACCAGGGCCACATCGTCGAAATCTAGCCCCTTCGCGATCATCTGGGTGCCCAAAAGCACCGCCCTGGGTTGGGCGCCGAAGGCCTGCAGCAGCCGCTCGTGGGCCCCCTTGAAACGGGTGGTGTCGGCGTCCATGCGGATGATGGGCACCTCGGGCCCCGCCTCCGGCATGGCGTCCAGCAAGGCGCGCAGGTCCGCTTCCACCCGCTGGGTGCCGGCGCCGAACTTCTTGAGATAGGGCGAGCCGCACTCCGGGCACTTCGGCGGCACCGGGGCGCTGTAGCCGCAATGGTGGCACACCAGCTTGGCGCCGTCCTCGTGGTACGTGAGCGAGGTGGCGCACGAAGGGCAGCTGGGCACGAAGCCGCAGTCGCGGCACAGCAGAAATTTCGCGAACCCCCGCTGGTTAAGCAGCAGCACCGCTTTGCGACCGGCGGCAAGCGTGTCGGCCAGGGCGCAGGTGAGGGCGCCGGAGAACATGGAGCGGGAGCCAGCCGAGAACTCGCGGGCCATGTCCACCACCTCGATGGGAGGCAGCGGCTTTCCGTTGGTGCGGTGTGGCATGGCGGCCCGGCGCCAGCGGCCGTCGCGCCCCAGGCGCTCCAGCGTTTCGATGGAAGGGGTGGCCGACCCCAGCACCACGGTGCCACCGGCCCGCTCCATCATCCAAAGCGCTACGTCCACCGCCCGGTAACGGGGCTGGCTCTCCTGCTTGTAGGTGCTCTCGTGCTCTTCGTCTATAACCACAAGCCCCACGTTGGCCAGCGGCGCGAACAGGGCGCTGCGGGCCCCCACCACCACATCGGCCCCGCCGCTTTGGATGAACTGCCACTGGTCGAAACGCTCGCCGGCGCTCATGCGGGAGTGCATCACCGCCACACGGTTGCCGAAGCGGGCGCGGAAGCGCCCCACCGTCTGAGGGGTGAGGGAAATCTCGGGCACCAGCACGATGGCGGTGCGCCCCTCCGCCAGCACCGCCGAGATGGCCTGCAGGTACACCTCCGTCTTGCCGGAGCCGGTGACGCCGTCCAGCACCACCACCGAGCCGTCGCGGGCCGCACGGGCCTCGTTTATCACTTTCAGGGCGTTTTGCTGATCGGGCAGAAGCGGCAGCGGCTCTTGCACCGACGCCCCTTCCGGCAGCGCTTCGGCCGCCCCGCGCATCCGGCGGCGCGCCTCCACCGCAACAAGCCCGCGGTCCGCCAGCGCCTTGCAGGGGGCGGAAGCACTGCCCACCTGTTGGTTCAACTGCCCCATGTTCAGCGAGCCGCCAGCCGCCGCCAGCGCTTCCACCACCTGCCGCTGCTTCACGGCGGTTTTGGAAAGTTGCTCTAGCGCTTCCTCCGCCGGCGCCGTCAGCACCGCCCAGCGCTCTTCCACTTCCCCCACCGCCGGCGCCTCCAGCCGCTGGCCGCGGGGGCCGTTCACCAGATGCGGCACCCCTCCGGGCGGCGTGAACAGCCGCACGCAGGCGGAAAGCGGCGCGATGTAGCGGTCCGCCAGAAACTGGGCGCACGCGGCCCCCTCCTCGTCGAAGAAGGGGCCCGCCAGCACCCGTGTCACGCCCTTGAGCTTTCGGGGATCCACCGGGCAGGCAGCCTCGGTTTCCCAGCGGTCCACGGCGATCACGAAGCCCACCGCCTTGCGGCTGCCCAAGGGCACCAGCACCGCATTGCCCACCGAAACCGGCTCGCCGTCGGCGGCGCAGCCGTCCGCCAGCCCGTAGGCGTAGGGGCTGTCCAGCGCTTGGGTGGGAATGTCCAGTATGACCGAGGCCGTTTGAATCAAAGGAGCCCCTTATCGGCCGGCGCCGCTACTCAAGCCCGCAGGCCTGGCGCAGCTGCTGCACGCGATCGGTCTTCTCCCAGGTGAATTCGGGAAGTTCGCGGCCGAAGTGGCCGTAGGCGGCGGTTTTGCGATAGATGGGGCGACGCAGGTCCAGCGCGTCGATGATAGCGCCGGGGCGCAGGTCGAACACCTGGGCCACCGCCTGCTGGATCTGTTGCTCGGGCACGTGATTGGTGCCGAAGGTGTCCACCATCACCGAAACCGGGCTGGCCACGCCGATGGCATAGGCCACCTGCACCTCGCAGCGGTCGGCCAAGCCGGCGGCCACCACGTTCTTGGCCACCCAGCGGGCGGCGTAGGCGGCAGAGCGGTCCACCTTGGTGCAGTCCTTGCCCGAGAAGGCGCCGCCGCCGTGGCGTCCCATGCCGCCGTAGGTGTCCACGATGATCTTGCGGCCGGTGAGGCCGGAGTCGCCCATGGGGCCGCCCACCACGAAGCGACCGGTGGGGTTGATGTGAATCTGGGCATCGTCCGCCAGCGCCACGCCTTCCGCTTCCAGCACCGGGTTTATCACGTTGTCGATGATGGCCTCCCGCAGGGTTTGCTGGTCTACCTCTTCGCCGTGCTGGGTGGAAACCACCACCTTCTCGACGCAGGTGGGTTTGCCGTCCACGTAGCGCACCGTCACCTGGGTTTTGCCGTCGGGGCGCAGGAAGTCCAGCGTTTTGTTCTTGCGCACCTCGGTGAGGCGCTCGGCCATGCGATGGGCCAGGTAAATGGGCATGGGCATGAGAGTGGAGGTTTCGTTGCAGGCGAACCCGAACATCATGCCCTGGTCGCCGGCGCCCACCGTCTCGTAGGGGTCGGCCGCCTGGCCGTGCTGGGCCTCCCACGACTCGTCCACGCCCTGGGCGATGTCGGGGCTCTGGCCGTGGATGGCGTTCAGCACGCCGCAGGTGGTGGCGTCGAAGCCGTACTTGGCGCGGTCGTAGCCGATGTCGGCCACCACTTCCCGCACGATGCCGGGCACGTCCACGTAGGCCTGGGTGCGAATCTCGCCGGCCACCACCACCATGCCGGTGGTGGTGAGGGTTTCGCAGGCGCAGCGCACCTTATCCACATCGGCGGGCTGGCCGTCGGGGGCCACGTAGCCCTGGGCCTGAAGCTCTATCTCCTTCGCCAAAATGGCGTCCAAAATGGCGTCGGAAATCTGGTCGCACATTTTGTCCGGGTGCCCTTCGGTCACCGACTCGGACGTGAACAGATACGTGTTGGAACGCTCTTCCATGAAGCTCCTCCTTCATCGATGCTGGCCGGACCACCTTTAAGAGGGCCGTTTGGGAGCCGCCCCTTAGGTTGGTGTCGGGATCGTAAAGCCAGCTCTCTCCCCCGACTCTGGATAAACGGGTGCGCTTTGGGCACAAAGCCAGATGTTAGCGGTTGGCAGCGCCCTTGGCAAGGCGGCTTTTCTCAGCGGAGCACAACGGGCCTGAACGCCAGCGCGCCGCCCGCCTGCTGCTCCACCGTGGCTATCAGCTGCTCCAGCGGGGTGTCCTGGTCGTACTTGAACCAGTGCAGGAACACCGAGAACACGCCACCCAGGTAGTAGCGGGCCAGGTACTCGGCCGCCAGCGCGCGCTCGGGGTCGTCGGCCTCAGAGCCGTGCAGCTCTTCGAAAATGGCCGGCTGCACCATGTCGATGATGGCCTCCATGGGCACCGAGTTCAGCAGCCGCTCGTAGATCACCGGGTCCTCTTCGGTGAGGTCGCGGAAGGCCAGCAGCACGCGGCGCAGATCGATGACGTCCCCTGGCTGCCCCGACGAGCGCAGCGCCGCTGCCACTAAGTGCTCCAGAAGCTCGCGCACTTCGGCGTCCACCAAATCGTCGATGGAGCTGAAGTGCAGGTAGAAGGTTTTGCGGTCGATGTCCGCCTCGCTGGCCAGCCCCGACACCGTAATGGCCTTCAAGGGCCCCTGCTCCAGCTTGCGGCGAAACGCCTCCCGAATGGCGCGGCGGGTTTTCACCACCCGTCGGTCCAGCTTTTTAACCGCCTTTTCCATGCGCGCTCCTGCCTGCTTCCGTCAGTTTTTGTTTCCCAGCTGTCACTGCAGCGGGCAAAGGTGAGTCCTATAATCACATAAAGTTACGGGATAGGTGTGGATTATTTCCTAACTGATGATTTCTGTCAGCCAGCCGAAAACTCCCCCGCAAGGCAGTTTTCGCAAGGACAACGGAATGCAATCCCCGCCCCAACAACGCAGGGCGCAAAAGCGAAACAACTCCACGTCAATCCCATACTAAACCAATACTTCCCGGGCAACACCGCCGAAGGACCAAGGAGACACGAAACAGACGAGGGAGTGATCGCATGAGGCCCATGGACTTCGCAATGCGCGCAACGGCAAACAAACTGGTGGATTATCTGTGTGACGACCCCGAAAACCACATGCAGTCGATGTTCGACAAGCTGAACGCCATCTCCCCCGATGCCCTGTTCCCCTCCCAGCGCGAGGCCTTCCGCCGCGTCATCGAGGACAAGAACAACATGTACGACCTGCTGATGCGCGTGATGGCCCTGAACCCCGCTGTGCGCAACGACCTGCTGAAAACCTTCCTGGTGGAGGGCAACCTCATCGCCTGGGGCAAGCAGGAGAAGGCGCGCGAGAAATACCGGTGCAACATCCCCTGGGCCATCCTGCTCGACCCCACCAGCGCCTGCAACCTCCATTGCACCGGCTGCTGGGCGGCGGAGTACGGCCACAAGCTGAACCTTTCGTTCGAGACCATCGACTCCATCATCACCCAGGGCAAGCAGCTGGGCTGCCACATCTACATCTACACCGGCGGCGAGCCGCTGGTGCGCAAGCGCGACCTCATCCGCCTGTGCGAGAAGCACCCGGACTGCGCGTTTCTGTGCTTCACCAACTCCACCCTCATCGACGAGGAGTTCTGCCAGGAAATGCTGCGAGTGAAGAACTTCGTGCCGGCCATCTCGGCCGAAGGGGACGAGGCCGCCACCGACGGGCGCCGCGGCGACGGCGTGTACCAGAAGGTGGACGCGGCCATGGACCTGCTGAAGTCCCACGGGCTGCCCTTCGGCGTGTCCATCTGCTACACCTCCGCCAACGCCGACTCCGTGGCCAGCGACGAGTACTTCGATTGGCTGATCGACAAAGGCGCCCTGTTCGCCTGGATCTTCACCTTCATGCCGGTGGGCAAAGACGCCCCCACAACCCTCATGCCCACCACCGAGCAGCGGGTGAAGCTCTACGAGTTCAACCGCCACGTGCGGGAAACCAAGCCCATCCTCACGCTGGACTTCCAGCACGACGGCGAGTTCGTGGGCGGCTGCATCGCCGGCGGGCGCCGTTACCTGCACATCAACGCGGCCGGCGACGTGGAGCCCTGCGTGTTCATCCACTACTCCAACGCCAATATCCACGATATGTCGCTTTTGGACTGCCTGCGCTCCCCCATCTTCATGCAGTATTACGAGAACCAGCCCTTCAACGACAACTTCCTGCGGCCGTGCCCCATGCTGGAGAACCCCGACTGCCTGGTGGAGATGGTGGAGAAATCCGGCGCCCACTGCACCGATTTGCAGTCGCAGGAAAGCGCCCAGGAGCTGGCGGACAAGTGCCGCCCCGCCGCGGCCGATTGGGCGCCGATGGCAGAGGCCATCTGGACCGACGAGGCCGACCCGCGCGCCGCTGAGCGCCATCGCGACGATTTGGGGCAAGCGGACAGCGACCAGGACCTGCACAAGCGCCAAGGGCGGCAGCTGCGCAGCGCCTTCGACCCGGCCCGCGACAAGCGGCTGCCGAATTGGGACGGCGCCGCCGAGGCTATGGCGGCAAGCGAAGAGCGCATCCGCCGCGCCCAGGAGGCCCACCGCCAGCAAATCGCTGCCGAATAGGGGCTTGGAGCTCCGTTCTGCATCTGTTGCGTGAGGAGGGACTTGCTTCCCGACAATGCGGATAGATTGCATGCGGGCCCTACCAAAGTCGCAATTTTGCGCTTGGGTACGCATTTTGTCAGCTTTGGTAGGGCCCGCGCTGTTTCTCGCTGCCCATCTGGCAGTTATTCTGAAACAAGGACTGTTTCTAACTGGGGAAACGCCACGTATTGCAGATTCGTAAAACCGGAAATTCCGTCGCGCCCTATCAAAGCTGCGAAAACACGCGCAGAAGCCTACCAAAGTCGCCAAAACATGCAGTGGTATCCGCGTTTTCGCGACTTCGGTAGGCTCCCTTGCAGAGCCCATGCAACCGTCGGGAATCACGAAGCATTACAGCGCAGGAAGGTCTTTCCATGTAGTGATGAGCGAAAGCGCCCTACATTCCGTCCCACCAGTACATGATGTCGGAGAAGTCGCCGGCGGCGAGGTTCTCCGACGGGATGAAGAAGTACATGCGGCCGCCGTCGCCCACCTCGATGTAGCGGCCGTGGTCGGAGGAGAGCTGGAAGAGCAGGGCGTCGTAGCGGCGGTAGCGCTCCTCCCAGGAGCGGCGGTCGTCGGCCTGCACGAAGGAGGGGTAGCCGCCCACCTGCACCGCGGGCGGGTCGCCCGCCTCCTCCCCGGCCTGGATGGCGAGCTCCAGCGGGAGCGACCGGTCCGAGGCGTAGCGGTCGACGTCCTGCGTGCCGGACACCGGCAGGCCCGGATGAGCGGCGTTCCACAGCCCCGCGAAGGCGGACTGGACGCGGGCGTCGAAGTCTTCGGGGCGCGAGGGGAACGGGCCGCCAAAGCGCACGGCCCAAGGCCCCTCGCCCCATCCCAGGCCGTCCTCCGCCTCCTCCGGCGCCGCCCTCAGGGCCGCGCCCTCGGGGTCGGGGGCCCAGAGGGCCCGGAAGCCCGCCTGGGCCGCCATGTCGGAGGGGTCGAGCCCGAACTCCGGCTCCTCCCCCACGAACAGGCGCAACAGCCCCTTTTCCGGGAAGCCGGGCAGCGGCGGCAGGTCGGCCATGTCCAGCTGCGCCAGGAAGCAGAGGGGCTCGCCGCCGGGGCCTTCCGGCCACTCCTCCCCCGGCAGCATGGCTGGCGAGCCGCACACGCGCGAGCCGAGCGCCCCGCAGGGGCCGCCCGAGAGCTCGCCCGCCGCGGCGGGCAGGGCGGGCAGAGAGGCCAGCGCCTCCTCCCGCACCGCCCGGATCTCGTCGTCAAGCGCCGGCCCGTCGTAAGGGGCGGCCCCGGGCTTTGCCCCGGACGGGGCCGCGGGCTCCACGGCCGCATGCTCCGCAGCTGCGGGCCCCCCGGCCGCGGAGGGCGCCGGCGCGGCCGGCGGCTCCTCAAGCGGCACCAGCTTCTGGCCGAACGCGTCGGGGTTCTCCCGCGGAAGGCAGGCCTTGCCCCGCTTTCCGCTGTTCACGTAGTAGTCGCCCACCTCTAAAAAACCCCAGAACCTGATTGAGCCCGGAGGGCATTCGGAGTCCCAGGCCAAGACGAACTGGAACCCTTCCAGGCCGGCCGCCATCACCTTCTCGACAAACTCGTCGGTGCAGAAGCAATAGCCTATCTCCAGGCCCCGTATCTTGAAGATGGGGGCGGTTACCCTGTCCGGAACGAAGTCGAACGAATTGACCTTTTTGATGGCACGGCTCTTGGGGTCGTCGAACAGGTAGCTGACGTCCGCCAGCGGGCCCAGGCAGTCCAGCACGACAATGGGGTTCACGAGCCACGCCCCTCCCCCCACGTCAACCCGAACGAACTGGACATAGGGCGCTATCAGGCTTTCCAGGGCGCCGAAGGCCTTGTCGCTGATGACCGGCGCGCCAGGCTTGAACCAATGAAGGTCCTTTTTGAAGGGCTTCTTTTCTACAAGCCAACAGAAAATAGATGTGTCTTCGATCTTCGCACCGCGCAATAGCCCGATTATCTCGCTCGGCGACCCCTCGTCCCACCACACCTCGTCCTTGTTGCTGGGCGCGGGCTTGATTTTCCATACCCTCATTTTTTTCTCCAGATCCAGTCATCTTCTTCGGAAAGCAATCCCTTATTCGTACCAGCCAGCTCTGGCAGCATTTCGCGCAGTCGCCCCCATCACGGCGCCCGCGCCTTGCCGCCAGGAGACAGGCACCGCTAAGGCTGAGCGATCACCTTCTCGACCTTGAACCGCCCGTCCTCGAAAACGCAGATCACTTCGACTATGTCGTAGTTCTTACGGACCATGCCATCGTCAAATACAACTCTGTAGAACCCAATCTTCATCGAGCCTCCCCCGGGCCACACAAGGGAGGACTTCCTTATCAGATCCTCCTTTGCATGAAGAGAACCCTCCTCGCCAAGCTTGAAGGGACGAAAATACTCAATAGCCGACTGCTTCTCCAAAGTGGCCCGTGGGGCTAGCGTCGTCGTCTCAATGATTTCATCGTATACGGGCGCTAGAGCAAACCATGATACCCCCAGATAAGCAGCAGCAGCCAAAAGCAAAGCAACAAAAGCAATCAGAACCTTCTTTATCATTGCTCATCCTTCAATCTCAACATGCGAGGCACCGGCCATTAGCTCACAGTCACTTTAACGGCCCTCGCATCCTCCCCCGCCCCCTCGAAGCCAACCGAAACGCCAAGGGCCGGCGACGAGACGAGCCCGGGCTCATCGATCGGGTCGTCGCCCTCGGCCACGAGCAAGGCGCGCACCTCCCGCCGGGAGAGGCCGATCAGCTCGGCGCCCCTGAGCCGAGGATGGGACCCCGCCCCGAAGACGATCGACGTGCATTTTTGGTTGTCGTCGAAACCGAGCTCTACGCCTTCGTACACCTGCCGACGAACCAAGCCATTCACTGACGCCTCTTCGACCGCCAGGGCTCCAACCCTTCTCCCTGCAATGCAGGAGGGCATCCCCAGCCTTATCGCCCCGGCCCTCTCCCTGGGAACTATCTCGTAGAAACGGAACCCCGGGCAATCGAAAGAGGGGTCCCATGCGAACCCGAAGCCATCCTCCGACGTGATCGACAGCGCCTCCCCCGTCCACGCCATGGACTTCGCGTAGCTGTTCCTAACATGGACCATCTCCGGCCCGGTTTCGGCCATCAGGAACCTGCCCATCATCTGACCGCCCTTGCCGAACACGTAAAGCCACACCAAGAGCCGCTCGGTATTGCTGTCCGCAATCGCGCTGGCCTTCAGTTTGGAGGCAGACCTCTTCTCGTTGACCACCCAGATGCTCTGGTACCCAACTTCCCTGACGATGGCGCAGGCCTTCCTGGGGGATGCGACGGGGACGATGCCGTTCGCCTCCAGAACATCAAGGCCGGCCTCGACGATGTCGACAATGACCTTCTTTTTCTGGTAGTCATCGAGGTCATAGAATCCGGAGAGATCCCACGGGATGCTCACCTGGCAGTAGCCGTCGTAGCACGAGACGGAGGTTTCCTCGGAGTAGCTGTCGCAGCTAATCGTAAGGAGGTGGAACCTGTCGTTTCTCACAGGGGCCATGAGCCTTTGGATCATGCCGGTGACGCAAGTGGACATGATGTTGAACGGGCCTCTTTCCGTCGCGGCCTCACCGTACAGTTGCGCATCCGCCTCCGCCGGGTCCACGCCGTCCAGAAGAAGCCTCTTCCTCTTCTCCGGGTCCACCGTCCTGTCCCACACTACGTTAATCCATTTCCACAGCATCTTTATTCCTAAGGTCGTTCGTGCTTCTTCATAGAATTATCCCCTTTCCGGAGCGCTTTGGCATGCTGCCCCCCGATGACACCATGGCTGCGCGTTGTCGCTGCGGTATCAAACGCCATCTCAGCTCCCTGGCCCCGCATCATGGGCCCTAGCCGCAGTCCCACCAGTACATGATGTCGGAGAAGTCGCCGGCGGCGAGCTTTTCCGACGGGATGAGGAAGCACATGCGGCCGCCGTCGCCTATGGCTATCCAGCGGTCCCAGTCGCAACTCAGCTGGAACAGCAACGTGTCGTACGGGCGGTAGCGCTCCTCCCAGTTGCGCCAATCGTCCTGGCAGAAGACGGGGTAGCCTCCCACCTGCACCGCCGGCGGCCCGCCCGCCGACGCGCCCTCCCTGGAGGAGAGGTTCCACGTGAGGCCGGGGTCCGAGGCGTAGCGGTCGGCGTCGTCGTGCATCCGGCCCACCGGCAGGCCCGGATGGGCGGCGTTCCACAGCTTCGCGAAGGCGCCCTCGACACGAAAGTCCACGTCGTCGGGCCTGGACTCGAAGGGACCGGCGAATCGCATGGCCCAGGGGCCGTCGCCCCATCCCAGGCCGTCCTCCGCCTCCTCGGGGGCCGCTCGCAGGGCCGCGCCCTCGGGGTCGGGGGCCCAGAGGGCCCGGAAGCCCGCCTGGGCCGCCATGTCGGAGGGGTCGAGCCCGAACTCCGGCCCCTCGCCCACGAACAGGCGCAGCAGCCCCTTTTCCGGGAAGCCGGGCAGCGGCGGCAGGTCCGCCATGTCCAGCTGCGCCAGGAAGCACAGGGGCTCGCCGCCCGGCCCTTCCGGCCACTCCTCCCCCGGCAGCATGGCGGGCGAGCCGCACACGCGCGAGCCGAGCGCCCCGCAGGGGCCGCCCGAGAGCTCGCCCGCCGCGGCCGGCAAGCCGGGCAGGGAGGCCAGCGCCTCCTCCCGCACCGCCCGGATGTCGTCGTCAAGCGCCGGCCCGTCGTAAGGGGCGGGCTCGGGCCCTTCCGCGGAAGGGCCCGATGGCTCTATTCGCTCGGCGGCCGAAGCCGTCGGCTTCCTCAACGGCACAAGTTCTTGACCGAACGCTTCGGGGTTCTCGCGCGGCAGGCAGGCCTTGCCCCTCTTGCCGCTTTCAATATAGAAATCCCCGATGGGAACAATCCGTTCGAACTTGATAAGCCCACGTGGGGCGCTTGAGTCGAAGACAAGGCTGAAGTAAAAGCCCTTGAGCCCGGCCTCGATGACCCTTGACACAATGAGGTCGGTGCAAAAGCACCCCTTGGTCTCGATGCCCTTGATTTTGAAAAGCGACGCCCCCGACACCAATGTCTCGTCTAGCTCGTATTGCCGCACGTACCTGATCCACGTGAACCCCCGATCCGAATCGGCCACAATGTCCGATTCGGAGGTCAGGCAATCTATCACGGTAGTCACATTCACCAGCCAAGCTACTTGGCCATCGAGGTCCAGCTTGATGCATTGCGCGGACTCCTCAATGCAGCCGGCAAGCACCGAGTGCGCTTTGTCGCTCACGATCAACGCCGCCGGGTCGTAGGTGTACAGGTCGTTTCTTAGTTTTCTCCTCCTCTCCAAGGGAATGTCGTTGCCGCATTTCTCCAACCGGTTCCCGTCAAACTCCGGCATCGAGCCATACGGCGCTCCCTCGCTGCGAAGCAGCAGATCCTTGTTTGATTTGCTCGCGTCAATCCGCCATACCCTCATTGCTCTCCTCCCTTGTATTTTCCGCTTTCTAGGTCGTATCTAATTCTCCGAAGCTCCGCAATGATAGAGTCTTTTTTGTCGTTAAAATTTTTTCCGCGTTTCTCCGCCTTCATAAGCCGCTCCTGTACATCCCTGTAATAATAGTCAGTGTGGACCGACGGATGATAACTTGCTAAAAGCCCAGCATCCTTGTACGGAAGAAACACTCCGTTTGATGCGGAATTGATTCCGATATGATACTTTTCTAGCAGCTTTCGAGATTCCGCAGCTCGCGCATCGGCGCCCGCCACAATATGGTGTGCTGCGTTTGCGTATTTTGGCGGCTGAATGCCGGCCTTCTTCAAAGCCGTGCGCAATACTCCCGAGTCAGCAACTTCTCCAGGCAGAAAACCATCGTCTAAATCGCCAACCCTATCAGCCGTTAGAATGGAGTCAAAGGCCTCGTCAGCGCCCTTTGCAACTTCATCGGCAGTATGATTCGAGTTTTTAATTAAGCCCCCAACGGCATCAACAACGTCATCGCCGTACTTGGCCCCTAGTCGACCAATCTGAGCCGAATCTCCGGCAAATGGAATGGTGGCGCCAAGGGACAAAACCCCTTCGAAGTCATTTCGCTCAGCGAAGTAAATCAATGCGTTAATCAAATCGGGACCCGACCCAATAGCAGGAGGTATCCCCAGCAGATCAAGGACGGTATGGGTTACGTTCAGCGCGATCTTGACCGGTTCGGGCGTCTGCGCCCCGATGTGCTTCATATCCTTACTGCAGTAGTTCCCGCGGATCTTCTGGGCCTGAGACTGGCTGTAGCTCACCACATGGGGGAACAGGCTGCCGGACCTGGCACCGCCCCACAGCGATTTTGAGGACGAAGAAGACGAAACCTTCTTCTGGCTACCGGATTTCGGCGTCAAAGAGACATGCGTGACGAGCCCCGGCATTTCAGTGCGAAAAGCTTGGGATGCTTTCGGGGTCCCAGACGATACTCGTGCCGCCCGCGCCGCCACCCCACTCCACAGGGGGAGCTTGGACATGCTGAGCGCAAGATTGTTCATCCCCGTGCTCAGCGGCGACTTTCGGTGCTTCAGGGCAAGTTTGGTGTTGAGCTTCTGCGTCTTACCCTTGGCGGAGTTGTTCTTCAGCCAGCTGTTTCGCTGTTTCTGGCTGGAGAAGCGCTCGTGGCCGGTGGGGTCGCTGTAGGTTACGGGGTTGCCGGCGCAGTAGGCGTAGCGGTTCAGGGTGGCGGGGTCGGAAGCGTCGCCCAGGTACGTGTCGGCCGTGGGGAACGCCGCCTGGGCCGCGTCGTAGAAGCGGGCGCGCAGGTACTGGAGGGCCGTGCCGCCGCCCACGTGCTCTTGGGAGTTGTAGCCGAAGAAGGGCAGCTCGCCCGCGCCGGAGGCTTCGCCCCAGGGGCTGTAGGCGTAGGCGGAGGCAACTTCGCCCCCGGCGAGCAGGGCGGCCACTGAGCCGCGGCCATCATCCAGGTAGTAAGAGGCGCCGGTGCCGGTGAGCGCCGTTTCGGTAAGGGCGTCCTCGGCCAAGCCGTACGGGCTGGCAGCGGCTGAGGCGCCATCGGCATTCGCGGCGCCGGGGGCGATTTGCGGCAGCGCATTGGACGGGAGGGAGGACAGCAGCGCCTGGCCCTCGCCGTAGAGGAGGTTTTGGGAAGCGCCGGTGGCGCTTGACGAGCGCCAGAGGGCCTTCGAGGTGTCCCCCAGGGCGGACGCCGTGGCGTACTCCGCCAGCTCCCAGCGCTCCTGCACGTAGGGGTTCTCCACCGGCACGGGGGCGCCGGCCTGCGGCGGCGCGTTCGCGGCCGCGCCGCCTTCGAGGGCCTTGCGGGTTGCCGCCACATCGCTGGCAAGCGTCACCTGCCCTGCCACTTGGGCCACCTCCACTGGAGTGAGGCCCGCTTGGGGCAGCAGGGCCGCGAGGGCGCCCGGCGATGAGGCGGCGGGGTTGCCTTTGTTGTCCTTCGGTAAATGGGTGTTGTTTTCGTCGCCGCCAGGGGGCAATAGCGCCGTGAGGGCCCGCACCATGGCGGCGGGGTTGGGGGCCAGCAGCAATGCCAACGGCCAGGGCGCGCGATTCGGCCCGGCGGTCTCGGACACGGGGGCGGCGTCACTGCGGCTGGCGATGTTCGCGGTGGCTGCTATGGCACTGGAGAGCCCAGCACCCATCGGTGCTGCGGCTGAGGCAGAGATGAATCTCTGCCCTACGATGGATATCGGAACTTCATGCGCATCTGGCGCGGGCCGCTGGCCCGCGGTAGCCGCCTCGGCCGTACCGGCCGGAGCGCCCTCGGTGAGAACCACTTCCACTTCGTCGGTGTGGTAGAGGGAGGCCTGGCCCACCTTGTTGCCATCGCCGTCCCACACGGCGGCGAACAGCACGCGGCCGCCCTCGCGCACAGCGGCCAGCCGGCCTTCGGCGCCGTAGCTGAAGGTGCGCTCCTGGCCGCCTTCTTCTTGGGCGGAAACCAGGCGCCCGGCACGGTCGTAGGAATAGGAGGCCGCGCCGTCAGCGCCGCTCTTGGCCACCAGGCGGTTGGCCTCGTCGTAGGCGAAAAGGATCTGCCCCGGGTTCTCCCCCGCCGTGCGGGCGATGGCGGTGCGGTTGCCGGCGGCGTCCCAGCTGTAGGCCTCGCGCACCAGCAGCTGCTCATTTCCGTCGCGCTCCTCGAACGAGGTCAGCTTGCCGGTTTCGTCGTAGGCGTAGGCGCGGCTGCGCAGCCGGGAGGTGCCGTCCGGCTGGACCACGGAAGACCGCTCGGCCACCGGGTTGCCGTCGGCGTCGTAGGAGTAGGCGAAAGCGGCCAAGGGCTGCCCGCCGGCGCCTTCGGTGACCGCTTCCGTCACCTGGCCCAGCGCGTCGTAGGCCCAGCGGGTAACCGTGCCGTCGGGGCGCGTCAGGCGCACCGGACGGCCCTCCTCGTCGTATTCGTAGAGATAGGCGCCGTCGGCCGCATCCGCCCGCGCAAGCTGCCCCGCCTCGTTGTAAGAATAGCGCACCTTCGTGCCGTCGGGGTATTCCAGCACCGCCAGGCGGCCAGCTTCGTCCCGCTCATAGCCGATGCGCCGTCCGGCGGCGTCGGTTTCCGCGACAAGGCGCCCCAGCTGGTCGTATTCGCGCCCGGCTTCGCCCACGGAGTCGCTGCGGACGGAGAAGCCCTGCCCGGCGCCCTCGTAGCTATACGTCACAGGTGCGTATTCGGTGCCGGGGTAGCTCTTCTCCACCAGGCGGTCCAGCTCGTCCCAGCGGTACGCGGTCACGTTGCCGGCGCCGTCCACCATGGCGCTCACGCGGCCCGCCGGGTCCAGCTGCAACTGCTCCGCGGTGCCGTCGGGGCCCTCCACCGAGGTGAGGCCGCCCTCGGCATCGCGGCCGTAGCGGGTGGTGCGCCCCAGGGCGTCGGTAACCTGGGAAAGGCGCCCTTCGGCATCGTAGCCGTACGAGGTTTCAGCCCCCTGCGCGTCGGTGACGGAGGTGAGGTTTCCCAGGGCGTCGTAGCCGTAAAGCGTTTCGGCGCCGGTGGGGCCCAGGGCTTTGGTTATTCGCCCCATGGGGTCGTATTCGGCGCGGGACACGTTGCCCAGGGCGTCCGTCACTGCCGCCAAATTGCCGGCGGCGTCCCAGGTGAAGGCGGTTACGGCGCCTGTGGGAGAGGTTTCGGCCACGGGGCGGCCGTCCTTGTCCCACTCCCATGCGGTGCGGTTGCCCAGGGCGTCGGTGCTGGCCACCGGGTTGCCGGCGGCGTCGTATTCCCAGATGCGGGCCCCTTCCGGCCCTGCCTGTGCCAGCAGTTCGCCGGTGGCGCTCCAGGTGTAGGTAGTGCGCTCGCCCGCGGCCCCCGCCGCTTCCAAAAGGTTGCCCGCCGCGTCCCAGCGGTAGGTTTCCCGCGCCCCGAGGGCGCTCACGTAGGCCGTCAGGTTGCCGGCGGCGTCCCATTCCCATTGCTCGCTGTTGCCCAGCGCGTCGGTGGCGGACGTCAGGTTGCCGGCGGCGTCGTAGGCCCAGCTGCCGCCGCGCCCCAGGTTGTCCGTGGCGGAAACCAAGTTGTCGGCGTCGTCCCAGGCTAGCTGGGTCACCAACCCCCGCGGAGAGGTTACCTGCACCGTACGGCCGGCGGCGTCCGAAAGGTATTCCCACGTTGCGCCGGTGCGGTCGGTGCGGGAAGTCAGCTGGTCGCGGTAGCCGTAGCTGTAGGTTGCGCTGTTGCCGGCGGCGTCCGTTTCCGCAGTCACGTTTCCCGCCGCATCGTAGCTGTAGGAAGTGCGGGCGCCGGAAAGGTCGGTGGCGGCGGCGAGGCGGCCGAGGGCGTCCCATTCCCAGGTTTCCCGGTTGCCCAAGGGGTTAGTGTGGGCCACCGGCAGGCCCTGGGCGCCCCACTCCCATGTTTCCTGGGCCCCTTCGGCGCTGACCGCCTGCACCAGCTGGCCCAGTAGGTCGTAGCCGTAGGTGGTCTGGTTGCCCAGCGGGTCGGTTTCCCCCAGCAGGTTGCCGGCGGCGTCCCACTGGTAGGCGGTGCGCGCGCCCTGCGCGTCCACGACGGTCGCCAAGTTCCCCAGCGGGTCCCATTCGTAGCGCTCTTGGTTGCCCAAGGGGTCCGTAAAGGCGGCAAGGTTGCCGGCGCCGTCGTAGGCGAACAGCTCAAGCGCCCCGTCCACTTCCCTCAGCTGCGAGATCATCTGGCCGCGGGCGTCGTAAGCGTAGGCCCAGGCGCCGCCCCGTTGGTCGGTGTAGCGGACCAGGTTGCCCATAGCGTCCCATTGCCACTGCTGCACCGCCCCGCCCGGCGCCTCCACCTCGCATAGGTTGCCCCACTCGTCGTAACGGCACAGCCACTGGCGCCCCAGGGCGTCGGTTGAGGCCAGAACCCGCCCCTCCCCGTCGTAGGCGGCCGTAAGCAGCGGGCCCTCCTCGTCGGAGGCGGCCGCAAGGCGCCCCATGGCGTCGTATTCGAGCATGGTGGTGCGGCCCAGCGCGTCGGTGGCGGAAACGGCGTTGCCGCAGGGATCGTAGCCCCAGGCCTCCGTCGTGCCGTCGGGATGGGCGGCCTCCACCTGGTTGCCGGCCGCATCGTAGCTGTAGCGGGTTTCGTTGCCCAGCGCGTCGGTGACGGCCACCATGCGGCCTGCGGCGTCGTAGGCGGCAGAACGGCTGTTGCCCAGCGCGTCGGTGATTTGCACGGGGCGGCCGGCGGCGTCGTAGGCCACAGCAGTGCGGGCGCCGTTGGGAGCGGTCACAGCGATGAGGTTCCCGGCGGCGTCCCACTGGTAAACGGTGCGGTTGCCGGCGGCATCGGTGGCGGCCACCAGGTTGCCCAGCCGGTCGTACTCGTAGCCGGAGCGCTGGCCCAGGCCGTCCTCCTCCCACACCTGCCGGCCGCAACGGTCGAAGCCCCAGCGCCCCACCGGACCCGCATCGTCGTCGGCGGCGGTCAGCTGGCCGGCGGCGCTCCACTGGTAGGCGGTGCGGTTGCCGTTGGGGGCCACGGATTCGGCCAAATTGCCGGCGGCATCCCACCAGAAGGCCCAAACGGCCCCTTCCCGGTCCACCTTCGCCAAGCGCCCCGCCGCCGTCCACGTGTAGGCGGTGCGGGCGCCGGCACCGTCGGTGGAGGCCAGCAGCGTGCCGCCCGGCCCCCATTCGGCCGCCTCTTCCGAGCCGTCGGCGCTCACCTCCCGCAGCACCTGCCCCAGGGCCCCCGCTTCCCGCAAGGTGACGTTGCCCATGGGGTCGGTTTCCGCCACGGCCACATCGAAATCCGCATCCCATTGCGCAGTGGAGCGGTTGCCTAGAGGATCGGTTACGGCGACGGCGCGCCCCTTTGCGTCGTACTCGTAGGAAGTGCGGTTGCCCAGGGCGTCCTCTTCCCAGGCTACGCGGCCGCGGCTGTCGCGGCCGTAGCGCACCGTGGCACCGGCAGCGTCGGTTTCCGCCACCACGTTGCCGCAGCCGTCGTAGGCCCAACGGGAAGTGTTGCCAGCGGCGTCGGTGGCGGCGGTCATGCGGCAGCAGCGGTCGTAGGCGAAGCTGCTGCGCTGCCCCAGGGCGTCGGTGGCGAAAAGCACCAGCCCTTCCGGGTCCAGCGCGTAGGCGGTGGTGGCGCCGCAAGCATCGGTTTCGGACACAAGCTCGCCGGTGGGGCTGTAGGCGCGGCGGGTAACCGAGCCGTCGGGGGCGGTTTCGCTCACCGGCCGACCCATGGCGTCGTAAGCCCAGGTGGTGGTGCCGGCGGCCGTGGTGCGCGACCGCAGCAGGGCACCGCTCCACGTGTAGGTTTCCCTCACGCCGTCGGCATCGGTGGCGGATGTTTGGCGGCCGTAGGAGTCCACCGTGTAGGCAGTGCGCCCCGTGGCCGGGGACACCTCCGCCGTAACATGGCCGGCGCTGTTGCGCTCCCAACGCCACAGCGAGCCGTCCGCATCGGTGCGGCTGACAAGCCGTCCCTTGCCGTCGTAGGCCCAGCGGGTGGTGCGGCCGCCCACGGTGGTTTGGCGCACCATGCGCCCGGCGCTGTCGTAGCCATAAGTGCCGTTCTCGTCGGAAGCGAGGTTTCCCGCCTTGTCGTAGCTGCGCTTGGCAACGGTGCCGTCGGGATATTCCACGGCGGTGGTGCGGCCATAGGAGTCGTAGCGATAGGTGGTGACGTTGCCGCAGGCATCGGTGGCCTTCGTCCAGCCGTTGCCGTACTGCAGCGCGGACGCGTTGCCCTCGGCGTCCCATTGGCGCACCACGCGCCCAGCGGAGTCGTAGTTGTTCTGCACCACGCGGCGCCCGGCGCGGTCGTAGCGGGCGATCATGCGGCCGGCGCCGTCGTACACGTAGCGGCAGCTGTTGCCCGCCTGGTCGGTGAAGGACGTAAGGCGGCCCGCCGTGTAACCGTAAGCCAGCTTCGTGCCGTCGGGCAGCCGGATGGCGGTGATCAGCCCTTCGCTGTTGCAGGTGACGGCGAGGGTTTGGCCTTCGGGCGTCTTGATGGCGGTGAGCCGCCCCAGGCTATCGCGGGAAAACGCTGTGACCAATCCCGTGGCGGAAGTTCGCGAAACCAGAAGGCCGTTGCAATTGAACTGGGCACTGCTGCCGTCGCGGTAGCGGGCCTCCCATTTGTACAGGGTGCGGCTGCCGCTCTTGTAGGGGATGCGCTCCATCACCGCGCCGGGCAAAAGCGCACAGGAAAAGCGATTGCCGCCGGCGGGGTCGAACCAGTAGGTTTTCCCATCGCCGCAGCTCAAGGCCACGGCGCCGCTTTCCTCCAGGCCGATGTGCTCGTCGAAGGGGCTGGCCCATCCGGGGCCGAACACCGAGGGGGACTGCTCGGCCATGGCGTTGTAGCTGCGGGCCAGCTCCAAATCCTCCTCGATGCCCGCCAGCGTTGCGTCCACCGTCTCGATGGTGAAGTTGCCGGTGTTCAGGTTCACTGGCTCGAACCCGTACTCGCAGTGCATGTTGCGGCCCATGAGGGCGCTGTCGATGCGGCGCTTCTGGGCATCGGACAGCGCCTTGGGGGCATAGCGGGCGGTGGTTTTGGGGTTGCGCACGAACAGCGTGTTGCCGCCCACCACCAGCATGTCCTGCACGCCGTTGTTGCGGGCCAGTTGGTCGGTGGTGGTGCCGTAGTGGGCCGCGATGGAGGGCAGCGTGTCCTTCGCCGTTGCCCGGTACACCAGAAACTTGTCGGTGGTGGCGTGCTTGCCCACTGCGGTGCCGCTTTCGGCATGGGCGCGAATTTGGTACACGGTGTCTTCCGTAAGCCCCGTGAACAGCTTACTCTGCCAGTTGGACAGCTTGTCCCGGTACTTGGTTCCGTTGGGGAGGCTGCCCTCCCAGCTGCTGGAGTTGGGGTACTGGTAGCTGCGGCTGGCGTAGGCCCCGCCGCCGTCGGCCACCGTCGAACCGCGCAGAAGTTCGTAGGCCACTATCGAGCGCGGCTGGGCCACCCCGTCGGCAAAGGCGCCGTCGAAGCGCAGCTTCCCCGAAATGTCCGCCTCCGCCACCGGCCGCAACGTAGCGGTGGTGGCGTTGATGGAGGTGCTGTCGGGCACCGGATCGGGGATGGTCCAATCGATGGACAGTTTGGGCGGATAGGAAGTGGTGCGCTGGTCGAAGATCTCGCACTGCATGTTGCGCTCGTCCAGCGCCTTCACGCACAGCCCGTTCTGGGGCCAGGCGCCGGCAATCCAGTTGGCCACCGGCGTGCGCACATCGAACTGGATGTAGCCGCTCTTCTTCAAGGCGTTTCGGGAACAGATGAACTCGTGGCCCATGTTCTTCTGGGTATTCCAGGTGAGGGTGTCGAAATCCCACTTCGCCAGATTGCGGTACAGGCCGAACTCCGTTTTTCCGCCGCTGTAGTACCAGCGCTGGTGCAAATCCAGCGTGGCGGAGTCGATGCGGGCCTCGTCCATGATGTTCTTGAAGTTGTACTGGATGGCGATGTACACCCGGCCGATGCCCAGCCCCTCGCCGTCGCGGAAGGCGCCGGACCCGGTTTTCACGCCGTCGTCGAAGCCGGCGAAGGCGTAGCCGTCTTCGGAGATGTGCACGTTGGGGGCGTACTGCTCGGCCACGGTCACCCGCATGGCCGAAGGGGCAATGTCCACTGCAGGGTCGATGCGCACCGGGTAGGCCCGCTCGGGGGCGGACAGCCACTCCCAATCCGGCAGCACCTCCACCAGGTAGCGCCCCTCGCCCGCCTCTTCCAGCGCCAGCTGCAAGTGGTTGTCGAATTCGCCGGCGGCGTCGGTGGCCAAGGGAGCCGAAAGCACCAGCACCGGCCGCGGCCTTTCCGTGCCATCTTCGCCATCAACCGCCGATGAACCGTCGCCCACGCCGTCGGACGCGAACGCTTCTGCACCGGTGCCATCCGTTGCTAACGCGCTGTCCTCGCTCGCCGCGTCCGGCACCAACGCTTCCGCACCGTTATCGTAGGGCAGAGGTTCTATCTCTGCCTTGGCTGCAGTCCGCAAATCGGCCGTGCGGTAGACGGCGATTCCCGTGCCCTCGGCCACCGCCGTCAGGTCCTCCGACAGGCACAGCGCCTCCCGCAGCTGGAAGGGCTCCACCGGCCGCTGCAGCACCACGTCTTCCTTCACCAGGGAGCCGAGCATGGTGTACTGCCAGTCAACGCCGGGCAGCACATCGGAGAAGCGCACCGCCTCGCCTTGCGCGACGGGCCGGCTGAAATCCCCTTCCAGCGGCGCTAAGCTGGCGCGCCAACCTTCCCCTTCGTAGGTAACGCCGCTCTGGGGCCCCAGGTCGGAGGGAATGCGCACCCGTACCCCGTTGGAGCGCGGCTCCCAGGCCTCTGGCACCGCACCTGCGGCCCGCGCAAGGGGGCTGTCAGCATCCGGGGCGGCGGCGCTGGTCTCGGAGCCCGGATTCTGCGACGCCTCGTCCCCTGCGGGGCCTTCAGCATCCGGCACCGTCAAGCTCAACGTGCGAGCCTCGGCCACCAATGGCCCCGAAGCGTTTCCCACCGGTTCCGGCGCCTCCGCGGCCACTAGCGTGTTGTCGATGGCACGCGCGTCGCCGTCCTCGTCCATATAAGCGGTGTCGACGCCGCCCAGCACCGTGCGGTACTGACCGTCGCCCAAACTGTACACGGCGGCAGCGCCGTCATAGGACACCAGATGGCCCTCGGTTTCCGGCTGCTCGTAATAGTCCACCGGCATCCGCGCCGGTTGGGTGCTGGGATCATCCGCGACAGCGTCGGATTCGGCACCGGCGCTATCTGGCGCCGCAGGACCCGCTTCCGAGCCTTCCGCCGAAGCCTCATCACCCAACGCTTCGCCGCCGGCCAGAAACCCATCATCCCGCACTTCGTCGGCGGCAGCGTTGCCATCGACGGCGTCCTCAGCCTCCCCGTCGCCATCTGCGCCTTCGGAGGCATCGCCCTCCTCGCCGAGGCCCTGAGCCAAGGGCGGCTCCTGGGCCGACGGCACGGCGGACGCCTCGTCAGCCCAGGCGGGAAAACTGCTGCCCAGAAGCGAAAACGCCAGCAAGAAGGACATGAGGCACGAAAGCGCGGCCCGCGCCATCTTCCGCGAAGAGCCCACGACCGAGCCGCCCCGGCCTGCGATTGCTCCCCCAGGCCCCAAGGCCGAAGGACGCTGCGCCCAAGCGCAGAGCGCGAACGCAACCGCCAGAAACGCGAAACCCAAAAGCCCGTCGACGGCAAGGCACAGCAGATGCCCCAGCGCCCCCGGCACCAAGCCCAGCAGCCCGTGGGCGCCCCAGGCCGCCAAACCGGTGACGGCGAACAGCAGCGCAATGGCGGGCAGCGCCCGCAGGGGGATTCCCAAGCAGCGCCGCCGCCCATGGAGGCCCTCCGCGCCGCGCACCGCTTCGCCCGCCTTCGCCGAGGCGGCCGCCAATAGCGCCCCCTGCGCCAAAGCGGCCGCAAAGGCAACCAGCACTCCGAAAGCGCTTGGCGCGCCTCCCCATTCCACAAGCAACTGGGCAGCCAACGCCGCCACCGCAGAGGCACCCGCCATCCACGGCAGAGCGCCGCGTAACTGTCCCACCAAACCCGCAACCACCATCAGAGCATCCCCCCAGATTCCTGTCGAGTCCATTGCGGCAAACTTGCACAGGAACAATAAGGTAATCATCTTATAGCAAATTGTCCAAAACTTTTTGTAGTAAAAGAAAAATGAGCTATCAAAATTTGTCATAAAAATGATGCTTTTGCTGGTAATTGTTAGGAAATAAAGCTATAGTGATTATCATCTTTTAACCACGAGAGAAAGGAAGAACCATGTTGTTCTATTCCGCCCCCACCCAAGCCAGCAGCTGCATCAAAATCGGCGCGATGGAGTCGTGCATCGCCCTGGGCGCCGTGCCGATTGAGCCCGAAGTGTAGAGCGCCGCTGGAAAGACAGGAAACGAACGATGGATAAACAGCTGGAGCAATTGCAGCAAACGCAGAACACCCTGGTGAAGGCGTGCACCGTTTTGAAGTACGTCCTTTACGCCTTTTTCGGGCTCTACTGCCTCATGCTTGGCGTCGTGCTTGCCTACATGATCATCTTGCCCGAGGGCTTTTCGCTTGTGGGCACCGCCCAGCCCACCATGGTGGCGTCGGTGCTGTGCGACGCCGTTGCCGGCGGCTTGGTGCTGCTTACCATGGGCCTCATCGTCGGGTGCGTTAGCAAAGGGGCTTCCCCGTTCACGGTGCGCAACTCCCGACTGCTGATCGCGCTGGGCTGCCTTGTGACCATCAGCGTGGTGTGCAAGCTGTTCATCGTTCCCGGAATCGACGTTGGGGCGGTCAGCGATAGCAATTCCATGGTTTTCACCGCTGCCGCCCCGCAAGATGGTACTATTTTCATCGATGCCCGTGGCATATTGGAAGCCGTTGCCTGCTTCGTGCTGGCCGCAATCTTCCGTTACGGCTCGCTTCTGCAGAAAGAAACGGACGATATGGTATGATGCCCCTATGAAATACGCCATCCAGCTAAGCAAACTCATGAAAGAGCGCGGCGTGGCCGGTACAGACCTCATGAAGCTTACCGGGCACACCGCCGCTAACATCTCGCGCCTGCGCCAAGGTAAAATCCGCGCGGTGCGATTCTCTACGCTGTTCGCTATCTGTGACATGCTGGACGTGTCGCCGGGCGACATCATCATCCGCATCACCGACGAGGAGGCGCTCCATCTGGAAAAAGGCGTGTACCTCATCAAAATGGACGACTTGGACAACAAGCAAAACTAACCGAAAGGGCGCCGCGAGCGCCCTTTCTTCTTTCCACCCTGTGCGCTTTTACAGAAACGGAGGGCGAACCATGCGCTTTGGAAGCAACGTGGTCGCATTTGACTTGTGCGGCATTCCCGCCGTGGGAAACCTGGACAACGGGGCGGTGGCGGGCCTCACCCCCGAAGGGGCCCAGTTGTGCCAGAGGCTTTTCGAGGAAGACGTGGCTGAGGAGGAGGCCCGCCGCATCGATCCGACGCTGGCCCAGTGGCTGATCGACAGCGAGTTTTTCGCCGAACCGCGGGAAACGGCGCCGCTGACTTTGGCCTACCTGCATGTCACCCAGCGCTGCAACCTCAGCTGCGCCGGATGCTACTCGGAAGACGATGCCCGCAACAATTGCGAGGATGCGCCCACAGACGCCATGCTGCGCGCCATAGACGAACTGGCGGAAGGCGGCGTGAACGTGCTCACCATCTCGGGCGGCGAAACGTTTCTGCGGCCCGACCTGCCCCAGCTGCTGCAACGGGCCAAAGAGGCGGGCATCGGCACCGTGACCGTCATCACCAACGGCACCTGCACAAGTGACGAGGCGCTGGCGGCGCTGGCCCCGTGGGCGGACGCCATCGCCGTTTCGTTCGACGGCTGGTCGGCGCAGTGCCCCGCTCACATCCGCGGGGAACAGCGGTTCCACCTGCTGTGCGACACGGTGCACCGCATCCAGGCGGCGGGCATCAGCGCCCACATCACCCCCACCATCCACGGCAAGAACGCCGGCGACATGGCCCGTTACGTGCAGCTGGCGCGCGAATTAGGGGCCACCATGAACTACAGCCTGCTGTCCTGCGAGAGCAGCGACGCGTTGGCGCCCCTTTTGCCCAGCGACGAGGCGCTGCGATCCCTGGCCCAATCGCTGCTGGCCCAGGGCAGCATGCCGAAATCCTCCGGCGGCCCCGTGCCCTTCAGCCTGTTCGCCGCCACCAGCTGCGGCGCCGGCGTGAAAGAGCTGAGCGTGGCGGCCGACGGGGCGGTGTACCCTTGCCATATGCTGATGCGTCCCCAGTTTCACCTGGGCAACCTTTTCGAGGAACCATTGGAGGCCATTCGCCACCGGGCACTGGAGATGGGCTTCGGGCAGCTGACGGTGGACGAGTTCGACGGCTGCCGCGACTGCGGCCACCGTTACCTGTGCGGCGGCGGATGCCGGGCCCGGGCGCTGTTCGCCCACGGCAGCCTGCAGCAACTGGACGGCTACTGCCAGCTCATGCGCACCTACTACGACCAGTTGGGGGCTTCCTTGAAGCAACAGTTCGCCTAACCATCGCCGGCGCGCGGGCGCCATTCGCTATCATGGAAATGTTTTGCCTCCCACCTTCGAAAGCAGGTTCTTATGGCCACCAATGCCGAATTAACTGACGAGTACTTGCAGATCATCAACGACCTGGACGGCGACATCGAAGGGCGCCGCGCAGCCTTCACTTACATGGAGGGCTCCACCGCCATCGTGCACCACCAGGTGGTGGCCTGCTCGTTTCTGCCGCGGCTGTTCAACCAGCGCACCTACGACACCATGAAGCGCACCGCCGAAACCGCCCACCGCATCCTGTGCAAGGTGATCCAGCGCTACTTGGACGACGAGGACTACCGCGCCGTGTTCGATTTCGACCCGCGGCTGGAGCAGCTAATCCTGCTGCCCCGCGGCTACGACGCGCTGCTGCCCTTCGCCCGCGTGGACATCTTCCTGAACGAGGACGACTACACGGTGAAGTTCTGCGAATTCAACGGCGACGGCTCATCGGGGATGAACGAGAACCGCGAGATAACCAACTCCATCGCCCCTTCGGAGAGCTACCGCTCCTTCGCCCGCCGTCATCAGGTTCAGGGCTGCGACTTGTTCGAGCCGTGGGTGGACGAGTTCTGCGCCATCTACGATACCTACGACCACAAGGTGGCCCACCCCCGCTTCGCCATCTGCGATTACCTGGAAAACGGCGTGGTGGACGAGTTTCACCTGTTCGCCGACTTGTTCCGGCAGCGGGGCATCGATTGCGTGGTGTGCGACGTGCGCAGCCTGTCCTTCGACGGGCAGCGGCTTGCCACCGAAGACGGGCTTGAGGTGAACGCCATTTGGCGCCGCTGCGTCACCAACGACGTGATCGACCACTGGAGCGAGTCGCAGGCGCTCATCGAAGCAGTGCGGGCAGAGAAGGTGGCCCTCATCGGCAGCTTCGCCGGCCACATCGTGCACGACAAGCAGATTTTCGAGGCGCTGTTCGACCTCCGCACCCAGGCCTTCCTCACCGCCGAGGAAATCGACTTCATCGAGCAGACCATCCCCATGACGGCGTTTTTGAACGACGACGAGGTGAACATTCCCCAGATTCGCGCCAACAAGGACGAGTGGATCATCAAGCCCTCCGACCACTACGGCGCCGATGACGTGTACGCCGGCGTGGGGCAAACCCAGGAGCGATGGGACGAGCTGATCAACCGCTTCGCCAACGGGCGGGCCGGCTACCCCTTCATCGCGCAGCGCTACATCACCCCCTTCCGCACCCTCACGTTGCCGCCGGACATCGGCATCGGCGATGTGCCGGACGACGCGGTGCTCACCCGTCCCCAGTGGTACAACAACCTGAACGGGCTGTATCTGTACAATGGCCACTTCCAGGGGGTGTTCAGCCGCCTGGGGCCGCTGCCCACCATCTCGAAGGACATGAAGGGCATCACCGCCGCCACTATCTGGGTTGATTGCGAAACCTTCTAGCGATGGCCCGCGTTTGGGAGAAAGCCGTTTGCGCCGCCGGGTCGGCGCTTTTGACCGTTACGCTTCTGGCGGCGGGCTTGGGGGCGTGCTGCCTGCCGCCCACTACTGAGGCGTTGGCAGGCGCCACCGAAAAACCCGACGACAGCCCCTATACCGCCGAGCAGCTGGCACGACTCGCCCGGGCGGCGCGGGATTACACAGTGGACTTCCGCTTCGGCGCGCCCCAGGAAGCCCTAGCACGGCTGGACGGGGCCATCGTGGAGGCCGCAGTTGTCGCTTGCGAGGATCCCGCCAAGGCCGACGAGTGGACGCTTCGGGCGAAAGAGGCGGCGCTGCGTCCGCAGCAGCCCCACAACCCCGTGGCCCAAGCGCAGCAGCTGGCCGCCGTTTCCGACCGATACGCGCTGGACACCGATGCGCTGCGGCATTTGGACGACTGCAACCGGCTGATAACCGGCGCGGCGCCGGCGCTTGCCCTCTGCGCCGCGGGGGCCGTGGCCGCCGGGGCGATTCTGGCGCGCCACGGGCGGCAGCGCCTTCTGGGACGCATGCTGGTGGCGGGGCCGGCGGCAATGGCGGCGGCCCTGGCGGCGCTCGCGGCTTGGGCCGCTATCGACTTCATGGGGTTCTTCTCCGCCTTTCACGGGCTGTTCTTCCCGCAGGGCAACTGGACCTTCCCCATCGACTCGTTGCTCATCACCATGTATCCCACCCGCTTTTGGATGGGGATGGGGGCGGTTTGGGCCGCCACCACCGTGGTTTTGTCTATACTGTGCCTAGGATTTGGCATCCGTCTCAACAAGAACAAAGGAAACGATCATGACTGACGCAAACAAGCCGGTGCGCGTGCGCTTCGCGCCGTCCCCCACCGGCAAACTGCATGTGGGCGGCGCCCGCACCGCCATCTACAACTGGGCCTTCGCCCGGGCCACCGGAGGCACCTTCGTGCTGCGCATCGAAGACACCGACCCCACCCGCTCCACCGAGGAGAACACCCAGATCATCCTGCGGGCCATGGACTGGCTGGGGCTTGATTGGGACGAGGGCCCCGGCGTGGGCGGCAACTTCGGCCCCTATTTCCAAACCCAACGCAGCGACACCTACCAGGCGGCGCTGGACGCCATGATCGCCGCCGGCCGCGCCTACCCCTGCTTCTGCTCGAAGGAGACGCTGGATGCCAAGCGGGCCATCGCCGAGGCGGAAGAGGGCGGCTATGCCGGCTACGACCGCACCTGCCGCTCGCTCCCCCGCGAAGAGGCTCAGGCGCGCATCGACGCCGGCGAGCCCCACGTGTGGCGCCTGGCGGTGCCGGAAGAACACGGGCCGGTGGAGTTCTTCGACGCCGTTTACGGCCACATGTCCTTCCCCATCGACGTGATGGACGACATGATTCTAAAGCGCAGCGATGGCACCTTCACCTACAACTTCGCCGTGGTGTGCGACGACGTGAACATGCAGATGACCCACATCATCCGCGGCGACGACCACCTGTCCAACACGCCGCGCCAAGTGCTGATTTACGAGGCGCTGGGGGCCGAGGTGCCGGTGTTCGCCCATCTGCCCATGATTTTGGGGGCCGACGGCCACAAGCTTTCCAAGCGCCACGGAGCCACCAACGTGGAGCAGTACCGCGACGAAGGCTACCTGCCCGACGCCCTGGTGAACTACCTGGCGCTGCTGGGCTGGTCGATGGACGGCGAAACCACCATCATCCCCCCTGCCGAGCTGGGGCGCCACTTCACGCTGGAGCGCATTTCCAAGAAGCACTCCATCTTCGATGTGGCCAAGCTGAACTGGATGAATGGCGTTTACCTGCGGGAAATGGACCAAGACGCGTGGCTTGAGACCGCCAAGCCCTGGATTGCCCGCGCCGCCGCCCTGGGGGCCGAGGCGGAAGGGGGCGCTGTGGTGGTGCCCGAAGCCGCCGGCAGCGCCGACGCCCCGCTGGATAGCGAGGACGTCGCCGATGCCGCCTTCGCCGAAGCGGTGGCGGCCATCGAAGCGGACATCGACGAGGACGGCGCCCTGTACCGCAAGATCTACCCCCTGATCATCGAGCGGCTGGAGCGGCTGGACCAGATTCCGGAAAAAATCAGCTATCTGTTCTGGGGCCCCAACGTGCAGCTGGACGAGAAGAGCGTGAAAAAGGTGCTACTGAAAGAGGGCGCCCGGGCCGAAGAGGCGCTGCGCGCCTGCCGCGAGGTGCTGGCTCGCGAAGACGTGCCCTGGGAAGCGGAGCCCTTGCAAGAGGCCTGCCGGGCCCTCTGCGAGCCCATGGAGCTGAAGCCGAAGCTGCTGTTCCAACCGCTGCGCGTTGCGGTGGCCGGCAACATGGTGTCGCCGCCTTTGTTCGAGTCCATCGAGCTGATGGATCCCGAAGACGTGCTGGCCCGCATCGACGGCACGCTGGCGGTTGTGTTCGGAACTGAGGAGTAGGCGTGGCGGCACCCAAGAAGAAAATCATCGCCCCCTGGATTGCGGCTGCCGTGATGGCGCTGCTGTTCGTGGGCACCCTGGCCACCGTAGTGGGCAACCTGGCGGCCGGTTACTCCGAAATGGCCCAGTACGCCCGCCAACTTGAAGGCTACAGCTACTACCCCAACTTCATCGACCCGGACGACCTCATCTACACCTAAGCCGCCCGAAGTCAAGCGAAACCAAAAGAAAGGACCCGCAAGGGTCCTTTCTTTTTTTTGGCACCCAAGAAGAAGCTTGACGTGAATGGCCCCTGTAGCACCTACTTCGCAGCGCCCACTTCTTCGTGGAGGAATTGGGAGATGGGGGCCAGAAGCGCGTCTCCTTCTTCCCGCTTGAAGTATTTGAGCGGCAGGCTGAGTTTGCCCTTTTCGGGGCTGTAGCGGGCGCCGGAGCGCTTGAGCGGTATCAGCTGGGCGCGGGTAAGCGCGATGGGCTCCACCAACAGCTTGCCGGCCACCACCGACACCACCTTGATGCCGTGCTCGAAGGCAAAGGCGCGGATGCGGCTGCGAGCGAACAAGTTGCGGGCGGCCGCCGGCATGTCGGGGCGCTTCTGGGCCAGGTCCTCCTCCAGCGCATCCACTTCCTCCAAAGTGGATGCGCTGGCGATGCGGCGGTACCAGGCCACCCGTTCGTCGGCATCGGGAATGTACTCTTCAGGCAAGTAGGTGTGGCCGGGGATGTTCACCGTGATGTCCGACAGCGCTTCTGGCAGCGGCGCCGCATCCGCCCCTTCACGGGCCCCCTCGATGGCCTCGTGCAGCATCTGGGCGAACAGGTCGAAACCCACCGCCGACATGTTTCCGGACTGCTCGGCCCCCAGCATGCTGCCGGCACCGCGAATCTCCAGGTCACGCATGGCAATGCGCATGCCGCTGCCCAACTCCTGATGCTCGTTGATGGCGGTGAGGCGGGCGGTGGCCTCCTCGGTGAGGCTCACGTTGTCGGGGAACATGAAGTAGGCGTAGGCCTGAGTGGACGAGCGGCCCACGCGCCCCTTCAGCTGGTACATCTGGGCCAGCCCCAGCCGCTGGGAATCTTCGATGATAAGGGTGTTGGTGTGGGGGTTGTCGATGCCGCTCTCGATGATGGTAGTGGCCACCAGCACGTCCAGCTGGCCAGCGGCGAATTCTTCCATCACCCGTTCCAGCTGCTCTTTCGTCATTTGCCCATGGGCCACCCCCACCCGCGCTTCGCCAGCGGCGGCGTGCACCCGGTCCACCGCCTCCTCGATGGAGCGCACTCGGTTGGAAACGTAGTACACCTGCCCGCCGCGGGCCAGCTCGAAGCGGATGGCAGCGGAAACCACGTCGGGGTCCCACTCCCCCACGTGCACCTTCACCGGGCGCCGCTCGCTGGGGGGCGTGAGAATGAGGCTCATGTCCCGCACGCCGGAAAGCGACATCTGCATGGTGCGCGGGATGGGCGTGGCGGAAAGGGTGAGCACGTCGATAGATTCCCGCAGGTTCTTCAGCTGCTCTTTGTGGCCCACCCCGAAGCGCTGCTCCTCGTCGATGATCACCAGCCCCAAATCGTGGGGGTTCACGTCGCGGGAAAGCAACCGGTGGGTGCCGATGAGCACCTGCACGCTGCCGTCGGCGAAGCCCTCCAGCGCCTTGCGCTGCTGCTCGGTGCTGCGAAAGCGCGACAGCACCTCCACGGTAACGCCGAACGGCTCGAAACGGTCTTTGAAGGAAATGTAGTGCTGCTGGGCCAAAATGGTGGTGGGGCACAGCACCATCACCTGCTTTTTGTCCTGCGCCGCTTTGAATGCGGCCCGCAGCGCCACCTCGGTTTTACCGAAGCCCACATCGCCGCAGATGAGACGGTCCATCGGCTTGGGAGATTGCATGTCCGCCTTCACGTCGGCGATGGCCGCCAGCTGATCGGCGGTTTCCTGGTACGGGAAGGCCTCTTCCATCTCGTGCTGCCAGGGGGTGTCGGGGCCGAAACGGTAGCCGGTGGCGGCCATGCGGCGCGCGTACACGTCCACCAGGTCGAAGGCAAGCTTCTTGGTGGCTTTGCGGGCCTTGGCCATGGCGCGGGACCAGTCGGAGGTGTTGAGCCGCGTCAGCCGCGGGCTGGCGCCTTCGGGCCCCACGTAGCGGGTAACGCGGTCCAGCTGGTCCACCGGCACAAACAGCTTGTCCCCTTCGGCGTATTCCAGCTGCAAGTAGTCCCGCTCGGTGCCGTCCACCTCCTGGCGCACGATGGCGCTAAACAGCGCCACGCCGTGAGCAGCGTGCACCACGTAATCCCCCGGCTTGTAAGGGAACGTGACCTGAGTGATGTCCACCTGGCGCCGGCGCCGAGCCGCCGCTTGCGAGCCCTGGGTGTCGGAAATGGAGATGAGGGCCAGCTTCGCCTTCGGGATCACCATGCCCAGCGGTATGGGGTTGTCCACCACCGTCACCACGCCGCGCCGCAGTTGCCGCTTGGCCAGTGCCGCCTCATGGCGTTCCTCCGCGGGCCCTTCCGCCTTTTGGGAAGCCAGCCGGGGCGCTTCGTCGGCTTCCGACAGGCCCTCCTCCAGCATCGCGATGGGGATGGAGTGGTCCACGAACTCATGGCGCATCTCCTCCCGCACCCGGTACTGGGGCGCGCTGAACACCACCCGGTAGCCGTCGCGGGTGAGGGAAGTGAGCTTGCCGTACAGCTTGTCCGGCATTCCGGCCACATCGGCCCGCTTCACCGGCAGCTCGTCGTCGGCCACGTTGCCCACCTGCATGATGGACACGTAGGTGGCGCGCACCTGGCCACCGAAATTCAGCTGCGCGGCAGGAACGTAGAGCCCTTCCAGCGCAATGTGCGTGCCGTGAGCGCGCTCCGCCACCGCCTCATAGGCGTGCGCCGCGTCGTCGAACAGCGACCGCGGCTCGATGAGGGCGGTGCAAGTGCCCGCGCCGGCGTAATCCCCCAACGTGGCGGTCTTGTCGTACAGGTAGGGCAGCAGCACATCGGCGCCATCGAAGCGCAGGCCCCCTTCCAGCTTTTCCCGCACGTCCCGCAGCGTCGGATTGCTGAGGGCCAGCGCCTCCAGTTTCTTCTTGGCGCGCCTCAGGGCCGCCTCGGTAACCGCGAACTCCCGCACCGGGAATATCTCCACCTCACTCAAGGAGGCAATGGTTTGGCCGGTAGAGGGCACGATGCGGCGGATTTCTTCCACCTCGTCGCCGAAGAAGTCGATGCGCAGGGGCCAGGGCAGGTTGCCGGGGAACACGTCCACCGTGCCGCCGCGCAGGGCGAAGGTGCCGGGGCCGTCCAGCTCGCCGGTGTTGGCATAGCCTTTTTCCTCCAGCAGATGGGCCAAAGCGTCAAGCCCATCCATGGCCCCGTCCGGCTCTTCCCCGTAATCGCGCCCCTGCACCAGGCGCACCGGCCAGCACACTTGCGCCGAGGCCGGCGGCAGGGCGCGAACGAGCGCCGCTGCAGAGGCCACCACCACCGCGGGGCGCCCTTGCTGCAGGCTCCATGCAGCTTCCATGCGCTTGGCCACCACCGCTGCATCGCCTGTGCCGCCGGCAAAGGGGTAATCTTTGCGCACTGGGAAACGCAGCACCCGTTCGTCTCCCAGGTAAGCGGCCACCGAACGGGCGAACAGGGCCGCTTCGTCTTCGCCCACCACCACTACCAGCGTGGCCTGGGGCCTGTGGGCGAAGCGGGCCGCAGCCAGAAACGGGCGCGCCGAGGCCGCCACCGCCAACGTGGCGTCGCTGCCGGCGTCCAGTTTTCCCCAGAAGTTTTCCAAGCAGCCGGACTTCTCCAGCGCGAAGGTGAGGGCGTCTATGAGCATGGAGGCTTCCTCCCGTTAGCGAAAACAGCAAAGGCCGCAGAAAACTGCGGCTGACGATTGCGGAAACGATACCACCGCGCCCCGCCCCGGCGCATGGCAGTTCTCTATAATGTTGCAAAACGAACGGCAATCCAACAGGAAGGGCGCACCCATGGCACGGGAATCCCTCGTATCGAAGCAACAGCGGGCCGCCGAAATCGAGCGGCGCCTCTACGACTACTACGGCCGCGGCGAGGCATCGCTGGACTTCACCGACCCCTTTACCCTCACGGTGGCAGTGGTGCTTTCGGCTCAGTGCACCGATGCCGCCGTGAACAAGATCACCCCCAAGCTGTTTGCCGCCTACCCCACTCCGCTGGCGCTGGCGCAGGCCCCCGTGGCCGACGTGGAAGAGATCATCCACCCGCTGGGGTTCTTCCGCTCCAAGGCGAAGAACATCGTGGCGCTGGCGCAGACGCTGGTGGCGGATTTCGGCGGAGAGGTGCCGGCCGACATCGACCTTCTGCAGAAGCTGCCGGGAGTGGGGCGCAAAACCGCCAACTGCGTGATGTGCGCCGCCTTCGAGCAACCGCAGGGCATCGCGGTGGACACCCATGTGTTCCGCATCGCCCACCGCCTGAAGCTGGCCGGCCCCAGCGCGGACACCCCGGCCAAAACTGAAGCGGTGCTGATGAAGGCGTTTCCCCGACGGGACTGGATGTTCGTGAACCACCAGTTCGTCCATTTCGGCCGCGAATTCTGCCGCGCCCGCAACCCCCGCTGCGCCGATTGCATCTTGGGCGACGTCTGCCCCACCCGCGGCAACTGGGACTAGCGATCCCCTGTTCCAGAAACGAAAAGGCAGAGATAGAATCCCTGCCCTACGAATTCGTCCTGCGAAACATCCTGGCTGGGCCGACCCGGCGGGTCGGAGCGAGGTCCGGCCAAGCGGAGTAGAGGGGAAATCCACTCGACCGAAGGTCGAGTTAGTTCCCTTCGTACGGAGCGTCGAGCGCAGGCCTGTCGGGTCGGCCCACCCTCCTTAAAACCTGACATTATCCCCGTCCCCCGTCATGAAAAGGGCAGAGATAGAACCTCTGCCCTGGGATGGATAACGAGACATTAGGGTTGTCCCTTTGTTTTATTCCTTTGTCTTATTCGGCGGCCACTTTTTCGATGATGGCAATGGTATTCAGCACGCGGGGGTAGCCGATGTAGGGCACCATCTGGGAAATGACGTCGATGAGGTACTGGGGCTCGCGTCCCAGATTCAGGTTGCCGCGCACATGGGCCTCCACCTGCGGGTCGCACCCGCCTTGGGAAGCCAGGAAACAGAGGGTGGCAAGCTCGCGCTTGTCAAGATCCAGGCCGCCGCGGGTGTAGTAGTCGCCGAAGCAGTTGCCCGCCAGCCAACGACGGATATGCTCAGTGCTTTTGGGCTCGCGCTCCCAGTTGTCGCGCATCTCCTCGCCCCAGATTTCCACCTGGATGTCGTTACCCTTGCGCACGTGCTCGTCGCGGGTGGCGGTTTTCTGGGGGGGCAACGGCAACTTGATGGAGCGCTGGCGAAATACCTCGTTGCAGATGAGGATATAGGGCAGAACCCGGGAAAGCCCCAGGTAGGGCACGCCCTGGTACACCACTTCCTTCACCATGGAAGGGTCCACCCCCACTTCCAGAGCCGCCGGCAGCATGGTACGGAAGGCGTCGGCGCCATGGGAACCCATCAAAGCAGCCAAGATGGAAATGAAGCGATCTTCGTCGCTCACCACGCTGTCCCGGGGCACATCGCCAAAGGCAAAGTTCTCGAATATCTGGATAAACTCTGGATCGGTATGGGAAAGCGCAGCGTCGTGATGGCCGAACATCTTCCGCCGAAACTCATCGGCGTCGCCAATGATGTCTGCGTGTGTCATGAAAACCTCCTCTAACGGTTGACATCACGGCACAGCATACTAAGCCCAAAAGGGCCATCTTCGCCAAAAATTCACCAGTTACGAATCGGTAACTTGACCGCCGTCCGCCAAGGCGGAGTGCGGGACGTCTAAGCGCTCACAGCCTTCTTGCGCAGCGGGAACCCGTGGCGGTGCAGCTCTGCCTCCACGGTTTCGATCAGCAGTGGAAGGGCCGCATGGCACGGGGGCGTGAGCCCCATCACGTACTCGGCGGGCTCCATGTTCTGCACCTGCATGCCCACGCAAAAGCCTTCGGCTTCGTAGCCCAGAAGCAATGCGGCATCGAAGAGGTCCACCAGCGCCAAATCGTGCAACGACCGCAGGGCCCCGCAGTGGCGGGCCATGTCCTCGGGCGGGTAGCGAAACACCGTGCCCGCCGACTGGCCAGTGCCGTCCACGGCATCCACCGTAAGGATGAAATCGCAGCGCTCCACATAGGGCAGCATGTCCAGCGACATGCACCCCACGTCGAACAGCTGCACGTTTTCGGGAATATCGTAGAGCTTTTGCATCTCGTCAAAGGCGGCCGGGCCGATGCCCTCGTCCAGCATCAAGCGGTTGCCCACGAAAAACACCGCGGCGCTGCGGCGGGGGCCAGCGCTCCTCTCCCCTGCTGCCTGCCCGCTCACAACCGTCACAGCGCCCCCAAACCGCGCATGGACAGGTTGTACCAAGTGGCCAAGGCCAGCACGGCAACGGCGCCAACAGCCCCTGCAACGGCCCAGATGCGCTCCCGCTTCAAGTAGGTAGCGCGGCTCACCCCCAGCCGTTCGGCCCGATGGGCCGCCAAGGGTTGCGACACGATGCCGAACGCCACGCAGGAGCCCACCGTGACAACGCTCAGCAACACCGCCACCGAAACGGACAAGGGCGTGGGCTGCTGCACGGCGGCGAAAACGCAATTGTCCACGAATATCCACAGCGGATAGTAGAGGAACGTGGCCCACATGCCATGGGCCGGGCCCCAGATGGGGGCCAGCAACAGGGCGCCCCAGTTCATGCGGGGCAGCCCTTCCATAAACTTCTTTTCCTGGGCAATCTGCTCGTCTGTGAGCCCGCCCGTCGCCGCTGCGTTCGCCATTCCGCTCCTGCTTCCTTCGCCAATTTTTCAGAAATTCTATCATGGGCACCGACGGCCCAAACGAAAAGGGCGCCCCAACGGAGCGCCCTTCGCGACTAGCAGTGCCTTAAGAAGTTAGCACTTCTCCCCGGCCTTCACGTCGTTGTCTTCGCCAACGATATCGTGAACGGTGGGGTCGTAGATCAGTCCGCCATGCTCCTTGTGGATGAACATCAGGGCAGTGGGAGCAAAGCCCTCGACGTTGGCCAGGTACACATGGATGAACATGAAGATGATGAAGACGTACATGCCGAAGTAGTGGATGATGCGCATCGACATCGCGCCGCCCACCAGGTTGGTGAGAGCGGCCAGCGGGGCCCAGTTCATGACCGGCGCCCACAGGCACAGGCCGGTGATGAACATCAGCACGATCAGGACGGGGATAAGCAGGTAGCTGATCTTCTGCGGCACGCCCAGCTTGGCTCCCAAGGGATGGGTCTTGCGCAGGAACAGGTAGTACTTAATCCACTCCAGCGCCTGATGGCGGTTGTCCGCCTGAGGCAGCCAGGTTTTGTAGTCCTTCACCTGCTCGCGGGTGCCGCCGGTGGGAGAGGTCTTCACGAAGAAAGCCGCCACCACGCGGAACACGCAGTTGAAGAACAGCACGAAGCCGAACAGCAGGTGAGCGCCGCGGCAGATGCCCTCAAGGCCGCCCACGAAGGGGAAGTGAATGTAGATACCGCTGATGATCAGGATGATCATGGCCACCAGGTTGATCCAGTGGGTGACCACGAAAACCATGGGATGAGCTTCGCGGTAGTGTGCAAGATGGGCCATCTTACTTCACCCCCCAAGGATTGGTGACGGTCTCGAAGTGCTTGCCGGTGGAAGGCTGCGACACGTGCACGGCGCAAGCGGTGCAGGGGTCGAAGCTGTGAACGGTGCGCAGAGCGTTGATGGGCATCTCGATGTCGGCCACCGGAATGCCGATGAGCGCCTGCTCCAGCGGGCCGTGCACGCCGTCGGCGTTGATGGGCGCCAGGTTCCACGTGGACGGGATGATGATCTGGTAACCGGTGATCTTGCCGTCCTTGACGTCCTCGTGATGATAGAGGGCGCCACGGGGGGCCTCCCAGAAGCCGGTGCCGGAACCGGTGATGGTCTCGGGCTCTTTGAAGTAATCCTCTTCGCCGCCCTTGATGGCCTCCATGAGGTCGTCAACCCACTGGCACATGAGGTCGGCGATGTAGAGGGTTTCCACCTGACGGATGGCGGTGCGGCCCAAGGTGGACTGGAACGCGGACAGGTCGCCGCGCTGGGCGCCCAGTGCATCGGAGATGGTGTCCACACCGTCCACAACGAAGTCCACGCCCTGCAGGTACGCAGAGAACACGCGGGCCATGGAACCCGCCTCCATGGGCCTGCCGTCGTAGGCGGGGCACTTCACCCAGCTGTAACGGTCATTCACATCGTAGCTGGTGAAGTCGGGCTCGGTCACGAAGTAGGGCGAGGTGTAGGTTTCAGAACCCTTGTACCAGGAGTGGCCCATGTACTCGGTGATGGAGCTTTCCTGCACGCTGGTAACCTTGAAGTTCTCATCGATGACGCCCATGGGCAGATAGCGGTTGCGCATCTGCTCCTCGTAGTTGGCGTAGGGCCATTTCGGACCTTCGAAAACGCCCCAGGCAACGTAGCGGCCGCAGCCCTTGCCCCAGTTCAGGGCGTCGCCGTAGAACTGAGCCAGCACCAGGGTGTCCTGCAGCAGGGTTTCGTTGCACCAGGTGCGGATTTCCTCGCACATGGCCTTCAGGTCGTCCAGCTTCTGCTCGGTGGGCACCCACATGCAGCCGCCGGGGATGATGGTCATCACGTGGGGCATCTTGCCGCCCAAGAGGGCCGACACCTCGGAAGCGCGGGCCTGCATCTTCAGCGCCTCAAGGTAGTGGGCGGTGCAGATGAGGTCGGCCTCGGGGGTCATGGTGTAAGCGGTGCCCTCGTCGGCGCCGAACCAGTTGCCGGAGAAGATGGACAGCTGGCCGTTCTCGGCGAACTTGGTCAGCTTCTCGGCCAGCGCGTAGAAGTCGGTGTTCATGGAAGTGCCCACCGCTTGGGCCAGCTCGTAGGTGTCCGGAATGTTGGCGTTCAAGGCGTTCAGCGGGTTCACGTAGTCCAGCGCCGCCAGGTTGTACAGCCACAGGATATTGGAATGCAAGAACTGCGCGCCCTCGATGAGGTTGCGCACGATGCGCGCCTTGTTGGAAATGGTGATGCCGTAGGCCTTGTCGCCGGCGATGGAGGAAGCGTGGGCGTGGGAAACCGGACACACGCCGCAGATGCGCTCAACAATTTGAGCAGCGTCTTCGGGGGTGCGATCCTGCACAACCAGCTCCATGCCGCGGAAGCAGCCGCCGGAAACCCAGGCGTCGGAGACGATACCGTGAGAGTCAACCTCCATTTCGACACGCAGGTGACCTTCGATACGGGTAATCGGGTCGATAACTGAACGGGTCATTAGGACTGGCCTCCTCTCGTCTCATCCAGGGAAACAGCATGGCCGCAGTCCTTCTCGGCCAGCGCCTGACGCTCTTCGGGCGTGAGGTCGTACTTGCCGATGGACTTCTCGGGATGCTTGGCGTCCCACTTGCGGATCTTCTCAAACGGAGCACCGCCGTCCATGCGGCCGGTCAGCTTCATGCCGAAGCCGTGCACCACCAGGCAGGCGGCCACGATGGCGGTAAGACCCACGCCGATGACGGTGGGCTGCACCAGCCAGTCGCCGATGCGCAGGTCGCGCATGCGCTTGTAGAACGGAGTGTTCACCTGCACCCAGTTGTCGCCGGGGTTGGCCGGATTGGCCTCGCAGCAGCCGATGCAGGGGGCACCGGCCTGAACGCACCAGCTGCGACGGTTGTTCCACAGCACCACGCCGCAGTTCGACTTGGTCTGGGGGCCGCGGCAGCCCAGCGGGTACAGGCAGTAGCCCTTGGCCTCTTCTTCGGAACCGAACTTGTACACAAATTCGCCGTTCTCGAAGTGGCCGCGACGCTCGCAGTTATCATGGATGGTCTGGCCGAAGATGTCGTCGGGCTTGTTCTCGCTGTTCAGGCGGTCGAGAAGCAGGGAGACGTCCTTCATCACCACTACGTCCACCAGGATGGACATCAGCCACTCGGGGTTGGCGGGGCAGCCGGGCACGTTTACCACGGTGGCCTCGACGCCTACCTCTTCGAGGTACTGCTGAACGCCCATGGCCTGCGCGGGGTTGGGATGCGCAGCGCACCAACCGCCGTTAACGGCGCAAGAGCCCAGGGCAACAACGGCGTTGGCGCTCTCGGCGGCTTCCACCAAAGCGGAGGTGCCCACCTCGCCGGCAACGCGCAGCGCATTGCCCTCGAACGCCTTCAGCACCGCACCCTCGTACACAAGAATGTAGTTGCCAGCGGCGATGGTCTGAGCCTTGGCCTCCTCAACGGAATGGCCGGCAGCTGCAGAGAGGGTCTCCGAGTAGTTCAGCGAGATCAGGTCGAGAACAATGGCCCCCACGTCGGGGGTCTCGATCTGGGCGAACGACTCGGTGCAACCAGTGCAAGAAGCGCCCTCGATCCAGATGACCGGGTACAGGGCCCCTTGCTTGGCGCCGATTACAGACTCTTCGAGCGCATGGGCAATGCGCGGAATGGCCATCTGTGACAGCCCGGCGGCTGCGGCGATGGACGCGCAGAGCCCCAGGAAGTCACGGCGGGTCACACCGCGAGATTCCAAAATGCTGTCGAAATCTGCGATCTTAGCCTGATTTTCCATATGTACACCTCCTTAAGGTGTCCTCGTCTCCACTTCATGCGTAGGCCATTCTCCACCAACAGGTATCGGAAAAATTATGGAAAGCGCCCAATTGGGAACGGAAGGGGCGCCAATGGACAAATAATGTTACGAACTTTATACACCGTAACATATACGCTATATTTCGCCGTCACCCACGGTAAACCCCCTCTATATACTGGGGCTTCATAAAATACAACCCCTCTTCCCGCAGTTACTACCATTCGAAACCCCTTCAGCGCTTCCCTCTGCATTCAGATATATTTCAGCTATAGTAAAGAGTTATGTTTTCATCGAATCAGCGAGAGGAACCATCGCAATGGCAGCAATTAGCAACAGCATCGCCTTCTTAGGACCACTTGGCACCTACACCCACGAGGCGGCGCTGTTCTTCGCCGAACGATTGGGAATCGAGGACCCCGATCTTGTGGCCTGCGCCTCTTTCGACGAAGTGTTCGACTGCGTGGACCGCGGCCGCACCGCTTACGGCGTGGTGGGGAAAGAGAACTCGCTCGAAGGGCCCGTCACCGCCACGCTGGACAATTTCGCCTTCCGCTCCGGGGCGGTAATCTTAGGTGAGAAGGTGGTGGACATCCACCACTGTCTGGTGCTGCACCCTGACGCCCAGCGCGCCGACATCACTACCGTGGCTTCGCACCCCCAGGGGCTGGCTCAGTGCCGCCGCTTTTTGAACGAGAACCTGCCCGGCGTGGCCACCATTGCCGTGGCCTCCACCGCCGAAAGCGCGCGCATCGCCGCCGCCGACCCCTCGGTGGCCGGTATCGCCAACGCGCTGGCGGCCCAGCTGCACGGCGCGAAGGTGGCCCGCACCGACATCGAGGACCATCTGGGCAACCAAACCTCCTTCGCCCTCATTGGCCGCCCCGGCAGCGCCCCACAGCTCACCGGGCCTCGCACGAAAACCTCCCTGGCGCTGTTCTTGCAGGTGGACCGCGCCGGCAGCCTGTCCATGATTTTGTCGGAGTTCTCCTACGCCGGCATCAACCTGTCCATGATCCAGTCGCGCCCCACCAAGCAGCAGCTGGGGGACTACATGTTCTTCCTGGAGTTCTTCGGCAACGTGAACGACCCAGCGGTGACAACCTGCCTGAACTGCCTGCGCATGAAGCTGCGCGAGGTGAAGGTGCTGGGCTGCTACCCGGTGGAATAGGGGCGCAGGGCCCCGGCAGCGCCTAGCCTTGCAGCAGGTGCTCGCAGAGGATTTTCGCCCCGATGAGAATGAGCACCGCACCGCCGGCCACGGTGGCCCCTTTTTGGAACTTGGCGCCGAAGTAATTGCCTATGACCACGCCGGCAAACGAGAGGCAGAAAGCGGTAAGGCCGATGACCGCGGCCGCGAGCGCGATGTTCACCTGCAAAAACGCGAAGGTGATGCCCACTGCCAGCGCGTCGATGCTGGTGGCAACGGCAAGCATCAATAACTGCCCCAGCTGAAGCGGGGCGTCTTTCACCGCCGAGCACTCCCCCTCGCTGCAGCCTTCCTCATGGAAAGCGTCCCAGAGCATCTTGCCGCCGATGAAGGCCAGGAGCCCGAAGGCAATCCAATGGTCCACCGGCGTAACAATGGCGGCGAACTGACTGCCCAGGGCCCAGCCCGCCACCGGCATGAACGCTTGGAACGCGCCGAAGAACAGGGCGATCACCAAAGCGCGGCCCCAGTTCACCCGACTCATGCCCAGCCCTTTGCACACGGCAACGGCGAAAGCGTCCATGGAAAGCCCCACCCCGGTGAGGAATATGGCGGCAATGCCCACGGCGCCTCCTTTCGCGCTGGTTAGTGCCATACGACGTGCAAGCATAGCACGGACCGCCCGCAGGCGCCGCGTCGCGGGCGGGCAGCAGCGGCAAAAAGCGGACGAGGGCCCGCAGGGGCGCCCGGCCCGGGTTAGGGCCGCAGCAGGCCACATTCGCAGCGGAAGAAGCCTTCTCGCTGCAGCTGGGCCGCAATCTCCCCCTTCAGCCGCTCGTCAGCGGGGGCAACCCCTGCCCGGGCCAGCTCTTCGTCCACCAGCTGCCAAGCCTGCGCCGCGGCAATACCCTCCGGATGGGCCAGCACGCAGCGCAAAAGCGCGGCCCGCTTCTGGCGATTCGACCCCGCAAAGGGGCTCTGGCGCGCATAGGAAGCGCTGCGGCGCGACGGGTTGGCGGTTTCCGCCTTCAGGCGGGCGCCCAAATCCAGCAGGGCGTAGTTCCACCCGCGCGGCTCTTCCGTGGCGGCGCAGTCGGCCACCAGCGGCATCAGCTGCCGGTCGGCCACATTCTCCTGCGAGGGGAACAGCAGGTGCAGAAACACCGACCGCACGTTGGTTTCCAGGTAAGGAGCCGCCGTGCGGTAGGCGAAGTTGCACACTCCGGCGGCGGTTGCGGGCCCCACACCCGGCAGCGCCAAAAGCTCATCGTAGCTGCGGGGCAGCTGCCCTTGCAAGGTAGCGGCGCACACTTCGGCCGCCCGCTTCAGCAGAAGGGCGCGGCGGTTGTAGCCCAGCCCCTGCCAGTGCTCCAGCACGTCGGCGCTGCTGGCGGCCGCCAGCGCGTCCGCCGTAGGGAACGCGGCCATGAACCGGGGCCAGAAGTTCAGCACCCGGGCCACCTGGGTTTGCTGCAGCATCACTTCGGACACCAGCACGGCAAAAGGATCGTCGATGTTGCGCCAGGGCAGCTCGCGGTAGGCGGCACGCCCCTCTTGCCACACCTGCTCGATAAACTGGGGCCGCGAGAGCGCCGCTTCACCCCAGGCGATGTTCGGGCTACTCTTCGTCAAGGAAGTCTTCCAGGTTGGCCAGCCCCTCCCGGAAGCGGGCGATCACGTTTTCCTCCAGCTCCAGATACTCCTTCGAGCCCAGCGGCTGATAAGCGGCCAGCTTGTCGAACAGGTTGTCGGCGGAAACCGCCACATACTCTCCCTGGGCCATGCCCATCTTGTAAGCCTCTTCGATGGCCTCCCGCGCCGCCATGTGCATGTCGTAGCGAGGCATGCCATTGGACAGCCGCACCAGCTGGCCGCAGTCGATGGAACGAAGGGAAGGATGCTCCCGCGCCAGCTCGGCCCAGATGTCGGCCCGCTCCGCCGCCGTGGGCAGCGAGATGTCCAGCACCGTGAAGGGGGTGAGCAAGTCCACGAAGAAGGCGTCCACCGAGCTGTCCAGGCAAGACGTTGCCACCACCAGCACCGACGGGTTCTCCACCGCCTGGCGGATGAGGGCCATCGCCTCGCGCGCCCCTTTGCCCACCGAGGCGCGGATAAGGCCGCCCAAATCCTCGAAGGAGTCCACCGCCGGCGGCTCCCACAAATCCAGGTCTTCCAGCACCAGCACGCCGCCCCGTTCCAGCACCGTGCCCAGCTTGGAGGGATTGGCCTTCGGGGCGCCCAAGATGGCCAACGAAAGCACCGTGTAGCCCAGCATGTTCTCTTCAAGGCGCATGCGGATCTGCGGCAGCCCCATCTCGCCGGCCACCGCCTGGGCGAAACGGGAAGCGTCCTCACGGGCTTCGGCGCGGATGACCAGCGAATCCAACGCCGGCGGCCGCTCAAGGCCGTGGCGCTCGTTGAGCAGTTGCAGAAGCTCGTTGAATTCTGGCTCATCCTGGCGGCCGATGCCGAAGTTGCGGGCAGCGAAAACGGCATCGTCGTAGCCCACCAGCGAAGAGAAGTTGAGGGGCGGCACAACCTGCGGGCCCGGCTTGGCTTCGGCGGCGGGGCCATCAGCCTCGGCCGGCGCCTCCGCGCCCTCCTGCGCAGCCGCAGCCGAGGGCAGCGGGAAGGCGACGCCTGCGAACCCCGGCCCACCGAACACCCCCTCGGGAATGCCATTCTCTTCGAAATCGTCCTCCAGCGCCCGGGCGAAGTCTTCCAGCTGCTCGCGATCGAGCCCCAGCTGCTCCAAATGCGAGAAGGCCAAGTCCTGCAACTTCTTGCCGCACTCCCCCACTTCTACCGGCGAGAGATAAGGCTCCATCTTCTGGAAAACGTGTTCGGCCAGCGAGCGGTCCTTCACGGTGCAGGCCAGATTCCACGCCTCGCGGATGCTGCGTAGCGCCGATTGGGTGGGCTGGCCCTCCTGGCTGCCAGCATCGAATGCGGCCATGTACAAATGGGCCGCCATTTGGGAATTCCCCTGGGTGCGCGCCTCCTGCGCCTGCTTCACGAACAGTTGGGCCGAATCATTTTCGGGAGAAGGCTGCGGCAGGGAATCGTTCAATTCGGTCATTCCGTACCTCCTTCGCGGGTTATTTCTCGATGTTCCAGTCCAGTATTTCCCAGCCATCCGCCTTCGCAGTGCGCTTCAGCGGCTTGTCGGGGGTTACGGCCAAGGGCTCGCGCGCCTGCGACAACAGGGCGCGGTCGGAATGGTGGTCGCCATAGGCCCAGTCCAGCTCCCATTTGTCGGGACCGAACAGCTCGTCGCACAGCCGGGTGATGGCCAGCGCCTTCTCACAGCCCTGCACCGGCGCGCCGTCCACCTTGTTAGTGTAACAGCCGCTGCCGTCCACCTGCATGCGGGTGGACACCTGGGCGTAGATGCAATGATTGCGCATCGCCTCCCGCACAATGGGCTCGAACGACGCCGAAATCATAACCACCGCGTGGCCTGCTTCAGCGTGGCGCTCTATGGCCTCGGCCGCTTCGGGGCGCCAGCGGGGCTCCACCACCTTATGATAGAAATCCGCCAGGAACGCGTCCACCTTCGCCTTCGGCTGCCCCTCGAACGCGCTGAACACCAGCTCACGGGCCAGGCTCTCGTTCTGGGGCAAGCGGAACTTGTACCGGCCGGCCCACAGCAGTATGCGGAAGGCCGCTTTCTTCGACATCAGCCCGTGCTTCAACAGGTAGCGCACCAGCATCACCGGCGAGTCCCCCTGGATGCAGGTGCCGTCGAAATCGAAGGCGGCCACCGACACCACGCCCTCGCCGCTGGCCTTCACGGGAAACCGGTACACCATGCTTCCCTCCGGGGCCATGTGGCTGATGCGCCGCTGGCGCGCCTCTTCCGGCGAATCGGGGGCCGCGACGAAGACCGAACGGCATGCCCCGTCAACCGCGCCGCAGGTTTCTGTTTCCAGAACTGTCACCACAATCCTCACGTAACCAAGTACCTTACTTGTTTCAAATATCGAATTTTACCATTCGGCCCTGTCCTCTGCCGAAAAACCTTGCAGGCTGCACCGGCCGTCCACAGTATTGCGGCCGAAACGAAAACGGGGCCCGCTTGGGGCCCCGAGTGGTTCGACGCAGGTTCGCGGCGCTTTAGCGCTCGTAAATCTGGGAAATGCCGATAAGATCCTTCATGGAGTGAAGGATGGAATGGGGGTTGCTGGGCGGGTTCTTCAGCGGCGCCATTTCGTAGCGATCCACCGCGCCGGACAGCAGGTCCACCGCGAACACCTCGTCGGAGAGCCACAGGGCGTCGGTGCGGCAGATGTCGGTGCAGCAGCGGCACTTCACACAGTCGCCGGGATAATGCTCCACGCCGAAGGTGCCGTCCTCCCCCTGCCACTTGCGGATGGCGCCGGTGGGGCAGAAGGTGGCGCACATCTGGCAAGAGGTGCACTTCTCCGGATCGATCACCACATGGCCCCACAGGCGGGTGTCGATCATAACGTCCTGCGGTTCCCCCAAAGCCGCCAGCGCGTCCAGCAGTCGTTCGCGACGGTCGGGGATGAAGTGGGGCAGCGTGCCGTCCTCCATCACCTTCAGGTACTTCGGCGGCTCTTTGCGCTCGATTTTCAGGGCGTCGTTGATGCTCTCTTCCGCCACGATGGAGGCGACGGAGGTGGCTTCGTCTTTCATGTTGGTGAAGAAGCCGCGGCGGCCGGCGTCGAATTCCTCTTCGCCGGTTTTGCGGATGAAGCTGGGCAGCTTCGCGGAGATGCGCACCTCTACCGGGCTGTTCCACGTTTGAAGCAGCACGTTGGCGGTGTCGCGCACCAGCTGGGCGGTTTGTAGCCCCACGGCCAGCTCGCAGCTGTCGCACTCCCCCTGCACCAGGGTGATGCGCTTGGCGCCCATCTCGGCCAGGGTTACCAGCAGGCTTTCCTCCACGCGTCCCAGGCAGGTTACCGACACCACCTTGGCGGGGTCGTACAGGCCCGAAGCGGCGCTCAGGATGCGCTCGCAGGCGATGACCGCCTCGCCGTCGGCGGCGGCCATGGCGTCCAGACAGTCCTGCAGCAGCTGGGCATCGCCCGGTTTGTGGGCCTCCAGCGCGCACGTGGGGCACACGGTGGCGCAGGTGCCGCAGCCAACGCACTTCTCCGGCGCAATGATGATGGTGTTGTCGCTATAGGAAATGCAACCGGAGGTGCAGGCCTCGGCGCATCGCATGCAGCTGGCGTTGCGGTTGCGCACGGAAACGCAACGGTTTTGGTGAACGGTGATATTCTGGCTCTCAAGCTTTTCGAACAGTTCCATCAGGTTGCTCATAGAGCTCTCCCCTCTCTATGCGGTTGTTTCACGGGGCCTAGTCTACGAACTCAGCCTTGGCGCTGTCGTAGGTCTTCACGGTGCCGTCGGCGTAAGTGACCGACCACAGGGTGTAATCCACGTCGAATTCGGGCACGATTGCCAGCCGCTCCTCTTCGGCAAGGCTCTCGTCGGCCGCGGCCTCTTCGCCTTCCACCTGGGCCACCAGCTCTTCGGCTGCGTCGCCCGCGGCGGCCTCTTCCTCAAGGCCCTCTGCCAGGGCAACCGCTTCAGCGGCCTTTTCGGCCTCAGCAGCCTCGGCTGCAGCGGCGGCTTCGGCTTCCGCCTTGGCCTTCGCCTCGGCATAGGCGGCGGCGTACTGGGCGTCGTAGCTCTCGCGGGAAGGGATGCACACGGCAACGGCCCCTTCGCCGAAAGCGCCGGTGACGGCTATCTCGCGCAGGTCCTCGATGAGGTCGATGGTGGAATCGGGAATGGAGCTGTCATCGGGCGCCTTCACCGTGACGGCCATCTTGTTCACGAAGTTGATGCCGGTCCAGGGGAAGTCCAGCGTGGGACGGCCCTTCTCGCGGCGAATCTTGTTGGAGGCGGTGATGGTGTTGGACACCTTGAAGAACATGTTGTGCAGCCACTTGGGCATGACCGCTTCCCACAGCTCCTGCGCCTCGGGATCGTCCTTTTCCCAATAGGGACGGTGCATGCGCACCGTGAGGGTCATCTTGTTAGCCACCGGCCACACCACATCCTCGGTGTCGGCCGGCGCGGGGGCCGCCTTCACCTGCGACGGAGCAACGTATGAATAAGAGCGCTTGATGTCGGCGACCGCTTCGTCGCTGAAGTCGCGCTCATCGATATCAACGTTGAGGATCAAAGAAGGGCGTACATAAGAAGGCATGACTGTTCCTTTCCGTAAATGTTCAATCCCCAAACCCAACTTGCAAGTATCGCCCAAGCCAGAAACACTGTCAACAAACCCCGCCCCCAAAAGCAGATTCACCACAGGTGAGCATCTGAGGCCTGTCGAAAACCCAACCGGGGCAACAGCCCAGGCAGAGATAGAATCTCTGCCCTACGAAAAACCAGCAGAGAACCGTCCTCCAACACACAGGCCCACCCCCTTCGTAGGGCAGACATTCTATGTCTGCCGAAAACGCGACCGAGGTAGACACACAGGCAGAGATAGAATCTCTGCCCTACGAAAAACCAGTGGAAGTCACCCCGAGCAAACCGAATAACCCTTCAACACAGGTCCACGCAAGCAGCATAAAAGCCACCCAGTGCCCCAGATTGGCTTGAAGGCCGGCCGAACGCACTGCGGTGCGTGAGGGAAAGGCCTGAACGCCAAGATGGAGTGCTGGGTGGCTTTTAGGCGGACGAGTAGTCCGACGGCCGTCAGGCCGTCGGAACCCCTACACGCGCTTGATGAAACGGCCGTCGCGGGTGTCGATCTGCAGCACGTCGCCGATCTCGATGAAGGTGGGCACCTGCAGCTCTTTGCCGGTTTCCAGGGTGGCGGGCTTGGTGGTGTTGGTGGCGGTGTCGCCCTTGAAGCCGGGCTCGGTATGGGTGACTTCCAGCTCCACGAACATCTGGGGCTCCAGGGAAATCAGCTCGTCGCCGGCGTAGAGCAGGGTGGCCTCGTCGTTCTCCTTCAGCCAGTCGGCGGCAGCGCCCACGGTTTCGGCCGGGATGGCCAGCTGCTCGAAGGTGTCGTTGTCCATGAAGTTGTAATCGGCACCGTCGTTGTAGAGGTACTGCATCTTCTTGGTTTCCAGGCGCACCGAATCGAACTTGGTGCCGGCGTTGAAGGTGTAGTCAACCACGCGGCCGGTTTTGATGTCCTTCAGCTTGGTGCGCACAAAGGCGCCGCCCTTGCCGGGCTTCACATGCTGGAACTCGACGATGGTGCACATCTTACCGTTGTTGATGATGCACATGCCGTTCTTGAAATCGGCGGTGGAAATGCTTGCCATGGCTCCTCCTTGAGGCTTCATATATGTACACATGCGCAATCGCACGTTTCGTGCGGTTTCAAACTTGCCCATTATGCCACAGCTTATCCTCTGCGGGGCAAAAACCGCAAATCCCCCAGACCAGCGGCTGTACCGCCCGCAGATTCCCACAACGGGCGCCTGCTCCTGCGCAGAAAACGCACGGAGGCCGGCTTCCCTACCCCTTCTCCACCAAATCCAGCAACTCCTGGTGGGAATGGATGCCAAGCTTGGCGTAGACGTGCTTCACATGGGCCTTCGCCGTGTTTTTGGAAACCACCAGATCGGCCTCGATGTAAGCGCGGTCGCGGCCGCGGGCAAGCATAGCGAACACCTCCTGCTCGCGCGGGGAAAGCCCGAAACGCTGGCCGATGGAAAGGCACTTCTCCTGGAAGCTCTCCTGCTGGGCCGCCGCGGACGGCGCCAGGGTGAGCGGCTCCACTTCCGCCACCGCCCCGGAAAACGAGAAATTGCGCATCACGAAGAACATGTAGGCCACGAACACTATGAGGAACAGGGCCGGCAGCACGAAATGCAGCTGGTAGTTGGCTTGGGCGCTGTGATTGCACAGCATGGCTGCCGCCGCGCCCACCAGGCTGCCCAGAGAGGTGACGCCGAGGCCCCAGGCCAGCACCGTCACCGAACCGGCCACGTTGCGGGCAGCAATGGCCACCAGCACCATGCGCGACACCATGGAGAAAAGGCTGTTGCCGCCGTTGAGCAGCACCACCGCGCCGGAATCGTAAAAGGGATTCCCCGACAGCACCAGCAAAAAGCCGCCCACCACCGCCAGCGCCGCGAACGACACAGCGCCGTCCATGGAAAACCACTTGCCGCCCTTCAGCGCCAAGGTAGAAAGGGCGATGACGAACAGCCAGTTCAGGTTCATGAACGGAGACGCACCGTCCACTTCCCCGAAGCGCAGGGCGAAACCGAAGGCCGCCTGGAACAGGAACAGGCAAACGAACAGGGTTGAAAACGGCGCCACGAACGATGCGGGGCGCACCACCGACAGATCCCGCGGCGCCTCATGGGCGCAGGCGCGGCCCATCACCTCGGCGCCGGGCCGCACCACCAGCAAGAGGGCGAACAGGGGAAACAGTTGGAAGAATCCCAGCGACACCAGCGAAGGGATAAAGGGGGTGATCAGCTGGCCCGCCGACTGCAAGAGGTAGGCGGCGCAGATGGCCAGCACTTGGGCGCGAAACGGCAGAAGCACCAGCGCCAGGCACACCAGAAGCGAGGCGCCGGCCCGCCCGATGGCGCACACGCTGGCGCTCAAGGTGAGCAGCAGCGGAGATGCGGCCACCAACGAGGCGGAAAGCCCCACCGCCCCCGCAATGAGAAAGGCGAAGGACAGCCCCGCGAAACTTCTGGGAGTGAGCACCTTCGCGTAAGCGTAGGCCACAACCCCCAGCACCAGCAGGGAAACGGCATGGGCCGTCACCGATATGTCGCGGGCGAAGGTGAAGATGGGGTCGAAGAGGGGAAACACGTGGGAGTTCATTTCGGTGCCCGCCATCAGCACCAGAGACAGCGCCGCCGTGGCGGCCAGGAACAGCCGCCTTTCGGCGCTCCTCTCTTCGCCTGGCGCGAACAAGCCCTCCGCAAAAACGCCCACGTGCCCTCCTTCCGTTTGCCCCATTGTACCTGGGCCTATGCCCGCCGCCGCGCAGAAACAGCAAAACCCCAGATAGCGATAAGTGTGTCATAAGTGAACGTCCCCCTGACATGCTCGGAGAGGTGCAGGTGTATTCATAGGGCAGAGATTCTATTTCTGCCTAACGGACAGCCCGCATGCGGCTGCACCCCAGGCAGACATAGAATGTCTGCCCTACGAAGGCGCGGGCTGGAGGGCGCGAACCGGGCGCACGAAGGCGCGCGGGGCGGAGGGGGTTCCTCGTAAACGAAAACCGCTCCTTCCCGTAACTGGAAAGGGGCGGCAAGGGGGAAACGCCTTAGGCTTGGCCGGTGGCGGCGAGCATGCCGGCACGGCGGCCGAAGGTCATGGTGCGGCCGCAGGCCAGCCCTGTCATGAGGTTGGGGTAGCTGACGCTGAAGAAACCGCCGGAGTCGTTGCCGGTGAGGTAGAGCCCCTGGATGGGGTTGCCGTCCGCATCGGTGGGGTGCATGTTGGTGTCGATGGACACGCCGTCGATGGTGGCCAGGAACCACGCGCCGGTGCGCACGCCGTAGAAGGGCGGCGTGGTGAGGGGCAGCAGGCGATGGGGCTCTTTCCAGTAGTCGGTGTCCTCGCCGTTGGTGGCGAACTCGTTGTAGCGCTGCCACGAGGCCACGGTGGCCTCCACCGGCAGGTTAAGCTTCTGGGCCAGCTCCTCCATGGTGTCGGCCTTCTGCACGTAACCGTCCTCGATCAGCTTCTCGATCATGCCGTCCACCACGGCCATGGGGATGTTGTTGCGGGCACCGTTGTCGAAGGGGAACAGGCGGCAGCAGCCCACCTCGTCCATCATCTCCGCCTGCTCAGCGTGATTGGCGTCCCAGATGTCCACATAGGTGTGGTGCGGTTGCATGTAAGCGGCGTGCAGCATGTAATCGTAGGGGCCCGACTCGTTGCAGAAGCGCTCGCCCTTCAGGTTCAGCTTCAGGAAGGGCTGCTCGCCGAACCAGAACCAGCGGCCCAGCACGCCGTCGCCGGCGGTTTGGTCCGGCTTCACGCAAGCGCGGTTGAAGGTGACGGCGGCACCGATGGGGTCGATGGTGGCGCCCAGCCACATGGCGGCCTTGATGCCGGAGCCGGTGGGGTTTCCGCCGGAACCGGGGGCGGCGATGCGCAGCTTCTGGTTCCAGGGTTGGCGGTCTTCCATCATCTCCAGGTTGTTGCCGTAGCCGCCGGTGGAGAGGATGACGCCCTTGCTGGCGTTGATGCGCAGGTAGTGGCGGTCGTCATCCACTGCGCGGGCGATGACGCCGGTCACGCGGCCGCTTTCGTCCTGCTCGCACTTGATAAACTCAGTGCGCCAGCGCACTTCGGCCCCCTGCTCGGCCGCGTAGGCCAAGATGGACTCGGCAAAGCCCCACTCCTCGTCCGCCAGCTCGGTGGGCTGGGGGCTGTGGCCGGTGGCGAACGCCTTGCGGATGCCGGGCTCATCAATGTTGCCCACGCCGCCCTCGAACTCCATTACCATCTTGCCGTCGCGCTGGATGATGTCGGTCAGCCAGTCAATCATGGCGCCGGACTCGTTGGCCCACAGCTTCACCAGGTCGTAGTTCACGAAACCGTTGGCGTGGGTGGCAATTTCCTGCACGATGTTGGTTTTGTCGATGCGGAATTGCGGGAATTCCTCGAACGAGGCCTGCTGCAGGCGGGAATCCACCGCGCCGATGTCCTCGCGCACGTTGCGGGGGCTGTTCTGGCGATCGATGCCCAGCACGCGGGCGCCGTTCTCGGCGGCGCTGATCATGGCGGGGATGCCGCCGGTGCCCACGCCCACCACCAGCACTTCGGTTTCCACGGTTTCGGTGATGAGGCTCTCCTCTATCACCGGCGCCTCCCCCAGCCAGCTGGGCACGCCGAAGTCGCCCACGCGGGGGTTGTTGGGCTCTTGGGCGGTGTAGCCCTTGCCGCACCCGGCCAGGGTGCCGGCGGCCAGGCCGGACAGCGCCATGAGTCCGGCTCCTTGGAGAAAGCTGCGGCGCGATACACTACTGCTCACTGGGGGCCTCCCATCCTTCCGGCATTTCCAGGTTGTGGCACTCGTTGCACACCAGCACGTTGGACTCGTGGATGCCGTGGCAATCGCCGCACTCCAAGTCCAGATCCTGATGGCTGATGTGGGGGTTGTACTTCTCGTCGTTGCCGGAAAAGCCCCACAGGTTGGCGGAAATCTCGTCGTAGGTGTCGCCCAGCCCATGGTGGCATCCGCTGGCGGCGCAGAAAGCTTCGCTGGCGAACTCCTTGCCGTCGGCCAGCTTGGTGCCGTCGGGGGTCATGGGGTAGTTGTCCGACACCCATCCGGCCAGCTCCTGCAGCTGCAGCCACGGAGTGGCCTCATGGCACTTCAGGCAGGTGACGTCGTTCTCGGCGTGCACCGTGATGCCCTTGTGGGGGTCGTTCTCCTCGTAGGTTTCCACATAGTAGTCCATCGGGCTGTGGCAGATGGCGTTGCAGAAGCTGGGCTGCTCGTGCCACACCCAGAAACCAACTCCCGCTACCGCGATGATGGCCACCACCACGCCCGCGGTGATCCACCCGCGCTTGTGGCCCTTCTTGGGTTTGGGGCTTGCGACCCCCTCCGTCTGGACAGAAGCCTGCGAAGGCTCTCCCGCCTTCGACCTCTCTTCTTCGTCCATGGTCCCTCCTTTACTTGTTTTCGGGGTTTCGTTGGCATGCATTTATAGGGGGCGCTGGCGGAAAACACCATTACCCCAGCGGGGTAAAATATGAGTTTTACCTGGTGAGAACGGGGTTATGCACCAAAAGTCTTTTTCGCTGAGCCCAGATGCGCCAAGCGGCTTTGGGCACTGGATGGCGAACATGCAGCGAAACGGCAGCGCCACTTTGGCGAACCCCCGCTTGCCGGGGGCATGCGAACAAGGGAATCCGCGGCGAAACGGCGGCGCGCCCCCGCAGGGGCAAAGCGGCCCCGGCGACGGCCGGGCAACGCTTCGGGCCGGCAACCTCGGCGCCTTTTGGCGCTTTTGCTGTGGTCGGGCTGATGGCGAGCTGGCGCCCCGTTGGCGATTGCGGAACCTATAGTGGCCCCTGCAAGGCCCCTTGGCGGGGCTCCCCCACCGAAAGGCACCTGTCGTGAGCTTCCCTTCATCCCCATCCTGGCTGCGAACGTTGGTTTCAGCGGCCCTTACGCTGCAGCTGGCCGTCGCGCTGGCACTGGCAGCGGCCACGACGGGTGCCCCGGCGGTCGGCTACACCCCCTTCGCCATAGTGAGCGGCTCGATGGAGCCGGCCATCCCCACCGGTTCGATGGTATGGGTGGACGCCACCCCGGCCGCCCAGCTGAAACCGGGAGACGTGTGCGCTTTCGACGGGGCGGGACAAGTGGTGGTGCACCGGGTTGCGGAGGTAGGGGCCGACGGGCGCCTGCGCACCAAGGGAGACGCCAACGACGCAGCGGATGCGGCGCCGGTTTCCCCCGAGTGCGTGCGGGGGAAGGTGGCGCTGCACCTGCCGCTGTTGGGGCAGGCGGTTATGTGGGGCCAGGAGAGGCGCGGCGCGGTGGCCGCGATTCTCATCGGAATCAACGGCGCGCTGGCAGCAGCCGCAGCGGCCGTGGCCATAGTTCAACGCGTGAAAGGAGCGCACAGTGCAAAAGCAAAAGCAGCAGCATCGCAAAAAGTTCCTCAGGGACATGGGAAAGGTGACCGTGGCGCTGGCCGCCTGCGGTGCCGTGTTCGCCGGGGCGGCAGTGGCGTACTTCACCGCAAATGGCACCGCGGAAAACACGTTCACCCTCTACGGCGGCGGTGGCGGGGAAACCCTGGCCATCCAAGTTGAGGAAACCGACTGGGACCCTGATGGCAACCATACCGTGCTGCCGGGCACTGAGCTGGAGAAGAACCCGCTGGTGACCAACACCGAAGGAGTGGAGGCCTACGCCTTCCTCATGGTGTCCGTTCCCCTTGGCACGGTGGACGGCAGCCCCGACAGCCCGCTGTTCGCATTGAACCAGCTAAACACCGGCACGAGGGAGAATCAGTGGACCTCAGTTGAAAGCTGGAACAGCAACGGCGAAAAGCACGAGGTGTTCGCCTATAACGGCACCATTGCCAAAGGGCAGTCCACTTCGCCCCTGTTCAACTCGGTTTCCTTCAGCCCCGCCATCACCGGCGACGAGGTAAAGGCGCTTCCGGAAACGGTGGCCATCAACGTGGAGGCCTTTTCCGCCCAGAAGAGCAACATCGCCACCGCAGCCGACGCCCTTGAGCTCTCCGGCTGGCTGCCCAAATAGAAAAGACGCCCCATGAAATCCATCATCGCCGCCATCGCCTGCCTCGCGCTGTTGCTTGCCGGTGCTTTTCCCGAACCCCCTTTGGCCTGGGCAGGCGAGACGCAACCTTACCGGGTGGAATACCGCGACCCCTTCAGCCCCCTTACGGAAAACGGCTCCGACTTTTTCGCCCACATGCAGCCGTTTCGGCCCGGGCAAACCCAAAGCGGGCAGTTCACCTGCGCGAACAGCAGCCAGCAGGCGGTGATGATGGAGGTGCGGCTGGTACCGGCCCAAAACAGGCTGGGGCAGCACCTGAGCACTGTTATCGCAAACGACGAAGGGGCGGCGGTGGGGCACGTCTCCCCCGCCCATCCGGAAGCGGTGACGCTTTGCCTGCTGCAGCCAGGGCAGGAAGAGACGTTTCGCTTCGAGGCAACGCTTGAGGCGGACACGCCCGCGGAGCTGGCGGCGGAAACCGGCGCGGTGCGGTGGGAGTTCTTCGCATCGGCCCAGCAGGGCGGCCCCGCCCACGACGCACCCGTTTCCGGCGACGACGGGGGCGACCCGGGTCCGGAAGGGCGGCCGGGAAGCGCGGAGGGCACCCCCGGCCCCCTGCCCCTCACCGGCGACGGGTTCGGCGCCATCGCTGCACTGGCCCTCGCGGCCCTTGCCCCCTGCGGGGCCCTGGCCCTTGCGGCCCGCGGCAACCGGCGCAGTTGAGGCGGCCCTTTGCCCGCCCGGCCGCCTCGCCACGGCCGGCCCGCCTGCTCCCTCGTTCCAGAAAGGATCATCATGGCATCTCCTGCACGCCGCTTTCCCTGGGGCCGCTGGCTCATGGGCGCCCTGGCCTCCCTTGCCGCCGCCGCGGCGGTTACCGTGGCCGGCGCCGGCGCCTTCTACACCGCCACCGACCGCGTGGCCAACAGTTTCGCGCCCGATGCGGAAGAGCCCCAGACCATCGTGGCCTTCTATTGCGACACGGACAAGAGCGTGAACTTCGCCGCCGTCGAAGAGGGGGACATCACCCGCGAGGGCCCCTACTACTTCATCATGGGCAAGCGCTGCGACGTCTACTACGACGCCCAGCAACCGCTGCACTACGACGACACGGGGCAATCGGCCTTCTGCACCTGCAACCGCAACTTCGCCAGCAAGGTTTACCCCAGCAAAGAGCAGCGCATCAAAAAGGTGCGCTTCCTGAACCCCGTACGCCCCACCGCCATGAACGGCTGGTTCTGCCAGTTGGGGCGCGTGGATACGGTGGAGGGGCTGGAGAATCTGGATTCGTCCCGGGCCGCCACGTTGGACTGGTGCTTCTCCGGCAGCAGCGGCGCAGGCCTCACGGCTATTGCGGCGGCGCTGGACACCCGGTCGGTCACCTCGCTTCGCCATTGTTTCGACGGCGCCCACTTAGAGGGGTTCAACCTATCCAGCTGGAACACGGCGGCGGTGCGCGACATGAGCGGCGCCTTCGCCGAAGCCACCGGCGGCCATCTCGACTTGAGCGCTTGGGACGTGAGGGCCGTGGAGAGCTTCGACGAGATGTTTTTCGGCGCCTTCAAGCAGTACTATTTTGAAACGAGCGGCCTGGAGAGCACCGACCATCAGGCCGCCTGCACCGAAGAGTGGTGGCAGCTGAACGTTTCCGGCTGGCAGCCGCAGTCGATGAAATCCTATCGCGACATGTTCCGCACCTGCTTTACGAAGGAAGTAGACTTGAGCGGCTTTTCCAACGGCGGCATCGGCCACGACCCCGGGCTCGGCGCCTCTTACATCCGCCGCATCACCGTGGGCGAAAACTGGGATTGGAGCCGGGTGAAAAGCGGAAGCACCCCCTGGTTCGCCTGGGACACGCGGGAAAGCTTCGGCCCTTGGGACCAAGGCAGGGGCGCGCGCCCCGGCAACGGCCGCGCCGACACCTACGACCGCAGCTGTCTTTTGGCGGTGCTCTACCAAGGCACCATGACGGTGTACGAGGTGCTGCAAACCACCCAGGACGGCTCCGATGGCATCTTGGGAAACAAGCTGTACCAGGTGTTCCAGCGCTACAACGAAGGCCTCTACGACCAGTATTTCGAACTGGATCACAAGCGCAGCTACGGAAACGGGGCCGAACTGCCCTGGGCAGAAGCCGCCCCCGATGTTTCCCGCTTCGTGTTCGCAAGCGACATCTCCCCTGCCTCCATGGAGCACTGGTTCGACGGGTTCACCAGCTGCAGCACCTTCGATTTGCAGAAGATTGACGCCAGGAACTGCTGTCAGACCACGCCCCTATTCGCCAATTGCGAGGAGCTGCAAACCGTCCGCTTCGGCAGCAATTGGCAGTTCGCGGAAGCCCGCGACGGCGCCACCCGCTTGCCGGCGGGCACCTGGTCCGGCGATGAGGGGAACTACGACGCCGCAGACCCCCTGCCGGTGCCGGGCCAGTACCAGCGCCTGAATCCGATGGCCTACCTCACCGAAAACGGCACGCTGCACTTGAGCGACGGAAAACAGTGGCCGAGCGTCCCTGCCGGAGAGGGCAGAATGGTGAAGCATGCCTATCTGGGCTTCGACTGGCTTTCCAGCCTGCAGCCGCAGATGCCCTGGAGCTCATGGGATTACCGCGCCGTGACGGTGGACACCCCCTTGGCGCCCGCCTCTTGCGTCCGCTGGTTCCAGGACTCTTCCGCCGAGAAGATGAACGTGGCCCTGCTCGACACCACCGACTGCTTAGCCATGGAGGAGATGTTCGACGGGTGCGACGCCCTGCGGGACATCGCGCTGGGGGAAGCCTTCTCCTTCAGCGGCAGCGGCGACGAGCCCCTGTGCCGCCTGCCCGGCACCCAATGGAAATGCATGGAAACCGGGGAAGCCTATACCCCCGACGAAATCCCCAACCGCACCGCCGGCCGCTACATCCGCGGAATGGAGTGGCAGGCCCTGGTATTGGAGCGGCCGGCCACGGGCCTTACGCTCAGCTTCCGGCTGTGCGGCGCGGTAGCGGAAGGGGGCGCCCTTGACGACGGCTCGACGGTGCTGGCCGCCTACACTGGCTTCGACCGCACCGCCTACCAATGCGCCGAGGACGTACCTTGGGCCCAGTGGGCCGGCCAGATAGGCGCGGTGGAGGTACCGGACAACCTGGCCCCAACGGCCACCAGCTACTGGTTCGCGGGCCTTTCCCGCTGCAAGACGATGAACCTGAGCGGTCTGGACACCAGCCGCTGCCAGAGCATGGCGGGGATGTTCGACGGCTGCCGCGCCACCACCATCGAGCTGGGGGAAGCCTTCTCCTTCGAGGGGTGCACTGAAAGCCGCCTGTGCAATCTGCCCGAGGGCACCTGGGTGGCGCAGCGGGAGAACATCGGGTACCGAACCGCCGCCGACATCCCTTCCGGAAAGGCAGACCAGTACAAAACCGGCCTTGTGCCCTACGTTTTGTACCTGACCAACAACGAGCTGCACTTCGTGCTGGCCGACCCCGCCGAAGACTGGGAAGATGGCTACCAGGGGCAGGGGGTGCGGTGGTATCGCCGCTTCAGCGGATCCCTTGCCAGCGCCCCCTGGCACGACGAAGTGGGCTACGGCAGCCTGAACATTGCAATGAACGCGAAACGGGTGGTGGTGCAGCACCCCATGGAAGCAATGTCGGTGGCCGGCTGGTTCAAAAACTTCACCGCTTGCACCGAAATGGACCTGCGGCGGCTGGATGTATCCCGCTGCACATCGCTGGCGGAAACGTTTGCCGAATGCACGGCGCTCGAGCAGCTGCATGTGGAAAGCTGGAATGTGACCAACGTGACCACGATGGTCGGCGCTTTCTACCGCAATTTGAAGCTAACCGAGCTCGACCTGTCCGGATGGCAGCCGGAAAACTGCGCGTCGTTCTCTACCGCCTTCGCCCGCTGCATCAGGCTGTCGTCACTTGACATCTCCCATTGGAAAGCGACAAAGGGCACGGATTTTTCATCCATGTTCCTGAACTGCAACGCCTTGGGCCAATTGGATCTGCAAGCCTTGAATCCTGCGGTCGCCACCGACCTCAGCTCAATGTTTAAAGGATGCGGGAATTTGCAGCAGCTCGACATCTCCGCTTTCACGGTGGACGGCAGCTGCGACGTGTACCGCACGTTCGAGGACTGCGAAGCGCTGCGCACCGTCTACGCCCCCACATGGGACACGGCCGCCTGCAAGCATCCGGAATACACCTTCAGCAACTGTCTCGCCCTCATCGGCCAAAACGGCACCACCATCGCCACGCTGCGCTCCTGCGCGGTTTCAGGGGCGCGACTTGACCTGCCGCAGCAGCCGGGGCTGTTCAGCCAGCGGCCACCGGAGTAACGGCGCAACGAAAACGGGCCCGGATGCTCCGGGCCCGTTCCAACACCGTAGCGCTTGCCGTCCGGCTTTAGTCCTCGTACAGGGAGAATTGATCCTTGCTCACGCCGCAAACCGGGCACACCCAATCCTCCGGGATGTTCTCGAACGCGGTGCCGGGCTCAATGCCGCCGTCCGGGTCGCCCACTTCGGGATCGTAGATGTAACCGCATACATCGCACACGTACTTCTGCATAATGCGCCTCCTGTTGATTCGTGTTTTTACAAGCTACGGCAGGGCCCCGCATGGCAAACCGCCGCGGGAACCGTTGCGCATCCATGTTCTCACGCCTGGCCGCCGCGGCGGCAGGGACAGACCCAGCCGAAACCATACCGTAGGCTGGGCGATAGCTGGAAGCGGCAGCACCCTCGGCGCCGGCCGCTATGGTTCGGTCACAGGGGTCATCTCCGCCTGCTTGGCATCGCGCCTGCGCGCCCGCAGCGGGCTAAGTCGCCCGCGCAGCTTCCCGTAAAGCCCCATGTACACGTTCACGATCATCCCGGTGAAGACGGCGCATACCACCGTGCCCTCCCGCACGCCCGCCAAATGGCCGGTGAAGGCGAAGGCGCACCCCAGCGCCAAGGCGGCGCAAACCAGGTCGAAGCACACCTTTATGGTGCCGAAGCGGGCGCCAGTTTTGCGCACCACCGCCTGCACCACCGCTTCTCCGCAGTTCATCACCGTGCCCGATACCACCGTCATCACGATGCCCGCCGCCAGCACTGCCATCCCGACGGCAAGCCAAAGCCACGAATGGAAATAGCTGGCCGGCGCCGTGTCGCCCAGCGCTGTGACGAAGAAATCGATGCACAGGCCGAAGAAGACCGAAATGGGGATCTGCAGCAAATCCACCAACCGGAACTGGCTGCGCAGCAGGGCCACTTGCACCAGCACCAAAAAACACTGCCATGCCAGCATAAAGGACCCGAAACTGACGGCGGGAAACGCGATGCTGAGCACATTGGGGCAGGCGGAGATGGGGGAATTCCCCAACTGGGCCCGCACCACCACGTCTATCCCCAAGGCCATGACGGCGATGCCCGCAAGCATGAGCCCGATGCGCCCCGCCATGAAAAGGGCGGCCGCCGACGGCCGCCCCGAGCGCTCGCGCCCCATGGACTTTCCCTTAACCCGAATCTCGCTTCCGCGGTTTTTCGGCCGAACCGTCATTGTTCACCACCCTTTCTTCTCGCGTTTGGATACCGCCATTAGTTATAGCAAGGTAACATCCGCCGCTAAGGATGATTTACGCCAGACGAGCCGAACCGCCCCGCCGGTGATGCGCCCCGAAGGGCGGAAGGTGCCGAAGCGCATCAGCGGCTGCGGGCCGCCGCCGCATTGCCGCCGGCCTGGGAGCTTTGCAGCCGGAGCCTTCCGCCCACCAGCGCCGCTACGAAAATCGCCACGGCGAACAGCGCAAGCACCCCAAGCGACGGCAAGGCGGACGCCCACAGGGCATCGGTGGCGCCCCCGGCCTCCGAGCAGGAACTCAGGACGTTCGTAAGCCAATACACCGGAGTGAACGAGGCCACCGCCTGCACGCTGGCGGGGAGCAGAGAAATGCTCACCCAGGCGCCGCCCAAGAACGTGAACACCATCCCCACGATGTTGCCCACCGCGTTCGACACCATTTCGCTTGCCCCCAGCTGTCCGAGAAGGAAGGCAATGGCGAGCGGCGTGAGCGCATAGAGGAACGTGGCGATGAGCGCCAAAGCCAGCGCCCCGGGCGGCAAGCAAGCGGCGGACCCCCGGAACGCCGCAAGCCCCAGCCCTATGATGAAGGCCCACACCGCAACCGTCACCACAAACCCGGCGGCCACCTTCTGCATCCCCAGGGAAAGGGCGCTCACCGGGGAAACCAGCACCCTGCGGCGCACGTCAACCCGGCTGAAGGCGCCCATCAGCAACCCCACCGACACCACGATGGCCGCCGTGAGCGGGTAGCTACCCCACATGAGGTAAAACAGGAACGCATCGGCGCCCACCGCAAGCTGGGGAGGATTGACCACCTGCACCGAAGCGCTTTCCTGCGCAGCCTCGTTGGCGGACGCAATGGCCTGCGCGGCGGAGGCCCCAAGGTCGAGGGCCGCTGTCACCCCTACCAAGCGCAGGTACTGGTTCACCTGGGTGTCCGCCAGCATCGCCGAGGAAGACTGGAAGCTGAACACCGACTCCAACTGCGGCGCAACGCCGCTACCGCGGGCCGCGGCCATGAAATCCTCTTCAAAACCCTCTGGCACTATGAGCAGGTAATCCACCTGGCCGGTGGCAACCGCATCCTGCAGGGCCCGTTGCTCGTCGGCAACTTCCACCCACTCCCCGCGGGCGGCCAGGAACTCCCCGATCGCCCGGGACAGCCGGCTGTCGTCCCGGTCCACCACCGTGAACGGGATTCGGGCGGCCGAGAACTCCCCTTCATCGGGGGCGGCCACCAAGCTCTGGCCCATGAACAGCCCCATCAGGCTCAAAAGGCCCACGTAAACTATCAGGTAAACCGGATGGCGGAGGCACACCCCCAACGCGGTCTTAAATGCTTGCATAGCGCTGCCTCCTCATGAACACCATCGCCACCGCGAAAAGCACCGCCGTCGTCGCGGCCAGCAATGCCAGCTTCTCGCCAAAAACCGCCAGGCCGTCGTAGTAGTACAGGCTGTAGAACATGTCGCATATGGCCTTCGCCGGATTAAGGGAGGCCAACAGCGGGAAATTGCGGGCAACTTCGTCCGCCAGCTGCATGCAGGGCTGCCCGTACAAACCAGCGAACAGCGACAGCAGGCAGGTGCCGCCCGTCAGCAGCCCGGCTTTGCCTCCCATGTCCACCTTGGGCAGGGCCCCCAAGGCGCATCCCACCGAGCAGGCCATCAGCGCCGCGGCTGCCATGCCCAGAAGGGCCGCGCCGTCGCGATTGCCGAAATCCACCCCCACCACTAACCGCACGTAGGCGAACGCCACCGCCAGGCAGGCGAAGCTCACCAGCCAGGACGCGGCCACCGTGACCAGCAGCGTGCGGCCGCGCGACAGACCGCCCAGCGCCCGCCTGGCCCCAACCGGCGAGAGGTTGGGCTGGGTTTGGCAGATGGCGTACATCGCGATTTGGGCCCCGAACAGCGCCGCCATGCCGAACAGCGCGTAGTAGAAGCGCACCGTTTCCCGCGGGGCCGACCGGGTAAGGGAAACTTCTTTCGTGTAGCCCTCTTCGCTGAAGGCGGCCTCGACGGCCGACAGATCCGCGAAGACCAACGGGTTCTGCGCCGCCAAGTCGGCGATGAGCCGGGCGTTTTGCAGGTAAGCGGTGGCCACCGTCTCCAATATGGAGCGGTTCACATCGCCAAGCCCCGCTACGCCCTCCAAGCTGACCGCCGGGGCCACCTCCACTTCCGGCCGACCCTCGGCGTCCACCCGCAAAACGCCGGCCACTTCCCCGCTTTCAAGCGCCGCGCGGGCCGCTTCGCCGCTGGCGAATTCGCGAATGTCCAACAGCTTATCGCCCCCCGGTTGGGAGAGCTGATCCACCACTGCGGAGAAGCCCGACTCGCCCCAAGCCTCGTCGGCCACCACGGCCGTCGCCACTGGCTCGAATACCGTTCCCTCGTCAATCTTGTCGAACATGAACATGAAGATGGTGGATAAGATGAGGGGAAACGCCAGCGCCCACACGAACAGCGACCGCTCCCGCACCAGCATGCGCAAGGTGCCCAAGAATACCGTGCCCATGGTGCCCCCTTAATCCCGCAGCTGTTTGCCGGTTATCTCAAGGAACACGTCGTTCAACGTGGGGGGCTCGGAGTACAGGCGCCCCACGGCGATGGAGGCGTCCGCCAGCACCCCCAGCACGTCCCCCACATTGTGGGCCCCTTGCTCGCAGTGCACCGAAAGCAGCTCGCCGTCGTAGTCGATGCGGCGCACGTGGGGCAGGCTGGCGATGCGGCGCCGCACCTCGTCGGGCAGGAGCGCCACTTCCGCGCGGATGCGCTCGCCGGTGCCCACCATGGCCTTCAGCTCGGCGTTGGTGCCCACCGCCACCGCGCGGCCGCGGTCCATGATCATGATGCGGGAGCAAATCTCCTCCACTTCTTCCATGTAATGGCTGGTATAGACCACCGTGCAGCCGCGCTCGTTCATGAGGCGAATGCCCTCCAGGATGGCGTTGCGGCTTTGGGGATCCACCGCCACCGTGGGTTCGTCGAAGAAGGCCAGGCTGGGACAGTGCGCGATGCCGCAGGCGATGTTCAGGCGCCGCAGCAGGCCGCCGGAGAGCTTGCGGGGGCGGAACTTGCGGTAATCCTCAAGCCCCACGAAGCTGATGGCCTCCTCCACAAGGCGCCTGCGCTCCTTGCGATCGGCCACGTACAGGGCGCAGAAGAAGTCGATGTTCTCCTGCACGGTGAGCTCTTCGAACAGGGCCACGTTCTGGGGCACCACGCCGATCTTGCGTTTGAGCTGGTAGGCGGTGGGGGTCATGGGCTGCCCGAACAGCTGGATGATTCCCTTGTCGTAGGTGAGCAGCTGCAGTATGCAGTTGATGGCGGTGGTCTTTCCCGAACCGTTGGGTCCCAGAAGCCCGAACACCTCCCCCGGCTGTATGGTCAGATCGAAATGGTCCAGCGCCATCACGTCCCCATAGCGCTTCACCAGATTGTTCACTTCGACGATGGCGCTCATCGGCCTCCTGCTCCCTTCTGCGCCGTTGCCCCGCCGGCATGGCGGGCAAACGCTCCTCTCGGCTTTTTCGCATTGTGCCCCGAAACCGCCGCTGCCCGTAAGTGCCAAATGTCACCACTTTCAAGCTGCCCGCGGCGGCGCCGCTATAATGGCCCCATGGATCGCGCCATAGACCAAACAGTGCTTCTCGTCCTTTGCACCGCTTGCGCCCTGCACGGGCTGCCAGGGGAAAACCCTGCTGTCCTGGTGGGGGCCTGCCTCGCGGCCTTTTCGGCGGCAGGCCTGATGGAGTTCTTCCGCGCCGCGCCCCACAAGGCGGCAACGGGCATCGTCTTCCTTGCAGCCTGCTGCGCCTGGGCGCCCCTGGGCGCCTTCGCCCCGCTGGGGGCCTACGGCGCCGTGGTCAACCATCAGCGCTGGCTGGCGCCGCTGTGGCTGGTGCCGCTTTTGCTCTGCTGGCCCCGCTTGAACCCCGCCGCCTTCGGGGCGCTGGCGCTTTTGGCGGCGCTGGCGGCGTTCATGGCATGGCGAAGCCGCACGCGCACTGCCGAAGAGCAACGCCTGCGCACCCTGCGGGATAATTTGCAAGAAGAACACCTGGCGCTGGCCGCCCGCGCCCGCAACCTCCAAGAACGCCAGGATTTGGAAGTGCACTGCGCCGTGCTGGACGAACGGGGCCGCATCGCCCGTGAAATCCACGACAACGTGGGGCACCTGCTCACCCGGGCACTGCTGCAAACCCGGGCGCTCGCAGTAAGCCGGCAAGAAGACGCGGCCCTGAGCGCGGCCATCGCCCCGCTGGAAACCACGCTGGACGAAGCGCTGGCCACCGTCCGCGCCAGCGTCCACAACCTGCACCAGGAAGCATTCGACCCGCGCCAGGCGCTTGAAGAGGCGGTTTGCGATTTGCCCTCGCTTCAGGGAACGCTGCGCTACGAGGTGTGCCACCTGCCGCGCCCGGTGGCCCTGGCGGCCATCGCCATCGTGCGGGAAGGGCTCTCCAACGCCGTCAACCACGGGCACGCCTCCGCCGCCTCCGTCGCGCTGGAGGAGTTCCCCGGATTTTTCCGGCTGCGTCTGGAAAACAACGGCACCGCCCGGCCCACCGACACCGACGGAATGGGCATCGCCTCCATGCGCCAGCGAGCCGAGGCCCTGGGCGGCAGCTTCTCGTTCGCTCCGCGCGAGCCGCACCTTGCCGGCAGCCGCATCATCGCCACGTTCCCCAAGCAGCAGGAGCAGCCATGACCGAAAGCCCCCTCACCGTCGTGATGATCGACGACGACCCCTTCATCCTGGAATCGCTGACCACCATCCTGCAGGCCAACGGCCGGGTGCAGGTGGCTGCCGTCAGCACCAGCGGCGCCGACGCGCTGGCACTGTACCGCCGCTTTCGCCCCCAGGTGCTGCTGTTGGACATCCGCATGTCCCTCGTCTCGGGCCTCGCCGCCGCAGAAGAGGTGCTCGCGGCGTTTCCGCAGGCGAACATCGTGTTCCTTACCACGTTCGCCGACGATGACTACCTGGTGCGGGCCCTGGCGCTGGGAGCGCGCGGCTACCTGATAAAGCAAGACACCGCCCAACTGGAGCAGGCGCTCTTCGCCGCTGCCGACGGCCAAACGGTGCTGGGGCAGGAAGTGAGCGGCCGCGTGGGGCAGCTGATGGCGAAGGGGCGCGCCCGAACGCAGCAGGCCGGCTGCGACGCCAGCAGCTTCGGTGCGCAGCTCAGCCAAAGGGAACGGGAAGCGGCCCGCCTGATCGCAGAAGGACTGGACAACCGCGAAATCGCCCAGGCGCTGTACCTCTCGGAGGGCACGGTGCGCAACTACATTTCCGCCATTCTGCAGAAAACGGGGCTGCGGGACCGCACCCAGATAGCCATCGCCTGGTGGCGCGGCAGCCGCTAAATCACCACCATCTCGTGGGTGGAGGCGGTGAACACGTCGAAACCGGTTTCCGTCACCACGCCGAAATCCTCCAAGCGCATGCCGAAACGACCTGGCAGGTAGATACCCGGCTCCACGGTAACTACGTTGCCGGCCGCAAGCGGCTGAGGGTTGCGGGGCGAGAGCACCGGCTGTTCGTGGATGTCCAACCCCACACCGTGCCCCAGCCCGTGGCCCATTTTGCCCCCGAAGCCGTGGCCCTCCAGCACGTCCTCGGCCAGTTGATGGGCCTCGGCGCCGGTAACGCCGGGGGCCAGCATCGCCTCTACCGCCTCGTTGGCGGCCCGCAGCGCCTCCCAGGCCGCCGCCATCTCCCCCTCTGGCATCCCCAGAAAAACCGTGCGGGTCATGTCCGAGCAATAGCCGGCGAAGCGGGCACCGAAGTCCAGCACCACGCACTGCCCCGCCTCCAGCACCGTTTCGCCGGGAATGGCGTGGGGGCTCGCGCCGTTTTCGCCAGTGGCCACGATGGAAGGGAACGCCAAGCCCTCTGCCCCGTGGGTCATCATGTAGTTTTCCAGCTCCAGCTGCACCTCGCGCTCGGTCACGCCCGGCGCCATGAATCGCACGATGTGGGCGAAAGCGGCGTCGGTCATGGCTTGGGCCCAGCGCATGCGAGCAATCTCGTAGGGGTCCTTCACGGCCCGCAGCCCCACCACCACGCCATCGGTTTCCCGCAGCGGAAGCGGGGCCTCCCCCTCGCCAAAGGCCTTTTCAAGCGCGCGGTATTCGCGAAGTTCGATGGAATCCTCGATGCCTAGCTTATCCGCCGCCTCAGCCATGAAACGGTGGTTCCATAGCTTCGCCGCGAAGGCCCCGTGGCCCTCCCGCACGTCGTTCACCGCGATGCCGGTGCCCTCGGCCGCCCGACGGCACGCTTCGCTGTAACGGGAATCGGTGTGCAGCACGGCGCGCCCCTGATCTACGAACAGGGCATGGGCCGCCTCTTCATCGAACACGCGGTCGAAGGCGGTGAGCCATTGGATGTTGGAAGTGCCGCGCGCCAGAAAGGCGGTCAGCCCCTCTTCGGCCATGCGGGCCCGCAGCCGCCCCAGGTGGCGGGCCGGGGCTTGGGCGTCTGTCAGCTCATCGGCCATCTTCGGCCCCCTCCCAGCTCTTCAGCAAAATATCAAAGGCCCGCAGGTAACCCTCCTTGCCCAGCCCCTTCACTTGGGCGATGCAGGCGGGCGCGATAACCGACGTGCGGCGGAACTCCTCCCGTTTGGAGATATCGGAGATGTGGATTTCCACCACAGGCACATCGATACATTCCACCGCATCGTGCAGCGCATAGGAGTAATGGGTGTGGGCGCCGGGATTGTACACGATGCCGTCGTAGTTGCCATGGGCGGCCTGCAGCGCGTCCACCAGAGTCCCCTCGTGGTTCGACTGGAAGCAATCCACCTGCACCCCATGGGCGCGGCCGTACTCCTCCACCATCTGCTCGATGGAGGCCAAGGTGTCGCTGCCATAAATGGCAGGATCGCGCACCCCCAGCATGTTCAAGTTAGGGCCGTTCATCAACAGCACTTTTCTCATCGCTAAATCCTTTCTGGGACAAGCATCTCGTGCATACTTCGTAGGGCAGAGATTCTATCTCCGACCGACGAGCAACGCGAACTTCGTTAGGCAGAGATTCTATCTCTGCCTAACGGACAGCCGGCACACGGTCGCAACCCAGGCAGACATAGAATGTCTGCCCTACGAAATCAAACCGCAAGGGCGCCATGCCCGCACATCCGTCAACCCGCACGGGCGCCAGAGCCGCCACGTCCACACCGTCGTTAAACGGCACATCCGTCAAGGCCGCAATGTTAACGAGTCAGGCGGCCCCAGCATTGCCCCTGTTTGCGGCTATTCGCCGAAGTAGAGGCGCAGGTGCTCCAGAATCGTGTCGTCGTCCACGGAAACCAACTCCCAAGCGCCCACGTCGGCCGGCAGCACGAAACGCACCGCCCCTTGGCGGGCCTTCTTGTCCCGTTTCATGGCGTTCAAGATATCTTCGGCCGGCGCCTTCCAATCCAGCACCGAAAGCCCCAGCTGATCCAGAAGCGCGTCCTGCGCCTCCACCAGCTCAAGCGGCGTGCCCGCAAGCGTCTGCCCCAGCCGCGCCGCGAAGCGCATGCCCTCGGCCACTGCGGCCCCGTGGGAATAGGTGCCGTAGCCGGCCAGCGTTTCGATGGCGTGCCCCAGCGTATGACCATAGTTCAAACACTCGCGCACTCCGCGGCTCTCGGTTTTGTCCTGGGCCACCACCCCCGCCTTGAACACCACCGAGCGGGCGATGGCCTCCCGCACCACGTCCGGCTGCCGCTCCGCCAACAGGGGGGCATTTTCCACCAGCCAGAAGAAGAAATCGTCCGAATCGATGAGGGCCGACTTCGCGATTTCGGCGCACCCGCAGGCCCACTCCCGCTCGTCCAGCGTGGCAAGCACATCGGTGGAGGCGCACACGTAACTGGGCTGGAGGAAGGTGCCCACCAGGTTCTTGCCGGCATCCAGGTTGATGCCGGTTTTGCCCCCCACAGAAGAATCCACCATGGAAAGAAGTGTGGTGGGCACTTGCACCACCCGCACGCCGCGCATGTAGGTGGCCCCGGCGAAGCCGGCCAGATCGCCCACCACGCCGCCGCCCAGCGCCACCACCACGCTGTCGCGGGCCAGCCCCAAGGCAGCCATGGCGCTCCATACTTCGCCGATAACCTCAACGCATTTCGCCTCTTCGCCGGCGGGAACCGTAATGTCGCTCACCGGGCAGCCGAGCGTTGCCAACCCCTGCTTGCAGGTTTCCAGGTACAGCGGCGCCACGTTGGAATCGCTGATTACCAATATGCGGCTGGGGGGCTGAACCTCCAGCACCGGTGCCAACTTCGCCCCCAGGTCTTTGAGGATGTCCTCGCCGATGCGCACGTCATACTGACGCTCGCCGGGAATGTCCACCACCACACGCGTTGCCGCCATTGCTCCTCCTAGGATAAGGTGTCTCGTTCTTCAGCTGCCGCTTGCCCGTCTTTCGGCTGCGGCCGCACATCGCCGCGGCGCCGCAGCGCCCCCATCACCTCATAAGCGATTTGGGCCACCGACTTGCCGGCGGTGTCCACCACCACATCGGCCGCCGCATCGTAAAGGGGGGCGCGCCGCTCGCACAGGGCGCGGGCACCCTCGATGTCGTTGAACAGCGGCCTTGTACTCTTGTTGCTGATGCGGCCGGCCGCCTCGTCGGCGGAAACCCGCAGATGCACCACGGTTCCCAGCCTCTCCAGCAACTCCCGGTTCTCCGACCGCTCCACAATGCCACCGCCGCAGGATACCAGCGACGGGTTGGGGCTTTCCCCCACCTCCCGCAGCACATCGGTTTCGATGGCGCGGAAGGCCGCCTCCCCGTCTTCGGCGAAGATGTCGCGGATCACGCGCCCTTCGCGCCGCTCCAGGTAAACGTCCAAATCGATGGCGGAGAACTTCCAACGGCGGGCCATGTAGCGGGAGACGCTGGTTTTCCCGGCTCCCATGAAGCCCACGAAGAACACCGGCCTGGCGAGGGCCGCTGGGGCCTCTTCGCGCCTGGGGGCCGGAGAACCCTGCCGTTTGGGCCCCGGTTTTCGCCCGCTGGCCGCGCGCTTTTCCGGTGCAGCCGGGGAAGCGGCCGCCCCTTCCCGTTGGCCGGCGCCGCGCTTTCCGCGCCGTTTCCGCCGCCGCGCACCCGAGCGCTTGCCCCCCTCGTTTTGCCGGCCGCCTTCACCGCGCGCCGTCGCATCGGCGCCCGAAGGTGCCGGCCCTTGCCCGTTGCCAGAAGGTTTCGCCATGGGCACGGCCTATCGCGCAAAGGCCCGCAGGCGGCCCTTGTACTGTTCCAAGTTGCGACGAATGTCGGCCATGCAGGTGCCGCCGAAGGCCTCCTGGTAGGCACTGGCCAGCACGAAGGCCACCTCCGCCTCCGCCACCACGGCGGCAGCGGGAACGGCGCACACATCCGAGCGCTCTTTCGACGCCTCTTCCGGCGCCAGGGTTTCCAGGTTCACAGTGGAAAGCGGCGTCATCAGCGTGGGAATGGGCTTCATAGCCGCCGTCACCACCAAAGGCAAGCCGCTGGTCATGCCGCCCTCAAGGCCGCCGGCGTTGTTGGAGGCGCGGTCGAAGCCGGCGCCCGCCAGCAGAATGGGGTCATGCACCTGACTGCCGGGCAGCTGGGCCGCCTCGAAGCCAAGGCCGAATTCAACGCCTTTGATGGCGGGAATGGAGAACAGGGCCGCCCCCAGCTGCCCGGTGAGGCGCCCCTTGGCCTGGGCGTAGGTGCCAAGGCCCGGCACCAGGCCGGTAGCCACCACCCGGAAGGTGCCCCCCAGGCTCTCGCCGGCGCGGCGGGCGCGGTTGATGGCCTGCTTCATGGCTTCGGTGGCCGCGGCATCGGGGCAGCGCATTTCGGAAGTCTCGATGGCCATGGGGTTGTAGGAGGCGGCATCGGCCGGGGAGGCCTCCTTCATGGCCACATCCCCCACCGACACCACATAGGAGTAAATTTCCACCCCCAACTCCGCCAAGAACTCGCGGGCGATGCCGGCGGCGGCCACCCGTGCCGCCGTCTCGCGGGCGCTGGCCCGCTCCAGGATGTCGCGGCAGTCGTCGGTGTTGGTGCGCAGGGCCCCCACCAAATCGGCATGGCCGGGGCGCGGGGTAACTTCCCGCTTGAGGTCGGCCGGAGGCTGGCCGTCGGCCGCCATGCGCTCGGTCCAGTTGACCCAGTCGCGGTTCTCCACCACCAGCGCCACCGGGCTTCCCAGGGTGCGGCCGAAGCGCACGCCGGAAACGATGCGAGCATGATCGCGCTCGATGGTCATGCGGCCGCCGCGGCCGTAACCGCTCTGGCGGCGCGAAAGGTCGTAATCAATCTGCTCGGCGGAAACCTTCAGCCCCGCCGGCACATCTTCCACAATAGCCACCAGTTCAGGGCCGTGGCTCTCCCCCGCCGTCACATAGCGCATGCGCTCCCGCTTTCTGTCGCTCAAACGTTGCGGGTAATTGTAGCGCAGCCCCAAACCCCAGGCCCGAAAAGCCAACCCCAACAGCCCAATCCGCACATTGTGCGGCGGCGCGCCGGGGAGCTGCTTGCCCGACCACCCTCCGTGCTACAATCTCACCCATGGTACGCTCAACCGACATATTCGAGCTTCGACTCTTCGACCAGCCGCTCTTACGCTTTTCGTTCGGAGAAGACAATCCGGCTGTTCTGCACGAATGGGACAGTTCGCGCCAGCACCTCATGCCGCTGGGCCTCCAGCTCACCGACGAGGGCCTATGGCGGTGGCTTTCCACGCGGGCCATCCCCCAGAACCGCCGCTTCGCCACCGAGCTGTGCCGGTCGCTGGGGCTTTCCACAAACGACCGCAGCGGCATCTTGGCCATAAGCCGCGGTCTTTCGCTCAACGACTCCTACTGGATTGCGCCCGAAGGGAGCGATGGGTCCTTCGCCGAGTGCAACCTCTATGACAACGATTTTTCATCGGTGCTGGCCGCCGTGGCCTACACCGGCATCGTGAGCGACCAGCGGGGACTCACTCCCACCACCCCCGAGCTGACCACCAATGGCAACCTCCGCAAGGCCTGGCGCATCGAAGCCGATGGAACGCGGCGCCTTTACAAAGGCAGCAGCGAGTCTGGCGAATTCGGCGAAACGCGAGCGGAATTCCTCGCGGCCCAGGTGGCCGCGACCATGGGCCTTAATGCCGTGGCGTACGGTCTCACCCGCTGGGACGCCGCCTCCCCCGACGCGTGCTGCAGTTGCGATTGCTTCTGCACACCCGAAGTATCCTACGTGCCCCAAGCGCTCGCCTTCGGCCAGTCCTCTCACACGGGCGCCGTGAAATCGTACCTGCGCTGGGGGCTGGAGCACTTTGAGGATTACGCCTCCATGATGGTGTTCGACGCGCTGATTTACAACACCGACCGCCATCTCACCAATTTCGGCGTGCTGCGCGACAGCCGTAGCGGAGATTTGCTGGGCGCGGCTCCTGTTTTCGACAACGGCCGCTCCCTTTTCTTCAACCATGAATTCAGCCAGGTGGGCTCCTTCGACACGGAAGCCCAGTTTGTGCTCCCCTCCTGGCCGCAGGTCACCTTTGACGAGCAGGCGGCCCGCCTGATGGGGCAACGGCAAATCTGCCAACTGGAAGCGCTGGCCCGCTTCGAGTTCGCCAACAGCGAAGAGGAGCCATTCCCGGAAGACTTCCTGCGCAGGCTTTCCGCCTTCATTCAACGCCGCGCCGAAAAGCTGGCCGCCCTGCGGCCCGTCTCCCGGGAAGAGCTGCTGGCCCGCGCCCAAACTAGCGCCGAGCGCCCCTAACCGATGGCCTCCCGCTCCCGCTTAGCCACCTGCTGCAGGTAAGCGTCGATTTCGGGAAGGGCCCGTTCAATCTTGCGCGCCTCGATGGCGTAGCCAAGAATGTAGCGGCTCTTCGCCTCCCACTGCGTGAGCATCTCCGCATGATCGTCCAGGTACTCTGGCAGCGTGAAATCCACATCCGTCTCGCGCCCGATGCGAATGAGCTGATCGATGTCGTGAGTTTTGGGATACTCCACCCCGTCCTGCTCCAGCAGATACTTCAGGCACAGCTCCATTGCCTGTTGAAGGTGATACCCCACGGCGTTGAGCTGCTCTTCGTCGCCACCAGAATGACGGTGCAGAATTTGAGCCGTTTTCAGATTCGCCACAGATTTGTCGAACAGGGTGCCTGCGCTAGCCATACACCCGCACCCCCTTCTGCTCTATCTCGCGCTTCAAGCGCTCGTCCGCCGTGCGGTTCGTCCACAGATCGCAGGGAAAATCGAAAGCTATCTTGACCTCCCCGTCCCCGTCTGCCAGCTCAAGGTACACGTCCAGATCGCTGTCCTGGCGGCAGCGCTGCGTAACACTCGACCCGAATATGGTAACCGACTTCACCGCATCGTTGCCGCGCAGCGCATCGAGCAGCTGGCGAACTTTGCGCTGCTGCAACGGGTACACGCGCTCGCAATTGGGAAACGGATCGGGAATGCACACCTTCCAGCGCGACTTCTCGGGCACGAAGTACGGATCTTTTTCACCGGGCGCATCGGCGGCCATCGCAGGCGCCAACTTCTCCATCATGGCCAAAACATAAGGGGCAGGCGAGCTTTTGCCCTGCTCCCACTGCTGCAGCGTGCGCACAGGTATCTGGAAAGCCTCCGAAAACCCCTTCTGGCTCAGCCCTGTTGATGCCCTTAGCTCTTTGATGCCCATAAAGCTCCTAGCTATACGTTATTAACGTATAGTACATCATCCCAGCTGCATCCCGCAACCATGGGGCCGCGCCGCTTAAAGCTGGCCGGGGAACCCGGCGTCGGCCATCAGGCGGAAAATGCCATCGAAGCCAAGTTCGGTCTCCACCCCCGACAGATCGAACAGGATGAGGGCTGTGACCACCGCCTGCCCCACCAGCATGCCAGCGCCGTTCACGAACTGGCAGCCCCGCTCCTTTGCAGCCTTCGCCAGCGCCATTTCCCCATGGCCGTACACCACGTCCATCACGAACTGCCCATCGCTCAACAGAGCCGGGTCGAAAGGGGCAGGGTCGCCCGCGTGCATCCCCAGCGGCGTAGCGTCGATGATCACATCGGCGGCGGAAATGGCCTTGGTGGAAGTGGCGTAACTGCCGTACTTGAACGAGCAGTCGCGATAGGTGTCGGCAATGGAGCGGTGATGGTCGTGGGCCGCGGGCATGCCGGCCGATGCCTCGGCCATCTTCCGCAACTGGCGCACGTAGCCCTGCGCCTGCGCCTTGGCTTTTTCCACCTGGCGCCCCAGCAGCAGCACCTCAGCCGCGCCGGCAATGGCGGCAGCGTGGTAGATGGCCAAGGAAGTGGGGCCGGTGCCGCATACGGCCACCCGTTTTCCGGCAAAATTCACCCCTGCCCGCTCAAGATAGGCTACGCAACCCTCGCCGTCGGTGTTGTAAGCCAGCAGCTTTTCGCCGAACGAGATGAGCAGGTTGCAACCGCCGGCCAACTGCGCGGACGCCGCCTTCACATCCGCCTTCTCAAGCGCCAAAGGCTTGTAGGGAGTGGTGATGTTGATGGAGAAGAACTCGCGGGCGTCAAGGAACTCGGCCGCCTGCGAAGCGTCGGCGATATCCATGAGGCCGTAAGTCCAAGGCAGCGTCAAGTAACCGTACAGGGCATTGTACATGGCCGGCGATTTGGAGTGGGCCACCGGATGCCCCAGCACGTAGAGCTGCTTCGCTTCATCGTTGCCCGTTGCGGTCATTGCGGTTCCTTTTCTTGAAATATCACTTGCGGCCTCGCCTGGGCCGTTCGCGGTTGCTGATTAGGCAGAGATAGAATCTCTGCCCTACGAAATCGCACATAAGAGCCCGCGAACGCAGCACCATTCCTGCCATGGGGCGCAATCGCGCGCAAGGCCTGCAAACGCAACGCCACCCCCTGCCATGGGCGAAATCGCGCGCGAGCGGCCGCGGGCACGACACTATCCCCGACCCCTGTCATGCGAGTGACTGCGGGCATGACATTATCCCCGTCCCCTGTCATGGGGTTTGACGGGACGGGTCATCTGCGACGACGGAAACGGGCTCGGGGCGCCGGTTACCCAGCACGGCCCGCTCAAAGTTGCGCAGCGCCATGGTGTGGGGCAAATCCACTTCCACCAGCGGCTGCACCATGTACACGGGCAATCCCACCAGGTGGGCCCCTAGCACATCGGTGAGCAGCTGGTCGCCCACCACCACCGTGTTCTTGCGGGTGCCGCCCACCTTGGCCAGCCCCAGCAAAAACCCTTGGGGCAGGGGCTTGCAAGACTTCCCCACCACCGGCACGTCCAACACGCCCGCCAACTGGTGCACACTGGCATGCCAATTGTTGGACACCAGGCAGAACTCCACGCCGGCCGTGCGCGCCTTGCCCAGCCACACCCCCACGTCACGGGGTATGTCATGGGTGGCTCGGGAGAGAATGGTGTTGTCCACGTCCAGCAGCACATGGCCGAAACCGGCCCCCATCAAATCCCGCTGGATATCGATGGAGCTTATGCGCGAAAAATACCGTTCCGGCGACAGCAGTGCCACGGCGCCCTAGTTTCCGTTGATGGCGCTTTGGTGCTGCTCGTAGGTTTCGCTGAAGATGGTCTCGCCAGCGGTACCGTCGCTATTGGAGGGAGTGTAGAAGTACATGTAGCTGGTCTGGGCCGGGCTGCACACTGCCTTGATCGCCTCAAGGCCCGGCGAACAGATGGGCGTGGGGGGCAGCCCCGGATTGCTGTAGGTGCTGTAAGGGGTGTCGGCGTGCACTTCTTCGGCGCTGGGCTGGTGCCCCACCTCGTAGGCGGTGGTGGCATCGGACTCCAGGTACGGGCGGTCGGAGCCGAGGCGGTTGTAGAACACGCTGGCCACCTGCGGCCGCTCGTCGGCCACCGCCACTTCCTTCTCGACGATGGAGGCCAGGTTCACGGCCTCGTACAGGTTCAGCCCCGCCTCGGTGGGGTACGCCCAATCCAGCCCGGCGGTTTCCGTCTGGAACTGTCCCAGCATCATGCGCACCACAGCGCCGGCATCGGCGCTCTCCTCCACCGTGTAGGTTTTGGGGAACAGGAAGCCCTCCAGCGAATTATTGCCGGCGGTTTCCAAGAAGGGGAACTCCTGCGCCCAGGCGCTGGCATCGGAGGAAGCGTCCATGAACGACTCCACGCTGATGCGGCCGCCGGTGGCGTTGGACACCGCTTCGGCCGTGGCCTGGCGAGTGAGTCCTTCGGGGATGGTAACGGTGTTCCCGGTGGCCGCGGGTCCTGCCTGCAGCAAGGCCACAATGTCGCGGGCAGGGGTTTGCCCCGCAATCTCGTACTGGCCGGGAATGAGGGACGAATCTGCCTTCATCTCGCGGGCGGCGTTCACGAACTCGTCCGCAGAAGCCAGCAGCTTGGCGTCCGCCAGGCTTTTCCCAATGGCAGACGCGCCCTCTCCTTCCTTCACCACGATGGTGGCGGTTTCATCGGCGGACAGCAGATCGGGGCCCGCAACGCAGCGGCTCACCCCCACCGCGATGGCGATGAGGGCCGCGATGGCCAGCACCAGCGCGATGATGGCGGGCACCTTGGAGTGCTTGGGGCGGATGGCGGTGGTGTCGTAAGTGCGGAACATCGCATCGCCGCGGGCGTGGGCCGCCCGTGCCGCATGGGTGGGTCGCTCGGAATAAGTGATGTTGTTCTTCCTCATTGGCCATTCCTCCCTGCGGCTCAGGCGCGGGAAACCTCATCCAACCACGCCTGCAAAAAAATACTCGCCGCAATCATATCCACCTTGCCGCGCATTTCCTTCTCCGACAGCCCGCTTTCACGCAAACTCCGTTTGGCCTCGGCGGAACTGAGGCGCTCGTCGGCGAACTGCAACGGAAGCCCGGCCGCCTTGGCAACCGCCTCCGCCTGCGCGCGGATCTTCTGGGCCTGGGGCCCCTCTTCGCCCGCCATGGTGCGGGGCAACCCGCACAACAAAAGCTCCGGCTCCCAATCCTCCAAAAGCCGCTTCCAAGGCTTGGCGTTTCCCAGCACCTCGGGGGCAGGCAGCACGGCAACCGGCGAAGCAACGCGCGCACCAGGGTCGCTTACCGCAACCCCGATGCGCGCGTCTCCGATGTCAAGCGCCAATACGCGCATTACAGAATGTGCTCGCGGGCAATCTCCAGCGCCGCATCCAGGCCGGAGGCGTCCTTGCCGCCCGCCTGGGCCATGGCCGGCTTGCCGCCGCCGCCGCCCCTGATGGCAGGTCCCATGGCCTTGATGAGGGCGCCGGCGTCAAAGCCCTTCGCCACCGCCTCGTCGGTGCCCGCCGCCAGCAGCAGCGGCTTGCCGTCGGCCGTTTGGGCCGCCAGCACCACGGCCCCGGGCGCCGCCATGCGGGCCCGCAGCACGTCCCACAGGTTGCGCAGCGCGCCGCCTTCGGCCACCGCCGCCTTGCCGATGATCACCGGGTAGTCGGCCGGGGCCTCCTGCACCAGGGCCAACAGCGCGGAAACCTGATCGTCGGAGGCCGCGTCCTTGGCCCGCTTCCCCTTCTGGGTAAGCTCTTTGAGGGTTTTCACATTGGCGGCAACGCGGTCGGCCACATCGGCCACGGGCACTTTAAGCACCGCTGCCGCCTGCTTCAGCTCTTGCTCCAGCTTGTTCACATAAGCCAGCGCACCGTAGCTGGTAACCGCCTCCACGCGGCGCAGATTGGCACCCACGCTGGATTCGGAGGTGATCTTCATGAAGCCGATTTCGGCCGTGTTGGACACATGGCACCCGCCGCACAGCTCGCGGGAGAACTCGCCGGCCTCCACCACGCGCACCACATCGCCGTACTTCTCGCCGAACAGGCCGGTCACGCCGCTGGCGCGCGCCTCGTCCAGCGAGGTTTCGTACACGGTCATGGGGGTGGCGGCCATGACCGCGTTGTTGGCCACCCGCTCCACCTCGGCCAGCTGCTCGGCCGTGACCGCTTCGAAATGGGTGAAGTCGAAGCGCAGGCGATCGGGGCCCACATAAGAACCCGCCTGCTTCACGTGATCGCCCAGCACTTCCCGCAGCGCCGCATGCAGAATGTGGGTGGCGGTGTGGTTGCGCTCAATGGCGTGGCGGCGATTGGCATCCACCACCGCTACCACCGCGTCGCCCACCTTCACCGGCGCTCCTTCGTTGCGCACCGTGCACACCGAAAGCCCCTTTTCGGGCGCCTTGGTATCCAGCACGTACAGGCGGCCCTCGCCGTTCAGAATCTCGCCGGTATCGCCCACTTCGCCGCCCATCTCGGCGTAAAACGGCGTGGCGGCAAGCACCAACTCGCCCTCTTCGCCGGCGTTTAGCTGGACCACCCGCGCGCCATCTTTCACCAGCGCCGCCACCGTGGTTTCAAGCTGGGTGGCGCTATAACCCACGAACTCGGTGGGGCCAAGCTCTTTCAGCAGCTCAGCATGCACGCCGCCATAGGTGGACCATGCGGCCTCGGCGTCTTTGGCGCCGGCGGCGCGGGCACGGGCCCGCTGCTGCTCCATGGCCGCCTCGAAGCCCTCCATGTCAACGGCGATGCCCGCCTCGCCGGCAATCTCTTGGGTGATCTCTACCGGGAAACCGTAGGTGTCGTGCAGGGTGAAGGCGGTGTCGCCCGGCAGAACGGCCCCCTCAAGCCCCGCGAGGGCCTGGGAAAGATAGGCCTGCCCCTGGCGCAGCGTGGCGCCGAAGCGCTCTTCCTCCGCCAGGATGAGCTTGCGCTCCAACTCACGATTCTCCACGATTTCCGGGTACACGTCGCCCATCAGGCGCACGATCTCGTCCACGTAATCGTTCAGGAAGTGCCCCTCGATGCCGATGGAGTGGGCCTTCATGATGGCGCGGCGCAGCAGGCGGCGCAGCACGTAGCCGCGACCCTCGTTGGAGGGCAGGATGCCGTCGGCGATCATGAAGGTGACCGAACGGCTGTGGTCGGCGATGATGCGCAGCGCCAAATCGGCAGCCGCGTCTTCGCCGTAGGCCTTGCCGGAAAGCTTCTCCCCCACCGCAACCAGGCTGCGCAGCACGTCGGTTTCGTAGTTGGACTGCACCCCCTGCATGATGGCGGCCATGCGCTCAAGCCCCATGCCAGTGTCGATGTTCTTCGAGGGCAGCTCCTTCAGCGTGCCGTCCTCCTGGCCGTCGAACTGGGTGAACACGCAGTTCCAGTACTCCAGGAAGCGGTCGCAGTCGCAGCCGGGGGCGCAGTCGGGGCTGCCGCAGCCGAACTCCTCCCCTTGGTCGAAGTAAATCTCCGAGCACGGGCCGCAAGGGCCGGTGGGGCCGGCGCGCCAGAAGTTGTCGTCCTCTCCCAGCTTGGAGATATGGCTGGCGGGAACCCCCAGCTCTTTCCAGATCTCAATGGTCTCGTCGTCGTCCTCGAACACGGTGAAGTAAAGCTTCTCCGGCGGGAGCCCCAGCACGTTCACGGAGAAATCGTAGGCCCAGGCGCACATCTCCTTTTTGAAGTAGGCGCCGAAGCTGAAGTTGCCCAGCATCTCGAAGAAACTCAGGTGACGGCCCGTGGTGCCGATGATGTCGATGTCGTTGGTGCGAACGCACTTCTGCACCGTGGTGGTGCCGATGTAGGGGGCCTCCAGCTCTTTCTGGTGCAGGAAATAGGGCTTGAACTGCACCATACCGGCACTGGTGAGCAGAAGCGAGGGGTCGTCGGGAATCAGCGACGATGAAGGCATGCGCTTGCAGCCCTTGTCCTCGAAATAGGCAAGGTACTTCTCACGAATCTCAGCGGTGGTCATGTACTTCATTACATGCACGTCCTAACTATTCGAATGGGTTGGCGCACCGAAAGCGCCCGGCGGGGCGCTTTCCAGGGGCAGCGCGAACAGGGCCGCCCGAAACCATACCGACTTATTATATAGGCAACGGCTCAGGCTCAGTACTTCTTCTTCGTGAAACGGGCAAAGAACTTCCCCGCCTTTCCCATCTGGCGATCGTAGTCCTTGGCGCTGTAACTAGGACCGGTGGCGTCCATCAGGGGCTGGGGCACGTTGCCAGGGGTGTCCTCGAAGCCGCTCTTGAACAGCACCCCCTCTTCCGACACGATGCGCCGCCCGGTATGCTTCTCGAAGTAGTAAACGAAGAAGGACTTGGCCACGGCGGCGGCCGGGATGGAGGCCAGCATGCCCACCAGCGACCCCATGAGCCCGTCCATGGCACCGCCCAGGGCGCTGCCGATCATCAAGGCCAGCAAGGTGACCGCCGGATGCACGTCGCAGGAAGACTGCATGAGCCGGGGCGAGACGAAGGTGTACACGAACTGCTGGATGATGATGGCCGCCAGCACCGCGATAAGCGCGGCGATGGGGCTTTTGAACAGGGCCACCAGCGCCGCAACGACACCGCCCAGCCAGGGGCCGATGATGGGAATGATGTTCATGATACCGGTGATGGCCCCCAGTGCGGCGGCATTGGGGATGTCCAGCAGCAAGAACACCAAGGCGCAGGCAACGCCGATGATGGCGCACTGGATGATGGTGGCCTTGATGTAGCCACCCATCACCCGCGTGAAGGTAACGTGCCAGAAGGCGGCGTCCACCGCGTGCTTGGGGCCGATGATCAGCTTCGTTTCCCGCCCGATGGCCGGCAGCTGCAGCAGCACCCAAAAGGCGATGACCATGGCAAAGCCCAAAGCCATAAGGGCGTTAGCCAGAGCAGTACCAAAGCCCACGATGCCCTGAGCGCTGCCCTGGGCCAGCTGCGATGCGAAGCTGGCAGCGCTAGCCTGCACATCGCCTATCACCTGCTTCACCGTGTCGTCTTCAAGATAAATGCGATACTGATCGTACAGCGACATGAGCCAATCGGAAACCCCCTGCACGTAGCTGGGCATGCTTTGCATCAGGTCGAGGAACTGGCTGTTGAGGCCGAACATTGGCGAGAACAGCAAAAGCCCCACCAAGGCCAGCACCACGAACATCAGCACATAGGCCAAGGTGGTACCCACAATACGGCTGACGCCACGCTTTTCCAGCCCCGACACCACGCCCCGCAGGCAGAACACGATGACGGTGGTCCAGATGATGATGGAAGCCGGCAGGGCCAGCACGTGCAGCAAAAACACCACCGCAGCCGCCAGCAGGATGGCCCCCACCACCGTCCACACGTTCAGGAAGCGGTGCCGGGCCCGCTGCACCTTGTACTCCAGCCGCTCCCGCTCGTCGGGGCCGGCGGTAACCGGGCAGCTGGGGCCATCAAACTGGTAGGCGGCGGCTGCATCATCGAGGGTGCCGCATTCGGCAACGGCGGCCACAGCCGCAGAGCCCTCGGAATAAGAAGGGGCACCCGCCTCCGGGGCGGGGGCAGGTGCCGTGCTTTCACATGCGTCGGAACGCTTGCTCATGATGGAATCCTTGTCAGAACCGCTTATTTGTCAGTGACAGCGGGAGGGATGACGGTGTAACCGGGAATCTCGGCCGCCGGGGTGTCGGCGCCCGCAGCGCTCACCACCGCATCGGTGAGGCCGTCGGCGGTTTTGTCCAGCTGCTCGCCTTTGGCGGCGTCGTAGGCGCTGCGCTCTTCGCGAGCCGCCTTGCGATCGGCCATGCGGGTCTTCTGCTGGGAAACGGCATCGGTGGCGGCATCGGCGGCAGCGTCCACGAAATCCGCCACCGTGGTGCTCTTCTTGGCCTCGGTCTGCCCCAGCTTCACCGATTCGTCCGAAGCGTAGCGCGGCTTGAAGCGGGAGCGCATCTTGTTGGTAACCGAGTTCACCAGCTCCACCGGCGCGGAGGTTACCGTGTCAACGGCGTCCATGGTCTTGCTCACCGAGCCGGTGATCTGGCCCACGTCCTCAAGAATCTGGTCCACTCTCATGATTTCGAGATTGGCAGCGTCCACCGTGAGGGCAACGCGGTCCATCAGCGGATCCACCTTCGCGGTTACCGGCACCACCGATTCGGAAATCTTGTTCACGTTGGCCAGGGTGGGAAGCAAATCCTTCTCCACATTGGTCACGGTGCCGCGCGCCTTGCGCACCAGCATGGCCAACTCCACCACAAACCAAATGAGGGCAATGCCCACCAATGCGAACACGATGGGCAGCAAAATGTCGAAGAAGTTCATGTCAAACCTCCTTGGGGCCTTTCGGAAAACCCAACTATAGCAGAACCTGTGGGAATTTTACCCAAGTGGGAATTAGGCGGCGCACGGCCACCTTTATACGTTACTTATCTGTATGGACGAAGATTTACCGCCGAAAGAGGGGGATGTCAAGAATCCGCCCGGTCGCGGGCGGTGGATTCCACCCGCCATGCCTCCCAGCCGCGGGGACTCGGATGGTAGAAATCCCCTTTTTCCAAGCCGTCGGGCAGGTAGCGCTGGTTCACCCAGCCCCCCGGGTAATTGTGGGGGTACAGGTAGGTGCCGTAGTCCTCCGAACCGGGGCGGTGGCGGTCACGCAGACAGTCGGGAACCGGCCGCAAGGGGCCGTTGCGCACTTCCCGCAGCGCCGCATCGATGGCGGCCTCGGCCGCATTGGATTTCGGGGCCAAGGCCAGATAAATGGCCGCTTGGGCAAGGTTGATGCGGCATTCGGGGTAGCCAATCACCTCAGCCGCCCGAAACGCGGCCTCCGCTACCAGCAGCGCCTGGGGGTCGGCGTTGCCGATGTCCTCCGAAGCGGCGATGTACATGCGCCTGGCGATGAACTTAGGATCTTCCCCGCCATCGATCATGCGGGCCAGCCAGTACACCGCGGCATCCGGGTCCGACCCGCGCATCGACTTGATGAAAGCGGATATGATGTCGTAGTGCATGTCCTTGTTCTTGTCGTAGGGCAGCGCCCGATGGGGGTTTGAGGTGCGCACCATGGCCTCGGTTATGGCGGCGGGCGCCTCCGGGGTTCCCGGCGGCTGCAGGCCGGCCGCCAGCTCCAGCGTAGTGAGGGAGGCGCGGCCGTCCCCGCCCGAAAGGGTGACGATGGCCTCCAGCGCCTCCGGCTCCAAAACGTAGGCACCGGCCAGGCCCCGCTCGTCGGTTACGGCCCGCCCCACCAGCTGGCGCACCTCTTCATCGGAAAGCGAGGACAGCTCCACGATGCGGGAGCGAGAGATGAGCGCCGAGTTCACCTCGAAGAAGGGGTTTTCCGTAGTGGCGCCGATCAGCACCACCGAGCGATCTTCCACCGCGTGCAACAGCGCGTCCTGTTGGCTGCGGTTGAAGCGGTGGATCTCGTCCACGAACAAGATGGTGCGAAGGCCCCCCATGGCCAGCCGCTGCTCGGCGCTGGTTATCTCCCGGCGAAGATCCGCCACCGTGCCGCCGATGGCGGAGACCTCCACGAACACCGCCTTCGTTGTGGCGGCCACCACGTGGGCCAGCGAGGTTTTACCAGTGCCGGCCGGGCCGAACAATATGACCGAGCTCAAGGCGTCCTGTTCGATGGCGCTGCGCAGCCAGCTGCCGGGACCCACCGCTTCGGCCTGCCCCACCACCTCGTCCAAGGTGCGGGGCCGCATGCGCACCGCCAGGGGCGCCACGCTCAATTTCTTTTCGGCTTCAATCTCAGCAAATAAAGTTTCCATGGGCACCATCATAGCAGACTATCGGGCTGTTTTACGCAAAACCAGAACAAATGTTGGGGTTACAGACAGCACATCTTAAGAATTGTTTAGATTGCCCCGGGGCATTTTCATAATTTGAGCACCCCTCCGTCATTTCCTCTCCAAAGGTGGTTTCTATAATAGGTGACAAGCAAATGAGGTCTTTCCCCTCCTTACTCATTTGCCTGCTGTTAAGAAAAACAGCGCGGTTGTTCAAACAGCCGCACGTCCCCTCCTTCTGGACCGGCGCCCCTCTCCCCTCAATGGCGCCGGTCCCTTTCTTTTTTGCGGTATCCTTGAAGCGCACATCTACCGTTTCCCGAATGATGAGAGGCCCCATGGCAGAGCATTGGCCCGCCCAGCAGCTAGCTGGCGCCCTTCCCCCGCTGAACCCGCTAGCAAACAAGTACACCCGCGGCCACCTGCACGTGGTGGCCGGCTGCAGCCGCTACCCCGGCGCCGCCGCTCTGTGTGCCGCCGCAGGCCAGAGGGCCGGCGCTGGCTACACTTCGGTGGCCTGCAGCCCTGAGGCCGTCGCCCTCGTGCGTGCCTTCCGCCCGTCGCTGGTGGCCTCGAGCTGGGACGACTGGAACTGGAACGCGGTGGCCGCCGCCCCCCGCCATCCGGCGGCGGCGGTGGTGGGCCCCGGGTTCGACGGCGAAGACGATACCTGCTGTCGCCTGGCTTTAGAGTCGCTGACGGAAGCGGCCACGCCGCTTCTGCTGGACGGCGGGGCCCTGCGGGCCCTTGCCACCCCCTACGGCCTTGCCCGGGCCCAGGCGCGTGGCCGGGCGCAGCGCGGGCCCCTGGTGCTGACGCCCCACGGGGGCGAAGCGGCCGCCTTGGCCCGGGCGGCGGGCATCGATGATGCTTCCCCCGCCGAGACGGCCTCGGCCCTGGCCCGTGCCTTCGGCGCCATCGTGGCGCTGAAGGGGCCAACCACCTTCATATCCGATGGGCAGCGGCTGGTGGAGGTGAACGAGGGCACCGCCGCTTTGGCAAAGGCGGGCACGGGAGATGTGCTGGCCGGCATCATAGGCGCCCTTCTGGCCCAAGGGGCAGAGCCCTTTGCGGCGGCCGTACTGGGATGCACCCTCCACGCCTGGGCCGGCAACAGCGCAGCCGCCTCGCACGGGCTGCGCTCGGTGGTGCCCGAAGACGTCATCGAAGCGCTTCCGGACGCCTTCAAGCAACTGGAGGGCTAAATCTCGTCCAAAAAGGAGCGGGCCTCCTTGAACTGGGCCGCCAGCTCTTCCATGGGGTCTTTGCGCTTCTCTTGGGCCTCCACCGATTTTTCCGTGATGGCCAGGGCGCACGCCACGCCCTCGCTATGGGTGTACGAAATGGAGAGCGGCATTTCCCGCACCCCCATCTGGACGGCGATTTCCTGGGCACGGCCGTGCAGCGCCACCACGGGCCGCCCCTTCGCATTGCGCTGCACCTCCACATCGCGGTAGGCGATGCCTTCCGAGAATCCGGTGCCCAGCGCCTTCAGCACCGCTTCCTTGGCGGCGAAACGGGTGGCATAGTGGGCGGCCCGGTTGGAGGTGCCGTCGCAGTAGGCGCGCTCTTCGGGGGAGAACACCTTCTCCGCAAAAGAGGGGGTGCGCTTCAAAATGGCCTCCATGCGGGCCACTTCCACCACGTCCACCCCCAGCCCCACCGCATCGGGGGCCATCTTTATGGAAGCGGCCTCGGCCAAGGTTTTTTCCAGCTGCTTGCGTCCCATGTCTACTCCACCGTAACCGATTTGGCCAAATTCCGCGGCTGGTCCACGTCGCAACCGCGCTCAAGGGCAATGCAGCGGGCGAACATCTGCAGCGGCACGCTGGCGGTAATGGGAGAAAACGCGTCGCGCACCTTCGGAATGTAAATTACGTGGTCAGCGTGGCGCTTTATCTCTTCGTCCCCCTCGGTGGCAACGGCCACCACCATCGCCCCGCGGGCGCGGGACTCCTGCAGGTTCGACACCACCTTGTCGTACACCGGCCCCCGGGTGGCGATGGCGATGACCGGGAACCCTTCGTCGATGAGCGCAATGGGACCGTGCTTCATCTCGCCGGCCGGGTAGGCCTCGGCGTGCAGGTAGCTGATTTCCTTCAGCTTCAATGCCCCCTCGTAGCTGATAGCCGAGCCCATGCCGCGGCCGATGAACAGGGCGCTGGTGGCATCGGCGCAGGCCCGCGCCGCCTCCTGTATGGCGGAATCGTCAGCCAGGATGCGCTCCACTTGCTCGGCGGTGTCGGCCAATTCGCTGAACAGCAGCTTGATTTGGCGGGTGGTGAGGGTTCCGTGGCTCTGGCCCAGCAGCAGCGCCAGCAGCGTGAGGGAAACCACCTGCCCCAAGAAGCTCTTGGTGGAGGCCACGGCAATCTCCTTGTTGGCCTTGGTGTAGATAACGCCGTCGCTTTCGCGGGCGACGGGGCTGCCCACCACATTGGTGATGCCGAACACTTTGGCCCCCTTCACACGAGCGTCGCGAATGGCCGCCAGCGTGTCGGCCGTCTCGCCCGACTGGGAAACCGCCACCACCAGCGTGGTGGGGGTGATGATGGGGTCGCGGTAGCGGAACTCGCTGGCCACCTCCACCTCGCAAGGGATGCGGGCCCACGCCTCGATGAGGTTCTTCGCTATCAGGCCGGCATGGTAGCTGGTGCCGCAGGCGATGATGTACACCCGGTCCACCAGGTGCAGCTCTTCAGAGGACATGTCCAGCTCGTCGATGGAAATGGAGCCGCCGTCCAGCCGGCCCGCCAGGGTGTCGCGGATCACCCGCGGCTGCTCGTGGATCTCTTTCAGCATGAAATCCGGGTAGCCGCCCTTTTCGGCGGTGTCCATGTCCCAGTCGATGTGGGTGATAGGCGGGTTCACGGGGTTGCCGGCCGCGTCGAAGAAATCCACCCCGTCGGGGCGCAGGCGAGCCACCTGCCCGTCGGAGAGCACCACCACATCGCGGGTGGCGTCTATCATGGCGATGATGTCGGAGGCCACGTAGCTCCCCTGGGCCCCCACCCCCACCACAATGGGGGAATCCTTGCGGGTGACGGCGATGGTGCCCGGTTCGCGGTCGCACACCACCGCAATGCCGTAGGCGCCCACCAGGCGCCCCGCCGCCATGGATAGCGCCGCCGTCAAATCGGGGCAACCGGCCTTGAAGGCCTCTTCCAGCAGATGGGCGATAACCTCGGTGTCGGTGTCGCTGCGGAAGGTATGGCCGGCCGCCTTCAGCTCTTCCCGCAGCTCGGCAAAGTTCTCGATGATGCCGTTGTGCACCACCGCGATGTCCCCGTCGCAGGACACGTGCGGATGGGCGTTGGCCTCAGACGGGCGCCCGTGGGTGGCCCAGCGGGTGTGGCCGATGCCGCAGGTACCCTTGAAGTTGAAATGGGAAAGGGTGTGCTCAAGCTCGGACACCTTGCCCTTGCGGCACACCACCTCCAGCGCCCCTTCCGGCTGCAGAATGGCAACTCCGGCCGAATCGTAACCGCGGTACTCCAACCGCCGCAGCCCCTCGATCAAAACGGGCTGGGCGGCAATGCTCCCGGTGAACCCCACGATTCCGCACATAACAATCCTTTCCCGCACGGACGGCCGCCAAGCGGCGCACCGGCCCCAAAAACAAAAGCGGCGCACGCCTTGTTCGGTATGCGCCGCTGTGGAACTTACCCGCTAGCCGCGAACTTCCGCCCCCGTGGCCCCCTGCACTTTCGCCTGCAACTTGGCCACCGTCTTTTCCACTTCGTCGCTGGTAAGCGTGCGCTCGGGCGAGCGGAACACCAGCTTGAAGGCCATCGACTTCTTGCCGGGGCCCACCTTCTCCGCATCGCGAAACACGTCGAACAGCTGAACGCTCTCCAGCAGCTTGCCGCCGGCCGACTTGATAACCTGCCCCATGCGCTCGGCGGTCACGTCCTCGTCCACCACGAAAGCCTGGTCGATTTCAATCGGCGGGAAGCTGGGGACGTCCACGTAGGGCCGTGCGGCGTTGCGGCTCTTCTGCAGGGCGCCCAAGTCAAGCTCGAAGGCGGCCACCGGCCCCTTCGCCTCGAAAGCCTCGCAGGCGCGGGGGTGAATCTCCCCCACCCAGCCAAGGGCGGTGCCGCCAGCCACAATGGACGCAGCGCGGCCCGGCTGCAAAAAGGGGGCCTCCTCGGAAGAGAGCGGGGCGAAGCGCACCTTGAAAAGCGCCAGTTCGCGCACGAGGTTTTCCACCACGCCCTTCGCGTCGAAGAAGTCCAGCTGCACCGGCGCCGTGTTCCAGCCGGCCCGCTGCAGGCTGCCCGCCAGCACGCCGGCCACCTTCTGGCGCTCTTTGGGCTTCTTGCGCCCCTCGGCGGTGCTGAACACCGTGCCCATCTCGAACAGCTGCACGTCGCTCACGCCGCGGGCCTGGTTGTAGGCCACCGACCGCAACAGCCCCGGAATGATGGACTGGCGCATTACCGACTGGGCGGAGTTCAGCGGGTTGATCAGCTCTACCGGCAAAACCCCCGCCTCGAAGGTCATGCCCAGCCGCTCCATGTCGGCTGGATCGGCGAAAGAGTAGGTCATGGTGTCGTTCAGACCGCTGGCCCGCAGCGTGGCCACCACAATGTCGTTGGCCAGCGCCGCCGCCGTGCGGGTGCCGAAACGGCCGCGGCCACCGGGAAGCGTAGCGGGGATGCGGTCCATGCCCCAAAGCCTCAGCACCTCTTCGTAAAGGTCGATTTCCCGCTCCAGGTCGGGGCGGAACGTGGGGGCCACCACCTGCAGGCGATCCCCCTCGTTGTCCTCCACGGCGCAGCCGAGGCGCTTCAAAATCTCCACCACGATGGCGCGGGGGATGTTGGCCCCCATCATCTGGCAGAAGCGAGAAATGCGGAACTGCAGCTGCTTGGGCTCGGTCTTCTTCGGCCAGGCGTCCACCAAGCCCTCGTTGTTGGTGATGGCGTACACCACTTCCCCGCCGGCCACTTCCACGATGAGGGCGCAGGCGGCAGCCGAGCGCACGTCGATGCCGTGGTCGTCCACGCCGCGCTCGTAGCGCATCGAGCTTTCGCTGAACAGCCCCAGGTTGCGGCTGGTGCGGCTGGTGCGACCCGGACAGAAGGTGGCCGCCTCCAGCAAGATCTCGGTAGTGCCCTCGTCCACTTCGGTGGCGGCGCCGCCCATCACGCCCGCCAGGGCGATGGGGCCGGCGTCCGGGGTGGCGATAACCGTCATGTCCGGGGTGAGAACGCGGTCAACGCCGTCGAGGGTTTCCAGATGCTCCCCTTCTTCGGCGGCCCGCACCATAATGTTGGCGTAACCGTGGGCGTTGCGCACCTTGGCCAAGTCAAACGAATGCAGCGGCTGGCCGAACAAAAACAGGATGTAGTTGGTGACGTCCACCACGTTGTTGACGGAGCGCTGCCCGATGCTGGCCAACCGCTCCACCAACCAATCGGGGCTGGGACCCACCTTCACGCCGCGAATGATGCGGACGGTGTAGCGGGGGCAGCGATCCGGCTCGGGGATGGTGATGGACACCGTGGAGTCGATGGCCCTCCCCTCGCGCACCGGCTGCATCTTCTCGGCCATGGAGTTGAGCGGGTTGCGGTACGGGATGCGGTACATCGCCCCCACCTCGCGGGCCATGCCCACCATGGACAGGCAGTCAGGGCGGTTAGGGGTTATCTCCAAATCAAGCACCATGTCGGTGAGCTGGGCGTATTCCGCATAGGGAACCCCCACCGGAGCGTCCTCAGGCAAAATCATGATGCCGGAATGATCGGAAGAGAGCCCCAGTTCGCGGGCAGAGCAGTTCATGCCGCAGGAGGCCACCCCCCGAAGCTTCGACTTCTTGATCTTCACGCCACCGGGCAGCTCGGCCCCGGGCAGCGCCGTCACAATGTGGTCGCCGGCCTCGAAGTTTTGAGCGCCGCACACCACGGTGATGGGCTGGGGGTTGCCCTCCTCGTCCAGATTGCAGGCCCCCACGTCCACCGTGCACACCCACATGTGGTCGGAATCGGGGTGCGGCTCCTTGGCAAGCACCTGCGCCGTCACCACGTGCTCGAAAGTGGCTCCCAGCGTCTCCACCGCCTCCACGCCGGTGCCGGTGAGGTCCAACCGGTCACAGAAGGCCTTCAGGTTGCTGGGCACCTCAACGTATTCCGAGAGCCACTTCAAAGATACTTTCATCTGTCCATCTCTTTCCTGTACCAGCGCCCGGCCGGCGCCGGGGCTAAACGCGCGTAGAGGGCCGGAGGGCCGTTAGAACTGTCGCAAGAAGCGCATGTCGCCTTCCAACAGCATGCGCAGGTCGGGCACGTTGTACTTCATGCAGGCGGCCCGCTCCACCCCCAGCCCGAAGGCGAAACCGGAATACACTTCCGGATCGATGCCACTCATTTCCAATACGTTGGGGTCCACCATGCCGCAGCCCAGAAGCTCCAGCCAACCGGTGCCCTTGCACATGCGGCAGCCCTCGCCGTGGCAGATGCCGCAGCTCACGTCCACTTCGGCCGAGGGCTCGGTGAAGGGGAAGTAATGGGCGCGGAAACGGGTTTTGCGCTCGGGGCCGAACAATTGCTTGCAGAAGTAATCCAGCGTGCCCTTGAGGTCGCCGAAAGTGATGCCCCGGTCTACCACCAGGCCTTCTATCTGATGGAACTGCGGAAGATGGGAGGGGTCGGCCACGTCGCGGCGGTACACCTTGCCGGGCGCAATGACGTAAATGGGCAGCTCTTCGTCCTCCATGGCGTGCACCTGCACGCCAGAGGTTTGGGTGCGCAGCAGCACCTCCGACTCGCCGCGCACCGCCGCAGCAGCGCCGGACAGGTCGCGCACGTAGAAGGTGTCCTGCATGCTGCGGCTGGGATGGTCGGCCGGGGCGTTCAACGCCTCGAAGTTGTAATAGTCGGTTTCCACCTCGGGGCCGGTGGCCACCGAATAGCCCAGCCCCAGAAATACCTCAGAAATCTCATCGATGATGTTGTTGATGAGGTGGCGGGTGCCGATCACCTGGGCGCGGCCGGGCAAAGTGACGTCCACCGCCGCCGCGTCGATGGCCTGGGCCATCTCCTGGGCGGCCAGCGCCGTCTTGGCCTGGGCCAACGCCTCTTCCACTGCAACCCGGGCGGCGTTCACCGCCTTGCCAACCTGGGCCCGCTCTTCCTTGGGCACGCTGCCCATCGAGCGCAGGTATGCGGTGAGGGTGCCGGATTTGCCCACCACCGCAACGCGTATCGCCTCCAACTCAGCAGATGTGCCGGCAGCGGCGATGGCGGCCAGGGTGTCGGCCTCAAGCTGAGCCAGTTCTTCCGTAATAGCCATTCGGACCAAAGCCTTTCTGTAGCCCCGTTATGGTTTTCGCTGCCCCATGCGGGGGCAGATATGCTCCACCGTGAAATACGCCCCATCGTGCGGGGCGTAACAGGTAACAACGAAGTATAGCAAAATAGCGGGGTAACTGGGCAAAAACACCGCGTCGAACTGCGGACGCCACGTAAGCGGTACCTAACCCAGAATGCGGTAGCTCACCTTCCGGCGGCCCCAGTCCTCGGCAGTGGGGTACCCCAGCTTGGCGTACACGCCCGGTTGCAGGTCAAGCGAAGTGATGCCGCCCCCCATGTAGCCACAGTCGTTGATGACGGCCAGCACCGTGACGCCGCCGTAGGATATCTCCACCTTTTTGCCGAAGTAACTGCGGTAGTTGGGCCAGGACATGGGGACGGCCACCCCCATGGTGCCGGGGCCGCACTGACTGCCGTTGGCGGTGGTGCCCACCACGTTGTAGGCGGTGGCCCAACCGGTTTGCCAGCCGGCGCCGCTGGGAGCCGACGAACCGCCGGAAGAACCTTGGTTGCCGCTGTTGCCGCTGTTGCCAGAGCTGGAATCGCCCCCCTGGTTGGCTTCCTGCTCCGCCTTCGCGGCCGCTTCGGCATCCTTGGCCGCCTGCTCTTCGGCGGCCTTGCGGGCCTCTTCCTCCGCACGGGCGCGGGCCAGGGCTTCCGCCTCGCGGCGCAGCTGCTCCAAACGGGCCGCTTCCGCCGCCTGGGCGTCCGCCAGCTGGGCTTCGGCGCCGGCCACCACCGCCTGGGCCTCTTCGCGCTTCTGGTCCAACGTGTCCTTCAGCGCTTCCTGGGTGCTCATCTGGGCGTTCAGGGCGTCAATGGCCTCGTCGAAGCGCTCTTTGTTGGCCTTCTGCTCCTCAATCACGCTGGCATGGTGCTCCATGATGCGACTCATGTAATCGAGGTTCTTCAGAAGGTCGGAGAAGCTATCGGACTCCAGGATGATGGTGAGCAGCGACACGTTGGTGTCGTGACGGTATTCGTAGTTGGCCGCCTCGCTGATGGCCGCCTGCCCGTCGATGACCGCCTGCTGGGCCGCCATGGCCTCGTCGGCGGTCTCGTTTATTTGGGTTTGCAGGTCCTCGATCTGCTGCTGGATTTGAGCATACTCTTCGGAAATGGCCGCCACCTGGGCTTCGGCGCTGTCCAGGGCCCGTTGGGCCTCGTCCACCGAAATGGCCAGCGAACGGGCGGGCACAGCGCACAACACCAGCAGGGCGCACAAGGCAACCCTGCCGAAGGCAACGAAAGCGGATATGACGTTTTCCCGTTTGGTCACTGAGGCCTTTTCCTGTTTTCCACAATATGGATAGCGCGCTGCAGCGCAGCGGCATATCCCAGGTAAAAGCAGGTTTTTCATTTAAGTGGTATCGTTTTCCGCTCTAACCTTGAGGGGTAATCATCCCTAAACACGCCGTAAAATGCAAGCAAATCGTCCATAAATTCACAAGCGGCGCCGACTACATGTCCTCCGGATTGTTGTAGGCCAGAAGCTCGTCGATGGTCACGAACCTATAGCCCTGCTCCTTCAGTTTCGGCAGGCATTCGGCCAGCGCCTCAACGGTTTCGCTGCGATCGCCACCGCCGTCGTGCATCAGCACGATGTCGCCGGAGCCGGCCTTCATCAGCTGCTTTTCCACTTCGTCGGTGCCCGGCCGGCTCCAGTCCATGGTGTCGATGTTCCAACCGATCTCGAAGGTGACGTAGGGTTCGAGGGTTTTCAGGATGTCGCCGTCGAAGTTGCCGCCCGGCGCGCGGATGACGGTGGCGGGCACTTGGCCGGTAACCGCCTCAATGGCGTCGTAGCCCTCGGTTATCTCGGCAATTTGGTCCTCCGGCTTCATGCGGGTAAGGTCCACCCCGTTGCCGTCGCCCTTGGCATGATCGCGGGAATGGGTGAGAATCTCGTGCCCCGCATCGAAGACGCGCTTCACCTGGTCGGGAGCGTTCTGGATGCAGTTGCCCACCGTGAAGAACGTGGCCTTGGCATCGTTCTGTTCCAGGATGTCGAGAATCTGGCGGGTGGTGTCGGGGTTGGCCCAGGGGCCGTCGTCGAAGGTGAGGGCAATCACCTTGTCGCCGCCGGTATCGGCGTTGTAGCACTTCAGCTGGCCGTCCACCGGCTCTTCGGTCATCTCGTCCACCTGAACGCCCGACTCCGCCCCCGTCTTGCGGTTCATCTTGCCCGGAGTGCCGGCGATGTAAGCGTGGATGGCGCCGGTGCCGGTGCGCTCCACGCCCGACGGGGCCGGCAGCTCCTCGGTAGTGAAGTCTTCGGTGGTGTCGGCGCCGTTTTGGAAGGCCACCTGAGCGCCCTCTTGCAGCTGCAGGGGCCCATCGGGCGCGGCCTGCCCGTTTACGTTGACGCTGTAGGGCTCGCCGCCCCCCTCCTCTATTACGGAGCCGTCGATGGCTAGGTGGTTTCCGTGGACCGGTGCTTCCATGCCGGCGGCAACGGCGGCGTCTTCCAGCTGCTGGGCCGTGACGTTGGGGGCCACGCTCACCGCGATGCCGTTCACCGTCACCGAAACCGGCGCCGGGTTAAAGTGCGCGAACGCCGCCACACCGGCGACCGCCAGCACAAGGGTCGCCACCACCGCGCCGGCGACCGCTGCTTTTCTGCGGCTTTTCCGGGGGCGCGGCTCGTAGGGGTCTACCGTGGGGGGTTTCGAGCCGGGCCAGCGCACGTCGGCGGGGGCCGCAACGTCGGAGGCGGTGGTGTGCACCGGCTCCCTCATGTGATCGCGCTGTTCGGCGGCTTCTTGGACGCCATGGGCCACGTGGGGCGTAGGGGAAGAGCCGAGGGAGGAAACGCGGGGAATCTTCCCCGTACTGGCCGCATTGCCGTCGCCCCGTGGCTGTTCGGCGGGGCCTTGCCCTTTGTCGTCAGCAGAAATGTCGGCATCCACCCGGGGAAGCTGGGCGTCGAGCGCGGCGCCCACAGAACCTTCGTGCGCCGTCTCATCGCCGGCGCTTGGGTCGAACTCCGTTTCGTGCTGGTGGTACATGGCGCAAAACCCCTCAATCCTTCATTTCTGCTACGTTTTCAAACTGGGCGCAGCCCCTGCGCTTTCACGTGCTTGTCTTCTGTTGCTTGCACGGCGAAATTCTAAGGCGCCGGCCCTGCGCCAAACCATATTCACAACGAACTGTAAATAAGAATTTAAGATTGTTGCCATAGAGCGTCCACGGGATGGCCACAATTGCCGACGGTTCCTTTTCCGCCAGCTTGACCAGTGGTACCATTCAAACATTCGTTCGTAATAGTTCAGGAGGCATCGTTGAGTTCCCATCTGAGCAATATCGAGGGCGCCCCCATGGAAGGCAAGCTGCCGGAAGTGAGGCTGGCCTCCACCCCCTTGGAAGTGATTTCCCCCTACCGCCCTTCCGGCGACCAGCCCCAAGCCATCGAAAAGCTGGCCCGCGGCATCGGAGAGGGGCTGCGCTACCAAACCCTTCTGGGGGTGACCGGCTCCGGCAAAACCTTCACCATGGCCAAAACCATCGAGGCGGTGCAGAAGCCCACCTTGATCATGGCCCCCAACAAAACACTGGCGGCCCAGTTGGCTAGCGAGCTCAAGGAGTTCTTCCCCAACAACGCCGTGGTGTACTTCGTCAGCTACTACGACTACTACCAGCCGGAAGCCTATGTGCCCTCCTCTGACACCTTCATCGAGAAGGACGCCTCCATAAACGAGGAAGTGGAAAAGCTGCGCCACGCCGCCACCAGCGCCCTGCTGTCGCGGCGCGACGTGATAGTGGTGGCATCGGTGAGCTGCATCTACGGCATCGGCAGTCCCATGGACTACGCCGGCATGGCGGTGTTCGTGGACAAGCAGGTGCCCCAGGAGCGCGACGACGTTATCCACCAGCTGATCGACATCCAGTACGATCGCAACGACTACGAGCAGAAACGCGGCACCTTCCGGGTACGGGGCGACTCGCTGGACGTATTCCCCCCTTACGCCGACCACCCGCTGCGCATCGATTTCTGGGGGGACGAAATCGAATCCATCGCCGAAATCGACCAGGTGACCGGCGAGGTGCTGGGCACCTACGAGGCGCTGCCCATCTGGCCCGCCTCCCATTACGTCACAGCGCGGCCGAAGATGGACAAGGCGCTGGGCACCATCCGCGACGAGCTGCGCGGGCGGCTGGAGCAGTTCAAAGAGGAAGGCAAGCTGCTGGAGGCGCAACGGCTGGAAATGCGCACCGCCTATGATTTGGAAATGCTGGAAACCATGGGATTCTGCAACGGCATCGAGAACTACTCGCGCCACCTGGACGGCCGCGCCCCCGGCGAGCCCCCCTACACGCTCATAGACTACTTCCCCGACGACTTTCTCTGCATCATCGACGAGTCCCACGTGACGGTGCCCCAAATCCGCGGCATGCACGAGGGCGACCGCTCCCGCAAGATCACGCTGGCCGAGCACGGCTTCCGGCTGCCCAGCTGCCTGGACAACCGGCCCTTGCGCTTCGATGAGTTCGAAGCGCGGATTCCCCAGTTCGTGTACGTTTCCGCCACCCCCGGCGACTACGAGGAACGGGTGACCCAGCAGCAGGTGGAGCAGATCATCCGCCCCACCGGGCTTTTGGATCCGGAAATCGTGGTGCGCCCCACCTTGAGCCAAATCGACGACATCATCGACGAGGCGAAAGAGCGCACCCAGCGCAAAGAGCGGGTGCTCATCACCACCCTCACCAAGAAGATGGCCGAAGACCTCACCGACCATCTGTTGGACCGCGGCGTGAAGGCCCGTTACATGCACTCCGACATCGCAACGCTGGAGCGGGTGGAGATATTGAGCGACCTGCGGCGCGGCGAATTCGACGTGCTGGTGGGCATCAACCTCTTGCGCGAGGGCCTCGACTTGCCGGAGGTCACTTTGGTGGCCATCTTAGACGCCGATAAGGAAGGCTTCCTGCGCAATCACCGCTCCCTCATCCAAACCATCGGCCGCGCCGCCCGCAACGTGTCCGGCCAGGTAATCATGTACGCCGATCGCATCACCGATTCCATGAACCGCGCCATCACCGAAACCCGACGCCGTCGCGAAATCCAGATGGCCTACAATCAGGAGCACGGCATAGAGCCCCAAACCATTCGCAAGGCCATCAACGACATCATGGGCTTCGTGGAGCAAGAGGCCGGCAGCCGAAGCGCCGAGGACATCAACCGCGAGCTGGCGTCGTTCTCCCGCGAGGAGGTGCTGCGCATGATAGCCTCGATGCAGGAGGACATGAACTCCGCCTCCGCCGCCATGGACTTCGAGGAGGCGGCCCGTCTGCGCGACGAAGTGGTGCGGCTGAAGGCCAGCGTAGAGGGCACCGACGAATCGGCGGCTCTGAAGGAGCTGAAGAAAACCGCCCGCAAGGGCAGCGCGTTCGGCAACCGCAAGAACGCCGCCTACGGCTCGGCCCGCCGCAGCTAGCCCGGGACAGGAACAGGTATATGATCGACGAACTGCAGGTTTCCAACATCGCCCTCATCCGGGAGGCCACCCTGGCCCCCTCCCCCCGTTTCACGGTGCTCACCGGCGAAACCGGAGCGGGCAAAACTGCCTTGCTTTCCGCCTGCCGCCTGCTGATGGGGGCACGGGCCGACAAGACTCTAGTGCGGGAAGGGGCCGAAAGCGCCACGGCGGCCGGCCGGTTTTTCCGCGGCGACGAAGAAACGGTGGTCATCCGGCGGCTGTCGGCCGACGGGCGCTCGCGCGTGAGCGTGAACGGGCATATGGCCGCAGTGGGCGAACTTGCCCAGCTGGTGGCCCCCGCCATCGACCTCTGCGGCCAGCACGACCAGCAGCAGCTCACCGACGTGGCACGGCACCAAGCGCTGTTCGACGGCTGGGCCCATGAGGGGTTGGCAGAAGCACTGCAGGGCTACGAGCACGCATGGGAGCAGCGCCAGCAGGCGCAGGCGGCCTTGAGCCGGCTCACCAGCGCCGCGCAGCAATCCGAAGCGGCCATCGCCCAAGCGCGGGCCGACCGCGACCGCATCGAAGCGGTCGACCCCCTCGACGACGAATACGACGACCTTTTGGGCCGCACCCAACGGGCCGAGCACGCCGAAGCCCTCATGGCTGCGGCGCAGGCGGCCCATGGGGCGCTGGCAGAAGAAGAGGGCGCCCTCGATGCCCTCAACAGCGCCATCTTCGCCCTGGACGGGGTCGCAGCGGCCGATGCAGCCTTGGCGGACTTCGCCAAACCGCTGAAGGAGGCGGTGTTCCTGGCAGAAGACGCCGCCCGCGACATCGCCCGTTACCGGGAGGATTTGGACTTCAACCCCGAAGAGATGGCCCTGCTGCAATCAAGACTGCAAGAGCTGCAGGCGCTGATGCGGCTGTTCGGCCCCACATTGGCCGACGTCAACAAGCGCCGCCGCGAAGCCCAGCAACTGCTGGAGTCCATCGACTGCAGCGATGAACTGGTAGAGAAGGCAAAGTTGCAGCTGAACGCGGCCAACAGCGCCTTGAGCGAGGCGGGCCGCGTCCTGTCCGCAGCCCGCCACGGCCAGAAAGGCACCTTCGAGCAGCAGATCAACGAAGTGCTGGAGCAATTGGAAATGAAGGGCGCCCAACTGGAGTGCCAAATGGCCCCGCTGCCATTCGAGCAATGGACCGCGAACGGCCCGGACGCCATAGAGTTCCTGTTCTCTCCCGGCAAATCCCTCACGCCGCGGCCCTTGGCCCGCATCGCCTCGGGCGGTGAGCTGTCCCGCGTGATGTTGGCGCTCAAAGTGGTGATGGGCCAGGCCGACCCGGTGGACACCCTGGTATTCGATGAGATAGACGCCGGCGTGGGCGGCGCCACCGCCCACGCGCTGGGGCGCTTGCTGGCGCAACTGGCGGAAACCCACCAGGTGATCGTGGTTACCCACCTGGCGCAAGTGGCCGCCTTCGCCGACACCCATTACGTGGTGGAGAAAACCGACGGCGACGCCCCGGAAACCCTCATGCGCCCCGTAACCGACGCCGCCCGCATCCAAGAAGTGGCGCGCCTGCTGTCCGGCAGCCACACCGCCACCTCCCTAGCCCACGCCGAAGAACTCCTCGCCTCCGCCCAACAAGAGCGCTAACCAAACAGCAGCAAGCTCATCCAGACAGGCGAACGAAATTCGTAGGGCCGAGATTCTATCTCGGCCTATACGGACAGCCCGTATGAGGCAGCGGCTTCAGGCAGAGATAGAATCTCTGCCCTACGAATTCGACCTGCATTAACATTGTGGCTGGGCCGGTTGGGCGGGGCGGAGCGAGGTAAGGTAAAGCCAAAGGAGTGCCGAGACTACAGGCTCGGCGCGACAACGCGTCGAGCGCAGCCCCGTCCAACCGGCCCACCCTCCAAAAACCTGACGTTATCCCCGTCCCCTGTCATGGGGGGGGTTACAGGTTGTCGGCTTTGTATTGGCTCCACCAGCTGATTACCTGGTTAGCAAGCTCTTCTTTGGTGCCGTCGTTGTTGAACACCACATCGGAGGATTGGATGCGGTCGGCATCGGTGATTTGGCGGGCAATGCGACGGCGCACGTCCTGCTCGTCGAAGCCGCTGGCCACCGCCCGCTCGATGCGGGTTTCCATCGGGGCCAGCACCGCCAGCACCACGTCGGCCGAGTAAGCCAGGGACATCTCGCGGTTCTTAAACACCGAGTACTCCACCACAACCGCCGGCACCCCTTCGGCTTCCAGCTCATCAACGCGGTCGGAATAGGCCTCCTCGATGCGGGGCATGGTGATGCGGTTCAGCTTGCGAGTTTCCGAGGCGGAAACGAAGGCCTTGGCCGCCAGCGCCTTGCGGTCCACTTCCCCATCGGGGCCCATAATGTCGGCGCCGAACTCTTCGGACAGCTCCTCTTTCACCACAGGCCAGCGCAGCACGTCGTGGCCCACCTTGTCTAAATCGATGAAAGGCAGCCCCTGGCTCACCAGCGCCTGCGTGGCGCAGGATTTTCCGGCCCCCATACCACCTACGACGAAAATCTTTTTCATAGCGCGTCTCCCTCCCCTTTTCTCGATGGCGTTTCCCCAAAAAAAGCGGGCCCGCGAGCAGTTGACTCGCGGGCCCATGCGTTTCAACTATGGTAACGATAGCCGATTATCCCAGCGGGTTCTTCAGGAAATCGAAGCTTGCCTTTATCTCATCGGCCACCGACTTGAACTCCCCCACCACTTGGGCGCCCTCCCGGTACACCTCGTTCATGTCTTTGGTGGCCTCGGTAACACCGTCGCGGGAAATGTTGAGGTCGAACTCCTTTTCGTCGGAGGCGCGAATCACCTCTACGCCCGCCTCGCCGTCCTCGTCTTCCTGGTCGTCGTCTTCAACGTAGTAGTATTCCTGCTGGTTGCCGTCGTCGTCGAGCAGGATGAAGCCAATCTCGTTGTCGTCCTCGTCCACGATAACCGCGTAGATGTCGCCGTCCTCGATTTCCATCTCGATGACTTCCGCTTCCAAATCATCGTCGTCTTCGATGGCGTAGCCCTCGCCGGCCAAATCGCCGTCTTCCTGGTTTTCAGCCGCCACCTCGTCGTCGAAGCTGGGAACGTAGGCATCGGAGCCTTCCGGCACGCCGCCGTTATAGCCGTCGTAGTCGGCCTCGTTATGGGTGGAGAAGGGCTCGTAGGCGCTTTCCAAGTCGGACTCCATGGCGCCGGCGCCCAGAATCTCATCCTCGTCGCCCTCGAAATCTTCAAGCTCCGTTTCCTGATCGGTCCACTCGGCCTCGGTTTCCCCGGTTTCCTCCATACTCTCCAGCTGCTCGTCCAAATCCATGGCGCTGCTCCTTCCTGATGCGGCCGCTTCGTTGCCGCCCTCCATCATACCGCCGTCCGCATTCGGCCCCGCGCCCTGGCGCGGATTGCCACAATTCCGTTAGATGGCCCTAGCGGCTGCGGGATTTCAGCTCGCGGTCTATCTCGCGGCGGGTGTCCCGCTCTTTCATCGATTGGCGCTTGTCATAAAGCTTCTTACCCCGCGCCAGCGCCACTTCCACCTTCACCAGGCCCCGGTCGTTGAAGTACATGCGCAAAGGCACGATGGCCAGGCCCTTCTCCTTCACCTTCTCGTGCAGGTAGCGAATCTGCTTCTTGTGCATCAGCAGCTTGCGGCGCCGGTCAGGGTCGGGATTGTGGTAGGTGCCGTTCACATACGGGGCAATGTGCACGTTGTTCAGCCACAGCTCCCCGTCGCGGATGAGGGCGAAGCAGTCGGTGAGCTGGCAGTTGTTCTCGCGCAGCGAGCGCACTTCGGTGCCGGTGAGCTCCAGCCCCGCCTCGAAGGTTTCCAGCACTTCGTAGTCGTGCAGGGCGCGGCGGTTCTTGGCAATGGTCTTCTGGCCGGTGTCTTTCATAAGGTCCTCCAGAGCGAATTCATCTGGTCAGGGCCCCGCCGAGCAGGCGGAGCGATCGGGGTTGCGCGGCAGGTTACTGGTCCCGGCGCTCATGGCACACGCCGGCGCCGCTGGAAAGCTCTTCGGCGGCGGTGCCATAGGTGCGGCTGAGCACCTCCATGGCCAGCGGGTCCACGCCGGCATCGCAGTTGTCGGCGTCGAGGTCGGCCACGTCCAGCACGCCGGCCTCCAAACCCGTTTGGGCATCGTTGTCGCCCGCGCCGTTTTGGGCGAAGGGGAAGCTGGTATCGTCCACGTAAATCTCTTCGTTGTCCATCGCTACTCCTCGGATGAGATGAAATCTTCGATGGCCCGCACCTCCCGGTCCAGGCTCTCCATCACATCATCCATCCGAGCGGCCTCCGATTCGGCCGCAGCCCGTTCGCTGTCTTCAATCTGTTCACCGGCCGACACCTTTTCCCCGGTGCCGTCCCCCATGCCGGGCACGAACGACAGGTCGCCGTGCAAATCGAGCGCAAAGCGGGTGATCAGCTTCACAGTGTTGTCCAAGTCCTCCAGGCACACCACTTCGGTGGGGGTGTGCATGTAGCGCAGGGGCACGCTGATGAGTCCCGTGGGGATGCCGCCGCGGGTCACCTGGATGGCGCGGGCGTCGGTGCCGGTCACGGAAGGCTCCGCCTCCAGCTGGTAGGGAATGCCCTCTGCCTCGGCCGCCGCCACCAACCGCCTAAATACCACCGGATTGATGTTGGGGCCGCGGGCGATTACCGGGCCCTCGCCGCAGGTGATGCTGCCGTACTTCGATTTCTCGATGCCGGGGTAATCGGTGGCGTGGGTGACGTCGAAGGCCAGCGCCACATCCGGGTTCACCGCATGGGCGCAGGTGATGGCGCCGCGGGTGCCTATCTCCTCCTGCACGGTGGCGGCGGCGATGAAAGCCCCTTCGGCCCTGCCGGCCTCCGCGAGGTTTTCCAGCACCCGGGCTGCCACGTACACGCCGCACTTGTCGTCGAAGGCACGGGAGACGGCCATGCCCTCACCGAACAGCTCGAAGCCCACGCCGTAGGTTATCTCGTCGCCGATGCGCACCCGCTCCTTCACTTGGTCGGCCGGAAGCCCCAAGTCGATGACAAGCTTGTCCATGGGGGTGACGTTCTTGCGCTCATCGGGGGAAATGAGGTGAATGGGCTTGCGGCCCACCACCCCCCGCAGCACGCCACCCTCCGTGTGCACGTCCACCCGCATGCCTGGCAAAACGGCGGCGTCAACGCCCCCCACCATGGCAACGGAAAGAAAGCCCTCGTCGCTGATGTAGGTGACCATCAGCCCCACTTCGTCCATATGGGCCGCAAGCATCAAGGCCGGACCCGCGCCGCGCCCCTCCAGCCGGGCCGTGACTGTGCCCATGGTGTCGGTGGCAATCTCGTCGGCGGTGCCGGCCAAACGCTCGCGCGCCAGCTGCGCCACCGGTTCCTCGCAACCGGTGGGCGACGGGGTTTCCAGCAGTCCCTGCAGGAATGCGATTTCTTCTTTGTTCATGGGGATACCTTTCGCTGATTACCAGTAGGCCTTCGTGGCCTTGCGCTTGGGCTGGGGCTTGGGGTCGCGGAAGTCCAGCTCCATCTGGCCGTCGGCCACCTTCGATTTGGCGCCTTTCCGCTCCACTTTGGTGATGGTCCAGCTTACGGCGTCTTTTCCGAACAGCTCCAGCAGTCGCAGCCGGGCATCGTGCAGGTTCGCGCGGGTGCCGATGCGGGCATCGCTCTCGAATTCAAACACCCCCAGGCCGCTCACGTCGGCGCCGTCGGGGGAACGGTAATTTGCAACGTATGTCTGCATTTGCTCGCGCACTACCTCTCGTCCCAGATGGTTTTGCCCATCATAGCACCCGCGAGCCTTCCTCAATTCCAGAAGTCGCTCACCCCGCGGCCCTCTTCGGCCGCTTCGCGCCCTAACTGCTCCAGCGCCTGGGCATGGGCGGTGTCCTCGCCGTAGCGGCGCGCCTCAGCGTACCCGTCGGCCACCAAAATGCCGTTCAGCATCTTCTGGCGAATTTCGCCCACATCGTTGGGATCAGTGGGCTTTTCCAGCCACACATAGCGCAGCAGCCGGTCGTACTGGTCCCGGTCGTTCGCGTCCGATTCCAACCACACGGTATCCCCCTCGCCCACCAGCTGCTTGGTGTAGCGGCAGGCTTCGCGCCCCTCTTCGCTGTTGCGCTCCTCTTCCGGCGCCACCGATTCCGGGCAGTTGATGCCGATGAGGCGCACCCGCTCCTCGGCCCCGTCCACCTGAAGCACCAGCGTGTCGCCGTCCACCACGCGCACCACGCGCGCCTGCTGGAAATCGTCGGCGTTCGCCTGCAGCCCGGCGGCATTGCCTCCGGAAAAGCCGCCCACGGCCCACGCCACCGCCACCACCAGAAGCGCCCCCACCACAATGCCGGGGCGGCCGATGATGAGGTTCTCCCAAATGGTCTTCATTCTCGATTGCGGCGCCGTCTGCGGCGCGTCGAACTTTCCATCGCTCATGGGCGGGCCTTTCCGCAAAAACCTACTTCGCACCGCCAAAGCGGCACCGCGTTCCATAGTAGGGCAATTTGGCCGCCGCCCTCCCTCCCACACGCTATCATGTGACCCAACGGAAAACCGACCATGCGAGGAGCGCCCATGGAACTGCCACTGTACAAACGGAATTTCATCGAGTTCATGGTTAAGAGCCATGTGCTGAAATTCGGCGATTTCACCCTGAAAAGCGGCCGCCAATCGCCCTTTTTCATGAACGCCGGCGCTTACGTGACCGGTCAGCAGCTGCACCAGCTGGGGCTTTATTACGCGGAAGCCATCAAGGACAACTTCGGCCTTGACTTCGACGTGGTGTTCGGCCCCGCCTACAAGGGCATTCCGCTGGCGGTGGTCACGGCCATCGGACTTCAGGAGCTGTACGGCAAAGAGGTGAAGTACTGCTGCAACCGCAAAGAGGCGAAGGACCACGGCGCCGATGCCGGCAATTTGCTGGGAGCGAGCCTTGCCGACGGCGACCGCGTGGTGATGGTGGAAGACGTCACCACTTCCGGCAAATCCATCGACGAAACCTATCCCATCTTGAAAGCGGCCGCCGACGTGGAGGTGAAGGGGCTGGTGGTTTCCCTGAACCGCATGGAAGTGGGCAAAGGCGGCGCGGTGACCGCCCAGCAGGAGATTACCGAGCGCTACGGCTTCCCGGTTGCCTCCATCGTGACCATGGCGGAAGTGAAGGACTACCTCACCGGCCGGGAAGTGGCCGGCGAGGTAGTGATCGACGAGGGAACGGCCGCTCAGCTGGACGACTACTACGCCCAGTGGGGCGTCAAGTAGCGCGGCGCCGGAACCGGTAGCGCACAACCTGGGGCTGGCCGGGACAGGCGGCATCTTCCTGCTCTACCCGCACGAAGACGAAGGACACCTCGGAAAAACCTTGGCGGAGCACCGCGTAGGCATAGCAGAGCGCTTGCAAGCGGTGCTTCCAGTACAACTGGCGGGCGGTCTCTTGGGGCTGCCCGCCCGTTTTGTAATCCACCACAAAAGCACGGCCGCCCTCGCCGGCGGGGCCATTGGCGCAGAACAGGTCGATTTCCCCTTGCAAGGTATTGGCGCCCAGCTGCGCTTGGAACGACAGCTCCGGCTGCACCCATTCCCATTCGCGGGCCTCGCGGCGCACATCGCTGGCAAGCCAGCGGGCGAAAGCCTCCTGCAACCGCTGCCGCTGCCGCACCCCGTAGGCGTCGGCAACCGCCTCGAAGCGGCCCCAAGCGCCCTTCTCCCCCGTCAGGGCGTCCAGCTGGCACAGCCGGTGGAGCGCTCCGCCGAAGTCGGTGGCCTTATCGCGGTCGGAGAAGCTCTCGCCCCTTTCCTCTCCGGCGCCGTCGCCGAAGTCGGCCGTCGGCGAAACGGGCGCCGGCGCCCCGCCCTCCGGCTGCACCGCCGGCGCCTCCTGCAGCCCATCGGCAATCGGCCCGTCCAGCTCTTCCACATAGGCCTCCAAGACGGCCTGGGCACCTTCCAAGGCGCCGCCTTCGCATCCGGTCAAGGAAGAATAGGACACAAGGCCCTGGCCGTCGCCCCAACCGGCGACAACGGCAGGCGCGGGGTCGGGCGAAAGCGGCGGGTATTCCACCACCCGGCCCTCTGCGGCACCGGCCGTCTCTTCCCGCTCCTCTTCCGACTGTTCGTTCCACAGCCGGTCGGCATCGATGAAGGCGAACTCCAGCGGCTGGGACCCCCCGTAATCCGCCGTGCCATCTTGGCGGGGCACCTCTTCGCCAAACAGCGCCCCCAGCACATCCGCCTGAACCCCTTTGGGGGCAAGCCCCTCTTTGGTGTTGTTCACGCACAGCGAAACCAGCATGGCCTCGCTGGCGCGGGTGGCGGCCACGTAGAACAAGCGCCGTTTCTCCAGCAGCCCTTCCTGGGCGCTCTCCTCTCGGATGCCCTGGTGGTGACGGGCAAGCGGGGGCAGTCCCGGGGCGCCCTCCTCATCGTTTTTAACCGTGGTCCGCGCCTTCTCGAAGGCCGCCTTCAGCCCATCGTCCCCCAAAGAAGACGCCAAGCTGGCCGCCGCCCGGCCGTCGCGCACCGCGCAAAGCAGAGCGCCGGATTCGGGGCGCAGTGTGTAGCAGTCCGCCACCGCCACGAAGGGAAACTCCAACCCCTTCGAGCCGTGCACCGTCATGATGCGCACCGATTGGCCGCCGTCGCCCTGCAGCGATCCCAGCTTCTCGTTGCCGGCGGCCAGCGCCTGGTAGCGCTGGGCCACCTGGGCCGTCCCCGCGCCCGGCTGCGCCTGCAGCCCCTCCACCACCGTAATGGCCTTCAGGAAATTGGCCGCCTTCGCCTGCCCGGTAACCCCTTCCTCCTGCAAGCGGGAGAAGTAGCCGCTTTCCCGGGCTAGCTGCCGCAGCGCGCACGCGGGCCCGTCGCGGCGCACGGTGGCCTGGGCGCGGCACCAAATCTCCAGCACCCGCCCAAGGGCGGCGCCGGGGGCCGGCAGCAACGGCTGCAGCACCTCCCCGTCCGTCTCTTCGGTTTCCGCCCCGTCGCCATCGCCCACGACAAAGGGGCGCCCGATGGAGCGGCGGCGCACCTCGGCGCACTGTTCGCCACTGGCCTTGACCACGGTGGAGAGCGTCATGAAATCGTCAGCGGAAAGCTGGAACATGGGGCCCGAGAGCGCCTCGAACAAATCCCTCGTATTCAAAGGGCATACCAGCGCCCGCAACAGGCTGGCCGCAAGTTTGGACTCGGCGGTGCCGTAAAAGCCCGACCCGCCTTCCATATGGCAGCTGAAACCCTCTTGCTGAAGCGCGTCGGCGTAAACGTCCAAGTGGGTGGTGCTGCCCAGCAACAGCACCATGTCCCCCGCGTCATGGCCCGCCATGCGCAGACGGGCGAACCATTGGGCGATGTGGCGGGCCTCCTGCTGTTTGGCGAAAGCGGTCTTGGCGGTCTCGCCCCGCTGCTTCGAGCCGTAGGAGGTAAGCGCCACTGAAATGCGCGGGGCCAAGGCCCGGTAAGCGCCCGATGCTGCCGCCTTTTCCTCGTTGCGTCCCGCCTGCAAATCGAGGAAATCCTCCGAAAAGAAGCCGGGGGCGCCGCAGATCCGCCGCACGAAGGCGAGGATGTCGCCATGGCTGCGGAAATTGGCGTCCAGCTGCAAAGAGCGCGCCTTCGCTTCGCCGGTCATCTGCCGCTTGTGCTTCAGGTACACGTTCACATCGGCCCCTTGGAACCGATAAATGGACTGCTGGGAGTCCCCCACCGTGCAAAGGTTGGTAAGGCCGGGGCGGCAAAGCAGCCCGATGAGGTCTATCTGCAGCTGGTTGGTGTCTTGGAACTCGTCCACCATGATCAGCTGGAACCGCTGCTGCAGCTGCTGCCGCAACAGGGGCCTGTCGCTCAAGGCCCGGTAAGCAAGGCGGAGGATGTCGGCAGTGTCCACACAATCCGCCTCTTGCTTGAGCGCCCCGTATTCCTCCTGAACGCGGCGCGCCACGGCCATGAGGCTTTCAGCCACTGCTTCGTTGCAGCCGAGAACGCACTCCATGACCAGCCCCGCAAGGGAGGTCTTCAAGGCGCGTACCGCCTCTTTCGCCTTTCCCTGGGCGCTCGGCAACCCTAGGCCCGCCAGCGCGGCGGCCGCCTGCCGGTAGGTCAGAGAGCCGCTGCTCTCCAGCAGCTCCCGCACTTGCCGCAGCGCCTCTTCAGCCTTTTCCATCTGCTTCGGCGATCCTCCGCCGGCCAGGAACTCTTCCAAACCCGCAGCTGCCTGCCGCATGATTCCCGAAGGGGATGCGGCGGCGGGGCCGAAATCGAAGGCATCCAGCCCGGCGGTCAAGGTGTCGCCGTGCTTCATGAGGGCGAACGTGAGAGCCCGGGCATCGGAGCCCTTCCCCGTGGCCCCCAGAGCCGCAATCAGCTGCGCCAAGGGGCTCTCCGGCTGCCCCTCGCTTTCCCGCAGCACCACATCGAAGGCCCGTTGCCGCAGCTCGGCGGCGCGGTCTTCTTCCAGCTGGGCAAGACGGGGAGGCAGCCCCAGCTCCAGCCCGTGCTCGCGCAGGATGCGCAGCGCCATGCCGTGGATGGTGGATATCCAGGCATCATCCACTTTCAGCGCCTCTTCCGCCATGCCGTTTTCCCGCAAAACGCTGCGCACGCGGCTCTTTATCTCGCCAGCGGCCTTGCGGGTGAAGGTGATGGTCAAAACGCGGTCCACCCCTTCCACCGCCGGCCCGCTTTCCGGCGAAAGGGCGTAGGCGATGCGCTGCTGCAATGTGAAGGTTTTGCCGGAGCCGGCGCCGGCGCACAGCAGCAGCGGGCGGTCGAGGGTTTCGATGGCCTGACGCTGGGGCCCTGTGGCTCCCAAGGTGTCGAGGTTCACTATCCCAACCTCCTTTCGCAGGAAAGTGCAGGGCAGTACTTGCAGGCCTGCGCGTCTGCCGGGCAGGGGGCAATTTCGCCGGCGAACAACTGCCCCAGCCGCTCCCCCACTGTTTCTTCAACCCACGTTAGCAGCTCCCCGAAACTGGGAAAGCCCGCTTCCTGCACGCTGATGCCCTTGGGTGGGAAGCCTTCGATCTGGGCAGGCCCCAGCACCAGGCCGTCGTAGGCCCCTTCCACCTCGCCGGTGAGCGGGTTGAGGTACAAGGTGGCCACCACCTCAAGCCCCAGCAGTTGCCGCACCACTTGGGCGTAGATGAGCGCCTGCACCTTGCGGGGCAGCTGGGGCTGGGGCTCTTCGCCCTCCTCTGCCGCCAGCGCCATCAGGCGGTAGCCGTCATCGAGGGAGGTTTTGTAGTCGATCACCACCGCGCGCCCGTTGCCGTCCACGTCGATGCGGTCCACGCTGCCGCACAGATGCTGGCCGGCGTAGGGCACCGGCTGATCGAACCCGTAATGCCATTCATGATAAGCGGGGGCGAAGCCGGGCAACCAACGGGACTGCTGGCCCAAGGCACCGGAGAGCTGGGGCAAAAGCCCTTCCCGCAACCGCTGCTCCCACGGGGTCACCGCTACGTAGCGCCGTCCTGCCTCATGGCCCTCTTGGGCCTCAACCACTTCGCGGAACACCTGGGCCAGAAGCGCGCGGCTCTCTTCCAAGTTGTCCGGCGTCACCCGCGGCACCTGGCCCTCGACCAGCTGCTGGTAGAAGCGCTGCATCACCTCGTGCACGAATGTGCCCCGCTCCAGGGGGCCGAAACCCTCCTCTGTGTCCTGCAGCGCCAAGCGCCGCTGCACGAACCAGAGGTACGGGCATGAGAGGAAGCTCTCGATGGCCGACGGGGAAAGCCGCATCGCGCCGCCGTTCGCCCCTTCCGTTTTCGGCAAAGCGATGAACGGGCGCCACCGCTCCCCCACCTGGCCCATGGGCAGCTGCGCCTCTTCCACGGCTGCCGGAGCGCCCTCGTCAACCCCCAGGCAATGAAGGAACCGGGTTTCCGCGAGCGTGCTGCAATAGGGGGCCAGCACCCGGGGCAGCTGGCTGTCGCGCAAAAGGTCGTCGCTGCAGGTGGGATCGGCCCGGAAGCAGTCGGTCACTTCCTGCATGAGGAAATGAGGGTAGGCGGGCTCGCCGGCAGCGTCGGTCAGCGACCGCTCCAGCACCACGGCCTCCGTGGGCACGTTCAGGGCGTCCCACAGCCGCTGCCGCAGCAACTGGGCCCCCTCCTGCTGGTCGGGCAAGGCGAATTTGGACAGCAGCGCTTCCAACGATCCGGCCGTGATGCCTCCGGGCCGCTCATCGCGGTTCATTTTCGTCAACAGCAAGGCGCGGGCGCAGCCGGCCGGCAGCTGGGCCGCCGTAGCCAGGTCGCACAGCAGCACCGGCGCCTCCCCCGCAGCCCCATCAGCGGCCGGAGCGCTTTCCAATGACACGGGGATGTGCACGTCGGCGCACAGTTCAACGGCACTTTCGAAGCAACTGCCGAAAAGCATCTGGCGGGCCAAACCGGCAAAAGCCGAAAGGGCGGACAGCTCCACCAGCTTACGCCCCTCGTCTATCGGCAGCGCCGCCACCGCGGCGCGCAATCCGTCGACCATCGTGGCGACACTGCCGCCCGACGCCTCCAGCAGGGCGCGAGCCGTAGGGCTCTCGTTCGCCAGCATGCGCAGCGCCTCCGCAGCCCCAAGGGCCCGGTTGGCAGCCCACTGGCGCGACAAACTCAGCAGCGTTTGCTGCCGAAGCCCCGAAAGCGGATTGGCCGCCAAGTCCTCCCACACCGGAAGCCCTCCCTGAGGCGCCGCCGCCCACGCCGCCACAAAACGGCCGGCAAAGGTGTCGGAGAACGCCACTGGCCCCCGCACCAGCAAATGCAGTTTCCCTGTTTCACGGTTAGCGCGCAGCAGCTCGAAAAGCCCCACCGGATCGGTGTCGGCCACCACGACGCGATAGGCAAGCGCGGTTTCTCCCTCCGCTGCGCCAAAATCCGTCTCCGCAAGGGCGGCCACCGTTTCCGCCAGCAGCTGCAGCTCGGCGGTTTTGCCGGTGGCCAGCGCCACCCGAAGCGCCCCGCCCGGTGAAACGGCCTCACTCCTGGAACCGTACAGGCGCCCGAGCAACTGGCCCAGCTCGCCGCCGGGACGCGACGGCGCCGTGCGGCCGTTGGCCACCGCCACCGCCCCCAGCTTCCCGAACAGCCACTGCTGCGCCAACGGCAGCTGGACGGGCCACTGCCCCGCCAGCACCAAAGCCTCATCCGCGCCGGGGCGGGCATGGCACGGTTGCCCCAGCAGCCAACAGGCTTGGCTGTGTTCCACCAGCCCCCGCACTTCCAAAGCTTCCGAGTACAGCCGAAGGGCCTCCGTCACCGCCGGCTCGCTTCCTTCCAGCGCGCGGAGGGGCGCATCGCAGAGCCAGGGCAGCGCCTGGCGGGCCGCCCGCGCCAGCCACGGGGCCATCGTTGCCGGCTGCGCCGGAAGGTCTGGAGCCTCAGCGGCAACCTGCCAGGCCAGCGCCAGCCGTTGGGACGGCTCCACGAGGCTGCGCCCATCGCCCCACAGCTGCCAGGCGTCCTCCAGCCAAAGGTCGAACGTGATTACCCGCACTCCCAAACCGCGGTCGTCTTGTCCCAGCAGCCGCTTCAGCTCTGCCGCTTCGTCGAAGTCGGCGGCGATCACCGTCACGCGCCTCTTTTCGGCAACCATCCGCACGGCCAGGCGGGCCGCTTCGGCGAAACAGGCTTCGCGGTTCGGGGCCTGGGCCACAACCGGTATCGCTGTAAAATCCAAGGAAACCCCCTATCGCCCCAAAAGGGCGCGGTTGAACGGCAGCCCCAGCTTCTCGCAAATGCCCTCCAGCACTTCATCGGGCACCGAAGCGCGGTAATCTTGCGCCCCCATCCCCGCACTGCGGCACGCTAGCCAAATGGAGGCCGCCTTCACCAGCACCTCCATGCGCCGGAACGCCTCCTCGGCCGTGGCCCCCGTGGCCATGAGGCCGTGGCTCGCCCACACCGTGCAGGAATAAACCGCCGCAGCTTCGGCGCTGGCACGGGCCAATTCCAGGCTGCCGGGCACCAAGGGGCCCACGTAGCCCACCCCTTCGGGCACGTACATCACCGTTTCGGTCATGGCGCGCCACAGCCCCTCGGTGATGGCCTCCGCAGAGGGGTCGGCCATCTTGCCGTAGGCCACCATTTCCGCCGGATGGCAGTGGTACACCAGCCTGGACTCGCCGCCCGTGGCCTTCCCGCGCACCTCCAGCACCAGCAAGTGTCCGTTCAGCTCGCTGGTGGGGCGGGCGCCCCTCTCAAACCCGAACACCGGCCGCCACGCGCTGCCGGATATGTCCAGCTCCACCACCCCCAGGCAGCTGGCGCCTTTGCGGGCAAGCTCGTCCATGCGGCAGCCGGCCGCTGTAACCAGCACCTGCTCGCTGGCCAGGCCCGGCACCGGCTGCTCCAGCATCGTCCATTCCATTGGCCGAGTATCCAAAAACGGCGCCAGCGCCGCGCGCTGCCGCTCCGTCAGCCACAGCGATCCGTTGCCCCCATTGGCCTCATGCCATCCTCGCTCGGCGCAACGGCGGGCCAAAGCAACGAATTCCGCCACGAAGTCCAGGTGCAAGGCGCCGGCCTTCGCCGCCGCCCGCTGGGCCGTGCCCACCGCCCCGCGCCCCGCTGCCACCGCGTCTTCGAAAAATCCCATGGTCCGCCCATTCTCTCGCTTTTCATACGCCCCTATGGTAAGCGAAAACCTCCGCCCCACGGCCCATCTGCCCCATAAAAGTGAAGCGCCTCCGAAGGGAGGCACTTCAGTTGCAGCGCATCGGAAACGGCAGTTCTACAAGGTGATGCGCTCGAACATCTCGGGCCCCACCCCGCACACCGGGCAACGGAAATCCTCCGGCAGCCCGTCCGGATACCCCTCCACGATGTAGCCGCACACTGTACAGCGCCATCCGCACTTCGCCACAGTAGTCTCCGCATCGTCCGCCAGGGCCCCGCTCGCCCCTTGCGCCTCGTCGGCAATATAGGACGAGGCCTTTGGCGGCGTCTTCCCCCGCTTCACCGCATGATAGTAAGCATAAGTGAGCGGCTCCGCCTTTCCCAGCACCTTAGCGTCATCCACCTGGCCGAACACCACCAGATGAGTGCCCATATCCACCGTGCCCACAACCGAGCAGCAAAATGCCGCCACGCCGTGTTCCAACAACAGCGGCAAGCCAGCAGCATCTACCTCAAACGCTGCATCGGCGAATTTGTCGGTTTCGATGCTGTTGCGGAACCCGAAAACGCCAATCAGCTCCAGAGGAGTTTCCTGATCCAGTACTGTCACGCAGTAACGGCCGCTCTCAAGCACCGCCGCCAAGGTAACGTTTTCCTTGTTCAAGGCCACGCTCACCTGCAAAGGCTCGTTGGTCACCTGCTGGAACGTGTTCACTACACAGCCGCACTTGCGACCCTCATCGTTTACCGAAGAGACGACGTACAGCCCGTAGCTGATGGAATGGAATGCCGCAAGATCCATGATTCCTCTTTCTTTTGATTGAAAACTACATTACACCCTACCACAAGGGCCGCATGGGAGCAGTTGTGCGATGGAAACGGAAGCGCGTTGTCAAAATGCCTACTCGAACTCGGGGATGAAGGACTCGTCGGCCGCCTGTCCCTCCTGCCAGAAGTAGTCATCCATCCCCAGGCTGTCGGCGAAATCCAGCAGGCGCTGGTAGGCCCCTTCATCGGCTGCGCGTCCCAGTTCGGGGTAACGGGCCAGCATTTCGGCGGCGTTGCCCCTCCCTTCCGCGGCGCGGCGGGAAATCACCGGCGTGTACTGGTTCATCAGCGAATACAGCACGCCATCGCCAAAACGGCCGTACAAAAGCCGCAGCGCCTCGAAGGATTCATCCTCGTGGCCGGGCAGCAGAAGGTGGCGAACGAGAACCCCGCGCACCATGCGCCGCTGCCCGTGGTAACTGTCGAACGCCGGAGCTCCCACCGCCTCCACCATGGCGTCGATGGCGGCAAGGGCCACCGACGGGTAATCGGCAGCGGCCGAGAACGCATGGGCCGTCTGGGCGCGGGCGTATTTAAAATCCGCCAGGTACACGTCCACGGCGCCCTCGTTGGCGCGGACGGCCTCCACTGTCTCGTAGCCGGAGGTGTTCCACACAACGGGCAGGTGCAGGCCGCGCTTTCGCGCCCGCCGCAGCGCCTCTCGCACCTGGGGGCCGTAATGGGAGGCGGTCACCATGTTGATGTTGAGGGCCCCCTGCCCTTGCAGCCGCAAAAACCCGTCGGCCAGCTGGTCAATTGCATAGGGCTTCCCTGCCTCCCCCGCTGCCAAGCGGCCGTTCTGGCAGTACACGCAGCCAAGGGAGCAGTGGCCGAAGAACACCGTGCCGCTGCCGTCGGTGCCGCTTATGGGCGGCTCTTCCCAGAAGTGCAGCGCAATGCGCCCCACTTCCACCTGGTCAGATGCACCGCACACCCCCCGCTGGCCGGCAGTGCGGTTTGCCCCGCAACGGCGCGGGCACTCCCTGCAGCAGGCCAACCGGGCGGCCGCGTCAGTTGGAAGAGTAGTCGAAGGTGAAGAAGTCGCCATAATCGTCCAGGTCGTCGTCATCGTATTCGGCCTCATCGGCGTCTTCGTCCCCGTGATCGTGGGAGCGGTACACCTCGTTCGCCCGATTCCAATCCAACCCGGCACGGCGCGACTCATCGTCCTCGCCAAACACCAGCGAAAGCGCCGCTACGGCCAAATCGGAGCCGCCGATGATGGCCAGCAGCTCCAAAAGGTGCAGCGCCGATTCCGCCTGGGGCACGATCAAATCGGCGTCATCGGCAGTGGTGAGGGCGGCGGAAACCTCCGAAAGGAACAACTCCACCGTGAAGTCGCTGGTGAAGCGCTTTTCCTGGACGGCCTTGAGCAGCCCCTCGTTTCCGCAGGCGAAGGCGGCCGGCATCGCGTCCGGCACCCCCTCTCCCGCCGAGAAGCGATGCACCGCGTGGTAGAGGGCGTTGGCCTCCACCGTGCTGATCACCTGCGCCGCCACCTGCAACGTATGGGCCGCTTTGGCAAGCTGGGCACTGCCGGCGCCGCCGGTTGCCACCGCATCGGACACCAGCACATCCAAAAAATCGCGGGCGCCGGCCACCACGTCCTCTTCCCCGGCCACGTAGCAGAACAAATTCTCGCGGCCGAAGCACTGCTCAAGCGTGATGTCGCGCACCACCAAAGGCGCTTCCACCAGGTTCAGCCCCGAAACCAGCGCCACCGATGAGATGTCCCGGGCCAAATTGGGGGAAGCAGGAGACAGGTCCACCAAAAGCGCCCCTTTGTTCAGGTGGCTCACAAAGCCCTCGTCGCCGAAATACAGATCCTCGATTTGCTGCTGGGTTTCGCAATAGCTCACCACAATATCGGCGCTGGCAGCGTCGGAGGAGATGCCATAACCGGCCGCCTTGAGGCGCTCGGAGGCGGCGGAGGCAAAGTCCTCCTTGCCAAACAGGGCAACAATCTTGGCCATTAGTCGCGGCCCCCTTTCACCTTGCGGGCAATTTTGTCGGCCAGGGAAAGGTTCTCCCGCTTGTCCTGGCCCCAAAAGCCCACCGCCAGCATGCCGGGCCCCACATGGCTGCCGATTACCGGGCCAATGTTGCAGATGACCGGTATCACCGACTCGTCCGCTTTCACCAGCAGCTCCTTCAGCTTCTGGGCATCTTTGGGGCAGTCGGCGTGGCCGATGAGCACCGTGGATATCTGGTTGTCCTCGCTTTTGCGCTTCAGGAAGTCTTCTACCAGTGCCTTCATGGCCTTCTTGCGGCCGCGCGCTACGCCCGTCACCGCCAGCCGGCCGTCTTTGTCGATGGCCAGCAGCGGCTTCACGTCCAGCGCAGTGCCCGCTACCGCCACCGTGGAGGGAATGCGGCCGCCGCGGCGCAGGGTGTCTAGATCTTCCACCATGAACTGCTCGTTCACGAAATAACAGGCCTCCCGGGCCCATGCCGCCAAATCGGCCGCGGACATGCCCCGCTTCCACTGGTGGATGGCTTCATGGACCAGAACCCCTTCGGCAATAGAAGCCAAATGGGTGTCCACCAGGTAGATTTCAGCATCAAGCCCTTCTTCCTGCAGCTGCGAAAGCGCCAGCACGGCCGCATCGTAGCTGCCGGAAAGGCCGCTGGAAAACGAAAGGTATACCGAGGGCCTTCCCGTGGCGGCCAGCGAACGGAACAGTTCCAGGAACTGGGGCATGGGCACCTGGGAGGTGGTGGGTGCCGACCCCTTGCGCATCGCATCGTAGAAATCCTGCGGCTTGCGACTTTGGAACAGGTCGTCGAAGAACGAGCCGCCGTCCATCAGGTACGGGAAGTTCAGCAGGTATAAGCCATCGGCCTCCAGCAGTTCGTAAGGAAGGTCGCAGCAGGAATCAACTACCAAATTGCAAGTGCGCATAGAAATCCTTTCCATATCGTCCGGCTTTTGTGGGAAACGTAGGCACGGGGCTTTACACTCCCATGGCGAAAATGCTTTCGTTGTAGGGAGCAGTGAGCTTGCCTTCCAGCGGGGAATTGCACTCATAGGCGATGCCGATGGCGGGGCCCGTGTGCACACCCAGCACCGGGCTCACCGGCAAAATGGGCACCTCGTGCCCCACCAACGGAATAATGGTGTCCCGCGCCCACTCCAGCGCCGGGGCCTTGTCGCCGATATAGTGCACCGCCAGGCGCTTCAGCCCATGGAGGGACATGTCCTCCTTGAGCTTTTGCACCATGCGCTCAAGGGCCTTTTTGCGGGTGCGCACTTTCGCGAACGTTTCGGCAGCGCCGTCGATCACCGTAAGGATGGGCACCAGCTTGATGGCGTTGCCCAAAAGCGCCGCCGCGCCGCCGATGCGCCCCCCTTTGTGCAAAAACGTCAGGGTTTCGGGGCTGAACAGCCAGCGGGTACAGGTGATGCCGCTCCACACCGCGGCGGCGCAGTCTTCCAAGCTGCCGCCGGCATCGCGCTTGTCCACCGCGTCGTACACCGGCCATGCTTCGTCGTAACCGTTGGACATGGAGTCCATGAGGATGCACTTGAAATCAATGTTTCGGGACTGCACTGCCCGCGCCGCCCGGATGGCACCGTCAAAGGTGCCGGAAAACTTCGAGGAAATGAACACACCCAGCACCTCATCGCCCGCTTGCGCGGCCTTTTCAAAAAGCTCCTCAAAAGCATGCTGGGAGGGTTGGCTGGTAGTGGGAATGTTGTTTACCATCTCGTTTATACCGGCATAGAACTGGTCCAGGTCAAGCTCGGCATCGGCGTACTCCTCGCCATTGTGGTTCACGTAGAGCGTCACCACTTCCAATCCCAGCCGCTTTGCCTCCTCTTTGGGAATGGAGGCCACAGAGTCGGTAATTATCCTGATCATTGATCATCATCCTTAGCTCTCAAACGAACAGGGCCTGAAGGCGCTTCCTCGCTTCGGCCGCAACGCGGGACCCATAGCCGCCGGCGCGCCAGCCCAAAAACATTACGGTACCACATCCCGCAGCTCTGAAACCAAAGAACGGCGAACCTCGAACAATTTGCAATCCAGCCCCACCGGATAGGTGTGGGGGTTGAGCATGCGCAGCTGGCTTTCGTCCAGGCACGCAAGCCCTTCTTTCGCCCGCGCCTGGGCCGCTAGGGCGCTGGTGCCCAAGCCGTCCAGCACCGACTTGCCGTTGCGGGCCAGAGGCTTCAGCAGGGTTTCGAATCGCAGGCCGGAAAGCTTTTTCTGGCGCAGGTCATCGGCCGGATCGATGATCACCTCGCGCCCGTCAACGCCGCTGGTCACATCGAACACCATGTCGCCCGCCAAACGGCCGCTGTCATGGTAGTAGCGCCGCACGTCCAGCACACCGGGAGTGGTCAGCTTCGCAGCGGTTTCGGATATCTTCAAACGGCGCGTCCATTGGGCTTGCCCCTTCTGGCGCACCGCCGAAAGCTTGAACACGCCTCCCAACGTGGGTTGCTCATAGGCGGTGGCCAGCTTCGTGCCCACCCCCCACGAAGTGACGGGGGCGCCTTCATCCAAGATGGACTTGATGGTGTACTCGTCCAGGTCGTTGGAGAGCACGATGCCGGTGTCGGTGAGCCCCGCCTCGTCCAGCATGCGCCGCGCCATCTTGGAAAGCCAGGACAGGTCGCCCGAATCAATGCGCACAGCGGCCAGATGTTCGCCACGGTATTTCATTTCCAAACCCACCGTGATGGCGTTTTTCAGCCCCTGCTCCACGTCGTAGGTGTCCACCAGCAGTACGCAATTGCGAGGAAACTCGCGGGCGTAAGCGCGGAAAGCTTCCAGTTCGCTGTCGAAGGCCATCACCCAGGAGTGGGCATGGGTTCCGGAAACCGGGATGTCGAACAGCTTGCCCGCAAGCACGTTGCTGGTAGAGGCGCAGCCGCCCACCACGGCCGCCCGCGACGCCCACACGCCCCCCAGCCCCTGGGCACGGCGCAGGCCGAACTCCGCCACTGGCGCCCCCTTGGCAGCCAGACACACCCGCGCCGCCTTCGTGGCGATGAGGGTTTGGAAGTTCACGCAGTTCAAAAGGGTGGTTTCCAGCAACTGGCATTGGTCGATGGGGCCCGTCACCCGCACCAAGGGCTCGTGGGGGAACACCACGGTGCCTTCGGGAACGGCATCGATGTCAAGGGTGAGGCGGAAATCCCGCAGCCCCTCGAGGAAATCGCCGCTGAACAAGGGGCCTCCGCCCGGCGCCTGCAGCGTGGCCAGATAGGCCACGTCGCTTTCGCTGAAGCGGTAGTCGTCAATAATCTCGGCCAGCTGCTGCATGCCCGCCGCGATGGCGAAGCCCCCCTTGAAGGGATAATCGCGGAAGTACATGTGGAAGCAGGCCTCCTCTTCGGCTTTTCCGCAATCCCAATAGCCCTGGGCCATGGTCAGTTGGTACAAGTCGGTGAGCAAAGCGTAATCAGCGTTCATGGAATTCTCCGTTGCGTTACTGGCGGCGGACCGCTACTCCTGGGCTTCCCCGGTGCCCCTGCTGCGACGGCGACGGCGCCGGCGCGACGACGAGGCGCCCTCTGCCGCAGCGCCGCCGCCGGATGCCGGCGCGGCCGGCGGCCGGGACAGGCCGCTGGAGCGCTGACCGGGGCGGGTGGCCTTCTTCGGCCGCTCGGCCCCTTCGGACCGGGGCCCTTGGCGCCGCTGCTTGCCGGAAGAGGAACGGCGCTTTTCCGCCGCCTCCCCCTTCGCCTGGCCGCCGGAACGGGCCGCCTGCGGCCGCTGCCGCTTGGCGTTTCCGTGCCGCTGCTCATCGCTGCACTCGCCCCCTCGCCTGGCCGCCTGCCCCTCCTGGGGCACGGAGCCGTCGGTGGAAAGCGTGGTGGAGCGGCGCCGCGGCTTGCGCTCCGCCGGCTTCACCGAAACCTTGTCCTGACGGCCGCGGCGGCTGCGCTCGCCACTCTTGCCGAAACCAGAACCCGCGCCGGGCTGCGACTTTTTGCGCGAAGGGTTGCGGCGCACCGCACCCGCCTCCGCCAGCTTGTCGGCGCCGGTGAACTGGGAGGTGGAGAACAGGGCGGATTCGCCGCCGATGCGCGCCTGGGTTTCCTCGTTGGCGGCGGCCCATGCGTCCTCGGTCACCACCGAGGGGCGCGAGCCGTCTTCTTTCTTCTCGAAGCCGGCGATGGGGATGCGAACTGGCTTCTCCCCTTCGATGCGCACCGAAACCAGCTCGCGGGGCACGTCCAGATCCACCACTTTTGCGGGGCCGGCCGGCGTGGTTACGGTGGCGCCCACCTTGGGGCTGCGGGTCTTGAAATCCTTGTAGGCGTCGAACTCGTGGCGCAAGCAGCACATGAGACGGCCGCACAGCCCCGAGATTTTCTGCGGGTTCAGCGAGAGGTCCTGCTCTTTGGCCATGCGGATGGACACCGGGCAGAACTCGCCCCCCAGCCGCTTGCAGCACAGCTCTTGACCGCAATGGCCCAGGCCGCCCACCATGCGGGCCTCGTCGCGCACGCCGATCTGGCGCATGTCCACCCGCACATGGAAGTGGCCGGCCAGCTTCCGTACCAAATCGCGGAAGTCCACCCGCTCTTCGGATTCGAAATAGAACACGGCCTTGTCGCCGTCGAACAGAAACTCCACCGCCACCGGGTGCATCTCGACGCCGGACTCTTCCACCATCTCCTTGAACAGCGGAAGGGCCTCGCGCCCCTGCTGCTCAAGGGAGGCGGCCTTTTCGATGTCCTCCTCGGTGGCCAGCCGCTCCACCGGCTTCAGCGGAGTTTTGAGGGCCTTGATCTGGGCCTCGTCCACCTCCAGCAAGTTGCCGGCCGCCCGGCCGAACTCAAGGCCGCGGGCGGTGCTCACCACCACCGCGTCGCCTTTGGATATTTCAAGCCCCTGCGGATCGAACCACAGGGTCTTCGGATTGTACGCAGTATGTACCGGGGCGACTTTCGTCACGAAATTACCTCTTTCACTTTGAACAGAAGCGCATCGATGCAGGCTTCTGGGGAAACATTATAGGCAATGGAGGCTTCGCATTCGTCCACCGCACGCAAAGCACAGAGGGCGCTGGGCAGCGTGGCCCGCTGGGCAGCCGCCTGCAGCGCTGGCAGAACGTCCTGGTTGATGACCAAATCGGAGCAGCCACTGCAGATCATCATCACGTCCCGAATCCACGAGCGGATTATGGAGGTCAGCTGCCGCATGCACTCCGACGACTTTGCGGTGATCTGGCGCTTTTGGCGCGCCTCCAGCTGCCGCAGCGCCGACTTCGCCAGGAAATCCTGGTTCTGGGCCAGCTCCTGCTCGAACTGCTGCCGCGCGGCGTCCAGCGGGAAATTGGCGGCCTTAATGAGGTCGGCCGCCATGCCCACCACGTCCCAGTCTTCGCAGTGGCGCAGCCGCTCCAGCGTGTCCAGCACCCGCTTCCTGAACTCCATGCGGGCCGACCCGGCCGCCAGGAATTCGATGGCGCGGCTGATGGAACCGCCGCAAGCTTCGATGGCAATGCGGGCGTGCAGCAAAGAGGCGCCGGTGTTCTGAGCCACGATCCCGGCCGCCTCGGACGCCGGGATGTGCCGGAAGGGCACCACCTGGCAGCGGGACAGAATGGTGGGCAGCACGCCATCGCAGGTGCGTCCCAGCAAGATGAACACCACGTTGCCCGGCGGTTCTTCCAAGGTTTTCAGGAATGCGTTGGCGGCCGAAGTGCCCAGCTGGTCCACCCGGTCGATGATATACACCTTCTTTTTCGCCTGAATGGGGGCCATGGAGGCATCGGTCACCATCTCGCGCATCTGCTCGATAAGGTAGCCGTTGGCCCCTTCGGGGGCGAAATAGCGCACGTCAGGATGCTTGCGCCGCATCACCTTGTCGCAGGCATCGCACGCCCCGCAGCGGCCGCCCCGGGGGCCCTTCGCCCCCTTCGGGCACAAAATGGCCTGGGCGAAGGCATAGGCGGCCTGAGTTTTGTTCGAGCCGGCGGGCCCAGCGAACAGATAGGCGTGGCTAATACGGTCGTTGGCGGTGGTGGCGCGCAGAAACTCGCGCACCTGCGGCTGGCCCACTATGCAGTCGAATGCGTCACCCATGGGCTTTTACGTCCAAAACCGAGAAGTAGTCTTCGTCGAACAGGGCCGAGTCCGCCAGCGCCGGCACCACGTCCACCAGCGCCGAGAACACCTGGGCCGCCGTGAGCGACTTCGGGCCTGACGTGTCGATTACGCGGATGCGGCCGTCGCTTTCACGGCACATTTGCCCAAAGCCGAGCTCCACCCGCTGATGAAAGTCAAGCCCCGCCTGCTCCAGCCGGTCGGCGCTGCCGTGATGGGTGGCGCGCACCAGCCCCTCGGCAGCCCCCTCGCAGCGCAGCAGCAAGGTGGCGTGGGGCACCAGCCCGTCGGCGGCGAAGGCATTGGCGGTGCGCACCTGCTCGCGATCGATGCCGCGGCCGAACCCCTGGTAGGCCTCGGTGGAATCGGTAAAGCGGTCGCACAGCACGATTTTGCCCGCGGCCAGCGCCGGCTTGATCACCTCGTCCACCAGCTGCGCGCGGGCGGCCTCGTAGATGAGCATCTCGCACCGGGGGCTCACCGGGCCATAGGCTGGGTCGAGCACCAGCGCCCGCAGCGCTTCCCCCAACTCGGTGCCGCCGGGCTCTCGAAGCATGAGCACCGAATAGCCCAGCCCTTCCAGCGCTTTCGCCAGAAAGCGGATATGGGTGGTCTTGCCGGCCCCTTCCCCGCCCTCGAACGTTATGAACACTCCCGCCCCATCCGGGCGGTTGCCAGCGTTATCCATATATGACCTCCTGGAAGCGGCCGCTTCCAGCCATCAAGCGTACTAATAGGGCTCTATTCTACTTTACCGCCCGCCAAAAGCCCGCGGCATTCCCGCCGGCAAGGAAAACACACCGCCCATCGCAAAAAGGTGGAGATTCCATCTGGCAGGAAACGGGAGCTAAACGCAGATTCAACCTGTAGGTAAAACGGCTTTTTATCCAAAAACCTCTCCCCTATTATGATTTTCAGGCACGAGGGGCACGGCCCCGCCTGTTGAAAACTCAATATCCCGATCGTCCGTTGTTTGTCTCCTGCGTGAAAACCTCCTCTCTCTCAACCCCTCAACGGACGTGAGAACATACGCACGTTTCCCCTTCTCCTCCGTGCGTACTGAACAGCCCCTCCGGGTCCCCCAGCCCGGAGGGGTATTTTTTTGCCCAGCGTATCGAGGCGGCAAGGGGGAATCCCAGGTCCACCAAAGCAAGCGAGGCACACCGTGGTGCCCGTAATTGCCCCGAAAAGCGGCTGAGCGTGCTTCGGCACGCGACGGAAAGCTTTGAGGGGCAAGGACAGGCGCCACGGTGGGCCGCAGCGCCGGGCCGTTCCGGTGTTCACAGAACGCCGGAACAAAAAAAGGACCCGCTCTTAGAGCGATTCGCATTCCCCTTATCCCCCTTGCAAATGCGAATCGCTCTTAGAACGGGTCCTTTTGCCCGAATGAGAAACTAGTCGGTGGGCAGAATCACCGGCAGGAACTCGCTGGCAGTCAGTCTAGCCATGCGCATGCCGTTTTTCAACCGAATGCGGTCCACCTTCAACTTCAGCTTTTCAGCCCCCACCAGGTCGATGGACGTGAAATAGGAAACCTGCAGCTGATCGGTGGCCTTCCCCAGCACCGTGTAGAGGAAGCGGGTGTCCGCTTCGTGCATCTTCTCCTGCTTGTCCAGCGTCACCACCGTGGTGTCGAAGTAATCGCGCTCGGGGATGAACCCGTTGTCGAAGCCGCACACCAAAAGCGCCTTGGGAGAAGAGCCCACCACATGGGCGCCCGAGCCCATCATCACGCCGCCGTTGCCTTCCAGCCGGGAGTCGGTGAGGCGATCGGTAACCGTGGCGGCGATGACCTTGGCGGTAGCGGCGCCCGGGACGGGGGCGCAGAAGGACACCACCATTTCCTCCACCTTTTCGGGAATAATGGTCTCTCGCACCGAAGCCGGAGCCGTGGCGTCCACCGCGGCCACCAACTTGCGGATCAGCTCAAGGCCGGACAAGCCGTCCACCTGCTCCACCACCGCGCAGCCGCTGCGATAGGCCGCCACAATGCGACCGGCGCCCGCAGAGATGAGCGATGCCGCGCCGGCGTCCATTGCGGTCAGCGCCTGCAGGGTTTCCAGCAGGTTATAGCCCTTGTCCTTGGCCCATGCGTAAATCTCGGACAAAGCGGCGCTGTTGCCCAGGTAGTCGCCAAAACCGATCCAGCAACGCCATGCGAGGCAGTTCTCAGGGTCGGCCGCCAATTGCAGGGCGGTGATTACCCGCGCCGGCGCGCAACGGGCGTAATCGCGATAGTCGCCCGCGGCCAAACGGCCGTCGAAGGCACTGTTCACCGCGATACCCTGCTCGGTCAGGTAGCGCTTGAGCTGACGGGCCCACTGCTTGTTGAAGGTGAGCAGGAAGATGTCTTCGGCGGTAACGCCCGCCTCAGACAGCTGCCCCACGCGCTGGGCGATGGAGCTGAACTCATCGTGGGAGGTATCGCAGGGGAACTCCCCGAAGCTCACCGACGCGTCCAGGTTATCGGGGTTGCCCAACACCACCGCACCGGCTTCCAACTCATCCGCCAGCACCTGGGCCGCATGGAGGCTGGCACCGCACAGATGGCAGTCCTCCAAGGCGCGCACTTCGGCACCGGCCTGCTCCAGCTCGTCAACGCCGGCGCCGTAAGGATAGCTGTCGTACACCTCGATGCACGCCAGCGGATCGGCCGCGGCGGTCACCGACTGCCGCGCCACCATGTTCGCCACGAACTGGGAAGCGCGAGAGAGCTGCTGGTAGTCGTCCACCAGCACGTGATCTACCGAAACCGCCGCCAGCGCATCCTCGTGGCCATGCAGGTAGCCCCAGGTAAGGGCGGCCAGCTCCGGTTCGAGGATGGAGCGGGTGAAGCCCAGCGTCCCCTTCAGCATGCCGTGCACCGACTCTTCTTCCGCCGTCACCAACCACTCCGGGTCCTCCCCGGAAAGCTCGGTCCAGCCGCGGTAGAAGAACTTGAGCATCTCGCGCAGCCGCTTGATCTTCAAACCGGACACTTTCATGTCCTCCATGATGAAGGCCTGCTCGAACGAACTGACCAGGCGCGGGTCGCGGCCGGTGGCCTCGCGGGCGGCCGGCGTGGACAGCACCTCCAGGCAGAAAGCCCGGGGCGTGGTCACCCGAACCGCGCCCACACCGGCAGCGGCGAGGCGCTTTTCCAGCTGAGCGGCAGCATCGGGAGTGGACGCGAAAACCAGTAGGCTTTCCGGCGCGGCTCCGGCGGCCACCTTCTCAGCGGCCGCGGCCACGAGAGCGGAGGTCTTGCCGGTTCCCACAGCGCCCTTGTACAGGACAACTTCCGGGGCAGTACGCAGGGTTAAGGTCATAAGACGATCTTCTTTCTTGAAGTTGGGCGCCTATGCGCTGGCCTCTGCCCCCACCTCGTCGCCCGCAGGCATAGCGGTGGGTTTCTGGGGCAGGAACGGCATTTTGATCGCCGAGGTGGGGCAGTTTTCAACGCAAGCGCGGCACTTGGTGCACTCGCTGAAGGACATGCCGGCCTCGGGATGGCGCGGATTGATACCTTGCGGGCACACCTGCGAGCAGATCTCGCAGGAACGGCCCTTTGCGGACTCCAGACACTTGGCGTTGTCGATGGTGGGCACGAAGGTCTTGTTGCCCTTGCCGATGAGGCTCATCAGCGCAGAGATGGGGCAGATCTTCGAGCACCACTTGCGGAACACCAAAAGTTCCAGGATGAGGATGACGGGAACCACCACCACCGACCAGGTTACATCGCCGAAGGCGAACAGGCGCATAACCAGCAAGATGGTGGCCAGCGTCAAGCCAATGGGGCAAATGAGGCAGAATACCGGGAAGCCGAAGATGGCCGCGGACACCAGGGAGCCGCCCAGGATCACATGGCGCGAGTCCAGCTTCTGGAACTTGCTGGCACAGGAGCCGCAGCTGCCGGAGCAGCCCTTGAGAGCGTTCTTCTCTTCCTCGGTCAGCGCGTCGCCGGCCGCCTTCTTCTTGTCGGCTGCCATGGCGGCCATGGCAGCTTCCGGCTCAAGGGCGGCGACACCGGTCATGTCGGTGTTGGAAGCCTTGCCGCCGAAAATGCCGCGAATCTTGGAAACCACGGGCACCGGGCAGATCCAGCCGCAGAAGGCGCGGGCGAACAGCAGAATGAGCACCACTACCACCACGAGCGAAATGAGCACGCGGGGCACGGCCATCTTGGAGGCCACCAGGGTGAGCAGGCTGCCCAGCGGGCAGAGCAGCGAGATGTCCATCCAGCCGAAGGCGGAGATGGTGCCGATGCCGAAAGCGGTCACGTAGCCGATGGCCACCAGCAGCAACACCACCAAGGGGATGATGACGCGAAGCTTGTTGGATTTCATGAATATCCCCTTCCCTTACTGAATGGGCTCGACGATGATGGCGCGGCGGTTGGCGCCGGCGGTGATGGAACCGTTCTGCATGGAAACGCAGACGCTTTCGCAGGCACCGCAGCCGTTGCACTTGTCGTCGATCACGTAGGGACGGTTGTTTTCATCCAGCTCGATGGCGTCGTACTCGCAGGCGTCGTAGCAGAAACGGCAGCCGATGAGGCGGTAGGCCAGGCAGAGGTCGGTGTCCAGATCGGCCAGGCCCAGCAGGGTGTTCTCGGCCGTGGCGCCCTGGGGCAGTTCCAGCGCTTTGGTGGGGCACACCTTCACGCACAGCGGATCGCCGCCGTTCTCTTCCTTACACCAGTCGCACCAGTCCTGGCTGTAGGTCATGACCGGGGTGCGCATGTTCAAGATGCCGTTCTCGATGTGAGCAGGAGCGATGACGTTGCGGGGGCACACCTCATAGCACTTCTCGCAATGGATGCAAGCGGAAACCAGCTGATCCTCGTTCTGGCCTCCCGGAGGGCGCACCAGCGGATCGGAGCCGACATAGCGCACAGCGCCAAGGCCGCAAAGAACCGCAGTGCCTCCTAACCCCACTAACAGCGAGCGCCGAGAAATGACGCCGCTCGAACCCTCCTCTACGGGAGCGTTCTTCTCTTTTTGCTCGGTCATGGCTCCTTCTCCTCTCCCTAAACGAATAGGTTCCCGACTCCCAGCAAATTATTTCTACGCCTGCAGCAAGTCCTGCAGGAACTCGAAATCAACGGTCATGAATCCGTCGGTCAGGCTGGCCAGGCCCCGGTACAGATCCGTCTTGGCGAAACGACGCATGTCGGAGGTCATCATGGGCACCCAGGCCATCAGGTGGTCCTCCAGGAAGTTCTTCTGGGTGGTGAGCAGCTCGATGGCGGCGTCCTCGTCGCCGGCCTTCAGCGCGTCCACGGTGCGGTTGGCCAGGATTTGCATGAACTCCAGTTCCAGCGCCAGGTGGTCTTCCGCCTCTTTCCAGGTTTCCTGCTTGTCCAGCCCCTGGCTGCGGTAGATGGCCAGCACCTCGTCGCGGGCGTCCTGCATCATCAGGCGCTTCTCGGAGGTGTACACCGACTCGTACGGGTAAGCGGCCGAGAAGGCGTCCACGCCGTGGCCGATGAAGGTGCGCACGTAGTCGATGGCCAAATCGGTGATGGTGTTGCCCCAGGTGTTGGAAAGGAAGGTGGCAATGAGGCGGTAGCCCTCGTCTACCTGGCTGTTGCCGGTGGCGGCGGGGAAGCGCATGCCCTTCATTTCCTTCAGGAACTCCTCATCCACCTCAACGCGGTACAGGCGGGACAGCAGGCCGTAGGTAGCGGAACGCTGCTCGGTGATGGAGATGAGGGCCGCTTTGGTCTCCTCGTCCATCGGCTCGTCAACTTCGGTTTCCTCCACGATTTCAGTGATTTCTTCAGTCATTTGATATGCATCCTTTTCTCAAGGGAACAAGTTTCGGGAAGGTTCCGCGCTCTAAGCGTCGGCGTTCTCGGCCTCATCGCCGCCCTGGGTCGCCATCATTTCCTTCACGATGGCCAGGCCCTCGCGGCCGATTTCAGTAGTGGTCCAGGTGTCGGCCCACTCCAGCGCATCGCACTTCTCCAGCTTATCGATGAAGTGCGGCGCGTACAGGCGCGGCTTTTGCACCAGCGGATCGTCGTCCACCTGGGCGTTGATTTCCTTCACGGTCTTGCCGTCCTCGCAGATGGTGAGGATGCGCTCGTAAATGGGAAGGTAAAGGGTGTCCTGCTCCAGGATGTCGCGCAGGCGGTCCAGCGGACGGTCGGAATCCAGGTACTCGGCCCCCTCCTCGGTGATCACCCAGTAAATCTCGGGCGGATCCACCGGCTGGAGATACTCCACACCGTCGATTTCCACGATTTCCGGCTCGTTGTGGATGTTCTCGTAGGGCTCGCCCTCTTCGGTGACGCGGGTGATGGCGCCCGCCTGCTCCAGCAGGGCGGACAGGTTGCCGGAAGAGTACACCGAGAAGTTGTGGGCCTGCAGCTCGTCCACTTTGGCTTCAAGCGCGGTGGTGGATTGCGGGGTTTCCACGAAGGCGAGGATGCCCAGCAGCGTCTTGCGGCGCGGGGCCATCGACTTGAACAGGTTCTGGATGCGCTCGGCGGCAGGAATTTCCGGAACCGCTATCTCCTCAGCGGCGTGCTCCTCCCCCAGATAGCCCTCGATGCCAACGTAATCGTCGTCATCTTCCTCCGGTTCAACTTCATCCAGTGGGTTGTAGTCCTCGAAATCGGACTCAAGATCTAGTTCAAGAAAAGAATTATCGTTCGTCACAATAACCGCCCCTCTAAATAACGTTTGACAAATACCTTGCGCATTAAAGCACAAAGTGGTGACCCGCGCCCCCGCGGACCAACTTTTGCAAACATTATCCGTGCGATTACTTCGAACGGTTTCCCCAACGGCAATGGTAGCAGAGGTTTCACCCCTGTCAAGCAACCCCTCGCCGCGCGGCCCGTTTACCCCCGCCGCGCAACGAAAGGCGAATCAAGCACGCAGGCAAACAGCGCCCTTCGGGCAGAGCCCGCCCATGACATTAACCCCGTCCCCCTGTCATCAAGCCTTGCCGGTTGACACGCAAGTAGCCGAGGGTTTCCCAGGTGCCCCGGATTGGCCCGAAGGGCAGCCGAGCGGCCTTCGGGCCGTGAGGGCAAGCCCTGAGCGCCAAGGCGGGGCGCATGGGGAATCCTCGGCGGACGAGGGGTTCCGGTGGCCGACAGGCCACCGGAACAACCTACTTAACCCAGGTGAACATGGAGCGGATCTTCTCTCCGGTCTTCTCGATTTCGTGGTCGTTGATGGCTTCGCGCTGCTCGATGAGCCACTTGTGGTTGTTGTTGCAATCGGCCACGAACTCCTCAGCGAAGCTGCCGTCCTGGATGCGGGCCAAAATTTCGCGCATGGCCTCGCGGGACTGCTCGTTAATCACCTTCGGGCCGGCGTAGTACTCCCCGTACTCGGCGGTGTTGGAGATGGAGTAGTTCATGAAGTGGATGCCGCTCTCGTACATGAGGTCAACGATCATCTTCATCTCGTGGTAACACTCGAAATACGCCAGCTCGGGCGGATAACCGGCCTCCACCAACGTCTCGAAGCCAGCCTTCACCAGCTCTACGAGGCCGCCGCACAGCACCGCCTGCTCGCCGAAGAGGTCCTCTTCGGTCTCCTCCTTGAAGGTTGCCTTGATGATGCCGCTGCGGGCACCGCCCACGCCCCAGGCATAAGACAGGGCGATGTCCCAGGCATCCCCGGTGGCGTCCTGCTCAACGCACACCAAATCCGGCACGCCGGAGCCCTCCGTGTACTGGCGGCGCACGATGTGGCCGGGGCCCTTGGGGGCGCACATGATCACGTTCACCGTCTCGGGCGGGGTGATGTAGCCGTAGTGGATGTTGAAGCCGTGGGCGAAGGCCAGAGTATCGCCGTCTTTCAGGTGCGGGGCAATGAACTCCTCGTACACCTGGGGCTGCAGCTCGTCGGGCACCAAGATCATGATGAGGTCGGCCTCCTCGGCGGCGGTGTCCATGGTCATCACCTTCAGGCCCGCTTCTTCCGCCTTGGCCCAGGAGGACGAACCCTCGCGCAAACCCACCCGCACGTCAACGCCGGAGTCCTTGAGATTCAGGGCATGGGCGTGGCCCTGGGACCCGTAGCCGATCACCGCCACCTTCTTGTTCTTGATGATTTCCGGATTCACGTCCTCTTCGTAATAGATTGTCACAGCCATGGTGTTCGCTTTCCTTTCGTCTCGGCTGATTGCGTTTTCTATAATCACGGGCGCCCGGCCCGGTGATGCCTATTCCTTCGAGCTGCGGCTCATGGCGATGGTGCCGGTGCGCACTGTCTCCTTGATGCCGTAAGCCCGCAGCAAGTCCTCCAAACCCTTCAGCTTCGGCCCGTCGCCAGTGGCCTCGATGGTAAGGGAATTGCGCCCCACGTCAACAATCTTCGCCCGGAAAATGTTGGCGATCTCTATAATCTCGCTGCGCCGTTCGGGGCTGGCGTTCACCTTGTACAGCACCAGTTCGCGGTCGATGGCGTTGTCGTTGGTGAGGTCGGTGATCTTGTGCACGCTTATCAGCTTGTGAAGCTGCTTGGTAATTTGCTCGTAGGCCACATCGTCGGCCACCACGATGGCGGTCACCCGCGACATGGTGGGGTCTTCGGTGGGGCCCACCGACAGCGACTCGATGTTGAAGCCGCGGCGGGAAATGAGGCCAGTGACGCGGGACAGCACGCCCGGCTTGTTCTCCACCAGCACTGAGAGCACGTGGTACATCCTCTATGCCTCCTCTCCCGCTTCAGGGGCCGTCTTCTGGGCAAGCCCCGCCGCTTCGGCCGCGCTGCGCTCCATCCGCTGCCCCACATCTTCGGGGTTGAATTCCCAGCGGCCGCCGAACTGGGCGTCCAGCTGGGCGCACGGGGAAACGGTGGGGGGCTTCTGGGCGCCGGCGGGCATGTCGGTGCGCACCGCCCCCACCGCCACGTCGATGGCCCCCATGATGTTGTCCAGCGCAGCGCCGGGGGCCACCATGGGATACACGTTCTGCTCACGGGAAATGGCCACGTCCAAAAGGTAGGGCCCCTCGCTTGCCAGCATCTCGTCAAGGGCGGCGTCCACCTGGGCCGGGTCGGCGATGCGCCTCCCCTGCCAACCGTAGGCGTCCGCCAGCTTCACGAAGTCGGGCACCGGTTCTAGCAGCGTTTGGGAATAGCGCTTGTCGTAGAACAGCTTTTGCCACTGGTGCACCATCCCCAAGCAGCGGTTGTCCAAAATGAGCACCTTCACGTTGGCCCCGTTGATGGAGGCGGTGGCCATCTCCTGGCTATTCATCTGGAACGACCCGTCGCCGGCGATGCACACCACCGTTTTGCCCGGATGGGCCACGGCGGCACCGATGGCGGCGGGGAAACCGAAGCCCATGGTGCCCAGGCCGCCGCTGGACAGGAAGCTGCGGGGCACCTCGCGATCCACGAATTGATGGGCCCACATTTGATGTTGCCCCACCTCGGTGGTGACGATGGACGCCCGTGGATCCAGCTTGTCCGACAGCTTCTTCAGCACCACCTCGGGCACGATCTCGTCGGTGGCGTCCCCCACGTTGGGATGGTAGAAGGGATAGCGCTCGTGCCATTTGCCGATGCGCTCCAGCCATTCCGAATCGGCCGGCGCCGCGCCGTCTTTGCGCAGCTGTTCCACCATGGCAGCCAGCACGCCCTTCAAATCGCCCACGATGGGCACCTGCGCCTCCCGCACCTTGCCGATTTCAGCGGGGTCGATGTCGATGTGGATCACCTGCGCGAACGGGGCGAACTCAGAAAGCCGCCCGGTAACCCGGTCGGAGAAGCGGGCACCGCAGGTGATGAGCAGATCGCACTCGGTCATGGCCAAGTTGGAGTACTTCGCCCCGTGCATGCCCACCGCCCCCAAATTCAACAGATGGCTGGCGGGAACGCCCCCTTTGCCCATGAGGGTGGTGACCACCGGTATCTGCATCAGGGAAGACAGCGCCACCAGCTCCTCCGACGCGTTGGCGCTTATCACGCCGCCGCCCACGTACAAAAGCGGCCGCTTCGAGGCCTCGATCAACTTGCATGCGGCGCGCACTTGCTTGGCGTTGCCGCGGTAGGTGGGCTTGTAGGAGGGCAGGTTCACCTCGTCCGGGTACTCGAACACCATCTTGGCCCCTGCCAAGTCGCTGGGAACGTCGATGAGCACCGGGCCCGGCCGGCCGGTGACGGCGATGTGGAAGGCCTCGCGGATGGTGCGGGTGAGCTCGTCGGTGGACTGCAGCAGAAACGAGTGCTTCACCACCGGCATGGTGATGCCCACGATATCGGACTCCTGGAACGAATCGGTGCCGATAACGGCACGGGGCACCTGACCGGTAATCACCACCAGGGGCACCGAATCCATGTAGGCGGTGGCGATGCCGGTAACCGTGTTGGTGGCGCCGGGGCCGGAGGTGACGATGGCCACGCCGGGGCGCCCGGTAGAGCGGGCGTAGCCATCGGCCATGTGAACGGCCCCCTGCTCGTGGCGGGCCAGCACATGGTTAATCTGCCGGGAATCGTAGAGGGCATCGTAGAGCTTGATGGCCTGGCCGCCGGGATAGCCGAAAACGGTGTCCACCCCTTCCGCCTCCAGAGAGGCCACCACCGCCTCGGCTCCCAGCATGGTTTTCCCCTGCTTCGGGGTTTTAGAGCCGGCGCCGCGCGGAGCCCCCACTGCGGCGGCAGTGCGCCGCGGTTCGCTTACGGAATTGCTCATGAAACGTACGCTCCTTCATCGGCCGAGGAAACCATCTTCGCGTATTTGGCCAGCACCCCGTGGTTGTGCTTGGGGGCCGGCGGCTGCCAAGCGGCACGGCGCGCCTCCAGTTCTTCTTCGGAAACGTTCAAGGTAAGCGCGCCCCCTTCGATGTCCACCGTCACCGAATCCCCTTCCTGGATAAGCGCGATGGGGCCTCCGGCCGCCGCTTCAGGGCTCACATGCCCCACCGCCGGGCCCTTGGTGGCGCCGCTGAAGCGGCCGTCGGTGATCAGCGCCACGCTGGAAGAGAGCCCCATGCCGCAGATGGCAGAAGTGGGGGTGAGCATTTCCCGCATGCCGGGGCCGCCCTTGGGGCCCTCGTAGCGGATGACCACCACGTCGCCGCCGTCGATGGCGCCCCCGTTGATGGCGGCGCAGGCTTCCTCCTCGCTGTTGAACACCCGGGCCGGGCCGGTGTGCCTCATCATGGAAGGGTCAACCGCCGCCTTTTTCACTATGGCCCCGTTCGGAGCGATGTTGCCGTGCAGCACCTTCAACGCGCCCTGGGGCGAAAAGGGGTTGTCGGCCTTGCGGCACACTTCCCCGTCGGCCGGTTTGCAGCACTTCTCCAAATACTCCGGCAAGGGGCCCACACAGGTAAGCGCGCTCTGATCCAAAAGCCCCAGCTGCGCCAGCTCGCCCATCACCACCGGCACGCCCCCCACCTGGTACAGGTCGATGAGCGGCCGCGGCCCGGAAGGCTGCAGCTTCACCAGGTGCGGAGTGCGCGCGCTGGCCGCCTCCCAGTCGTCCATGGTGATGGGGCAGCCGGCCGCTTTCGCGATGGCGGTGAGGTGCAGCACCGTATTGGTGGAGCCGCCGAAGGCCATGTCGCATTCCATCGCGTTGTGCACGGCGGCGCCGTTTAGGATATCGGTGAGGCGCACGCCCTTCTCCACCAGCTCCATCACCTTCATGCCGGCGTGCTTGGCCAGCCGCAGCCGCTCGGAGTACACGGCGGGAACGGTGCCGTTGCCCGGCAGCGCGATGCCCAGCGCCTCGCAGAGGCAGTTCATGGAGTTAGCGGTGAACATGCCCGAGCAACTGCCGCAAGTGGGGCAAGCAGTGTTCTCGTAATAGGCCAGATCAGCCTCGTCCATGGCGCCGGCCGCCACCTTGCCCGCCCCGTCGAACAGGGTGTTGAGGTCGGTGGTGGGGCCGCAGCCGCCCGGCTGCACTCCCGGCAGCATGGGGCCACCGGACACGAACACCGTGGGAATGTTCACCCGCAGCGCCCCCAGCACCATGCCGGGCACGATCTTGTCGCAGTTGGGTATGCACACCAGGCCGTCGAAGGCGTGGCCCTGCACCGCGCACTCCAGCGAATCGGCCACCACTTCCCGCGATACAAGCGAGTAATGCATGCCGTCGTGGTTCATGGCAATGCCGTCGCACACGCCGATGGTGGAAATCTCGAAGGGAACGCCGCCGGCCATGCGGATGCCCGCCTTCACGGCATCGGCTATCTTGTCCAGTTCGGTATGGCCGGGAATGATGTCGTTACGGGAGTTGAGCACCGCGATGAAGGGGCGCTCCATCTCCTCATCGGTTATGCCGTCAGCCTTCAGCAGACTGCGGTGGGGGGCACGGGCCACTCCCCTTTTTATCTGATCCGATCGCACGCATCCGTCCTTTCTCTTGCGCCCCTTCCGAATTCGCCCATAAAAAACCTGGCGCCAAGCCGGCCCAGGTTGCCTCATGCAAAAACAAAACGCCCGAAAGGTGCGCAACGTTAACGGAGTTACCGGATCGGCTTTACTGGCCCCAGCGCCCCGGCGGTAAGCCTGCGAACGCTTAGGTTTTCTCAGCTGAACTGCTCGGAGGTGGCATTCGGAACGCCCGCTGCCGGCTTGCAGCAACCGCCGGCTCTCTTGAAACGGGTTAGCCCCTACTATCCTCTTCATCGCATTTGGAATATGAAGTTGTTGTGGGCAGTATACGCCGACGCCGCGATGCCGCAAGAACTTTTTTGCGAACGGTTTTCGCGAAACCGCCGCGAAGATTCGGCTGCAGCTTAGGCAGAGACAGAATCTCTGCCCTACGAAGAAACCGGACCGCGAACAAACAGTGCAGACCGGCTGATTCGAGGGCTCGCGGATACTCCGCAGACGGTGTTTAGTGAACGCTGCAGGAGAGGCAGGGGTCGTAGGCGCGCACCAGCTTTTCCACCTCCAGCTTGATGGCCGCAGAGCTGCGGCCGGCGTCGGCGAAAGCCTGGGCCACTTCCGCCATGTCGGATTCCATGTTGGCGATGTTCTGGGCCGTGGGAGTGAGGATGTTGGCGCTGCGCACCCGCCCTTTGCCATCGAGGGTGATCCGATGGAACAGCGCGCCGCGCGGCGCTTCCGTGAATCCCACGCCGCTGCCTTCCCGCACCTCGAAGGACACCGGGGCGCTGCCGCCTTCGTACTCGTCGGCGGCAAGGCGGCGGCAAATGGTGGCACAACGGTCAAGGGCGTCCAGCAGCTCCACCGCTTGGGCAACGTTGTTCATGAAAGGGTTGAGGTTCGGCGGCCGAAGCCCCGCCCGCGCGGAAGCGTAGCGGGCACGGCGCCCCAGCTGACCCCACGAGGCGTTGATGCGGGAAAGGGCAGAGGTCATGTAGGGCTTGCCGGTTCGGGCCGCCCGGGCCAAAAACGCCGCCGAGTGGCCGATGACGTATTCCTCTATCTCTTTCTCGGCGTCCTGGGCGGAGAAATCGTAACCGGCCCGCACGAAACGGGCGGTATCGCTGCCGCACACCGGATAGCCCTCCGGCGCCACCATGGCCAGGAAATCGCCCTCCGTCTGCAGATCCATCACCTCGAAGGAGGCGATGAGGTCCACCGCCTCTTCCGCAAAATCCATCGCAGCTTCCATTTTGTCCGCCAGCTTCAGGTACTCTTCCGCCCCCACCTCGTGGGTGAAACCGCCCACCACCGCGCAAATGGGGTGGATGGAGCGGCCGCCCACCTTGGTGCACAGCTCGTTGCCGAGCGCCTTGAGTGCCAGCGCGCCATCGTAGAGGGCGCGGTTTTCGGAGGCCAGGGGAAACACGCTCTTGTGGCCGAGGAAATCAGGAGTGGCGAACACGAACAGGTGGGTGGCGTGGTTCTGCAGGAACGACCCGTACAGCAAAAGCTCCCGCAGGGCGTTTGTGCGATCGCTCACCTCCACGCCGAAAATGCGCTCGATGGCCAAGATGTCGGTAACCGCATGGCTGGCAGAGCAGATGCCGCAGATGCGCGAGGCGATGTAGGGCACTTCGTCGAAGGGGCGCCCCACCACCATGGCCTCGAACAGGCGGGCCGATTCCACCACCTCCATCTGGCAACCGGTCACCACGCCGTCCTCCACGGTGAGGTGAATGTCGCCATGGCCCTCGATGCGGGCCACGTGGTCAACGTCTATCTTCATAACGGCCATGAGGTTCGGCTCTCTTTCTCGTGCGGCGGCATCGGCGGCGGGCTAGGCGCCCGCCTGCAATTCCACCGAGTTGAACAGCTGAAGGGCAGTGTTAAATCGGGCCTCCCCTATGCCGGCGTCTTGCGCCATGCGGCGAGCAGCGGCTACGTTGGCCTGGGGGGACAGCCCCGCGCACCCGTTGCAGGCGCGCCCCAGGTTGGGGCAGCGGGCACCGCAGCCGGCGCGGGTGACAAGCCCCATGCACAGCTGGCCGCGGCCGTAGAAGCAGCCGCGCTCGTTGCGCTTGCACTCGCCGCACAGGGTGGCGGTGGAGGGCAGCTTGTTGGAGCCCACGATGAAGCGGTGGAGGGCCGCCATGAAATCGGCCGGGTCGATGGGGCAGCAGCGCACCTCCCAATCCACCGGCACCACCTGGGAAATCGGCACCGGGCTGATCACGTTTCCAGCCGCTTGCGGCACCTGGGTCCCGTACACCGTTTGCAGATGATCGTCGAACTCCGGCGCTGCAATGCCGGGGATGCCGGCGGTAACCGCGCACGCCCCCAAAGCGATCACCACCGAGGCGCGGCGGCGCACCCGGCGCATGGTTTCCAGCGCCTCCTTGGTGGTGACGGCCCCTTCCACCACAGCGATGTCGAAGTCTTCCGGCAAGGGATCGGAAGACGCCAACTGCCAGTGCACCAATTCTATCTGGTCCAACAGGCTCAGCAGATGCGGCTCCATGTTGGTGATTTGCAGCTGGCATCCAAAGCAACTGGCCAGCCCGATGATAGCCACTTTGGGCCGTTTCCCGTGAAGTGTGCCGCTCATTTACATCGACCCCTGAATGTTCTTGGCCTCCCAGTAATTGAAAACCGGCCCATCGATGCAGCAGTACTGATGGCCTATCTGGCAATGGCCGCACTTGCCCATGCCGCACTTCATGTGGCGCTCGAAACTCATGTAGATGCGGTCGTAGGAAATGCCCTTGTTGCGCATCTCCTGCACCACGAACTTGTACATCACCGGCGGCCCGCACACGGCGCCGAAGGTGCGGTCGGGGTCAACCTCCAAATGCTGGAAGGGCTTGGTGACCAGCCCCACCTCACCATCCCACCCGTCGTCGGGGTGGTCCACCGTGAGGTACAGGTCGAAGTCTTTGCGATGGCGCCACATTTCGAACTGATCGCGGAACATCACCTCTTGAGGGCTGCGGGAGCCGTAAATGATGGTGACTTTCCCGAATTCGGAACGCTCGTCATGGATGTTGTTGATCAGCGACCGCAGAGGGGCGATGCCCAAACCGCCCGCCACCAGCAGCACATCGTGGCCCTTCATCATCTCGAAGGGGAAAGGGCGACCGTAGGGGCCGCGGATGCCCACGATGTCGCCGCACTGCATTTCATGGAGGCGCTGGGTGAACTCGCCGGCGCGCCGCACGCACAGCTCGATGAAGCCGCTTTTCGAAGGGCTGCTGGAAATGGAAATGGGTGCCTCCCCCACCCCGAACAGCGACAGCTCCACGAACTGCCCCGGCTGGTGATGGAAGGCGTTGCGGATATTCTCGTCGATGAAGCGGAACTCGAACAGCTTCTCGTGCTCGGTAAGGGTTTGGATGGAGGTAATGCGGGCCGGCCATGGACGGTAGGGATTGGCCGCTATCAGCTCTTCCCCGGTCATGGGCGCCCCGCCGTCGCGGTAGGGGCTCACCCGCAGCGCCTCGATTTCAGGAGTGGCGCTCATGGCCTCACGCTCCCTTCTCTTCAAAGAACTTGAGCACCTCTATGGGGGAAATGTGCGCTTTGCAGGCGCGCACGCAGCGGCCGCAGCCGGTGCACAGCATGCGGTCGTGGGTGGCCAGAAAGCCGTTCAGCTTGTGGTACATGCGGTGGCGCACCCGGTTGCGGTTGGAATCGCGGAAGTTGTGGCCGCCGGTGACCATGGCGAACTGCGGCGAGGTACAGGCGTCCCAAATGCGCTCGCGGCGTCCGGTTTTCCCATCGGGCCCCAACGTGTCGGCAATATCGAAGCAAAAACAGGTGGGGCACACGCTGGAGCAGGCGGTGCAGGCCAAGCAACGGCTGCCCAGCTCGTCCCAGAAGGGATCGGAGTGGAAGGCGTCCATCAGCATGGCGATTTCCTGCACGTCGGGAATCTCCTCGTTGAAGGATTCCTGCCGTTTGCGGGTGGCCTGGCGAAACGCGATGCGGTCCTCGTCGGTGGCCTCGCGCGGATTGCAGGCGGACTCCAAAACGTTGGCCGCCGTCACACTGCCGATGGAAACCAGATAGCGGCCGCCGATGTCCTGCAAGAACAAGTCGTAGCCGGTGCGCGCCTCATCCGCCTCCATGAGGTGGCAAAAGCAGCTTTCAGTGGGCGTGCAGCTGATGCCGATGATCAGCGTGGCCCCGCGGCGCGCCTCATAATAGGGATCGCGGTAGCGGCTGTCCTCGAACACCATGTCCAGGCTGTTCAGCGCATTGATGTCGCAAGCATGGGCGCCGAAAATCACCCGCGGCGTCACCTTTACCGTGAAGTCGGTCACCTCGTTGTTCAAGGCGTCGAACTTGAACAACGTCTCCCGCGGCGGCAGCACGTATTTTTTACAGGACGTGATGGTGGTGGGGTAATCCAGTTTGATCTCGTCGAACGAGGTCACCTTCTCAAAGGCGTAGCTGGCCCCCGATTCCACCGGAGCGATGACTTCGTAATCCTCCATGAATGCCTCGACCAGCGCCGGAAGCTCCTGGCTGTCGATAACGCGATAGAGCATGCCTTCACCCTTCGTCCATCCCGAACCCCGAACACGGCGTTTCGCCCATAGTAACCTATTGGAAACGAAGTGGCAGCCACGGGCCCGCCGCTGGGGCCAAAAGCACGGTGGCCTTCCTAGAGCCGCTCAGAACAGCGATTCCTGCAAAAACCCTTGGCAAAAGCTCACCCGGTGCACCGGGGAAAGCCCCAGCTGCCTGATGGCCTCGATGTGCTCGGCGCTGCCGTAGCCCTTGTTGCTGGCCAGGTGGTACCCGGGGAATTGCTCGTCCAAAGCGCGCATCAGCTCGTCCCGCTCCACTTTGGCCACGATGGAGGCAGCGGCGATGGAGGCGCACTTCGCATCCCCCTTCACCACGTTTTTCTCGCGGCGGTCGAAATGAAGCGGATTGCCGTCCAGCAGCGCCAGATCCACCGCAAGCCCCTGGGCCTCCAAAGCGGCCAGTGCCTGGGAAAAGGCGGTTTTCAGCGAGAAAGTCATACCGTGGGAATCGATGAACTCGGGAGGGATGAACTGCACCGTCCACCCAAGGGCCACCTCCTTGATGCGCTGCGCCAATTGGCGACGCACGGGCTCGGTCACTTGCTTGGAGTCGTTCAGCCCCGGAAGATCGGCCTTTTGCGGCAGCACCACCGCCGCAACCGCCAAAGGCCCCGCCACCGGGCCGCGCCCCACCTCGTCCAAACCAGCCACTACCTGGGCGCCCGCCTCCTGGGCCAACTGGTTCTGAAAGTCGAACAGGCCCTGCAGCCGCTGCTGCTCCGCCTGTTGCGCGGCAATGCGCTTCTCGGCGCTGGCAACAGCCGACAGCACCCCTTTGCGGGTTTCCGCAGCCAAACTCCGCTTGAGGGCCGCCAGCTCGGCGGCATCCGCCGCCGCCAGCCGCGCCTTCAACTCTGCCACCGTCAAGTCCAGCACCGCGCCCCGCCCTTTCCGTCAAAACCGGATCACCCGGTAAGTGTATCGCCCTTCGCACCCGCCACGCCCGCCAAACCGGCCCGGATGTCCCAGGCGCGCCTGAAATGCAAAAGGCCGCACGACGGTGCGGCCTCGCATGCCCCAGCCCCGGCAAATCCGGCACCCAGGCGCAAAAAAAGGCGGCCTGCAGGCCGCCTTCGCAAAGCTTAGCGGAAGGACTTCTCCTTGATCTTGGCGGCCTTGCCCACCTTGTCGCGCAGATAGTACAGCTTGGCGCGACGCACATCGCCCTGGCGCACCACTTCAATCTTGTCAATCTTGGGGGAATGCACCGGGAAGGTGCGCTCGACGCCCACGTTGAAGCTGATCTTGCGCACGGTGAAGGTTTCACGGGAAGACTCGCCCTGACGACGGATGACATCGCCCTGGAACACCTGGATACGCTCGCGGTTGCCCTCGGTGATGCGATAGTGAACGCGAACATTGTCGCCCACATGGAACTCGGGGACGTCCTGCTTAATCTGCTGCTGCTCGATGGCGCGAATGATATCCATGGTCGATTCCTTCTATATTGTCAGATTCTTACCTGCGTAAATTCCTGTAAACGCACGATTGGTTAGTTTAGCATCTGGCAATGCGGGTTGCAAGGGATTTTATATTACGTCCATTTCCCACCGCAGACGGCGGTTTTTGGCCTGCAACGGGCCGTCGAAGCCGCCCTAGCTCCCTATCGCCAGCAACAGTGCGAAGGCGGCCACGCCGGCCAGGGCGCTCCAGAGAAGCGACTTCGTCTTCAGGGCCACCGCCACAACGCAAACCGCTGCCGCAAACGGCGCCGCGGCCGGCCACAGGCCATCGGCGAACATACCCGGCTTCACCAGATCATTGGCCACCAGCGCCGCAAAGGCCGCAGGCGGAATGAACCCCAGCGCGCGGTTGAGCCCGTCGGGCAGCTCGCGCCCCTTCAGCAAGAACAAGGGCAGCACCCGGCAGGCGAGCATGGTAACGGCGCAGCAGCCGAACACGATCCAGAACTCAGTCCAGCTCACGAGCGCTCCCCTTCCCCGCCGGCGGAACCGTCCGGCAGCTTCGGCCCGTTGGTGGCATGGTAGGCAATGGCGGCCATTACGCCGATGAGGGCCCCGATGAGGATGGCCGGCCCCGTGAGCCCTAAGAGCTTCGCCAAATATACCCCCAGCATGGCACCGGCCATGGCCACAATGTTGGCGGGCACTAGTTTTTGGGTGACCATCAGGCAGATGAAGATAGAGGTCATGGCGAACGAGGCGATGTTCAGCGGAATGTCGAGGGCGCTTCCCACCAGCACCCCCGCCACTGTAGAAAGGGTCCAGGAGGTTTGGGAGAACAGGTTGAGCATAAGCGCCCGGTCTACCGACCAGTCGCCCTCCTCGAAACGCTTGGTGGAAACCCCATAGGTCTCATCGGTGACAGTGGCGGCAAAGAAGAACGCCAGGCGCTTGGAAACACCATCGCAGCACTTCGCAAACGATGCCGAGTAGAGCATTTGGCGGGTGTTCACCAACGACACGCTGGCCACGATGGAGGTTACCGACGAAGAGGCCAGGTACATGTTGGGAATCATGAACTGGCCGGCGCCTGAATAGAATAGGGCCGAGAGCAGGAACACCTGAAGCGCGTTCATGCCGATGGAGTCAGACAAGATGCCGCAGGGGATGCCGATGGCCACATAGCCCAGCATCACCGGAATGGCGGCGGAAAACGCATCTTTTATGTGGGCCCTCGTGAACACGGTGCCGTATTCTACCCCAACCGAGGCGGAAAGCGGCTCCATTTTCCCGCCGCAGCGGCGGTTGGCACCCCAGGTAACGGGGAGCAGCGAAAATGCCGCTCCTCCCCCGGCGGCAGCGGCGGTTTCGGTTACACTGGTACCATCGAAACCGGCCGAAGCCCGTTGCGCTTGCGGCCCCGAAAGCGGCAAAGGAGGTGGATTTTGGACCGTTCGCTTGAAGAGGCGCTGCGCCTGTACGAGGAAATGCCCCAGAAAACCCGGCAGATAAACGGCCTGGAATACCACCGCATCATCGCCAGCTACACCATGCCCATCACCTGCCGCAGCCTGGTGATGTGCGCCCTGCCCCGCCCGCCGTTCTCGCCGAAGGAGGCGGGGGATGTGGTGTACCTGGACGAGCTGGGCAACCGCTTCGCCTTCGCCGGCGTAGCGCTGCCGGACTTCCGCACGCTTTCCAAGAAAGACCGCAGCGCCCTGGTCACCGTGGCCCTGCGCCCCGCCTGCGCCAACGGCCCCATCGGCGAATGGATGACCGTGGTGCGCCCGGAGAAGTAAAGTTGCCGCCAGAAATGCCTTGAGGGCAGGATTCGCAGGGCGGACATTCTATGCCTCCCTAAGCTGCAGTCGAATGCAGGTTGTCAGTTGGCCAGAGATAGGATCCCTGGCCTGCGAGCAAATCGCCCGCAAGTCTTAGCCCCTAGAACGACAGGGTATTGGGCTCGAACAGCTGGCGGATTCGGCTTTTCGCGTAGCGGTCGGTCATGCCGGCGATGTAGTCGGAAACCGCCCGCAACTCGTCTCCGCCGGAAATGCTGTGGTACTCCTGCGGCACTTCATCCGGATGGGCAACGTAATAGTCGAACAGGGTGTTGATGAGCCGCGTGGCCTTGTCCACCTCTTCAAGCACCTCTGGCGCCATGTACACCTTCCTGAACAGGAATTCCCTGAGCTCCATCATGGCTTCCCACACATGCGGGGAAAGCCGGATGTCCCCTTCGCTGGCCGATGCGGTCACCATGTCGCTTACCAGCGTCTCGATGCGGGCCGAGTGGTTCTCCCCCAGCACGGCGTGGGTACTGGGGGGCAGCTGCCCTTCGGTGAGCAGCCCCGCGCGAATGGCGTCGTCGATGTCGTGGTTCACATAGGCGATGCGGTCGGCGGTGGCCACGATGCGCCCTTCGAGGGTTTCCGCGCGCACCTCGCCGGTATGGCACACGATGCCGTCCTTCACCTCGAAGGTAAGGTTGAGCCCCGCTCCGCCGTTTTCGATGAGCTCCACCACCCGCAGGCTCTGCTGGTTGTGGCGGTACAGCCCCTCTATTTCCGGATTGCTTGGAGCCATGCCTCGGTGGCGCCCGATGCAATGGGCCAGGGCGCTTTCACCGGTATGGCCGAAGGGGGTGTGCCCCAAATCGTGTCCGAGGGAAATGGCCTCGGTGAGGTCTTCGTTCAAGGCCAGCGCCCGGGCAATGGTGCGGGCAATCTGGGCCACTTCCAAGGTGTGGGTGAGGCGGGTGCGGTAATGGTCCCCCTGCGGCGCCAGAAACACCTGGGTTTTATGGGACAGGCGACGAAATGACTTGCAGTGGAGAATTTTGTCGCGGTCCCGCTGGAACTCGTTGCGCAGAAGGTCGGGGGCGGTGCTGCGCACCCTGCCTTCGCTTTCGCGCGACAAAGTGGCATCGGGGCACAAGAGCGTTGCCTCGCGGTCTTCCTGCTCACTTCGCCAAACCACTTCCATGAGCGTTCCTTTCTCGCCGGCACCAGGGCGTCAGCGGCGCCTGTCACCGCCCGCACATCGTCGACAGCGCTATCAGCTTAGCGCATTTGCCAGGTCATCGGGAGTGGAAACCCCGTCCTCTGTGATGATGGCCGCCACCAACTGCGCCGGCGTAACATCGAAGGCGGGATTGTCCACCTGCACCCCCGCTATCGGCCGGGGCAGCACTTCGGCAGCGTCCCGCCGTTCGATGACGATGGCCTCACCGGTTGCGATGGACGCGTCGATAGTCGAGCGGGGCGCCGCCACGTAAAACGGAATGCCGAAATGGCGGGCCAGCACCGCCACCCCCAAAGTACCTATCTTGTTGGCCACGTCCCCGTTGGCGGCAATGCGGTCGGCCCCCACCACAACAGCGTCTATCTTCCTGCTCGCCATCGTGGATGCGGCCATGTCGTCGCAGATGAGCGTCACCGGCACGCCGGCTCGGGAGAGCTCCCAGGCCGTGAGGCGCGCGCCCTGCCCCACCGGCCGCGTCTCATCGGCATACACCCGCTCAAGTTTTCCCTGTTCGAAAGCGGAATACACCACCCCAAGGGCAGTTCCGTAAAATGCGGTGGCCAAGCTGCCGGCATTGCAATGGGTGAGCACGGTGGCCCCGTGCGGCAAAAGCTCGGCGCCGTTGCGGCCGATGGCGCGATTTGCCGCCTCGTCTTCGCCGATCATGTCCCGGCACAGCCCATAGAGCGCGTCGGCCACGGCAGCGGGCCCCTCTCCCCCGTCTTGCACCATCTTCCGCGCCAACCGCAAGGCCCGCTTCACCGCCCAGGACAGGTTCACCGCCGTGGGCCGCGCGGCCGCAATCTGACGCCCGGCGAAATCCAGCCCCATGGAGAACAGCTCCGAATCGAAGCCGTCTTCGTCCAGCACGAAGGTGCGATGGCCATCAAGCGCCCGATGGACCGCATCGCTGCTTTCCGGCCGGTCGAAGAAATCCCCGGCCGCTTCGGCGGCGGCGCAGCCCTCTTGGCCCCGCCGCTGGCACATGAGGCAATCCGCCCCGGCAGCTGCGGGCACGTCGGCCCCATCGCCAGCTGGCGCTTCCAGCACCGGGGCCTTCCCCCCTGTGCCGCTGCCACCCCCGGCCGCCAAAAACTCCCAGGCCCGCAGCATCACCGCCGCCGCCCCGGCAACGCCGATGGCAGGGGCGCCGCGCACTGCAAGCGTCTTGATGGCGTCCACCACCGTGCGCCAATCGGAAGTCTCCAGGTAAACCTCCTCGTAGGGCAGCAATCGCTGGTCTATCATGCGCACCCGCGGCACGCCGGAAACCTTATGCACCTCTATGGTGCGCGGCAGGTTGTCCAGATTCAATGCCATGCCTCCTCCTGTTTCCGTAGTCCTTGATCCATCGTCGAACCATGTTCGACGCAAACGCCCCAATCTGGGAAGCTTATCGTAGGGCAGACATCCTATGTCTGCCTAGGCCGTAATCACAAGCAGGCCATCGGCTAGGCGGAGATAGAATATCTGCCCTACGAATTCACGAATCAGAACATACCCCCTGTTCTGCAAATCTATCAGGCTGGACATGCCCCCTGCCCTACGAATTCACCAGGCAGTTTTCCCGCAGTCATAAATACTGCAGGCACCTCCGTCCCCCGAAAGCAATGCAATTGCAAGAAGGGCCCCGCAATTGCGGGGCCCGTGCTCAGGCGACAAGCGCGCTGCAGCCTACTTCTGGGAAAGGGCCGCTTGGGCGGCGGCCAGGCGGGCCACCGGCACGCGGTAGGGGGAGCAGCTGACGTAATCCAGCCCGATGCCGTTGAAGGTGGCAATGGAGTCGGGATCGCCGCCGTGCTCGCCGCACACGCCACACACGATTTCGGGATTGCCCTCATGGCCCAGCTCAACGCCCATCTGCACCAGGCGGGCCACACCGGCGTCCACCGTGGCAAAGGGGTTGAAGGGCAGCAGGCGCTCAGAGAGGTACTGGGGCACGAACTCGCCCTCCACGTCGTCGCGGCTGAAGCCGAAAGTGGTTTGGGTGAGGTCGTTGGTGCCGAAGGAGAAGAAGTCCGCCACGCTGGCAATCTCGTCGGCAGTGACGGCGGCGCGGGGCAGCTCGATCATGGTGCCGATGGGAATCTCCAGCTCAACGCCTTCTTCCGCTTCCACCTGAGCGATGACCTTTTCGGCCAGGGCGCGCAGCTTGGCCAGTTCGGTAACCACCGAAACCAGCGGAATCATAATCTCGGGCTTCGGATCCAGCCCCTCCTTCTTCAAGCGGGCGGCCGCCGTGGCGATGGCGCGCACCTGCATAGTGGGCAGGATGGGGTACACGATGCCCAGGCGCACGCCGCGCATGCCCAGCATGGGATTCTGCTCGGCGAAAGAATCGATCTTGGCCATCAGCTCGCGCTTCTCCGCCACCAGAGCGGCATCAGTGCCGGCAGCCTCAAGGCGGGCAATCTCCACATCGAGGGCGCGGGCGCTTTCCAGGAACTCGTGCAGCGGCGGATCCAGCAAACGCACGATCACCGGCAGGCCGTCCATGGCCTTGAACATGCCGTAGAAGTCGTTGGTCTGCACCTCCAAAAGCTCGCGCACCGCTTCCTCGCGCACCGCTTCGTCCTCGTTCAGGATGAAGGTTTGGATGATCTGCTTGCGGTCGCCCAAGAACATGTGCTCGGTACGGCAAAGGCCGATGCCCGCCGCCCCGAAGCTGCGGGAGAGCTCGGCGTCCTCGGGGTTGTCGGCGTTGGCACGCACGCCCAAGGTGCGGAACTCGTCGGCCCACTCCAGGATGGCGTCCAAATCGCCGGTGATTTCCGGCATCACCAGGGAAACCGGCCCCAGCACCACGATGCCGGTGGTGCCGTCGATGGAGATGATGTCCCCCTCGCGAATCACGATGTCGGTGCCGGAGATGCGGGCCTCTTTGGCCTCGGCGTCGATTTTGAGCGCCTCCACGCCGCACACGCAGGGCGCGCCCATGCCGCGGGCGATAACCGCAGCATGGGAGGTTTTGCCGCCATGAGAGGTGAGGATGCCCTCGGCGGCAATCATGCCGGCCAGGTCGTCGGGGTTGGTTTCCCAGCGCACCAGCACGCAGTTACGGCCGGCCTCGTTGGCGGCCACGGCGTCGGCGGCCGAGAACACAGCTTCGCCCACCGCGGCACCCGGGCTGGCGTTCAGGCCGCGGGCCACCACGTCGTAGGTGGCGTTCTTGTCAAACTGCGGATGCAGCAGCTGGTCCAGCTGATCCGGCTCAACGCGCATGACGGCCTCTTCTTTGGTGATAAGGCCCTCTTTAACCATTTCGATGGCGATGTGCAGTGCGGCGGCGGCGGTGCGCTTGCCCACGCGGGTTTGCAGCATCCACAGCTTGCCCTGCTCGATGGTGAACTCGATGTCGCACATGTCGCGGAAGTGGTTTTCCAGCACCACGAAGATGTCCTCCAGCTGCTGCCCCGCCTCTTCCAGGCCCTCCACCGTTTTCAACTGAGCGATGGGGCTGGTGTTGCGGATGCCGGCCACCACGTCTTCGCCCTGGGCGTTCACCAGGTAGTCGCCGTAGAATTCCTTTTCGCCGTTGGCGGGATTGCGGGTGAAGGCCACACCAGTGGCGGAAGTGTTGCCCTTGTTGCCGAACACCATAGACTGCACGTTCACGGCAGTGCCCAGGTCATCGGCGATCTTGTTCTTCTGGCGGTACAGCACCGCGCGGGGGTTGTTCCAGGAACCGAACACCGCCTCGATGGCCAGCTGCAGCTGCAGGGTGGGGTCTTGCGGGAACTGCACCAGGCCGTCCACCACCAGCGACGGATAGGCCACCGGGTCCACGTTCTGGCTGAAGATGCCCTTGAACTCGGCCACCAGCTGCTGCAGGTCCTCGGCGGTCAGGTCGGTGTCGCTCTTCACGCCGCGCTCGTTCTTCATGGCGGTGATGGCGTTCTCGAACAGGTCGCCGTCCAGGCCCATCACCACGTTGGAGAACATCTGGATGAAGCGGCGGTAGGAGTCCCACGCGAAGCGGGGGTTCTCAGTTTGCTTGATAAGGCCGTTGATGGACTCGTCGTTCAGGCCCAGGTTCAGCACGGTGTCCATCATGCCGGGCATCGACATGGGAGCGCCGGAGCGCACCGAAACCAGCAGCGGGTCCTCGGCGTCGCCGATCTTCTTGCCCATGCGCTCTTCCAGGTCCGCCCGGTACTCGGCAATAGTGTCCAGAGCACCCTCCGGCCAGCTGTTGCCGCCGTTGGCGAATTCCATGCAGGTCTGGCAGGTAATGGTGAATCCCGGAGGAACGGGAAGTCCGATGTTAGCCATCTCGGCAAGGTTGGCGCCCTTGCCGCCCAGAACGGCCTTCATCTCGGTGTTGCCCTCGGTAACGTTGTTGCCGTTGGCGTCTTTGCCAAATGCATAGACGCGCTTAACTGCTTCGCTCACCTTGACTCCTTCGCATCGCGCCCGCACCGGGCGCATCCCTTGTGCGCACAGGGCCGAATGCCGGGAGAACACCCCGCTCAAGCTTCCCCGCGTCTTCCTTCCACTTCCCCGCCCGGGCAGTGCCCGCGGGAAAGCTCACCGCCATTGACAGCGATTACTCAATAATACCAGTTGGCGATGGATGGCACCGTTCGTAGTAACGCAAAATCTCCTGAGCGGTCTCCTCCACGGCTTTTTTCTCGGTGTGCACCACGATGCAGCCCAGCTTGCGCATAAGGGCACGGGCGCTTTCCAGATCCTGGTAGATGTACTCGATGTCGGCGTACTCTGCCGCCACGCCCCGGGCGTTGCCCAAGCGGCGGATGCGGATGTCGGAGAGCACTTCCGGCGTGGTCATCAGCCCGAAGATGCGGGTGGGGTCCACGTCGAAAAGCTCTTTCGGCACATCGGTGGTGGGATCGAGCGGGATGTTGGCCACCTTCAGCCCTTGCTGGGCCAGGAAAATGGACAGCGGCGTCTTCGACGAACGGCTTACCCCCAGAATAACCAAGTCGGCCCGAGTGATGTCTTGGGGATTGCGCCCGTCGTCGTGCTCGATGGTGAACTCCACCGCTTCGATGCGGCGGAAATAAGAAGCATCGGCCGCCCGCAGCGTGCCGGGCGTGCTGGTGGGCTGCATGCCGCTCAAATCGGAAATGGCCCGGATGGCGCCAGTCATGATGTCCACGCCCTCGATGTTGTCGCGCTGGGCGATGTAGGCGGAAAGCTCGTCGCGCATGTCGCTGTGCACCAGCGTGTAGAACACCAGCAACCGGTCGTCCCCCAGCGTGTCCACGTGGCAGGCCACGTGCTCTTCCAAGAACCGTTTGATCTCGGCAAATGATTTCACCTTCGGCAGAATCTCGATTTTCGGTTCCATCACCCCGAACTGGGCTGCCGCTGCCTTGGCCACCGCCTGGGCGGTCACGCCCACCGAGTCGGAAATGATGTGAATGGTGGGCATGCAAGCCGCCCGCTCCGCCGGAGTAAGGTTCTCCATCTTTCCCCCTTTGTTCTTGTTGTTACGTCAACGGAAGAAAGGGGCGGGGCATCCTGATTCGCTCAGACAGTCCTGCTCGCACGAAAGTGCCACTGGCACTTTCGGCTCGTGCGGAACTCGCTCGGTCAGAACACCCCGCCCCTTTCTAGACAACCGTCATCCACTCGCAGCAGACGACTCCCCTCATTTCAACCCGGAACCAAGTTATTGGCGCGGGGCGGAGAGGGTCCCGCGCGCAGTTCCGCACGACGAAAACGCGCCAGTGGCGCGTTTTCCAAAGCCCAGGACTGTTTGAGCACGGGCGCCCCCTCCGCCCCGCGCCCACCCGAGCGGCTTCAACCTGCATCCAGGATGTGCCGTTGACTCTGCCCAGGCGAGCGGTTTTACGCCAGGAGCGAGAAGTCGGCCACGGTGCTGAACACGCCCACCATGCGGTTGAGCAGCTTCAGGCGGTTCTCGCGGATGGCCGGATCCTCGTCCATCACCATCACTTCCTCGAAGAAGGCATCGATGGGAGCGCGCAGCGTGGCAAGTTGCGTCAGAGCTTCGGCGAAGTCGCCTTCGCGCATGGCCTTGCCCACTGTGGACTGGGCCGAGGTGACGGCGGCGGCCAAATCGGCCTCCACCGGCGTGAGCAAGTCGCGCTTGAAGGAAGTGCCCAGGGAGGCATCGCGCAGGTTGTTGGCGCGCGAGAAGGCAACGGCCAGATCTTCGAACAGCTCCGGCTGGTTCTTGCGGGCCTCTTCCAGGGCGCGCACCCGCTTGGCAATCTCCACCGGCTCTTCCACGCCCGTGGAAAGAACCGCCTCAATGGCCTCGGGGCTGGCGCCTTCGTCTTTGAGGATGGCCTTCAAGCGGCCGATGAAGAAGGCGATGATCTCGTCGCGCACGGCGCCGGAATCGAACTGCAGGCCGCCGCGGAAGTAGATTTCCAGCGAACCCTCCACCGCCTTCACCAGGCTTACCGGGAAGCCGGCGAACAAGATGGACAGCACGCCGATGGCAGCGCGGCGCAGCGCAAAGGGGTCGGAGGAGCCGGTGGGCGCCTGGCCGATGGCGAACAGGCCGCAGATAGTGTCCAGCTTGTCGGCCAAGGCCACCGCCTGGCCCACCTCGTCGGCGGGGATGGAGTCGCCGGCGAAGCGGGGCTTGTAGTGCTCGGCAATGGCGCGGGCCACCCGCTCGTTCTCGCCGGAGGCCAGGGCGTAGTAGGAGCCCATGACGCCCTGCACCGAGGTGAACTCGATCACGGCATTGGTTACCAGGTCGGCCTTGGACAGGTAGGCGGCGCGGGCGATGTCGCGGGCCTGATCGACGTACAGGTCGCCGTCGGCCACCAAGCGGGCGGTCATCTTCACCACGCGGGTGGTCTTTTCCAGCATGGTGCCCAGCGTTTCCTGGAAAACCACTTCGCTCAGGCGCGGCACGTACTTGTCCAGCGACTGCTTGCGATCCTCGTCGTAGAAGAACTTGGCGTCGTAGAGGCGGGCGGCCACCACGCGCTGGTTGCCCTCGATGATGTTGGCGCTGGCGGCCGGGTCGCCGTTGGAGACGATGATGAAGCGGTTGGTCAGCTTGCCCTGCTCGTCGTAGAGTGGGAAGTAGCGCTGGTGCATCAGCATGGCGTCCACGATGATCTCTTCCGGCACCTGCAGGAATTCCTCGTCGAAGGTGCCCATCAGCACGGTGGGATACTCGGAGAGGTTGATCACTTCGGTGAGGGTTTTCGCGGGAAGCTGCGCCGTGCAGCCGGTTTCCGCCTCGATTTTGGCCACGCCCTCGCGGATCGCCGCTTCGCGCAGCTGCTGGCTGGGCACCACGTAAGCGGCCTTCACCACATCGATCAGCTGATCGGCGGAGGGCACCTCGTGGGCGCCGGGAGCCAGCACGCGGTGGCCGAACGTGGCATTGCCCGCCTCAAGGCCGGCGAAGGAAACCGGCACCACCTGGGTGCCCAGAAGGGCCACTATCCAGCGCACCGGACGGGAGAACTGGGCCGAGGTGGTGCCCCAACGGCAGGACTTCGGCCAGGCCAGCTTGGCGATCACGCCCTCCAGCACCGCCGGCAAAAGCTCTGCCACCGGCTTGGAGGGAGTGTTCTTGGTGGCGAACACGTACTGCTCGCCGTTCTCGTCGCGCAGCTCCAACGCCTCTACCGTCACGCCCTTGCCGCGGGCGAAACCAGTGGCCGCCTTGGTGAAGTTGCCCTGGTCGTCGAAAGCGATCTTCGCCGAAGGGCCGCGGAAAACCTCGGTGAGGGCTTCGGTTTCGGTGGCCACATCAGCCACAATGGCGATCAGGCGCCGCGGGGTGGTGAAAATCTCCACCGTGCCGTGGGGGACGCCGGCGGCGTCCAGCGCCTGGGGCACCAGCGCCTCCAGCTGCTGGGTGGCGTTCTTCAAGTCGAACGCGGGGATTTCCTCGGTGCCAATCTCGAAGGCGAGGGTTTCGGTGTTAGCCACGGGAGGCCTCCTTAGGGTCGAGGTTGGCGGAAGGGCAGCCGGCGCAGCTCTCGGCGCTGCAGCCGGAAACGCCGCAGGACGAAGCAGCGGCCTCGGCCATCACTGCGGCCTGTTCCTCTTCGGCCGCCTCCAAGGCCGCCGCTGCCGCTTGGGCCTCTTCTTCCAGTTCGCGGCCGAACTGCTCACCGGGGTCTTCCACATCCATGCCCACCACGTGCAGCATGTACGAGGCGCAGCAGGCTTTGGCCAGGGTGCGCACCCGCAGGATGTAGGCCATGCGCTCGGTGGCGGAAATCACGCCGCGGGCGTCCAGCAGGTTGAAGGCATGGCAGCACTTCAGCACCGCGTCGTAGGCGGGCAGGGGCAGTCCCGCCGCCAGGATCTTCTTGCAATCGCGCTCCCGGTCGGTGAACTCCTGGAACAGGAACTCGGTATCGGCCACCTCGAAGTTATACTTCGAGTATTCCTTCTCGTTTTCCAGGTACACGTCGCCGTAGGTGAAGGTAACGCCGTCGGCGCCGCGGCTCCACACGATGTCGTACACCGAGTCTACCCCTTGCACGAACATGGTGAGGCGTTCCAGGCCGTAGGCAATCTCCACCGGAATGGGGCTGCACTCGAAGCCGCCCACCTGCTGGAAGTAGGTGAACTGCGTTACCTCCATGCCGTCGATCCACACTTCCCAGCCAAGGCCCCAGGCCCCCAGCGTGGGGCTTTCCCAGTCATCTTCTACGAAGCGCACGTCGTGCTTGTCAACGTCGATGCCGATGGCCCGCAGCGAACCCAGGTACAGGTCCTGGATGTTGTCGGGGGACGGCTTGATGAGCACCTGGAACTGGTAGTAGAACTGCAGGCGGTTGGGGTTCTCGCCGTAGCGGCCGTCGGTGGGGCGACGGCAGCCCTGCACATAGGCGGTGCGCCAGGTGTCGGGGCCCAGCGAACGCAAGGTGGTGGCGGGGGCGTTGGTGCCGGCGCCCACCTCGTTGTCGTAGGGTTGCAGGATGACGCAGCCGGCATCGGCCCAGTACTTCTGCAGGTTCATGATGACCTGCTGGAAGGTGGGGGGAAGCTGCCCTTCGCAACGCGCTTCTTCGTTCATTTCTCTCCTTCTTCTCCGAAAGCCGCTCCGTGCGCCCAGCGCCCCGGATGCGGCCGTTGTACCCGCAGATGAAAGCCCGGGCAACCTACTCGACCAGGCCGAAATTGCTGAACGGCCAGTAGATGAGGGCCGCTTTGCCGGTAATGGACGACACCGGTATCGAGCCGAAATAACGGGAGTCCTGCGAATTCACGCGGTTGTCCCCCATCACCCACACCTCGCCTTCCGGCACGGTGTAGGGATAGCTTATCTCTAGCCCCCGCACAGGGGTCAGCTCGTAAGAGGGCAGCCCGTTGGTGTAGGGCTCGTCCAGCTGCACGCCGTCCACGTACACGTAGCCGTCCCGCAGATCCACCTGCTGCCCGCCGGTGGCAATCACCCGTTTGATGAGGATGCGGGAGGGAATCTGGGGGTCGTTGAAGGTGACTATCTCGCCGGCTTTCGGCTCCTCGAAGTAATAGGTCACTTTCTCGGAGAACAGGCGGTCGCCCGGCATGATGGTGGTCTCCATCGAACCGGAGGGGATCTCGTAGGCCTTGAAAACGAAGTTGGAAAGGGCCCAGGAAAGCCCCATGACCAAGGCAATGATGACGACGATGTTGACAATCGACCGGATAATCGACGGCTGTTGCCGCGTTGCGTGTTGACCCGAATACATGGAGTTCTCTCAATGCCCTTCTTCGGAGGCGCTGCCTCCCTCTCGCGCGGCGCCGCATTAGCCAAGGCGCCCAATTTCAGCAACTATTTATGATAGCGCTTTTCCCTTGTCGCGCCCGTTCTCGTTCAAAGTCTTCAGAAATGCGCGATCGCTGTCGGAAAGCGGCGCCGCCTCCAACAAGTCGGGGCGGAAGCGGGCCGTGCGCTCCAGGCTCTGCTGGCGGCGCCATTGGGCCACCAAAGCGTGGTTGCCGCTGGTGAGCGGCGCCGGCACCTCCATTCCGCGAAACTGCGCCGGCCGGGTGTACTGGGGGTACTCCAACAGACCGTCGGCGAAGGATTCGTCATCGGCGCCTCCTTCGGCCCCCAAAACGCCGGGGATCTTGCGCACCACCGCATCGATCACCACCATAGAGGCCAGCTCGCCAGAGGTGAGCACGTAATCCCCCAGGGAAATCACTTCGTCCGCCAGAGCGTAGGCGCGCTCGTCAATGCCCTCGTAGTGGCCGCACACGAACAAGAGCCGCTTGCTTTTGGCCAAGCGGTTGGCCAGCTGGTCGTCGAAGCGCTGCCCCTGCGGCGCCAAGAACACCACCGTGGGCGCAGGGCCGTCCGCATGGCGCGGGGCCGGGCCGGTGCGGGGGCAAGCGGGCTCGTCCTCCCAATAATGGGCGCTTTTGCCCGACAGGTCCTCCACCGCCTCGAAGATGGGTTGGCACTTCATCACCAGTCCCGCTCCCCCGCCGTAAGGGTCGTCGTCGGTAGTGCGGTGGCGATCGTAGGTCCAATCGCGCAGATCGTAGGCAGTGAAGCTGATGATGCCTTTGTCCTGAGCCCGTTTCATCATGGAGGCGCCCATAACCGAGTGGTACATTTCCGGGAAGGTGGACAGGGTTTCGATTATCACGGCCCCTCCCCTACAGATCCAAAAGGCCGGCGGGCAGCTGCACCAGCAGCCGGCCGTTGCCCTCATCCTCGCCGACGATGAACTCCTCCACCAGGGGCACCAGCACTTCGCGGCCCGCATCGGTGCGCACTACCAACCGCGATTGGGCCGGCCCTTCCTGAATGTCGGAAATCTGGCCCACCGGCCCCATCTGGGCATCCACCATCTGCCAGCCCAGCCAAGGGTGGGCCTGGGCCGCCAAGGGCAGGCGATCGGCCACTTCAGCGCGGCGCACCAGGCAGCTGCATCCCACCAGGCGAGAGGCAGCACCCGCATCGGCCACGCCGTCGAAGAACACCGTGGCGGTGCCGTCGCCCCGCAGCGAAACGGAAGCCACCGTCGCGCGGCGCGGCGCATCGATTTGCGGCGGCACGAAGGCCACCTCCATGCCCTCTTCCAACAAAAAAGGAAGATTCGCCGCGGCGCGCGCAACGAATCCTCCTTCTAAATTATAGGTTCGAGCCAGAACGGCTACATTCACCCAGACTCGCATTTAATCGACGAGTTCCACCTCGACGGCGGCGCCATCGCGGGAAGCGGCGGCACGGGCCAACGTGCGAATGGCTTTGATGACGCGCCCTTGACGGCCGATCACCTTGCCGGCATCTTCCTCGTTCACGCGAATCTCCGCCAGGATGGTGCCGTCTTCGGCCTCCTCGGCGGTCACTTCCAAATCGTCGGGATAATCGACCAGCGGGGCAACCAGGGTTTCCACCAAGCTGGCGATGTTCTCTACGGAGTCCATGAACTTACGCGTTCTCGCGAGCGTTCTTCAGCAGGCGAGCCACCGTGTCGGTGGGCTGGGCACCCTGGGCAATCCACTTGTCCACCAGCTCCATGTCGAACTGCACCATGGCCGGGGTGGCGATGGGGTTGTAGCGGCCCACTTCCTCGATGAAGCGGCCATCGCGCGGGGCACGGGAGTCGGCGACAACGATACGGTAGTAGGGGCGCTTCTTGGCACCGTGGCGGGCGAGGCGAATTTTAACAGCCATGAACTTAGAACTCCTTTTGTTTAAGTTTCTCTATACGCAAGCACAGTTATCTGTGCGCGAAAACAGCAATTGCCTATATTAGGCCACCTGCCAGACTTTGGCAAGCACCATCAGACAAGCGGCACATCCGCCCCCATCGGCAGAAAAATCGCATCCGCCGCCAAAGCACCTCTCAACCAAATTTCGTAGGGCAGAGATTCTATCTCTGCCCACGAATTCAACCTGTTTTTTTCATTCTTGGTCCAAGCAAGTAGCAGAAACGGGGCCAGGTGCGTCAGATTGGCGTGCGCCGCTGCCCAAGTGTGCTTTGGCACACGCCGAGGCAGCGGGAACCGGCAAGATGACGCGCATGGCCCTGTTTTTGCGGACAACCAGTTCCGGCGTTCGCCAGAACGCCGGAACTCCTTACTGCTGCATCATGTCTTGGATGCGCTTGAGGTCGGCCATGGACATGCCGCCCATTCCGCCCATGCCGGGGATGCGGGGGCGCTTTTTGCCCTTCTTCCCCTTTTTGCCCTTGCGGCCCGTCTGCTGCTCCATGCCGGCGGTCATCTTCTTGACCATTTTCTTGGTTTCGTTGAACTTCTTGATCAGCTGGTTCACTTCGGTCACCGACACGCCGGCGCCGCAGGCGATGCGGCTGCGGCGGCTGCCGTTGAGCACCTCGGGGCGGGCCCTCTCTTCCTTGGTCATGGAGTTAATGATCACCTCCATGGCATCGAGCGCCCCCTCGTCCACCTGCCCCGAGCCCAGCGCCTTGTCGCCGCCCGGCAAGGCCGAGATGAACTTGGAGATGCCGCCCATTTTGCGAATCTGGCGGTTCATGGTGATGAAGTCGTCCAGGGTGAGGTTGCCGGCCGCCATCGCTTCGGCCTCTTCGGCCTCCTCCTGCTCTTGCTGCAGCCGCACGGCGTTTTCGATGAGCGACACCATATCGCCCATGCCGAGGATGCGCTTGGCCATGCGGTCGGGATGGAACTCCTCCAAAGAATCCGGCTTCTCACCAGAGGAGATGAACTTGATGGGCTTACCAGTAACTTCGCGCACCGAAAGGGCGCCGCCGCCGCGGGCGTCGCCGTCCATCTTCGACATGATAACGCCGTCGAAATCCACCGCTTCGGCGAAGGCGGAAACCACGTTCACCACGTCCTGGCCGGTCATGGCGTCCACCACCATCAGGATTTCCTCCGGCTGCAGCGCCTCTTTGATGGCGCGGGCCTCCTCCATCATGGCCTCGTCCACATGAAGGCGGCCGGCGGTGTCGATGATCACCACGTCGCGCAGGCTGTCGATGGCCTCCTGCACCCCTTCCCGGGCAATGTCCACCGGGTCGGCGCCGTCGTGGCGGTACACCTTCACCCCGATTTCGCCGCCCAAGGTTTGCAGCTGGTCGGCGGCGGCGGGGCGGTACACGTCGGCCGCCACCAGAAGCGGGCTGTGGTTCTGCTGCTTCAGCCGATAGGCCAGCTTGGCGGCGGCGGTGGTTTTGCCGGAACCTTGCAGGCCCACCAGCATGATGACGGCGGGGATGCGGTTGCCCAGCTCCAGCTTGGCGTCGCTGCGGCCCAAAAGCTCGGTCAGCTCATCGAGCACTATCTTGATGACGTTCTGGGCCGGCGTGAGGGAATCCAGCACGTCCGCTTCCAGGCAGCGCTCCTTGGTGCGGGCCACAAAGGCCTTCACCACTTTGAAGTTCACGTCCGCCTCCAGAAGCGCCATGCGGATCTCGCGCATAGCGGCATTGATGTCCTCTTCGGTGAGGCGCCCCTTCGAGCGCAGTCCCGAGAAAATGCCCTGCAGGCGATTAGAAAGGTTCTCAAGCATTGCCGTCTCCTACTCTTGGGCCTCTTGGGCGAAATCCCCCACCAAGGCACGGGCGAAATCGGACGAGTCGAAATCCCGCAGGTCGTCGATGCCCTCTCCCACGCCAATCTTGACGATGGGAAGGTTCAGCTCGTGGCTAACCGCAAGGGCGATGCCGCCCTTGGCGGTGCCGTCCAGCTTGGTGACGATGAGGGCATCCAAATCCAGCGCCTTGTTGAATTCCCGCGCCTGCTGCAGGCCGTTCTGGCCGGTGGTGGCGTCAATCACCAGCACCAAATACACCGGCAGCTTCGAGCGCTTGCGCACCACCGAAACCACTTTTTTCAGCTCGCGCATGAGGTCGTCGGAGGTGTGCAGGCGCCCGGCAGTGTCTATCAGCACCAGATCGGCACCGGTGGCTTCGGCCCGCTCCAGCGTCTCGAAGCACACGCTGGCCGGGTCGGCCCCCCGCTCGCGGGTGACCATCTCCACCTCGGCCCGCTGCGCCCACACCTCCAGCTGCTCGATGGCGGCGGCGCGGAAAGTGTCGGCCGAGCCCAGAATCACTTTGCGGCCCTGATCGGTCTTCTCTTTGGCGATCTTGCCCACCGTGGTGGTTTTGCCGGTGCCGTTGATGCCCACGAACAGCACAACGGCCCCCTCCCCGTCCAGGATGTCCCGGCCGCCCTCGGCGAAGGTGTCGGCAATTTGGCCGTTCAGCATCTCCAGCACCTGGGCGGAATTCTCCAGCCCCTTGCGGGTGGCCTGCTCTCGCAGGTTCTCCACGATGGCGGCCGCGGCCGGCGCCCCGATGTCGGCCATGATGAGGGTGGCCTCCAGCTCTTCCCAAAAATCCTCGTCCACCACCGGACCCAAATCCAGCAGCAGGTTCATGGATTCCACGAAGCGCTCGCGGGTGCGGGAAAGCCCTTCGCTTATGCGGTCGAAAAAGCCCACAGGTGCCTCCTTCTCAGGCTAGCGGTTACTCGGCGTACTCCAGCGCGCGGTCCAGTTTCTGGCTTATCACCTTGGTGATGCCGTCTGCCTGCATGGAAACGCCGAACAGCACGTCGGCCATCTCCATGGTGCGCCGCTGATGGGTAATCATGATCAACTGGGTGGTGGCCCGCAGCTGGTCGATGTAGGCGATCAAGCGTCGCAGGTTGGTGTCGTCCAGCGCCGCCTCCACCTCGTCGAGGATGTAGAAGGGGGTGGGACGGGTGCGATACAGGGCGAACAACAGCGCCAACGCGGTGAGGGACTTCTCGCCACCGGACATGAGGGTCATCTTGGTGATGCGCTTGCCGCGGGGCTGGGCGTTCACCTCGATGCCGGAGTTTTCCATGTCGTCCGGATCGGTGAGGGACAGATGGGCCGAACCGCCAGGGAACAGCACCGAGAACACCTCTTGGAAATTCGTGTTCACCTCGTCAAAGGTGCGCTCGAAATCGTTTTTCATGCGGGCGTCGATAACCCGGTTGATGCGGGCCAGGCTGCGGCGGGCCGATTCCAAATCCCCCACCTGCTGCATCAGGTAGTCGTAGCGTTCCTTCAGCGTGGAGAACTCCGCCGCCGCCTCGGGATTGATGGCGCCCAGGTTCGCAATGCGCTTGGACAGCCGCTGCGCCTCTTCTTCCACCTGGGGGCGGTTTTCCAGCTCCGGCAACCCCAGTGCGAATTCCAGCGGCGTGTTGCAATCTTTCACGATCACGTTCACCGCCGATTGCACCTGCAGCTCCAAGCGGCCCTTCTCCACCCGCAAATCCGCCAGCTGCTGAGAAAGGGATTCCAGCCGCTCATGGGCGTCTCGGCTGGTTTGGCGCGCCTCCTGCGAGGCCGCCTGCAGTTGGGTGGAGCTGTCCTGCGCTTCCCGCGCCTGCTCTTCCAGCACCGCCATGCGCCGCTGGGCCGAACGGGAGAGCTCTTCGAACAGGGCCCTCAGCGGCACCAGCCGCTGGATGGCCACCGTTTTCACCGACAGCGCCTCGGCCGACTGCCGGGCCGTGGATTCCAAATCCTCCAACGCGTGGACGCGGGTGTCCAGCATGCGGCGATTGTAGGTTTGCCGCTCAACATGGCGGGCCGCTTCCAACTTCGCCTGGTTCAGGGCGTCATTGGCCTTGCCGGCGGCCTGGCGAAGCGGAACAATCTCTTCCGCCAACTGGGCCGATTGGGCCCGCAGCTGTTCGAGGTCTTGAGAGAGCCGCTGCTCCTCTGCCTCCAGAGAGTCCACATCGGGCTGGGCCCTCTCCACCGCCTCCAGCGCTTCGGCATGCTGCTTGGCAATGGAGGCCAGCTCGGAGGTGAGCTGCTCCACCCGCTCTTGGGCCTTCGTCGCCTGGGCTTTTGCAGAAGATTCCTTGCCGATGAGGGCCGCCAGCTGCTGGCTCAGCGAAAGGCTTTCCGCCTGGAGCTTGGAGAACGCCTCTTCGCTTTCCGACTGCCGCACCTGCGCGGCGTCGTAGCCCTCCTTGGCCTGAGACTGCAGCAGCGCCAGCTCTTCCAAGCGGCGAATGCGGGCCAGAACGCCCTCACCGCCTTCTCGGGCCTGGCGGCCGAACGTCACTTTGCCGGAAGGCCAGACGCACAGCCCCTCCACCGTGACGAAACGGTGGGCGCCAGCGTCCTGGCCATGCAGGGCCATGGCCTCATCGATGTTCTCGCACACCACCACATCCCCCAAAAGGGCCTCGATGGCGCGGGCCGCGGCGGGCTCGAACTCCAGCTCTTCGATGAGGGAGAAGGCCCCGGGGCCGTTCACCAGCTCAAGCGCGCGAGGGCCGCGGTCGTCCCGCAGCACCAGCGTCACCTCGCCGTCCATGTCCTGGTCCGCCGCCTGACGCACCACGTCAAGGGCGCTGCCGGCGTCTTGCACCAGGTAGGCTTGAACATCGCTGCCCAGCAGCTGCTCCACCAATCCCTCCAGGTGCGGGGGCGCCGTCACGGCGCGGGTAAGGGGCGCCGGAGCGCCCGGCAGGGCGGCGGCGTGCTCCGCCACCCATCCGGCTGCCTCGCCGGCCGCCAGCTGCGTGGCCCGCTCGATTTCCTCCAAAGCGCGAATCTTCGCATCGCAGTCCAGCAAGGCCTCGCGCAGGTTTTCCGTTTCCTTGCGACAGGCGTCCCGCCGCTGCAGCGCCAGCCCCAGCTCTTCGCGGGTGCGCTGCTCGTCGGCCGCCATCTGGATGCGCTCTTTCTCCAGCGAAGTCGCCTCTTGGGAGAGCGCCTGGGCATCGGCGGTGGCGCTCACGCAGGCCAGTTCACGGTCGGCCCGGCGCCCTTCCACCACCTTGATGTGGGCCACGCCGGCCGATAGCGCTTCCCGGGTTTGGGACAGCTTGCGGCGCACCGATGCCAGGTTCGTCTCGGCTTCCCGCATGGACGAGGCGGCCTTGCGCTGCAGCTCTTCCTTTTCCTGGCGCTGGGCCGAGATGGCCTTGCGCTCTTTCTCCAGCGTCGCCACTGTCTCGTTGGCCTGGGCCACGTCCCGCTGCCCGGCCGAGAGTGTTTCGCGGGCGGCGGCCAAGTCGGCCTCAAGCGCCTGGCGCTGACCGGCGTGCTGGGAGATGAGCAGCTCTATCTCTTCCACCCGCTGCTGGGCGGCCCGCTGGCGCTCGGCGGCCGAACGGCCGGCGGATTCCAGCCGCTCGAAGGCCAACGACACGGCCCGGAACTGCGCCGACAGGCTGCCGGTGGACAGGTTTTCCTGTGCGATGGTGGCCTGCAGCTTCTCCATCGCCTCCTCGGCCGCGCGGGCCGCGGCGCGGGCCTCTTCCACCTGGGAAGCGCACGTTTCCTCTAGCTTTTCCTGGGCTTCCCACTTCTCCTGCAGCCGCCGCAAGTCGTCCACCGAAAGGGCCAGCTTCGCCTCGGCCAGCTGCCCCGAAAGCTCTCCGAAGGTGCGGGCCCGCTTCGCCTTGCGCTCCAAGGGCCCCAGCTGCCGCTCCACTTCGGACACCACGTCGCGCACGCGGGCCAGGTGCTGGTCCATGTTGGCCAGCTTCCGCTCGCTTTTCGCCTTGCGCTGCTTGTGCTTCAGCACGCCGGCCGCTTCCTCCACCAGCGCACGGCGGTCTTCCGGCTTGGAGGCCAGCACTGAATCGAGGTTGCCCTGGGAGATGATGGAGTGGGTGCCGCTGCCCAGACCCGAATCGTGCAGGATGTCCAGCACGTCCAAGCGACGGGCAACGGTGCCGTTGATGAGGTATTCGCTCTCGCCGCTGCGGTGCATGCGGCGGGTTATCACCACTTCGCTGTAATCCACCGGCAAGGTGCCGCAGCTGTTGTCCAACACCAGGTCCACCTCGGCCAAGGCCGCGCCTTTGCGGGCGGACGAACCGGCGAAGATGACGTCTTCCATGGCCTGGCCGCGCAGGTTTTTGGCATTGCGCTCCCCCAGCACCCACAAAACGGCGTCGGAGATGTTCGATTTTCCGGAACCGTTGGGGCCCACGATGGCGGTGATGCCCGGCTCCAGGGTAAGCGCGCTTCGGTCGGCGAAGGACTTGAAGCCCTTAAGCACCAGCGATTTCAAGTACATGGGTACCGCCTATTCCTTGGCCCCGTGCCCGTCGGCGCAGGGAAACCCGCCAAGCAGCGGGCAGTACTGATCGAAGTGCTCCATCGTGTTCTTGGCGGCCACGCTCTCCGCCTCCTTCTTGGTGCGCCCTTCCCCCTTCGCCAGCCCCACATTGCCGGCGAAGGCCTGGGCCACGAAGGTGCGGTCGTGGGGAGGCCCCTGGGTTTCCAGCACCTTGTAGGTGGGGGTTATGCCGTGCTCTTGCAGCATCTCCTGCAGCGAGCTTTTGGGGTTCTCCGGCTCTTTTGCCAGGTCGATGGACATAAATGGAATGAGGGTGCGCTGCACGAATTCGGTGGCCGCCTCTATGCCGCCGTCCAAAAACAGCGCCGCCACCACCGCCTCGTACACGTTCTCCAGCGCCGTCTTCAAACCGCGGCGCCCCGTACCGGTTTCCGAAGAACCGAACACGATGACATCGGAAAAGCCCAGATCCTGCGCCACCTTGGAAAGGCTGCTGCCCGACACCAGCGACACCTTGATGCGGGTGAGGCCCCCTTCGTCCAGATCGTGGTAGCGCTCGAAGGCCTCGGCGGCCACGATGGCCCCCAAAATGGAGTCCCCCAGGAATTCCAGCCGCTCGTAGGAGAAGCGCACGTTCAGCCCTTCGGTGGCGGAGGGGTGGGTGATGGCGGAGAGCAAGAGCCGCTCGTTGCGGAACTGCCGGCAGATCAGCTCTTGGGCGCGGTCGAGCTTGGCCCGCTGCTCGGGAGTGGTTTTCACTGGACGGCCTCCTCGGCAAGGGTGGCGGCGATGACGCCGGCCACATCGGCCCGCACCGTCTCGGCCGCCTTCGCAATGCCGTTGGCCACCGCCAGCGCCCCCGAAGAGCCATGACCTACCAAAACGGCCCCCCTAACCCCCAAAAGCGGCGCGCCGCCGTAGGTGTCGGGAGAAAGCTTCGTCTTCACTTCCGCCAAATCCGCCTTCACCAGCAAAGCGCCCACCTTGGTTTTCGGCGAGGCCATGAACACGTCTTTTATGTACCGGAAAAGGGTCTTCGACGCCCCCTCCACGGTTTTCAGCACCACGTTGCCGGTGAAGCCGTCGGTCACCACCACGTCAAAGTGGCCGGTGAGAACATCGCGCCCCTCGGCGTTGCCGGAAAATCCGGGGAGGGCCGCCTTCAGCTGCCGGTGGCACTCTACCGCGAACTCCGAGCCCTTTTCCTCTTCTTCGCCAATGTTCAAAAGCCCCACCCGGGGCGCGGCAACCCCCATCAGCTGCTGCATGTACACAGAGCCCATGAGGCCGAACTGTACCAGGTAATCGGGCTTGCAGTCGGCGTTGGCCCCCACGTCCAGAAGCAACGTGGGCCGCTCGTAGGCGGGCAGAATCTGCCCCAGGGCAGGCCGCTTGATGCCCTTGATGCGCCCCACCACCAAAGTGGCCGCCGAAAGGCAGGCGCCGGTGGAGCCGGCGGAGAAGAACCCTTGGGCCGCCCCCTCCTTCACCAGCCGGCAGCCCACCACGATGGAGGAATCCTTCTTGCGGCGCACGGCGTTGGCCGGGTGCTCGTCCATGGCAATCACCTCGGAGGCCGCTTGCGCCTTGCAGCGCTCGTGAGCGGCGGCGAAGGGCTCCACCACCTCGGGCAGGCCGCAGGCAATAACTTGGATATCGGGGTTTTCGGCCAAGGCCCGCTCTATGCCGTCCAGCACCGCTTGGGGGGCGTTGTCGCCGCCCATCACATCCACGGCGATGGTTACCAATTCGGCCATAATTCTCCGTTCATAGCGAAAAGCCCCCTGGCAAACCGGCCAAATTGCCGGGATGCGAGGAGGCTCTACCGTATCGATTCAGGACTTGGGACAAGTCCCCGCGAAATGCTTACTCGGTTTCGATGACCTCACGGTTCTTGTAGAAACCGCAGTTGGGGCATACGCGGTGGGGCAGCTTCACTTCGCCGCACTGGGGGCACACGCTGCGAGAGGGCGCGTTGATAACATCGTTGCTGCTGCGACGGGCATGGGTGCGAGCACGACCCATTTTGCGCTTAGGTACTGCCATGATCGATTCTCCTTCTATGCTGCGGACCACCGTAGGCCCGTTTTGCTTCGTAAACGCACGAACCGATATATTAACAAACCGGTTTATCGCTTGCAAGAAGTCAACACCCAATGTCCATGAACGGCAGCATTGTCCGCCAGCGCACCGCACATAAAGGTTCGTAGGGCAAACATTCTCTGTTTGCCTGGGCTGCAAGCATGGGCGGGTTGTCGGTTAGGCAGAGATAGAATCTCTACCCTACGAAAACGACGAAACCGCCAATCCGGAGAGGATACGGCGAAGTCGCCGAACCGGGGGGTGCGGCGAAGCCGCCGAGCCGAGGCGGGAAAACGCCGTTAGGCTTCCAGGTATCCCAGCACGGTGGCAGTGCTCACCACGCGGCTGTCGTAGCACCGGGAGAAGTACTCCAGCCCCGCCTCTTGGGTGCCGATGAGGAAGGTACCGCAGGCATCGGCGGCCACCACGGTCTTGTAGGTGCGGAAATAAGCGCCGGCTAGGGTTTGCAGCACGCAGATGTTGGTGTCGGCGCCGCACACGATGAGGGTGTCGGCCCCCAGCTCCCTGAGCGTCAGGTCCAAATCGGTTTGGAAGAAGCCGTCGTAGCGGCGCTTCGGCACAATGTAGTCCCCCGCGCCCGCCTCCAAAAGCGCCAGCGGTTGGGCGGCATCGGTGTCGGCGATACCGTGCTCGCCCCACAGCTCCAGCTCCTTATCGAGCCCCGGCACATGGGCGTCGCAGCTGAACACCACCGGCACCCCCGCCTTGCGAGCGGCCTTTGCGATGGCGGCCGCGTTTTCGGCCATGGTTTCAAGGCCCGGCACCACGCCGCCTTCGCCCCCCAGCACGTCCACCACCAAAACAGCGGTCTTCGCCAAATCAATCTGGTCGCTTTGCTGCCATGCGGTCTGCTGGGCAACGGGCAAGTAAGCCATAGGGCACGTCCTTCCGGATAGGTTTCAGTTCGGGCCATAGTAGCCCACTGAAGGCCGCACGGGCCCCTCGCCCCAGGGGATGGCGCTATTTGCTTTCTTTCGGGCCGCCCGGTTGGTCGGCCCCTCCATGGTGCAGCTGCTCCAGCGCCCCTTCCAGCCGGGAAGTGAGGGCGTAGTATTCCGAAAGCTTTGCAGAAACGAAGGTCTCCGCCGCCCGCAGCCGGTGTTCCTGCTGACGGCCATCGTCCTCCCCTTGCCGTTCAGCCCGGCGCACCGCCCCTTCCGCGGCGTTCGCCACCGCTTCGGCTTCGGCGGCCACAGCCGGGTTCGCCCGCCGCACAAATGCCCGACGGCTGAAGGTGCGCATCGCCGAGTAGGCGCCGCGGCCGTACATGCCCACATCGCGGCCGAAGGCAAAGCTGGTGGCCACCGCGATGGCGAAGAACGGGGCAAACTGCCAGCCGAAAATCTCGCAGCCCATGAGGAAGGCGGCCACCGGGCAGCGGCTCTCCGCCGTGAAGAACGCCACCAAACCGATGGCGGCCGAATACGGGGCCTCCCCGCCGGTAACCACAATGCAGGATGCCCCCAGAAGCGCGCCGATGGTGAAGGTAGGCATGATTTCGCCGCCCTTGAACCACAGGCCCAGGGCCAAAATGGTGAAACCGGCCTTCAGCAAAAATCCCCAGGTGGGCTGCGTTCCCGCCAGCGCCATGGCCAGCAGATTGCCGCCGGTGCCGCCGTATTCCGCCCAGCCGAAAGCAAGGGTGAGGGCCATGACAATCACGCCGCCGGCAATCACCCATATATAATAGTTACGGGAAATGCGCCGGGTGAGCTGCTGAAGCCCGTCCACCCCCTTGCTGAACAGGGCGCCTCCCAGCGCTCCCAGCACGCCGATGATGAGGCACTCCCCCACCAGCTTCCAAGACAGCGCCGGCGCGGCCACCGTGGGGATTATGTCACCTATACCAACCGTTTTCGCAATAGCGTAGGCCACGAAACAGGCCAAGAGGATGGAAGCGCCGTGCTTCACCACCGAGCGCTTGTAACGGGAAAGCTCCAGTACGAACATCATGGAACCCAACGGGGCGAAGAACAATGCTGCGAACGTTGCGGCCATGCCGGTGGCGGCGGCGTAGCCGTCCATGGGCTCGCCCATGTCGGCAGCGTGCACCGGCTTCAGTTTGAACGGCCGCCCTACCACGTTTCCCAGCGATGCCCCCATCTGCAACGCGCCTGCCTCTTTGCCCACCGAGGCGCCGCCCAAGATGGAGAGGCAGGTGCCCGCCAAAATGCCCGGGGCCAAAAGCGGGGACACGGGGCGGTCGGAGCGGATGGAGTCCACCACATGGCGCGTGGACATGTCCAAGGGCAACTGGGCGCGATGGTACAGCCAAAGGGAGAGGCACCCCAGCGCCGGCAGCAGGAAAATGAGCCACCAATGGGCAAGGTAGAGGTTGTAGACCGCCGTCACGCACAGGCACAGCACAATGCTGGCAAGAGCGGCCACCGCCCCCATGCACAGGGCGAACAGCCCGTGAGTTGCCACCTGCTTGCCGTCTATAGCGCTCATACGAAACCGCCTCCTGCCTGGACCCTCTCACTTTAGTCCAAACAGAAGGCCACAGGGCGAACCGTCATCGCCCCGAACCGATGCCACAACTGTTTCGTTATGGGCCATCGCACGGCCCAACTGCGAAAAGGCCCGCGTGAACGAAACAGCGCATCGTTCACGCGGGCCAACTGGCGTCTCGCTGCCCCCTGCGAACAGCGGGGCGCATCGCATGGCATTACTTACGGGTTATCTTATCCAGTCCAAAGCACAGAATCGCGCCGCCCAGAGCCACGACGCCGAGCGTTACCATAAATTCAATGCCGGTGGGCCAGTACACCAAACCGCCAACGGTATTGGCCGTGGTAGCATACGGGCCGGTTACCGCAATCGAATCGATGTTGGCAATTTGGAAACCACCGACCAGCAGCTGCACGCGCTTGCAGAAGATGCCCACGATGGCAAGCGCACTGGCAACCGCCAACAGGCCGTTCTTTCGCAGGCTGGGCACGAAGCAGATAACGGCAGCGACGGCACAACCGATGATTTCGGTCCAGAAGAAGGGCGCCAGCGGGCCCTCGACAAGCATTTGCACAACTTCCAAACCGGAGCCTTGCGGGAAAGCGCTGGTCAGCAAATCGCACCCGAAGAAATACAGGTCCACCATGATGAACCCGCCCAAAAGCTTGGTCATCTTCACGATGTTTTCCTGGCCAAGCTCGATGCGGCCAGCCTTGCGAAGCGCGATGGCGACGATAAGCACCAGCGCCGTGCCGCACACCAAGGCAGAGGATACGAACCAGGGGCCGAGAAGCGCGGTATACCAGAATTCATGGGAAATCTGCAGGCCAAAAATCCAAGCGGTAACGGAATGCACGAGCACTGCGGTCACCAGCGAAACAACGGAAAGAACGCGCAGCGCCGTATGGCTCACCTTCCCCTTCTCCTCGCCGTACATAGCCCAAATGAGCACAATGGAGAGAATCAGGTACACCGAAATCACGATGATGTCCCACATGAGGGGGCTGCTCAGGTTAGAGTAGGCGAAAAGCTCCCAGAGGCGCTGAGGGCCGCCCAGGTCAACCACGACAAAGCCGATGGCAGCGCACGTGCAGGAGATGGCAGTCCAGACGGCAATCTTCGAGATGTTGCCGAAACCCTGGATGCCGAAGGCCTTTGGCATACTGGAGATGATCAGGCCGCCGGCAGACAAGCCCACAAAAAACATGAAGCAGGTGATGTACAGGCCCCAGGAATCAAGATTGCGCATTCCCGTTTGCACCATGCCGCCGCTCAACTGAATCATCCAGAAAACGATGCCGGCAGCGGCCACCGCGCTGCACACAATGCCGGCGATGGCCAAGGGGGAGAGTTTCTTCTTTGCAGTTTCAACCATTTTCGATTCACTCCCCTTCTACACCAGGTAATAGACGGACGGATTGGTGCCCTTCTCGGGAAGCAGCCGCTTCCACTCGCGAGTGGCAATTAACTGCGACACCTCGCTGTTCGGGTCATCCAGGTCGCCAAAGTAACGGGCACGGCCCGGGCAAAGCACCATGCATCCCGGCGTTTCGCCTTTGGAAATGCGCTGATAGCAGAAGGTGCACTTCTCCACCGTGTGCTTCTGATGGGCGGGCACTTCCGCATCGCCGGTCGCGAACGCCAAGACGTACTTGGGGTCTTCCCAGTTGAAAGAACGCACGCCGGTGTAAGGGCAGGCGGCCATGCACATGCGGCAGCCGATGCACTTGTCGTAGTCCTGGCGCACCACGCCGGTCTCGGGATCCTTGTAAGTAGCGCCCACCGGGCACACTTTCACGCAGGCGGGGTTTTCGCAATGCTGGCAGCTCATCGTGTAATACGACATCGAATTGTTCGGCCAAGTCCCCGTGGGCGAGTCCAGCGACGGGCCTCCATCGTTATACACCCGGTTCCAAAAGATCCCTTCGGGCAAGTTGTTCGTTGACTTGCAAGCAACCTCGCAGGTGTGGCAGCCGAGGCATCTCCCCATATCGATTACCATTCCATATCGCATGACTACGCCTCCTGGTACTTTTCAACTTCGCACAGGTTGTCGAAGTAGTAGCAGTTGTACATTTCCGGGATGAAATAACTGGAAGTCAAATCAGAGATGTGACCCGCTTTGTGCTCCCCTTCTTGCCATCCCTTTGGATACACCACAACGCCGGGCATAACGCCGTTGTTGATTTCGGCGCGAAGAACGACGAAGCCGCGGTCGTTGTAGGCCCGCACATAGTCGCCGCCCTGGATGCCGCGGGCGGCGGCGTCGTCGGGATTCAGCCAAAGGGTAGGCTCGGGCGCAATCTCCTTCAGCCACGCGCAATCCCAGAATTGCGTGTGGGTGCGGTACCGGTTGCGGAAGGACATGTAGACCAGCGGATATTTCTCGCGCAGCGGGTTGTCGGGCATGACCTCGTTCGGGGGCATCCATGTGACCAGGCGGTTGCGATCGGGGTCCACCACCTCGAAATCCTGTTCGCCGAAAATGCGGAAATGGGCTTCCTGGTAAATGCCCATGCGGCCGTCCCGGGTGTTGAACTTGCCCTCGGGGGCATAAGGATCGAAGCCATCGGGGTCGGTGCCGAGATAGATGGACTTTTCTTCCTTGAGCCGCTCCAACGTGATGCCGAGACCGGTCATCACCGGGCTTTCGAAATACCCGCTCCAGAAATCATCCAGGTCGACAAAGGCCTTGTCTCCAAGCCCCATGCCTTCGCAGAGCAGCTTGTAGATTTCGAAGTCGGACTTCGACTCGTACAGCGGATCGATGGCCTTTTCCAGGTAGTTCACAAACGGGGCAGTGCCGCCATGGCCGACTTCTTCAATTTCGTACCATCCGGCCACCGGCAGCACGATGTCGGCGTACCGGGCCGTCTCGCACATGTTGAAGTCCGCCACCACAACCAAATCGACGCTGTTCAGGAAACGGATCGCCCGCTGGCGATCGGCAACATTGGGCACGTAGTTGTGCATCCAGATGAACATGCTGCGAATCGGGAACGGCTGCTCGTTGAACGTGCCCCTTTCCGCAATTTCGTACAGCTTGGCAACGGCCAAGTTCTTCCCCTGGGGAACATCCTTTGCCACCATCCGCGCATTCGACAAACTGGAATTCGACGTGGAGGCGCCCACTATGCCCATGCCGCTTTGCCCCCACTGGCCGCAGACGCCGGTGAACGTAAACATGGCGCGATACGTCATATGGCCGCCGTTGTAGTGGTCAAGCCCGTAGCCCGTGAACACGCAAGAGGGCCCGTGATGGACATACTGGTCGGCAATCCATTCCAACTTTTCGACCGGTATGCCGCAAATCTCGGAAGTTTTTTCAAGCGTCCACTCGGACAGCCGCTCCTTGAGCAGTTCGTAGGCGGTGATTGCCTCAATGTCGCCAATGGTGTATTCGCCCTCAAGGGCAGTGTCGGTTGCGCTCGTTGCGGGCACCGCCTTGCCAGCCGCCGCATCCCATACGCAAGCGACAGAGGCCTCTTCCTCGGTTGTGGCGTACAATTCGCCCGCACGCACGAAAAAGCCCGTTGCCTTGTTCACCAAGTACGGCGCATTGGTGTGCGCTTTGAGGAACGACTCATCGGCCCACCCTTGCTGGATGACGTAATTCGTCAAGCCCATGAACATCGCGCAATCGGTGCCGGGGACAATGGGGATATGAACGCTGCATTTCTCGGAAGTAATCGTGTAGTTGGGATCGATGTGGATCAACGTAGCACCGGCATCTTTCGCCTCAAGGGCGAAATGGAAACTCTGCACCATGGAAATGGCCGCATTCGAGCCCGGCATGAGGATGGTCTTCGCATTGTGCATGTCCGCATGCCAGCTGGCGCTCATGGAAAGGCCGGACCCCACCACCTTGATGCCTTCTTCGATGCCGGCGGCGTCGTAGCTGATGGAGGTTTTCGAGGCGCCCATCATGCTCTGCAGGTGCTGGTAGACGTTCGGAGATGTGGACAAGCAGCCGGTGGCGCTGGAAAACACAATGCTGGGGCTGCCGGATTCCTCCTGGTACTGCTTCCATTTCGTGGTGATTTCCGAGATGGCATCCTCCCAGCTGATGCGCTCCCACTGATCGGAGCCGCGCTCTCCCACGCGGCGGAGCGGGTACTTCACCCGCTGGTCGGAATAGGTGCGCTGCGGATGGGACAGACCCTTCGAGCACACGCGGTTATAAGCCGGCAAAACCTGTTCCTGCATCTCAGTCTGCACGAGATACCCATCGCGAACCTTGCACTTCAACCGGCAAACCGACACGCAGTTGCCACGGCAGTTGTTCACCACAAAATGCTCGTTGTTGCCCGAAGCGGCGACCCCTTCCTTGCCACAACCAGCCAAAGTGGCGCCCATCGCCGCAGCACCCACCACGGCGGCAGTAGTCTTCAGGAAGCCCCTGCGAGAAATATCCCGACGAGTCTTTTCTTCCGACATTCCTCCTCCTTCTTTCGTGCTTGCCCGATGAGACAGGAATTCGTTTGCAACCGACTTCCTTCTTGATTCGGGCATCAAAACGGAATATGAGAGTAGCCTACTCTTATAGTGTCATAGTATGCTAGTACACTATAAGAGTGCAATAGCTAAGAGAAGTTTTCTCCCAACCGTATTATTCTATTTTCAGGATAATTTGGGGATTCAGGTCTCTGCTGCTATTCCAATCCGGTTCCGGAAAACGCATCCGCCAGATTGCTAGGGGCGAAAATGACGCCTTTGCCATCACGGGAACTTTCATATGCCAAGTTCATGGCGCGGAGCTTCATTGCCTGGGGGCGCTTTGCGTACAAATCGGCAGCTTCGTAGTACATCTCCGAAATGTCCTTCTCCACTTCGGCCAGCACCACGCGGGCATCCCTTTCGCGGGCAGCCTGCGCTTCCCGCGACAAAGCGTCCTGCAATTCCTTGGGCACCCGGATATCGCGAATCTCCACGCTGAGGATGCTGATGCCCCAGGCCTCGCATTTCGCGCTCATGATTACCTGCAGCTCGTGATCCAGTTGCCGGCGCCTCATGCTCAAATCTTCCAGATTCACCTGCCCTACCGCATCTCGAATGGCGGTTTGGGCGCTGCGCAGCACCGCCCGGGGATAGTTGGCCACTTCCAGGCACGCTTTCTTCGGGTCCCACACCACCCAGAACAGAATCGCTTCGATATCCACCGATACCAAATCGGCCGTAAGCGCCTGTTCGGCGTTGAAAGCGCTGCTGATGGTGCGAATGTCCATGTGCATGGCCACGGAATCCACGAAGGGAATCACCAGGTACAGCCCAGGGCCAGCCACTTTGCGAAACTTGCCCATGCGCAGAAGCGCCACCCGCTCCCACTGCGGCGCAACGCGAATGGTGGCCGCCGCCAGAAAGCCCGCAACAACGCCCACCACTATCGCCCACGATTGGAGGAGGGCGAAAGTGGCCGCACCCACCAGCACGGACACCACGCAAAACAGCGCTGCAGCGAACCCGTAAACGCCCACCCGGGAAGCATCGCTGCGGCGAATGTTCTCATCCAAAATTTCCCGCTGCTCGGACACCGCGGGAGTGACCTCCCTGGCTTTGGCTCGGCGCAAGTTCATACGTAAATCCCCCCTGCTCGCTTCGCAACTAGGGATGCGGCCTCTTGCTGGGAAATGCCCAGCTCCTTGCATTCCTCGAAGAAGCGGGTCACCAACAGATCGGCCGCAGCGGCGCAAGAGTCGGCTCCCTCGGCCGTATTTACCTCAGCCACGAACGTGCCCCTGCCGCGACGGGTTATCACATAACCGTCTCGCTCGATATCGCGAAACACCTTGCTCACCGTGTTGTAGTTCAAACCAAGGTCAAGCGCCATCTCCCGCACGGAGGGCAACTGGGCTCCCGCCGGAAACGCACCGCTGGTAATCAGGTACGTGAGCCGATTGCGCAATTGCATCCACAAGGGCACGCCGCTGGTCGCATCAACGGAGATGAGGCTCTTGTCCACTTCCTTTGCCGCCACGGGGGCAGTAGTCGCCGTGCTCAGCTGGTTCACAAAATCACTCCACCCTGCGTCGTTCACTGAATCCCCCTCATGAATTGCCCCAATTTACGCACTATGATAGTAGACTATGACACTGAAAACAAGAACAGCTCCCGTTGACGACCGGAGGAGCCCCCGCGCCGCCCCTTGGCAGCGAATTCGTCCCCGTAACGGCAGCATCTGCACCCGACTGGCCAAACATGCGGCCGATCTCGGGGCTATTCGAAAAGCCCGCCGAAAGCCAACGGGGAAAGCACCACGCACTCGACGATGCAGTACCTCAGCAGGTATCCGCCGATAAGCGTGCACCCCGCAGCTGCAAGGACCAAACCGCGCTGGCCGGTCATGCGCCGCACCCAAGCAGCTGCCATCGGCGCCACCAACCCTACAGCTATCACGCCGCCCCAGAAATATCCTGCCAGGTTGCCGGTGAAAAGCGCCATGCAAGAATCCCTGCCCGCCTCGCTGATCATATAGCGAGACGAAAGAAACGCCACAAGCACCAGCACCTCCACCAATGCCGAAGCGCACCGCGCCAAACCGAGCCCATGCTCGCGTCGGTATGAACCGCCCAGCACGAAACCCACTACCGAAATGACGGCAATGCCGCATGTCAAGCCCGAAATGGCAAACAGGGCAATCAGGAGCGGCGTGTCCCAGAAATCCACCGTTCGCATGCTGCTCAATAACACGCCGGCATAAACGAGGACCCCCACGCTGAGGATGCTTCCGACAATTTCCAACGCCAATGCGATGCCGTAATTTAGGCGTCCGACAACCGCAAGCGCAGCAGTAATCGCAGCCAAAGCAGCAGAAAGGGCCACCAGCCAAGCGCCTTCGCTCATTAAGGATTGGAAGGGATTTGCCACTACCTGAAGAATGCGGGCAGGATTTCCCAAATCAGCAATTAGGAACACGCCGGACAGCACATAGCCCGCAGCAGCCACTATGAAACCGAAAGACGATGGGTTCAGGCTGTGCACATGGGCTTTCAGCAAAGGCTCGTTGCCTTCAACCAAACTGATTGCGGCGGCCCCGAGAAAAGCTCCGGCCGCCGTACCAGATAAGAACAAGTACCAAACGATAAACTGGCTAAACACCGCCGCACTCCCCCTGCATCCCCCGGTGCCGGCAACATTCCGGCAAATGCGGCATCAGTCTAGCACACCCCGCAGCGATGCGCACACCTGCACACACGACCAGATCGCGCACAAGCAACAACGGAGTTTGGGCTATTCGCCTTCCAGGTTCAAGTCCTTCAGCACGGCAAAGGGATTGCCGGGGGCGGACTGCCCCTCCTCTGCCGGAGCGCAACCACAAGGGCCATCGTTCAAGTTGGCGCCGCACTGGGGGCACAGCCCCTTGCAGTCGTCTTGGCACAGCGGCAACAGCGGCACCTCCACCAGCAGCGCCGCCTGGATGAGCGGCACCAGGTCGATGGTGTGATCGTCGGGCAGCACGTCGAACTCGTCGCCCTCCATCTCCTCGTCCGCTTCCACGTCGCCGTTCAGCAGGAAGTAGCCTTCTATCTCGCCGATGCAGCGGACGCTGGTGGGCTCTAGGCACCGGGCGCAGGAAGTGGTGGCATCGCCTTCCACCATGCCGGTTACCAGGAAGGCATCGCCGGTGTTGGTGATGTCCGCCGACCACGCAAGCGGCTGCTCGAAGCTGTACAGATCCGGACCGGCCTTGAACACCGGCATGGCCAGCTGCCCTTCGTAGTGACGGGTTTCCGCTGGCGAGAACAGCTCGTTCGGAATGGTTATGCGCAGGGACTCCATGGCGCTAGCGCACATTCACGGAGTTCTGGTTCAAGCGGTCGCGGCAGCGACGGGCATTGCCCAGAAGGGTGTCGAGGGTTTGCTCCACGTGGCCGAACACCTCGTCGGCGTAATCCTCGGCGCCGGCGCGGGTTTGGCGCTCAAGCTCGCGGGCATCGGCCAGAATGGTTTCCGCCTGCTGCTGGGCGATGCGCACGATTTCCTGCTCGGAGGCGATGGTCATCGCCTGGCTGCGGGCATCCTCGATCATACGGCTGGCTTCGGCCTCGGCGTCGTCCATGAGGCTCTGACGTTCGCGCACAATTTGGCGCGCCTGAGAAAACTCACTGGGGAAGGTCTCTCGAATCTCGTCCATGATCTCGAAGGCGGCGGCAACGTCCACCTGGCGCAGGTTGCTCTTGCCGAACACCTGCTTCGAATCCTCAAGCAAAATGGACAACTCTTCGAGCAATCCGAGAACTCCGGTTTCGTCCATGGTTTTCCTCTCTTTACAACTCGCGGGCTGCTGTGGATGTACTTCGTTTCTTCCGCGAAACTGCAAATCACCCATACGTATTTTGATTTTAGCATGAAGTTTTTCGGCGGACGGCCACAAAGGTTACCGGCCGGCATAATTCCCGTTACAGGAAAGCAGCAGCCGGCCGCGCGGGGCGCGGGCGGTGGCTAGCGGCCCGAAGCCAATGCCAGAAAATCGATGGAGGTGTCCTTCCAATGGCGCCGGTTAACGCGCTGCCACACCGTCCCCTCCAAGCAGGCGTCCAACGGCCCGTCCGAAGCCGTGCTGTGCTCGTAGCTCACCAGCACGTCATCCTCCAGCGCCCCCGCCTTCCGCAGCGCCTCCAGCAATGCCAGCGCCGCCTCCGGCCGAAGCGCGTAGGGAGGGTCTAAAAACACCAGGTTGAAGGGGCTGAAGCTGCAAGGCGGCCGCTTCAGCACGTCGCCCCGCGCAACCCGCGCGCTGCCTTCCAGCGAAAGGGCGGCAATGTTGGCGGTAAGAGCCGAGAGGGCGTTGCGGTCCATTTCGCAGAACACGCAACGCTCGGCGCCTCGGGAGATGGCCTCCAGCCCCAGCGCCCCCGAGCCGGCGAACGCGTCCAGCACCACCGCGCCGTCGAAGCCGCCGCGGGTAGAGCCCACCATGCTCATGAGCGATTCGCGCACCCGGTCGGTGGTGGGACGGGTGCCCATCCCCTTCGGGGCCACGAGGCGCCGCCCCCTATGATCGCCGGCTATGATGCGCATCTTTCTCCTCCTCGGCTTTCTTCTCGCGGCGCCCGAACATCTCCACCTCACGCGCCAGGAAGCGATGCTCGGGCAGCGACAGGTCGGGGTCGGCCGCCAAAAGCGCCCGGGCGTCTTTATGGGCCGCCTCTATCATGGCCCGGTCGCGGGTGACGTTAACCAGCTTGAGCGCCGATGCCCCCGACTGGCGGTTGCCCAAAATATCACCCTCTCGCCGCAAGGACAAGTCGAAATCCGCCAGCTGGAACCCATCGTCGGTGGCTTCCATAGCCTTCAGGCGGCTCAAAGCCTCCGGCTTTTTAGAGGCCGACACCAAAAAAACGTGGGAAGGCAGCCCGCCGCGCCCCACGCGCCCCCGCAGCTGGTGCAGCTGGGAAAGGCCGAAGCGGTCGGCGTCTTCCACAATCATCACTGTGGCGGCGGGCACGTCCACGCCCACCTCGATGATGGTGGTGGACACCAGCACCTGGCTCTCGCCGCTGCGGAACCGCTCCATCACCTGCGCCTTTTCCTCCCCCTTCATGCGCCCGTGCAGCAGCTCCACCCGGTAATCGGCGAACACGTGGCTTTGCAGAAACTGCGCCTCGGCCTCGGCGGCCACCAAATTGTCGCCCTGGTAGTCCTCCTCGCCTTCGATGGTCACCTGCGGATGGGCCGCTTCCTCTTCGTCTGCACCCGCCCGCTTGTCCCGCTCCTCCGCCGAGCAGCCGATGAGGGGGCACACGATGAACACTTGCTCCCCCGCCTTCACCCGTTCAAGCGCCATATCGTAGGCGCGGCCCCGCTGGGAGCGCTGCAGCACCGTAGTGGTGCGGGGCGCAGTGCCGCGCGGCCGGGAATGCAGGTAGGAAAGGGTCATGTCGCCGAAAAAGGTGAGGGCCAGCGTGCGGGGAATGGGAGTGGCGGTGAGGTACAGCGCATCCGGCGCCTCCCCCTTGGCCAGCAACTTCTCCCGTTGGCCCACGCCGAAGCGCTGCTGCTCGTCGATCACCGCCAGAGTGAGGTTGGGGCAGCGCACATCCGGCTCTAAAAGCGCATGGGTGCCGATGAGAACGGGAATCTCTCCGGAAGAGAAGCCTTCCAAAAGCCGCGCTCGCTCTTCAGGGGCGGTGCGGGCGGTGAGCAGGCCGCTGGCCACGCCGGCCGCCTGAAGCAAGGGGCCGATGGAGGCGAAATGCTGCGAAGCCAGCACCTCGGTGGGGGCCATGAACAGCGCCTGCCCGCCGAAATCCACCGCCGCCGCGAGCGCAAAGGCGGCCACTACCGTTTTGCCGGTGCCCACATCGCCCAGAAGCAGGTGGTTGGCCACCCGGGGGGCCGCCATCTCCTGGAATATCTCCCCCAGGACGCCCTCTTGCTCGTCGGTGAGGGCGAAGGGCAGCGCTTCCCGAAGCGCCGCCACTGCCGGGCCGTCCACCCTGTGGCGCACCGCCTGCAAATCGGCAACTTCCCGCGCCCGCCGCAGCATGAGGAACAGCTCCAGCAGAAACACTTCCTCAAAGGCCAGGCGGCGCCGGGCCTCCTGGGCCTCCTGCAGGGTACGGGGGCCGTGCACCGCCTGCAGGGCGCAGCTGCGGGAAGGCATCCTATAGCGCAGCCGCAGCTCCAAGGGCAGCGGGTCCTCGCAGCCGCAGGTCTCCCGCAGTGCCTCTTGCACAAACCTCAGCATGAAGGCGGCGGACACTTTGGCGCACGCCGGATGCACGGGGATGATCTTCCCCCTCACCGGGCCCTCCCCCACCTTCTCGATGAAAGGGTTGGTCATGCGCTTGAAACCGTAATTGAACTCCACTTTGCCCGCCACCGCCACGCGGTCTCCCACCTGGAAGCTCTTCATCAGCCATGGCTGGCGGAAGCAGGTGATCATCAGAAGCCCCGTGGCGTCGGTCAGGGAAATCTCCACCAACTGCAGGTTGTAACGGGGCTTTTTCAGCTTCATCTCGTGGATGGTGCCGCAAATGGTGCAGGACTGCCCAATGCGAGACCCCTCCACGGTGACCACCGAGGAGAGGTCGATGTAGCGGCGCGGGTAATGCTCCAGCAAATCCCGCACCGAGTATATGCCCTTCGAGCCCAGCGCCTTGGCCCGCGACGGGCTGACCTGGGGCACGTTGCCCACTGGCTCGTCCAGGAAAAGGGAGGCCTGAACCCTGTCAATCATGGCCTATTCGACGGAGAACACAACCGGGTACAGCGGCTGCCCTCCGCGATGGGCGTCAATCTCCAAATCGTCGAAGCGCTCTTCGATGCGCTCGGTGAGGGCAGAGAGCGCCTCGTCGGAGAAGTCCTCACCAGCCAGCAAAGTGCAGGTGTCGGCGTCCCCGGCTTCCATGGCCTCCAAAAGCGCCAGCACCACGTCGGCCACGTCCTTGCCCACCGCTTCGATGGAGCCGTCGGCGATGCCGATGACGTCGCCGGTGGCGATGGGGCCGCCGTGGGCGTCGCGGGAATCCTTGATGGCGGTGGTCACTTCGCCGGTTTTCACCTCGGCGAAGGCTTCCGTCATCTCTTCCACGTTGCTCTCCAGCGAGGCGTCCTGATCCACCGCGAACAGTGCGGCGAAGGCCTGGGGCACGCTCTTGGTGGGCACCACGGCGCAAGGCTTCTCGGCCAGTTGGCAGGCGGACTGGGCCGCCATGATGATGTTGGAGTTGTTGGGCAGGAAGATGATGGAGGCGGCATTCACCTTTTCGGCCGCGTCCAGCAGATCTTTCGTGGAGGGATTCATGGTCTGACCACCGGAAACCACCACGTCAACGCCGAGGCTCTTCAGAATCTCGCCGTTGCCGTCGCCCGCGGCCACCGCAACGAAGCCCAGCGGCTTTTCCTGCTGTGCCTGCTCTTGCTCCAGCTTCTGGGTGCGCTCCTCGCTCTGCAGCTGCATGTTGTGGATGAACACCTCGGAAATCTGGCCCCGCTCCAGAAAGTAGGCCAGCACTTTGTCGGGGGTGTTGGAGTGCACGTGCACCTTGAACTTCGGCACGTCCCCCACGCACAGTTCGCAGTCGCCCATGGTGGAGAGGAACTGCAACGCCTCTTCTCGGTCGAGGGTGTCGGAGTCCACCAAAAACTCGTTGCAGTAGCGGTACTGGGAGCCCTCCCAGTCGTTGATCTGCTCGATTTCCACCTTCGGGGCCGTTTCGCGGGAAAGGGCCAGCACGTCTCCCAACGTGCCCTCCTTGCCCATGAGGGCCGAGGCGAAGCCATCGAAGAAGATGGCCAGGCCGAAGCCGCCGGCATCCACCACGCCATTCTCCTTCAGCACCGGCAGAAGGTCGGGGGTGCGCTGCACCGACGCATAGGCCTCGGACACGATGGCCTCCATGGCCTCGTTCACGCCCAGCTTCTCGCGGGCGGCCGTCTGGGCCGCCGCGGCGCTGTCGCGCAGCACGGTGAGGATGGTGCCCTCCACCGGCTTGCGCACCGCCTGGAACGCCACGTCCTGCGCACGGGAGAAGCACTTGGCGATGGCGTCGGCGTCCAGGGCCTCCAGCCCCACGCTGCCCTCGCACAGGCCGCGCAAGATCTGGGAGGTGATGACGCCGGAATTGCCACGGGCCCCCATCAGGGCGCCGGTGGTGATGGCCTTGCGCACTTCGTCGCCCGAAGCGCCAATGGTGAGTTTCGCCAGGTTGCTCACCACGCTTTCGATGGTGAGCGACATGTTGGTGCCAGTGTCGCCGTCGGGCACCGGGAACACGTTCAGGCGGTTTACTTCATCTTTCCTGGCGCTCAGCTGCTTGCTGGCAGAAGCGATGGCGTTCAGCACGTCGTTGGTGGTATACACATGAGTCATGGGAAGGGTATCTCCTTAAGCGAACAGGCTTCCTGGCAGCCGAGGCCGCCGAAGGGGGCCTAGCGGCGAATCTTCACGTCCTGGACGTGCACCTCAATCGCCGACACGGGCACGCCCGCTTGGTCCTTAAGGGCAAAGGTCACTTGGTCGATGAGGTTGCGGGACACCGTTTGCAGGTTGGTGCCGTACTCGATAACCACGTACAGGTCTACGCGCAGGCCGGCCTCTTCGCTTTGGATGGTGACGCCGCGACGCAGGCGCGATGCGGGAAGGATCTTCGCGATGCCGTCGGCGGCGTTCGGTGCGGTCATGCCCACCACGCCATAGCATTCCATGGCCGCGTTGCCCACGATGTCGAGCAGAACATCGTTGGCCACGTGCAGGTTGCCGGGAATCGTTGTGCTCACGATGACTCCTTTCGGTTAATATGTTCAGTCCGCCTGCGGGCCACACGGGGCGGAAGCGGGCGGGGCTTCATCAGGTCAGCCTTTGCAGTATAGCGCATCTTCGCCGTTGGCCCCACAATAAGGCGCGCCAAAGACGGCTTTTTCCATAAGAATCTCTTGTAGGGCAATTCCATGTTGTGGTATAGTGTTTAGCGCTTTTTGTCCTCAACGGGTAAAACCGATAGAATTTGGAGTTGATTGACATGTCTAAGGTATGTGAAATTTGCGGCAAGCACCCGGTGGCCGGCCGCAGCATCAGCCACTCGCACCGCGTTTCCAACCGCGTGTTCCGCCCCAACATCCAGAAGATGACCATCAAGGACTCCAAGGGCCATGTGCGCAAGGCCAACGTGTGCACCACTTGCCTGAAGAGCGGCAAGGTGGAGCGCGCCTAGCACCTCCCCTCTCATTACATGGGAAAGCCCCCTCCATGAGGGGGCTTTTTGTGGTTTCACCTACGAAAGACCGGCAGCGCTTCAGGCAATCACCAGCAGCCGCTTGCAGCTAGGACACACCCCCAGCGGCGCCTGGGCCTTGAGGTCTATCAAGCGGCCCCCCTCTATGCGGGAACGGCAGGCTCCGCAGCGGTTGCCGTCCAGCTGGCCGATGGCCACGCCGCCGCAGCGGGCGGAGGTCTTGTCGTACACCGAAAGCACTTCGGCGGACACCTCGGCCGCCACCGACTGCCGCTTGGCCTGCAGCTGGGCGATGGCCCCCTTCAGGGCGCCCCCTTGCTCCCGGAAGCCTTCCACTTCCTGGCTCTCCTGGGCTTCCACTTCCTCTTGGGCCAAGCCGATCTGGGCTTCCAGCTCTTCCAGCTTCGCGATTTCGCCGCGAATCTTCTCCTGCTCCTGGGCCACCGACTCGCGGCGGCGGGTGATGCCCGCCAGCTCTTTGCTGCGGGCCTCCACGTTGCGGAAGTCGCCATGGGCCGCCTCTATGGCCGCTTGGATGCTGGCCTGACGCTTGGTAAGGGAGGCATCCTCGTCGTTCATGCGGCCAAGCCGCTGCTTGGCGTCCTTCTTGTACTTGGACACTTTCGCCAATTGCCCGGCAAGGGCCTCTTTTTTCGTGCGTAGCTTCAGGATTTTATCCCGCTGCGGCAGCTCATCGAACTCTTTGGTCTTCTGCATGATGTCCAAATCGATGGTTTGGAGCGTCAGTAGCGCCGCCAATTCCTCTCGCTCAACCTGCATTAAGATCCCTTTCCCTTGCAATAGCGGACCATGCGAAAAACCCGGCCGTACAGCCGGGTCTTTGTTGGCTTGCTGTAATTATAGCAATCAAGAGGGGTAATCGGCGGCGCAATTGCCGTCGCGCTTCTTAAAGACGGATGTTTTCCGGCAGCCACCAGTTCTCCGCCTGGTTCAGCACGGTGATGGCCTCCTCGGGCACCCCCGCCTTCTGACAGGCCTCTGCCAGCACGGCGGCAAGCCCCAGTTCGGACACGTCGTGGCCCAGCTCCACAATGGCCACGCCGGCCCGGGAGAGGTCCAGCGCGTCGTGGTAGCGCACCTCCCCGCACACGATGCAGTCGCAGCCGGCCGCCAACGCCGCGCGGCCCACCGGCCCCAGCGACCCCGTGGCGGTGACCACCCGCGACACCTTCGCATCGGGGGCGCCCCACACTCGCGGCTGTCGCTTGAACACCGCCGTGGCGCGGGCGGCGAAATGGGCCAGGTCGGTGCCTTTGTCCGCGGGGCGCAGCTCGCAGATTTGCCCATAGCCCAGCTTCTTCTCGCCCGGCAGCGGCTCGGCAAAGGTGCCCGTGAAGGAAAGCCCCAGCATGTTGGGGAGCATCTGGGCCGCCTGGGGGCTCACGTCAAGGGCGGTGTGGAAGTTCATGAGGGCCACGCGGCTGCGGACCGCCTCCCACACCCCCGCCCCCGGGCTGAGGGCCACCGAAGGCTCGGGCGAGAACTGGTCGGGGGCCGCAAGATAGGCGGGGTGATGGGTGAGCAGCACGTTGGCCCCCACGGCCGCCGCTTCGCGAATGGCCTCCACGGTGGGGTCCAGCGCCACGGCCACGCCGGTCACCGCAAGCCCGCGCTCCCCCACCAAAAGGCCGGTGCGGTCCCACTCTTCCGCCTGAGAGGCGGGAAACATCTTCAACAGCTTTTCTTCCAGGCCCCCGATGGTCAGGGGCGCGCCGGCCTTGGCCAGCGCCGCCGAACCACGCTTGGAAAGGGGGCCGCCCTGGCCCTCTTCGCGGGAGCTATCTTTCTTTCCGAACAATGCCATACGGGTCATCTCCTAAATGAGCGAATAGGAAAACACCTCATTCGATGGTAATGCTGCGACGATCGCCCGTGGGGGTCGGCACCGTAACGGCCCGGTAACCAGCTTCGTACAGGGCGCGGTAACCCTTGCGGATGTCGCGGGCCACGTTGGCCGGCGCATGGGCGTCGGTGCCCACCGTAGCGGGCACGCCGGCGCGACAAAACGCCCGCAAAAGCCCGGGCGAGGGAAACATCTCGGCGCAGGCGTAATAGCTGCCGGAGGTGTTCACCTCTATCATGCGGCCGCTGCTGGCCACCGCCTCGGCCATCTGTTCATAGAGGGGGGCAAGGCCGAAGGAAGGGTAATAACCGAATTTCTTGGCCAAATCGGGATGGGACATCGCCGTGAAGGGCTGGCGCGCATCGGAGGCCGCGTCGCACCACAGCTCAACGTAGCGGCGCCAGATGGCATCCGGCGCTCCCGGCTCAAGCCAGCGCCCCTTTTGGGCCGGGTCGTCGAAGGCCCAGCCGTCCACGAAGTGCACCGACCCCAGCACGATGGCATAGCGGCCGAAGTCCACCTGATCGAGGCGGCGGTCTTCCAGCGCCCCCAGGTAGTCCAGCTCCACCCCCAGCAGCACGTCCATCGACGGGCAATCTTGCGCCGCCTGCGCCACGTCCCGGTGATAGGCCTCCATCTGGGAAGCGGGCACCGACAGGTAGCCATCGGGATCGAAAGCGGACGAGAGCGGATAGTGCTCGGTGAAGGCCAAGGTGGTAAGCCCCGCCTTGCGGGCCTCGGCCGCGTACTGGGCCACCTCCCCTTCCCCGTGGCCGCAAAAGTGGGAATGGCAGTGGGTGTTCACCAGCTCCATGGCGCCCCCTACCATTCCAGCACCTGCCGCGCCGCCTGAGCGAACCGGGCAACGTCGTCTTGGGTGGTAAGACGCCCCATCGAAATGCGCAGGGCTCCCTGGGCATCGTCGGCCGACACCCCCATGGCCCGCAGCACGTGGCTGGGCTCCAGCGATTGGGACGAGCAGGCAGACCCGCCGGACACCCCGAACCCCAGCATGTCGAAGCGCAAGATCATGGTTTGGCTTTCCAGCCCGTCCACCAGCACGTGCACGATGTTGGGCAGGTAATCGCCGCTGCCGGGGGCCACCTCCACCGTGGCCCGCACGCCGTCAAGGGCCGCAAGCTCCCGGTACAGGTAGTCGCGCAGGCCCCGCAGCCGCAGCTCTTCCTCTTGCTGCGCCTCCACCGCCACCTGGGCGGCGGCGGCGAAACCGGCCATGGCGGCCACGTTCTGGGTGGAGCTGCGCAGGCCGTTTTCCTGGCCGCCCCCCAAAAGGAAGGGCTCGAAGGGGGTGCGGGCCTTCAGGTACAAGCAGCCGATGCCCTTGGGGCCACCGATCTTATGGGCGGAAAACGAGGCGGCGTCCACCCCCAGCTGCCCCACGTTCACCGGCACTTTCCCCAGCGCCTGCACGGCATCGGTGTGCATCAGCGCGCCGGAGGCGTGGGCAAGGGCGGCGAGGCGGGCGATGTCCATCACCGAGCCCACCTCGGAATTGGCGGTTTGCACCGAAACCAGCATCACATCGGGGCCAAGGGCCCGCTCCAGCGCGTCCGGCTCCACAAAGCCCTGGCGATTGGGGGCCAAATACTCCACCGCGAACCCTTCGGCCGCCAAGGCGCGGGCCGGCGCCAGCACCGCATCGTGCTCGACGGAAGACACCAGCACCTTCGGCACCACATCCCCTTTGCCCGCCAACTGCAGGCGGCGGCGGGCGGCGCGGGCCAGGCCGAACAGGGCGCAGTTGTCGGCCTCGGTGGCGCCGGAAGTGAACACCACTTCCTGGGGACGAGCTGCCCCCAGGGCGCAGGCCAGCTGCTTGCGCGCCTGCTCCATGGCGGAAAACGCCGCACGGCCGGGGCTGTTGAGGGAGTTCGCGTTGCCCCCCAGCGCCAGGTTAAGCTTGCCGGGCACCAGGTAGGGGGCCATGGCCCCGGCCGCCTCTTCGGAAAGCGGGGCCGTGGCCGCGTAATCCAGATAGGTGTAAGTTGCAGGATCGAAATTGCTCACGGGAAACCCTACGCCTCCTTGGCCGCCAGGGCCCGCAGCCGCGCTTCAGCGGCCACTGCCCGGATGTCGCGGATGGCCGCCGCCGGGTCTTCCGCTTTGAACACCGCATTGCCGCACACCAGCACGTCGGCGCCGGCCGCAGCCACCAAAGGCGCCGTTTTCAAGCCGATGCCGCCGTCCACCTGAATGAGCGGGGAAAGCCCCAGCGCCTCGCACATCTGCGCCACGGCGGCCACCTTCCCCTCGCTGCCGGCGATGTAGCTCTGGCCCGAGAACCCCGGCTCCACCGACATCACCAGCACCATGTCCACCAAATGAAGCACCGGCGCCAGCTCTTCCACGTCGGTGCCGGGCTTGATGCTCACCGCGCTCTTCACACCGGCCATGCGTATCTCTTCCAGCGCCTTCGCCAGATGGGGCACCGACACCGCCTCGGCATGGACGGTTATGGAATCGGCCCCCGCCTCGATGAACCAGGGTACCTGCTTGTCGGGGTTCGCGATCATGAGGTGCACGTCGAGGGGAATCTTCGCATAAGGCGCCAGCTGCTTCACCACCGGTATGCCCATGGTGAGGTTGGGCACGAAATGGCCGTCCATCACGTCCACATGGATGAAATCGGCCCCGGCCGCGGTAATGAGGTCCACCTCCTCTTTCAGCGCCATCAAATCGGCGGACAGGATGGAGGGGGCAATCTTCACAGGCTGGTACACGCAGGGCCTCGCTTTCAACGGCAACGGGCATACAAAGTGCATCCCGCTATTGTAGCCCATGGGGCCCGGCGGCGCCTGACGCGTCCGTGAAGGTTTGGCCCTGAAGAGCGGCTTGGGGTAAACTGGGGCGAACTGCCGCTCTCGCCAAAAAGTAGAGGCCATGCCCGCGAAACCCAACTACTACATATACTTCACCCCCTTCGGCCCCATCTCCATTGGGGCCCGGGGCCGTTTCATCACCGCGGTGGAGCTGGGCAAAGCCCAGCTGGAAGGCACTTTCGCCCCCAGCGAGGCCACCAACCGCTGCGCCACTCAGATTCTGCAGTACCTGGGGGAAAAGCGAAAGGGGTTCGATATGCCCCTGGCCCCTGCGGGCACGGCGTTTCAGAAGAAGGTGTGGGCCGCCGTGGAGAAGATCCCCTACGGCCAAACCCGCACCGCATCGCAGGTAGCCGCGGCCGCCGGCGCGCCGGACAGCGCCCGGTCGGTGGGCACGGCGCTTCGGGCCTGCCCCATCGCCGTGCTGGTGCCGGCCCATCGGGTGGTGCGGGCCAACGGCTACACCCGGGGCGAAGACAAACGGGCGCGGCTGGGGGCGGCGTGCCTGGCCTTGGAACAGCGCGTGGTGCGCCAGGCCAAGCTCTGAGCGGGCAGGCGGCACCCGCCGGCGGGCGCTTACAGCGAGGCGGTTTTGCTGGTGGGCAAATGCTCGCCGCAGTGGCCAATCACCAGCTTGCCCTGGTCGTAATCGGCGAAAAAGTGCACCCGCAGGGTTTCCCCCGGCTTGTTGGAGCGTCCCTTCACGTGGGCGGTCATGTCGTGCACCTTCTGGTTGTACTCCACCGTGCGCAGCCGGGCGAAGGCCTGGTTTCGCTTGTTTGCCTTCATGTCCCGCAGCGTCAGCTCGAAGCCCGCCTTGTCTTGGAACCGCTTGGCCACGTGCCCCCCTTCTTGCCCGAAGATGAGCGGGTGCAGCACCGCCGCCATCGCCCGCAGCACGTCCCACACCTCGGCGGTGGAGCCATGGGAAAACTCCTCGGCGCTCTTCACGGCCGGGGGCAAAAACAGCAGCCGGTCCGGGAAGGCATCAGCGGCCAGCCACAGCGCTTCGGCCGGCGTCTGCGGAAGGCGCAGATTGTCCACAAGCGACGCGCGGGTGCGCAGCGAGCCGTTCTCTTTGCGCAGCGCCTCCGCCTCCATCTCCAGCGTGCGGGTGCGGTGGAGGGTGGAAGCCAGTTTGAAGTTAGCCTCCGACACCGCTTTGTCGAAGCCGGCCCGGGCAGCCTCCAGCTCTTCTTGCAGCCGCAGGTTCTCAAGCCACGCCTCTTCCAGCCGCGGGTCCTCGCTGCGAGGGGCGCCGTCGGTGAGAAGGCCGGCGATGAGGGCGGCCTCCTCCCCTGCGGCAGGCTCCGCGGCATCCGGCTCCGACGCATCCGGCGAGAGCTCCGCGTCCGCCGGCACCTCTTCGACCGACGCCCCGGCCTCGGGAGAGGGCGCCGGCGGCTCATCGCCCTTCGGCTCGGCCTCACCGGGCACTTCCTCTTCGGGCGTGTAATCCAACAGCGCCGTGAGCACCTCCACGCCGTCCTCTTCCGAGGCCAGCAGCGTGGCGCGGTCGCTCACCGCCATGGCCACGATGTTGTCCACCACGGCGCCGAACTCCTGCTCGTCCAGGAAGGGGTCGTAGTAGAAGGGGGCGTCAACGCAGGTGCCCATGCCGCTCAACTGCATGATCCAGGCGCGGCGGTGCTCCGCCTCGCTGAAGGCGCGGGCGGTGTCGAAGTTCTCGCCGTTCAAGATGAGCTTCGACTCGATAGCCAGCGCCCAGCCCTTGGGGCCGGCCCCCACGTAGTAAAGCAGCACGCAATCGGCTTTGTCGTCGTAGACGGGGAACACGAACACGTGGTCCAGCTCTTCGTCGAACAGCGTCCACTGCAAGGGGCGCACGTCCACCAGAAGGCAGCTGGGGAACAGCCGGTCCAGCTGGCGCAGCGGCGTGCCCAGGAAATTCTCCCCCTCGTCGAAGGCCTGAACGGCCCGCGGCCCCAGCTGCAGCACGCGGGGCATGCGCTCCCACAGCTGCACGATGGAGGGGTAGAACATCACTTCCAGCCCCTGCAGCTGCAAATCGCGGTCGATGGCGTTGCGCAGAAACGAATCGCCGCGGTAGGTGTTGGGAGTGCCGGCCGCCAGCGGATGCCCGTCTATCTTTTGACGGTCTTGCATGAGCAGCGCCGGAAGCTCTTTGGAGAAGCGGTCCACCTCGGCGCTCCAATTGCTCTTCAGGATGCGCTTCTGCCGCTGCACCACTTTATGGTGAAATGATTTCTTCTTTGCTTTTGCCATGGCTCTCTCGCAGTTCACTGTTTTGTTTCGAGAGCATCATAGCAGTTGACGGCCGCCGTTTTCCGCAAGCGGCCCTTCTCAACGAGAAGTCTATCAACGGGCGCAGGCCAACGGGCAGAGCGCCCCGGGCGCCGGCGAAAGTCAGGGCCTTCGCGGGCTTTCCCCTTCGATGGCGCGTTCGCCCGCCCCTTCGTCCCCCAGCGGCTCCACGTGCACCAGCACCTCGATCACCGAGGGGAATTGCCGCTTCACCGTCGCCTCCACTTCCTCTGCCAGGGCATGGGCCCGAAACACCGTCATGTCCGGGTCCACCTCGATATGCAGATCGCAGTACACCTCCCCCTCGGTGCCGCGGGTGCGCACCTGGTGCACGTTGGACACGTCCGCCACCGAGGAAGCGGCCCGGGCGATAGCGTCAGAGGAAATGCGCGAATGGTCGGACAAGGTGCGCAGCGCCGTACGGAACACCCCGAAGGCGGTAACCAAGATGGCCGCCGTCACCACCAGCGCCATCACCGGGTCGGCCGCCGGGAACCCCAGCTTCACCAGCACCAGCCCCGCGATTACCCCCAGCGACACGAAGGCGTCGGAGAGGGTGTGGGAGGCGTCCGCCACGAGGATTTCGGAACGGTAGCGCTTCCCCCGGTTGCGCTCGTAGCAGGTAACGGCTATGTTCACCGCCAGAGTGCTCACCATCACCACGAAGGAGAGCACCGACACCTGCGCCGTGTAATTGCCGGTTACCAGCTTCTGCACCGCAGTGGAGCCAACTTCGAAGGCGGCCGCCAGCAGCAGCACCCCGATGACCAGCGAACCATAGGTTTCGAATTTCGCATGGCCGTAAGGGTGGGATTTGTCGGCAGGGCGGCTGGCCATGGCCAGCGCGATGATGCCCACCACGTTGCCGAAACCGTCGAAGAACGAATGGATGCCGTCCGCCCTCATGGAGGTGGAACCACTGGCCAAGCCGAAGAAGAACTTGGCCGCTGCCACCGCCATGTTCAGCAAAAGAACGATCCACAGCACCCGCTCCACCGCAGCGGAACGGTTCTCTTTGCCGTGGGCTGCCGCCTCTTCGCCCATCATCGCCCTCCTTGCATCATCGCCGCGAACAACGGTGCCAGAGTATAGCACTGGGGCGTGACAGGGGGACGTACACTTTTGACACGCTTAAGCGTGTCAAAAGTGTACGTCCCCCTGTCACGCGTCCCCCCCCTCATCGTACGAAAAAAGCCCCGCGTTTGCGGGGCTTTGAGTTTCTGGTGTCGGAGGCGGGATTTGAACCCGCACACCCGAGATGTGGGCACTAGCACCTCAAGCTAGCGTGTCTGCCGTTCCACCACTCCGACATAGGAAAAAAGTGCGTTGCCTATATTAGCATAGCCGCCCTTTTATGCAACGGAAAAAATCCGCGCCGCCCCTTAACGGGCGATGGTGCCATGGGGGTAGATGACCATGAGCACGATGAGGGAAAGCAGGAACACCACCGCGCAGATGATGGTAATGCGGTCGAGGTTCTTCTCGATGATGGAAGTACCGGTTTGGGTGGAGTACATGGAGCTGGCGATCATGTCGGAGATGCCCGTGCCCTTGCCCGAATGGAGCAAGATGAAGATGACCAGGCCAACGCCGGAGACTACCAACAGGATGAGCATGATGATGAGCAGCGGATTCAAAACGTTTCTCTTTCTTCCCGCAATCGGATGTGTTCACACAAGCTAGTTAGTATAGGCCGCTTTTGCCCCCTGCGCAAGGGAGCAGCGCCGCAACCATAGTTATTTTATACTGTAGGCGGTCACTTCCATCTTCGCCACCGGCCGGCCGTCGCCGTCCACCACCTCCACCTCGTAGAAGCTCAGGCGGTTTCCCTCCCGCACCACGCGCCCCGTAGCGATGAGCTTGGGGGATTTGGGGCTTGAAAGGAACTGAATGGAACTGGAGGCGTTCACGCACGGCCCGCGGCCGGTGACGGAGGCCACCGCCAGGGCGTAGTCGGCCAAGGTGAATATGGCGCCGCCCATCACGTGCCCCTGGGCGTTCAGGTGCACCTCCCCCACTTCCATCTCCACCACGGAAAAACCGCGGCGCCCTTCCACGATGCGGCAACGGGCCGCCTCGGAAGCGAACCGGTCGTTCTCGAAAAAGCTGTTCAACTGCTCAAGGGTAGGGTTGTCGGTTTGCACCACCGGATCGACGGCGATGGGGTTTTGGGGCTGGGCCATGGTTCTCCTCTATGTCAAAAACTGAAGAAGCGCCCCCGTTCAGGGGGCGCCTCGTTTACTGAAGCAGGCTGCGACCGGTCATCGCGGAGGGCTTTTCCACCCCGATGGCCTCCAGCAGCGTGGGGGCTATGTCGCAGAGCGCCCCCGTCTCGGGGCTAAGGGTGCGCCCCTCCCCCGTAGCGTCCACCAGTACAAACGGCACCAGCGCAGTGGTGTGGGCGGTGTGGGGGCTGCCGTCGGCCGCCAGCATCTTGTCGGCATTGCCGTGGTCGGCAGTCACGAACGCCACGCCCCCCTTGGCCACGATGGCGTCCACCACCGCGCCCACGCCGGCGTCCACCGCCTCCACCGCCTCCACCGCGGCGGGGATGGAGCCGGTATGGCCTACCATGTCGCAGTTGGCGAAGTTAACGATGTACACGTCCGCCTCGTCGTTTTCGATGGCGGCCACCAGCGTGGCGGCAACCTCCGGCTGGCTCATGGAAGGCTGCAGGTCGTAGGTAGCCACCTTGGGGCTGGGCACCAGCACCCGATGCTCGCCCGCCTTGGGCTCTTCGCGACCGCCGTTCAGGAAAAACGTCACGTGGGCGTACTTCTCGGTTTCGGCGATGTGGTACTGGGAAAGCCCTGCCGAGGCCAGCACGTCGGCCAGCACGTCTTCCGGGAACTCCTTGACGAAGGCCACCGGCGCGTCGATGGTGGGGTCGTATTCGGTGAGGCACACGAAGCTCACCTGGGGCCAACGCTTGCGCTCGAAGCCGGCGAAATCGGCGTCCACCAGCGCACGGGTGAGCTCGCGGGCGCGGTCGGGGCGGAAGTTGAAGAATATCACTGCGTCCCCGTCGCGCATGCCGCGGCCGTCCAGCGCCACCGGCACCACGAACTCGTCGGTCACCCCTTGGGCATAAGAGCTCTCCACCGCCGCCACGGCGTCTTCCGCCACCAGGTTCTCCCCCAGCGCCACGGTGTTGTAGGCCTGCTCCACCCGCTCCCAGCGGTTGTCGCGGTCCATGGCGTAGTAGCGCCCCTCGATGCTGCCGATGCGGGCGTCCACCGCGCCATCGGAGGCGTTGTTCACCCGCCCCAGCACGTCCAGCAGCTGGGCCACGTAACCGGCGCCGCTGGCAGGAGGCACATCGCGGCCGTCCAGGAAGCAGTGCACCCGGATGGCACGCACCCCGGCCTTGGCGGCCGCCTCGATGAGGGCGTAGAGGTGCTCGTTGGAAGAATGCACGCCGCCGTCGGAGAGGAGCCCCATCAGGTGCAGCACCGCCCCCGGCTTGGCGGCCGCCTCGAAGGCGGAGGCGATCACCGGGTTGGATTCCAGCTCGCCGGTGCGGCAGGCGCGGTTGATGCGAGTGAGCTCTTGGTACACCACGCGGCCGGCGCCGATATTGAGGTGCCCCACTTCCGAATTGCCCATCTGCCCCTCCGGCAGCCCCACCGCTTCCTCGGAAGCCTGCAGCTTCGTCCACGGGCGCTCGGCGAACAGGGCGTCCAAGCGCGGGGTGCGGGCCAGCGAGATGGCGTTGCCGGGCCCGGCTTCCGCCAGGCCGAAGCCGTCCATGATGATGAGGCATGCGGGCAGGTGCTTCGCCATTATTTCACCGCCGCCTCGATGATGGCGATGAACGATGCCGCCTTCAGGGCCGCCCCGCCGATGAGACCGCCGTCGATGTTGGGCTGGGCCAACAGCAGCTCGGCGTTGCCCTCGTTCATGGAGCCGCCGTAGAGCACGCGCATCTTCTCCGCCACGTCTGCCCCGTAAAGGCGCCCGAGGGTGGCGCGCACGGCGGCGCACACTTCCTCCGCCTGCTCGGGGGTGGCGGTGCGGCCGGTGCCGATGGCCCAGATGGGCTCGTAGGCCACAACGCAAGTGACGGCGTCGGCGGCCTCGATGCCGGCGAAGGCCGCTTCCACCTGGCGGCACACGTAATCGATGTAGGCGCCGTCATCGCGCACCTCCAGGCTCTCCCCCACGCACACGATGGGGGAAATCTTCCCCTCGATGAGGGCCTTGGCCTTCAGGTTCACATCCTCGTTGGTCTCGCCGAACAGGGTGCGGCGCTCGGAGTGGCCCACGATGCAGTAGCTGCAGCCGCACTCCTTCAGCATGGCCACCGAAATCTCGCCGGTGTAGGCGCCTTTGGGCTGGAAGTACACGTTTTGGCCGCCCACGGCCACCTTGCAGCGGTCGGTGTCGAGCACCGTTTTAGCGGGCTTGATGTCGGTGAAGGGAGGGCAAATGCACACGTCCACGTCCTCGGCCCACTCCTTCTCGAAGCGGTTGGAAATCTCTTGGGTGAGCACCACCCCTTCGCTGATGGTGTTGTTCATCTTCCAGTTGCCGGCGATGAGCGGTTTTCTGGTCATATGGCATCCTTTCCGTCGATACCCAGCAGTCTTCAAAAACCCTGCGCTCCCAAACGAGCGCCGTGATGGCCCTTAGGCCGCCGTTACCCTCAGCGCCTCCACGCCGGGCAGCGCTTCGCCCTGCACCAGCTCCATCGACGCGCCGCCTCCGGTGGAGATGAAGGTCATGGCGTCGGCCAAGTTGAACTTGTTCACCGCCGCCACCGAATCTCCGCCGCCAATGATGGTGTCGGCGTCCTGGTTCTCGGCCACGGCATTGGCCACCGCCAACGTGCCCGCCTCGAAGGGTTTCATCTCGAACACGCCCATGGGGCCGTTCCAGAACACCGTTGCCGCACCGCCGATGGCTTCGGCGTAAATGGCGGCGGTGTCGGGGCCGATGTCCAGCCCCATCATGTCATCGGGGATGGCGTCCACCGTCACCGTGGCGGTTTCGGCGTCTTCGGCAAAGCGGTCCGCCACCACAACATCCACCGGCAGCAGCAGCTTCACGCCCTTGTCGGCCGCCTTCTGGATCATCTGGCCGGCGCGCTCCACCCAGTCGTCTTCCTTAAGGGAGGTGCCCACCGAATAGCCTTGGGCCAGCAGGAAAGTAAAGCACATGCCGCCGCCGATAATCAACACGTCGGCCTTGTCCATGAGGGCGTCGATCACCTTAATCTTGTCCGACACCTTCGAGCCGCCGAGGATAGCCACGAAGGGGCGGCGCGGGTTGTCCAGCATGCCGGTGAGCGTGGCCACTTCCTTTTGCAACAGGTAGCCCGCATAGGAAGGCAGGTACTCTGCCACGCCGGCGGTGGAGGCGTGGGCGCGGTGGGCGGTGCCGAAGGCGTCGTTCACGTACACGTCGGCCAAATCGGCCAGGGCGCGGGCGAACTCGGGGTCGTTTTTCTTCTCGCGCTTGTCAAAGCGGATGTTCTCCAGCAGCACCACGTCGCCGTTGCCCATGGCGTCCACCACCTCGGCCACATTGGGGCCGATAAGATCGCGGGTGAGCACGATGTCGCGGCCCAGCAGCTCCTGCAGGCGGCGGGCGATGGGGCCCAGGCTGAAGGCTTCCTCGTAGCCGGTGCCGGCCGGACGGCCGCGATGGCTGGCAAGGATCACCTTGGCGCCGTCGTTGATAAGTTTGTTGATGGTGGGCAGCGCCGCGCGCAGGCGCGTGTCATCGGTGACGTTGCCCTCGCCGTCCACCGGCGCGTTGAAGTCAACGCGCACCAGCACCTTCTTGCCGGCGGCGTCCAAACTGTCGATAGAAGCGATATCAGCCAAGGTGAGGCTCCTTTCACGTAATAGGAGGAAACCCCGAACCCACAAACACGGGATCCGGGGCTCCAAATTGATGAGGGGGCGGAATCGGCGCTTCGCGCAATGTCGGAGCGCTCTCCCAGTTTTCAGGCAGAGATAGAATCTCTGCCCTACGAATTCAACCTGCAATATCGTCCCAGAAGTAGCAGGTCCAGCCACATAAGCGAGGGTTTCCCCGGTGCCCATAATTGCCGCGAAATCCGACTGAGCGTACTTTCGTACGCGAAGGAAGGAATTGAACGGCAAGGATGGGCGTCGGGGGAAGCCGCAGCGCCTACAACATTATTTTCACGAGGTCCTTGATGCGGTTGGAATAGCCCCACTCGTTGTCGTACCAAGACACGCACTTCACGAAGTTGCCTTCGCCGCCCATCACCATGGTCAGCTTGCTGTCGAAGATGGAGGAAGCCGGGTCGTCCACGATGTCGATGGACACGATGGGGTCTTCCTGATACTCCAGGATGCCCTTCATAGGGCCCTCGGCGGCAGCCTTCATGGCGGCGTTGATCTCGTCGATGGTCACGTTCCTCTCAAGCTCCACGGTGAGGTCCACCATCGAGCCGTCGGGGGTGGGAACACGGGTGGCGAAGCCGTCCAGCTTGCCCTTCAGCTCGGGCAGCACCAGGGCCACGGCGCGGGCGGCGCCGGTGGTGGTGGGGATCATGGACATGGCAGCGGCGCGGGCGCGACGCAGGTCCTTGTGGGGCAGGTCCAGGATCTTCTGGTCATTGGTGTAAGCGTGGATGGTGTTCATGTAACCGCGCTTGATGCCGAAGTTGTCCAGCAACACCTTGGCGAACGGGGCCAGGCAGTTGGTGGTGCAGGAAGCGTTGGACACGATGTTGTGCTTGGCGGGGTCGTAATCCTGGTCGTTCACGCCCATGACGATGGTGATGTCCTCGTTCTTGGCAGGAGCGGAGATGATTACCTTCTTGGCGCCGGCGTCCAGATGGGCCTTGGCCTTGTTGGCGTCGGTGAAGAAGCCGGTGGACTCCACCACCACATCAACTCCCAGCTCGCCCCAGGGCAGGTTGCCCGGTTCGCGCTCCTGCAGCACCTTCAGCGGCTTGCCGTCCACGATCATGCCGTCTTCGGTCACTTCGATATTGTCAAAAGCACGGCCGTGCACCGAGTCGTACTTCAAAAGATGGGCCATGGTGGGAATGTCGCCCAGGTCGTTCACGGCCACCACTTCGATGTCCGGGTCGTTGAACATGGCGCGATAGGCCAGGCGGCCAATGCGCCCAAATCCGTTGATGCCTACCTTAGTGGTCATAGGTATCCCCTTTCGTAAAATACTGGCAGCTCGTCTGCCGCCGCCCTCTATTGTGCCACAACATGAAAACCATGCGGCGAAAATGGAAAGCGGCAGAAAATATGCAGAAAGCATAGAGGGCGCCAACGGCCCTTTAACAGGAGAATCCCAGGCCGAAAGCCAACCGTTACAAGAGCGCGCCCTGGCCTGCTGTTCCCGGCGACAACCGTTTCCCCTGCGACTCCATCGACAACTCGCAAACCAGCTACGGTGCGCCCGGGCGACAAGAATCAACTGCTGGCTTCCTCGGCCATTTGCTGGAGGCGGCGGACGCGGTGGTTGATGGCGGATTTGGAAAGGGGTGGGTCGGACATCTCCCCCAGCTCTTTGAGAGACGCTTCCGGGTGCTGCACCCGCAGGCGGATGAAATCTTGCAGTGCCGGCGGAAGTTTCTCGAAGCCGTAGGCGGAAAGCACTTCGCGAATCATCGCGATTTGCGCCCCGGCCGCCTTCGAGGTTTTCTGCTGGTTGGCCATCTCAGCGTTGATCAGGCGGTTCACGTCGTTGCGCAGGCTCTTCACCACCCGCTGCTCTTCCATGAACAGCGCCGCCTGGTGCGCCCCCACGTAGGCGAGGAACTCCATGATGGCCTCGCCGCTTTTCAGGTACACCATGAACGAGCTGCGCCGCTGCATGATGCGGGCACTGATGCCCTTCAGCGCCATGAGCGCCTGCAGCCCTTCCGCCAGCTCTTGGGTTTCCGCCATTATCTCGAAGTGGAAGTCGCTTCGGGGGTTGGAGATGAAGCCGCTGCCCAAAAACGCGCCGCGCAGATAAGCGGCGGCGTCACACTGCTTGCGCACCAGAGACGGGCTGATGCCCAGTTCAAGGCCGCCGTCGGCGGTGAGGATTCCCAGGTCCTGCAACGCATCGGCCAGCGCCGGCTGCCGCGGCACCTCGATGAGGTAGTTCGGCGTTTTGTGCAGCACGCTGCGGCGCACCGTGAGGTCGGTCTTCAGCTGGTACAGCCCGTGCAGCAGCCGAATCACCAGCCGCGCCACCGAAGCGCTGTCAGTGGCCACCTCCATGCGGTAGGCGCCGGTGCCCGACAGGAACAAAGTGCCCTCGATGCGCACCAACGCCGCCAGCGTGGCCTTCTCGCAATGGGAGCACTCCGGCTCCACGTGGGCCAGTTCTTCTTTCACCGAAGAGGAAAACGATGCCGCCACCTTTTGCCCCTAACGGCGCCGACGCGCTTCGATCATGGCCATCACGTCGCCGAAGGCGCGGCAAAGCGCCTGGGGGTTGTGCCAGGTGGGGCGCTCGGCGTCCGCCAAATCGCGTTCCAACACCATGGGGCCACGGGATTGGATGGCCTGCAGATCGTCGTAGGTGAAGTTCACCCGGCGCACCTGGTCGTCGTCGGAACCGCCCGGGGCGTCCACCATCTGGCCGAAGCGGCCCGGGTACACCGCCGCCCTGAAGCTCTGCTCCACCGGGTTCTGGGAGCGCACCGGCCGTGGCGAATGCACCAGCATGAAGTCCACCAGCCCCTCCATGCCGTGGTCGGCCAGCGCCTCGAAGTGCTCGCGGGCGGTGAGTCCCCACGTTTCCCCTTGCACATCGGCAAGGGAGCACACGAACAGCACGCTGCCGCGGGATTCGCGGATAGCCTCCACCACGCCGGGCACCAGCAGATTGGGGATGATGGAGGTAAACAGGGAACCAGGGCCCAGCACGATGAGGTCGGCGTTGCGGATGGCGGCGAGCGCCGGCTGGTAGGGGCGCACTTCGCCGCCCCTCGACACCAGGGCCACCCGCTCCAGCGCGGTTTTGGAATGGCACGCCACCGCCTGCCCTTCAAGCAGGGCCCCGTCGCGGGTGCGGGCCCGCAGCTCCACGTGGTCGAGAGTGGAGGGATACACGTGCCCCTGGGTTTCCAGCAGTCGCTCGCACACGGCGATGGCTTCGGGGAAGCTGCCGCAGGCGTCCTCCAACCCCGCCAGCACCAGGTTGCCCAAGGCGTGGTCGCGGGCCACGGCGAAGCGGTACTTGAACACCTTGACCAGGGGATCGTCGGGATTCTTGGCGAAGGCCACCAGGCACTTGCGGATGTCGCCGGGAGGGGTGACGTCCGCCTCCTCCCGCAGGATGCCAGTGGAGCCGCCGTCGTCGGCCATGGCCACCACCGCGCTGGTGGATGCCCCCAGCGACAACAAGGTGCGAATGGACATGGGGGCGCCCGTGCCCCCGCCGATCACCACGGCGTTGAGCGGCTGGGCGCCGCGGGACGCAGGCATCTGCTGCATGTCCAGGTTCAGCGCCTGGAAGGCGCTAGTGGCGCCGGGGTCGCTGCGGAAGGGACGGCTCAGCTTCATTCCTGGCCGCCCGTCTTGCGCTGGGCCTTCTCCAAGTCGCGGTGAGCCACCGACACCCGGTAGCCCTTCGACTTCAGATAGTCACCGGTGGCTTCGGCCAGCGCCACCGAACGGTGCTGACCGCCGGTGCAGCCCACGGCGATGGCCAGCTGCTGTTTGCCCTCGGCCACGTAGCCGGGCATCACCACGTCCAGCAAATCCTCCCACTTCCGCAGGAACTTCACCGTCTCGTCCTGGAACATCACGAAATCGCGCACCGGAGCGTCCAGGCCGGTGAGGTAGCGCATGTTGGGGTCGTAATAGGGGTTCGGCAGAAAGCGCACGTCCATCACCAGATCGGCGTCGGCGGGCGCCCCGTGCTTGAAGCCGAAGGAGTACACCGTCACCGAAAGGCCGCGGCGCTCGCTTTGGGAGGCGAACAGCTGACCCAAGTTGCGGCGCAGATCCTGCGGCAGCATCTCAGTGGTGTTCAGCACGAAATCGGCTCGATCGCGCAGCGGCATCAGCAGCGCCCGCTCCCGCTGGATGCCTGCGGCGATGGAGGTGCCGTCGGCGCACAGCGGGTGGCGGCGACGGGACGATTTGTAGCGGGCCACCAGCTTGTCGTCGTTGGCGTCCAAGAACAAAATGCGGTAGTCGATGCCCTGCTGGTCCAGATAGGCCAGCTGCTGCTCCAGCGTGTTCAGGTACTGGCCGCTGCGGGCGTCGCACACGATGGCCAGCCGGCGGCGGTCCTCATCGGGGCCGGCCAGGTAGGTGTCCACCAGCGACGGAATCAATTGGGCCGGCAGGTTGTCCACGCAGTAATAGCCCAGGTCCTCGAAAATGTGGCTGGCCTCGGTGCGGCCGGCACCGCTCATGCCGGTGACGATCACCACTTGGGGCAGCTCTTGGGTGTCTATCGTGTAGCTCATTGCTCGTCCTCGCTTTCGCTTCCCTGTTCGTCGCTCAACTCTTCGCTCAGTTCTTCGCAGCCGTATTCCACCGGCAGTTCCGGCATCTGCGCCGGGGCCAGCTGCCGATCGTACTGGGCAATCACCCGCGCCACCTCGTCGGCCACCTCCTGCGGGATGCCCGGCACTGCCCGAAGCTCCTCCACCGTGGCGGCGCGAATGTGCTTGAAGGATTTGAAGTGCTTCAGCAGCGCCTTCTTCCGCACCGGCCCCAACCCCGCCACCTCGTCCAAGATGGAGGCGGTCATGCCCTTGCCCCGCAGCTCGCGATGGAAGGTGATGGCGAAGCGGTGGGCCTCGTCGCGCACCTGCTTCACCAGGTACAGCGATGCCGAGCCGCCGGGCAGTACCACCGGGCCCGAATCCTGCCAGGGAACGAACAGCTCCTCGTCCCGCTTGGCCAAACCGCAGATGGCTATGTCGTCGATGCCCATTTCCTCGAACATCTCCAGTGCCGCCGACAGCTGCGGCTTGCCGCCGTCCAAGATAATGAGGTCGGGCTTGCTGCCGAAACGCTCGTCGGCCATGCGCTCGGGGCTGTAGCGGCGCCGCATCACCTCCTGCATCGACAGGAAGTCGTTCGCCTCCGTGAGCGGCGTCTTTATCTTGAAGCGGCGGTACTGGTTCTTGTCCGGCTTGCCGGCGGTGAACACCACCATCGAGGCCACCGTATAGGAGCCGTGGATGGTGGAGATGTCGAAGCACTCGATGCGCATGGGGGGCGCATCGAGCGCCAGCGCGCTCTCCAGCTGCAGCAGGGCGTCGTTCACCCGCTTGTCGTCGAAGTTGGTGCGCACCTTGTAGCGCATCAGGCTGTGGCGGCCGTTGGTAACGGCCATGGCCAGAAGGTCGGCCTTCTCCCCTTTCTGCGGCGCCGTGAAGTGCACCTTCGCTCCGTGGGGGCTGGCCAGCTTTTCCGTCAGCCACTCTTCCAACGCCTCCACGTCGTCGGGCAGCTGCTCCAAAACCACCTCATGGGGAATGGAGGTGGTGGCGTCGTAGTATTTCAGCAGGAAATTGCGCAGCAGGTCCTCCAGCGGCACGTCGCTGCCGCGGTTCAAGATGAACTCATTAGCGTTGATGACGCGTCCCTCGCGCACCTGCAGCACGTTCACGCCGGCCACGGTGTCTTCCCGGAACGCCCCCACCACGTCGGCGTTGAGGTTGCGGTTGGAAACGGCCCGCTGCTTGTCGGTGAGGGAGTTGATGGTGTCGATGCGCCCCTTCAGGCGGCCGGCCCGTTCGAAGTCCAGCTCTTGGGCGGCCGCTTGCATCTCCTGGGCCAGCTCGTCCACGAACTCGCGCCGATGCCCCAGCAAAAAGCGCTCCACCCGCCGCACGTTCTCGGCGTAATCCTCCGGCGTGCAACCGCCGCAGCAAGCGCCCGGCCCCAGCCCCACATGGGCGTCGAAGCAAGGGCGCGGCAGCGGGCGGGCGGCGAAGGCCTCGTAGCCCTCTTTGCGGATCTTGCCGTTCATCTGGCGCCAGTCGGCGCAGGAGGCGGCGCAGATGGGCACCACCCGGCGCACGATGTCCACCATCTGGCGGGCGGCGCGGGAATCGGTGTAGGGGCCGAAGTAGCGAGTGCCCTTCACGTGGCGTTCGCGAGTGTACTTCACCGCCGGGAACACGTCCCCCTTGGTAAGCGCGATGAACGGGTAGGACTTGTCGTCCTTGAAGTCGGCGTTGAAGTAGGGGGAGTACTGGTTGATGAGGTTCTTTTCCAGCACCAGGCTCTCGTGCTCGTTCGACACCACCAGGTACTCGAAGGAATCTATCTGGTGCACCAGCAGCGGGATCTTGGCCCGCTCGTCCTGGAAGTTCACGTACTGGCGCATGCGGTTGCGCAGCTGCTTGGCCTTGCCCACGTAAATGACGGTGCCCTCGGCGTTCTTCCACAGGTAAACGCCCGGCTGCGTTGGCACGCTGGCCAGCTCCCGCTTGATGCGCTCGATCTTCTGGCTCTGGGTTTCCCCCTCCTTGGCACCGCCGCTGCGAGTGGCCTCGGGCCCCAGTATGTTCACTCCTTCGCTCATGAGGGGAATTGTACCGCGAAATGAACACGCCCGGGCCCGTGGCGCCCCCCGCTTACGAAATGCCCATGGGGCGTCAGGCCCAGAAGAGCTCTTGCTCCATCCGGCGGCGACTGGCTTCGGCTTCGGCGGCGAAACGCTTAGCATGCCAGTTCCCCTCCGTCACGCAGGCGCCGAGGGCGCGGGCGGCGCGGCCGTAGCTCTCCTGGGCCAGGGCGATGCCGGCCAAGTCCTGCGCTTGCGCTTCCGCCGCGCGGGCGAAGCGCAGCCAGGCGCTCCCCTGCTGCCACTCATCGGCGCCGGCCAGCTTTACCGCCCGGAGCGCCCAATAGCGCGACACCCCTTCCGCGTCCGCCAGAAGCCAGCAAGCCTCAGCCGACCCCTCGCCCGCCGCTTCCCGCAGAAGCGCCGAAGCCCGCGCCGCCAAAGTGCGCCGCGGATGCCGCCCCAGGAACCACGAGCCGCCGCAGCACAGATCGTCGCGGTAGATAACCGCCAAGCGCACCTTGGCCCGCGTGTTGCCCCGCGTGGCCGCATGCAGAAAGCATATCTCAGCTGCTTGGAAGCACTGGATGCGCAGGGCCCCGTCGGCCACCGCTGCCGCCGACAGCCCCTCGGCGAAACAGCGCTCCCCCAGTTCTTCGGCCTTCAAGCCCCCTTTGTCGGGACCCGAAGGGTACACCGCGCAGTATTCGCGCCCCTCTGGGCCCGGCTCGGTAAGCCAAATGCGCGGCAGCTTTCCCGGCTTTCCCGGCTTGTCCAAGCGATAGACTCCATTGCGGCCAGGCTGGGGCCCCGTAGGCTGCGCCCCTTGAAGGCGGGCGCGGGTGCCCTTGAACCCGCCGAAAGCGCGACGGAAGCTGGGGTTTCCCAGCAGGCCCGCCGAAAGCCTCACCATTGCCGGCACCGGCGCCGTTGCCGTGCTAGTCATCCAGCACCACCGCCATCGACACCCGGGCCCCTTGCCGAAGCCCCTCTGCGCTCAGCACTTCGCCGTGAAGGCACCGGCCGCCCTCGGAAAGGCGCCCCACCACCTCGGCCACATCGCAGGACACATAGCCCAGCACTTCGCCGTCGGGGCATTTCACCGCCATGGCCCAACGATCATAGGGGTTGCGATAGTCCCGCTCCAGCCGCAGCTGCTGGCCCTCGAAAAGCTCGGCGGCCAACCGCTTGGCGTCGGGGTTGTGGAACAGCCCGGCCACCTTCGTCTCTTCCACGATGACCACGGCTCTGTTTGGTTTGGCGTGTGCGGGGTAATCCATTTCTGCTGCCTTTCGCTTGCTGTGCCTGTTGAGTGCAGTATGACTGCCGACAGCATTTCATGTGTCCCTCTTTTGGTACAGTTAAAGAAACAATCGCCCGAAAAGAGAAAAGGGCGGAACGGCCAAGCCGCCCCGCCCTTGCATGCACGCGTTTGCGGAAGCAGATGCTACACGATGCCCTGGGCCATCATGGCGTCGGCCACCTTCTCGAAGCCGGCGATGTTGGCGCCCATCACGTAGTTGCCCTCATGGCCGTAACGGCGGGAGGCGTCGTCGATGGCGTGGAAGATGGACACCATAATGTCCTTCAGCTTGGCATCCACTTCCTCGAAGGTCCAGGAGAGGCGCTCGGAGTTCTGGGACATCTCAAGGCCGGAGGTGGCCACGCCACCGGCGTTGGCGGCCTTGCCGGGCAGGAACACCACGCCCTGCTGCTGCAGGTAAACGGTGGCGTCCAGCGTGGTGGGCATGTTGGCGCCCTCGGCCACCACCTTGGCGCCGTTGGCCACCAGGCTCTGGGCGTCTTCCAGATGCAGCTCGTTTTGGGTGGCGCAGGGCAGCGCGATGTCGCAGGGGATGGCCCATACGCCGCGGCCCTCGTGGTACACCACGCCCTCGCGGCGGGCGGCGTACTCGGAGATGCGGGCGCGCTCCACTTCCTTCACCTGCTTGATAAGGGCGATGTCAATGCCGTTCTCATCGTAGATCCAGCCGGTGGAATCGGACATGGTTACCACCTTGGCCCCCAGCTGCTGTGCCTTCTCGGCCGCGTAGATGGCCACGTTGCCAGAGCCGGAGATGTCCACCGTCTTGCCCTGGAAGCTATCGCCGTTGCACTTCAGGTACTCCTCCACGATGTACACCAAGCCGTAGCCGGTGGCCTGGGTGCGGGCCAGCGAACCGCCGTAAGACAGCCCCTTGCCGGTAAGCACGCCCTCGAAAACGTCCTTGATCTTCTTGTACTGGCCGAACATGTAGCCGATCTCGCGGCCGCCCACGCCGATGTCGCCGGCGGGCACGTCGGTGTCAGCGCCGATATGGCGGGCCAGTTCGGTCATGAACGACTGGCAGAAGCGCATCACCTCCATGTCAGACTTGCCCTTGGGGTCGAAGTCGCAACCGCCCTTGCCACCCCCCATGGGCAGCGTGGTGAGGGAGTTCTTGAAAATCTGCTCGAAGCCCAGGAACTTGATGATGCCCAGGTTGACGGAAGGATGGAAGCGCAGGCCGCCCTTGTAGGGGCCGATGGCGCTGTTGAACTGCACGCGGAAACCACGGTTCACCTGCACCTTGCCGTCGTCGTCCACCCACGGTACGCGGAACATCACCACGCGCTCCGGCTCCACGATGCGCTCCAGGAGGCTGGCGGCCTCGTATTCGGGATGGGCCTCGATCACCGGCTGAAGCGATTCCAGCACCTCGGTTACCGCCTGAATGAACTCGGGTTGCTCGGCATTTTTGGCCTTGACCTGCTCGATGACGCGCTCTGTATAGCTCACTTTCGACCTCCTGTAATTGGATAGAGGGGGCGTTTTCGCCTGCAGGGGGCATTATAGGAAGGAGGGTGCGCGGGGCGCGGTTTTTTTAATATGCCCGAAACAAAGCGTTTCACCAGCGGGCGGTCGCGGCGGCAAACGAGTCGACAGCGCTGCGAACCCGGCGCTATTCGGGGGAAATGACGCGGGCCGAAACCACGTTCGCGTGATTGATGACCAAGGCCCCCACGCTGCCCACGTCCGGCGTGCGCACCACGAAGGTGCCGTCCACGAAGCCGCCGTCAATGCTCAAATCCTTCTCGGGGCCAGTGACGATGAGCACGTCCACGCTGGCCGGAGACGCCAGCAGCACCGTGGTGCGCGCGATGCAGACAACCGACGACGCCCCCCTCTCGCGCAACCCGTCCGCCAGCTTCTTCAGCTTGCGCTCCGACACGTAAGCAGAAACTTCGAGCACTCCGATTTTCCGCTCCCCCACCGTGAACAGTTGAGGCTCTTCGTACTGGCCGGCCTTGGTAAGGTTCAAGGAGAGCACCGAGGCGCCCTTTTCCCGGTAAAGGTCGTTCACGTCCGACAGGTAAACCTTATGGCCCAAGCCGTCCTCGGCCTCTCCCAGCTCCAGGATTTTACGCCCCTCTTCCACCTGGGCGTCGGTCCCCTCCTGGCCGGCCGGGGCGCCGTTGCCCATCCAGGGGGCGGCCGTATCTGCGGCGTCGGATTCCTCCTGCGGCTCCACCGTGCCGTTGTACACCACCACGGTGTAGTCCTCCATCGAACCCACCTGGTCGTCCACGTAGCTGGCGGCCACGTTGAAGTTGCGGCTGGTGAAGAAATAGCTCACCGAGGCCGCGGCCACAACGGCCAGCAGGGCGGCGAAGATGAGCAGCGCTATTTTCTCGCGGGTGATTTTCATGGGAGCTGTGATTGTAGCGCATATGGCGGCGCTGCGGGCGCGCCCCGGTCATCCCCCATGAACCTTAACGCTCCATTACAGGGCCGAGCGGCCCGCGCCGTCCCGCGCCGCCTACAACATGCGCTTGATGAAGCGGCCGGTGTGGCTGGCCTCCACCTTCGCCACCTGCTCGGGCGTGCCCTGGGCGATGATAGTGCCGCCGCGGTCGCCCCCTTCGGGCCCCAAATCCACAATGTGATCGGCGCTTTTCACCACGTCCAGGTTGTGCTCGATTACCAGCACCGTGTTGCCAGACGACACCAGTCGCTGCAGCACCTCCAGAAGCTGGCGCACATCCTCGAAGTGAAGGCCGGTGGTGGGCTCGTCCAGGATGTAGAAGGTTTTGCCCGTGGAGCGCTTCTGCAGTTCGCTGGCCAGCTTCACCCGCTGCGCCTCGCCGCCGGAAAGCGTGGTGGCCGGCTGCCCCAGGCGGATATAGCCCAGCCCCACGTCGAACAGGGTTTGCAGCTTGCGCTTGATGCCGGGGATGTTCTCGAAAAACGCCAGTGCGTCCTCCACCGTCATGTCCAGCACTTCGGATATGTTCTTGCCGCGGTAGGTGACCTGCAGGGTTTCTCGGTTGTAGCGCTGGCCGTTGCACACCTCGCAGGGCACGTAGATGTCGGGCAGGAAGTGCATCTCTATCTTGATTTGGCCATCGCCCTTGCAGGCTTCACAGCGGCCGCCGCTCACGTTGAAGGAGAAGCGCCCAGGCGAGTAGCCGCGCGCCTTCGACTCTTGGGTGGAGGCGAACAGGGCGCGGATGTCGTCCCAGAGGCCGATGTAGGTGGCGGGGTTCGAGCGCGGCGTGCGGCCGATGGGGCTCTGGTCGATGTTGATCACTTTGTCCAGATGTTCCAGGCCGGTGATCTTGCGGTAGGGGCCCGTGCGCTTGTGGGCGTGGTTCAGCCGGTTGGCCAGCGCCGGGGCCAGCGTGTCGGTGATAAGGGAGCTCTTCCCCGAACCGCTGACGCCGGTGACCACCGTCAGCGTTCCCAGCGGCACCTTCAGCGTCACGTTCTTCAGGTTGTTCTCGGTGGCGCCGGTGAGGGTGAGGGTGCCCTTCTTGGGATTGCGGCGCTGCTGCGGCACCGCGATGGAGCGGCGGCCGGACAGGTAGTCGGCCGTGAGCGAGCCCTCCTGGGCCATCACCTGGGCCGGCGTGCCGGCGGCCACCACATGGCCCCCGTGCTCGCCGGCGCCGGGCCCCATGTCCACCACATAATCGGCGGCGCGGATGGTGTCCTCGTCGTGCTCCACCACCACCACCGTGTTGCCCAAATCCCGCAGGTGCTCCAAGGTGGCGATCAGCCGCTCGTTGTCACGCTGATGCAGGCCGATGGAGGGCTCGTCCAAAATGTAGAGCACCCCCATCAACCCGGCGCCGATTTGAGTGGCCAGCCGGATGCGCTGAGCCTCGCCGCCGGACAAAGTGGCAGTGGCCCGCTCCAGAGTGAGGTAATCCAACCCCACGTCCACCAAAAACCGCAGCCGCGCCACGATTTCCTTCACGATGGGGTTGGCGATGAAGCCGTCTTGGCCGGCGAAGCGCAGCCCTTCGAAGAACTCCAGCGCGTCCACCGCCGAAAGCTCGGTGACGTCGTGGATGGACTTGCCGTTCACCGTTACCGCGAGAATCTCCGGCTTCAGCCGCCGCCCCTTGCAGGTGGGGCAGGGAACCGTGGCGAAATAGGCCCCCAGCTTTTCGCGCTGGGCATCGCTCTGGGCTTCGGAATAGCGGCGCGACACCGCGGCCAACGCCCCTTCCCACTGGATGAACCAATAGGTTTCCCGGCCGTCCACCGTGGTGTAGTCCACCCGGATCTTTTGATCGCCCAGGCCCTCCAACACCCCTTTCTGCACGCTGCGGGGCAAATCCTCCCATGGCGTATCGGCGGAAGCACCCAGATGGGCCACTACTGCCGCAAGAATCTGCGGGTAGTAATTCCCACTGCGAAACGGCGCAATGGCACCCTCGGCGATAGAGAGGGATGGATCGGGCACCACCAGCGAGGCGTCCACCTCATCGCGACTGCCGATGCCCAAGCAATCGGGACAGGCGCCGTAAGGGGCGTTGAAGGAGAAGTCCCGTGGCTGCAGCTCGTCCATGGAGTGGCCGTGCACGGGGCAAGCCAGTGCCAGCGAGAACAGGTACTCCCCTTCCCGCAAGCCACCGGTGGCACCCGAGGAAGTGGGGGCGTCCTGAGCCAAGGGCTTGCCGTCAGGCCCCATCAGCTGCACCAGCACCCGCCCTTCGGCCAGCTTGGTGGCCAGCTCCACCGCTTCGGCGATGCGGCTGGTGGCCGAAGCCTTCAGCACCACGCGATCCACCACCACGTCGATGAAGTGCTTGTACTTCTTGTCCAGCGTTAACGGCTCCCCTTCAAGGCGCATCATCTCGCCATCCACCCGCACGCGGGTGAAGCCCTCTTTCTGCAGATCGGCGAAAAGCTTGGTGAACTCGCCCTTGCGGCCGCTCACCACCGGAGCCAAAATGACCGCCTTGCGCCCCTCTTCTGCCAACGAGAGCACCTCGTCGGTTACCTGGTCGGTGGTCTGCTTCTTGATCTCACGGCCGCACTCGGGACAATGGGGAACGCCCACGCGGGCGAACAGCAGACGCAGGTAGTCGTAGATTTCAGTGGTGGTGCCCACCGTGGATCGGGGGTTTTTCGAGGTGGTCTTCTGGTCGATGGAAACCGCCGGCGACAGGCCGTCGATAGAGTCGAGGTCGGGCTTGGACATCTGCCCCAAGAACATGCGGGCATAGCTGGAGAGGCTTTCCACATAGCGGCGTTGCCCCTCGGCGTACATGGTGTCGAAGGCCAGAGACGACTTGCCGGAACCGGAAAGGCCCGTGATCACCACCAGCTGGTCGCGGGGAATGGTGAGGTCGATGTCTTTCAGATTGTGCTCGCGCGCACCCTTGATGACGATTTCGCTTTGGCCCATTGGCTATGCTCCTGAACAAACTAAAGGCCCGCGCATGCGGGTACGGCGCCGGCCGCGCAGCCGGCGATTGACCATTTTCGGTAGATTCTACCGCAGGGCAACCATAATAGATCATAATTTGGGAACTTATGTTCGCTTTTCAAATAATTATCACAGAGAAGCGGCAACAGGCCAGCCGCAGGGCGCAGAGAACCCCTCGCTTAAAGAGAGCGCAACGGATATCTTTCCCTTACAGGAAGAAGGGGATGTAGCACAGCACCACCAGGGCACCCCAAAACAGGATCTTCGCTTTTTTCCGGCTCATGGCTACCTCCTTTTGTCGGCGAGGTGCGCACAGGCTGCGCCCATTGCTCGACCATCAGTGTGTCACGGGCGCAGAAGCCGTGGAGGTGCAGCGGCCCGATGTAAAAGCGCCGAGCGCAGACCGCTAAAAAGCCGTGAATTCCGTTACCGGGGCGAAGGAATCCCCCCCCCCGAAGCGCCGCTATTGGGCGCGGGGATGGGCGCGGCGGTACACCTCGGCGATGTGATCGGGAGTAATGTGGGTGTACACCTGGGTAGTGGAGAGGCTGGAATGGCCCAGCAGCTCCTGCACGCTGCGCAAGTCGGCGCCGCCGGTGAGCAGATCGGTGGCGAAGGCGTGGCGCAGGTCGTGGGGGGTGTAATGATCAGGAAGGCCGGCCGCCTGCTTCGCCTCGTTGAACACCAGGCGCAAGGCGTTGGCAGACATCGGGCGGCCGCGGCTGGAGAGAAACAGGGCGCGCTCTCCCCTCTGGGCTTTTTCCGCCAGCTGGGGACGACCGCTCTGCAGGTAACGGGCCAAGGTTTCCAGCGCCAGCGGGTACACCGGCACAATGCGCTCCTTCGACCCCTTTCCCAGCACTTTCACCGTGCCGCCCTCGAAGCTCACCGATGTAAGCGCCAGCCCCGCCGCCTCGGAAATGCGCAGGCCGCAGCCGTATACCATTTCCAAGAAGGCCTGGTTGCGCAGGGCGCGGGCATTGGCCGGGTCGTCGTCGATGAGCTGGCGGTTCACCGCCAGCAGCGCCTCGGTTTCCGTTTGGCGCAGGGCGTGGGGCAACCGTTTGGGCAGCTTGGGGCCCGAAAGTACCGAAGCCGGGTCTTCGCGGGAGGAATCCTGCTCGGACAGCCAGCGGAACATGCCCTTGAGGGATGAAAGGCGACGGTTCATGGTGCTTTTCGCGTATTGGGCGCGGTCCATATCGGCCAGGTACAGCCGCAACCGCTTGTGAGTGGTGTCGAAGGGGCTCAGCTGTTGGCGCTGGGCCCAGCGCAAGTAGGCCAACAGATCGGCCCGCTTCGCCGCTAGGGTGTTGGGGGAAACCCGCCGCCCCGCCTCCAATTGCCCCAGATAGGCCGCCACTTTGTCGTAGCCCGGCAGCTGCTTGTCCTCTTCGATGGGCTCAGTGGGCTCCATGGCCTAGCCTTCCTCGGGCAGAAACGGCTCGGCCGCCTCGGCCCCCGCTTCCCGTTGCCGCGGGGACAAAAGCCCGGCTTCCACAAGCGCGCCCCCGTAGGCCCGCAGCGCCGCCGCGCCGCGCCGGGCGAACTGCCCGTAGCGCTCCCGCTTCTGCTTCACTGGATTCTCCAACGGCGGCATCAGGCCGAAGTTCACGTGCATGGGCTGGTAGTTTTCCGTAGCGGGGCTGGTGGCGTAGGCCATCAGCGCCCCGAACGCCGTGGTGGGCGGCAGCGGCACCGGGGCCGCGCCCCGCGCCCAAGCGGCAACGGACAGGGCGCAGTGCAGCCCCAAGCGCACCGCTTCGCAATAGCCCTCGGTGCCCGCCAGCTGGCCCGCTACCCACAAGGGCACGGGCATGCTTCCGACACTGCCCCCAACCATGCGGCCGCTGCCTTCCAGCAGGCGGGGAGCATCGATGAAGGTGTTGCGGTGCATCACGCCAAAACGGGCGAAGTCGGCATGCTCTAAGCCCGGCACCAGGGAAAACACCCGCTTTTGCTCGGGGAAGGTGAGATTGGTCTGAAATCCCACCAGGTTATAACAAGTTCCCTCGGCGTTCTCGGCCCGCAGCTGCACCGCGGCCCACGGGCGCCTCCCGGTTTCCGGATCCACCAGCCCCACCGGCTTGCAGGTGCCGAAACGGGGGGCATCGCGGCCAGCCCGCGCCACTTCCTCGATGGGCTGGCATGCCTGGAAGAGATCCTTCGATTCGAAATCTTTGGCCACCACCCGCTGGGCCGCCAGCAGCTCGTCGATGAAATGCTCGTACTGGTCGCGGGAGAAAAACGCGTTCAGGTAGTCGCCGGCGCCTTCTTCGTAGCGGCTCTGGCGCACCAGCTTGCCCATGTCCAGGGAGTCCGCCATCACGATGGGGGCCGCGGCATCGAAAAACGCCAACGCCTCGGTGCCGGTGAGCCGTTGCAGCTCTTCGGCCAGGGCATCGGAAGTGAGCGGCCCCGTGGCCAGCACGATGCCATCAAAGCGCTCCGCCAGCGGGGCAAGGCCTGCCACCTCTTCCCGCACCAGATGCACCAGCGGCTCTTCTTCCAGCGCGCGGGTCACATCGGCGGCGAACTGGTCGCGGTCCACCGCCAACGCCCCGCCCGCCGCCACCGAATGGCGCCGTGCGGTTTCCAAAAGCCGGGAACCCAGGAAAGCCAGCTCCGCCTTCAGCATGCCGGCCGCACTGTCGCGCTTCATGCCCTTCAGCGAATTGGAACACACCAACTCGGCCGCGAAAGAAGTCTTGTGAACAGGGGTTTTTCGCACAGGGCGCATCTCGAACAGGGTTACTTCCACCCCGCGTCCGGCCAACTGCAGCGCCGCTTCGCTGCCAGCCAGCCCTGCCCCCACAATGGCGATATGAGTTCTCTTTTCCATGGCGAGAAGCTTACCACAACCCCGCCCCGTCCCCCTGTCATGGATTAGCGGTCGGGGATGCGGGGGCCAAAGCGGCCGTCGGGGTATTGGCAGACGATGCCCCGGCGCTGGAGCGCGGCGATCTCGGTCATGAGCCAGGGCAGCGGGGCCACCCCCGGCAGCCACTGGCCCACTAGCCCCACCAGCTGCTCAGTGGAACAGCACTCGGCCGCCAGGGCCAGGGCCAGGCTCTCCCGAGCGCGCTCCTCGGGGGTAGCGGCAACGGACGCGGCGGCGCTTTCCCCGCGCGCCACTTCCTGCTTCAAGCATCCGAAGAGCGAGAGCAGGCTGTCGTCGAAGGCGTCATCGTCCACTATGGGCACCGCCCCCTGGTACACGAGGCGGTTGGCCCCCCGTGAGCTGAAAGACGTGATGGCGCCCGGCACCGCCCACACCTCGCGCCCCGCCGCCAGCGCCTCATCTGCGGTGGAGAAAGTGCCGGACGGCAGCCCCGCCTCCACGATGAGGCACGCGAGCCCCAGTCCGGCGATGATGCGGTTGCGCTCCCGGAACGTGGCCCGCAACGGGGCGAAACCCCATTCGTGCTCGGATATCACCGCTCCGCCGCTGTCCACTATCTGCTGGAACAGCTCCCGGTTCTCGGCAGGGTACAGCCGGTCCACTCCCCCGCCCAGCACTGCCACCGTAGGCGTCCCGGCCGCCAACGCCGCCCGATGGGCTTCGCTGTCGCAGCCCCGCGCGCCGCCAGAGACGATGGTCACCCCGGCCTCTGCAGCTCGGCCGGCGAATCTCCGCGCGCACCCGCGCCCATAAGGGGTGGCCTTCCGAGCCCCCACCACCGCCAAACCCGCCGTCAGCGCCCCCGGGTTCCCCACCCCGTAGATCACCTCCGGTGGACGCGGCACGTCCCGCAACGCAACAGGATAGCCCGCATCCGCGCGGCCGAGCACAAAGCGCGGCCCCGCCAGCACCTTACCGTTTGTCACAAGCCCTCCCCTTTCCGTCTGAGGCCCGCCGGGGCCACCGCCCGCCGCTCACAGGTTTCCCACCCCTTCGCGTAACCGAAACCCCAACGCTTCCGCCAAATGATCGCGGACGACAGCGGGGCGCTGTTCCATGTCGGCGATGGTGCGGGCCACGGACAGCAGCCCCATGATGGAACGGCCGCTCATGGCGCAGGTTTGCGCCATCTCCTCCAAAAATGCCTGCGTGACGCCGTCCATGCGGCAGGCCGCCACCAAATCGGGGGCCCGCATCCGCGCCCCCGTACCGGGCCGCCCCGCCGTCGCGTTGCGCCAAGACGCGTACTCCCGCGCCGCCAGCACGCCGTCGCGCAGCTGCGCCGACGATGTGCCGCTGCCGGTGGAAAGCACCGCCGAGGGCGGCAGGCGCGGAATGTCCAGATGAATGCTGATGCGGTCGAGAATGGGGCCGCCGATGCGCCCTTGGTAGGTTTTCACCTGCAAATCGGTGCACTTGCAGGCATGCTCCGCATCTCCCAGGTAGCCGCACGGGCAAGGGTTCGATGCCGCCAGCAGCATGAAATCGGCCGGCAGCACCACATTGCCATCGGCCCTCGTTATGCAAGCGCAGCCCGATTCCATGGGCTGGCGGATGCTCTGCAGCACCGAACTTTTGAACTCGGCCAGCTCGTCTAGGAACAATATGCCGTGATGGGCAAGGGAGATCTCCCCTGGCCGCACCGGCGTGCCCCCGCCCACCAACCCCGCTTGGCTTGCGCTGTGATGGGGGCTGCGAAAGGGACGCGCTCCGGAAAGAATGGCGTCGGTGGGCTCTCCCGCCACCGAATGAACGACGGCGCTCTCCAGTTTTTCCTCCTCGGTAAGGGGCGGCAAGATAGTGGCCATGCGCGAGGCCAACATGGTTTTCCCGGAGCCCGGCGGCCCCATCATCAAAAGGCCGTGACGCCCCGCCGCCGCAATCTGCAACGCCCGCTTCGCCACCTCGTGCCCGGCTATGTCGGAGTAATCCAGCGCTTCCACCGCGCAGCGCCCCGGCGGCGCGCCGCGCACGGGCACCAACCCCTCTCCGCCAGGGTGCAAGGCGCCGATGCGGGCCAGGGAAAGCTGCTCCAGCCCCTCCAGCGGCACTTGCGGCGCGCCAGCCGCTGCGACCAGCCCCAGTCCGTGGCGCAGGGCGCAGATGCCGAAGGCCAACGTGCCGGCCACTTCCCTCAAACCGCCCTCCAGCGACAGCTCGCCCACGAACAAGCGGTTTTCCGTCAGCGCCGGATCCAGCTGGCCAGTGGCCTGCAAAATGCCCAGCGCAATCGGCAAGTCGAAGCCGGCACCGGTCTTCTTCAGCGACGACGGCGCCAGGTTCACCACCACTTTGTCCGTGGGCATGGTGAACCCGCAGGCGCGCAACGCCGCGCGCACCCGCTCTCGCGATTCGTGAACTGCCGCATCAGCCATGCCCACCACGGTTACGCCGGGCAGCCCCGTCGACACCACCACCTCCACATCCACCGGATAGGCCTCCACGCCCCGAAGCGCCGCGCTTTTCACCACGCACTGGCCGTAACGCCCGCTCATGGGGTTTGAAAAGCGCCGATGTCATGGCGGATAAACGCCCGCGAATGCCCCAGCGCAATGACCGACACCACGTCGAAGCGCACATCGATGTCCACCAAATCGGATTCCTTGAGGTAGCACAGGGCAATGCGCTCGTAGCGCTGCCGCTTCTTGCGGGAAACCGCTTCGGAGGGAAACCCCTTGGCTTCGCTTCGGCGCGTTTTCACTTCCACGAACACCAAGCTACTGTCCCCGAGGCATATGATGTCCGCCTCGCCGGCAACGCAGCTCCAGTTGCGCTCCAGAATCACATAACCATGGCGATGCAGAAAGCGACAGGCCGCCTCCTCCCCCTTCGCCCCCAGCTGCTTGTTGCGCACCCCTTTGGGCACGTCCTCCTCATCGGGGAGAGGCTCCCAATCGATGGGCTCTTCCTCTGGCCCCTCGCCGGCGCCCAGAAACTCTTCTTTTGAATCGCCGAGCGCGCCAGGGCGGTGCGGCACGTTTCCCGCCGCCACTAAATAGGGAAAGGCCTTCGCCGCGCAATCGGGGGGAATGGGCACCGCCCCCATGGGCACGCCCCCTTCGCTGGAACATCCGGTACCGTCGCCGCTTTTCGGCCGTATGGGCATATCCATAGTCATCCTCTCTCTCGTTGGAGAGCATATTAGGTTCCGCAATCGCCAACAGGGCGCCAAACGGCCATCAACGCGACCCCACGATGACGGCGCCACGACACAAATCGTCCGCATCGGCGCCCGTCCCGTTCCCCGCGCGGGCGAGTGCGCCCAACGCGGTCCCATCGCCAAAACGTCGCGAATTCGCCACCGTCCCCTCCCCGATGCGCCGCCGCATCGCCGCCGCGGCGCCATGGCGGCGTCAACCCTCCTCCGACACCCCCTGCGCCATAAAAAACGCCCGGTCAGAAGACCGGGCGTCCGCTTTCCAACCGTCGCGCCGAAGCGCGCGGGGAAAATTCCTAGGCGAAGAAAATGGAAATCTCGCGCTCCGCCGACTCGGGGCTGTCGGAGCCATGGATCACGTTCTCGTCCATGATCAGGCCGAAGTCGCCGCGGATGGTGCCAGGGGCGGCATCCGCCGGATTGGTGGCGCCCATGAGGGAGCGGCACTTAGCCACGGCGCCCTCGCCGGAGATGACCATCTTCACCACCGGGCCGGAGGTGATGTAGGAAATGAGGCCCTCGTAGAAAGGCTTGCCCTCGTGCTCGGCGTAGTTGGCCTTCGCCTGCTCGGGGGTAACCATGCCCAGCTCCATACGCTCGATCTTCAGGCCGGCGCGCTCGAAGCGGTTCACAATCTCGCCAATGTGGCCGTTGCGCACACCGTCGGGCTTGATCATGGAGTAGGTCTTCTGAACAGTCATTCGTTCTCCTTCAATCGGTTTTCGCCCGGATGGTCCGGACCGCCACTTCCTACGCAGTGGCCGCGTTTTCAACAAAAAACAGCCGCTAGCTTTGGCTGGCGAAGTACAGCTCCACGTTGGAAATCTTCCAACTGGCCAGGTCGCGCACCATGGAAACGCGGTACGTGACCTGCCCCCCTTCGTCGGTGGTGGCCGTCACGAACACCTCCGATTCGGTCATGGAGCGGTTCACGCCATCCACCCGGGCATCCGGGTCGGCCGCCACGAATTCGGTCATGGTTTTGGCGTTCTCGGGCGAGGTGGCGCCGGAGAACAGACTGTCGGCCGCCGCAGAAGGATCGGCGAACAGCTCTTTGGCCACCATCTCCTGAGTGGGGTACCCGTAGCCCTGGGTGTAGGCGAACACCAACGCCGCCGCGGCCAAGATGACCACCACGATGAAGGCCACCGCAATCTTCAGTCCCACGTTGCGGCGCTTGCGGTCTTTCTTCGCAATGCCCTTTGACCACTGCTCGATCTCTTTATCGGTGGAGTTGAAGAAGTGATCCTGGCCGTCGGTGGCATTGTCGTACATGCCCAGATAACCGGGGAAATTTTCGTCCTGGGGAAGGTCGTCGTAATAGAACGGGTCCTGTGCGCCGGCAAATCCATCGCCGATGGGCATGCCGTCGGCGGCCACGTCCAAGCCAGACACATCCGCCACCGGCAGCATCTGGGTGGCGTCCGCCTGCCCCTGGGCCACCACACCGATGGCCCGCTGGTAGTCGACGCTGGCGGCATCCGAGAGGAAATAAGTCTTGTCTCGCAGCGCCTCCTCAAAGGCTCCCACCGCCTCAGTCATCTTGCCAGCAGCCACATAGGCCTGCCCCAGATTGGCGTACAGCTTGTTCTTGGTGGCCGGCTTCATCTCGAACGGCAGCGCGCTCTCGTAAGAGGCCACGGCGTCTAGCGGCCGGTCCAGCGCCATGAAGCACAGGCCCAGGTTCAGCAGTGCCTTGGTAACGTCGGGGTTGGCCTCGTCCAGGGCCGCTTCGCGAAACGCCACGCCCGCTTCGGCGGTCTTCCCCAGTTTCATCAGGGCGTTTCCCATGCCCATATAGGCCTTGTAGGGGGTTTCGTTGCCCCCTTCCTCCACGGAAAGCCTGAAGCAGCGCACCGCGTGCTCGTAATCGCGCAGCGACGCATAAGCCATACCCAAATTGCACTCCACCGTGGAAATGGCGGCGTACTGGGGGTCGGCGCTGGCCTGGGTGTAGGCCTGAATGGCCTCGGTGGGGTTGTTCAGTTTGATGAGGCAGTTGCCGATTTGATGATACAAAAGCCCCGTTTCGCCCGGTGCAAGGGGGGCCGAGGCATCCTGCAGGCACTCGGTGAAAGCGATGAGCGCCGTTGGGTAGTCCCTCAACTGGTATTGCCGGTTAGCGTAGTCGAAGAGCTGTTTGTTCATGGATTTCCTTACCTAGCCTCTGGTACTGCCCGCGAAAGTGGGTTACTGGGCCGCGTTCTCGATCTCGATGGTCTCAATCACGTCGCCAGCACGCAGGGTGCCGATGACCTCTTTGCCCTCGATGGTTTGGCCGAACACCGTGTAGTTGGGGTCCAGGAAATGCTGGGGGCCCAGGCACAGGTAGAACTGGGAACCGGCGGAGTCGGGCATCTGGGAGCGGGCCATGGCCAGCGCGCCGTCCTCATGGGAGTTGTTGGGGTTGGTGGTGTACTCCTGCTTGATAGTGTAGCCGGGGCCGCCCATGCCGAAGGGGCCGGCGCCGGAAGCCACCTGCTGCGAAGTGGCGTCGCGAGTGTTGGGGTCGCCGCCCTGAATGACGAAGTTGGGCACGTAGCGGTGGAACTTCAGGTTGTCGTAGAAGCCCTTGGTGGCCAGTTCTACGAAATTGCCCACATGGATGGGGGCGTCGTTTCCAGCCAGCTGCACACGGATGGTGCCCTTGTTGGTCTTGATGACGGCGATCTCCTCGCCGGTGGGCTGGTAAGCCGGGGTATAGAGGGCCATTTTCATCGCTCCTTAAATCGGAATCGTCTCACTTGATGGGCGCCGGCGCGCAAACGCCGTCAGCGCATCCGCTCAATTCTAGCAGTTACCTGCCAATCCCCGGCTAAAACCCCCTCAATCTTCACTGAATAGCGCGGCGAAAGATGCTGACGGTTTCAACGTGGTAGGTTTGGGGGAACAGGTCCACCGGCACGGCGGAGTGCAGCTGGTAACCGCTTTTCTCCAGCAGCGCCACGTCCCGGGCCCAAGTGAAGGGGTCGCAGCTCACGTAGGCCACCTTCTGCGGGCCGGCCGCGGCGATGGAGTCCACCACCCCCGGCGCCAGGCCGGCGCGGGGCGGATCCACCACCAAGGCATCCAACTCCCCCAGCTCCGGCAGCTCGCGGGCGGTATCTCCCCCCACCACTTCCACTTCCACATCGGCCCGCTGGGCGTTGCGGCGCAAGTCCCGCACCGAACTGCCGGCCGCCTCCACCGCCACCACATCGGCCCCGGCGGCGGCCAAGGGAATGGAGAAGGTGCCGCCCCCAGCGTAGAGGTCGGCCACGTAAGTGCCCGGCTCTACTTCAAGCCCCTCCAGCACCAGCTGCACCAACCGCTCCGCCTGGGCGGTGTTCACCTGGAAAAACGACGGGGCGCTTACCAGAAAGCGGAAGTCGCCCAGCTGCTCCTCCCAGCAGCCCTTGCCGAAAAGCGCCTCCACTTTCTTCACCTTGCGAGCGGCCCCCTCATCGGCCATCACCCGCACCAAAGAGGTGGGCTTGCAGGAGCTGGCCAGCGTCTTGGAAGCCACCGCCCGCGGAAAGGCGCCGGGGGTGGTCCACAGCGCCACTTCCACGTCCTTCGTGCGCACCGAGCCGCGGACCCCCACCCGAAACAGCCCGCAGGTTTCGCTTCCCAGGGCATAGCGCAAGGCGCCGGAAAGGGCGCGGGGAAGCTTCTGCAGCGGCCGCACCGCCGCCGGACAGCACTCCACCGGGTCCAGTTGATGAGCGCCCTCCTGATAAAAGCCCAGGCTGAGCAGGCCGCGGCCATCGGTGCCGCAGCCCAGCTCAATCTTGTTGCGGTAGCCCCACTCCCGCTTCGAGGGAACTGTGGCCGCTACCAGCTGCTCGGCCCGCTCGCGGGGAAACTTCCCGTTTTTCACCAGGGCGTCCACCACGTTGGCCCGCTTCGCCTCCAGCTGAGCCCCGTAGGAAAGGATGCGCCAGGGGCAGCCGCTGCAAGCAGCCTGGCACGCGGGCCGCTGCTCCCGCAGCGGGGAGGAATCTACAATTTGGCACACCCGAGCGCGAGCAAAGGTCTTCTTGTCTTGAACCAGCTCCACGGCCACGTTGTCGCCGGCAACGGCCCCTTCCACGAACACCGTCTTGCCCGACTTCAGCCGCCCCACAGCGGCCGAACCGTAGCTCATTCGGTCGATATGCACAATTTCAGCCACGACAGATGCCTCTCTGTACTATAATGGTCGGTACGCCCTCGTAGCTCAGGGGATAGAGCGTCTGCCTCCGGAGCAGAAAGCCGCAGGTTCGAATCCTGTCGAGGGCACCATTTTTTCTTGCTGCGCCCATTATGGGCGAATAAAAAAGAAGAACCCAACCGGGTTCTTCTTTTTTATTCATATGGTGCCCCCAACGGGAATCGAACCCGTGTCTCAGCCTTGAAAGGGCCGCGTCCTGACCTCTAGACTATGGGGACACATGGCTGTCCTTAAGACAGCTGGTCTATTTTTGCAGATATCAAACACCAATGCAAGAAGAATTTCCCCCGTCGGCGAAATGAACCAGGGAAGCAACGGGGGCCTAATCGAGGTAATCTTCCTCTTCGCCGCTCATCAGGCAGTTCAGGTAATCCTCAAGCTCTTCGCGCACCGCGCCGCCGTCCCGCAGCACCACTTCAATCTGCCCATCGGACAAATCCTGCGACAGCTCGTCGTCAATCCCCGCCGCAATGAGTGCGTCTAGCCCCAGCGCCTTAAGAATGCCGGCCGCTTTCTGGGGGGTGTTGTCAAAAACGGGCAGGTTCCGGCAATCGGTCACAATGCCCTTGTCCACGGTGTAGCAGACGAAGCTGGAGCAATGGCCGGGTTTGGAGGAAACCACTCCCCCGCCTTCGCATGCAACAGCTATCTTCATTCACACCTTCTTTCTCCAGCGTAAAACCTTAGCGGTTGCGTCAGCGGTTTGCGGCGAGGGGGCGGTGAGCGGGGCGAGGGAACGCAACGAAAGGCGCCCAAGGGGCTATAGCTGCCCGCGGGCCAGCGACGGCGCGGCCTAGCGCACGTGAGCCGGCTTATGGCCCCAATAGAAATGCAAGAAATGGCGCACGCCGGTACGGGTGGGCAGCTCCACGGCCGGATCGGCCAGCTGAAGGGTGCGCCGCGCAATATCCTTTGCCGCATCGGGGTGCCGCAGAAGCGAGGCGTTGATGAGAGCCGCCTGAATGGAGCCGGGATTGTCCTGGATGCTGCGCAGCGTGTCAAACAGCTCGCGGGCGGTGGTGGCGGAAAACGCCGCTCCCACGCCGGTAAGCATGCGCAAGTTGGCCTTCTCCTGCCCATAAGCGCGCCCCAGTAAAATCATGGGCACGTGAGCGTTCAAGCACTCGGTGGTGATCAGGCCACCCGATTTGCAAATGACCAGATCGCAGGCGGCCATTAACTCGGGCATCTTGTCCACATAACCCAGCACCGTAAGATTGTCGATGGAATATTCCTCCGCCAAATCTTCCACATGGCGGGTGTAGTCGGGGGAATCGCCGGTGATGATGACGAAGTGGAAGCCCTCCAAACTGTGCAGATGGGGAATCAGCTCGTCCATGGAAGCGCGGAAGTGCTGGTAGGGTTTGGGCAGCCGGGCGCCCGCCAGCGCCAGCACCACCCGCCTGTCCTGGGGAAGCCCGAACTCCTCCCGCGTCTTCTCGCGGTCGTGGGCCGCGCCGAAGGTGGGGCGGGTGGGCAGGCCGGTGATGGCGATACGCCGCTCTTCCACTTTGCGCGCCCGCAGCGTTTCGGCCATGGCCTCATTGGCCACGCAGAACACATCGCTGTAGAGATGGGGCCACAGCCCCTCGGTTTCGTAATCGGTGGGCACGCTTACCAAGGGAAACTTCTGTCCCGTGAGCATACGGGCGGAAACCACCGTGTTGGCGGCCGTGATGTGGGTGGCCACCACCGCCAGCGGCTTCACCCGGGCCACGTACTGGGTGAACTTGGGGAAGTTCACGCGGCCCCAGATGGTGCCCCCGCCCCACAAGAGGCGGCCGGTAAGCACGTAGCGCCAGGTGAGGTCATAGAAGGGGCGGGTGGCCCCGATGAACAGCGACGCGGTTTTGTCGCCGTCGAACACCACGCGGCCGAACTCCAGGATGTCCAGCACCTCCACCTTGAAGTCCCGCGGGATATGGGGGTAGCGCTCGAAGAAGCCTGGCTCTTCCCGCAGGGCCCCCAGCGCTTCGGCGATGGCGTTGGCGGCGCTGCGATGGCCCGAGCCCACCGAGGCGTGCACCACCAAGATGGTCTTGCCCGGTTCCACCGGCGCCTCCAGGGCAACCGAGGGGGCCGGCTGCGCGTCCGCACCGCCCTCCTCCCCCGCCGCCACGAGGCGCGCCTCCAGCACCAAGGGCTCTTCGCACGCCGCCTGGTGGCCCGAAGGCTCCGGCGCGGGGCTGCTCGTGTTCTGTGCGATTTCTTCCATGGGGAAATCTTACCCGAAGCGCGGGCGCGGGGCCACATCAACATATTTATCCCGCGAAACCGCCCCCTCGCCGCCGCTTCCTCAACACCGGATTACATGATTGCCCCGCCCGCCCGGCATCCCGGCCGGCTTCCCCTATAATTACCGGTTCGAGAAGATGCTGCACAGGAAGGAGCCTTTGGTGTCGAAAGCCATCGGACAGGCGCCCGCGGACAACGCCCCCCGCATTGAGGAAGTGCTCAAAGGCCAGGACGTGGCCGTTCTCATTCCCTGTTACAACGAAGAAATCACCATTGCCAAAGTGGTGGCCGATTTCCGCGCTGTGCTGCCGCTGGCGCGGATTTACGTGTACGACAACAACTCTTCCGACGACACCGCCCGCTTGGCGGCGGAAGCGGGGGCCATCGTGGCCCATGAGCCGCGCCAGGGCAAGGGCAACGTGGTGCGCCAGATGTTCCGCGAAATCGAGGCCCGCTACTACCTCATGGTGGACGGCGACGACACCTACCCAGCCGAAAGCGCGCCGGAGCTTTTGCGTCCTTTGGCCCAAGACGAGGCGGACATGACGGTGGGCGACCGCATCTCCAACGGCAGCTACCAGAAAGAGAACGAGCGTCCCTTCCACGGTTTCGGCAACAACCTGGTGCGCTGGATGATCCGCCGCATGTACGGCTACGGTTTCGAAGACGTGATGACCGGCTACCGGGCCATGAACCGCGCCTTCGTGAAAACCGTGCCCATCGTGAGCGAGGGCTTCCAAATTGAAACGGAAATCTCCATCCACGCGGTGGACAAGCGCTGGCGGGTGTGCGACGTGCCCATCGCCTACCGCGATCGCCCCGAGGGCTCGCAGTCGAAACTTTCCACCGTGGGAGACGGCATTTTGGTGCTGCGGGCCATCGCCAGCCTGTTCAAAGACTACAAGCCCCTAGCTTTCTTCGGCCTTTTGGCGCTGCTGTTCGTGGTGCTGGGGCTAGTGGCGGGCGTGCCGGTCATCGCCGAGTACTTCGATACCGGACGAGTGGAACGGCTGCCTTCCGCCGTGCTGGCCGTGGCCTTCGTGCTGTGCGGGGCCCTCTCCTTCACCGCGGGGCTCATATTGGACACCGTAGCCAAGAGCACGCGAAAGTTGTGGGAACTGAACGTGTACGCCGCCTACGAAACCGAGCGGCTGCTGGAGCGCTAGAAGTGAGACAGAGGGACAACCCTAATGTCTCATTGGCCCTGCGTCAATCCCGGCGCCTGCCGGCAATGAGACATTAGGGTTGTCCCTCTGTCTCACTGCCCTGCTCGGCCGGCCCCTGGGCCCCCGCGTCTAGGAACACTTTGCGGGTTACGAAGTTATACACCGCCACCAGGAAGGTGACGGCGATTTTGGTGATGCGGTAATCGATGGAGGCCAAATCGGTGCCCAGCCACATGAGGACGTCGTTCAGAAGAAGCCCCACCACCGACAGCACCACGAATAAGGCGAACTCGCGGCGGCGGGTGAGCCCTTCGCGATGGCGGAACACGTAGCGCATCGAGGCCAGGTAGTTGAACACCACCGAAACCACGAACGAGACAGTGGCGCTTATCAGGTAATCCACCGAGAACGCCTCGGTGAGCAGCACCATGAGGCCGTAATCGATGAAGAAGGCCAGCACTCCCACCACGCCGAACTTCAGCAGCTGTTCAATCAGTCTCTTCACGGGGCCCTTTCCAAAAGCGCCGGCGCCCGGCCGGCCTCAGACAAAAGTAACGGGGCGAGGGATGCACCCCCGCCCCGCGAAAAACGAACGCTCGATGGCCTTAGGCCTGCTTGGCAACTTCCACCAGGGCGGCGAAAGCGGCCGGGTCGTTCACGGCCATGTCGGCCAGCACCTTGCGGTCCAGCTGCACGCCGGCCTTCTTCAGGCCGTTCATGAACACGCTGTAGGACAGGCCGTTGATGCGGGCGGCAGCGTTGATGCGGGTGATCCACAGGCGACGGATCTCGCGCTTCTTGTTGCGGCGGTCGCGGTAGGCGTACTGAAGCGAATGCTGCACCTGCTCTTTCGCGGCACGGTAAGAACGGGACTTTGCGCCGTAGTAACCCTTGGCACGGGAAAGGACGGTGCGGCGCTTCTTGTGAGCGTTAAGGGCGCGCTTTACACGAGGCATAATCTATCACTCCTATAAGGGCCTAGCGAAGGCCAAGGTTACGGGCAACAACTTTCTTATCGGCTTCGGCAATCTCCGTCTCGTGGCGGAAGTTGCGCTTGCGCTTAGGGCTCTTCTTGGTGAGGATGTGGCTCTTGTAGGCCTTGGCGCGCATGATTTTGCCGGAACCGGTAACCCGGAAACGCTTGGCGCTGCCGCGGTGCGTCTTCATCTTAGGCATCTTGCTGGTCCTTTCCTTCGTCTTTCTTGGAATCCTTCTTTTTCTTCGCCGCAGCGGGCAGCGGAGCAATGAGCATGTGCATGTTGCGCCCCTCCATCTTCGGGGCGTTCTCGATAACCGCAACGTCCTTCAGATCGTCGGCCAGGCGCTCCAGAATGGAAAGGCCCTGGTCGGGGTGGGCCATTTCACGACCGCGGAACATGATGGTAATCTTCACCTTGTTCCCCGCCTCCAGGAAGCGCAGCACATGCTTCTTCTTGGTGGTGTAGTCGCCCACGTCGATTTTGGGACGGAACTTCATCTCTTTGATTTCGATCTTGCTCTGGTTCTTGCGAGCCTGCTTGGCCTTGATGGCCTGATCGTACTTGAACTTCCCGTAGTCCATGATGCGGCATACGGGCGGCGTTGCGTTGGGGGCGATTTCCACCAGATCGTAACCGGCCTCCTCAGCGATGCGCTTGGCCTGGGCGGTGGAGAACACTCCCATCTGGTTGCCCTCGAAGTCGATCAGACGGCATTCGCGAACCGTGATCTCGTCGTTGAGCCTGGGCTCTTGAGCGGCTATTGCGCTCACCTCCTTCTTGCGCCGTGGCCGGCGCACTAAAAAACCCGTTGCGCCACAACAGCACAACGGGTTTGCACAGTTTAAACCTTATGCAAAGGACCCATCAGCTGCCGAACAGGCGCCGAAACAGGTGGAAGCTTTCGCCTCACTTGAATAACAGCCTTTGCATAATAGGGCAACCAGAGGCCCCGCGCAAGGGGATTAGGCAAATTTACTCAGTTGCCTCGCCCTCGGCCGGCGGCTCTTCGGCGGTAACCGGCGCTTGGGCCGCCGGAGAATCCAGGTACACGTACACCGTACGCACCGTATCGGCCAAATTGCCGGTGGCGTTAGCGGTGTTGTAGTCGTAGGAAAGGATGGCCGACCACACGCAGTCCTGATCCCCCACCGTCACGCTGCCGCCGAAGGAGCAGTACTCGCGGGTGAGGGTGGCGCCGTCGGGGCCGTAGGTGGAATACACCGAGCTGTCCTCCGGCAGCACCGCCGCGCCGTCTTCCACGTTCGCCCCGGCCTCTTGCAGGGTGCGCTCCACCAGGTGCTCCGACTGCACCGCGTCGGCGAAGCTCAGCGATCCGTAGCCCAGGGAAGAGGTGGAAGCGGAATAGCCCGCCTGCACCACGGCGCCGTTGCTGTCCAGGCCCAGGTAAACCGTGGGCACGCCGATGCGGGCGTCGGCCGGTTCGTCGTTCAAGGACAGGCGCACCTCTTTCACGATGGCGCTGCCTTCTTGGCTCACTTCCCGCTCCATGGCCACCGTGGCACCGCGGCCCACCAGCTGAGCGGCCTCTTCGGAGGTTTTGCCCAGAAGCGAGGCCAGGTCGGGCACGGTGGTGGTTTTCTCAGCCGCAGAGGCGTCGGTGGCGGTAGAGCTGTCGATGGCGGTGACGTCCTGATTGTCCTGGGACACCTGGGCCTTCTCTACCGCGCTGTCCCCCACGGCGGTCACCAGCTGCGAAACGAAGTACACGCCGGCGCCCGCCAGCAAAATGAGCAGGATCACCACAACCGTGAGGATACGGCGGGTGCGTCGCGACTTCTTCATGTAAGCGGGGATGGCATCGCGCTGCTGCTGCTTGAGGGCCTTCTTCTGGGCCCGCGTCAGCTTCTCAGGGTCGGCCGACAGCTCGCGCCCTTCGTCGGTGGCGGTGAGAGTGGCCAAGGTTACCGGCGGAAAATCGCCGGTGTCCTCCCGGGCCTCTTCCGCCTCGTCCCCGTCATTGTCAAAATCCACCGGGACAGCGGCGTGGCGGGCATGGCGGCCACGGGGCCGCGGCTCCTCCTCGCCCCCGTCGGCGGCGGCGAAGGCTTCGGTGAGGCCCATCGGGCTGCCCTCTTCCTCGTCGCCCCCGTGCTGACGGGCATCCACCGGCGCGAACGCCTGGGTAAGCCCCATGGGGCTGCCCTCTTCCTCGGCGGCGTGGCCGTGATGGCGCGCACCGGCCGCGGCGCTGTCCGCCACGGGCGCGAACGCCTCGGTAAGGCCCATGGGGGCCTCTCGCTCTTCGCGCGTGTTCTTGTTTTCCCCAGAAGGATTGCCGGAAACCATTGCATTCCCCTTTTTCATTGCACGGCCGCCTTGGCGCGACGGCCGCCCCTTTGCATTTAACCGTTGAAAGCCACTTGCCAAACCGCGATGGCCACCACCAGCAAAACGGCCAGAGCGATGACCACCTTTTGCGTAGCCCCCATCTTGGAGCCCTGGATATCCTCCAGGGTGGTTTCGTGGTACGCGGCCTTGGCAGGGCGCGCCGCAGCTTCCGCCGCCGGCTGCGCGTCCTCTTCGGGCAAATCTGCCGCAATGCCGTCGTCGGCAACGGGTTGCCCCGCCGCCACCTCCTCGGCAACCGGCTGCGCGTCCGCTTCGACAGCCGCCGGGGCTCCGGCGTGGATCACCACGTCATCGTCGCCGGCATTGACCGAAATATGCGAGAACTTGTTGTCAGAAGCCATGGGGCCGCCTTTCTCCATTAACGGCCAAATTATACGGAAATCCCTTTTTCGGCTCCATTTTTTTCGGGAAATCCCCATGCAACGGGAGCTTTTGGGGCTGCTAACGCGCCTCTTGCGCCCCATTCGCCCGCCCGAAGGCGACGGCGGATGGGGCCGCTTGGGGCTTAACGAGCCTCCACCACGTACATGACGTTGGTGGGCGACACTCCCGGCTGTCCGAAGGCGTTGTCCTCCCGTGGTGAGTTTTCAGGATCGCCGGCCGTAATCACCGCCAGCTCCCCCGCCGCAAGGCCACCCGCTTCTTGCACCGCCTCTTCGGCGCGGGTGATCACGTGGTGCAAATCGCCCTCCACGTCGCTGGTAAGCGGCACCACGCCCCAGCTGAGCTGCAGCTGACGACGCACGTTCGAGAACGGCGTTACCGCGTAGATGGGCATCTTCGGGCGCAAGTTGGAGATGAGCCGCGCAGTGCGACCGCTCATGGTGGGGGCCACGATGCAGGCGGCGTGCAGCTTTTCCGCCGTTTCCACCGCCGCGATGCCCACCGCCAACGACGGCCGCGCGTGGGTGCGGCGCCGATCGGGGAAGCGCTCGTCGAACAGGAACGGCTCGGTGTCGCGGGCGATGGCCACCATGGTCTTCACCGCTTCCACCGGATGGGCCCCGGAGGCGGTTTCCCCGGAGAGCATGATGCAGTCGGTGCCGTCGTAGATGGCGTTGGCCACGTCCGCTACCTCGGCGCGGGTGGGCCGCGGGTTGCGAATCATGGAATCCAGCATCTGGGTGGCGGTGATCACCGGCTTCGATTCCCGGTTGCACTTGCGGATGATGGTCTTCTGGATATGGGGCACCCGCTGGGCCGGCACCTCCACGCCAAGATCGCCGCGGGCCACCATAACGCCGTCGGTGGCGCAGATGATCTCGTCGATGTTGGCCACCGCCTCGGCGCTTTCTACCTTCGACACGATGCGGATGTCGCCGCCGCCATGAGCCGCCAGAAAGTCGCGCACTTGGCGCACCCCTTCCCCGTCGCGGATGAAGGAGGCGGCCACGTAGTCCACTCCCTGCTGGATGCCGAACAGCAAATCGCGCTCGTCTTGCTCGGTGACCGCCGGCAGGGGCACGTTCACGCCGGGGATGTTCACGGATTTGCGCTGCCCCAGCACGCCGGGGTTCTCCACGCGGCAGATGACGTCGCCGCCCACCACCGACGTTACCACCAGCCCGATAAGGCCGTCGTCGATGAGGATGGCGTCGCCAGGCGCCACGTACCGGGCAAGGTCGGGATAGCTCACCTGCACGCACAGCGAGCTGCCTTCCACCGCGGCTGGCGTGAGGGCGATGGTGTCGCCGGCCGCCAGTGCCACCGGCTGGCCGCCCGCCAGAAGCCCGGTGCGGATTTCCGGCCCCTTGGTGTCCAGCATGATGGCGGTGGGGGTGCCCAGCTTCTCGCGGATGCGCTTCACGCGGTCGATGCGCACTGCCTGCTCTTCGTGGGTGCCGTGGGAAAAGTTCAACCGGGCCACGTCCATGCCCGCTTCGATGAGCTGCTCCACCGCCTCGTCGGAATCGACGGCCGGCCCCAGCGTGCAGATGATCTTGGTGCGCTTTTTCACGGAATGCTCCTTTTCCGCCCCTACATTAGCTTGCACCAGCGTATCCTAAAGAAAAGGCTCGCGGCCCCAAGAGCCGCGAGCCGCAATTATTCCGTTATCCGCCCAGCCGCAAGAAGCGTGCGCCCCTTCGCAGGGCAGGGGCTCTATCTCCGCCCGGGCAACAGCCGCGCATCGCCCCTCACGGGGCAAAAACCCTATTCCTGCCCAACCAGCACGCACCCCCTTCGTAGGGCAGAGATTCTATCTCCGCCTAAGCAACAGCCGCGAACGAGGGCCTAGCGCTCCCAGAGGCCGGTTTTGCCGCCGTCTTTCTTCAGCAGGCGCACATCCGTTATCTCCATGCCGCGGTCCACCGCCTTGCACATGTCGTACACGGTGAGGCAGGCCACCGACGCCGCCGTAAGGGCCTCCATCTCGATGCCGGTTTTGCCGGTAACGCCGCAGGTGGTGGTCACCTGGATGCCCACGCGGCCGTCTTCCCGCTGACCGGCGAACACCGGCGTGCACTCCACCTTCGCCTTGGTGATGTTCAGAGGGTGGCACATGGGGATGAGGTCGCTGGTCTTTTTGGCGGCCATGACGCCGGCCACCCGGGCGCAGGCCAGCACGTCGCCCTTGGCGGCTTGGCCAGTGGCGATGAGCTCCAGCGTTTCCGGCTTCATGAAGATGAAGCCCTCCGCAACGGCAACGCGCTCGGTGTCGGGCTTGGCGGACACATCCACCATGCGCACGTCGCCTTTTTCGTCGATGTGGGTAAGCTGGTCGCTCATGGGTTTTCCTTTCGGTGGAACTTGCGGCCGCAGAAGCGGCGGCGGTTACATGGTTGGTGCGGAGGCAGAGATAGAATCTCTGCCCTGCGAATATTAGATTGACAGCCACCCGGCGGGCGGGGCAAGCCAATGGATGGCAGGCCGGTGGGTGGCGGCAAACCGGCGGGCGTCAGCGCCAGCGGTCAGCGGAAAGCCAACGGGCGGCCACGAACCAGGCATCGGCGTCGAAGCCGGGTGCGCGACGTCAGCGCTAGCCGCCGATTTGGGACATGCGGCGCTCGGTGCCCACTTTGTTGTGGTGCTCATCGGGCTTGGCCCCCAGGGCCGCCAGCAGCACCGCCTCCACGTCGGCGTCGCTGCCGTTGCGCAGCGCCTCCCGCACGTCGTACTCTTCGTCGGAGAACAAGCAGGGGCGCACTTTGCCCTCGGCGGTCAGCCGCAAGCGGTTGCACTCGCCGCAGAAATGGCGCGACAGCGGAGAGATGAAGCCCACCGTGCCCTTGGCGCCGGGGAACTGGAAATAGCGGGCGGGGCCCCAGCCTTCAGGGCGCTTCTCGCCGGCCGGCTGCAGCGGCTCCATGCCCTCGGCCACGGCCCGCTGGTTGATGATGCCCAGCAGCTCTTCGCTGGGAATCACGTCCCGCTTGCCCCAACCGGTGCCGTCGGCGCCGGCCGACTTCCCCACCGGCATGTACTCGATGAAGCGCACGTGCAAGGGGCGGTCGATGGTCATCTTCGCAAATCCCAGGAAATCCTGGTTCAGGCTCTTCACCGCAACGCAGTTTATCTTCACCGGGTCCAGCCCCGCAGACAGCGCCGCCTCGATGCCGGCCATGGTGGTTTCCAGCTGGCCGCAGCGGGTAATCATCTTGAACTGCTCTTCGTCCAGCGTGTCCAGGGAAATGTTCACGCGGGCAAGGCCGGCCGCCTTCAGGTCGTCTACCATGGAAGGCAGAAGCACGCCGTTGGTGGTGATGGACACGTTGTCGATGCCCTCGGTGGCGCTGATCTTCTCCACCAGCCCCACCACGCCCTTGCGCACCAGCGGCTCGCCGCCGGTGAGGCGAATCTTGCGCACACCCAGCTTGGCGGCTACCGCCACCAGCCGCTCAATCTCCTCCATGCGCAGGATGTCACTGTGGCTGAGCTGGGCAACCCCTTCGTCGGGCATGCAGTAGATGCAGCGGAAATTGCAGCGGTCGGTCAGTGATATGCGCAGGTAATCGATGATCCTGCCGTGAGCGTCTTTCAAAGTCCCCTCCTTGAACGTCCGCCTATTATAGCCAAACAAGATTAAACAGGAAACCCGCCGGCGCGCTTCCACAAAACCATCGGGGCGAAGGGCCCGCGGCTAGCGCGTCACCAGGAACAACTGGTCGGCGGGGATGCGAATCCACAGCTCGTCGCCCCGCTGAGGCAGACGCCCCGGCAGCTCCCCCACCGGCTTCGGCACGCGCCAGAACACGTGGCTGTGGAGGAATTCCATCTCGCTGTCCGGCGAAGAAGACGCCAGCGCCCCGGCGAACCCCAGAAGGCACATGCGCTCGAAGCGGGCGTCGCTCACCCGGTCCACCCGCATGCGGAAGCAGTTCCGCTGCCCCTCTTCGCCGCGCGTCAGGTACTGGGCCCGCACCCCCAGGTACTTCACATCCACCGGCACCGGCTGTTCGGTGGCAAGCGTCACCCCCCACCGGGGCAGAAACACCTCGTGGGGGCCGCGGGGCTGGGCCGGCGTCACGTTCTTGCAGCCGGAAAGCTTCAGCGCCGCCTCCGACTGCGGGCTGTTCACCAGCTCGTCCCCGCTATCTATCTCCAAGATGCGCCCCGCCTCCACCACAGCGATGCGATCGCAAAAGCGCAGCGCCTCGTCGATATCGTGGCTCACGTACAAAATGGTGCCGTGATAGGCCTCGAACAGGCTGACCAGATTCTGCTCCAGCACGCCCTTCAGATGCGAGTCCAATGCGCTGAAAGGCTCGTCCAGCATGAGGATGCCCGGGCGCGTCGCCAGCATGCGGGCCAGCGCCACCCGCTGCTGCTGGCCACCGGAAAGCTGGGCCGGGTAGCGCCCCTCCAGGCCCTCCAGGCCAAAGCGCGTAAGCTCGGCCGCCACAAGGGCCGCTCGTTCGGCCGCCGCCACCTCCTTGCCGATGCCCGCTCCCACGTTCCGTTCCACCGTGAGGTTGGGGAACAGCATGTAGTTCTGGAACAACAGGGCGGTTTTGCGCTGCTGCGGCGTGAGGTTGATCTTCTTCTCGGAATCGAAGAACACCTGGCCGTTTACCACGATGCGCCCTTCGTCCGGCTTCTCGATGCCGGCGATGCAGCGCAGGGTGAGGCTTTTGCCGCAGCCAGATGCCCCCAGAAAGCCCAGCGTCTCGTCTTGGGCGGAAAACGCCACGTCCAGCGAATAGGCGCCGAAACTCTTGCGGATGTCCACTTCCAGGCTCATCGCGCGCCCCCTTCCAGAATGCCGTCAACCGCAAAGGCCTCGTCCATCGCCCGCGGCCCGGACCCTTCCTTCGCCACGGCGCCCCCGTCCGCGCGGCCGCCTCCCCCGCGCTTGCCGGTGGCGGCGCGGCCCCGATTCATGGTTTCCCGGCGCCGGTACTTGGTGGTGTGGCGGCTCCAGATGTTGATGAACAAGATGACCAGGAAGCTGAACACGATGAGCACGATGGTCCAGAACCACGTGGCCGCCTGGTTGCCGTTCATCCACTCGAAGTAGATGGCGATGGGGATGGTGCGGGTGGAGCCCAGCTGGTTGCCGGCCAGAAACAGCGTGCAGCCGAACTCCCCCAGCGCCCGGGCGAAGGCCAAAACGGTGCCGGAGGCGATGGACGACCACGCCAGCGGCAGCATCAGCTTCATGAAAATGCGCCCATTCGACCAGCCTAGCGTGCGGGCGGCGTCCAACATGTTGGGGTCCAGGTTCTCGAAGGCGCCGCGGGCGCTGCGGTACATCAGCGGGAAGGCCACCACCACGGCGGCGATGACCGTGGCCTGCCAGCTGAAGGCCAGCGGAAACCCGATGTCGATGAAGAAGCGGCCGAAGGCGGTATTGCGCCCCAGCAGCATCAGCAGCAGAAAGCCGCACACGGTGGGGGGCAGCACCATGGGGATGGTGAAAATGGTGTCGAAGATGTCCTGGGCCCGCTTGCTCACCCGCAGCATGAAGTAGGCGGCCGCAAGCCCCAGGAAGAACACCAGCACGATGGCCACGCCGCAGGTGCGAAGCGTCACCCAAAGCGGCGAGTAGTCCAGCTCGGCCAGGAAGGTGCCCAACTGCTGCAGCGGCGATCCGGCCTCGGCCACCACCGCCTCTTCGGCCGGTACCAGCCGGCAGGTGTCCATGGCGCCCGGGGCCACCGTCGCCTTGGCGTCGCCGCCGTTCACGGCCGCCACTACGGTGTAGTAGCGTCCCTCCTTCAGCTCTTGGGCGAACAGGAAACGGGCGTCGGCCACCTCGAATTCTTGGCGGGAGGTGAAGTGCCACACCTCCTGACGCTCCAGCGACGCGGCCCCCTTCGCCATGCCCTTGTCCAACGGCGAGAGCAATGCCTTAAGCTGCGCTTGCAGCCGTTCGTCTTCCAAGTTCAGGTCAAACGCGTCCACGCAGTCTTGGGGAACGTGCACCACGGCGCAGGCCGGGGTATTCACCACCGTCAGCAAGCCGGGGCCGTCCATGCTGTAGGTGTAGCCGTAGTAGGTGCCGTCTATCTCGCGGTTCGACCCCGTTTGGGCGCGGTAAAAGCCCTCGATGGCAAAATCGCAGCCCTCCATACGGGCTGCTTCGCCATCGGCGGACACCTCCACCCCGCCGACCGGCGCCTCATCGGCCCAGGCGAGCACCGGGGCCGCCCACATCGCCGCCAGCAGCGCCATCGCGGCCAAAACCCCGCCGACGGCCGCCCGCAGGCGGGCCGTGCGGCCGGCGGGCCCGAAAAGCTCTCCCTTGTTCACCGTTCCCCCTGCACATGAAACAAGGAGCCGCATCCCTCAGCGGCGCGGCTCCTTGAACGTACGTCTCAGCTTGTCGCCAAATTCAGGCGGAAGCTCCTCCAGCGCCTAGGCGGCAATGTCGAAACCCCACTCCTGCCAAATTTTAGCGCAATCGTCATCGGTCATACACCATTCCAGGAAATCGGCGGCTGCCTGGGCGTTCTCGCTCTGGGCAGTTACCGCGCCGGGGTACACGATGGCCTTGTGGGTGTCGTCGGGCACGATGGAGCAAATCTCCACGCCGCCCATGCGGTACACGTCGGAGGTGTACACCAGGGCGATGTCCACGTCGCCGGTTTCAGCGTACTTGCACACGTCGCCCACCTTGGCGCCGAAGGTGATCTTGGGCAGAAGAGACGCCGACCATTCGCCGCCGGTGCCGGTGGCATCGGCGCCCGTGGCACCATCGGGCTCGGTGTAAGCGCCCACCGTGGAAAGCGACTGGGCGGCGTAGTTGCCGGCGGGAACGTTCTCATCGCCCACGGAAAGGGTGTACTCGCCGGCGGCAATCTGCTCCAGGGTAATGTCCTGCCCCACCAAAGGCCCGCCGGCCTTGGTGACTATCACCAGCTGATTGGTGAACATGGTCTGACGAGTGGCGGCATCAACGTAGCCCTTTTCCTCGGCCGTGTCCATGGTGCCCTTCGAGGCGGTAATCAATATGTCGGCGTACTGACCGGCCCCCAGCATCTCGTTCAAGGTGCCGGAGCCCTCGTACTGGGTGTCGCCGAACTTCACGTTCGGATGCTGCTCGGTATAAAGGGCCTGGGCATCGGCCATGGCTTTAGTGAGGGAATTGGCGGCGAAAATTTGCAGCACCACTTCCTCGGCGGGCTCGGATGCAGTGGGCTCTGCGGTGTTTTGCTGCTCGCTGTTGGCGCCCTGCGATGAGTTCTGGCTGCCGTTATCCTGAGTGCAGCCGGCCAAGCCCATGGTGCCCACCAAAGCGACGGCGCACAAACCGGCGAACAGTGCTTTCGATTTCCCCATTGCCACTCCTTAGCTTTTGTTCGCAAATGCGTGATATATCCTCTCCCGAATATAATCACAAAACAAATGCTAAAGATTCAAATATTCGTTGTCAAGAATTATTTTGGTTTGAGGATAAACAAGGGCCGTCACAACTCGCGCCGAATCGCAGGGCAGCCGCAGGGCACCCTAAAATGCGATGACGGAATAGATGAACCAGTTGTCGGAGTAGGGGTGGAAGAACGATTCACTGCTCACCACTTCGCCACCGAAGCGCTCGGCAAACGCCGCCGCGGTTTCCGGTGCCCCGACGAATAACGCCTTGCCGCCATAACCGTCGAGCAGCTGAGGCCAAGAGAAATCCATGATCATACCCGGCTCAAGGGCCCGGTAGGCCTCCTGGGGGTCGATGTAGACGATGGGAAGGCCCTCTCCGCTCGCCGAGATGATGCTCGCCGCCAAGTCATCGGAGAACACCAAGGTCTCGTTCCCGCCATTTTCCGCTTGCAGCTCCTGGCATAAGGCACCGTAGGCAACAAGACCCTGGGGGTTCTCGGGACTGCAGGCGCAAACCAACAGGCACCCCGCAGTCAACGAGGCTAGAAGCACCGTCATCAGGATGCCGGCAACCCGGAGCAATCGGCCCTTAACCTTCTCAAACGCCCACGCCATCACCAGGATGATCGGCCCCAGCGCCACTGCCATGTAGCGGTAGTAGATAACCGGCTGATCCAACAAAAGCGATGCGACTGCCGCCACCAGGGCCGTCCCCGCGTAGATTGCCAAGAAAAACAGAGGGCCCACAAGAACAAGCTCGCGTTTTCGGGCACCTCCCGCTGCGTCGGAAGCCGAACCCGTCGCTCGCCCGATGCCATAGAGATAGCCCAGCTCAATAAGGACAATCAGGAGAGCCAAGACAGCAAACAACCTGTTTATTTCAGACGAGAACGGCATAGCGGAAGGAAAGCCAGTCACTTCTGGCGCATTGAAGGGAAAGAGGGCCAGCTCGGCAAAAGCGCCCGGATAGTTGAACGCTATCCAAAAGCCGCCGGAAACCGTTGCCGCCTGTGAGGCCGCCACAAGGAGCCACGGCGCATAGGAAACAACAGCCGCAGCGGCGAACAGCAACCAGCGGGCAAGGTTGCGTTTGCGATCTTGCGGCTGGCGGGCAACCGCCACCAACACCATCAGCTGGATGCAGAAGGCGGCAATGGCCCCATAATAGTGCAGGTAAGCCGCAACAGCGCTGGCCAGCGCCAGCAGCGCCCACCAGCTAAGCGGAAGCGGCGCCGAGTTTCCCCGGCCGTTGCGAAGGAGCTGAGCCGTCAGGCGCCAGCCGTAAATGGCGGCTACCATGACTGCCACCATAAGCCACGCATACATGCGAATCTGCAGCGCCACATGCATTGACCAGGGCACCAGAAAGACAAGGGCCGAAAACAGCATCCCCACTGTGGGGCCGAAATCCTTGCGCACGTGGGTGTAGCCCAGCATCGCCAACGCCACGGCTCCCGCCACAGAAACCAGTCGATAGACCACTATGTTCTGGCCGAACACCAGGTACACGCAATGGAGCATCCAATAGTAAAGCACCGGGTGCACGTCGGCGGCGCCGATGGTCCATATCTCTTCGAAGGAATGGGCGGCCATCCCCACCGAATAGGCCTCGTCGAACCACAGGGCGTCATAGTTGGCCATCAGGGCCAAGAGCAAGGCGCCCGCCGCCACAATACCAAGATGGATGCGCCCCCAGCGCCCCGCCGCACCGGTGCTCTTCGCTTCGGGCAACTGCACGCCCCCGCTACTCATCGCTTGTCTCCTTCACAATGTAAAGGGGCCTGCCTTTGGCCTCCAGGTACGTTTTTGCCAGATATTGCCCCAGCACTCCCAGGCAGAACAGCTGCAGCGAGCCCACGAACAGAATGATGCACGCTGTTGAGGCCCAGCCGGCCACCGGATCGCCGAACATCACATAGCGCACCACGATGAACGCCACCGCAACGATGAGCGTGGCGAACAGCACCAAACTGCCCAGCGAGGCCACCTGAAGGGGCGTGGTGGAGAATCCCATGATGCCGTTTAAGGCATAGCGGAAAAGCCCCGCCATGCTCCATTTCGTGTCGCCGGCACGGCGCTCTACGTTCTCGTAGGAGATCCACTCGGTATCAAAGCCAACCCAGCCATAGAAGCCCTTGGTGAACCGGTTGCGCTCTCCCAGGGCCAAAATCGCATCCACCACCGACCGCCGCATGAGGCGGTAATCCCGCTCGCCGGAAACGAACTCCACATCCGAAAAGGCGTTGATGATGTGGTAAAAAGCGCGGGAGAGGGCCGAGCGCAGCGGAGCCTCCCCCTTCCGGTTGCTGCGGCGGGTGGCCACGCAGTCGCACCCGATGGTTTGCATGCGGTCGTACATCTCCGGCAAAAGCGCTGGCGGATCTTGCAAATCGGCATCCATCAGCGCTACGTAATCGCCATGGGCAGCGGCAAGGCCGGCGTATATGGCCGCCTCTTTCCCGAAATTGCGGGAAAAGGACACCCATCGGATGCGACAACCCTCCCCTGCCGGGCGCGCCTGCCGCAATGCGGCCAAGGTGCCGTCCTTTGATCCGTCGTCAACGAAGACAAACTCGAAATCCAGCCCTTGGGCAACATGCATATCCAAGGCCACCCGGCCGCACTCCTCCAGGAATGCGGCCAGCACGGCCTCTTCGTTGTAACAGGGGACCACGATAGACATTAAGGGCATGAAAGCCGAGTTCCTTCCTGGCGCTTAGCACCAACTTGCTCGATTTCCGGCTTGAGACAGCAACCTTTTATCGACCGGATACGCCTACATTCATTTGGTTGTTCGGATAGTCTCCCTCGATTCCGTGCTCGGGGGCCGAAGCGGTGCCCTTGATAGCGCCGTTCTCGATGTACGCGACAACACCCGGCTTATCCCCGAACCACCAGTAACCCTCTTGGAGATACTCGGGGAAGTCGGCACCTAGCGGTTCCCCATCTTCCTCAAGCGAGGCAGTAGAGCCATCGGCAACGATGTTTCCCTGGATGTCCATCAGGCAGCTATAATCCCTGTCCCTGTCATCATCGGTGGCACCGTAGCCTTCCAGGATGTGATTCTTGGAATCCACTGAAACCCAGATCAGTCCCTCATTGGGCGTCCCAAACCTCAGATCGCCTTCCTGGAACGGAACGAGCCACTTCTGGGTAGAGATGCAGTAGAGGCCAGCGAGGTCTTTGTTGGCGCCCCCGTGGGGATTCACCTTCTCGGCCACAACCGACACTATGCTGTTTGCTCCCGGCTGATCGTCAAACGCAAACAACCGCGCGTTTTCGATATCGCCGGGCACGTTGAGCGTGCTGGGGTCGAAGACGACATTGCCAGAATAATCCACAACTACATCGGCATCGAAACCATCAAGCATGTAACCGTTCCCCAGCGACTCCAAATACTCTTCGTTTTGGGCCAACACCGTACCATCGGTGCTCAGAATACAGCCGCCGATGCACAAAACGCCATCGCGGTAGGCATTGTCCGAAGATGTAGCGGATCCGCGCATCTCGAATTGGATATCAAACTCAACCGGCACTGTGCCTTCGTCCGCATACTGATAGAAATCGCTATCTGCCACAGTGAATATCACGTTGCCCTGCTCATCCAAAACCACGAAGACCGGGCTATTGAAGCCACCCAGACGCAGCACCATTCTGCCATCAACATAAGTCGGATTATTTTCAACCTCGGCGCGGTGGAGGGATCCTTGAGAGTAGAATTCGAAACTATGCACAAGATCGGTGAGGTCTTTGACAATCTTTCCCGTTTGATCCAGCAGCGCATAATGGGTTAGGTTATTGAACTCCGTGTCCCATTCCTCGTCGTACTCGCTCGTTTCCCAGGCCACGAAAATACGGCCCTCGGAAAAACCGCCCATCGGATACATTTCCGGATTCTCGAATGGTGCTTGATTACCCTCCAAGTCTTCCAAGCCCCACTGATTCACAGCGTTGCCGTCAGCGGTCATGCGCAGTCCGGTCAGGAAATAACGGTTAGGGATGGAGAGCTTTGCCGCCTCCGGCTCGGGCTCCGGTTCGTCAGCGGGTGCCGCCTCCGGCTCGGGCGCCGGGGCTTCCTGCACCGGTTCGGGGGCAGGTGCTGGCTCCTCGCTCTTCGAGCACCCGCTCAACGCCGTCACGGCAAGAAGGGTTGCCAGCACCACCGCAGCGGCACCGGCAACTACCCCGGCCTTTTTCATGTTTTCCTGCTTTGCTTGCATCAATTCTTCCTTTCCTTCCTTTTGCATTCCCGATTTGTCTTCTTCTGTCAGCAGATACCCGCAACGAGCGCAATATGTCGAGCATCGTCCAAGGGGGCTCCTGCAGCGTGGGCATCTCATGGTTATCGCCCCTTCCTTCCGGCAGCATTCAATTGCGGTTCGCGCACTGGAAAACACCCAGAACCCGCCTTCTGAAGGAAAACGCAAAAATGCCCCAAAGGGGCGAACCCCCTCAGGGCAACTTGGCGGCAATGGCATATGAGGTTGTCGAAGCTATGAAAAGTAATCGAACGGGGAGAGCGGGCAGGACGCAAATCGCCCCGCCAAGCAAAGGGCGCGCTAGAGGTCTTTCTTAGAAGACCCCCCCCATTTCGTATTTGAGCAGTTAAAAGCATGGGTGGCAGTCTAGCACAAATACCTACGGGCGATATGGGAAAACGGCAGGGCGCCCCCAGTGCCCCAAAAACCGGGCCAAGCCCTACAGCGCGGGGGCCTCGTTGGTTTCCAGGATGCGCAGAAGCGCCGCCTCGTCCAGCACCGGCACCCCTAGGGCCACCGCCTTGTCATACTTGCTGCCGGCCGCTTCGCCCGCCACCACGAAGCTGGTCTTCTTCGACACGCTGCCGGACACTTTGGCGCCGCGGGCCTTCAGGGCCTCCCCTGCCTCGTCGCGGGTCATGCCGCTTTCCACCAGTGAACCGGTGAGTACGAAGGTGAGCCCCGCCAAGCACTGGGGCAGCCCCTCCCCCGCGCCGTCGGCCGCATCGGCCATCGACACGCCGGCTTTCTCCAGCCGCTCGATCACCTCGCCGTTGGCGGGGGTGCGCAAGAACAGGTACAGGGAACGGGCCACCTTCGGCCCTACCCCTTCCACCTGGGCAAGCTCTTCTTCGGATGCAACGGAAAGCGCCTCCATGGAAGGGAAGGTGGCGGTGATTTGCTCGGCCGTGGTTTTGCCCACATGGCGGATGCCCAACCCGAACAGCACGCGCGCAAGCGGCCGGCCCTTGCTGGCCTCCAACGCCAGCGCCAGCTTGTCGGCCGTCTTCTTCCCCAGGCAAATGGCCTTGCCGTCTTTGGAGAGGCGCCCCATGTCCAGCAGCGCCAGCTCGTCGGCGGAGAGCGAGTAGAAGTCGGCCACGTCGCTCACGCGGCCGGTCTCCACCAGGCGGCCGATGATCTCGTCCCCCATGCCGTCGATGTCCATGGCGCCGCGGCTCACCCAATGGGCCAGCCGTTCCAGCTGCTGCGCCGGGCATTCCAGCGAGATGCAGCGATAGGCCACTTCCCCCTCTTCGTGGATGACCGGGGCGCCGCAGCTGGGGCACGTGCGCGGCATCTGCCACTCCTGGGCCCCTTCCGGCCGCAGTGAGGCCACCGGCCCCAGTACCTCGGGAATCACGTCCCCCGCCTTGCGCACGATAACGGTGTCCCCCACCCGCACGTCTTTGCGGTGCACCTCGTCCAGGTTGTGAAGCGTGGCCCGCGCCACGGTAGAGCCCGCCACCAGCACCGGCTCCAGCTCCGCCACCGGCGTCAGCACGCCGGTGCGCCCCACCTGCACGGTGATGTCCCGCAAAAGGGTGGTCTTCTCCTCGGGAGGGAACTTGTAGGCGATGGCCCAACGGGGAGCACGGGCGGTGAAGCCCATGCGCCGCTGCAGGGCAAAGTCGTTCACCTTCACCACCACGCCGTCGATTTCGTAAGGCAGGCTGCCGCGCTTCTCCTGCACCTTCTGGCAGAACTCCAGCACCTCGTTGGCGGAAGACGCCCGCGTGACATCGGGGTTCACGTGGAAGCCGGCCTCCCGCAGCCACTCCAGCAGCTGGAACTGCCCCTCCACCGCCACGCCCGCCTCGTCGGCAATGGCGTAGAGGAAGGTGGCCAGGTCGCGCTTCTCGGTCACGGCTGGGTCTTTCTGCCGCAACGAGCCGGCGGCGGCGTTGCGGGGGTTGGCGAAGGGGGCGCGACCGTTGGCCTCGGCAATGGAGTTCAGCTTCTCGAAGGAGGCCTTCGGCATGTACACCTCGCCCCGCAGCTCGATGCTGCCGGCAACGACGGACCCCATGGCCTGCTGCCGCAACCGCAGCGGCACGTCCCGCACGGTGCGCATGTTGGCGGTCACGTCCTCGCCGGTGGTGCCGTCGCCGCGGGTGGCCGCCCGCACCAGCACCCCGTCGTCGTAGGTGAGGGCAATCGATGAGCCGTCAATCTTCAGTTCGCAGTCGAACTCCGGCAAAAAGCCCAGGTCGTCCTCCACGCGCCCCATCCAGGCGGCCAGCTCCTCCAGGTCCATGGCGTTGTCCAGCGAGTACATGCGCTGAGCATGGGCCACCGGGGCGAACTGCTCGCCCACGTAACCTCCCACCCGCTGGGTGGGAGAAGCCGCCGTGATCAGCTGCGGGTGTTCCGCCTCCAACTGGCGAAGCTCTCGCATCAGCGAGTCGAAGGCGGCGTCGGAAATCTCTGGCTTGTCCAGGGCGTAGTAGAGGTAGGTGTGGTGCTCTATCTCGCGCCGCAGCGCCTCGGCCCGCCCGCGCGCCTCTTCCAACCGCTCTTCATCAGTTGCAAACAGCTTTTCCTGATCGCTCACGTGAACCCCGGCCTTTCCCGCATCGCCTTCGCCAAAAAAGGGGCCCGGTTTCCCAGGCCCCGAAAACTTCCCTAGCATTATAGCCCCAGCGCGCCCTTTGGGGACACGGCTTTAGGCGGCGTGATGGGAAGCGGAAATCATGTGATCGATGGTGATGCCGCACACGGCCATGGTGACGCCGCGGCAGATGAGGAAGAACGCCAAGAAGATGACGAACGAAGCCGGCACCAAGAAGAACGCCAGGGCGCACAGCAGCGACACGATGCCGTTGAAGGCCACCCAGCCGCGGCCGGACGCACCTTTGGCCCGCACCGCGATGATCAGCTCCACGATGCCGTAAGCGGCCATGAACACGCCGGCCACCCACGGGATGACGGCGGAGAAGAACACCGGGTGCAGCAGCAGCGCCGCCCCCAACACGATGTCGCACACGCCGTACACGATGGTCCAGCCGTCCAGGTCCATCTGGTCGCGGTAACGGGCGTAGGCGTAAATGTCGAAGGCGCCCGCCATCACCAGGAAAGCGCCGGCCACCGAGGTAACCGCCACCAGAGTGATGCCCGGGACCACCAGGAACACAAAGCCAATGATCACAAGTGCCAGCCCAAGGAAGAACAGGCCCCAGTCGCGTTTCGTCTTTACATCCATTTGTACCACTCCTTCTTCTGCACAGCGCCTCCCCATAAGCCGGAGGCGCCAACTGCGGATGTTGCCAAGGCTATTATGGGCGCCTCCCCCACTGCGCATCTGGCAGAAAAACCACCTGTTCCCATCCAGTGGCCGCACTGTAAAGAGCCCATGGCGGAAACGGAGCGCCCCGACACACCCCCGACACGCCGCGCTGCTCCAGAAACGAGAAAGGCAGAGATAGGATGTGACAAAAGTGAACGTCCCCCTGACCCGGGCGGCAGGGGGACGTGCGAAGGATTGGTTGGCGGGAAGCGGTTAGCAGATGCCAGCGCGGCGGCAGAGCTCGTTGTTGGTGGCCAGCCAGCTCTCCACGGTGCCGGTGTCAAACCCGTCGGCCGGGTCTACCACCAGGGCGTACATCTCTTCTTCGGCCAGCACCGCCTCCAGCGCGTCAGTGAGCTGGATTTCACCGCCCACGCCAGGGCGCACATCGGCCAAAAGCTCCATGACCCGAGGGCTCAGCAGATATCGACCGAACACCGCAAGATGAGTGGGGGCGTCTTCAAGCGCCGGCTTCTCCACGAGGCCGCTCACCTTCCACACGCCCTCGGACACCTCGGCGCCGTCGATGATGCCGAAGCGGCTCACTTCCTCGTCGGGCACCGGAATGACCGCAATCACACTGGCGCCGCCGTGGGCGTCGGAGACTGCCTTCATGGCCGGCAGCATAGCGTTGTCGGGCACCAGCACGTCCCCCAGCAGCACGAAGAAGGGCTCGTCGCCCGTTTTTCCGGCCGCTTGCAGCACCGCGTGCCCCAGCCCCAGCGCCTCGTCTTGGTACACGTAGCTCACCGGCAAGTTGCCCACCCGCTCAACTTCGTCGGCATAGGCGGCCTTGCCGCGAGCGCGCAGCTCTTCCACCAGGGCGGGATTGGGGGCGAAATGCTCCTCGATCACCTTCTTGGAGCGGCTGTTAATCAGCACCACCTCATCGGCGCCGGAGGCAAGCCCCTCTTCCACCACGTACTGGATGGCGGGACGGTCCACCACCATTAGCATCTCCTTGGGCACGGCTTTGGTGGCGGGAAGGAAACGGGTGCCCAGGCCGGCTGCGGGAATGAGCGCTTTCATTATTCGTCCTTCCCCAGCTTCTCCTGCACTTCCTCTTCCAGAAGCGCGATTTGGGCAGTGGCCTTCTTGGTGCCGCGCATGATCATGAGCACGTACACCAGAAGCGCCACCCAGATGAGCGCGTAGGCGGCAATCACGTAGGGGGCGGACGGAAGGATGGTGCTGTAAATTTCCGCAAGAATGGGATCCATGGCTGTTCCTCTTTCTCATTCACCGGGCGCGCCCACAGGGCCAATGGCGAAGCGGCGCGGCCCGAACTCAACTCGTCAAGACTGGTGGCTAATTCTCTTCCAGGGCGTCTTTCAGGGCTTCAACCCGCTGGCCCAGGCGCACTTGGCCGAAGCGGGCTCGGTACAGGGCGAAACCCACCGCCAGCATGCCCACCAGCACTACCGCCAGGCAAATGCCCATATCGGCGGTCATGCCCCCTTCCCGCAGCACCACCGGGTGCACGCTGGAGGGAATGAGGCGGGTGATCATGAAGCAAATGGGCACGTCGATCAGCGCCACGATGCTCACAACGGCGGCGTACACGCTGCAGCGCTCCGGCTCGTCAACGGCATTGCGCAGAATGAAGTAGGCAATCACTATGAGCATCAAGATGAGGTAGGTGGTAAGGCGCGGCTCCCAGGTCCACCACACGCCCCACTCGAAACGGGTCCACATCTCGCCAGTGATCATGGTCATGATGATGAACAGCAGCGAAATTTCCATGGCCACCTTCGAGCAGGCGTCGAAACGGGCGTTGCGGGTGGCCAGAAACCGGATGCCGTAATAAGCGGCAAACACCAGCGCAATGAAGGACACCAGCGCCACCGGCATGTGGAAGTAAAAGATCTTCTGGGACAGCAGTAGCTGCTGAGTTACCATCGAATCGCCGATGAGGGCCGCCCCGTTCACCGAGGCCCCCACTACCGGCGGCACCCACAGAAACGTCAGCAAAAAGCCGATGGTGGTGAGCACCGCGCCCGCCACCAGCGCCACCGGCGCCACTTTATCGGGCCACTGCCCCGCCTCCGGCAGCACCGGCGGCTTCTTCTCCTTTGCCAAAACTTCCTCCTAAACCTTTCCATGCCGGGGCGCCCAACCACGACGCCCCCGTTACCCATCGGGCGTGAGCCTCTAGGCCGTCACCACGAAATCGTAGAGCACCCAGGCGGCGAGAATCATTATCACATCGTAGCCGGCGGCAAGCACCAGCGAAACCGTCCACGTGGCGGCGAACACCTCGCCCCCCAGCAGGGTGGCGGTGGTGGCCGACACGCAGGCGTAGAGCAGCGGGAAAACCACCGGCACGAACAGAAGCGCCAGCATCACGTCTTTGCCCCGCGTATTCACGGTTATGGTGGAAAGCAGCGTGCCCACGCCGGCGATGCCCACCGATCCCACCAAAAGCGGCACCACGCTCAGCCACGCGGTTTCCGCCGGCGTGGCGAAGGAGGCGAAGAAGAACCAGAACAGCGGCACTGCCAGCACTTCCACCAGCAGGATGAATATCAAATTCGACACCGCTTTCGCCAGAAAGATGGCGCCGCGGTCCACCGGCGCCAGCAAAAGCCCCTCAAGGCAACCGTTCTCCTTTTCGCGGGAAAACGACTTGTTCAGCCCCAGAAGCGAAGTGAACACGATGAGCACCCACAGAAGGCCGCCGCATACCTCAAGGTATTCCTGCGAGGGCTTGGCGAAGCTGAGGGCCACCCCCAAAACGATGATGACCAGCACCGCGTACACCACCATGGAAACCAGCATCTCCTTGGTGCGGAACTCTTGGGTGAGGTCTTTGCGCAGCAGTACCGAAAACTGGCGCAGCGCCGAGGGGGCCGCCGGGCGTCCGGCCACGGCAGTTGCCTTCGCGTAATCCTTCGCCATGGCTTAAGCCACCCCCATTCCCACCGTCTCGCGGTACAGGGCCTCGAACTGGGCGCGGTCGGTGTCCTCCTTCTCGCCGAAGGAAACCACCTTGCCCCGCGCCAGCACCAGCAGGTGGCTGGCCATGGCGAAGCCCTTGTCCAAATCGTGGCTCACCATCACGAAGGTGCGCCCTTCCCGCACGGTGGCCAGAAGCTCGTCGAATATTTCCACCGCGTGGGGGTCAAGCCCCGCGTAGGGTTCGTCCAGCAGCACCACGGAGGGGTTGTTGATGAGGGCGCGGGCGATGGACACCCGCTGGGTCATGCCGCGCGAGAACGTACGCACCACATCCAGCCGCCGGTGCTTCAGCCCCACCGCGTCCAGCAGCTCTAACACCCGCTGCCGGGGGTTTTCCACCCCGTACAGCTGGGCGTAGAGCATGAGGTTCTCTTCAGCGGTGAGGTCGGGGTACAGCATGGGGGCGTGGGAAATCAGCCCCACCTCCTGGCGAGCGGCGTCCGGCTGCTCCTTCAGCGCCACGCCCCCCACCCGCACGTCGCCCGACGTGGGCTTGGAGAGGGTGGCCAAGATGCGCAGCAACGTGGTTTTGCCCGCGCCGTTAGGGCCGAACACCGAAAGGAAGGCCCCTTGGGGCAGAGAGAAGGACACCTTGTCCAAGGCCTTGCGGGCGCCGAAAACCTTCGACACCTTCGCCGCCTCGATTGCAGGGGGCTGGGTCATAAGCAGCTGCTCTTCCTACTTGCCGTCGGCAGATGCGGGCAGCTCGGGCTCCTCGCTCGCCCCGGTTTTGGCCTGCGGCCGCCGCGACGCGAAGAGGGCCATCAAAGTGCCCAGGATGAGCATACCAAAACCTGCCCACACAAAGCTAATCAAAGGATTGACCTTGGCCTCCATCACGATGCTGCCCTCGTCGGTGATGCCCGAGAACACTACGAACAAATCTTCCAGCGGAAACCCGATCACCCCGGCGTTCGATTTCGTCTGCATGGTAGTGGCCGACATCTCGCGGGAAGGCGACACCTGTCCCACATACTGGCCGTCTCTGTACACGTCGAAGGTAACGGTGAAGATGGGGCCGTTATGGGTGGTGCCATCTTCCTGGCCCACGTAGCGCAGCTCGAAATCCTGGATGACCATGGGGGCGGCGGTGTTGCTCTCCTCGTCGTATTCCAGGTACCCCACCGCACTAGTGACGTACATGGACGAGCCGATGAGGCCCACCAGGATAACCGCCATGGCCAGATGGGCCACCGAACCGCCCAAAAGCGCTAGGCGACGGCGCAGCGCCCCCTTCAGGCGGGCGGCCGTGCGCACCACCATGTAGCCGGCGTTGAAGAACAACAGGCTGGCCACCGCAAAGCCCACCACGGCCAAGCCGTTGTAGTACCACGAGGGGCCCTGCTCCAGAAGGCCGCTGGCGGTTTCGCCGCCGACCGCCAGCATGGCGTTGTAGCTGGGCAGCAGGTAGGTGCAGAAGTACACCATCAGCACGATGAACAGCACGATGGCGCAGATGCCGGGGATGCGGGCCTTCCTGAAGAAGGCCTTGCCGTCGGTGCGGCCCCAGCCCAGAAGCGGGCACACGGCAATGAGCAGGCAGTACACGATGCCCAGCGGCCGGGCGATGGCGTTGTAGGTGCCCGCCGACAGCGACTGGCCGCCGAAGGGCAAGAAGCTGGGCAGCGCGGCGGAGATGGTCATGTAGGCCAAAAGCACCGCGAACACAATCATGATGAGGTTGTTCACATAATAGGCGGCATCGCGGGAGCACAAGGAATCGATGTCCTCCTGATTGCCGGCGGCGAAGCCCTTGCGGCGCAGCAGGAGCCCCACGGCGCCCGCCAGCAGCGACGCGACGATGAGCACCAGGAACAGCACGGTGGAAACCGGATCGCCGTTGAAGGAGTGCACCGACTGCACCAGCCCCGAGCGGGTGATGAAGGTGCCCAGGATGACGAAGGAAAACGCCAGACAGGCGCACATGATGGCCCACTTCTTGAAGATGCCCCGCTGGCGGTACAGGGTGAAGCTGTGCACCAGCGCCACGCACACCAGCCAGGGCAGCAGGCTGGCGTTCTCCACCGGGTCCCAGCCCCAGTAACCGCCCCAGCCCAGCACCACATAGGCCCACACGGCCCCCAGGCCGATGCCGATGCCCAGCAGCAGCCAGGAGAACATGGTGTAGGGGGTGGCGCGGCGCACCCACAGGTCGCCCTCGTTGTTGGCGACGAGGGTGGCGATGGCGTAAGCGAAGGGAATGGTGAGGCCGGCGTAGCCGATGAACAGAGTGGGCGGATGGATGGCCATGGCCCAGTGCTCCAGCAGGTTGTTCATGCCCCAGGTGAGGGCGGCGCCGCGCAGGGCGCCGGAGGCGTCGAAGTAAATGGCGTCGGTGGCCTTAAAGGGCATGTTGTCAGCAGAGAAAAGCAGCACACCCACGAAGCAGCCCAACACCACCTGGCTCACCAGCAGCGCCATGTTGTCCAGCGCCTCGCCCTTTTTGCGGGTGGCCAGAAGCACCACCACGTTGAACAGCGAGATGAGCCATGCCCAGAACAGCAGCGAGCCCTGACGGCCGGCCCACAGCCCCGACAGGCGGTACAGCCAGCCCAGCTCGCCTTCGGCGCCGCTGCGGTAGCGCAGCACGTACTCGATGGTGTTGTCGCCGGTCATGAAGCACCACACTAAAATGGCGCAACACAGCGTAAGCGACACGGCCGCCACCAGCACCGCCACGCGACCGCCCCAGAAGAAGTTATCGGCGCGCTCGGCGTGCCTGCGCTGCCACCAGCCGATACCGAAGCATCCCACCGAAATCACCACTGCGGCGAAAGCGACGAGGATGCCCAACAAACCAATCATCGACATGAAGCTTTACCCCTCTTGCCCAAACCTACCGTACCTGGAACGCCCGCCAGCAGCAGCCGGCGGGCAAAAAGCCGGAAGAGCCTTGCCCCCTTCCGGCGCTCTTACGCTTGCAACGCCACCTCGGTAGCATCGAAACCGCCGTCGCTGTTTAGCGAACCGGTGATCACCACCGTGGCGCCATCGGCCACTTCCTCGGACAGGGCGCCGTCAAACATCACGCCCATCTCCTCGGTGCCGTCGGTGACCACGAACCGCTGGCCCTCGCCGGCCGGCTTCAGGGTGCCGGGGACAACGGTGCCAGTCACCTTCACCATGGTGCCCACCATGTCGGGGCCGTAGCCCAGAAGGCGCCCCACCTCCAAAGCATCAGTGGCGCTCTCGTACTTCGACGGACACTTCGTCACCAGTTCAGAACAGGCCAGCACCCCGTCACCGCCCATGTGCCCCGTGCAGATGGCGGTAACGTCGTTGCCGAATGTGGAAGAGGCGGCGCCTTCGTACACCACCTTCAGCGGTTGGCCCGACTCGTTTTCGGGATCATAGATGCTGAAAGTGAGGGTATTGCCATCGGTGCTGAAGGAGTTCTCCACCACATTGCCGGACACCTGAACCTTTTTGCCGGCGTAACCGCCCTCGGCCGCCTGGGCCACCGACACGGTGGTGGCGGCGGAGTTGCCGCCCACGAAGGCCAGCACCAGTATCAGCACCACGATGATGATGCCGGAAACAGCTACTAAACGGCGCTTCATCTTTGCGTTCATTTCACCCTCCTTGGAAACAGTGGGTCATATTCTAGAGAGTTTCCCCATATGAGGGCCAGCCCGGAAGGCAACTCCCAAAATATCCCTACAAGATATATCAAAAGATACCGTGGCCATCTGTCGAAAAACGCCACTTGGCGCCTGCGCAGCCGGCCCACTGTAAACCTTACCCTAGGGAAAGAGTCAAGCCATCACCCTTTTAGGGTAGATTATCCCCATCGCATCGCCGAAACAGGGGTTTCCGCCGGCACGGGCGGGCGCGATGCCCCTTAAGCCTCCCCCAGCGCCAGCAGCGCCTGCCCAAGCGCCAGGAAATCCTCTTTGGAAAGCGCCTCACCGCGCAGGCGCGAGTCGATGGCGGCGCGGGCGAACAGCCGCGGCAGCTGCTGCTGCACGGGCGAGCGGCCGGCGAAGTAGGTCTTGCAGGAATTGGCCAAGGTTTTGCGGCGGGTGGCGAAGGCGGCATCGGCCATGGTGCAGGCGGCGGCCAGAAGCTCCGGCGAAGCCGGCCGGCCATCGGGGGCCATCACCGGGGCGCGGTCCAGGCGGATCACCGTGCTCTCCACCCGCGGCGGCGGGAAGAAATTGCCCGGGCCCACCGCGAAGTGCCCTGCCGGACGGGCGTACAGCCCCAGCTTGACGGTGTAGGCACCGTAGGTTTTCGTGCCGGGGCGGGCCATCATGCGCTCCGCCACCTCCTTTTGCACCATCACCGTGGCGCTTTCCAGGCTGGCGAAGCGCTGGAAGTAGTCCAGCACCACCGTGGCCGCCACCGCGTAGGGCAAGTTGGAAACCAGTTTGTTGGGCATCGCGCCCCCTGCGGCGGGCAGCACCGAAAGCGCCCCCTCCACATCGGCAGCGCTCAACTGCAGGGCATCCTTCTCCACCAGGGAAAACCGCTCTCGCCACGGGTACAGGGTGTCTGCCAGCACCGGCGGCAGATCGGCGTCCCGCTCCACCGCCACCACGTAGCGGCCCCGCTGCAGCAGCGCGGCGGTGAGGGTGCCGATGCCAGGGCCCACTTCCAGCACGCCGTCGGCCTCTCCTACTGCCGAAAGCTGCAGGATACGGCGAATCACGTCGTCGTTCACCAGGAAGTTCTGGCCGAAGGTGTACTTGGCGGTAAGCCCGTGGGCCTCCAGCACCGCCCGGGTGGCAGAGGGGCTGGCGTACGGGGAGCAGCGCTGCGGCTCAGCCACGGCGCCCTCCCTTGTCCTTCTTCTTGCCGCCCTTCGGAGCGGCCCCGTCGCCCAGGTTCAGCTGGGCGCGGCCCTTCGTTTTGGCGGGCTTCCCGCCGTCCTCCCCCTTGCGGCCGTCGCGGCCAGGGGCGGCCGAGGTGGCCTGAGCCGCCGAAGCCTGCGGGGCCGGGGCGCCTTCAGGGGCGCCCATCGCCTCCGGCGCTTCCTCTTCCGCCTCCAGCACCACCCACTCGTCGCTGCTGTCCCAGCCCAAAGCGGCGCACCCGCCCTGGGGCGGTATGGGGTATTCCTCCGCCTCGGCGGTTATCTCCCCGTCGGGGGTGATCTTACCCACCCAGTCGAGAACTAGCTCCAGCTGGAATCCGGCCACGTGCACGGCTGAGGCCAGCGATTGGACGAGCGGCTCGAACCCGTACGGGTCGTGCCCCTCCCCCACCAGGTGCAGCACGCAGGGGCGCGGCTCGCCCCGCCGCAGATCGCTCCAAAAATAGGGCTGCAGCCGGTCCAGCAGCGCCTTGAACTGCGAAGGGGCGCCGGCGAAGTACACCGGGCACACCACCACCAGCTCGTCCGCGGCGTCCAAGTGCTTGCGCACTTCGGTCATGTCGTCGGCGATGATGCACTGGTGCAGCGCCGCGGTGGAGGCCGCCACCTCCGGGCACGGGGAGAGCGGATCGCCGTCCTTCAGCGGCTCGGGCGGCCGCCCTTCGCGCTTGCAGCCGTCGCAGCCGTTGCAGCCGGCCACCGCCACGCTGGAAACGGCCACGATGGACACGCCGTCTTCCGGACATTCCTCGATGCAGGCGTTGAACAGCTCGTCGGCCAGGGCGGCGGTGCGGCCGTTGGCGCGGGGCGAGCCGGCCAGAATCAGTCGGTGCATGGGGGTCTCCTTACTCGGGCCTAAGGGCGCGGGCGGTTTAGCAGCCGTTGGGCGTTGCCATACAGCTGGGCCAGGAATTCTTGCGCCCCGGCGGTTCCCGCTTCAAAGCCGCGCACCGTGCACAGCACCGCGGCCGTGAAGATGGTGTGGGCCGGCTCGCAGGCAATGCCGCGCATGGGCTCGGGGGTCATGTATGGGGCGTCCGTCTCGGTAAGCAGCCGATCGAGGGGCACCTGCCGCACCGCCTCGCGCACCTCATCTGCATTCTTGAAGGTGGCAGGGCCGCCGAAGGCCACGTAGCAGCCCCGCTCCACCCAACGGCGCACCTCCGCCGCATCCAGGTTGAAGCAGTGCAGCAGCACGCCCGCTTCGGGGAAGCCCTCTTCCTCCAAGATGGCGAAGCCCTCGTCGTGGGCTTCGCGCATGTGCAAGACAAGCGGCAGGTCGAACTCGTGGGCGATGGCGATCTGGCGGCGGAACACGTCCCGCTGCGCACCGCGTGGGGAGAAGTCGTAATGGTAATCCAGCCCCACTTCCCCCAGGGCGGCCACGCGACCATCCGCCAGAAGCCGCCGCAGGCGCGCCTCCAGGGCATCGTCCCAATGGGAAGCGTTGTGGGGATGGCAGCCCACCGCGATGCGCACGGCGCCAGGGGAAAGCAGCGGCGGCTCTTCCGCATCCGCACCGGATTTGGCAACAGCGGGAAGCCCTTCCGGCGCCAATCCCTGCCCCGGCAGCAGCACCGGCCCGCTCTCCCCCGCCGGCAGCGCCCGCAGCTGCCCCAACAGCGCCCGGGCCTGCGCCTGCCACTGCTCCAAATGCTCGAAGGTGGCATCACCGTCTTCCCACACGTCCACGATGGTGCACAGAAAGTCAACGCCGAGGTGGGCGGCACGCGCCAGAGCCAAAGGCGGGCTGGCCAAAAGCTGCAGATGGGCATGGGTGTCCGCCACCGGCACCCCCAGCACGGGGGCCTCCACCGGCCGCCACTTGCCATGGCGGCGCGGTTGGCGGAACAGCAGGTCGAAATATACCGGGTCGTCATCGAAGCGCGTCATGGGCGGCCCTTATGCCATGTCCACCGAAATTTTCTCCACGTCCAGCCGCGGGAACAGGGGGTCGCCCTTCTCCACGGCGTTGCCGGCCGGCAGCTGGCCCCACGCGGTGGCCGCCTGGATGTCCTCCGCAGCGCAGGCGTTGCCCAGCCCCAAGCGGCGCATCACCTCGTTGGAAGTGTTGGGCATGAAGGGGGCCATGTACAGGGCGATGATGCGGATGGCCTCCAGCGAGTTGTAGATGACGGCCGCCAGCTCATCGGCGGTTTCCGGGCTTTTGGCCAGGTTCCACGGAGCCGATTCCTCCACGTACAGGTTCACCCGCTGGGCCACCTTCTGCACCGCGGCGGCGGCGCCGGTGAAGTCCACCTCGCCCATGCAGCCGTCGTAGGTGGCGTACAGCTGGTCGGTCAGCTCCCGCAGCGGGTTCTGCTCGGCGCCGGCGGGAGCCTGGGGCACCTTCCCCTCGAAGTACTTGCCGGCCATGTTCATCACACGGGAACAGAGGTTGCCCCAGGTGTTGGCCAGCTCGTTGTTGTACACCTGCACCATGCGCTCCATGGAAATGGAGCCGTCCTGGCCGAACTGCACGTCCGACATGAAATAGTAACGGTAGGCGTCCACGCCGAAGATGCTCACCAAATCGGCGGGCATGAGGCCGTTGCCCTTCGACTTCGACATCTTCTCGCCCTTGGTGAGCAGAAAACCGTGGCCGAACACCGTGTGGGTGATGGGCAGGCCGGCCGCCATCAGCATGGCGGGCCAGATGACGCAGTGGAAGCGGATGATGTCCTTGCCCACGAAGTGGTAGTTCATGGGCCAGTGGTAGTCGAATTCGCCGGGGCGGTTGGGGTCGGCGTAGCCGATGCCGGTAAGGTAGGCCAGCAGCGCGTCGGCCCACACATAGGCCACGTGCCCCTCGTCGAAGGGCAACGGAATGCCCCAGTCGAAGGTGGAGCGTGAGATGGAGAGGTCCTTCAGGCCGCGGCTCACAAAGGACACGATCTCGTTGCGGCGCGATTCGGGCCGGATGAAGTCGGGGTTGCTGGCGTAGAAGTCCAGCAGCGGCTGCTGGAACTCGGACAGCTTGAAGAACCAGTTTTCCTCCCCCGAGCTCATTAGCTGCACGGGGCGCTTGCAGTCGGGGCACACGAACTGCCCTTCCTCGTTCTTCTCAAGGTCGCTCTCGGCATAGTAGGTTTCCTCGTGCACGCAGTACCAGCCCTCGTAGGCCCCCTTGTACAGGTAGCCCTTTTCGTGCAGGTCGGTCCAGAACTTCTGCACCGTGCGCGCCTGGCGCGGCTCGGTGGTGCGCACAAAGTCGGTGTAGGTGATGTCCAGCAAATCCCATGCGTCGCGGAAGGCGGGCTCCATGGAATCGCACCAAGCCTGCGGCGTCATGTCATGGGCGGCGGCAGTGTCGGCCACCTTCTGGCCGTGCTCGTCCATGCCGGTGACGAAGGCAACGTCGTAGCCGTTCATGCGCTGATAACGGGCCACGGTGTCGGCCGCCACGGTGGTGTAGGCGGTGCCCAGATGGGGCGCGGCGTTCACGTAGTAAATGGGGGTGGTGAAAGAGTACGAGCCTTTCGACATGGATTCTCCTCGCGCTGGGTTCCCCGAACTGATGATGCCCGGAAAACGACGGATTTTTGCATCCGCTTATAGTACCACTGCGCACCCCAGACAAATGACAGGGGACGAGGATAACGTCATGTTTTATGGAGGGTGGGCCGACCCGACAGGCCTGCGCTCGACGCTCCGCACGAGGGGAACTAACTCGCCCTGGCGGGCGAGTGGATTTCCCCTCTGCTCCGCTTGGCCGGACCTCGCTCCGACCCGCCGGGTCTGCCCAGCCAGGATGCATCGCGGGTCCGGACATGACGTTATCCCCGTCCCCTGTCATGGACCCGGGTCGAATTCGTAGGGCAGAGATTCTATCTCTGCCTAAACGGACGGCCCGTACGGGGGCGCAACATCAGGCCGAGATAGAATCTCGGCCCTACGATAAAACCTTCCCCCGCTTCATTGTGGCTGGGCCGGTTGGGCGGGACGGAGCGAGGTAAGGCAAAGCCAAAGGAGCGCCGAGACTACAGGCTCGGCGCGACGACGCGTCGAGCGCAGCCCCGTCCAACCGGCCCACCCTCCAGAAACGAAAAGGGCAGAGATAGAATCTCTGCCCTGCGAATGCCAAGCGTCAAAGCGCTCGGGGCTAGTCTTCGTCCTCGTCGTCGATGTCGTGGCCGTGGTCGTGCTCGGAGATGTCGCTCACCGGCTTCTCCAGCCCCTCGATCATGATGCCGTTCTTCTCGGCGTAGTCCCACAACGCCGCATGGATGGCCTCTTCCGCCAAAAGCGAGCAGTGCACCTTCACCGGCGGCAGGCCGTCCAGCGCCTCCATCACCGCCTTGTTGGTAACCTCCAGCGCCTGCTGCACCGTTTTGCCCTTCACCAGCACCGTTGCCATCGAGCTGGTGGCAATGGCGGCGCCGCAGCCGAAGGTCTTGAACTTGGCGTCCTGGATGATGCCGTCGTCATCGATGTCCAAATACACCCGCATGATGTCGCCGCACACGGCGTTGCCCACCGTGCCGCAACCGCTGGCGTTTTCGATTTCCCCTACGTTGCGGGGGTTGGTGAAGTGATCCATCACTGCTTCAGAATAATTCATAGCCATGGGAGTTCTCGCTTTCTCAAAGCTCGTCGGGAAATGTGCGGTGCGCGGGGCTTATGTGGGAGAGGAGCCCGCGCCGCTGGGAGTGGGTTAGCTTACGTAAGGGACGCCTTGGGCCTTCATCTCGGCGATGATGGAGCCTTCGCCAGTTTTCTGGAAGTCCTCGTACAGGGGGCTCATGGAACGCAGGTTCGCCAGGGTGGCCTTCAGCGAGTCGATGGCGAAGTCCACATCCTCCAACGTGGTGTCGCGCCCCAGCGTCATACGCAGCGAACCGTGGGCGATCTCGTGGGGCAGGCCGATGGCCAAAAGCACGTGGCTGGGGTCCAGCGAACCGGAGGTGCAGGCACTGCCAGAGGAAACGCAGATGCCGCGGGCCGCCAGCTGCAGCAGCATGCCCTCCCCCTCGATGAACTCGAAGGAGAAGTTCACGTTGTTGGCCAGGCGGCTCTCCCAGCTGCCGTTCAGCTTGGCATGGGGAATCTCCCGCAGGATGCGCTCGATGGCGTGGTCGCGCAGCGCCAGCTGGGAGCCGTGCACCGCCTCCCGCTCCGCTTCCGCCAACTGCGCCGCCTTGGCGAAACCCACGATGCCGGACACATTCTCGGTGGTGGCGCGACGGCCCCGCTCCTGCTGGCCGCCATCGATGAGGTTTAGCAACTTCACGCCTTTGCGCACGTACAGAAGCCCCATGCCCTTCGGGCCGTACAGCTTGTGGGCGGAGGCGGACAGCATATCGATGCCCATCTCCTCCACATTTATGTACTCATGGCCGAAGGCCTGCACGGCATCGGTGTGGAACACCACGCCCGCCTCGTGGGCGGCAGAGGCCAACTCGGCGATGGACTGGATGGTGCCGATCTCGTTGTTGGCGAACATGATGGAAGCCAAGATGGTGTCGGAGCGGATGGCCGCCTTGAAATCCTCCACGCTCACCAAACCGTCGCCGTCAACCGGAAGGTAGGTTACCTCGAAGCCCTCCTTCTCAAGGGCGGCGCAGGTGTGCAGCACCGCATGGTGCTCCACCGCGCTGGTGATGATGTGGCGCCCCTTGGCGACGTTGGCCCGGGCGAAGCCCTTGATGGCCCAGTTGTCCGACTCCGATCCGCCACTGGTGAAGAACACCTCCCGCGGCTGAGCCCCGATGCAACCAGCCAGCGAGCTGCGGGCCTCGGCCACGGCGTCGGAAGCCTCTTGCCCCAGCGGATAGATAGAAGAAGGATTGCCGTACTGCTCGGTGAAATACGGCAACATGGCATCCAGCACCTCGGGGCGCATGCGGGTGGTGGAAGCGTTGTCCAGGTAAATCTGCTTCATGGGCCTTCCTTTTTCCTTAGCGTCTCCGGCAGCGGGCCGCGCCTCCGGAGCTTTAATGTCTAGTTATTTGCTAGGTTTAATATAATGCTCATCGACAAGTAGTCAATAGGCAGTTTTCCAAATGTGAAAAACTGATGACATCGTCCTTGGCTAAATGATGACTCATCAACTCATATATCCTAGTTAATCACTGGGTTTTCCGTGACACAGGCCCGCGCAATTTGTTATGATGCACGGAAACTTGTAGCAGGCCTTTACACGACCTTTGGCGAGGATTATGAAAATCTCTACTAAATCACGTTACGGCATGCGCTTTATGATTGACTTGGCGCAGCATTATGGCGAAGGACCCATCGCCTTGAAAGACGTGGCCGAGCGGCAATCCATTTCCAAGAAGTACCTGGAACAGGTAGTGGCCCCCTTAAGCTCGAAGGGGCTTCTGTCGGTTACCCGCGGCTACATGGGCGGTTACCAGCTTTCCCGCTCCCCTGAGAAAATCACCCTCGAAGACGTGGTTTCCGCCTCGGAAGACGGTTTGGATTTGATGGACTGCATCAGCGGCCACATCCGTTGCGACAGGGCCGACGGCTGCACCTCCCAAAAAGTGTGGGGCGGCCTGCAGCAAACCATGCGCGATTACCTGGCCTCCAAAACCCTCGCCGACATCATCAGCGCCTAAGCTCCCCAATCGCCGCCGCTCGCGTCCGCAGCGCCCCATCCGCAAAACAAAACGGCCCGGGACTCAACTCCCGGGCCGTTTTCATGGCATTAGGTAAAGCCGTTGCCGCCTAAGCGGCGCCGCCTTTCCCCAAATCCGGATGCAGCAGCGAAGGCGCCGCCCCCAGCAGAAGCCGGGTGTACTCGTCTTTGGGATTGTTGAATACCTGCTCGGCGGTGCCCTCCTCCACGGCCAGGCCGCCGTTCATCACCACGATGCGGTCGGAAATGTAGCGCACCGTCTGGATGTCATGGCTGATGAACACCATGGCCAGCCCCAGTTCCTTCTTCAGATCCATCAGAAGGTTCAGAATCTGGGCGCGCACGGAAACGTCCAGCGCGGAGGTGGGCTCGTCGGCGATGATGGCGTCCGGCTTCAGCGACAGGGCGCGGGCGATGGCCACGCGCTGGCGCTGGCCGCCGGACATCTGCCCCGGCAGCGCCTCCAACACCGAAGCCGGCAGGCCCACCATCTCAATCAGCTCGTTCACGCGGTTGCGGCGATAGGCTTCGTCGCCCACCTTGTGCACGATCATGGGGTCCATCAGCTGGTCCTGCACCGTCATACGGGCGTTCAGCGCGGTGGCCGGGTCTTGGAACACCACTGAAATCACGCGGCCGATAACGCGGCGGTCGGCGGCGGTACGGTTGGTCACGTCCTTGCCCTTGAAGAACACACGGCCGGAAGTGGGCTTTTGCAGGCCGCACATCACATTGGCGGTGGTGGACTTGCCACAACCGGACTCGCCCACGATGCCAATGGTCTCCCCCGGCATCAGCTTCAGCGTAAGGCCGCGTACCGCGTGCACCAAGTTGGGGTGCAGCAACGAGCCGGTACGGGTGCGGAAGGTCACCTTGATGTCGTCGAGGAAAATGATGGGCGTCTGCTCATCCTTCGCCTCGGGCGCCTCTTGAACGGGCGCGGAATTCATTACTTCTTCGCTCATAGTAGCGGACCTCCGGGAACATAGGGTTCAATGTCAAGCCGCTTGAGCTCGCTATCGGGCAGCTCGGCGTAGTAGTGGTCCGTGCCGCCGTGGCGCTTCAGCACCGGACGGATGTTGGACACCTTCTCGGGATGGCTGGAGCGCGGCGTGAAGCGATCGCCCTCGGGGAAGTCCTTGGGAGACGGCACCGTGCCAGGCACCTGGTGCAGGCGGTCGCCGCCCGCTTCGATGGAAAGCACCGAACCCAGCAGGCCGCGGGTGTACTCGTGGATGGGGTTGCCCAGAATCTCCTTCACCGGGCCCTGCTCCACCACTTGGCCGGCGTACATGACGGTGATGGAGTTGGCCACCTCCGCCACCAGGGCCAGGTCGTGGCTCACGAACACCATGGCAAATCCCAGCTCCTTCTGCAGCTTGTTCAGAAGGTCGACCACCTGCTTCTGCACGGTTACGTCGAGGGCGGTGGTGGGCTCGTCGGCGATGATCACCTTCGGGTCGCGGGTAAGGGCCATGGCGATGAGCACGCGCTGGCGCTGGCCGCCGGAAAGCTCGTGGGGGTAGGAGTCCAGCGTGCGCTTGGGGTCCAGGCCCACCAGCTCAAGCAGTTCCTCGGCGCTGCGGGTGCCGCCGCGCTTGGTGAGCTGCTTCATCTGGGCCTTGATCAGCATCGAGGGATTCAGCGACGACAGAGCGTCCTGGTAGATCATGGCAATCTCGCGGCCGCGCAGGGCGTTCATCTGGCGCTGCGACAGGTCAAGCAGGTTGCGGCCCTCGTAGAGGATTTCGCCGGAAACCTGGGCCTTCGGGTCCAACAACCCCATGATGGTGAGGGAGGTGATGGACTTGCCGCAGCCGGATTCGCCCACCAGGCCCATGGTCTGGTGCGGGCGCACCACAAAGCTCACATGGTCCACCACGTTCACGTCGCCATGGCGCGGGAACTTGATGCACAGGTCCTTCACTTCCAAAATGGGGGGCACGTCCGTATGGGCGTCGAAGCGGTCGGTGCGCAACCCCTCCATCTCCTTCAACCGCGCCAGGCGCGCCTCCAGCATCTCGGCTTGGGCGGCGTAGGCCAGCTTCGGGTCGGCCACCAGACGGTCGGCCATGCGGTCGGTGTTCAGCTTGTCGTCGCCGGCGGCCACGGGTGCCTTGGGCGCGGCGGCCATGGCGTCGGTGATGCCCTCCGAGAAGATGTTGAGGCACAGCACCGTGATCATGATGGCCAGGCCCGGGAACAGCGCCTGCCACCAACGGCCAGCCAGCACGCCGTCCTTGGCATCGGAGAGTATGTTGCCCCAGGTGGGGGTAGGCTCGGCGATGCCGGCAGAGATGAACGACAGCGACGCTTCGAACACGATGGCGTCAGCCACCAGCACGATGGTGAACACCAACACCGGCGCGATGCAGTTGCGAATGACGTGCTTGGTAAGAATCCACGGCGCCTTCGCACCGGACACGATAACCGCCCGTACGTAGTCTTGGTTGTACTCGCTCATCACATTGGCGCGCACGATGCGGGCGATTTGGGGCACGTACAAAAAGCCGATGGAGAAGATCAGCGCGGGGAGGCGCGTCTCGATGGTGGCGTTGGCGCTGAACACCACCACGAAGGTGGCGGCCAGGGCGATGCCGGGGAAGGACATGATGATGTCCATGATGCGCATGATGACGTTGGAGATCCAGTTGCGCGAAACCGCTGCGATGGCGCCGATGATGGAACCGATCACGAGGGCGAACGCCGTGGCTCCCAAGCCGATGACCAACGAGTAGCGGGCGCCGTACATCATGCGGGACAGCACGTCGCGGCCCTTGTCGTCGGTGCCGAACAGGAACTCCGAGTTGGGAGCCTGGCGGGCGGCGAAGATCTCGTAGGGGTCATGGGGGGCCAGGAAGTTGGCAAAGATGGCCACCAGCACGATGAGCGCCAGCACCACGATGGAGATGCGGGCACCGATGGTCATGTTCTTCCAGCGGCGGAAGCGCACCTTGCCCTCCAGCTTCTTGGTAGTTTTCTCACGAAGTTTCACCATGGGGCTACACCGTCCTAATGCGAGGATCGATCAGGATATAAAGCATATCCACGATGATGTTGATGATGATGAAGGCAATGGCCACGCACAGCACCACGCCCTGCACCAGCATAACGTAGTTGCTCTGGATGCCGGAAAGAATGGCCATGCCCATGCCGGGAAGCGCGAAGATTACCTCGATGATAACCGCGCCACCGATCAGGTAGCCGATGCGCAGGCCCAGCACCGTAACCGGGGTGATGAGGGCGTTGCGCAGCACGTTGCGGCCGATCACCACCGCCTTCGGTATGCCGGCGCCCAAAGCGGTGCGCACGTAGTCTTTGTCCAGCTCTTCCACCATGGAGGTACGCACCACGCGGGTCATCTGCCCCGTAACCGGCACCGCCAGCGAAATTGCCGGCAGCGCCATGCGCGCCAGCCATCCGCCGGGATCGGTGAAGAAGTCGGGCAGCTTGCCGGAAGCGGGCAGCCAATGGAGGTTGGCCATGAACAGCAGGATGAGCAGCACCGCCAGCCAGAACGACGGAGTGGCGATGCAGGCGATGGAGAACACGCGAATCACCTGGTCGGGCCATTTGTCACGCCAGATGGCGGAAATGACGCCCAGGATAACCGCGAAGAACACCGCAATGATGAGGCCCAAGAACGTGAGCTGCAGGGTTACCGGCAAGGCTTGGGCAACGCGCTCCCCCACCGAGGCCATGTTGGCGCCGTAGCTGCCAAGGTCACCCGTGAACAGCCCCGCCATGTAACGGCCGTACTGCACGATAACCGGGTCGTTCAAACCGTGCTCTTGGCGGTAAGCCTCCGCCTGCGCCGCTGAAGCGTTCTCGCCCAGAACCGAATAGGCCTGGTCGATGGGAGACAGCGACATGATGAAGAACACGAGGATGGTCACACCCAGCACCATGACCGGCAGCCACAGTATGCGGTTGACAATCAACCTCAAAAGATTGTTCACCTCATCCTCCTTTCGATACTTCTCGGCACACCTGCCCAGAAACAGCAACAGCGCTCTTGCCCCCTCCTTCAGGTTCCCCTGGAGGCGCAAGCAAACAGTGATTATTCTACCCCACAGATAGCCTAGAAACGACGGCGCACAAGAGCTATCTTGCCTCGAATTATGTTTTTTCTTATGCCTGATGAGGGGCCGAAAATGCAGGAGCCCCGCCCTTCATGAAAAGGGCGGGGCTCTGCGGAGTTTCCCATACGGCCAAGCGGCCTCGGGAGCTAGGCTTTAAGGCTTAGCCCTCAATGGGGGTGGTACCCAGGAACACCAGACCGGTGGTTGAGATGGGCTCGAAGTTCTCCAGCTTCTTCTCGTAGAAGCCGGTGGAAATCTGACGATGGAACAGCGGGTACAGCGGCACGTTCTCGGCAATCAGATCGAAGCACTGGTTCCAGATCTCCTGCTGCTTGGCGGCGTCGGCCTCTTCGCGGGCACTCTGCAGCAGAGTCTGCAGCTGCTGCCACTCAGGGGTGACGTTCCAGCAGCTGCGACCCTGGGTCCACACGTTGTCGCCGTACCACCAGGTCATCAGCAGGTCGGGGTCGTTGCCGAAGCAAGAGGGATCGCCCGGGGTGAGCATCACGTCGTAGGGCAGGATGTCATCGGAGGGCGCCAGTGCGGCCCAGTCGATCTTGGTCTCGTTGATAGTGGCCTTGATGCCCACCTGCTCCAAATCGTTCACGATCTGCGGAGCCAGGGCGTTTACCCAGTTGTTGTTCACCATCAGCTCGAAGGACAAATCGGTCTGATTTGCATCGGCCAGCAAGCTCTTGGCCTTCTCCACGTCGTGGGTGTAGATGGTGGACGCCTGATGATAGTTGGCGTAAGACTCCGGCAAAAAGCTGGTGCAAGCAGTGGCATGGCCGTCCATCTGGTTGGAAATCAGCTTGTCGTAGTCGATGGCGTAGTAGATGGCCTGACGCACGCGCACGTCGTCGAAGGGGGCCTTCTTGCAGTTGAACATCAGGAACGGCAGGGCGAAGCCGGGCACGTACTCAACGGCCACACCGGCGTTGTCCAGCTGGGTAGCGTTGGCATCCGGCACACTCTCGATAGCCAGCACGGTGCCATCGATGATGGCGGTGGTACGGGCGGTGCCGTCCAGCTGCACGGTCCAGTCCATCTCTTCGCAGGTGGCAGGCAGAGTGCCGTTGTACTGGTCGTTGGGCACGAAGCGGATGGTGCCGCCGTCGTCGCCGTTGATGGAGTCGTACTTCCAGGGGCCGGAACCGATGGGCATGGTGGACAGCTGGTCGTCGGTGAGGGCCTTCGGGAAAATCTTCACTACGGCCAGACGGCCCTTCAGCAGGCTCTCGAAGGGGTAGTTCAGGGTGAAGGTGACGGTGGTATCGTCCTTGGCGGCTACGCTCTTGATGAAGGTGAGGAAGGCGCCGTAGGTGTCATCGGCCATGTTGCGCTTGAAGGCGTTCACCACGTCGTCGGCGGTCACAGCGGAACCGTCGGAGAACTTGGCGCCCTCGCGGATGGCCACTTCGTACTCGGTGTCGGAAACCTTGGTGGGCTCGCCGGCAGCCAGAGCGGTGTAGGTCTTGTAGGTGTGCAGGTCCAAATCGTAGAGACCCTCGAACACATGCCAGGTGGCGGCCAGCATCAGAGCAGAGCTGTTGCCGATGGGGTTGCAGTTCGTGGAGCTGTAAGCAGCGGCAGCCGTGATGGCCTTGGCAACGCCAGAGCTGGCCGGCTGTTCGTCTTTCGGCTCATCGGTGGACGGTGCGGGCGCATCGGCCTTCTTGTCATCCCCGCCGCAACCGGCGAGGGTGAGGGCAGCCAGGGCGCCGGTAGCAGCAGTACCAGCCAAAAAGCCACGACGAGTGAGTTTTTCCATGTTTTTCCTCCAACTTTTGTGGTCTTACGGGGTGCCTCCCCGTATTCGCCAGCGTTACTTGGGAACTGGCGAAATGTCCTTGTACGGCCAAGACTGATTAACCATACAAAGGCTCGGCGCGGAATTATACCGTTTATTACGGTTTGTTAAACTATGGTTACGTTACTCCATAAGTTTTGCACTCTTGGCAAAACCACTTCTTAATTTTCCCATGAATTTGTCACAAGTATGATATAAATAGAAGTTTTATAAATCGCCGCATTGATGCAGGCAAAACAAAACGGCCGACTCCTCAGAGTCGGCCGTTCTCATAGGGTTCAGCGTTGCGGGAAGCGGTGCCCTACGCGTCGGCGTAGAGGTCCTTCAGCTTCACCAGGTGCTGGTAGCGGGCCATGGCCGCCTCTTCGTTCTTGGCGAACAGCTCGGTGGCGCGCTCGGGGAACTCGCGGGTGAGGCGGCTGTAGCGGGCCTCGTTCATGAGGAACTCCTGGTAACCGCCGGCCGGCTCCTTCGAATCCAGCGTGAACTTCTTGCCCACCGGCGCCGCCGGGTTGAAGCGCAGCAGGTTCCAGTAGCCGCAGTCCACCGCCTTCTTCATCTCCGCCTGGGAGTTCATCATGCCGCCCTTGATGGAGTGCATCTCACAGGGCGAGTAGCCGATGATCAGGCTGGGGCCCGGGTAAGCCTCCGCCTCCACGATGGCCTTCAGGGTTTGGGCCGGGTTGGCGCCCATGGCCACCTGGGCTACGTACACGTACCCGTAGCTCATGGCAATCTCGGCCAGGCTCTTCTTCTTGATGTCCTTGCCGGAAGCGGCGAACTGCGCCACCTGGCCCAGGTTGGAGGCCTTGGAGGCCTGACCGCCGGTGTTGGAGTACACCTCAGTGTCGAACACGAAGATGTTGACGTCCTTGCCTGAGGCGATCACGTGGTCCAGGCCGCCGTAACCGATGTCGTAGGCCCAGCCGTCGCCGCCGAAGATCCACACGCTCTTCTTGGTGAGGAACTTCCTGTTCTCCAGGATGCGGGCGCACGCCTCGCAGCCCTCCACCTTCTCCAGCTGCGCGATGAACTCGGCAGCCGCCGTCTTGCTGGCCTCGGCGTCCAGGCGGGCGTCCAGCCACGCCTGCGCGGCGGCCTTCAGCTCAGCGGAGGCCTTGTCGCCCTCCACGATCTTGGTAGCGTCTTCCACCACCATGTCCTGCACCGCCTCGTAACCCAGCAGCATGCCAAGGCCGTGCTCGGCGTTGTCCTCGAACAGCGAGTTGCTCCAGGCGGGGCCGTGGCCCTCGCAGTTGGTGCAGTAGGGCGAAGTAGCGGCCGGGCCGCCCCAGATGGAGCTGCAGCCGGTGGCGTTGGCGATGTACATGCGGTCGCCGAACATCTGGGTGACCAGACGGGCGTAGGAGGTTTCGGCGCAGCCGGCGCAGGCGCCGGAGAACTCCAGCAGCGGGCGCTTGAACTGGCTGCCCTTCACGGTGTTGCCCTCCAGCTGCGGCTTGGGGGCCACCTCGGCCACGCAGTAGTCGAACACCGCCTGCTGATCCATTTCGTCGGCCTGGGGCACCATGGCAAGCGAGCTGGTGGGGCACACGCCCACGCACACGCCGCAGCCCATGCAGTCCAGCGGGCTCACGGCCATGGTGAACTGCAGCCCGTCGCCTTGCTTGCCGCGCACGGGGATGAGACGAGCGGCCTCAGGGGCGCCGGCCGCCTCCGCCTCGGTGAGGGCGAAGGGACGGATGGTGGCGTGGGGGCACACATAGGCGCAGTTGTTGCACTGGATGCAGGTGTCCTGGTTCCAATGGGGCACGGTAACGGCAACGCCGCGCTTCTCGAAGGCGGCGGCGCCCACCGGGAACTGGCCGTCGGCGTGGTCGGCGAAGGCGGAAACCGGCAGCAGGTCGCCGTCCATGCGACCCACCGGCTCCATGATGGTCTCCACCACCTTGATCAGCTCCGGATCGCCCTCCACCCGCTGGGCCTTGGGGGCGTCTTCGGCGCTGGCCCAGTCGGCCGGCACCTCAACGGGCACGTAGGCGGTGGCGCCCACCTCGATGGCCTTGTGGTTCATGTCCACCACGTCCTGGCCCTTCTTCAGGTAGCTCTTGGTGGCGGCGTCCTTCATGTAGCCGATGGCCTCTTCCTGGGGCATGACGCCGGCCAGGCTGAAGAAGGCGGATTGCAGGATGGTGTTGGTGCGCTTGCCCATGCCGATCTCCACCGCCAGATCGATGGCGTTGATGGTGTAGAGCTTGATGCCGTTCTCGGCGATGTAGCGCTTGGAAGCGGCGTCCAGGTGCTGCCCCAGCTCTTCGGGGGTCCACTGGCAGTTGATCAGGAACACGCCGCCCGGTTTCACGTCCTGCACGATGCGGAAGCCCTTGGTGATGTAGGAGGGGTTGTGGCAGGCCACGAAGTCCGCCTGGTTCACGTAGTAGGGGCTGCGGATGGGGGCGTCGCCGAAGCGCAGGTGGCTGATGGTGACGCCGCCGGTTTTCTTGGAGTCGTACTGGAAGTAGGCCTGCACGTACTTGTCGGTGTGGTCGCCGATGATCTTGATGGAGTTCTTGTTGGCGCCCACGGTGCCGTCGCCGCCCAAGCCCCAGAACTTGCACTCGATGGTGCCCGGGGCGCTGGTGATGGGGGCCGGCTTCTCCGGCAGCGAGAGATTGGTCAGGTCGTCCACGATGCCGATGGTGAACTGGCGGCGCGGCGCGTCCTTCGCCAGCTCCTCGAACACGGCGAACACCGAAGCGGGCGGGGTGTCCTTGCTGCCAAGGCCGTAGCGGCCGCCGGTGACGGTGATGCCGGAAACGCCTTCCACCGCCAGCGCGTTCACCACGTCCATGTACAGCGGCTCGCCAATGGCGCCCGGCTCTTTGGTGCGGTCCAGCACGGCGATCTTCTTCACCGTCTTGGGCAGCGCCTCCACGAAGCGCTGGGTGACGAAGGGCCGGTACAGGCGCACCTTCACCAGGCCCACCTTCTCGCCGCGGGCGTTCAGGTAGTCGATCACTTCCTCGGCCACGTCGCAGATGCTGCCCATGGCCACGATCACCCGCTCGGCGTCTTCGGCGCCGTAGTAGTTGAACAGCTGGTAGTTGGTGCCCAGCTTCTCGTTCACCTTCTGCATGTACTCCTCCACCACGGCCGGCAGCGCGTCGTAAGTGGGGTTGCAGGCCTCGCGGTGCTGGAAGAAGATGTCGCCGTTCTCATGGCTGCCGCGCATGGCCGGGTGCTCCGGGTTCAGGGCATGGTCGCGGAAGGCGCGCACGGCGTCCATGTCGCACATCTCGGCCAGGTCGTCGTAGTCCCACACGGCGATCTTCTGCACCTCGTGGGACGTGCGGAAGCCGTCGAAGAAATTGATGAAGGGCACCTGCCCCTTGATGGCGGCCAGATGGGCCACCGCCGAGAGGTCCATGACCTCCTGCACGTTGCCCTCGGCCAGCATGGCGAAGCCGGTTTGGCGGCAGGCCATCACGTCGGAGTGGTCGCCGAAGATGTTGAGGGCCTGGGTGGACACGGTGCGGGCGGACACGTGGAACACGCTGGGCAGCATCTCCGCCGCAATCTTGTACATGTTGGGGATCATCAGCAGCAGGCCCTGCGATGCGGTGTAGGTGGTGGTAAGCGCGCCGGTGGCCAGCGAGCCGTGCACGGCGCCCGCAGCGCCGGCCTCAGATTGCATCTCGCACACCTTCACCGTGGTGCCGAAGATGTTCTTGCGCCCCGCCGCGGCCCACTGGTCCACGAAGTCGGCCATGGGGCTGGAGGGTGTGATGGGATAGATGCCCGCAACCTCGGTGAACGCATAGGAAACGTGCGCCGCCGCGTTGTTGCCATCCATCGACTTCAATTGTCTTGTCATGCTCTCTCCTTCTAAAGGGAACAAACAAAGGCGCACTTTCCCGCGCGCGCTTGATACCGGCGGCCCGCGGCGGACATGCGGCTTTGGGAAAGCGATTGCCAGGGGTTTCGGTATAGCTAATATTTGTACCACACCCCGCCCCTACCCCTTGCGGCCGCTCGGGGCAACACCGAATAAAAATCGGACAATGCCTACAAGGAAGGTGGGAGCGCATGGCAGGGGATGGGGATAACGTCATACCTCCGGCACGCGATGCGGCGGTTTGGCCAATCGGGTCATCGTAGGGCAGAGACCCTGTCTCTGCCTCGGTACCAACCGGAGTTGTATCCCAGGCAGAGATAGAATCTCTGCCCTACGAATCGCGAAGGCATGACGTTATCCCCGTCCCCTGTCACCCCCTCTAAACGCAAAAAAAGGGCGAAGACTGGAGTCTTCGCCCTTTGGGGTGGTGGAGGTGTTGCCCTTACAGCTCGGGGAGGCTGGCGGCGGCCACGGATTGGCCCACGCGGCGCATCTTCTCGTCGGGAAGGGTCACTTTGATCTGTTCCGCCAATTCCGGGTACTCTTCCGCCAAAACGCGGTTGCATTCGGAAATGAGCAGGTCGCCGCCATCGCCTGAGGCCACGCGCCCCAGCACCAGCAGCGTCTTGATCTCGTAGAACATGCTGTAGAGCACCAGCGTATGGGCCAGGTAGCAGCCGATGGAGCGGTAGATGTCCAGCGCCGCCTCGTCGCCGTTGTTGGCCAGCCCCTGCACCACCTTCAGTTTCTCGGCCGGGGAAAGGGCCGGGTCGAGGATGATGTTGGCGGCCGGCGCCAGCTTGATCACGGCGTCTTGGCTGAAGTACTTGCAGCCCACGCCGAAGTCGGTGGACCACTCGTCCTGCATGGCATTGGGGGAAAGGTCCACCGGCGCGAAGGCCAGCTCGTTGATCCAGCCCAGCACGTTGCCGTCGTTGTTCACGTAGCCCACCGCTTCGGAGGTACCCATGGCGATGCCCAGGATGTCCCCTTCGCCGGTGGACATGTAGCCGGCCAGCGCGGTGACGTCGCCGTCGTTGGCCACCACCAGCGGCACGTCGCCGATCTCGGCGCCAGCGCGGTCGTAGATGCTCTTCACCTCATCGCGACGCTCGCGGGGCACCTTGATGAACAGCGAGGCCACCATGGGGCTGTTGCCCACGAAGGTGCCGGCGGAGCTGACGCCGATGGCGTCCACCCGCGGCATCTTGGAAGCGGCGGTTTTGAAGGCGGTCACAATCTCGTTGAAGTGGTACTCCGGATCTTCGGTGATCTTGGGGAACCACACCACTTCCTCGGAGTACACCGGCTCGCCGTCGATGACGGCCGACATTTTGCGGTCGGAGCCGCCGGCGTCAAAGCCGATGCGGCAGCCCTCCATGTGGCCGCCGATTTGCTTGGCGCTCTCGTTGGCGGCGGGGAAATGGGCCTCGTCCACCGCGATCACCTCAAGCGGCTTCTCGTACACGTCGCCCACGAACTCGAAATCGAAGTGGCGCTCCCCTTCCGGGCTGTAAGCGGCCGCCAGCTTCTGGGCAATGTCGTCGCAGCCGCATAGGTATACCTTGAAACCGCCGATGCTCCACAGCTCGAACTTGATCAGGCGCTCCACGTAGCGCAGGTTGGCCTCGGCGAACTCCGGGCCGCGGATGGCGCTCTCGCGCACCGACACCAGGCCGTCTTCCCGCTCCACCGCCACTTTGATGGGGTGGCTGGCGCCTTTGAGGTACTCGATGGCCCACACGCCGAAGGGGATAAAGCCGGGATCCAGCACCGGGACGTTCTTGATTTCGTAGTCGATGCCCAAATAATTCACGTTAGTCTCCTAGAATCTCGGTGATCGCTTGCTCGGTCATGCACAGGGCGCGGGGCACATGGAAGGGGCCCTTGAACGTAGAGCCCTTGGTGGGGGGCATGGTGGGTTTGCCGTCGCGCCGCAGGTAGCCGTACCATTCGCCGTACTCCTCGTCGGCGAAGTGCTCGTGGCAGTAGTCCAGAGTTTTGAACAGCCAGTTGGCGTAGTAGTCGTCGCCGGTGTCGCGATAGGCCTTCGCGGCGGCGATCATGGTTTCGTTGTGGGGCCACCACAGCTTCATGTCGTGCTCGTAGGCCTCGGGCGGCAGGCCCTTGGCGTCGATGAAGTACAGAAGTCCGCCGTACTCCTTGTCCCAGCCGGCCTCGATGGCCTGGCGGAAGATGGCCTCGGCGGTTTTGTGCAGCTGCTCGTCGCCGCGGTAGTTGGCCTCGTCCATCATGAACCAGCTGCACTCGATGTCGTGCCCCGGGTTCACCACGCGCCCGGCGGTGTACCACAGCTCCGGCGTGCCGTCCGGCGCCACCGATTCCAGGGTGCAGCCCAGCTCGGGGTGGTAGTGCAGGTTCACAATGGCGTCGGTGCACTCCTTGGCGTGGCGGTCGTACTCCTCGGTGTGGGCCGGGTCCACCCGGCGCATGATGGAGATGATGTTCAGGAAAATCATGGGGTCGCCCAGCGCGCGGCCAGTGCGGGTTTCGGCGATGGTTTTGGGGCCCATGCCGGTGGGGTCTTCGATCAGGCCGTTATTCAGCTGATAGATGAGCTGGTAGGCGCGGCGCGCCCGGGCCAGACACTCCTCATCGCCAGTGATGCCGTAGTACTCGGCGTTGGCGATGCAGTAGAAGCCCTCCGAGAAGCAGTAGCGGCGCTGGCGCAACGGAAGCCCCTCGGCGGTGACGGTGAAGTACAGCCGGCCGGCCGCCTCGTAGTTGATGCAGTGCTCCTCCAAGAAGTCCAGGCAGCTCTTGGCCGCCTCCATCCATTCCGGCCGCTGGCCGTACACGTGGCACAGGTACGAGAACGTCCAGGCGCAGCGCCCCTGCATCCACACGCTCTTGTCGGTGGAGTACACCTTGCCCTCGCGGTCGAGGCAGGTGTACACGCCGCCGTTCACCGGGTCCATGCCGTGCTCAAGCCAGAAAGCAATGCAGGTTTCCAGCTGCTGGCGAATCCAATCGCGCTCCAGCTTGAGCCGTTCGATGTGATTTCCCAACGCAACCTCCTAAAATCCCAGGCTCCAAAAACCACGTTCAGAATACCAAAACTCCTGCAGGCGCCGCACGCGCGCCCCAGTAGTTGCCTTTCGGTTACAAGGCAAACCCTCCCGGCAGTGCCGAGAGGGCCGAAAGTCCGTGCCGCCGCTCTGCTTGTCGGGCGGCTACTGGCGCACCGGGGCGTCCGGGTCCATCATGCCCTGCTTCTTCAGCACGGCCACGATGTTCTCCACGTCTTCGCCCACCAGCCGTTGCACCGGCTCGCGCATCTCGTTGGTGTTGAACACGCCCATCTGCCACAGGGCCGTTTTGAACGCGCCCACGCCAGCGCCGAAGCCCACCGTGGCCCGCACGCCGCGGGTGACGAACATCAGCTTGGCCAGGTGGTCCTGCAGCTCGCGCACGCGGTTCCAGTCGCCCGCCTGCGAGGCCTTCCACATTTCCACGTACGAATAGGGGTCCACGTTGGCAAGGCCGGGCACGCTGCCGTCGGCGCCGCCCAGAAGGGCGCCGTCCACCACTACCTCATGGCCGGTGAGCAGCTGCATGGGATGCCCCGCCTCTTCGTTCTCGATAACCAGCCAGCGGAAGTTCACATCATCGCCGGAAGAGTCCTTCACGCCCTGGATGACGCCGTCCTTGCCCAGACGCATCAGCATCTCGGGGGCCAGCTTGGTGTGCACGCAGCAGGGCAGGTCGTAGGCGAACAGCGGCAGGTCGGTGTACTCGCGAATGGCGCGGAAGTGGCGCTCCACCTCTTTGGGGCCGCCCAGCGCGTAGAAGGGAGCGGTGGCCACCAGGGCGTCCACGCCGAAAGAGGCGGCCCGTTTTGCCTGGTCAACCACGCGCATGGTTTCCATATCGATAATGCCCGCCATCACCGGCACGCGGCCGTTCACTACGGCCACCGCCTCTTGCAGCACGTGATAGCGCTGCGCATCGGTGAGGAAGGCCACTTCCCCGCTGGAGCCCAGGAAGAACAGGCCGTCCACGCCCGCGTCGATCATGCGGTTGACGCTGCGATGGAAAGCGTCCAGGTCGAGGGATTTCTTCGCGGTAAGGGGAATGACAACCGGGGGGATGACCCCGCGGAAGGGAGACTCGCTCATCAAATGATCGCTTTCTCTTCGGTTGCGGCGAAACAAAAAGGGCACCGCGGAAAACGCGCGGCGCTGCCCTTGTTTCTGTTACCGCCTAGCATAGCCAACATGGAAAATCCCGCAACCGGGCTGACACAAAGCCGTAATTATTTCACATGGGCGCCCTTACAGCGCAAGCGGCTGCCACGAACCGTCGATGTCGCACAGCCACGCCTGGGGGTTGTCCAGAGTGAAGAAGGTGAGGGCTGGGTCGTCGGGGCCGCTGTAGCACTCCCCCAGCCCCACCATGTGCTGAAAACCGGCGCTGCGCACCTCTGGCGAGGCGGTATCGGCGAGGTTGGCGGCCCCGCGCATGATGATCCAGCCGCTCCCGGGCTTCCAGGCGGTCAGCTCCACCTGGGGGTTGGCGGCCATCTCCCGGTACACGTCTTTGGTGGTGGCGGTGCAGAACTGGATGCGACCGTCTTGCTCCATGGCGAAGCTGAAGGGGCGCACGTGGGGCTGCACGGCGCCCCCTGCGGCCACCTCCGCCGTGGCCAAGTACCACGCCGGCACGCTGGTGAGGTAATCGACGATGAGCTTCGTTGCGTCTTCCATGGGATTTCCTTTCCGTATGGACCGTTACATATATATGGTGGCCAGCAGCACGCAGGCCAGCATAAGGGCCACGCCGGCGCAGGCCATGCCATCGCGGTAGGTGCAGCGCAGCGGGTGCAGGCGGGTGATGCCCTCGCCGCCGTGGTAGCAGCGGGCATCCATGGCCTGCGAAAGGATTTCCGCATGGCGAAACGCGCTGGAGAACAGCGGCACCATCAGGGCAGAAAGCGAGCGCAGGCCGCCGCGGAAGGGGTTGACGGTAAGGTGGGCGCCGCGGCTCAGCTGCGCCTTGCGCACGTTGGAGAGCTCTTGGGCGAACTGGGGCAGAAAGCGCAGCGCAATGCCCAGTATCATGCCCAGCTCGTGGGCCGGCACCCCGATGCGGCGCAGGGGCCGCAGCAGCCGCTCGAAGGCGGCGGTAATGTCAAGCGTGGTGGTGGTGAGGGTGAGCAGACTCATGGCCATCAGCAGAAGCATCAGCCGCACCGCGATGAAGCCCGCCGACTGCAGCCCCTTCTGACTGATGCACAGGATGCCCCATTGGAAGTACACCTGGCCCCCCTGCACGAACAGCACGTTCAGGAGCGCCGTGAACAGCACCAGCACCAAAAGCGGCCCCACCGAGCGCAGCGCCTGCAGCGGCGGAATGCGGGCGATGAGGTAGAAGACCGCCAGGAACAGGGCCGCCACCGCCAGCGCCCAGGGGTTCCCGGCGCAGAACACCACCGCCATCAGCGCCAGCGACAGCAGGAACTTCACCCGCGGGTCCAGGGCATGCACCGGGCTCTCCCCCGGCCAGTACTGGCCCAACAGCAGCTGATTCATCTCCGGTCAGCCCCCTCGCGCGCCGCCACGGCGCGTCCCAGCGCCCGGGCAATGGCGTCCGCCAGCTGCTCTTCGGTGAAAAACCCCGCCTCCAGCGGAAAGCCCGCCTGTCGCAACTGGCCGGCGAAGGCGACGGGAGCCGGCAGCCCCAGCCCCACCGAACGCAGACGCTCGCCGTCCGCGAACACCTCCGCGGGCGTCCCCAGCGCGAACACCTCCCCTTCCGAGAGCACCAGCACCCGGCTGCAGCGAGCCGCCAGATCGTCCATGGAATGGGACACCATCACCACCGTGGTGCCCTGGGCGTGGAAGCCGGAAATCATGTTCAGGAAATCCTCCCGCGCCTTGGGGTCGAGGCCGGCGGCCGGCTCGTCCAGCACCAGCATCTCCGGGTTCATGGCTAGCACGCCGGCGAAGGCCACCCGCCGCTGCTGACCGCCGGAGAGGCTAAAAGGAGAACGGCCCTTCAGCTGCTCGAAGCAAAGCCCCACCCGTTCGAGCGCTTCCCGCACCCGCTGCTCTATCTGGGCTTCCGGCACCCCCATGTTGCGGGGGCCGAAGGCCACGTCGTCGAACACCGTGGCGGCGAACAGCTGGGTTTCCGGGTACTGGAACACCAGCCCCACCCGGCCGCGCACCCGGCGCGCCACTTCCTTGGAAGCGAGGCTTTCGCCATCCGCCAGCACCCGCCCCTCCGTGGGGTGGATGAGGCCGTTCATGTGCTGGATGAGGGTGGATTTACCCGAGCCAGTATGGCCGGCGATGCCCAAAAACTCCCCCGGCTCCACCGTAAAGCTCACGTGGCGCAGGGCCCACGGCGCGTCAGGCGCGTTGCCCCACTGGGCCTTCTTCGCCCCGGAGCGCTTTTTCTTCTTCGCCTCGCCCCCCTCGTAGGAGTAGCTCACATCTTCGAATTCAAGCCGCACAGCTCCTCCTTCAACGCGTCATCGGTAATGCAGGGGGCCACATCCACGCCGCGCCGCTGCAGCGACAGGGCCAGCCGGCAGGCGAAGGGCACCTCCAGCGCCAGCTCCTGCAGCTCATGGGCCCGCACCAGCACCTCTTCCGGGGCGCCGTCCATGCGCACCTGCCCCTCCTGCAGCACCACCACCCGCTGCGCGCGCGCCGCCTCCTCCATGAAGTGGGTGATCATCACGATGGTCATCCCCTCTTCGTGCAGCTGGCGCACCACCCGCATCAGCCCCTTGCGGCCGCGCGGGTCAAGCATGGCGGTGGCCTCGTCCAGGATGAGGATGGCCGGGTCCATGGCCAGGATGCCGGCGATGGCCACCCGCTGCTTCTGGCCGCCGGAAAGGGCGAAGGTCTCGTGCTGCTCGAAGCCGGAAAGCCCCACCTCCTCCAGCGCCGCGCTCACCCGCTGGCGCAAATCGGGATTGGGCACTCCCAAATTCTCGGGGCCGAAGGCCACGTCGTTTTCGATGAGGGTGGCCACCAGCTGGTCGTCGGGGTTCTGGAACACCAGCCCCGCGTTGGAGCGGATGAAGTAGGTGAACTGGGGGTCGCGGGTGTCTTTGCCGAACACTTCCACCTGCCCCTCGTCGGGGGTCAAAAGCGCGTTGATGTGCTTGGCGATGGTGCTCTTACCCGAGCCGTTGCCCCCCAACAGGCACAGGAACTGGCCCTGAGGCACTTCGAGCCCCAGGTGCTGGAACACGAAGGCCTTGCCGTCGTAGGTGAAGCCGGCGTCTTGGAAGCGGACGAACGGCGCATCTGGCGAATTGTCCATGGCGGTCCTTTCAGGGGCGGCGCGGGGGCGCGGTGACGGAACGGGGCGGCGCGTGGTGGCGCGGCGCAGCGGGGCGGCAAACCGGCGGGGCTTAGCGGCCCTTCACCTGGCGCTTCTCGGGGGTGATGAGGTTGGACACCGCCTTGTACACCACCACGGTGAGCACGGCGTTTAAAAGCCCCTTCAGCAAATTGAAGGGAATCAGCACCGGCACGATCATGGCCACCACGGCCTCGAAGGGCACCCCCAGCCAGGCGGGGGTGAGCAAAAGATTGCCCAGCACCGCCATCACCATGGCCCCCAAAACGCCCAGCGCAAGGCCGATGGCGGCGCCTTTGAAGGTGCGGTTGCGCTTATACACGATGGCCGACGGCGCCACGATTCCCACGATCACCATGATGTTCATGAGGGCGCCGGTGAAGTCGGCCATCAGGATGCCGTGGGCGATGCAGGACACGATGCCGCAGGCAAGGCCGGCCGCTGGGCCGAAGGCGAAGCCGCACACCAGCGCCGGCATGGCGGAGGCGTCGTACTTCAGCCACGTGACACCAGGCAGAAGCGGAAATTCCACGAAGGAGAGCGGCACCGAGATGGCGCACAGAAGCGCGATGGTTACCAGCGTGCGGGTGGACCAGCGGTTGGTGTTGGCCAGCGTCGCCTGGGCCGTGGGGGCCTTCGGCGCGATGGGCTCTTTCGGGGCGCCGGGCGCCGGGGTTTGCAGTTCGCTGTAATCGGTAGGGTTTTTCGCCATTGCGAACACCTTCTTTCCGCGGGGCGGTTTTAAGGATAAGCGCCGTTTCCTTCCCCGCACAAAAAGAAACGAGCCTCATGAATTCCCATTCACAAAGGCTCGTGCGTTCGCCGGATTGGCTCTTTTGGGGCCTCCTGCGAATACTGCCTCTTCCATCCGGACTGTAACCGTTGGTCCCCGAATTTCACGGAGTCAGCCGCGCGCATGGCGCGGGTCGCGGACTGCGCGGCCATGAGCCGCTCACCGCCAGTGGGGACTTCCACCCCGCCCTGAAACAGAATTCACTGCCCCGCATTGTAGGCATTCCCCGCCCCGTGCGCAACAGGGGCGGCGAAAGCGGAGGCGATGCGTTATTCGAAACGGTAGAGGTCGGCGGTGGCTTGCTTGAAGTCCTCGTACACCTCGGCGGCGATGGCTTCGTCCTCCACCAGCTCGAAGGCGGCCGGCTGGCCGTCATCGTCCAGGTCGGCCACTTCCAGCAGCACCACTTCGCCGCTGGAAAGGGCCGGGTTCGCGTCGTCCACCGGGAAGAAGAAACCGTAGGACTTGCCTCCGTGCAGGATGAGCCCCAGAAATTCCAGGTTCAGGGTGTCGCCCTTCTCGTCCTGCAGCGCGATGACCACGCCCTCCTCGGTGGGCGGGCAGAAGTTAGGGGCGCTCCCCGTACGAATCCCATCGGTCATGGCACGTCCTTTCTCTGTCTTTTCCAAACAGGCCCTTTGCGCCTGTTTGGAACCGTAGCTGCGTCTCAGTTGTTCCTTTAGGCAGAGATAGGATCTCTGCCCTACGAAAAACTGGCTCAAGGCCCTTTCGGGCCGAAACGTTCAACCCAAGGCCCTCCGGGGCGAAATCCCCTCCGCCCCTTCCTGTCCAGCGGGCGAGCGAGAAGGCGCCCGGTGCCCCAGATTGCCCGCGCTGCGGGCCAGGCGTACTGCAGTACGCGCAGAGCCCGCAGGAAGGGGCAAGCTGGGGTGCCCGGCGCCTTCGCATCGCCGAGCAGTTCCGCCGTGCGCCAGAACGGCGGAACGACCTATCGCTTCTGGTTGCGCTGGGAGCGCTTGCGGGCGCGGTCGGAGGCGCGGCCGGCCTTGCGGGCCGCCTCTTCGGCCGCTTCCAGCATCTCGGCGTCGGAGATGTAGGTTTCGCTGGCGCGGTAGGAGGTCTTGGCCTTCTTCTGCACGCTCTCCTGCACCTTGCGCCGCGCCGCTTCCTCGCTCTTGGCGCGCAAAGCCGCGCTGTCCTCGCCCGGCGCGCCGCCCTCGGCAACCGCCTGGGCCTCCTGCGCCTTCGCTTCCTTCTCGATGCGCTCCAGCGGCACCGACGCCAAAGCCGGCGCCCCCTTCATCTCCATCTCGAACAGCCCCACCTTATCACCGTAGCGCTTCTGCAGACGGGCGTAACGGGGCTCGCGGGTCTTCCACAGGGCGTAAAGCGGCGTCGCGATGGCGATGGACGAGTACGAGCCGGCGATGAGGCCGATGGCCATGGCGAAGGCGAAGTCCTTCAGAGTTTCGCCGCCGAACAGCAGCATGGCAAACACCGGGATGAACGAGGTGATGGTGGTGTTGATAGTGCGCAAAAACACCTGGTTGATGGAATGGTTGGCCATGGTCATGAAGGTGCAGCGGATATTCTCTTCCTTCATGTTGTCGTTGATGCGGTGGAACACCACCACCGTGTCGTAGAGGGAGTAACCCAAGATGGTGAGCAGGGCGGCGATGGTGTTGGGGTTCACCTCGCGGCCCACCAGGGCGTAGATGCCCATCACCAGGATGAGGTCGTGGAACAGGGCCACGATGGCCATGATGCCCATCTTGTACTCGAAGCGGATGGCGATGTAGATGATGATCAGCACGATGGACACGAGGAAGGCGATGAGCGACGAGCTGATCACGCTGGGGCCCCAGTCGGGGCCGATGGTGGTCACCTCGAAGTCGTTGGAGCCCAGCCCGAGCGCGGCGGCCACGGTGCTGGCCACCTCGGTGGCGTCCTCGGCCGACATGGTGGTGGTGCGCACCAAAAAGCCCGCTTCGCCGTTGGTGGAGGTGGTTTGGATCACGGCGTCCGGCTCGCCGGCGTCGCTGAAGGCGGTGCGCATCTGCTCGGTGGTGATGTCGCCGGTGCCGTGGAACGCGGTGGAGCTGCCGCCAATGAACTCGATGCCGAAGTTCAGGCCGCGCACGCCCACCACCACCAGGCACAGGGTTACCACCACGGCGGCCACGGTGAGCAGCACCTTGCGGTAGCCCATGAAGTTGATGTCGTGCTTGATGAAGCGCCCCTTCAAAGCGGCCAGCTTCGCCTCCACGGCGCGGGCCTTGGCACTGCCCTCGTCCGCCTCAAGCACCGCGTCGCTCTCGGCGGCGTTCATCTGGGCGGCGGTTTCCGCCTCCGCCACCGGCACCCCTTCGGCCAGGGCAACTTCCTCGTACACCTTGGCGGCCGCCTGCGAATCGGACACGCCCCAGAAGCCGGGGTGCTTCGCGATGGCCTTGGGGGCCAGCAGACGGATGATGGGGGCCTTGAACAGCAGCATCATGGCGATGTCGCAGAAAATGCCCAGCGCCAGCGTGAGGCCGAAGCCCTTAACCGATGCGCTGGCCAGGAAGAACAGGCACAACGCCGACACCAGGGTTACCAAGTCGGCATCGATGGAGGTGAGGATGGCGTGGCGCACGCCACTCTTGGAAGCGGCGCGGATGGAGCGGCCCATGCGAATTTCCTCGCGGAAGCGCTCCAGCGTGAGCACCGAGGAGTCGGCGGCCATGCCCACGGTGAGCACGATGCCGGCGATGCCCGCCAGCGAAAGCGAGAACTGGCCGAACCACGACAGCAGCGCCAAGAGCCCCAGATACAGCACGGCGAAGATGGCCATGGCGCCGGCGGTGATGAGCCCCAGGCCCTTGTAGAAGAACAGCAGGTACAGCATCACGATGGCCAGGCCGATGAGGGCCACCAGCACGCCGGCCGCCAGCGCCTCTTGCCCCAGCGTGGGGCCCACCACCTGGGCCTGGGCGTACTCGAAGTTGATGGGCAGCGAGCCGCTTTCCAGCACCGTCTCCAGGCTCTGGGCCTCTTCCAGGGTGTAGTTGCCGGTGATGGACACCTTGCCGTCGGGGATTTCCCCTTGCACGGCGGGGGCCGACTGCACCTCGTCGTCCAAGATGATTACGATCCGGCCGTGGTCGGCCGCCAGCTCTTTGGTGGCCTCGGCGAAGGCCTGGGCCCCCTTGGAGTTCAGGGTGAGGTTCACCGAGTAATCGGAAGCGGTTTCGCTGGCGCGGCTGATGTCCACGCGGGAAATTTCAGAACCGGTGATGAGCGGGGTGTAGGTGCCCGGCTGCACCGTGAGGTGCTGCACCTGGCCCGAGGGGAAGCTGTAGCCGAACTCGTCGGTGATGGTGCCCACGGTGCCGTAGTCGCCCTGGGCGATCTTTTTCTTCACCTCTTCGTCGGTGAAGCTGTCCAGCCGCGCGAACACCAGCTGGCCGGTTTTGCCGATGGTGTTCAGCGCCTCCTGCGAATCGGACAGGCCGGGAATCTGCACCAAAATCTGGTCGTCCCCCTGCAGCTGCACCGTGGCCTCGCTGGCGCCCAAGGCATTCACGCGGGTTTCGATGATGGCGCGGGAGGCCTCCATGTCCTCGGCGCTCACGGCGCCGCCGTCGGTGTTCTTGGCGGTGAGCACCACCGACAGGCCGCCCTGGATGTCCAGGCCCTGGTTGATGCGCTCGGCGGGCGGGGTGAACATGAAGATGGAGGCGATCACCAAAATGGTGGTGACGACGAGAAGCCACACGTTGCGGCGGTCGGTGTTGGGGGCCACGGGCTTCTTCGGAGTGCGCTCAAGTGCCATGGGGGGCTACTTCCTTTTCTCATCAACAGAGCGCACCCTTCGGCACGCTCGGACACAACGTTCCTATTTTTCCACAAATGCGTTTTCCCGTAAACCGTTTACTTATTGTTTATCTGTGGAAAAAACAATGGCTACCTGGGAAAACCCTTCCCTTGGGGAAGGCTCAGCAAATGAACATCGCATCGCCGAACGACAGCATGCGGTAGCGCTGCTCGATAGCGTGGCGGTAGGCGGCCATGACGTTCTCGCGGCTGGAGAACGCCGACACCAGCATCATGAGGGTGGAGCGGGGCACGTGGAAGTTGGTGATCAGGGCGTCCACCGCCTTGAACTGGTAGCCGGGCAGGATGTAGAGGGAAGTGGCCTCGCGGTCCACCGGCCGCACCCGCCCCGTTTCGGCGGCGGCGCTCTCCAGCGAGCGCACCGAGGTGGTGCCCACCGCGATCACCCGGCCGCCGGCGTCGCGGGCCTCGTTCACCACGGCGGCGGTTTCCGGCGACACGCTGTAGAACTCGGTGTGGATGGCGTGGGCGGCGGGGTCTTCCTCGTCCACCACGCGGAAAGTGTCAAGCCCCACTTCCAGCTCCACCGTGCGCCACTGGGCGCCGGCCACCTGCACCGCTTCGATGAGGGCCGGCGTGAAATGCAGCCCCGCCGTGGGGGCCGCCGCCGAGCTCTCACGGCGGGAGTAGACGGTTTGGTACAGCTCCATGTCGCCGTTGTACTCTTTTATATAGGGGGGAAGCGGCGTTTTGCCAGCGGCGTGCAGCGCCTCGTCCAGCGAGGGCAGCGCGGTGGACAGCCGGGCGATGCGCTCGCCTTTCTGACCGCCCTCCACCCAGTCAACCACTTCTACCGAAAGCGCCACCTGCCCCTGGGCGTCGGGGATGTCCACCACCGCGCCGCTGCCGGGCTTCAGCCGCTTGCCGGGGCGCACCAGCACTTCCCACAGGGCGCTCTGGTTGCCATGGGGCGTCTGGCCGAGCACTTCCCGCAGCAGAAACACCTCCGCCGCGCCGCCGCTGCCGCGCTTCTGCCCCAGCAGCCGGGCCGGGCGCACGCGGGTCTCGTTCACCACGAACACGTCGCCGGGGCGCACGTACTCCGCTATGTCTTTGAAAATACGGTCCTGCAGGGCGCCGCTTTCGCGGTCCATCACCAAAAGCCGGCACTCGTCGCGCACGGGCCACGGCTCTTGGGCGATCAGCTCTTCCGGCAAGGGGTAATCGAAATCGTCGGTACGCATGGGCTTTCTCCGGTTGGGGTTTTCAAGAACAGCCCATGCTACCACTGATGGGCATCGGCTATGAGTGCGCCTCCCGCAACGATTTGAGAATGGCCCGTTTCCGTTGCTGCTTCAGCTGGTAGGCCCGCTTCTCCTTGCGGTTGCGCTGCCGCTGGTCCTCTTCCTGGGCCCGCGCGTCGGCCGTTTGCTCCAGCCGGGCGCGGCGCGCCTGGGCCCGCAGCTGCTTGCGCTGCTCCCGCTCGGCTTGGGCCTCTTCGGCGGAAAACCGGCAGCCGCAGTAGTTCTGCCGGTACATGCCCTCTTCGCGGGAGCGCTGGGTGGCGGCGTCGTAATAGGGGCGGTAATCGGCGAACAGCGGCTCAAGCCCGTGGGCCTCGGCGGCGAAGCGCAGCTCTTCCTCGATGATGGCGGTGTACTGGTAGGGGCTCACCGACAGCGTAGTGCCCAGCTGGCTGTAGCCGTTTTCGGCGGCGAAGCGGGCGGCTTCGGCGAACCGCTGCCGGTAGCAGGCGCGGCAGCGGGCCTGGCGGGCCTGCTCGGCGGGGCCGGGGGCTTCGGCGGGTTCGGAATCGGCGGGAACGTTGGGGGCTTCGGGAGTTCCGAAAACGCCGGCATCACCCGCGATGGCCGCCGTACCCGCATCGGCGCCCACGGCCGCGCCCGGCT
>NZ_QIBY01000002.1 GCF_003725335.1 Parvibacter caecicola
ATCAAACTCGCCCCGCCCTTCGCCACCGCGATGCAACCCACTCTGCCTTCGCCACCACGGAGTCGCGCGTTTGTGGCCGAACGATGTTTTTCTTGCTGGCCCGTGCGGAAACCAATCCTTCTGGCCTCCCGTTTTCCCATTCGGCGCCCCGCCCGATGCCCCGTTTTCCACTGTTCCCCTTCGACAGCGCTAAGCGTTCGCGTTCCGTTTTCCCCATTTTGGGGAAAGCTCCGCCATCGCGTTGCGCGCCAACACTCTCGCCGCAACGTCTGCCCTACTCCACACGGCGCAGCTGGTTTTCCACCGCCCCGTTTTGCCTCGGCGGATTTTCCACCGCTCCTGGTGCACCTCCTCCCAAAACCCGCATTTGGCGCCGCGCCATAACCGCCGTGACGAATTTCTGGCGAAACGGCGGCGACGGTTTGATGGAACTTTGTGTCATGGGGGGCGAAACCGTGACGAATTCCCGTAGAACAGGATCGAAATACCTGTTCAAGTGGCATATTTCCCCATTTTATCCACACCGGTAAAGCGAAAAAATCCCCGCTATAATGCCCGCAAACCCTGCCGCTCAAACCGGCAAACCCCAGTCCTGCCGCTTGGCATCTCTAGCCCCACGAAAAGGAATCCCCATGCCGAACCAGCCCAATCAAAAACACAGCGAAGCTCCCCAACTCCTCATCGCCGATGGAACCGCCGCTACTTTCTGGCGCTTTTCACCGGGCCGAAGCCTGGAAAGCGCCCGACAGCCCCTTGCCCACGCACCGCAAAAACCGCCGTCGGTAAAGCTCATCCCCGCCCTCATGGCCCAATGCCATCCGCGACTAGCGGCAAGTGGGGCTTTCCCGCTCTCCTACGATTCGCGAACTCGCAACAACGCCGCAAATGAAACTGCAAGCCAGCGCATCGCGACGCCCGCCAATCCCCACACCGTTCCGTCAGAGGAGGGCCTTTGCGCCGCTCCGTCAACCAGCGACCCCTTCGCCATCGGCACAAACGCTCGCGTGGAAGAACCTTCTCTGCTCCGTCAGGCCTTCGACGCACGCTGGCACTTTCTTGTCGACTCCCCCGAACAGCGTTTCCGCACCAAATTCGCCGAAAGCCACGTTTGCCGAAACACCTTACCGCCACAATCGGCCATCAGGCTCAACCAAGACGTGTCCATCGCTTCGCCCGAGTTCACCTTCCTGCGCATGGCCAAAAAGCTTTCCCTTCTCAATCTTGCAGCGTTTGGGTCGGAACTCTGCGCAGACTTTTACTACAGCTGGGAAGACGGCCGGACGGTTATCAAGCCACGATCGGCCCTCGTCACCCAAAACGCCCTTGCCGCGTTCGTGGAGCAGGCCAGCTTCATGGAAGGTGCGGTGAACGCCCGAAAGGCTCTTCCGTTTATCGCGGCCCATGCTCGGTCGCCCCGAGAAATACAGTCCGGTCTGGTGATGGGGCTCCCCCGTCGCATAGGCGGGCAAGGCATTGGAGCGCCGATACTCAATCACCGCATCGAACACGCGCCCACCCGAAACTGCCCCCAAGGGCACTTTATCTGCGACCTCTTTTGGCCGCTCGCCCAGGTAGACGTGGAGTACGAGGGCTTCGAATGCCACGCCAACCGATTCCTTGAAGATTCAATGCGCCGCAACGCCCTTGAGTCGCTGGGCATAACGGTCATCACCCTCACAAAAGACGAGTTTCGCGAGCTGAACGACATCATTGCCATCGCAAAGCGCATCACGGAGAAAAAGGGGATGCGGTGGAGGCCGCCTTCTGCGAAGGAGTTGGAACGCATGCGGCGCCTGCACGAGACCGTACTCTCATGGTCGAGGAACCAGGGCCAGCCGCCGAGCATCTTCGGCTGATTAAGCGCGGGCAAGCGCAATGCGGCGCGCAAATTAAGGACGGCGAATATCGGCCCGTCATGCCGGCATTTTTGCCACATCCTCGAAAAAATGACAGGGCGCGTCAAAGAAATGAGGATGTGGCAAAAACAGGCGGCGAAAATTGCCACATCCTCGTAATAGATGCGAAATCGGCACAAAAAATGAGGATGTGGCAAAAGTACGGCTCCAAAATTGCCACACCCTCGAAAACGCGACACAGCGCGTCGAAAAAACGAGGATGTGGCAAAAAACCGATGCGCGCGAGGTCCATGTTACGCGAAGACGCAAGCGGGACGGCGCGAGCAAGGGCAAAGGGCGCGAAGCGGTAGCGCCAGACTGGATGGCCCGCGTCAAAGGCGCACAAACAATGGCCCAGCGAAGCGCGGGGAAAGCACGGCGTGATGCGATGGATACAAACGGGGGCTACGCGGGCCGGCGGCGGCACGGCGCGTGGCGAGCAGGAACGGAGCCGCATCGGGGGTGTCAATCGCCGGCGAAGGTCGCACGGGGACGGAACTGCTGCGGGAGCGCCGATTGCCGGCGGGGCCCTGGCCGCGGGCGCGGACAACCGAGAGCGGCGGGAGGCGCGATGGGGCGGCCAGGGCTCGGCGCGCAGTGCGGGCGGCGGAGCTACGCGAGCCGGCGGCAAAGGCGGGCGACGGGGCGGGAGGGTCGGCAACATGCCTTTAACGGGCGGCTCCCAGCTCTATGGCAATCGCGCCCATGGAGGCGGAGCGCTCCCAGCAGCGACTATGCTCGTCTTTGGCGGTTTATCAATCCCTCTATTGAAAGGTGGAATAATGACCGATATGCAGTCAACGGCCCCTTTGGCCGGTATTAAGGTAATTGACTGGACCCAGGTGCAATCCGGCCCCTCCTGCACTCAGATGCTGGCCTGGATGGGCGCAGAAGTTATCAAGCTGGAGAAAGTACACGGCGGCGATCCCACCCGCAGTGAGATGAACGACGTGGACGGCAGCTACTCGCTGTACTTCCTGCAGCTCAACGCCAACAAGAAGTCGCTTACCCTGGACATGAAAGACCCCGAAGGCGCTAAGGTGCTGACCGCCCTTTTGAAAGACGCTGACATCTTTATCGAGAACATCGGCCCCGGCGACGTGGAGAAGCTGGGCTTTGGCTGGGAGCAAGTGCACCAGATCAACCCCAAGTGCATCATGGCCTCGCTGAAGGGCTTCAACCAGGGCAGCCGCTTCGAGCACGTGAAGGCCTTTGAACCGGTAGCCCAGTGCGCCGGCGGCGCCGCCTCCACCACCGGCTGGAACGACGGCACCCACCCGCAGCCCACGCAATCGAGCGCGGCCCTGGGCGACTCCAACACCGGCATGCACATGCTGATCGCCATCCTGAGCGCGCTTTTGCAGCGGCAGCGCACTGGCGAGGGCTGCTACGTGTACCAGTCCATGCAGAACGCCGTGCTCAACCTGTGCCGTATCAAGCTTCGCGACCAGCTGATCCTGGACAATCTGGGAGAGCTTTCCTACTACGCTTGCTATCCGGGCTTCAATTGGGGCAAGGCCATCCCTCGCGCCGAGAACGCCGAAGGCGGCCTGGTACTGGGCTGGTGCTACCGCGCCAAGGGCTGGGAGACCGACCCCAACGCCTACGTGTACATCGTCATCCAGCAGTCCCCGAAGGGCTTTGAGACCTTCTGCAAGGCGCTGGGCTTCGAGGATTGGCTGACCGACCCCAACTTCAGCACCCCCAACGCCCGCGACGAGCACAAGGCGGAAGTGTACAAGCGCGTGGAAGAGTACACGATGCAGTACGACAAGATGACCCTCACCGAGAAGCTGGGGGCCGCCGGCGTGCCGGTGGGCCCGGTGCTGGATTGGCACGAGCTGGAAAGCGACCCCGATCTGAACAGCGACGGCACCATCGTCACCATCGACCAGGAAGACAGCCGCGGCAACTTCAAGACCATCGGCCTGCCCTACACCATGTCGAACTACACCCCCGATTACAAGCGTGCGCCGAAGCTGGGTGAGAACAACAGCGAGATTCTTACCGCGCTGGGCTACAGCGCCGAGGAGATTGCCGCGCTCGAGGCCAAGGGTGTCATCGGTAGCAACAACGGCGTGCCGGCCGACCTGAAAAAGCCGGCCAAATAGGTGCCTTTTGCGGCGCGCGGTCCGCTAACTCGCCGCAGCCGCAAAAGACGACGGCCAAAGGCCGCACCCCCCCCCCGAAAACCCGGGGCGCTGCAGAACCTCCTGCGGCGCCCCCTTTCAAACGCCCCTTCCCCAGGAAGGGCAAACTACCTGGAGGCTTCTTATGGACAACACTACCGCTGCCACCAACCTCACTGATGGCATGCACATCCTTACCGAATCGCTCATGGCCAACGGCGTAAGCAAAATGTACGGCGTGGTGGGCATTCCGGTGACCGACTTCGCCCGCATTGCCCAGGCCAAGGGCATCCGCTACATTGGCATGCGCCACGAAGCCGACGCCGGCAACGCCGCCGCGGCCGAGGGCTTTCTCACCGGCAAGCCCGGCGTATTCCTCACCGTTTCCGCCCCTGGCTTCCTGAACGGCATCACCCCGCTGAAGGAGGCCACCGAAAACGGCTGGCCCTGCATCATGATCGGCGGCTCCTCCACCCGCAACCTGGTGGACATGGGTGAAGGAGACTACGAGGGCCTGGACCAGATGAATTTCGCCAAGCCCTTCTGCAAGGCATCGTTCCGCGTGGACAACTTGGAAGACATCCCACTGGCAGTGGCCCGCGCCATGCGCATCGCGCTTTCGGGACGCCCCGGCGGCGTGTACATCGACTTCCCCGGCGAAACCATGGGGCTTTCCATGGACGCCGATGCCGCCAAGGCCATGATCTACACCGTGAACGACCCTTGCCCGGCCATGGTGCCCTCGCAAACGTCGGTGGACACCGCCATGAAGCTTCTGGCCGGCGCCAAGAACCCCTGGATCATCCTGGGCAAGGGGGCCGCGTACGCCCAGGCCGACGAGGAGATTCAGAACTTCATCCACGCCACCGGCATCCCCTTCCAGCCCATGTCGATGGCGAAGGGCCTGCTGCCCGACGACGACCCGCTGGCCACCCTTTCCTGCCGCGGCCTGGCCATGCGCACGGCCGACGTGGTGCTGCTGGTGGGCGCGCGCCTGAACTGGATGCTGCAGTTCGGCAAGGGCAAGAAGTGGAACCCCGATGTGAAATTCATCCAGATTGAAATCGACCCGGCCGAAATCGACAACTCCCGCTACATCGACGCCCCCATCGTGGGCGACATCAAGTCCACCATGAAGATGATGAACGAGGCGCTGAAGACCACCCCGGTGAAGGCCTCGGCCGAATGGCAGCAGCTGCTGGCCGCCGACATCGCCAAAAACGACGCCCGCTTCGCCGGCAAAACCGCCAGCAGCGAAGTGCCCATGAACCACTACAACGCGCTGGGTGCCGTGAAGAAGGTAATGGACAAGAACCACGACGTGTATCTGGTGAACGAAGGCGCCAACACCCTGGACGACTGCCGCGACATCGTGAACCAGTACCTGCCGCGCCACCGTCTGGACTGCGGCACCTGGGGCGTGATGGGCGTGGGCCTGGGTTACGCCATCGGCGCCGCTGTGACCACTGGCAAACCGGTGGTTTCCATCCACGGCGACTCCGCCTTCGGCTTCGACGGCATGGAAGTGGAAACCATCTGCCGCTTCCATCTGCCAGTAACCGTGATGGTGCTGAACAACGGCGGCATCTACCGCGGCGACTTCGAGAACCTGGGCACCGACGGCGACCCCTCCCCTCTCACCCTGGACGCCACCGCCCACTACGAGAAGATGATGGAGGCCTTCGGCGGCAAGGGCTACTTCGCCACCACCCCCGACGAAGTGGAGCAGATGCTGGCCGAGGCCATCGCCTCGAAGCAGCCTTGCATGATCAACGTTCAGCTGTCCGTGCATGCCGGCGTAGAGAGCGGCCACATTGGCAACCTGAACCCGAAACCGGTGACGGGCCCGCTGGCCGACTCTGAAATGGTTGACGACCCGGCCGTGAAATAGCCTCTTGACTTTACGCCCCGGCCCCACGCCGGGGCACCCTTAGGAGGGAATCATGGTCCAAATTCTTGTAAACGACATTCTGCCCATCTTGGTCATCATGATCTTGGGCTACATCTGCGGCAAGTTCAGCTACTTCGACGACGACCAGCGACAGGGCCTGAACAAAGTGGTGCTGAACATCGCGCTGCCGGCCGCTCTGTTCGTGTCCATCGTGAAGGCCACCCGCGAGATGCTGGTGAGCGACATCACCCTCACGCTGATTTCGCTGTTCGGCATCGTGGGCATGTTCATGCTCAGCTTCTTCCTGTGCAAGCTGCTATTCCACCACAGCACCCAGGAAGCCGCCGTGTGCGCCCTGATCGCCGGCTCCCCCACCATCGGTTTTCTGGGATTCGCGGTGCTGGATCCCATCTACGGCAACAACGTGGACACCAACCTGGTAATCGCCATCGTGGCCATCGTGGTGAACGCCATCACCATCCCCATCGGCTATTACCTTATTAACCTGGGGCAGGCGAAGGACAAGGCGAAGGCGCTGGCGGCCGCCGGGAAATCTGCGGCGGGCAAGGCGGCCGAGGCGGTTTCCGCTGCCGCCAACACCGGGGCGAAGGCAGTTGCCGACGCCGCTGTCGGCGATGGCAAACTGGCGATTGCCGCCGACGGCACCCACGTGGACAAGCACGGCGACACCATCACCGCCAAGGGCGAAGTGGACGTTTCCCGCTCGTCCAACAAGGGCACCAAAAAGCACCACGAGATAAAGAACCCCAACCTGGCCGCCATCGTGAACGCCCTGAAGCAGCCGGTGTGCTGGGCGCCTATCTTGGCCGTGCTGCTGGTGATCATCGGGGTGCAGTTCCCCTCCGAGCTTGACCCCTGCTTCGAGCTGATCGCGAAGGCCAACTCCGGCCTGGCGGTGCTCTCCGCCGGCCTGGCGCTGTCCACCGTGAAGTTCTCGCTAGGGGTGGAGACGCTGTGGAACACCTTCTTCCGCCTGATTCTCACCCCTGCGGTGTTCATCGGCCTGGGGCTGATCTTCGGCATGGCGGGCGATGGCGACAAGCTGTCACTGCTGGTTATGGCCGTGGCCCTGCCGCCCGCTTTCAGCGGCATCATCATCTCCAGCCGCTACAACATCTACGTGCAGGAAGGCGCGTCTTCAGTAGCGGTTTCCACCGTGGGCTTCGCCGCTACCTGCGTGCTCATCGTGTGGATCATGCCCATCATCACCCACATGTTCGCCTAAGGGCAGCTGGTCTCTTGTGTGGGCCGATTCGACAGGGTCGGCCCACACAACCCAATTATTCGTAGGGCAGAGATTCTATCTCTGCCTGGGTCGTAAGGAAAAATGGCTGCAAGCCTTCTGGAGCTGGGCCGATTCGGCGGGCCGAACCTCGTTCCGGCCCGCCGAATCGGCCCAGCTAGGATGGAGCCAGTGTTGAAGGAGACGGATCATGGCATCTGAACGCAAACCGATGGACGGCATGACCGCCGCCGCCTACGCCGCCTACGCCCTCTCGGAAGCCGCCGTAATCTTTCCCATCACCCCCGCATCGCGAATGGCCGAAACCGTGGAGGCGTGGTCGGCGGCCGGCAAGAAGAACCTGCTGGGGCAGCCGGTGATGGTAAAGGAAATGCAGTCAGAAAAAGGCGTGGCGGGCATGGTGCACGGCAGCCTGGCCGGCGGGGCCCTCACCAGCACTTTCACCGCATCGCAGGGGCTGATGCTGATGATTCCCAACCTGTACAAGATTGCCGGCGAACTGCTGCCGGGGGTGTTCCACATCACGTCGCGGTCGCTCTCGGCTCACGCGCTGTCCATCTTCGGCGACCACCAGGACATCATGGCCATACGCCCCTCGGGCATCTGCATGCTGGCCTCCAATTCGGTGCAGGAATGCATGGACCTCTCGCTGGTGGCCCACCTTTCCGCCATCCAGGGCAGCCTACCCTTCGCCCACTTCTTCGACGGGTTCCGCACCTCCGACGAAATAACCACCATCGACACCATCAGCCCGGAAGCCATGCGGGGGCTGGTGGATTGGGGCGCGGTGCAGCGGTTCAAGGCGCAGGCCATGGACTGCCAGAACCCCATGATGCGCGGCACCGACCAAAACCCCGACATCTACTTCCAAAACCGCGAGGCCGCCAACCGCTACCACAACGCCATGCCGGCTATCGTGCAGGCCAACATGGACAAGGTGGCGCAACTGACCGGGCGCGCCTACCACCTGTTCGATTACGCGGGAGCGCCGGACGCCACGCGGGTGGTGGCGGCCATGGGCAGCGCCTGCGACACACTGGCGGAAGCAGCGGCGCACCTGAACGCCCAGGGGCAGAAGGTGGGGGTGCTGAAAGTGCGGCTGTACCGCCCCTTCGACGCGACGGCGGCCATGGCGGCCCTGCCGAACACCGTGCAGGCGCTGGCGGCGCTGGACCGCACGAAAGAGCCGGGCAGTCAGGGGGAGCCGCTGTTGCAAGACCTGGTGCAGGCGGCTTTCGACAGCGGCCGGAAGATGGACGTAATCGGCGGCCGCTACGGCTTGAGCTCCAAGGAGTTCTCCCCTGCCGATGCCATTGCGGTGTTCGACCATCTGCGGCTTTTCAGCGGCGAGGCGGCCGGGGCCGAAAGCGGGGCGGGCAAGGCGCTGCGCCGTTTCACCGTAGGGATAACCGACGACGTTACCCGCCTTTCCATCCCTGTGGGGCCGGCGGTGAACACGCTGCCCAACAGCCGCTACCAGCAGTCCATTTTCTACGGCTTCGGCTCGGACGGCACCGTGGGGGCCAACAAGCAGGCAGCCAAGATGGTGGGCGACGCCACCGGCAGCTACGTGCAGGAGTACTCCTGGTTCGACGGCAAAAAGTCCGGCGGCCTCACCATTTCCTACCAGCGCTTCTCCAACGCCCCCATCCACTCCCCTTACCTGGTGGAAGAGGCGGACTACATCGGCTGCCACAAAGACATCTACCCGCTGCGGGGCTACCCCATGCTGGACCACCTGAAAGACGGCGGCATCTTCGTGCTGAACTGCCCCTGGGGCTCGCTAGAGGCGCTGGGCGCCCACTTGCCGGCGGCTTTCAAGCAAGCGCTAGCGGCCAAGCACGCTCGCTTCTTCCAAATCGACGCCAACAAGCTGGCCCAAGAAGTGGGGCTGGGGCCGCGCATCAACATGATCATGGAGACGGCGTTCTTCAAGCTGGCGGGGGTGATGGATTTCGAACAGGCCGTTGAGCTGCTGAAACGCGACATCGCCACCTTGTACGCCGCCAAAGGGCAGAAGGTGATAGACGCCAACATCGCCGCCATCGACCAAACGGCGGCCCGACTGAAAGAGGTGCGCTACCCCGCCTCGTGGGCCCACGCCAAAACCGGCGCCGTGGCCAGCAACGCCCAGGCCATCGCCGAAGGGCCCGCCTACATCCGCGATTACTTCGCCCCCATATCCCGCCTTGAGGGCAACCAGCTGCCGGTGTCGGCCATGCACCCTGCCGGCTTCCAACCGCTGGGCTCCACCGCCTACGAGAAGCGGCGCGTTGCGGTGAACATCCCCGAATGGGACGTGGACAAATGCATCCAGTGCTACCAATGCGCCACCGTGTGCCCCCACGCCGCCATCCGCCCCTTCGTGGCCGCGCCCGCCGAGCTTGAAGGGGCGCCAGACGCCTTCGCCACCAAGCCGGCCACACTGGCGGCCCTCAAGGGCAAGCAGCTGCGCATCCAGGTGTTCCCGGAAGACTGCGTGGGCTGCGGCAGCTGCGCCGACAACTGCCCGGCGCCGGGGAAGGCCCTGGTCATGAAGCCTCTGAGCTCGCAACTAGACGCGCAGCGGGAAAACCTCGCCTTCGCCCAGAAGAACATCTCCCCCAAAGACCACCTGGCCGCCCCCACCACCGTTGCCACCCTGCAGCTGCAGCAGCCACTGCTGCAGTTCTCCGGCTGCTGCGGCGGCTGCGGCGAAACCCCTCATGTGAAGATGCTCACCCAGCTGTTCGGCGACCGGCTGATCATCGCCAACGCCACCGGTTGCAGCTCCATCTGGGGCGCCTACAGCCCCTCGATGCCCTACTGCGCCAACAAGCGCGGCCACGGGCCGGCGTGGGGCAACTCGCTATTCGAGGACAATGCCGAGTACGGCTTCGGCATCACCCGCGCCCTGGACGTGCGCCGCTCCGGCCTGACCAATCTGCTGCAGCAACAGCTGGCCGACGGCTCTTCGCAGATGGACGAGGAAACCCGCAGCTTGATTGAAGACTGGCTGGAGTTCAAAGACGAACCGAACGCCGCCGGCAACCTGGGGCGCATCATTTGCGAGAACCTGGAAGCCTACCGGCCCGCCACCAGCGAAGAGGCCAGCCGCATCCAGCGCATCCTGGCTGAAAAGACTCTCTTCCAAAAGAAGAGCGTGTGGATTGTGGGCGGCGACGGCTGGGCCTACGACATCGACTTCGACGGGCTGGACGAGGTGCTGGCCAGCAAGCAGAACGTGAACATCCTGGTGCTGGACACCGAAGGCTACTCCAACACCGGCGGCGAGATGAGCAAGGCCACCCAGCTGGGGTCGGTTTCCGGCTTCTCGCTGGACGGCAAGCCCACCCCCAAGAAGAAACTGGGGCGCATGATGCTGCAGTACGACTACGTATACGTGGCCAACATCTGCCTGGGGGCAAACATGCAACAGACTATCGACGCCTTCCGCGAGGCGGAAAGCTACAACGGCCCTTCCATCGTGGTGGCGCTGTGCCCCTGCATCTCCTGGGGCATCCACGGCGGCATGGCCACCAACATCCGTCTGGCGAAGGAAGGGGTGAAGGCGGGCTTTTGGCCGCTGTTCCGCTTCGATCCGCGCCGCGCCGCCGCCGGGAAAGACCCGCTGCAAGTGGACTACGCCCAGCCCACCGGCAATATGGAGGAATTCCTGAACAAGCAAAACCGCTTCACCGCGCTGGCCGGCCGCCTGCCCCAACACTCGGCCCTGCTGCAAAGCGAGCTGGCAAAGGAAGGTACCGACGACTACCGCACCCTCACGAACCTAGCGGGCGTTTACCAGCGCGCAGAGTGTGATTCCAGGTCGAATTCGTTGGGCAGAGATTCTATCTCCGCCTAACCGACAACCCGCATCCTGCCACAGCATTCGTTGGGCAGAGATTCCGCCTCTGCCCAACCGGTAGCCCGCGTTCTGCGGCAACATTCGTAGGGCAGAGATTCTATCTCTGCCTAACCGACAACCCGCATTTGGCCGCAACATTGGGCCAAGAAAAAAAAAATCTCGGCCCAACGAATGCTCAACCCCCCGACAAATCACCCCACCTAACGCAAAAGGGCCGCATGGTTCCAACCCCATGCGGCCCTTGCCGTAAGTAAATGCAGCCCTTCGGTTACTTCGCAAACATCTCGGTGGTAAGGTAGCGCTCGCCAGTGTCGGGAAGGATCACCATGATGGTCTTTCCGGCGTTTTCAGGGCGCTCGGCCAGCTTTGTGGCCGCCGCCACCGCCGCGCCGGAAGAGATGCCCACCAAAAGCCCCTCTTTGGCCGCCAGCTCGCGGCCCACGGCGAAGGCTTCGTCGTTCTCGACGGTTAGCACCTCGTCCACCACGTCCAGGTTCAGGGTTTCGGGGATGAACCCAGCGCCGATGCCCTGAATTTTGTGGGGGCCGGCAACGCCCTGGGTAACCACCGGCGACGCGGCCGGCTCCACCCCCACCACCCGAATGGCGGGATTCTGCTGCTTCAAAAAGGCCCCGGTGCCGGAAATGGTGCCGCCGGTGCCGAAAGCGCTCACGAAGATGTCCACCTTCCCCTCGGTGGCCTCCCAGATTTCCGGGCCGGTGGTGGCGAAGTGCACCTGCGGATTGGCGGGGTTCACAAACTGGCCGGGGATGAAGGAGTTGGGGATTTCCGCTGCCAGCTCGTCCGCCTTGGCGATGGCCCCCTTCATGCCCTGAGCGCCAGGGGTGAGCACCAGCTCGGCCCCGTAGGCGGCCATTAGGTTGCGGCGCTCGATGGACATGGTTTCCGGCATGCAGATGATGAGGCGCAGGCCCTTCGCCGCCGCCAGCGCCGCCAGCCCGACGCCGGTGTTACCGGAGGTGGGCTCGATGAGCACGGTATCTTGGTTCACCTTGCCGTCGCGGATGGCGCTGTTCAGCATGTTAAGGGCAATGCGGTCCTTCACAGAGCCGGCGGGGTTGAACGATTCCACCTTGCCCACGATTTTAGCCGCAAGGCCGTGGTTCTTTTCGTAATTGGCCAGCTCCAGGAGCGGGGTGTTGCCAATCAGCTGCTCAACGCTGGTGTAGATCATGAGCTCTCTCCTTTTAGCTTCTCTACCCTGTTCGTTTCCAAACCCCGTATCCGGGCGGGGGCGCGCCCTGACTGCCTGCGGGGTTTTCACCGGATTATAGACTATTCCTACCAAATTGCTAGACTTTATTTTCCATTGGACGGATTTTCCTGCGGCCGCCCAGCTACTCTCCCAGGTAACTGGCCTGTTGCTGCCGCGCCAGCTCCAGCCCGCGGGCCACATAGCCCTCGCCGAATTGGTGGCGAATCTTCCAGGCGTAGCGGTTTTCCGGGTTCTCGAACTTCGCCCGCTGAAATTCCAAGCACTCGGCCACCTCGGGGCCAAAGCCCTCATAGAACGCCTCCATCTGGTCGATTACCTTGCTGGCGGTTTTCACCACCGAGAACGCGTCGCCGTTGGGCATCACGATCTTCACCGTCTTCAAATCGAAATGGGCGGCGTTCTTGAAATTCTGCACCGCCTGCACCTGGTCTTTCGTGGTCAGCACCTCGTCGGGCGTGCTGGCCATCCACACCAATAGCAGCTGGCTGAACAGCACGTCGCGCACATCGATGCCAGCCCGCACCAGCGGGTTCAGGTCCACCATGCGCAGCTCGATGTGGCTGATGCCCTCCTTCAGCGCCTGCAGCCCGTAATCGCCGCGCGGCTTCAGGCGAATGGGGTAATACAGCTCGGAGGGGTAGCGAATCAGCCCGCTGTCCACGTACTGTTGAATGCTGTCAGCATAGGCCTCGGCCGAACTGTAATCCAAAATGGGGGCAAAGAAATTCCAGTAGCCCAGTTCAGAGCAGCGCACCGTGGCAAGCCCTTGGAACAGCTCACCGCCGATTTTCCCCTTCTCCACGAAAGACGAATCCATCACCGGGCTGGCGGCCATGACGGCGGTGAGGATCCAGCCGTAGATGACCGATTTCTTGGCCAGCATCACATACAAGTCGTCCCGGTAGCGGTCGAAATCCTGGCAATCGGAAAGGGCGAAGTCGGCCCGCAGCAGCTCATCGGCGAACGAATAGTTCAGGTGAATGCCGGAAAACGCCATCTTGTAGCGGCCGTAGCGGTCGGACAGGTACTCGCGGTACACCGTCTTCGATGCCTCGGCGCCGGTGTACTGGGCAATGGGGATGTCCCGTTCGCTGCGGATGTAGGGCGGGTTCGAGAACGGCCACAGGTACTCGCGCTCGTCCATGTGGCGCAACGTTTTTTGCACCTGGGCGGTGTAGCTCTCCAGCAAATCCACCGCCGCTTGAGGGGTGGCGGCAATCTCGGTGTTCACCTCAACCTGGTTTTCCGAGAAGTCACGCACGATGTGCACGTTATCGGCGAAGTGAGCCGGGGTTTGGGCCAAGAAGCCGCCGCCGTCGATGCGCAGGCTCTCCTTCTCCAACCCGAAGTTGCCCTTAAGCAACAGGGCCCTCACCTGGGGGTGGTTGGCGCGAAGCATGGTCTCTCCTTGCAATGGGGCGCCCGGGGCGCGGGCGCCAATGCGGCCCGATGCGTGGGGCAGGGCCGCTCCGATAAATTGCCATCAGTGTAGCAGTTCAACGGCCCACCCCTCTCCACGGTTGCAAAAGCGGCACCCAACCCCCTGCGCGGCGCGGCCCCCCCGTCCCGCACACCCTCGCCGCACCGCGGCCGCACGCACCGCGGCCGCACGCCCCGCGCCCTCGCCGCCACGGCCGTTCGAGCCCTCGCCGCCACGGCCGTTCGGCGCGACCTCCCGGCCCCTCGCCGCACACCCCTACCAAAGCCGCGAAAATGCGCGCGGCGCATCGCGTTTTTTCAACTTTGGTAGGGAAAACGGCGCATTTTAGCAACATTGGTAGGAAAAGCGCATTTTCGCAAGACAAAACCCCAGTTCGCTTAATTCTCCGGCACCAAAACCCCTACCAAAGTTGAAAATTCGCGCAAGCGTGTCAGGGGAGGGGCGTCATGCCACCGTGTCAGGGGAGGGAGCGTCATGCCCCCGTGTCAGGCGAACGCCATGCCCCCGTGTCAGGCGAACGTCCCCCTGGCACGCCCCATGCCCCTGTTCTGCCACTAGACAAATTGGACACAGGCGGGAAACATTGGTTGCGTAAACTGAAAGGCAACGAGAAAGGACGCACATGGAACGGCAACCGGTCATCGGACTCACCTGTACCCTGGACGAGGCGCAGGGGCATGAACGGGTGAACTGCGAATACATCGACCGCATCGCGGCGGCCGGCGGCACCCCCATCCTGCTTTCCCCCGTGGCCGGCGGCCGCGAGGCCAACGAGGCCATGGCCCAGCACTACCTGCAGTTAATTGACGGCCTGCTGCTCACCGGCGGCGGCGACATCCACCCCCGCCACTACCCCACCCACGACACTTCTTCCGAAGCGCTGGCGCTGGTGGACTTGGTGGACGAGAACCGCGACTGGCTTGAGCTGGAGCTGGCCCGCAACGCCCGCACATCCGGCACGCCCACGCTGGGCATCTGCCGCGGGTGCCAGATCATCAACGTGGCGGCCGGCGGCACCATGCACGCCGATTTGCTGACCGACGGGCTGGCGGAAGCCTCCCATCGCCAGGAGCCCCCTTACACCGCCTGCACCCACGTGGTGCGCTACGATGCGGAAACCCACATCGCCCTCAACTGCCGCCGCTGCTCCGCCTGCACCACACCGCAGCAGAAAAACGCCGCCCCTGCAGCCGCGGCCGATGCGGCCCCCTGCTCCGAACCCGCCAGCACCCTGTGCCGCAGCTGCGCCGTTGCCACCACCAACAGCATGCACCACCAGTGCCTCGCCACTTTGGGGGAAGGGCTTGCGCCGGTTGCGTGGTCGGAAGCCATCACCGAGGGCATCTACGACCCAGAACACCCCTTCTACCTGGGGGTGCAGTGGCATCCGGAATACTTAGACAGCCAATCCGCCATCTTCGCCGCCTTCGTGGAAGCCTGTCGCAGCTAGCCGCACTCCCCAGCGCGGCTCTTTGGCCAGAAAACCCACCTATGTCAAACAGCTGCGCTGAAAACTAACCGTTTGAAATAATTTATTGCCCTGCGAGACCCTTAAACGACGCGCGAAGGCCCTGCAGGGGGCATTTTGGCGCCCGTTGCCGGCGCCCGCCTCTAACAAAGATGGGGTTTTTGGCCAAAACCGGCGGCTACGCCGCAACCGCTCCGCTGAAAGCGGGGGCGGCTAGTCCCCCAGAGCGCTGCGGGCACCGTCGGCATCCGTCGGCGGCACTTCCGCGTCGGGACGGCGGTCTTTCGGCGGCACCACGAAGATGAACAGCAGCACGCTGGCCAACAGGCAGAAGGGGTAGAACAAGAACGGGATGATCTGGAAAGCCGTGACGGCCTGGCCCAGCGAGGCGCAGGCGGAAATGGCCACCAGCATCTGGGCGCCGTAGGGCAGCAGGCACTGCATCACGCAAGAGAAGGTGTCCAGGATGGAGGCGGTTTTGCGGCGGGTGATGCCGTAGGTTTCCGCCATCTGGCGGGCGATGGGGTTGGCCATCACGATGGCCACGGTGTTGTTGGCGGTGGCCACGTCCATGGCCGCCACCAGAAGCCCCATGCCCAACTGGCCGCCCTTGCGGCTTTTGAACAAGCGGCGGATGCCGTTCAACAGCGCCGTGAAGCCGCCGTATTCGCGAATGAGGGCGCAAATGGCGCTCACCAGCACCGCCACCATGGTGGTTTCGAACATGCCGGCCGCGCCGGAGCCCATATTGGCCAGAAGGTCGGTAGCGGCCACCGAACCGGTAGCCACCACAATCACCGCACCGGACACGATGCCCAGCAGCAGTACGATGAACACGTTAATGCCCACAATGCCCCCCACCAGCACGATGATGTAGGGCACCAGCTCGATGAGCTGGTACTCGTGGGCCACCTCGCTGGCAACGGGGGTGCCCAGCGTCATGACCAAGATCACCACCAGGGTTACCACAGCAGCCGGCAGGGCTATCTTGAAGTTCTCCCGAAACTTATCCTTCATCTGGCAACCTTGCCCCTGGCACGCGGCAATGGTGGTATCGGAGATGAACGACAGGTTGTCGCCGAACATGGCGCCGCCCATCACCGAAGCCACGCACAGCGGCAAGCTGAAGCCGGAAGCCGTGGAAACCGCCACCGCGATGGGGGTGATAAGGGTGATGGTGCCCACCGACGTGCCCATGGATATGGACACGAAGCAGCTGACCACGAACAGCACCGCCACTGCGAACTCGGGCGGAATGATGTCCAGCATGAAGAACGCCACGCTCTCAGCGGAGTTGCGCCCCACCGTGCCCACGAACACGCCGGCGGTGAGGAAGATGAGGATCATGGTGACGATGGTTTTATCGCCGATGCCGCGCCCCATGACGGCCAGCTTGTCGTCGAAGGGCAGGCTGCGGTTTTGGAAACAGGCCACCAGAAGCGCCACTAGGAAAACCACCACGATGGGTATGTTGTAGAAGCCCATGGAAATGCCCATGCCGTACTCGAACAGCACCCCCAGCCCCAGGTACAGCACTAAAAATACCGCGATGGGCAGAAGCGCCTTCACATTGCCTTTTTCCATGAACCCTCCTTGAATGAACAAACGGATGCAGTTTACTGCAACGGCCCGCACCCGGTGGCGGGGAACAGCTAAAATAAGAGGTTCGATATTATCTTGAAGCTAAAGGACGCCTCCCATGCCCGCTGAAACCGAAAACCCCGCCTCCCCTGCCGATGCCGGCGATGCCTTCGCCTTCGGCTCGCTGGGACGACTGGCCCCCTCCTGGTGGGTGGACGAGGGGCAAACCCAAGAGCAGCTGGAAGCCGCCGACCCCTTCATGGGGGAAGAGCAGGCGCTGGAAACCTTCCTGGAATGGGTGGACGCCCGAGGCATTACCCCCTGGCCCCACCAAGAGGACGCGCTTTTGGCGCTGGCGGCCGGCAACCACGTGATTCTGGGCACCCCCACCGGCTCGGGCAAATCGCTGGTGGCGGAGGGCATGTGCTTCCTGGGGCTTGCCACCGGCAAGCGCTGCTACTACACCGCCCCCATCAAGGCCCTGGTCAGCGAGAAGTTCTTCCACATGGTGGACATCTTTGGCCGCGAGAACGTGGGCATGATCACCGGCGACAGCTCCATCAACACCGACGCCCCCATCCTCTGCTGCACCGCCGAGATTCTGGCGAACGTGGCGCTGCGGGAAGGGGCCGAAGCGGACGTGGGCTGCGTGGCCATGGACGAGTTCCACTTCTACGGCGACCCCGACCGCGGCTGGGCCTGGCAAGTGCCGCTGATAGCCATGACCAACACGCAGTTTCTGCTGATGAGCGCCACGCTGGGCGACACCAGCGCCATCGCCGCCGCCCTCAAGGAGCGCACCGGCCGGACGGTGGACGTGATAGCCCATGCCCCGCGCCCGGTGCCGCTCACCTACCAATACACGCTGGATGCGCCGGAGGCCACGGTGGAGCTAGGGCTGCGCAAAGGGGAAGCGCCGCTCTACATCGTGCACTTCTCCCAGGACGAAGCGCTGGGCACCGCCCGCAACCTGGCCAGCTACGGCGTATCCACCAAAGAGCAGCGGGAAGCCCTGAAAGACGCTGTGAAGGGCACGAAGTTCACCACCCCCTTCGGCAAAATTCTGCAGCGGCTGCTGCAGGCGGGAGTGGGGGTGCACCACGCCGGCATGCTGCCCCGTTACCGGCTTTTGGTGGAACGGCTGGCGCAACAGGGGCTGCTGCCGGTCATCTGCGGCACCGACACCCTGGGCGTGGGCATCAACGTGCCCATCCACACGGTGCTGCTCACCCAGCTCACCAAGTTCGACGGCGTAAAGATGCGCCGCCTACGCTCCCGCGAGTTCCACCAAATTGTGGGCCGGGCCGGCCGGGCCGGCTTCGACACCGAAGGCATGGTGATCGCTCTGGCGCCGGAGTTCGAAATTGAAAACCACAAGGCGATGGTGAAAGCGGGCGACGACCCCAAAAAGCTGCGCAAGCTGAAAAAGAAGAAGCCGCCCGAGGGGTTTGTCAGCTGGAACCAGCAAACTTTCGAGCATCTGATTGAGAAGCCGCCAGAGACGCTGGTGCCCCGCATGCGCATCACCCACTCGATGGTGCTCTCGGTGGTGAGCCGCGGCGGCGACGCCCGAGAGAACGTGCGGCAGCTGATTGCGGACTCCGCCCAAACCCCCGAGGAAAAGGCCCAGCTGAACGCCCGCGCCGATGAGATTTTCGCCACCCTTTTGGAGGGGGGCGTGGTGCTTGAGCAGCAAGACGAGAAGGGGCGCGCCAACTATGTGCTGACGGTGGACCTGCCGCCCGACTTCGCGCTTGACCAGCCGCTTTCCCCGTTTCTGCTGGCGGCGCTGGACTTGCTGGACCCCGAGAGCGAACGCTACGCGCTGGATGTGATTTCGCTGGTGGAAGCCACGCTGGAAAACCCGGCGAAGGTGCTGCGGGCACAGGAGAAGAAGGCCCGCAGCGAAGCGGTGGCCCTCATGAAGGCAGACGGCGTGGACTACGAAGAGCGGGTGGAGCGGCTGCAAGACATCACCTACCCCAAGCCGCTGGAGGGCCTGCTGGCCCAGGCCTTCGGCATCTACTGCGAATCGGTACCCTGGGCCCGCGACTACCAGCTGGAGCCGAAGTCGGTGCTGCGGGACATGGTGGAAACCGCCAGCGACTTCAAAACCTACATCGGCCGTTACAACATCGCGAAATCGGAGGGCACGCTGCTGCGCTACCTCTCCGACGCCTTCCGGGTGCTGGTGCGCACGCTGCCGCCGGATGCGCTGGACGAGCGGCTGCTGGACATCATCGCGTGGCTGGGCTTCATGGTGCGCACCACCGACTCCAGCCTGGTGGAAGCATGGGAGAACGCCGGCGACGTGCCCGAGGCCCTCATGCCGCAACTGGACGCCACCGCCATCGTGGCCGACCGCCACGGCATGGAGGTGATGGTGCGCAACGCCCTGTTCGCCCGCGTGCGGCTGGCGGCGCTGGGCAACGTGGCCGAATTGGGGCGGCTGGACGGCGAGTGGGGTTTCGGTGAGCGCCGCTGGCGGGAAGCGCTGGAGGATTTCCACGCAGCCCACAAGGCCATCTCCATCGACGGCAACGCCCGATCGGCCGCCTACTTCGTCACCGACCCGGCCAACGAGCAAACCGACCACACCTGGCACGCCACCCAGATTTTCCTGGACGAAGAGGGCGACGGCGACTTCCGCATCGAGGCGGACGTGGACCTGGACGCCACCCAAGAGACCGGCGAAGTGGTGTTCAAGAACTTCCGCGTGGGCTTCTTCGAGGAGCTTTAGAGCGAACCCAGCCAGCCAGTGGGAGCGCCTTTGGAGATGAGGGTGAGGTGCGAGGTGGCGCGGGAAACGGTGGTGTAGAGGCGACGGCGGGCGATGTCTTCCCCAGCCGGGAATACCGCCTCCGACACATCCGGCACCACTACGCTGTCGAACTCCAGCCCCTTCGCCAGCTTCAGCGGCAGCAGCACCACCCCTTCGGCCGGCAGCGTGTCCGCATCGGTGAGGGGCAGCACCCCCTCCCCTTCCAGCTGGGCGGCCGTGCGCTTCAGGTCGCTCTTCCAAGGCACCACCACGGCGGCCAGGCCGCCCGCCTCCCGCGCGGCCGCCACCGCGCGGCGCAGGGCCTGCTGCTGCTCGTCGGCAGTTTCGCACCGCACCAGCTGCACCTCTTCCACCGCCGGGCGCACCGACGATATCTCCATGCGGGCACCGTCGGCCGCCAGGCGCGCGAACAGCGCCGTGATTTCGGGGGAAGAGCGGTAGCTGGTCATGAGGCCGCATTCGCTCACCTGGCCGAAACGGGCCCCCATCAGCGCTTTCACTTCATCGAAGCTGGCGGTGTGCTCGTCGATGGCCTGGTTGGGATCGCCCAGCAGCAGGAAGTGGGCGCGGCGGAAGTAGGTGGCCAGCACCAGCAGCTGCGCCTCGGTGTAGTCCTGCACCTCGTCCACCATCACAAACCGCGCATCGGGGTTGGAAAGCCCCGTCACCAGCATCTTCGCGAACAGCCACTCTAGCGAGCCGATGTTGCCGCCCGCCAAACGGCGCCCGATGGCCTCGATGTTCAGCCACTCGTCCCGCTCCACCATGTCGAAGGCCTCGGCGAAGCGGTCGCGCACGTACACCAGCGCCTGCTCTCGCGCCTCCTGCTCGGTAGAGGGGTCGTACAGCTCCCCCAGAATGCGCAGCTGCTCTTCGATGGAGAGGGCCGAAATCTCGTCCTGAATGCCATCGGAAGCGGCCATAGACCCCAACCGCGACTCCAGCTTGCTCCACAGCTCCTCGCGCATGAGCGCCACCCGGTGCGGCCCGGCCGGCAGATGCCCGTACTTCTCCGACACCTTGCGCGCCTGGTCGGCAGCGATGAGCCGCGTGCCGAACAGGGTTATGTCGCAGAAATCGCCGTCGGAAAACTCCAGCTGTCGCACCGCACGCTCCATAGCCTCCAGCCGCTGCAACGGCACCGCCGGAGAGCCGGCGCCGCGCCCCTTCGGCAGGTGCGCCTGGGCGAACTGCTCCCAGGTGAGGGTTTCGGGGTTGGCCTCCCCCATCTCCGGCAGCACGTCTTCGATGTAGCGGGCGAACAGCGGGTTCGGCGACAGCAGAAACACGTCTTGGGCCTTAAGGTCGCTGCGGTTTTGGAACAGCAGGTAGGCGATGCGCTGCATCATCACCGAAGTTTTGCCGCTGCCGGCGATGCCCCTCACCAGCAGCACCGGCACGTCTTCATGGCGCACCACAGTGTTCTGCTCCCGCTGAATGGTGGCGGTGATGGCCCTCATGTGGGCGCTGCGCTCGTGGGCCAGCGACGCCAAAAGCAGCGGGTCCTCAATGGCCACCGTGGTGTCGAAGTAGGCGTTCAAGCGGTTCTCGTCGATGTCGAACTGGCGCCGCAGCTGCAGCTCCACCTCGATGGTGCGCCCGTCCACCTTGTAGGAAGTGGGGCCTTCCGACTGGTTGTAGTACACCTCGGCCACGGGGCTGCGCCAGTCCACCACCAGCCGGCGGTAGTCCTCGCCGGCAATGCCCGCCGCCCCGATGTAGAGCTCCCGCTGCTTGCCGGTGCTTTTGGGCGTCACCACAATCTTTGCGAAATAAGGGCGCTTCAGCAGCAGCTCCACCGTCTTCAGCTTCTCAGCGTTGGCGGTTTGGGCCAGGTTGTAGCCATCGATGATGCGGTCCATGGCGGCGAAGTCAGCCCAGGTTTCCAGCGCATCATCGGCAGTGGCGAAGTTGCGAGCCAGCTCGTCGGCCATCGACTCCTTGTCGGCCGCCGCCTTAAGCGCCGCCTCTTCCAGTGCCTTCGCAGTGGTGCGGCCAATCTGCTGCAGCGCTCCGTACGTGGCCGAGAGGTGCGCTTGTTCCTCGGCGAAAACAGGGTCGTTCATCTGGGCGTTATCAGTAGGCTGAGCCATAGTTCAAGCGCTCCTTCGCTGCAGTTCTCGAAAAATGCGACTAACTATTGTAGCAGTTTCCCCGCGCCCACTCCCTTCGCCACCCATCCGTTGGAAAACCTATAGGTTTTTGGGGAACCTCTGGAGGGTGGGCCGACCCGACAGGCCTGCGCTCGACGCTCCGCACGAGGGGAACTAACTCGACCTGCGGTCGAGTGGATTTCCCCTCTACTCCGCCTGGCCGGACCTCGCTCCGACCCGCCGGGTCGGCCCAGCCAGGATGTTGCTCCGGGCGAACGGGTCCGTTTCAGCTGTGCGGGGGAAGGACGGGGGCGGTCCAACAAAGCGAGTTCCGCACGACGAAAACGCGCCAGTGGCGCGTTTTCCAAAGCAGGACTGTCTGAGCGACTTGGGCTGCCCCCGCCCTTCCCCCTGCTCCAGAAACCTGTGGATTTCCTGCTGCTGGAGGTCGCAAAGCAAACAGGGGCGGATATACTGCCGGGCATGGTTAATTCAGTTGACAGCCCGAAAGTGGCGAAGCGGCGCCTGCGCGAAAAGCGCACCATCTCTCAGATGGTGGCCATGTACTGCGCCGGCCATCATGACGACGCGCAGCGCACCGAGACGGCCCATTGCGGCGAAGCGGTGTGCCCTGAGTGCAAGGTCATCGACGATTACGCGTTGCTGCGCACCGAGCGCTGCCGGCAAATGGCCACCAAAGTGTCCTGCGAGCAGTGCGGCAACCATTGCTACCGGCCCGAAGAACGCCAGCGCATCTGCGCCGTCATGCGCTACGCCGGCCCCCGCATGATCACCAAGCACCCCATAGCCGCCATCCGCCACCTGCTGGGCAAGTAAGCGCCCGGGTTGCGGCGCGCTACTCTCCCAACTTTTCAGCCGCTTCCAGCCATTCCAACTCAAGCTCTTCGATTTGGTCCTCCATCTGGGTGATTTCCTCTTGAATCTTTCCCAGCGCGAGGTAATCGGAAGGGTCGGCGGCGGCCATTTCCTCCTGCTTGGCGGCGATTCTGCCCCGCAAGGTGTCCGCCTTCTTCTCGTTGGAGGCCATCAGTTTGCGCAGCTGCCGCTGCTCGCCACCGGAAAGCTTCGGGGCCGCCGGGACTGCACCCGCCGTCGCCGTCAGCGCAGCCGCTTCATCCGCCACCGCACCCGCCGCGCGCTCCTCGGCGTCGGTGAAGCCGGGCGGCACCGCTCCGGCCACTTCACGGGCCGCCGCCAGCTCCAGGTACTCCTCAACGCCGCGAGGCAGGTGGCGCACCTTGCCGTCAACGATGGCAAACTGGTGGTCGGTCACCCGCTCCATCAGGTAGCGGTCGTGGGTGACCAGCAAAAGGGTGCCGGGCCAACCGTCCAGCACATCCTCCACCGCCGCCAGCATATCGGTGTCCAAGTCGTTGCCCGGTTCGTCCAAAATCAGCACATTGGGCTCGTCCAGCAAAATAAGCATCAGCGCCAACCGCCGCTTTTGACCGCCGGAAAGGTCGCACACCGGCTCGTTCAGATCGACCTTCGTAAAGCCCAGCTTCTCCAGCACCTGCGCCGGCGTCATCTCCTTGCCGTCCAGCATAGTGCGGCGGCTGTAGCGGGAAATCACCTGGCGCACCCGGTCGTCGCCTAAGGCCGTCAGCTCATCCAAATGCTGGGACAGCACGGCGAAGCGCACCGTCTTGCCAATCTTCACCCGGCCCGCCGTGGGTGCCAGCGCCCCTTGGATCACCCGCAGCAACGTGGTTTTCCCCACACCGTTGCCGCCCACGATGCCGTAGCGATCGCCGGGGCCGATAATCCAGGATACATCGTCGAGCACCTTGTGGCCGTCGAAGGCTTCAGTGACCCCCTTCAGCTCCACCACGTCTTTGCCCAGCCGCGCCATGGCCATGCGCTTCAGGGCCAGTTCGTCGCGCAGCGGGGGTACGTCGGCAATGAGCGCCTGGGCGGCAGCCACATGGAACTTCGGCTTCGTGGCCCGCGCCCGGGCCCCGCGGGAAAGCCAGGCCAGCTCGCGGCGCAGCTGGTTCTGGCGCTTCTGCTCCGCCAGGTTCGCCAGCCGCTCCCGCTCCACCCGTTGCATGATGTAGGCGGAAAAACCGCCCTCGAACGGCTCCACCTTGCCGTGGTGCACTTCCCACATGCTCAGGCACACCTCGTCCAAAAACCAGCGGTCGTGGGTGACCACCAAAAGCGCCCCTTGCCCCTTGCGCCATATGGTTTTCAGGTAACCGGCCAGCCAGGTGATGGCGCGAATGTCCAGGTGGTTGGTGGGCTCATCCAGCATCAGCACGTCCCACTCCCCCACTAAAAGGCGGGCCAGGTCTACCCGGCGCCGCTGCCCGCCCGACAAAGTGCCCACCAGCCTGTTTCCGGGGATGTCGGCCACCAGCCCCGCCAAAATGCCCTTGATGCGGTTATCCTTGGCCCAAGCGTAATCGGGCATGTCCCCTAAGATGGCCTGCTTTACCGTGGCCGCAGCGTCCAGCGCGTCCGCCTGGCCCAAGATGCCCACCCGGGTGTCGCGGGTGGTAAGCACGCGCCCCTCGTCCGGCTGCACCAGCCCCGCCAAAAGCCGCAGCAGCGTGGACTTGCCGTCGCCGTTGCGCCCCACGATACCAATGCGGTCGCCTTCGTCCACCCCCAGCGATATGCCCGAGAACACCGTTTTCGTGGGGAACTCCACCGCCGCCTTTTCGCAGCCCAGAAGAAATGCCATGCCTGCCGTCCGTTTCTCGAAAGTAATCGGCGGTAATTGTAGCGCAGCGCGGAGCATCGAGTACCGAGCCCATCGGGTCGGCCCACCCAGGATGCCGCCGCAGGTCCGAACATGACGTTATCCCCGTCCCCCGTCATGCCCTCAGGTCGAATTCGTAGGGCAGAGATTCCATCTCTGCCTAAACGGACGGGCCGCACGGGGCCGCGGCCTCAGGCCGAGATAGAATCTCGGCCCTACGAGAATGCCCGTTTCGGCTGTGCGGGGGAAGGGCGGGGGCGGTCCAACAAAGCGAGTTCCGCACGACGGAAAAGCGCCAGTGGCGCTTTTCCCAAAGCAGGACTGTTTGAGCGACTTGGGCTGCCCCCGCCCTTCCCCCTGCTCCAAAAAATTTCCCAATCCGATGCAACAGATGGGCTGCTTATATACTCTTATACACAAGACGTCTTTTTAGCCAAACTGGGGGACAAATGGACGCACGAGCGTTTACTGAGCAATACCGCACGATTTACCAGGACCTTTATCGCTTCGCCCTGTACACCATGCGCAACCCGCACGATGCAGAGGACGCGGTGAGCGAGGCGGTGCTGGCCGGATACACGGGAATGGAGGGGCTGCGCAAGGACGAAGCTTTCAAAAGCTGGATGTTCACCATCACCGCGAACGTGTGCCGCAAGAAACTGCGCCAGCAACCACCGGAGCCCATCGACCAAGTACCGGAACAACCAGACGACGGGCCCGACGCCGCCACCGCGCTGGCGGTGCGCCAGCTGTTCGGCCAGCTACCCGACGAAGAGCGGGTGATTGTGGCCATGGCGGTTTTCGGCGGCTACAGCTCGAAGGAAGTAGGGGCGCTGCTGAACCTGAACCCCAACACCGTAAGGTCGAAGCACAAGCGAGCGCTGGCCAAACTAGCCGGCCAACTAAAGGATGTGAGCTAATGACCAGGCAAGATGAATTTGACGCTGCCGCACGGGCCTTGCGCGCCGATGCCGAGCAGCACCCCGTTCCCGCCAGCCTGCAGCCCGAGGCCATCGAGGCGATGCTGCTGGCCCACGATGCCCAAAAGTCGGATGGCGAAACCGCCGACAGCGGGCAACCGGCCAGTGCCGCCCCGGCGCCCGTTGAAACCGGAAGCGCCGCGGCCGGCACCGCCTCCCCTCGCCGCCACGTGACGTGGCGCTGGCCCATTGCCGCCGCTGCCTGTTTGGCGCTGCTGTGCGGCGTGGGCGTAGTGGGGGCGCTTGCCGCCCAGGGCAAATTCAGCCCTGCGGCAATCGACGCGCCCTCCTCGCCGCTGCCCGCCGTGAGCGACCCCAGCGCCCCTGCCAGCCCCGAAAGCGGCCTCTCCACCGCCCAGGGCTACGCCCAGGTGCGCGACTGCCTGTTGGCGAGCCAACAGGCCATGGGCGATGGCGGCACGATGTTCATGGAAGACAAGACCGCCGGGGTGGCCCGCACAGAAACGGCAACCGCCTTCACCGCCCAAAATTCCACGAAGGACTCCAGCTTCACCGACACCAACGAGCGCACTGAAGGCATCGGCGAAGCGGATGTGGCGAAAACCGACGGCCGATGGCTCTACGCGCTGCAAGACAGCGGCACCACCGTGGCCATCGTTGATCCGGCCGAAGGCCACATGACCCCCGCCGGCGCTATCGAGGCACCCAAGGGCGCCCAGGTGAGCGAATTCTACGTTGAAGACGGCCGCCTGTACCTGCTGTCCACCGTTTTCCCCGAAGGGGTAGAACAGCCAGACGGCACCTACACCTTCCCACCGGAGACCACGCGGCTGGATGTCTACGACGTCACCGATCCGGCAAACCCCCAGGCCACAGGCTTGCTCACCCAAACAGGCACCTATAACACCGTTCGCTTTGCCGACGGCTATGTGTACCTGTTCAGCGACCAGTGGACCTACGATACCTCGGAAGGAACCGACCCCTCCGCTTACGTGCCCTGCGTGAACGGCGCGGCGGTGGAATGCGGCGACATCTACCTGCCACCGGAGAACATGGGCGACCACTATCTGGTGATCACCACCGTTGACGCCGCCAACCCCAGCGCCGTGGTGGATCAAAAGGCCATCCTGTGCAACGGCGGCAGCGTGTACATGAGCCAGGACGGCGTATTCCTCTACGAGACTACCGGCTACAACTGGGGCATCATGCCCATCGCCCGCTTCGCTGCAGACGACATGGCCGAACCGGCGGGCGAAACCGACCCGATTGCCGAAGCCGCCACGGAAGACCCGGGCGACGCCCCGGCAGATGAGAGCGAAAACGGCGAAGAGGCCCCCGGGGCAACGTCGCCCGCCGAAGGGCCGGATGGCGCAGGCGTCAATGACGACCCGGCCGTAGACGACCCGGCTACTCTCCCGGCTGACGATCCCGCTACCCTTCCGGCCGACGGCCCAGCAGCAGAGCCGCAATCCCCCGAAACCCCCGACGAGGAAGCCCCGGCCCCGAGCGACAACTCCGCCGATGACCCCAGCGAAGGCGAAGCCGACACCCCGGACAGCTCCGGCGGCGATGACCCGGACCTGAAAACCTGCATCCGCAAGTTCACCTTCGACAAAGGCCAGTTGGAAGGTGTGGCCCAGGGAGAAGTGAACGGCACCCTCGACAGCAGCTTCTGCCTGGACGAGTACAACGGGTACCTGCGGGTTGTCACCACCGTGTACGGCGAAGACACCTCAAGCGCCCTCACCGTGCTGAACGAACAGATGGAAGAGGTGGGCAATATTGCCGACATCGCCCCCGGAGAGCAGGTGTACTCGGCCCGCTTCATGGGCAACGTGGGCTACTTCGTCACCTTCAAGCAGGTGGACCCCCTGTTCAGCGTAGACCTCTCCAACCCGGAGAACCCCACCATCATCGGTCAGCTGAAAATCCCCGGCTTCAGCGAGTACCTGCACCCCTACGGTGAAAATCTGCTGCTGGGCATCGGCATGAGTGCCGACGACGCAGGGGCCACTGATGGCGTGAAGCTTTCGATGTTCGATACCAGCAACCCCGCCGACGTGCGGGAAGTAGCCACCGCCGTGCTGGACGGCACTTATTACTCCGATGCGTTCAACGAATACCGGGCCGCCCTCATAGACCCCGCCTCCGACATGATCGGCTTCCCCGTGAGCACCGATCGCGAAGCCTACGCCGTATACGGCTACTCGGAAGACAACGGCTTTAGCCAGCACATGCTGGAGGAAACCAACGGCACGGGCTGGGTGCCAACCCGCGGCATCCGCATCGGCGACGTACTGTACGTGGTGAAGGGCAACGCCGTAGAAAGCTATCGCATTGGCGACTATCAAAAAATCGATGACCTGCTAATTTAGCAAGCTCGCCCCTCCCGGCCAAGGAGGGGCCCACATGGGGCACAACGCCGCACGAGGCGAAAGCGGTTCCCCGGGAAGGGGCGGGATGCCCTGGTTAGGTGAGGTTCGGCACCCGACCAGGACACCCCGCCCCTTCCTGGTGTACGGGCACGGCATACCGCATGACAGGGGACGGGGGTAACGTCATATGGGGGCGCGCCGCGCCCCCATATGACGTTACCCCCGTCCCCTGTCATGCCCAACCAAATCTCGCAACAAAAAGGACGGCCCCTTTCGGAGCCGTCCTTCCAGAAGCTTGTTCGCGATTGCGGCTTAGTACATGCCACCGCCGCCGCCCATGGCGCCAGCCAGGGCAGACAGGTCGGGGCCGTCCTTCGGCATCTCGTTGATGGTGGCCTCGGTGATCAGGATCAGGCCGGCCACGGAAGCCGCGGACTGCAGCGCCGTGCGGGTAACCTTCACCGGGTCGTTCACGCCCATCTCGATCATGTTGCCGGTTTCGCCGTTCTTGTAGTTGCGGCCCCAGCCGGCAGCAGCCTTCTTCACCTCGGCCACTTCCACGGAGCCCTCATAGCCGGCGTTCTCGGCGATGCAACGCAGCGGCGCCTCCAGCGAGCGACGGATGATGTCCACGCCCACCTTCTCGTCGCCGTCCACAGCCAGGCCATCCAGTGCGGGGATGGCGTTGATCAGCGCCACGCCGCCACCAGCCACGATGCCTTCTTCCACGGCAGCGCGGGTAGCCTGCAGGGCGTCCTCGATGCGGGACTTCTTCTCCTTCAGCTCGCTCTCGGTGGCAGCGCCCACCTTCAGCACGGCAACGCCGCCGGAAAGCTTGGCCAGGCGCTCCTGCAGCTTCTCACGGTCGAAGTCGGAATCGGTGCGCTCCAGCTCGGCGCGGATGACGGCGATGCGGTCCTCGATGGCCTTCTTGTCGCCGGCGCCATCCACGATGAGGGTGGTGTCCTTGGTCACCTTAACGGTACGGGCGGTGCCCATCATGGCAACGGTGGCATCGGCCATGGTCATGCCGAAGTCCTTGTCCACCACCTGGGCGCCGGTCACAGCGGCGATGTCCTCCAGGATGCGCTTGCGGCGGTCGCCGAAGCCGGGGGCCTTGATGCACACGCAGTTGAACGTGCCGCGCAGCTTGTTCAGCAGGATGGTGGCCAGCGCTTCGCCGTCCACGTCCTCGGCTACGATCAGCAGCGGGCGACCGGACTTCATGACCTCTTCCAGCAGCGGCACCATGTCCTGGATGGAGGACACCTTCTGGTCGGTGAGCAGGATGAACGGGTCCTTCAGCACCGCTTCCATCTTCTCCATGTCGGTGGCCATGTAGGGGGAAATGTAGCCGCGGTCGTACTGCATGCCCTCCACGATGTCCATCTCCAGGCCGAAGGTCTGGGATTCCTCGACGGAAATGGCGCCATCGTTGCCCACGGCCTTCATGGCCTCGGCGATCTTGGTGCCGATCTCGGCATCGCCGGCGGAAATGGTGCCCACGTTGGCAATCTGCTCCTCGGTGGAAACGGGGGTGGAGGCGTCCTTGATGGCGGTCACCACGGCGTCGGTGGCAATCTCAATGCCGCGACGGATGGCCAGCGCGTCAGAGCCGGCGGTTACGTTCTTCAGGCCCTCCTTCACAATAACGTCGGCAAGCAGGGTGGCAGTGGTGGTGCCGTCGCCGGCCACGTCGTTGGTCTTCACGGCCACTTCGCGCACCAGCTGGGCGCCCATGTTCTCCACGGGGTTCTCCAGCTCCACTTCCTTGGCCACGGTAACGCCGTCGTTGGTGATCAGCGGGGCGCCGTAAGACTTCTCCAGGGCAACGTAGCGGCCCTTGGGGCCCAGCGTCACCTTCACGGCGTCGGCCAGCTTGTTGACGCCGGCAGCCAGAGCGCTGCGGGCATCGGAGTCGAACAAAATCTCCTTAGGCATTTTGCATCCTTTCAAGTTCAGTTAAATCGGGAAAGTTACTCCACTACAGCGTAGATGTCGTCGGCGCGCAGGATGAGCACGTTCTCGCCGCCCATGGCCACTTCGGTGCCGCCGTACTTGCTGTAGATAACCTTGTCGCCCACCTTCACGGGCATGGGCAGGAACTTGCCGTCTTTGTCCATGCGGCCCTCGCCCACGGCCAGCACGGTGCCGGTTTGGGGCTTTTCCTGGGCGCCGGAGGCCAGGTACAGGCCGGATGCGGTGGTGACTTCCGCTTCATCCTGGCGAAGGATGACGCGATCGCCGAGAGGCTTGAGGTTCATCTTGGTGACTTCCTTTCGCTGCATACTGCTTGCAATAGCTTGTCACTCCCTGAGAGGGGAATGCTAGCACTCACGTAACATGAGTGCTAAAAACAAAACGTGCTTATAATACCAGCCTCATGTGGCATTGCAATGGAAACTGCGTAAATCTTAGTGTCTGTGACTTAGATTTCCACGTTTGTCCACAACTGGCGAAGTGACGAAGCCGTGGCGTTCGGGGCTCAGGGGGCGGCCCTTGCGCTATGATGGGGCCATGGAAGACGCGCTGTTCCCACATACCAAAATGACCGCTCTGGACTGGCTGGCAGACGCCGGCGTCGCTCTGGCTGCATTCGCCTTCGGCTGCCTGCAGCTGTACCTGGCGGTCAACCTGCTGATCCCCGACGAGGCCATGCGGCGGTTTTTGGGGATAGAAGCGCTGGTGCCCACCGCCAACGCCATCGCCGCGGTGGCCGTGACTACGCTTCCCCTGGTGCTGCGGCGCCGTCTGCCGTGGCCCTGCCTCGTGTTCGTGCTGGCAGCATGGGCCTTCGGCCAAACCGCCTCCCAGGACATCTCCCTTTCCATCGTGGGGCCGCTGGTGGCCCTGTTCACCGTGGCCTACTGCCGCACGCGCCCCGAGGCCATCGCCGCCGCCTGCTTGGCGGCGCTGTTCGTGCTCATTGTGCCCACCGCCATGCGCCCCTCCTACCTGGTGCATCTCACCCTCATCCAAAACTTGGCGCTGCTGGCGGCCGCCGCATTGGCGGGGCAAGCCCTGCAGCTCAACCGCGCCTACGCCGCCGAAGCCGAACAGCGGGCCCTTGCCGCCGAGCGCAACCGTGAAACCGAGGCGCAGCGGCGCGTAGAGGAAGAGCGGGTGCGCATTGCCCGCGAGGTGCACGACATAACCGCCCACTCCCTTTCCGCCGTCAGCATCCAAGCGGCCGTGGCGGAACGGCTGGTGAAAACCGACCCCGCCGCGGCCGAAGCGGCCATTCGCGAGGTGCGCGCCACCGCGAAAGATGCCCTGGGGGAAATGCGGGCCATGGTGGGCGTGCTGCGCAGCGGCAACGACGGCCCGGAAACCGCCCCCACCGCCGGCAGTGATCGGCTGGGGGATTTGCTGGCCTACTTGGAAGGGGCCGGCATCCAGGCCACGTTGGACGACACCCGCTACCAGCGAGGCCAGGTACCCGCCTTCATCGATGTGGCACTTTTCGGCATCGCCCGCGAGGCCTGCACCAACATCGTGCGCCACGCCCGGGCCACCCGCGCCTCCATCACCCTGGCCTGCCAGCAAGCGGCGGGTCAGCAGCAAGCGGTGCTGGTGGTGCAGGACAACGGCAGCGTCCCCAAGCAGCTGAAGATAGAAACCAGCGGCCATGGCCTGAAGGGCATGGAGGAACGGGTGCGCCTTCTGCACGGCACCCTGCAAACCGGCATCAGCAAAGGCGGCGGCTTCGTGGTGAAGGCCACCGTGCCGCTTGAGAGCGCCGCCTCCCCCGCCCCGTCGGCTGAACCCGCCCCGCAAGAAGTCTGAGAGGAAGCCCCATGGAACAAGCTGCCAAAACCGCCCCCTTGCGGGTACTGGTGGCCGACGACCAAGATCTGGTGCGCCGCGGCTTTCAGGTTATCCTGAACTCCTACGACAACATCGAGGTGGTGGGGCTTGCCCGCGATGGCGAAGAGGCGGTGGAGTTGGCCCAGCAGCTGAAGCCGGACGTGGTGCTGATGGACATCCGCATGCCGCGGAAAAACGGCATCGAAGCCACCCGTGACATCGTGAACAATCCGCTGCTGCGCAAAACCCACGTGCTGGTGCTAACCACCTTCGACACCGACGAGTACGTCTATGACGCCTTGGCGGCCGGCGCTTCGGGCTTTCTCTTGAAGGACGTGGACCCCGATGAAATTGCCGACGCCATTGCCGTGGTGGCCCAAGGGGACGCCCTCATCCAACCGAAAATCATGAAACGGCTGGTGGAAACCTTTGTGGCAGCGCGGCCCCAAGCGGGCAGAACCGCCGCTCCGGCGCAAATGCGGGAACGGCTGGCAGAGCTCACCGAGCGCGAACGGGAAATCCTGCTGTTAGTGGCCCGGGGCCTGAACAACGAGGAAATCGGCCAGGAGCTGTTCATCTCCCCCGCCACGGTGAAAACCCATCTGGCCCGTATCATGGGGAAAACCGACGCCCACGACCGTGCCCAGCTGGTGGTGTTCGCCTACGAAAGTGGCTTAGTGCGAAGCGCCCAATAGGACCACCCTTCACCTCGGTGGCCCGTCGTTGGGCAGGCATTCCGTGTCCGCCCAGGCTGCAAGCACACGGGGGCCGTCTGCTAGGCAGAGATAGAATCTCTGCCCTGCGAAATCGTCATGCAAGGCGTCGCCAGGGCGCAGCACGACCTAGCGGCGGTTGCCCGTTGCACCGGAGCGCAATCGTCATGCAGGATGTCAGAAGAATTGCCGGGACGGCGCGCGCCCTAGTAGAACTTCGCCTGCGGGAACGGCGGCTCAAGCGCCCGTTTGAACTCGTAGGCTCTCGCCCGCGCCAGGATATTGCGGGCCTGCACCACGTCCATCTCGGCCGCGGCCGCGGCCTCCTCCAGCTCGCGCCCATGCTCCACCGCTGCCACCAGCAGCTTGTCCAGGGCATCGTAGCCCACCCCCAGGCTGCGTTCATCGCTCTGGCCGGGGGCCAGCTCGGCGCTGGGGGGCTTCACAAACACGTTCACCGGAATGGGACCCTCATGGCCCGCTTCCACCCCTTTGCGGTTGCGCCAGCGAGCCATAGCGTACACATCGGTTTTGTACACGCCCCCCAAAGGCGCAAAAGCACCGGCGGTATCGCCGTACAGGGTGGAATAGCCCATCTGGGCCTCGCTCTTGTTGCCGGTGTTCAGCATCATCCAATTATGGGCGTTCGACAGCGCCATAAGGCACACCATGCGGCAGCGGGCCTGGGTGTTCTCTGCCGCCAGCCCCTTCAGCTCGCCGCCGCACGCGCGGGCCAGCACATGCTCGAAGGCCTCAAAGGGTTCGCAGATGGAGATGGAACGGTGGTCGATTCCCAAATTGCGAGCCAGCGCCTCCGCGTCGTCCACCGAATGCTCAGACGAGTACGGGCCCGGCAGCAGCACGCCGTGCACATGGGCCGCCCCCAGCGCGTCCGCGGCCATCACCGCCACCAGCGCCGAATCCATGCCTCCGGAAAGCCCGATCACCACATCGGTAAAGCCGGCCGCGCGCACGTAATCCGCCGTGGCCTCGCAACAGGCGCAGTACATCTCTTCCGGAGTCATGGGCACCCTTTCTCGAAAACTACCGTGCCGCCAGTATGGCCCACCAATGTTTCAGGCCCATTGCGAACCCAGAAGAGATACACGAACGTAGGGGTTTTGGAGGGTGGGCCGGCCCGACAGGCCTGCGCTCGACGCTCCGTACGAGGGGAACCAACTCGACCTGCGGTCGAGTGGATTTCCCCTCTACTCCGCTTGGCCGGACCTCGCTCCGACCCGCCGGGTCGGCCCAGCCAGAATGCTAATCCAGGTCGGATTCGTAGGGCAGAGATTCTATCTCTGCCTAAACGGACGGCCCGCGCGGGGCTGCGGCATCAGGCCGAGATAGAATCTCGGCCCTACGAAAATGGCCCGGTAGGACGAGCCCCGTCGCGGCCGTGCGGGGGAAGGGCGGGGGTGGTCCAACAAAGCGAGTTCCGCACGACGAAAACGCGCCAGTGGCGCTTTTCCCAAAGCAGGACTGTCTGAGCGACTTGGGCTGCCCCCGCCCTTCCCCCTGCTCCAGAAAACTACGCCAGTTGGAGGCGTTGGAGCAGCCAGTGGGCCAAGGGTTCGAGACCGGCGCCGGTGGTGGCGGAGGTGAGGAACACGGCGGCTTGCGGCTGGTGTTGGGCAACGGCGGCGGCAAGGGCATCGCGCGCCGGGGCGCTGCCCACGGTGTCGATCTTGTTCACCACCAGTGCTGCGGCATCCGGCACTGAGGCATCGGGCACTTCGGCCGCCGAAACCAGCCACAAATCGCACGGGTGGCCGGCGGGCACTTCCCGCACCGCCACGTCCAGCCGCGCCAAGGCCTCCGGCTCAAAGGGCAGCCCATCGGCCCCGTCGGCATCGGGGCGAAACGCCTCAGCCTCCGTTGGGATTCCCGTGGCCTCGAACTTCTCCACTTCGGCTGCCGTGGCATCGGGCCCTAGCACCACCGCCATGTTCAGCTGGTCGCGCAGCTGGTCTACCAATGCCATGATCAGGGAAGTTTTGCCCGCATGCGGGGTGGCCGACACCGTCAGCACGGCCGGCAGCGCAGAGGCCCCCACCTCAGCGCCGGCCATCAGAGGGCTTCCCCTTCGTCGGGAATGTCCACCTCGATGGAATCGATTTCCAGCTCGCGGCCGGCCAGCAGCTCGGTAAGGGAGCTGCCGCACTGGGGGCACGCCCAGTGGAACTGGTCGTGGTCGAATTCGCTTTCGCATTCCAGACAGCGGCTATGGGGATGCACGGTGATGATGCGCAGCTGGGCTCCCTCCAGAAACGGATCCCCTTCGCTTAAGGCCTCCCAGGCGAAATTCATCGCGTCCTGCAGGGCACCGGTCATCTCCCCCACCTTAAGGGTGACGGAAAGAAGCCGCGTGGCACCCGCTTCCTGGGCCACCGGGCGCACCGAATCCAGCACGCCGGAGACGATTCCCAGCTCGTGCATTACTCTTCGGCCTCGGCCTTTGCCAGCTCTTCGTTCTGCCGCTTGATGCGGCGGGACAGCACCACACGGGCCAGCAACAACGACAGCTCGTAGAGCACGATCATGGCCGCGAACATGAGGAACATGGTGACCGGCGAAGCGTCGGGGGTGATGATGGCGCAGATAACCAGCAGCGCCACGTACACGGTGCGCCAGGCGCCGCGCAGTTTGGCGTAAGGCACCACGTCGAAGATGACCAGGTAGAAGATGATGAGCGGCAGTTCAAAGGCAAAGCCGAAGCCCAGCTCGAACTTGATGATGATGTCCACATAGGAGGACATGCGCGCCGCCACATAGCCCAGGCCGTCCGCTTGGTCGGTGAGCCATTGGAAGGCGGGGTTCAAGATGATGCAGTAGCAGAAGATGGTGCCGATGATGAACAGCGCCACCGCCGCGATGAAGGTGGGCATGAACCACTTGCGCTCTTTGGGCTTCAAGGCCGGCAGGAAGAATGCCAGAAGTTGCCAGAGTATCACCGGGGAGCAGGCCACGATGCCGGCCCACAGCGAAATTTGGAAGCGCACCGCGAAGGCCTCGAAGGGGTCGATGGCCTGCAGCGACGCCATGCCCTGGGCATCGGTGGGCAGGTACTCGGCGATGGGCAGCAGCAGGAACTGGCCCATGGTGGGGGTGGCCATGTAGAACACGATGATGGCCACGAACAGGCAGGCCACGATACGCACAAGGCGCATGCGCAGCTCGCCCAGGTGGTCGAAAAGGGGCATGCGCGCCGGTCCGATAGGCATAGCTTACTCCCCTTTCTCTTCTTTGGCGGCATCGGCCGCGGCGGACGATTTCGTAGTTTTGGCGGCAGTGGTTTTCTTGGCCGTAGTGGTTTTCTTGGCAGCCGGCTTCTTGGCTGCAGGGGCAGCGGCCTCTTCGGCCTTGGCGGCGGTTTTGGCGGTGGTGGCCTTTTTGGCGGGCGCCTTCTTGGCAGCGGGCTTGGCTTCGGCGCCGTCGGCCTTGGCAGCAGCCGTCTTCTTGGGGGCAGCCTTCTTGGCGGCCGGCTTGGCCTCGGCGCCATCGGCTGCCTTGGCGGGCGCCTTCGCGGCAGCGGTCTTCTTGGCCGCCGGCTTCTTCGCCGCAGCGGGCGCGGCCTCCTCCGCCTTCGCCGCAGCGGCCTTGGCGGCCGGTTTCTTCGTAGCAGCGGGCTTTTCCTCGGCCTTCTTGGCCACAGCGGCCTTGCGGGCGGCGGCAGCGGCGGCAGCCGGGCCGGAAGCGGCCTTGGCAGCCGTAGCGGACGCCGGTTTGGCAGCGGCCTTGGCGGCCGGCTTCACGGCAGGAGCGGCGGCCTTGGCTTCGGCCTTCGCAGCAGGCGCCGCAGCCTTCGCGGCAGCCGGCTTCACGGCAGCGGCAGCGGCAACGGTGGCAGCAGCCGGCTTAGCGGCATCGGAGGCCTCCGTCAGCTTGGCATCGGCGGCATCGGCCGTCGCGGCCTTCTCCTTCTCGGCCGCCAAACGGGCGGCGCGTTCGCGATCATAGCGAGCCTTGCGCTCCGAGAAGCTCTCCCCCTGCTTCACCACGCCGGTGGAAGAAGACGAGCCCGCAGATGCGGCCGGGCGCGCAGCAGGCGTCGGCTTCGCCGCAGCAGACGAGCCGGTAGAACCCGAAGCGGCCGGCGACGCCGGACGCGGAGCCGCCCTGGTCACGGTCTTGCCCGCATTCTTGCGGGCCTCCGACACCTCGCGCCCCGCCTTCTTCAGGTCCGCGGCGCTCTTCTTCGCCTGCTCGGTGGCGCGGTCGAAGGTTTCCAGCGGGTTTTTGAAGGGGTCCTCGGCGTTGGGATCGAACACCTCGTTTTTCAGCACGCCGCTCATTTCCTCCTGAGCGGTGCGGAACTTAGCAATGAACTTTCCCAAGGTGCGCGCCATGGCGGGCAGCTTATCCGGGCCGAAAATCAAAAACCCGAACAGCAGGATGAGGAAAAGTTCGAATCCTCCGATACCGAACAATGTAATCGTCCTCTCTTTCGAATTACATCGACAACACGCTGAGAGCCACCGTGGGTATGCCAAGGGCAAGCACCAGGATGACGCACACGACTATGGTGAATATCTTTTTCGTTTTGGCTTCCGCCTCGGCCCGCTCCTTCGCGCGCCGCTCGCGCTCTTCGGCATCGCGCACCCGCTGCGCCCGCTGAGCCGCGGTGGCGGTGCGCTGGTTCTTCTGCGACTTGTTGTTGCTTCCCATAAGCTACGACCTGAGCTTTCCGCGAATCTCGATGGCCCGCGCCACGCTGCGCGCCACCTCAACGTTCACATGCCACTTGTTCTTCTCATACAGGATGTTGCCGTCCACCATGGTCATCAGCACATCCGAGCTAGTGCAGGTGTTCACCACGGCGGAAATGGGATTGCCGCCGGGGGCCTGGTGCGAACTGGAAAGGTCCACCGCAACGATGTCGGCGCGCTTGCCAATTTCCAGCGAGCCCACCTTGTCGTCGATGCCCAGCGCGCGGGCGCCGCCCAGGGTGGCCAGTTCCAGAATGGTGCCGCTGTCCAAGAAGCGGCGGGTGCTCATCGAGCGGCTCATCAGCATGCCCACCGTCATCTCGGTGAACATGTCGGTGGAGTTGGTGGCCGCGGGGCTGCCAGTGCCGAAGCCCACGGGGATGTCGGCGCGCAGGAACTCGTCCAGCGGCGCCACCCCCATGCCCAGCTGGGCGTTCTCGCGGGGACAGGTGGCGATGGCCACGTTGTTCTGGCGCAGAGTGGCCAGGTCGCGATGGTCCACGTGCACCGCCTGCACCACCAGGGTGCGCGGCGCCTGGAACGCGCCCCAGTTCAGGGCGTACTGCACCGGCGACACACCGGTGGGCATCCAAGGGGGCACTTCCACGAACCCGCGGTCGTTGCCCATGGCGTCCACCGAAAACGGCGAAGAGCCGTAGCGCACGAAGTTCATTTCCTCGCGGCTGCCGGCCAAGTGAATGGCATAGGGAATGTCTTGCTCGGCGGCAAACTCGGCCGCGGTGCCCATGAGGGCGGGGTGGGCGCTGAACAGGTGCCCCGGCGCGATGCCGATGGTCACGCGGCTTTCGTCTACCTCTTCGCGCCAGTGGAAGATATCCTTTTGGGCCATCTTCATGGCGTACTCGATGCGGTTTTTGTCCATGGCGCGCACTTCGCGGTAAACCACCGCCCGCAGCCCCAGCTTCTGAGTGGCGGTGACCGACGCCCCGTTGGAGGTGGTGTCAGAAATGGTGGTGATGCCGCCGGACAGCGCGTCCAGGCAGCCCAGCACCGCGGAGTCGTACCAGTCGCTCATCTCCATGAGCGGGGCCTTCTCGGTAACCTTCATGAGCCACGTGTTGTAGGGAAGGTCGTCCACCAGGCCGCGCATCACCGAGTACTCCATGCGGGTGTGGGTGTCCACCATGCCGGGCATGATGGCCGCCAAACCGAAGTCGCGCACTTCCTCGGACGGATAGCGCAGCTTCATGATGTCCGCCGCGCCCATGTCGCAAATCTCGCCGTTGCGAATCAGCACGGCCCCTCCGGTCATGGGGTCGGAGGCGATGGGCAATATGTAGTGAGCGCAAATGAGCATGCGGTTTCCCTATTCTCGCGTTCCTGCAAGCCATCGCCTTCCGCGGAAAACAACTCCCCGCCGCCGAAGGCGCACAGCAAATTCGAATGATACCATTACATGAGCGGCCGCCTTGCTTTAACCTCGGCGTGCGCAAGAAATGCAAAACAAAACACCCGCTCGGCGGCATCGCGCGCCGCACGAGGGCCTCCCGTTCGGGGCGCCCCGCGCGCAGCGGCCGGCCAAGGGTTCCTTCCCGCAGAAAGAAGGCCTCATGAAATTCGGAATTATCGGCGCCATGGACGTGGAAGTGCAGCTGCTGCTGGAGGCCATGAAGGCCAACGGCCCCCTTTTGCAGGCGAACCACGGCGGCATGGCCTTCAGCGAGGGGGTGCTGGGGGCTCACCAGTGCGTGGTGGTGCAAAGCGGCGTCGGCATGGTGAACGCCGCCCTGTGCACCCAGGTGCTGGTGGACCGCTTCGGTGTTGACCAGGTGATCAACACCGGCGTGGCGGGTTCGCTGGACCCGCGGCTGGACATCTGCGACATCTTGGTGGCGGAAAGCGCCGTGAACCACCTCATGAACGCCTGCAATTTCGGCTATGCCCCCGGGCAGGTGCCGGGCATGGACCAGGTGGCCTTCCCCACCAACCCCCTGCTGGCGTCCCAGGCGCTGGAGCGCGCCCGGAAGCTGGGGCTTCACGCGGTAGCCGGCGTGGTGGCCTCGGGGGACGAGTTCGTGCGCACCGCCGAGGAGAAGCGGCGCATCCGCAACGTCTTCGGCGCCGCCTGCTGCGAGATGGAGGGGGCGGCCATCGCCCAGGCCTGCTGGGTGAACGACGTGCCCTGCGTCATCGTGCGGGCCATCTCCGACAAGGCCGACGGCAGCGACGCCATGGATTACCCCGAATTTGAACAGAAAGCGGCCCGCACCTGCGCGCAACTGGTGGAGGAGCTGGTGCGTTCCTGCTCGTAGGGGCCGGGAGCTGACGGGGGGGCGGGGTTAACGTCAGGTCCGAACCTGCGGTGCATCCTGGCTGGGCCGACCCGGCAGGTCGGAGCAAGGTCCGGCCAAGCGGAGCAGAGGGGAAATCCACTCGCCCGAAGGGCGAGCTAGTTCCCCTCGTACGGAGCGTCGAGCGCAGGCCTGTCGGGTCGGCCCGCCCTCCAGAGACGCAAAAAAGGCAGAGATAGAATCTCTGCCCTACGAATTAAACCTGCGATGTATCGGGGGGCTGCTTAGTCCAGGAGCGCCGGATAGGTGGTGTGGGCCTCGTCCAGCCCTTCCAGGGTGTCGGCCACATAGCGGCGGGCCCACCACTTCGCCTGGTTCAGGTCGGCATCGTGGTAGTTGCCGCACTCGGCAGGGCTGGCGCCAGGAATCTCGCCTTCAAAGTCACGGGCGAAGCGGAACAGTCGCGTTACCACGTCGGCCACCTCTTGCGGGGTGCATTCCCCAAAAACCACCAGGTAGAAACCGGTACGGCAGCCCATGGGGCCGAAGTACACCACACGGTTGGCCCATTGGGGGTCGTTGCGCAGGAAGGTGGCACCCAGGTGCTCCAGCGCGTGCACGGCAGCGGTGTCCATCACCGGCTCGCGGTTGGGGGCGGTCATGCGCAAATCGAAGGTGGTCACCACCGCACCGGTGGCGGGGTCCTCGTCGCGGCGCGACAGGTACACCCCCGGTTCAAGCACGGTATGGTCAACCGAAAAACTGGCAATGCGCTCCATGTTCGCGTCCTTTCGCCGCTTTCAAATTCTTCAAACTATTGGGGCTTGCGGGCGGTATGCACCGCCGCGATGCCGCCGGTGTAGTTCTTCCATTGCACGTCGGTGAATCCGGCCTCTTCCAGCATGGCAGCGAATTGCCGCTGGTCGGGGAAGGCCTTGATAGAGCGGGACAGGTACACGAAACCGTCGCGGTCGCCGGTAATCAGGCCGCCCCAAAACGGGATGAGGTGCTTCAGGTAAAAGTGGTACAGCCCCCGCCACACGGGGTTGGGGGGCGTGGAGAACTCCAGGCAGGTGAAGGAGCCGCCCGGCTTCAGCACCCGGTACATCTCGGAAAGGGCCTGCTGGCGCTTGGGCATGTTGCGGATGCCGTAGGCCATGGTGAGGGCGTCGTAGCTTTCGCTCTCGTAGGGGATGTCCTGGGCATCCACCACCTCGAAATCCATCGGCACATCGCCGCCGGCGCCGCAAGAGCGGTGGGCGCGGGCCACATCCAGCATCTCGTTCACCAAATCGGTGCACTGGATATGGGCCGGATGCTTGGCGCGGGCCACGGTGAAGGCCACATCCCCCGTGCCGCCGGCGATGTCTATCACGTCGTCGGTGGGCTGGATGTCCGCCTGCTTCATCATGCCCGCCAGCCACAGCTTGTAAGAGCCGAAGCTGGATATGGCGTTGAAGCGCTCGTATTTTTTGGCAATGGTGGCAAAGATGTGCTTCACCCGCTCACTGGACAACTCGGGGGCCGCCTCTTGGCCGGTGGCGGTGTCGATGCTGGCGGCCGCGGGCCGCGGGCTTTCGGGAGGTGTGGGTGCGTTGTTTTCCATAGTGGGGCTAAGCATAGCGCATCCTTTAGTAGGGCTCTTCGAGGTTGGCGCCGGCGGCGGCATCGGCGTCAAGCGGCGCGAACTTCCCCGCCCGGTAGCGGTCCAGCGCCACCAGCGCGATCATGCCGGCGTTGTCGCCGCAGCTGGAAAGCGGCGGCAGTACCAGCTGCACCCCCATCTCGGCGCACAGCTGCTGATAGGCCTCCCGCAGCACCGGGTTAGCGGCAACGCCGCCCCCCAGGCAGAAGGTAGGGGCGCTGGTTTGCTGCAGGGCGGTGCGGGCCTTGGCAATCTGCACGTCCACCACCGCCTGCTGGAAGCTGGCGCACACGTCGGCCACCGGCACCGCCTGGCCCGCCTGCCGCTGCTGGTTCACATAGTTCACCACGGCGGTTTTCAGCCCCGAAAGCGAGAAGTCCAGGTTGCCCGAGCGCATCATGGCGCGGGGGAAATCGATGGCGGCGGGGTTGCCCTGAGCGGCGAAGCGGGAAATGGCCGGGCCGCCAGGATACCCCAGCCCCAGCGCTTTGGCCACCTTGTCGAAGGCCTCCCCCACCGCATCGTCGATGGTGGAGCCCAGCACCTGGTAGCGGCCCCAATCGGCCATGTGCACCAGCAGCGTGTTGCCCCCCGACACCAGCGAAACCACCGCCGACGGCGCAAAGTCGGGGGCGCCGATCTTGTTGGCGTACAGGTGGCCTTCCAGGTGGTTCGCCACAATGAACGGGATGTCCAGCGCCCACGCAGCACCCTTGGCGAAGGCCACCCCTACCACCAAGGCCCCCACCAGACCCGGCGCGTAGGTAACGGCCACGGCATCCAGGCGGTTCCACGGCAGCGGCGCGGGCTGCCCCAGCGCCGCTGCCGCCTCCTCCAGCGCGGCGTCGCACACGCCGCAGATGGCCTCGATGTGCTTGCGGCTGGCTATTTCGGGCACCACGCCGCCGAAGCGGGCGTGGAAATCCACCTGGGAAGCAATCACGTCGGCCAGAAGGCGGCCGGTGCCGTCTGTCACCGCCGCCGCCGTTTCGTCGCAAGACGATTCGATGGCCAAGATGAGCGGCCCCTCCGCCGCGGCAGCTGGGGCAGAGGAGCCATCCGCCGCCCCGTTAGGCGAGGAGGCCCCGGGCGCGGCAACGGACGTTCCCTCAGCACGCAGGGCGGCCGCGCTTTCACCTGCGCCGCCGCCGGCGGGCGCCGTCTGGTGCAGCAGGTCCATGCCCGCCACGTCCTTCGCGGAAGAGGGCAGCTGTGGCGCTTGCATGATGATGGCGTCTTCGCCGTCGGAGTAGTACCGGGGGCGGCGCCCCAGCGGCTGGTAGCCCAGCGTTTCATAGAAGGCCTGGGCGGAAGCATTAGAGGCGCGCACCTCAAGCGAGCTAGTGCGGGCGTTCAGGTTGCGGGCGTCGTCGGCCACCCGCGCCACCAGCTCGCGGGCGATGCCGCGACGGCGGAACTCCGGCACCACCGCCACCTTGAGAATCTGGGCATCGCCGTCCACCACTAAGGCGCCGGCATAGCCCAAAAGACGGGCGCCCGCGGGCAACGGCATGGAGGGGTCGGCCTGGTAAGCGGCCCACCACACCCTGTCGGTGCGACCCAAATCGTCGGCCACCGAGGCCTCGCTCCAGGCGTCGCTGCCCATGCAGGCGGCCTCCAGTGCCGCCACGTCGGCGGCCCGGGCGGCCCTCAGCGGCTTATAGGCCACGCCATCGCTGCCGGCCCGGGCGTTCAGCACCGCCGTATCGTGCATGGTCACATGGCGACTGTCCCGCGGCGGCGCCTCCTCGGGGGCCACGGCGTTGCGGCGCCGCTCCGCCTCTTCGGCATCGGACAGGCGGGTGTACACCGGCAGCACGAAAGCAGGGTTGTGGCGCGCGGCGTCAAACGGGTCGCACTCCCCCGCCTGCCACTGCGCCTGCAGCGCCCGCAAAAGGGCCGCGCCCGTGGGCGCCCACAAATCGGCGGCCAGCAGACGGCCGGCCGGCGCGAAGAGCCCTTGGTACTTCGCCAGCCCGTCGCCGGTGATGGCAGGCTGCTGCGGCCCCTGCCCGGCCTCCGCCAGCTGGTCCGCAAACGCCTGGGCCTGCACCACGGTATCTTCCCCCAGGCGCACCGGGGCGCCCTCTTCCAACTGATAGAACACCGGGTACACTTCCCGGCGCATGGCGTCGGCCGCCACCAGCAGCCGCCCGCGCTCACCTGCCACCCAGGCGTTCCAAGCCACGGCGTCCAGGCTGGACAACCCCACAAGGGCCGCCCCCAGCGCCGAAGCGATGCCCTTCGCCGTTGCCACGGCAATACGCACGCCGGTGAACGACCCGGGGCCGCGCCCCACCGCTACGCAGGCGATGGAGGCGCGCTCCACGCCCGCCCTCCGCAACAGCTGCTCTATTTCCGGCAGCAGCCGCGTGTTGGAAGCCCGGTGGGCCTGCACCTGCAGCGCCGCCACCTCTTCCACCGTTTTGTCCTGGGCGTTCAATCGTCCCAGCCCCACCGCGATCACTTCATTGGCGGTATCGAAGGCCAGCACGTAGTTCCGTTGTGTCATAGGAGTCCTTTTCGCTTTTCCGATGCCGCATATGTTAGCCAATTCGGCCCTTGGCGCGCAGCGGCGCGGCCGCCGATTGCGAAAACAACACGGCGCCCGAAGCACTGCGGCCTCAATCTGGCCAAAATGTGCTGGTTTGTCAGAAGCTGCGAGACGGGAAAACGCGTACAGTGCCCTCTGAACAATAATTACACCCCGCATTTAGCGAAGGTGCGGGGGTCTTTCGCACAAACACCGCCCTTTTGCTCTGACAAAAGAGGCTTTTTTGGCCAGATTCAAGCCCCGTGGCGTATCATGGGGGCATGGCAAACGGACTCACCTACATACGGCGCACCAACTCGGCAGAGGCCACTAAGCACCTGGCCGCCACGCTGGCCCCTTACGTGCATCCCGGCGACGTGATTGTGCTGGAGGGCGACCTCGGTGCCGGAAAAACCCAGTTCACCCAAGGCTTCGCCGCGGCACTGGGAGTGGCGTCGGCCGTCACCAGCCCCACCTTCAACATCCTGCTCACCTACCCCGAAGGGCGCCTGCCCCTCTACCACCTGGACCTCTACCGCTTAGACGAGGCAGAGCAGCTGGAAGACATCGGCTATTACGAGCTGATCGACGGCGACAGCGATGGCGTGGCCTTCGTGGAATGGGCCGAGAAGTTTCCGGAGTCGCTGCCCTGCGACTATTTGGAAGTGGCCATTTACCGCGATCCCGCCGATGAGTGCGCCCGCCAGATTCGCGCGCACTCCTTCGGCCCCCGCTCCCGCCAGCTTTTGTGCGTGTGGGCGAAGGATTCCAAATCGCGGCTGCAGAAATCCCACTAAACCGAAGACGCAAAAAGGGCGGGGCAAACCCCCGCCCTGCGCGATGCGGCGAAACCCCGCCGGCTTCGCCGCCCCTTGTTGCCGCGCCCCCTTAGAAGGTGACGTACTCCCATACCAGCTTATCGCCGGCCTGAAGCTCCGTCTGATCGGCGGCCACCGTGGGGCTTTCCCCGTTCACGGTGTAGGTCCAGCCGCTGGAACCTTCATTGGCGGTAGAGCCGATGGCAGTCACGAACGGGCCGTAATCGGATTCCTCCACCGACACCTGAAGCCCCGTGATCTTCAAGGCTCCCAATGCGGAAGTTCCCTGGTCAACGGCCATCTCTTCACTGTAGAGCGCAGCCCCTTCGTCGGTGGCGCTCATCACTTCCACGCTCACCGTTATCTTGTCGGCGCCGGTGACGGCAGAGTCATCCGCTTCGCCAGGCTCTTGCGGGCCAGCGGCCTGCTCGGCCGGCTGGGCCGCAGGGGCGCCGGAGCCATCGGTGGACGCCGGCTCGCCGCTGCAGCCCCCCAGCAGCGGGGCCGCCGTGAGGGCCAGGGCCAGCAGCAAGGCCCACGCCATGGCGCGAGGACAGCGCTTCTTCATCTCACTTGCTTTCAACATAGGTTCAAACCTTTCTCTCCAGGGCCCGATGCGCTCGGTTCGGCATTCCGACTTCGCCGCCTGCGGCGGGCTTTACGGTTACTGGCATAGCGGAGGAATCGCACCCCCATTCCCCGAAGCTGCAAGCTGCAGCATCTGTACCAAGCGGGCCACTTCGCGCTCCAACAAAAAGCTGCCGTCGCGCGCAAACGACAGCAGCTAGGAATTATAGGGCATGACAGGGGACGGGGGTAACGTCATATTGGGGCGCTGGCGCCCCAATATGACGTTACCCCCGTCCCCTGTCATGCGCCCCCGACACACCGGTTCCGGTGGCCGCCAGGCCACCGGAACCCGAAACCTAGAACAGCCCGCTGATTACGCCGTTCTCGTCCACGTCAATCTTGAAGGCGGCCGGCGCCTTGCCCAGGCCCGGCATGGTCATGATAGAGCCGGTGAGGGCCACGATGAAGCCGGCGCCGGCAGACACCTTCACCTGGCGCACCGTGATTTTGAAGTCGCGCGGGGCCCCCAACTTGGTGGCGTCGTCGCTGAAGGAGTACTGGGTTTTGGCCATGCACACCGGCATGTCGCCGAAACCGAGCGCCTCCAACTGGGCAATCTCCTTCTTGGCGGCCGGCTCGAAGATAACGCCGTCGGCATGGTAGACCCGCTTCGCAATGGCCTCAATCTTCTCCGCGATGGACAGCTCGCCGTCGTAAGAGAAGGTGAAGGTCCCGGCGCTGCGGCCCGCCTCGTCGCCGCTCTCGCACAGCTTCACCACTTCCTCCGCCAGTGCCACGCCGCCTTCGCCGCCTTTGGCCCATACTTCCGAAAGCGCCACGTTCACACCCAGCTCGCGGCACTTCGCCTCCACCAAATCCAACTCGGCCTTGGTGTCGGCGGGGAAGGCGTTGATGGCCACCACGCAGGGCAGGTTGTACACATTGGTGATGTTCTCCACGTGCTGTAGCAGGTTGGGCAGGCCCGCCTCCAGCGCCTCCAGGTTTTCCTCGTTGAGATTGGCCTTCGCCACGCCGCCGTGGTTCTTCAACGCCCGCACGGTGGCCACCACCACTACGGCGTCGGGGGCCAGCCCCGCCAGGCGACACTTGATGTCCAGGAACTTCTCGGCTCCCAAATCGGCGCCGAAGCCGGCCTCGGTCACACAGTAATCCCCCAGCGCCAGCGCCATGCGGGTGGCCATGATGGAGTTGCAGCCGTGGGCGATGTTGGCGAAGGGGCCGCCGTGCACGAAAGCCGGCGTGCCTTCGAGGGTTTGCACCAGGTTGGGCTTCAGGGCATCCTTCAAAAGTGCCGTCATGGCCCCTTCCGCATGCAGGTCATGGGCGGTCACCGGCTTGTCATCGTAGGTGTATCCCACCACAATTTTGCCCAGGCGCTCTTTGAGGTCGGTGATGGAAGTGGCCAAGCAGAACACCGCCATCACTTCGGAGGCCACTGTGATGTCGAAGCCGTCCTCGCGGGGCACGCCATGGGCCTTGCCGCCCAGGCCGTCCACAATGTGGCGCAGCTGGCGATCGTTCATGTCCACCACACGCTTCCAGGTGATTTTGCGCACGTCGATGCCCAACTCGTTGCCGTTCTGGATATGGGCGTCAAGCAGAGCCGCCAGCAGGTTGTTGGCAGCGCCGATGGCGTGGAAGTCGCCGGTGAAGTGCAGGTTGATGTCCTCCATGGGCACCACCTGGGCATAACCGCCGCCCGCAGCGCCGCCCTTGATGCCGAACACCGGCCCCAGCGACGGCTCGCGCAGGGCCACCACCACGTTTTTGCCGATGAGGGAAAGGGCATCTGCCAAACCCACCGTAGTGGTGGTTTTCCCTTCGCCGGCAGGCGTTGGGTTAATGGCAGTCACCAGAATCAGCTTGCCCGGCTGGTGCTGCTCGCGGCGCAACAGGTTGTAATCCACCTTCGCCTTGTAGTTGCCGTACAGCTCAAGGTACTGCTCGTCGATGCCCGCCTTCTCGGCAATGGCGGTAATCTTCTGCGGCTCGGCCGCCTGGGCAATCTCGATGTCGGTCAGCATGAATCCCTCGTTTCTCGTCCGGCGCCCCCGCAGAGCGCATGGCCCGCAAAGCTATGGCCGCCATTATAAGGGCAAACCGGCAGCGCAGTTCCCCGCACTCGGCCAGCAGCCGCAAATCCATGCCGCCCTCCCGGCGCCGCCCGTACACCCTGCCCCTCCCCCTTGGCCCCGGGCCGCTTCCTTGCGCCGGGCAAAACAAAAGCCCCCGGGCGCGGTGCCTCGGGGGCTTGCGTATTGCATGGGAAGGCGCTGGCAGCCAGCTCTACGCGTGGAAGCGGTAGCCGTAGCCGCGCACCGTCTCTACCAGGCCGGGATCGTAGCCAGCGCCGGCGATCTTGTCGCGCAGGCGCTTGATGTGAGTGTCCACCGTCTTAGTTTCGGTGAGGTACTCCCAGCCCCAGGCGTCGCGCAACAGGTCCTCGCGGGAAACCACCTTGCCGGCGCTCTTCATCAGGCTCGCCAGCAGCTCGAACTCGCGCGGGGTAAGGTCGATCTCGCCGTTCTCGCCCACGGCGGTGTGGGCGTCTTCATCCAAAGTGATGCCGCTCACGGTGACGGAGTTGCTAGCACCGGGGAAATCGCCGCCCGTGCCGCGGCGCAGCAGGGCGCGCACGCGGGCAATCAGCTCACGCACGCCAAAGGGCTTGGCCAGGTAATCGTCGCCGCCGATTTCCAGCCCCACCACCTTGTCAAGCTCGGTGTCGCGAGCGGAAAGGAACAGCACCGGGGACGTGGTTTTTGAGCGCAAGCGGCGGCACAGCTCGTAGCCGTCCATGCCCGGCAGCATGATGTCGAGGATAAACAGGTCGTACTTGTTCTTGCTCGCGAGAAGGAAAGCCTCTTCGCCGTTGTCAACCACGTCGGCGTTATAGCCTTCCTTTTTCAGGGCGTAGCTGACGAACTCGGTGATAGAGGGCTCGTCGTCAACAACAAGGATGCGGTTGGGGGTATCTGTCATGACAATGCCTTTCTCTCGTCATTAAGGGTGCACCCTTGGGGGCAAAACGTTTCAGGTTCGCAATAAACCTTGCTCTAAAATATAGCTATTATGGAGAAAAGTACAGCGAGGTTGTCACAATTATGTTACTTGTAGTGGATATCGGGAACACCCAGACCGTTGTGGGCATCTACGAGGGGCAACAGCTTTTGGCGTCATGGCGAATCGGCACGAATCGCTTGAACACCGCCGACGAGTTGCGCTCCATCGTTTTGCCGCTGATGAGCGCCGAAGGCCTTGACCCGGCGAGCATCCATCGAGCCGCCATCGCCTCAGTGGTGCCGCAGCTCACCGGCGCCTGGCAGCAGGCAGTGCGGGACGTGAACGGTATCGAGATGCTGTGCTGCAACGCAGAAACCGCCGCGGGCCTGTTCAGCGCCCACTACCCCAACCCCCGCGAGATTGGCGCCGACCGCGTGGCCGACGCCGTGGCCGCCAGTGCCCGCTACGGGGCGCCGGTGGTGGTGGTGGATTTCGGCACCGCCACCAACTTCGAGGTTATCGACCGCGACGGCTACTTCGTGGGCGGCATCATCGCTCCAGGGCTGCAGACCAGCGCCGGCGCCCTCACCTCCCACGGCGCGCTGCTGCCGGCTACGGCCCTCATCGCCCCGGCGCTGCCCATCGGCACCAACACCGTGGAGGCCATCCAGTCCGGCGTGATGCTGGGCGAAGCGGACCGGGTGGACGGCCTGGTGCGGCGCATCTTCGCGCAGCTGGGCTACGAGGCCGCCGTGGTGGCCACTGGCGGCCTGGCGGCAACCATGGCGCCGCTGTGCTCCACCATCACAGAGGTGAACCCCAACCTTACCCTGGAGGGGCTGCGGCTCATATTGGAAGAACAGGAACGGCGCGGCCGCTAGTTCTTCAGCGAGTTCAAAGGCGCCGGCATGCGGCCTCCGCGATGGGCGAACACGGTGCCGGCGCGGTTGTTCACCGGCATCACCGGCGCATAGCCCAAAAGGCCGCCGAAGTTCAGCGTGTCCCCCACCTTTTTGCCAATGGCGGGGATAAGGCGCACGGCGGTGGTTTTGCAGTTGATCATGCCGATGGCGCATTCGTCGGCGATGATGCCGAAGATGGTTTCCGGCGTGGTATCGCCGGGAATGGCAATCATGTCCAGGCCCACCGAGCACACGCAGGTCATGGCTTCAAGCTTTTCCAGGGACAGCGCCCCGTCTTCGGCGGCGCGAATCATGCCGGCGTCCTCCGATACGGGGATGAAGGCGCCGGAGAGGCCGCCCACGCTGCTGGAAGCCATCACGCCGCCCTTCTTCACGGCATCGTTGAGCATGGCCAGCGCCGCTGTGGTGCCAGGGCCGCCGCACTCTCCCACGCCGATGGCTTCGAGGATTTCCGCCACTGAATCGCCGGGCGCGGGGGTGGGGGCCAGCGACAGGTCCAGGATGCCCTTTTGCACTCCCAGCCGTTGCGACGCCTCGCGGGCCATCAGCTCGCCGGCGCGGGTGATCTTGAACGCCGTGGCCTTGATGGCCTCGGCCACCGTGGTGAGGTCGGCATTTTTGGGAAAGTCGGCCAGCACGGCGCGCACCACGCCAGGGCCCGACACCCCCACGTTCACCACCTCGTCCGCCTCGCCGGAACCGTGGAAGGCGCCGGCCATGAAGGGGTTGTCCTCCACCGCGTTGCAGAACACCACCAGCTTGCCGGCGCCGATGCAGTCGCGATCGGCGGTAGCACGGGCCGCTTCCAGAATCACATGGGACATCTTCAGCACCGCGTCCATGTTAATGCCGGCGCGGGTAGAGCCCACGTTCACCGACGAGCATACGTTGTCGGTAACAGCCAGCGCATGGGGAATAGAATCCATAAGCTTGTGGTCGGCCGCAGAGGCCCCCTTCTGCACCAGCGCAGAGAAGCCGCCCACGAAATCCACCCCCACCTCTTTGCCGGCGCGATCCATGGCCTGGGCCACGGGGGTAAGGTCGGCGGCGGTGACGGCGGCGCACACTTCGGCGATGGGGGTGACGGAGATGCGCTTGTTCACGATGGGAATGCCGAATTCCCGCTCCAGTTGCTGGGCCGTGGGCACCAGGCTCTCGGCGGCAGAGGTCATGCGGTCGTACACCTTGCGGGCCACGGCGTTGACGTCGCTGTCCACGCAGCCGCGCAGGTTCAGCCCCAACGTGATGGTGCGGATGTCCAGATTCTGCTTGTTCACCATTGCCAGGGTTTCGGCAATTTCCAAAGGCGTGATTTGCATGGAGGGCCCTTCTTCGTAGCGGATGTGCGCAGACGCGCAAGAGGCGCGCCGGAATGGTGCCACCATATTAGCGCCCAGCGCCGGGCCGCGCCGCCGCCGAGGCGCCTTTTTTCGCCCACAGGAGCGCCCCGCGCGGCCCTGCGCCCGCTCATGGCGCGGGGCACGGGGCAAAGGCGGGGCGCCCAAGCGGCCGATACGGTGCCGCAGAGGGCGGAGAAAACGAAAAAACACCGAATGGCGATTTACTTCCACTTCCGAAACGGGTATTTTTGGTTTACTCCAACCAAAAACAACCAAAACGCAGCAAGGAGGAGGCAGCACATGGACGCTTACCGCGGCGGGCAAGCCCCCTCGCCGGAACTGGGCCACTACCAGCTGCGGCAAGCGGTGTTGCAAACGTTGCGCTCCATCGGGCTGCGCCCCTCCGGTACCATGGGCCGCGAGACCATGGAGGCCGCGGTGGCCCAGCTGGCCATCGCCCCTGGCGACCTGGTGTTCGTGGACACGGAATGCCCCGATTTCCTGGCGTTTTTGCTCAGCGGCCTTGCGGGGGATGTGGCCGTGGCGCTGGCGCCGCCCCTCGATGGCTCCCTCTCCCCCGAGCAACTGCTGCGGCTGCAGGACAACATTGGCCGCACGGCTCTCTCCATCACCGGCAGCAACCGCTTCGCCGACAGCGAAACCGCAGGCCAGCGCCGCCGGGCTGGCAGCTTCAAGCAGCTGCGCCACGGCTTCGGCGGCCGATTGCGCCAAGGGGTGCAATCCGGCGGTTTGGCGGTACCGGTGTCCGCCTCCCAATTTCTCAGCGATCCGCTGTGGCTGGCCAGTTGCGGCGAAGAGGCCGCTGGCGCCGCCCGGGCCGCCGACGATCTGCCCCCCAGCACCGCGCCCTGCCCCGGTAGCGCCGGCGCCGCCCCTGAAGGCGGCTGCCCCGAGAAGAAGCGCGGGCGCGGACGGCCGCGGAAGTACCCGCTGCCCACGGCGGCCATCTGGTGGACCTCCATTCCCGCTGCCGACAAAACCACCATGGCCTTCTGGGACATGAACCGCCACCTGTGCGGCGCCATCGGGCTGCCGGGCACCGAGCGGGCGGCGCTGTTCCTGCTCTCCCCCGAGGAAACCACCGCCGTGGAAATGGGGCAGCTGACGCCCCAAGACGATGCCGGCGGCACTGCGGCGGCCTTGGAGTCGCGGCGGGTGGGATTCGGGGAAATCTTCGCCAACGGGAAGCGCTACTGCCCCGATTGGTACCTGGACCCCCAGAACACCTGTGGCGAGGCACCGCTGGAAGCGGTGACCAGCCGCATCGGCCGCGGCACCACCCTAAGCGGAAAGAACCTGCCGCTGGAAGGGCCGCTGCCCCAATGCCCCGCCATGATTCAGCGGGCCCAGCAGCAGCCGCCGGCCGTGCGCCCTTCGTGGATGCCCCGCACCGACACCTACATAACCTGGGGAAACCTGCTCGAACCCACCGATTGCTGCTATTTGGAGGCCTCGGGCATCCATCCCAACGGCTCTATCCACCTGCAGCGGCTGGCGTTCATTCCGCCCCAGCAGGAGCGCTACACCATCGCCCCCGAAGACGGGCCGGTGCTACTGCTGCCCCGCGACGGCGGCAGCTGCGCGCTGGCGGAGGCCCCCTGCCCCATCCTGTTGGCCAACAACGTGTTTGCCCTGCGCTTCCCCTCGGGCGATGCCGGCGAAGAGGAAGAGGCGCCCCGCAGACGGGGGCGCAAGCCCAAGCCGCCCTCCCCTTTCGGCAACGCCAGCTCGCCATTGTGCGCCGCGCCGCTGCCGGCATACGTGGAGGTGTTCCTGCAAAGCGAGTACGGCCGCGCCCTGATAGGTCAATTGCCCAAGCCGCTGGGAAAAAGCGACATTGCCGCGCTGCCCATCCCGCTGCTTTCCGAGGAGATGCAGCGGGAGGTAATCGAGCGCGATGCCGGCATCAGCCGCACCGTGGCCCGGGAAGCCGAACGGGCCGAGCGAGTGATCGCCATCATGGAGGAAGCCGCCCGCACCAACCGCTTCGAAGCCTAGGGGCGCACGAGGCGACGGCGCAGAGGGACCTGGGCGGGGTCCCGGCGCGAGCATCCCTGTCGGGCCGACAGCAATGTTACCCGGTCAAGCATGGGGAAGTTAGGCGACTGGCCTATAGACGGCGGACACCAGGTACTCCACGTTGCCTTGGGCGCCGGTGATGGGTGATTCCACCACGCCTTCCACTTTGAAGCCGGCCGCCGCCAGCGCCGCCTTCACCTCGTCCACCGTGCGCAGCCGCACCGCCTCATCGCGCACGATGCCGCCATCGGTTTCCTCATGGCGCGATTCGAATTGCGGTTTCACCAGCCCCACGAAGCGGGAACCAGGGGCGCACATCCGCGCAATCACCGGCACCAGCGGGGCCAAGCCGATGAAGCTCACATCGATGACCACCAGGTTGAAGGGAGCGCCCAGCTGGGCCGGGCTGGCGTCTTTGATGTTGGTGCGCTCGAACACCGCCACTCGCGCGTCTTGCCGCAGCTTCCAGGCCAGCTGGCTGTAGTTCACATCCACGCAAGCCACGCTGGCTGCTCCCTCTTGCAGCAGGCAATCGGTGAAACCGCCGGTAGAAGCGCCGATGTCCAGGCAGCGCATCCCTGCGGGATTGATGGCGAAAGCCTTAAGCGCGCCGGCCAGCTTGTAACCGCCGCGGGAAACGTAGCCGCGCCGCCCCTTCACGAATATGTCCGCATCGGGGGCCACCGCCACCGCGGCGCTGGAAACGTACACGTCGTCCACACGCACCTCGCGGGCAATCACCGCCCGCAGCGCTTCTCCCCGGCTGGCGAAAAAGCCCCGCTCCACCAGTAGGTCGTCCAGCCGCATCTTCTTTTGTTTCGGGGAGGCCACCATGTGCTCGCTTCCATCAGCTTGACCAAATGAAAAAGGCAGAGAAGAGATCTCTGCCCTGTAGTTTATCGAAACGCACCGCGGCCCGCAGCAACGGGCCCGCGCGCCGCGCGCCCTTACGGCAGCAGCAGCTGGGCGATCTGCACGGCGTTGAGCGCAGCGCCCTTGCGAATCTGGTCCGCCACGTCCCAAAACGCCAAGCCGTGGGGCACCGAAGGATCCTTACGCAAGCGCCCCACGTAGGCGCCGTCGGTGCCGGCCAGAATGCCGGGCATCGGGTAGCAGTTGGCGGCGGCATCGTCCATAAGGGTGAGCCCTGGCGCCGCCTCGAACGCGGCCTTGGCCTGCTCCACCGTCACCTCGTCGGCAAACTCCACGTTGATGGATTCGCCATGGCAGCGCAGCACTGGCACTCGCACGCAAGTAGCGGCCACTTGAATGTTCGGGTCGCCCATAATCTTCTTCGTCTCCACCACCATCTTCCATTCCTCTTTGGTGGAGCCGTCGTCCATGAACTTGTCGATGTGGGGGATGCAGTTGAAAGCAATGCGGTGCTGGAAGGCGGAAACCGTCAGCTGGTCCTCGGGGGTGCCCTCCAGGTACTCGCGGGTTTGGTCGTACAGTTCGGCCATGGCAGGCGCCCCAGCGCCGGATGCGGCCTGATAGGTGGAAACCACCACGCGCTTGATGGGGGAAATGTCGTAGAGGGGTTTCAAGGCCACCACCATCTGAATGGTGGAGCAGTTGGGATTGGCGATAACGCCGTTGTGCCAGGCCACGTCCTGCGGGTTCACCTCGGGCACCACCAGCGGCACGTCCTCGTCCATGCGGAAAGCGCTGGAGTTGTCGATCATCACCGCGCCGGCAGCCACCACCGCCTCGCGCATCTGCTGCGACACGCCAGAGCCGGCCGAGAACAGGGCGATGTCCACCCCTTCGAACGACTCGGGGGTCATCTCCTGCACCACCAGGTTGCCGGCGGGCACCAGGCCGCAACCTTCGAAGGGCAGCTCTTTGCCGGCCGAACGGGTCGAAGCCAGCGCCCGCACCTCCGCCGCCGGAAAGTCGAGGTCGTGCAGCACGTTCAAAAACTCACGCCCCACGGCCCCCGTGGCTCCCGCCACCGCCACTACCGGATTCGCCGGCATTTCTTTCGTCCAAGCCATATCGATTTTCCTCTCAACCCATCAATTACAAATCGAAAAATCCATCTGGTTCAGCTTTACCAATCTATGGTCCAAATGAGCAAGCGAGAAGCCGCCCGGCGCCCCAGATTGCCCTGCGCAGAGGGCCAAGCGTACTTCGGTACGCGCCGCGCCCCCTGGAAAGGGCAAGATGGGGTGCCCGGCGGCTTCGCAGCGTCGAGTAGTTCTAGCGGCCTTTGTTCATCTTCGCCGCAATCTCTTCGGCGGAAAGCTGGGTTTCCTCGAACACGCTGTCGGAATCGAGGCCGAAGGCGGTGTGCAGGCACTGCACCGCATGGGACACCTGGGCCAGATCAACCACCACCGAAAGGCGGATAGGCGACGTGGAGATGGCCAGGATGTTGATGCTGTTCTCCCCCAGCGTGGAGAACGCCTTGGCAGCCACGCCAGGCGACGACTTCATGCCGGTGCCCACCAGGCTCACCTTCGCGATATCGGTATCCACCTCGTAGTACGGCGCCTGGATGGAGGGCAGAATGCGGTCGAGCGTTTCCTTCGCACGGCCCAAATCCCCCTCAGGGCAGGTGAACGAAATGTCGGTGATGCCGTCCTTCGACACGTTTTGGATGATCATGTCCACGTTCACCATGGTGGCAGCCAGGGTAGAGAACACCTTGGCGGCCACGCCGGTGCAGTCGGGCACGCCGCGGATGGTCACCTTTACCTCGGACGTGTCGTGGGCAATGCCGGTGATGACGGCCTCTTCCATTTCGGATTCCTCCTTGATGAACGTGCCCTGCGCATCGGAAAACGCAGAGCGCGAATGAATGACCACGTTCCACTTGCGGGCGAACTCCACCGCGCGGCTCTGCAGCACGCCGGCGCCGGCGCTGGAGAGCTCCAGCATGTCGTCGTAGGAAATCTCGTCCAGCTTCTTGGCGCGGGGGGCCACCCGCGGGTCGGCCGTGTACACGCCGTCCACGTCGGAATAGATTTCGCACACATCGGCCCCGATGCCCCAGGCGATGGCCACCGCCGTGGTGTCGGAGCCGCCGCGGCCCAGCGTGGTTACGTCGTCGTTGGCATCGATGCCCTGGAAACCGGCCACCACCGGCACAAAGCCGCGGTCGAGCGCCTCTTGGATGCGCTCGTTGTCCACCTTCACGATGTGGGCCTTGTTGTGGGTGCCATCGGTGAGAATGCCCGCCTGGCGGCCGGAGAAGCTCATGGCCTTGTAGCCCAGCGCCTCGATGGCCATGGCCAGAAGCGTCATGGACACGTGCTCGCCGGTGGACAGCAGACGGTCCAGCTCGCGGGCGGGCGGGTTCGAGGTCACGGCGCGGGAAAGCCCCATCAGCTCGTCGGTGGTCTTGCCCATGGCGGACACCACGGCCACCACCGCATCCCCTTGCTGCTTGATGCGCACCAGCCGCTTGGCCACGTTCTTTATGCGCTCGGGCGAAGCCACCGAGGTCCCGCCGAACTTTGCGACAATAAGCGCCATAGAACTACTTCCCTTATCGTTTCGAAGTCGCTTGCAAAAGCTCGCACCACTATAGCGCATACCGCGGACGCCGCGCCGAGCGCACCCCCGCAAAGCGCCCGCCAAAGGGGCGAACGCCGCAAGCAGGTGCGCAATGGGAGGGCGCAACCGAGCGGACCCACTCCCACCAGCCTGCAAGACAAATGCCAAACAGTCACTATCGCTCTGCGGGCACTGCGCAGGACAAATCGCTTCTCAAAGCAGATTCTTGATAAAGGATATTCAAAAAAGCTATATTGCTAGTAGAATGAAGAACATTAGATTTAGCCATCACAGCGAAGAGGAGGAGCCACGATGCTGTTCTACATTGATGCTTCTGCCAGTCGAGGATGCCTAGACATTGGCATAGGAGGTGTTTGCTTGAGCGTTGGTATGATTTCCCTGCCGAAACAAAACCCACTGTCCTAGGGCGATAAGCCAAGTAGATAAGAGGTATCCCGTGGAGCCACATTGCACTGAAACAGTAGCGACCAACAAGGCCCTTTCCAGGCTTCAGTCCGCATCCAGGGTTTTGTCCGTCGTATTCCTGATAGTGTTTGCCGTTCTTTTCCTCTTATGCATAGCTGCCATGGTTCTGCTTACCGTCGGCGCTCTCCAAGAGGGCATGGCGGGCGATGCCTCCTTCTGGGTCAACTTGATCTCTACGGCCGTTTCCTGCATCGCGTTCCAGCTTGTCGTCTTTTGCCTCTTCGTTGGCTTTCGTAGCATAGGTCGCGGCCACTCCCCATTCACAAAGCTCTTATCGCGGCTGATTCTTGTCATCGGGGTCCTCTTCCTTATCATCTTCATTGCCGAGCTGCTCTCCGAGTCCAGCTTCAGCGCCTACGTGTACCCCTCAAGCGACATCCGACTGGGAATCGTGGACACGCCCCCCGAAAAATCTCCCTTTTCGATTTTCGTTGACATAAAGGCGCTTTCGGCGGCTGTGGTATGCTTCTGCCTATCGATGGCATTTTCCTATGGGCGAATGCTGCAGGAAGTGAACGACGGGACGGTATAGGCCCCCAATGGCAATCATCATTCGGCTTGACAGAGTGCTTGCAGATCGAAAAGTCAAATCCGTGGATCTAGCCAATAAGCTCGGGCTCTCCCCCCTTTCCCTCTCAAGACTCAAAACGGGAAAGGTCAAGGCCGTAAAAATCGAAACCATGGACGGTCTTTGCAAGCTTCTGGATTGCCAACCTGCAGACATCTTCGAATATGTCCCCGATGACGAATGCGACGGACTGTTCGGCATAGACGACTAGCCCCCTTAAACGAAGAAGGATAGCGCCTTGAAGCTCAACTGCCACGCAGCTCTCTTTCGGTTTGCAAGCATCCCAATGCTGGGCAACACATCAACTGGCTGCATTGTAGGGCTAACCCAAACAGGGTTAGCCCTTTGTGAGAAAATGCTGCAAGAGGACGTTCCCAAAGAAAAGGCATTTCAAGAAGAGCCTCAGCTCTGTCAGCACTTGCTCGATGCGGGATTCTGCGATTCAAATGTCGCAGAATCCCGCCATCAGCCCAAATCCGCCTATCTCCATGTAACCCAACGATGCAATTTAAATTGCATCGGATGCTATTCCGCCAACGAACTTAGGAACGCAGCAAATGATCCATCGGCAACCGATTTGAAAAAAGCCATCAATCAGTTGCAGCACGTTGGCATTTCTCATCTAATCATTTCTGGAGGAGAGCCGCTGTTACGCAATGACCTTGAAGAAATAGCAAAGCATGCCAAGGAGAATTGCGGTATATCGGCCATCACAGTTCTCAGCAACGGAACCCTAATAACCAAGGAAAGGGCTCGCGCACTCTCCCGCTATGTTGACAAAATAGCCATCTCGTTTGATGGGTGCTCATCAGATTCCATTCCCTACATTCGTGGAAGCCAGAGGTTCGACCAGCTCTGCACGGCGCTTGAGGCGGTCGTAGATTCAGGGACAACGGGACACATCATCGCGACGGTTCATGCCAAAAACTATGACGACATGCAACAATACCTTCAGCTAGCAGATCGCTATGGCGTATCCGTCAATTTCAGCCTCCTGTCCTGCAGGCCCAGCAACGAGCAAATCTCCGATCTCATACCAAATCCCCAGGCGCAAGCAGATTTAAGCAGAACGCTTATATCCTGCTCATCGACAACGATGGTGGATGACTCCCCATTAGGACCCTCTCTCGTGGCTCGGAGCAGCTGCGGGGCCGGATGCACCTGTTTGAGCGTAGATTCGGATGGCTCAGTCTACCCCTGCCACATGCTCCATTTTCCAGAATTCAGAATGGGCAATTGTTACGCCGAAGACATTGCCTGCATACTTGAGGACGACATCGCCCAATGGTTTCAAAGTTTTGATTCCGTTGCGATTCCCCACTGCAACGAATGCCCTTATCTCAGATTGTGCGGAGGCGGATGTCGGGCGCGGGCATTTTATGCTTCGTCAGATATTGCGGCCCCAGACCCTTACTGTCCAATGTACAAGACATACTTCGCAGAGTACGAGCCCATCTTCAAAGCTGCACTCTTTTCCTAATCAATAAACCAGGCAAAGACCATCCGGAAAGACCAAAAGATCCCATGGGTATAGAAGTGCCAATCTAGCAGGAAGGCAAGCTGATTGGACGCCAGACGGTCAAACAGCGGAGGAGACGATTGCCGCTTCCTCCGCTGTCGTACGCGCTCAATCTAACTTACCAACAAGGCTCTTATCAGCCAAGCTTCGGTGACCCGGTTGGATAAAACTCTTTATATTTTGTATTCCCATCCCAAAGCCTCATCATACCCTTCGCATAAATTGGGCCAGCCTTTTTCGCACAAGTTCTGCTAACCTTCCAAAATTCTTGGGCCGGAATGACGCTTGGATTGTACTGCCAGCCACTACTGTACAAAAGCGCTCCTGTATTCCAGTTGTATATAATCGCATTGAGTCCCAGACGATTGATGTCCGTTTTGTGGGTTGCACGCGCTTGCTGGGTAACCGTTGGACTATCTAAGGTTCCAGAAATGATAGCTCGAGTATTTGCCGCAATGGTGTTCGTCGTCCTGTAGAAGCACCAGGATCCAGCGTACTCCGCCGCATAGGCCACTGACGAGAACACAAGCAAGAAACTAAGGGCTGCCGCCGTGCAGGTAGCGGGAATTGAAATTATCCTCTTCTTTTTCAGCATCTTTCATCCCTTCTCTCAGATTTCTCCCGATGTAACCGTATTATAAATATTAATATTCAAAATTTGATATTCAATATTGAATTTTTGTATATCATCTGATACCATGCCATCGTCATTAAACACAATGCGACACAGAGGAGGTCCTTATGAAGGCACGTGTTTCTTGGATTGCTTGTGGGCTTGCGGGAGTTGCTGCGGTGGTTTTGGCGGTTCCGGTCTTCTTCGCTGCCCCCTCCGATGGCGCTGCGGCTTTTCCTCAGAACGAAGCCGGCCTCACCTATGGCAGTGCGCTCAATTTATCCGACGAGGCCGCACCCGATCTTATTCTGGTTGAAACCACCGATGGGCAAGAGGGCTACGTCTACAAGAGCGACCTGGACAACGCTTCCGGAGCCACCGTATCTACCCCCGACGAGGCAGCCGCCTACGAAACGGAAAAGGCGGATCGGGCACGTCAGGCCCTTGCCGCCGCGGTAGACAGAATGATTGAAAGCGGATCCATTTCAGCGGAAATCGGTGCTGGCGAGGCTGCGCTCTCCGAACTCAAAGAAGAGGCCAGGCCCGAACAGCAGCTGGCCTGGGTATGCAACCGCCTCAACCTCACCGATGCCCAGCGAAGCATTCTCACGGCCGAAATGGACAGCGCCGTTGCCAATGCCATTCCCGTGTATCAAGCTGATGGCGCCACGGTAATCGGTGAATTCTCCGTTGGCGAATCCTACGACGCCGACTACGTTCTGTAGACAGCCCCTCCCCAATCGCCCCCATACTGCCCGCAGCAACCCCGCTGTGGGCAGTTGCTTTTAGGACGCACTTCACGAGCGGATGTCACCACACCACAGGCCCAAATCAGCAGCCGAGGGTTTCCCAGGTGCCCCAGATTGGCCCGAAGGCCGGCCGATATGGGCTCGTCCGACCGGAACCACATCCTGGCTGGGCCGGCCCGGCAGGTCGGAGCGAGGTCCGGCCAAGCGGAGTAGAGGGGAAATCCACTCGCGCGCCAGCGCGAGTTAGTTCCCCTCGTACGGAGCGTCGAGCGCAGGCCTGTCGGGTCGGCCCACCCTCCAGCAGTTCCGCTGTCCGCCAGGACGGCGGAGCTTACACGTTCTTGAGCACGATGGTGCTCATGGCATCGGCTACGTGCTCGCAGGTGTCGCAGCACTTCTCCATGTCGGTGTACATGCGCGACCACACCAGCACATGCACCGGGTCTTCCCGCTCGATGGTGTGCAGGCGGCGCATGGCGGCCACGTACAGCTGGTCGCCCTCTTCCTCGTTGGTGTTCACATCCACAATGAGCTGCTGGAACTTCTTGGACTTGCGGAAGTTGCGGAAATCCTCCATGGCCTTGTCCAGCGATTCGCAGCTCTTTTTGATGAGCTTGGCGAACAGGATGGCGTCCTCGGGAATGGCGTCCACGTTGTACATGTACAGGTGCTGGATGACGTCCTCGATGTTATCCAGCACGTTGTCCATAGCGTGGGCCAGGTTGATGATATCCTCACGGTCGATGGGGGGCATGAAATCGACGGCCACAGTTTTGTATACCTCGTGGTTGATATCGTCTCCCGCATGCTCGAACACATGACTGCGATCAATGTTCTCGACAAGCGCCTCGGACGTGGTGAAGTTTTCCACCGTTTCCACCAACAGGCTCGCCTCGTTCACCGTCAGCTCGGACAACTTCTCAAACGCGTCGAAGTAATCGAACTTCTTTTTCTTGGCCATGGCCATTCTCCTTTTCGCGCTAATTTAGAGCACCAGCAAAAACAGCTTCGCGCACACAAAACCAAGTATGCCGCACCCAGGGAACGTGAGCACCCAGGTTTTCACCATATCAATGGCAATGGACCACTTCACCGCCTTGGGATTGCGGGCGGCCCCCACCCCCATGATGGCGGTAGTGTTAGTGTGGGTAGTGGAAACCGGCAGGCCGCCGAAAGTGGCCACCATGAGACTGACGAAAGTGGACAGGCTGGCAGCGAAACCCTGGAAGGAGTCCAGCTTCACCATGCTCACCCCAACGCTTTTGATGATGCGCTCGCCCCCCACCGCGGTACCCAGGCCCATGTTGGCAGCACACAGCAGCATCAACCACAGCGGCAGCGTCATTTGTTCAGTCATGCCCAGCCCCGAGGCCATCATGGTGGCCAGCATGAATATGGACATGAACTTCTGGCCGTCTTGGGCGCCGTGCATGAAGGCAACGCCGGCACCGCTGAAAATCTGGGCCCAGCGAAACGCATGGTTAGCCCGCTGGCGGTTGACGTTGCTCAAAAGCCGCCCGAGCCCCTTGTAATTAACCCACCCCAGGCCAAAGCCCATGAGGGTGGAAAGCAGGATGCCATAGATTACCTTCACCCATTCGCCCCAGTTGATGGCATCGAATCCGCCAAACACCGCCACGGCGGCGCCAGTGAGGCCGGCAATGAGGGAATGGGATTGAGAGGTGGGAATGCCGAAGTACCAGGCGCTGGCTCCCCACACGATGATAGCCACCATGGCGGCCATGAGGGCCACCAGCGCCGTGTGGCTGTCGGAGCCGAAATCCACCATCGAAAAAATGGTGGTGGCCACGGCAGTGGATACGAGAGAAACCAGCAGGAGGCCGAAGAAGTTGCAGATGGCGGCCATCATGATGGCGCCGCGCGGCTTCATAGCGCGGGTAGAGACAACGGTGGCGATGGCGTTGGGGGCATCGGTGGCGCCGTTGACGATGATGACGCCGATGTTTAGAAGCACTACTACCACCAGCACCGGATTACCGGCCAGCTGCGCAAGAAACGATGCAAGTTCGATGGTCAAGAAGAATCCTTCCATACAGCCAACGGCCGCAAGCGGCAAATCGCCGCAAGCGCACGGTGAACAATTCTAACGTAAGTTTAACCAAGGGACAGCGGACGGGCACCTTTCAAGAAACCTTGACAGAAAGCGGTTATCGAACTGGCGTCAGCGGAGAATGCGGGCGGGTATGCCAGGGGCGAGACCGCAGGGCACGCCGGAACAACGGGGTGCCGGACGCTGGGCCATGGGCAGCAGGCGGGCAGACGCGGCGGATGCAGAGCCGCGGGCAACGGAGATGCGAAGTTGCAGGAGCCCGGACAACGGAGCTGCAGAGCCGCCGGGCGCAGGCACACCAGGCGCGGGGCCACAGACGGGCGGCCTATTCTCGCGGGGCGAACACGCCGGTAAGGGCCTCCCCCTCGTGGGTTTGGGGCTCGAAAGGGTCCTGCTCGGGCCGGTCGCCATCGGAAGGCGCTGCCGTCGCTGCGCCGCTGCGCTCCACCGCGCCGCTACGGTCCACTTCGCCGCTGGCCCCCAGTTCATACATGAGCCGGTGAAGCTCGGTGCGGTTGACGAAGATGCGGTCGGACCCCGGGGGCACCGGATCCATTGCCGTAGCGCCATCGGTGGCCGCAGCCGGCGCAGGCGCAGACGCGGGCGTGGCCCCTTCCCCGTCCTCCTGCGCATTGGCGACCCGGCCCCCCTCGTCCGCCATCAATGAAGACACCGGCTGCCCTTTGCGCCCTTTGCGCCAGCGCACCACTCCCCCGGTAACGGCAGCGATGTTCTCGGTGGGTTGCACCTTCACCAAAGGCGGCATCTGGTCGGTCATTTGGCCGCCGCCCTCAACGCCCCCCTCGGCCGCGTCCATCCAATGGCCGGAAATCCGGTTGTAGAAGCGCCCCCAGGCGCGGCGCATTTGGGCCCCTGGCGAGTTGTCGCGGTCGCGGGCAGTTTTGCCCACCGGCACGTGCACCTTGCGGGCGATGAAACGGAACGGCTTCTTCATCGCATGGGTTACCACGTCGCTGTAGTCGCGGGCGGGGCGGGTGCGCCAACCAAACGCCAGCGCCGCATAGCGGATGACCAGCACCACGCCGGCGCACAACAGGGCGTTCACGCTGGGAAGAATGTTGGAAGTGTCCAGCACGCAGTACAGGGTGCAGCCCAAAATGGCAGCACTGCCATAAATGGGACCAGCCTGGAATGCAGCGGGGCGCCGGCTCATCAGCACGTCGCGCAGGATGCCGCCGCCCACAGCGGTAAGGGTGCCCAAGATGATGGAGGGCACTACCCCCAGCCCCGCCGACATACTTTTGCCGGAACCGATGATGCACCAGGAGGCCACCGACAGGTTGTCCAGCAGGTCCACCAGCGGATCGAGGTAAGTGGCCAGGCGGCCGAAATAAAACACGATGATGCTGGCGATGACGCAGGCCACCAAAAGCGACGGGTTCTGGAAGGCGTAGATGCCGTAATCCTGCAGCAGCAAATCGCGCATCATGCCGCCGCCCATACCGGTCACGCAGGCGATGAACGCACAGCCGAACACGTCGTAGCGGGCCCGTACTGCCGACATAGCGCCGGACAGACCACCGGTCATGACGGCCAGAAACTCCAGCCAGTAGGGCATCGATATGGCTACTTCAAGCTCACCCATGGTCTTCCACCGAAACAATCATGGCCCGCGTGGGGCGGCCGGAGAAGTTGATGCTGTCGGTCAGGCGAAACGCCGCCTCCTCGTCGAAGCCCTCGCCTGCCACCACGGCCGCGTCCGCCTGAGCAAGCGCCAAGGCCCGCTCGTACAAATCGAAGAAGCTAGCGGTGGACTCCCCCTCCAGGAAGGGGTCGCGCCACGCCGTACGCTGGCTGTTGGCGAAAGGGCTGTCTTCCAATTGGATATCCCGGTGCGACATGGCCTTCAAGAACGAATAGGGGCGCACCAGCCGTTCCAGCGATGCCAGCACCTCCCGCTTCAATCCGCGCGGGGAATACAGCCCCCGCAGCGCCAGGCGATGGGCGCCCACCGCGGCGGCAAAGGCCTCGGGCGCCACGGCCATCTGGAAAACATCAGCCGCAACCTGCGCGTACATCTGGGAAATGGGGGCCAGCACCTCGGGCGAGCCGTGCAATATGCGCTCGGCGGGGTTGAAGGTGGCAATGGTCTGCCCGAGCCGCTTCCACAGCACCAGCTCGTCCAGCTCGCTCTCGATGAGGGCGTGCACCTCGTGCCCCTGGCTTGCATCCAGCCCCTCTACGCCGGCATCGCACAGCTGGTACTGCTGGGCGTACACAAAGGGGTGCACCGTGCGGTCGAGGCGCCAGTGGGCGGCAAACCCCAGCACATAGGCGCGGGCGATGGCCCCTTGTTCGCCGGAAAACACGGCAGCGGCCTGGCGAAATGCGGGCAACAGCTCGGCCGGATCGGCCCGATGCATCAGCGCCCCCAGCCGCACCGCCGGAGCATGCAGCGGATTCAGCGCCACATAAAACAGCGGGTCGGGGCCCTGATTGCCCAGCAAGAAGGCGTCCGACTCTTCCTTGGTGGAGCCCACAAGAAAGCCCACACGGCCCAGCAGGTCGTTTCCAAAAGCATCGTGGGTGATGATGGCGGGCATGGCGGCACTTCCCTTGCGAACCAGCGGCCGAGGGCTAATTGGCCGGTTCGGCGCCGAAGCGGGCGAACACCCGGCGCCGCTCGGCACCGATGGTGGTGAGGTCGTTATGGCCCGGCAGCACCGCCGTGTCGTCGGGCAAGGCCGCCAGCTTCTTGATGGAGGCCCGCATCTCTTCCATGGAGCCGCCCTCGAAATCGGTACGGCCCACGGTGCCCGCGAAAAGCGTGTCGCCGGAAATGAGCACCGGCAATCCCCCTTCATGGTTGCCGAACTGCGGAATGAGGAACAGGCAGATGGAGCCCTTGGTATGGCCGGGGGTGGAAATGACCTTCCAGGGCATATGGCCCACGGTTACCACCGAGCCGTTGGCCACCGTCTCGTCCACCGGGCAGGGCTCGCAGGCCTCCACGTAGGTGCCGTCTTGTGGCGCCTCGATCACCGGCGCGTCCACCGCCGAAGCGTACACCTTCGCGCCCGTGGCGGCCCGCAGCTGGGCGGCAGCGCCGATGTGGTCGTTGTGGAAATGGGTGAGCACAATGGCGTCGAGCTTTTTGCCCTCAAGGGCGGCGATGATGGTTTCCGGCTCGCAGGAAGGGTCTACCACCAGGGTGCCCGCACCGTCGGAGATGATGTAGGTGTTGTTCTGCAGCGGCCCCAAAACCAGGTACTTCACATCAATGCACAAGCCGCTGACCTCGTACAACGTAGGCTTCATCTACTTAACCCCTTTCTGGCCCGGCACCATGCGACGGGCATCGAACACACCGTCCAGCTCGCTGAGGTGCTTCGTTATCCAGTCGATGTTGTTCAGGTCGGACACCTGGAACAGAAAGCGCATCTCCACCACGCCGTCGCGGTGGGTGGTTGTGGAACACGATAGCACGTTGGCCGCCGCCTCCGAAAACACTCTGGTAACGTCAAGCAGCAGATTCATGCGGTCCAGCGCCTCGATGTAAAGCTCCACCTGGTAGGTGGTGTCTTTGGGGCGACTGCCCTCCCAGGCCACCTCGATAATGCGCTCGGGGTGCTGCTTGAGCGATATGGCATTGGGGCAGTCGGCCCGGTGCACCGAAACGCCGCGGCCGCGGGTGACGAAGCCCAAAATCTCGTCCCCCGGCACCGGATTGCAGCAACGGGACAGGCGCACCAAAACGTCGTCCACCCCCTTCACCACAATGCCATTGGAAGAGTGGGTCTCGTGCTTCTTGGGCCGCTTCACCGACGTGATCATGGGGGCCATGACGCCGGTGGAGGTGGCCGAAGCCCCCAGCTGGGGCTTCTCCGATTCCTCCGTGGCGCGGTCCACCAAAATCTTCAGCAGCCGGTTGGCCACGTGCTGGGCGCTCTCCTTGCCGGTGCCGATGTTCACCAGCATGTCATCGGCATCGCGGAAGCCCATGGCCTCCGCCACCGCCTTCAACGCCCGAATGGATTGGGCGTTGGAGATGCCCAGCCCGTGCTTGCGCATCTCGCGGGAAAGGCGGTCGCGCCCCATCTGGATGTCGTCAGAGCGGGTTACCTTCGAGAAGTAGGAGCGGATCTTCGACCGGGCCGAAGGGGTTTTCACCATGGTCAGCCAGTCGCGGGAGGGGTTGGCGCTCTTTTGGGTGAGCACCTCCACGCGGTCGCCCACCTGCAGCTCGTAGGACAAGGGCACGATGGCGCCGTTTACCTTGGCCCCCACGCAGTGGTTGCCCACCTCGGTGTGGATGGCATAGGCGAAGTCCACCGGCGTGGCGCCGGCCCGCAGGCTCATCACCTCGCCTTTCGGGGTGAACACGAACACTTCCGTCTCATCCAGGTCCATCTTCAGCGACTTCAAAAACTCGCGGGAGTCTTCGGTTTCGTCCTGCCAGTCCACCATCTGCCGCAGCCACGCCAGCTGCTGGTCCAGCGCGTCGGCCGAGCCCTTTCCGCCGCCCTCTTTGTAGCGCCAGTGGGCAGCCACGCCGTATTCGCTGGCCCGGTGCATGTCTTCGGTGCGAATCTGCACCTCCAGCGGCCGGCCCGCCGGCCCCATCACCGTGGTGTGGAGGCTCTGGTACATGTTGAACTTCGGCATGGCGATGTAGTCTTTGAAGCGGCCGGGCATCGGGTGCCACAAGGTGTGCACCGCCCCCAGCGCCGAATAGCAGTCCTTCACCGTCTTCACGATGATGCGCACGGCAATGAGGTCGTAGATTTCCGAGAAGCCCTTGCCCTTCTTCGACATCTTCTGGTAGATGGAGTACAGGTGCTTGGGGCGCCCCATGATCTGGGCGTGGATACCCACTTTCTCCATCTCGCCCTTCAGCACGTCTATCACGTTGCCCAGATACTCCTCGCGCTTGGCGCGCGACTCGGTGACCATGCGGGACACCTGCTTGTACTTGTTGGGCTCCAGGTAGAAAAACGATAGGTCCTCCAGCTCCCACTTCACCGAATTGATGCCCAACCGGTGGGCGATGGGGGCGTAGATTTCCAAGGTTTCGCGGGCCTTGAAAATGCGCCGGTCTTCCCGCAGGGCCGACAGCGTGCGCATGTTGTGCAGCCGGTCGGCCAGCTTAATCACAATGACGCGGATGTCTTTGCTCATGGCCACGAACATCTTGCGAATGGTGGCGGCCTGCTCGTCGGAGAGGCTCTCCACCTCGATGCGGGTGATCTTGGTAACCCCTTCCACCAGCTGGCGCACCTGGGGGTTGAACAGCCGCTCCACATCTTGGGCAGTGGCGTCGGTGTCTTCCACGGTGTCGTGCAGCAGCGCGGCGCAGATGGTTTCGGCGTCCATGCGCAAATCGGCCAGGATAAGGGCCACCTCTACCGGGTGCAGCACGAAGGGCTCGCCGGACTTGCGCTTCTGGCCGGCGTGCTTTTCGCTGGCGAATTGGAAGGCGCGGGCCAGCATAGTCTCTTCTTCGGGGGAAAGGTAGTCGGCGGTGAGCTCCTGCAGCTCGGCGAAGCGGGCCTCGGGGGTGACGGGGGCATCGGCGTCGTTGCGATTCAGGCCCGGCACCGGCTTGGCCGCGCTTTCCGGCCGGCCGATGAGGTTGTCCACTGTTTGCCGCGTGGCCACGCCGATGGGCACCTGCCCGGGCGCCGTGACGCCTTCGTTCCCCGGGGCGGGATTCTGCGATACATCAGCGCTCATGCGCCGCACCTCCTTACCAAGCCGCTTCGGGCGTGAACTTGCATCCTACCAGTTGGACGGCAGCACGCCGGGCACAATGGGGTGGGAGACGCGAATCGTCAGCCCCTGGGAATCACAGGCCAAGGCCCACGCGCGGAAGGCCTCGAACACCGAGCGCTCCCCCAGCCCCTCGCTGTAGCGCACCGAGTCGGTGAGCTCCACGCGGCCCGCCTCCTCGTTAACCCGCACGAAGTAGGCAGCCGGCTGGCCCCCGGCGGAGGCGCGGCCGGCCGGCTGCACGTCGATGAGCCCCAGCTCGGTGAACACCTTGAGGCCGCAAGCCACCGATGCCGGGCTTACTTCCTTGAAGCCGGCGGAGGCTTGGGCCGCCAGATCGTCGGGGTCGAGCGGGAAGGGGTTGCCCGGCTGTTGCCGCTGCCGCAGCCGCAGCTGGCGGTACACCTGGGCCATCACGTCGTGGTCGGGGGTGGCCTCCCGCAGGATGCCTTCGTTGATAGCGATGTCGCGCTGGCCGAACAGAAGATGGATGGTGGCAGGGTTTCCATCGCGGCCGGCCCGGCCGCTCATCTGGTTGAATTCCACCTCGTTGAAAGGCAGGTGGTACAGCACCACGTGGCGGATGTTGGGAATGTCCACCCCTTCGCCAAACGCAGAGGTGGCCACCAGCACCAGCAGGTCGTCGTTGCGGAACAGCTCCTCGATGCGCTTGCGCTCGGCCCGGGAAAGGCCGGCGTTGTAAAAGCCGATGAGGGGCGCCAGCTGGGGCACCTTCTTGCGCAAAAGCCGCGCCAGGGCGATGGACTGCTGGCGGGAGTTCACGTACACCACCGTCTTCTCGCCGGAAGCCACGATGTTGGCCAGGTAATCGTCGCGGTTGCGAATGTTGCGCTGGTCGTCCAGCCGCAGGTTCTCGCGACAGGTGTTGTCGATCACCCGCTCTTCCAGCGGCAACTGGGCATCGATGTCGCCGGCCACCTCGGCAGGGGCGGTGGCGGTAAGAGCCAGCACCGTGGGGTTGCCCAGCTTGGCGATGGCCATGCCCAGCTGAGTGTAAGCGGTGCGCTGCCCCGCCTTCGCCAGGCCGATGTGATGGGCCTCGTCCACCACCACAAAGCCCACGCGCCCGCTTTCGGCGAACTGATCGGCATGCAGCACGAAGAATTCCGGAGTGGTAAGCACGATATCCACCGCCCCCGTTGCCAGGCCGCCCCAGGCTTGCTGCCGCTCTTCACGGGTGCTCTCGCCATTGAGCACAACACAGGTGATGCCGAATTGCAGCAGACTAGTGGCCAGGTGGAATGCCTGGTCGGCAATGAGGGCCCGTAGCGGATATACGAACACGCTGGCCATTTGGGAAGAAAGCGCCATAAGAGCGGCGTATACGGTAAAGGTGAGCGACTTGCCACGGCCGGTGGCCATCACCGCGAAGGTGGACTTGCCCGCCCGCAGCTGATCGAGCACATCCCGCTGCGACTGATGCAAGGGGCGCTGCCCGATGAGGGCGCAGATCAGCTCCTGCTCCAGGCCGTCGGGGTTCTCGCGCGCCATGGCCTCCCACTTCGCACGGTTTTCCTTGAGCGAGGCCGCAGGGCCGGCAGCGTCGGGCTGGGGCTTTTCCGCATCGGCGCACAGCCGCTGGTCGTCTTCGGCGTACAGCCCCTCCAGCAATGTTTGGGCCTCCGGGTTCAGGCAGGCGCGCAGGGCGCAGCAGGTGCGGGCCGGCGCTAACGCCTTCAGCATGGCTTTCACCGAGAAGCGGCCGCGCCACTCGTCCACCTGCAGGGTGAAGGCGGCGTCCACCACTCCCTCGTTGGCCATCAGCTCGTCGATATCATCGCAATGGAACATGATGCCCGCCACCACCACGCGCCCGTCGGTGAGGCCGCAGGAGAAGTGGTTCTTGTCGGCCCCCACCGCCCGCGGGTTCACCAGCGTCACGTTGCGGGCCATGTAGCAGGGCACCTGGTTGTCCTGGCCGAACGGCGCCAGCGCCTCTAGTTGCCGCACCGTTTCGATGGAGAGTTCCGGCAGCGCCACCAGGGCGTCTATCTGCACCAGGGGGTGGAAGGCCCCTTCCGGCAGCTGATCCATGTAGGCGCACAGCCGCTCGGCGAAGGCCTCCAGGTTGGCCACCGGCAGCGTGATGCCCACCGCCGCCTCATGGCCGCCGAAGCGGGTGAGCAGATCAGAGCAGGATTCCACCGCGGCGAACAGGTTCACCGAGCCCACGCTGCGACCCGAGCCGCGCGCCTCGTCCCCTTCGATGGTGAACAGGATAGCCGGCACGCCGTAGCGGTTCACCAGGCGGCTGGCCACGATGCCCTTCACCCCCTCGTGCCAACCTTCGCCGGCCACCACCAGCGCCCGCTGGCCATGGTAGGTTTCAGCCGCTTGGGCCTGGGCCTGCTCGGACAGCTCCGCTTCGATGGTGCGGCGGGCGGTGTTCACCTCGTCCAACCGCTGGGCCAGCGCGCAGGCGTCCGGGTAGCTGTCGGACATCAGCAAGTCCAGCGCCAGCTGGGCGTCCCCCATGCGGCCGGCGGCGTTCAGGCGCGGCACGATGGAGTAGGTGATGTTGGTGGCGGTAACCGGCATGGCCGATGGGCCGCAGATGCCCAACAGCGCCGCGATGCAGGGGCGCGGGTTCTCGTTGATGCGCCGCAGCCCTTCGGCCACAAGCGCGCGGTTCTCGCCGCGCATGGGCATGAGGTCGGCCACGGTGCCCAAGGTGGCAAGGTCGGTGTAGCTGCGCCACAGGTGCGGGTAACCGCGGCGGGCGCCCAAAATCTGCACCAGCTTGAGGGCCACCCCCACGCCGGCCAAAATGGAGCTTTCGCAGCCCTCCCCCATCTTCGGGTCGGCCACTGGCACCCCCTCGGGCACCAGGTCGGCCGCCTCGTGATGGTCGGTCACCGCCACCTGCACCCCATCGGCCACGATGGCGGCCACTTCCTCGCGGCAGGCGATGCCGCAGTCCACGGTAACAATGAGATCGGGCTCCAGCTGCTTCACCCGCTGATAGGCGGCCGCCGTGATGCCATAGCCTTCGTCGAAACGGCGCGGGATGAAGGGGGTGGCCCTCGCCCCCAGCGCCCGCAGGCCGCGGGTGAGCACAGTGGTGGCGGAGATGCCGTCCAAATCGAAGTCGCCGAACACCACGATGTGCTTGCGCCCGTCGATAGCACGGCCCACCACGTCGGCCACTTCGGAAAGCCCCGGTATCTCATAGGGATTGCGCCAGTCGCGCTCCAGCGAAGGGCTCATGAACTCTGCCGCCTGCTCGGGGGTTTCTATGCCGCGGGTGGCCAGGGTGGCGGCGATGAACCGCGGCAGCCCCAATGCCGAGGACAGCAGCGCCACCGTTTTCGGGCAGGCGTGCTTAATTGTGAACTGTGCGCCCATGGACAATTACCTTACATGCTTCGTGTCGTTTTTTGCTCAAGGGCATTTTCCCACAAAGCAAGCGCCGCAAGCGCCATGCCGCCCGCTTTTTTGCAGGAATAGCACGGGCACTGCCAGACGCGCTGGCGCCAGCCTCCGTTACGGCAAATAGTCGTAGGGCATGCGGCGGGCGAAAAGATAGAACAGCAGCAAGATGAGGGCGGCCCAGGGCACCCATAGGCACACCGCCGCCAGGGTGGCGAGGCGCAGGGCGTAGAACAGCAGCCGATAGCCGGTGGTGCGCGGATGGTTTTCGCAGGTCATGCGCACAAACGCACCACCAGGGGTGGAGCCACCGCGAAACCACGGCACCAGCACTTCCACCACCAGCACCGCCAGCCAGAAGCTAGCCCCCAGCAGCAAGGCGGCGGTTTGGTTCACCGTCATGCCGGGCAGTTCCAGTGGTGCCTCCCACACCAGTTCCAAGGGCAGGGCCACGGCGCAATAGGGCAAAAGCGACAGCAGGCCGATGACGATGGAGTCCAGCCATAACGCCACGCATCGCTGCAAGAAGCTGGGGTTTTCCGTCACTGACACCGGGCCGGCCTCCTCCGGCGAGCGCACCGGCCCTAGCACCCGGGCACACAGCCAGCCGATAAGCGCCCCCAGCGTGTTGGTAATCAGATCGTCGGTGTCGCAGCAGCGGTAGGCGTAATCGTACACGCCGAAAAGCCCCGTTAGCTGCGCCGTTTCCACCAGGGCCGACACGGCAAGCCCCAGCAACACTGTGGGCACAAACCGCATGCGGAAGAACCGCGCCGCAATGAACCCCAACGGCATGAAGAACACCACGTTGAAGCCCAGTTGGAACACCGCTTTCAGGCCGTCCTGGCGGATGTTGTCAATAGAGTTGAAGGGCATGAACTGCGGCTGGATGCCGTAGGTGATGCCGGGGCCGCTATCGCCCGAAGGCAGCGGGTACAGGGTAAAGCACACGATGCCCAGCCCGTAGAGCACCGTGAGGTAGGCGGCCAGCGACGAGCCCAGCCGCAGCCGGCCGTCGCGGTGGTAGAGGTAGGCCAAGATGGGCAGCGTAAGGGCGAACGACAGCATGGGCCACAGCAGCAGCGCCATCTTGAAATTGCCGCCGTAAGCGGACAAGAAGTTCCCTACCGACCTCATTTCGCCATCCCTTCCCTATCGCGGCGAGCAAAGCATGCCGACGGCAAGTGGGCCGCCGGCCTTTGCCAGTCTAGCGAAGGGCACGCTGCGGTGCAGCATAAGTGACAGCAAAGTAAGCCAAGCGATGCCGGAAACGCGTACAAAACCGTGAGCTTTGTGCAGTCGCAACATGGCGGCCTGACCAGGTGTTGCTCGGTATAGCCGCAGGTCAAAACAGTGTAAATGCACTGCACAGAATGCACGGTTTTGTATGCGTTTCCACACAAAAAAGGGGGCTTGTCACCAAGCCCCCATTCGCTGCAGACGCCGCTAGCGCTTGTTGAAGGGCATGATGGTGGCAGGCATGCCGTTTTCGTAGATGATCTTCGGCTCGCCGGCAATCAGCGGGCGGAAGTAAGCCAGCGCCTCATCGGTGATGCCCTGGTAATCCGGCAGAATCCATTCTTCGGGGAACGTGCGCACGAAGTTGGCGAACTGGCTGGCGGGCCCGGCGAAGAACACCGGGTTGTAGGGAGCGCTGAGGTCCGTGCGAGGGGCAATGCCCACCACCTGGCCGGTGAATCCGGGACGCGCCGAGTGCATGTGGGCGGAAAGCCCCAGCTCGTAGGCTTCGGTCACGTCCACCAGGCTTTGGGCGAAGTTAGAGGAACGGGCCGCACGGGAGAGGTCTTGCACCACGCCCCGCGGAGCGATGCCGGCATCCACGATCATCTGCTTAAGCGTAAGGGCCACACCTCCCAAAACCGCATGGGCGAAGCCGTCGTTGGCGCTCTCACCGGCAGAAATGTAGGTGCCGTCCGCGTAATGGGCCCCTTCGGACACCACGATGTAGCACTCGCCGGTGGCGTCCATCTTCGCCTGCACCTGGGCCAGGAAGGCGTCTTTGTCGAAATCCACCTCCGGCAGCACCAGCAGGTCCACATCCCCGGTGGCGCAACAGCTGGCGGCCAGCCAGCCGGCGTCGCGGCCCATGGTTTCCAGCACGAAAACCTCGGGGCGGGTGTAGGCGTCGTAGTCCAGCCGCGTAGCGTGGGTTATCTGGCAGGCCAGCTTGGCAGCGCTGGGGAAACCGGGGCAATGATCCACCGGCACCAGGTCGTTGTCCACCGTCTTGGGAATGCCGATGAAGCGCTTGGCCACTCCATTGGCGGCGGCCCATTCGGACAGAGCGTCCACGGTGTCCATGGAGTCGTTGCCGCCGATGTAGAACATCACTTCGATGCTGTGGGCGTCCATCACCTCCACCAGCCGCTTGTAATCGGTGTCGTTGCCGCGCTTCAGCTTGTAGCGGCAAGTGCCCAGCGCTGAGGAAGGAGTCTGCTTCAGGATGTCGATTTCGCGGGCCGGCAAGTCGGTAAGGTCGAACAGCTTGTCTTCCAGCACCCCCTCGATGCCGTGGATGCCGCCGAACACGCGGTCGTAGACGGGGTTCAGCTGGTTGGCGCGGATGACGCCGGCCAGGCTGGCATTGATAACGGCAGTGGGGCCGCCCGACTGGGCAACGAGGCAATTGGCCATGAGACTCTCCTTCTTCGAGGCTGCTTCTCCATCTGCGGATTCTAGCAGGCCCCCGGCCCGCGCCCCGGCGCCCCTCCCATTCGTTTCCCAAAGCGACAAAAACCAAGGGAGCCGTTTATTGCTACACTGGGCGCTATGACAGATTTTTATCGCACCATAGCAGGCTTCGCCGAGGCGGAGATTGTGGAGAAAAAGAGCCGCTTCATCGGGCAGTTGACCCATGTGGAAACCGAGGAAGAGGCGCTGGCTTTCCTGGAGGAGATTCGCGCCAAGCACCGCATGGCCCGCCACAACGTGTACGCCTACGTGCTGCGGGGCGGCCGGGTGCGCTATTCCGACGACGGCGAACCGGGGGGCACGTCGGGCATGCCCACTTTGGAAACGCTGCAACACGCGGAGCTGCAGGATGTGGCCATTGTGACCACCCGCTACTTCGGCGGCGTGCTGCTGGGCACCGGCGGGCTGGTGCGCGCTTACACCGCGGCGGCGCAGGCAGCCATCGACGCGGCGCAGGTGGTGGTGATTTCCCGCTGCGTGGACATAACCGTGGAGGTGCCCTACCCGCTCTACGAAGCGGTGGCGCGGCTGGCGGCCGACATGGAAGCCCGCATAGTGGAAAGCGACTTCGGCGCCAGCGTGCTGCTTACCCTGCGCATGTTGGCAGGCATGGAAGAGCCGCTGCTGGAGCGGCTGTCGGAGGCGACCCGCGGTCAGGCAGAGCCCCTGGTGAGCGCCCCGTTCGATGCCGCGTTTTAGGAGATGCCATGGACAAGCTGACCGGTGCCGAGTTTGAAGCGGTGATTGAAGAGGCGCTGGACGTCATTCCCGACAAGTTTCTCGAAGCGCTGCAGAACATCGTAGTGGTGTGGGAAGAGGAGCCGAACGCCTACCACCTGGGAGAAGATTTCGAGGGCAGCGGCGATGGGCCGGGCGGTGCCGGGATGCCGGAAGGCTGCAACGGGGAGGAAAGCGCCTGGGGCGAAGGCGGCGGCGAGGAAGGGTGGTCCGACGAGGCAGAGCCCCTCGCTGCGGCGGACGGCGACTGGGACGATGAGCCCTGGGGCACCTGGTGCGACAACGAGCTGCTGGGACTGTTCGATGGCCTTTCGCTGGAAGAGAGCTGCGGCGGCCAGTTCGACGATCTGCCCAATGTGATCACCATCTTCAAAGGGCCGCACGAGCGTTGCTTCTCCACCCGCGAGGAAATGGTGGAGGAAGTGGGCAAAACCGTCATCCACGAGCTGGGGCACTACTTCGGCCTGGACGACGACGCCCTCTACGCCATGGGCTACTAGCCCGACAAATGGCACCGCATCTTCGGCGAGAAGTTCGAGAGCTGGTAGGGCGCCGCGAGCAGAGCCCTCCTCTTGCGCGGGTCGAACGCCCTCCCCCCGCCTGCTTCGGGCGCGGCCCGTTAGCGGTTGTCCACCTTCTCGGGGTACAGGTCGTGCTGAGAAAGCCGCTGCCAGGCCACTTCCTCCCATTTGGTGCCGGGGCGCCCGTAGTTGCAATAGGGGTCGATGGAGATGCCGCCGCGAGGGGTGAACTTCCCCCACACCTCGATGTACTTCGGGTCCATCAGGGCAATGAGGTCCTTCATGATGATGTTCATGCAGTCCTCGTGAAAATCGCCGTGATTGCGGAAGCTGAACAGGTACAGCTTCAGGCTCTTGCTTTCCACCATGCGCACGTCGGGCACGTAAGAGATGTAGATGGTGGCGAAATCCGGCTGGCCGGTAATGGGGCAGAGACTGGTGAACTCGGGGCAGTTGAACTTGACGAAGTAGTCGTTGTCCTGGTGCTTGTTAACGAAAGTTTCCAGCACCGAGGAGTCGTAGTCGCAGGGATACTGGGTGCCCTGACTGCCCAGTTTGGTGAGCCCCTCGTCTTCACGGGCGGCAAAGCCTTCGGCCGCCAGCGGGGCCGAAGGCTTTGCGGAAACCGAGGGAGCCGTGCCGGCCGCGGAGACGGCGGCCGCGCGCCCGGCCCCCTCGGCCGCCTTCATGCGGTCCATCTCGTCGAATGCCTTTTGCAAATCGCGCCCAAAAGCCTCACGGGCCGTTTCGTCCGGGCGCACTTCTTCGCCGCTGGAAAACACGTGGCGCTCCCAATCCCGCTGCTGAGGGGCAGCCGAGCGGTTGCCCCATCCGCTGGCGCAACCGGAGCCGTCGCCGCTGGCGGCCACCGCGCGACCCAAGTCAGACACGATGCCGGTCATGACAGGCGGCACCGCACCGGCATCCTTCGCCTGCTCGCCGGCTTCGCCATCGCCCCCCTTCCAAGAAGGGTCCACACCGAAGGCCGAAGCCAGGGAATTGAAATCTTCACTCATAGGTTCACCCAGTCTTTCAGTGCAAAAAACATCTCAGGCCATGATAAGCGGGTCTTCGGTGCCGTTGGCGCGGAAGGCGGCGATGCGGTCGATGCAGGTGGCGCATTTGCCGCAGGGGGCCTCTCCCCCTTCGTAGCACGACCAGGTGAGCTCGTAAGGAACTTCCAGCTCCAAGCCCGTGCGCACGATATCTGCCTTGGTCATCTGCACGAACGGGGCCCGCAGTTGCAGCTGACCGCCAGTGCCCTCGGCGATAGCGGCCCCCATGGCGTCAACGAAAGCCTGGGAGCAATCGGGGTAGGCATCGCCCGCCCAGTCGTCGTGGTGGGCGCCGTAGTACACCGCCGAGCAGCCAAGAGAGAGCGCCATCGATGCCGCCGAGGACAGGAACAGCCCGTTGCGGAAAGGTACGTAAGTGCCCACCGGGGCGCCATCGGCTTCGGAGCGCTGCTGGGCATAGGAAGATTCCGGCACCGCTTGGGTGGAATGGGCCAGCAGCGAGCAATCGCTTTCGGCGAAGATGGCGGCCAGATCCAAAAACCGCTGCTGCACGCCGTAATGGGCCGCCACCGCCTTTGCCGCCTCGATTTCGCGGCTGTGGCGCTGGCCGTAGCTGATGGAGAGGGTCACCACGTTCGCGGCGCCGAACTGCCGCACCGCCATCGCCAGCAAGGTTGTGGAGTCTACGCCGCCCGAGCAGAGCACCAGCGCTTTTTCACTATCCATCGGTTCCTCCTATACGCCCTTTTCCACGTTGGGCCAGATGATTTTGTGCATTTGCAATTGTAGGCGGGCACGGGCAAGGCCGTTGGCCGCCATGGAGTCCACAATTTGCGCCGGCGTTATTTCGCCCCACACGGGCGAGAACAGCACATTGGTGCTGTCGAACAGCCCCTGCTCCTTGCAGCGATCGCGGGCGAAAGCCAGGTCTTCCTCGCTGCCCACCACGAATTTCACTGCATCGCGGCCGTCCAACAGCGGGTAGTTGTCCGCCAGCATGGCGGCGCTCACCTCGGCGCCGGCCGATGGGGTTTTCCAGTCCACCGTGAGGCACAGCTGGCCGGCCAGCCCCTCCACTTGCGCCTGTGCACGCAACTGCAGTAACGGCTCCACCGGGCGCGACCCGTTTGTTTCGATTTCCACTCGCAGCGGATAGGGCTCGCGCACCTCCAGCAAAGCCCGCACCAGATGGGGCAAATTGGGCTGCAGCAGCGGTTCGCCGCCAGTGAGGGTCACGCAGCGCACGCCGGTCTCCCGCACCCACGCCACCAGGTTTTCGATGCTCCAGCCTTCCACCTCCACTAAGGGGTGGTTTGCCCATCGGGTGTCGCAGTAACTACACCACAGATTGCAGCCGGCAAAGCGAATGAACGCGGCCAGCTGGCCCGCCGCCAGTCCCTCCCCGTTCACGGAGACGAATTTCTCCGCCACGGGCAGAAATTGCGCTGAGGGTTGGTGTTCCATTAGTTGCGGCCCCGCTCGTAGATGGCGCAGTTGTTGGGGGTTTCGTACACCTCCACCACCATCACGGGCACGCCGGCCTCATCCAGCCGCTGCCAGAAGTAGCGGGCCAGGTTCTCGGCGGTGGTGCGGAAGGGCATCACCGAAAGCGTGAACCCTTCCTCTTCCAGGCACTTCATGGTTTGGGGTTTGAGCGAACCCTCCTCCACGATGAAGCTGTGATCCAGCTCTTCGGTGAGAGCCCGCAAGATGCGCTTAAATTCGCCGAAGTCCATCACCATGTCCTTGCAGGTGCCCGCTTCCTGAAGCTCGTCGGTGGCAAGGATGGCCACCACGCGCCAACGATGGCCGTGCAGGTTTTCGCACTTGCCGTGGTAATCGGTAAGGAAATGAGCGGCGTCGAAGCTGCTCTCGGTTTTCAGTCCGTACATGTTGCTTCCTATCAATCGCAAGCACCCCAAAGGTGCAATTGTTTTATTGTAGCCACATCGCGCTCGCAAGGCGAACGCTTCAGAACAACTGCGGATAATAGCGCATGCCGTCGGGGTAGCGCACGAAGCCGGCCTGCTGCAGCAACGCGGCATTTCCCTCTTCAAGGGCGCTCTCGCCGTTCACCGCTTCCACTACCAGCTTCGCCTTTGCCAGCGTCCCCTCCCGCCGCAGGCGCGCAACCTCGCAATCGCGCAGTGCCTCAATGGCGGCCAGAGCCGCGGGCTCGCTTGCCGTGAACAGCGCAAGAGATTTCAGGTGCGGAGACGCGAAGGCCGCCAGGGCCCCTTCCTTCAGCACCGCCAGCGCTCCCGGCCTCTTCTGAACCGCTGCCCCATCGGACCACGGCAGCACCGCCCCGTACAGGAAAGCAGGGTCCTCCGCGGGCAGCACCGCAAGGGAAGGAGTGCCGCCAGCCGCACCGGCCGCCGCGCCGCCCTCGCATCCAGCCGCCTCGGCCTCCCCCGGTTCGCCGAGCCTTCTCAATTGCTCCACCGTTTCACGAGCGGCGAACTGCACCGGCCCCAGCCCCTCCACGAAGCAGCCGCGCAGAACTTCGCCCGCCTCTTCCATCGAGCGCAGCACCGGATACAGGCCGCTCAGGCCACCGGGCACGCCGGCCAACAGAGCCACATCCGCTGTCACCACGCCATAACGGTCGAGCAGCCCCTCCACCGCGTCCACCGCCGCAAGCGTTGGATCGGCCTGAGCGGGCTGCAGCAGCGCCCAGTGGCCCCCATAAGCCGCATCGAACGACTCCGCCGTCGCCCGTCGAGCCATGAAGTCCGCCTTGAACTGCCGCTCTGCCGCGCGCCTCCCACGGCGACTTGAAGCGCGACGGGCCCCAGGGGCGGCAAGGGCGGACTGCTGCCCCGATGAGGCGGAGCGAGCGGCCGCCGCTGAAGAATCGCCACTGAACGCCAGATAACTCAAAAGGCTGTTGGTGAGCAGGCCCTCTTGAGTCATCGCATCCAACTGGCCCGTCACCGCCCGGGCGCTCACCTCCTGATCGGGAAGGGCGCGGGCAGCCATCTCTGTCATCCGGGGAAGGCTCATCGGCCCCATTGAGGCCAGCGCCCGCGCAATCTCGCGGCGAAGCGCTGCGCCCCCGGAAGCGGCCGGTGCGCCTTCCGTCTTCCGCTCATTGCCCAGTTCCGCGCCCTCGCCCGTCTCTTCCAAAAGCGCTTCCACTGCCCTGGACAGCAGCGGCAAGGGGGCCGCCGGCGAGTCGGTGGGGTAAAACGCCACAAGCGGAGGCTTCCCCTCCCCTTGGCCACGGGCCTGCCATATCACTTCCCCCTCGTCCAAAAGCTGCTGGAGCAACCCAGGCGCCCATTGGGGCACGCGACTGGAAAACACCACCTTGGCCCACGTTTCATAGGGAAGAAACGCACCCTCGAATTGCACAATCACTTCGGCCAAGGCATCCAACGGATCTTGAGATGCGGCGCACGGTACGCCCTGACGCCGCAGAACGAGCTGCTGCAGCGCCGCCCCCTTCACCGGTGCGGCCGCCTGCTCCACCGCCTGAGCCGACAGGCGCCGCAACCGCTGGAGCACCCCGGCATCCGCCCACGAGGCCACGCCGCCAAACCGCAGCGGCACCACCGTTGCCGCCGCTTCAAGCCGTTTTAGGCTCTCATCCGCAAGAAGCTCCCCTACCCCCAGATGCCTCGCCAGCGTTTTCGCCTCGAACGGCCCATGGGTGGCCGCAAAACGACGCGCGAGCGCATCGAGCGTTTGGGCAGCGCCCGCTCTCCCTTCTTCAACCGGGCCCGCCGCCAACGCCCAAGGCGGAACTTCGGCCCCGGTGACCTCTGCCAGCCGGCGCCCGTCCGACACAAACGCCCAGCGGTCCGCGCCCCCTAGGGCAACGGGGAAAACGCGGTGGCCGAGCTCCAGCTCTTGCAACCAGGCAACCACCACGGCCTCGTGCTCCGACGGACAGTCCCGGGCGGCAGCCGCCCCTGTGGGCAGCGCATCTACCACCGCCGCGCACGATTCGCCCTCACCGGAGGACGGGGCCTCGTCGTCGCCAAAGTCTAATCGTTGCAGCAAGTCAGCCACCGACAGAGGCCCCAGCTCCCGAAGCAGCGCCTCTACCCCCTCGATGCCTTTTCGCTGCCAACCAGGGGCGGTGCGCTGCAGCTGCCGCTCCACAGCAGCAACTACCACCGGGTCAAGCAAATCACCCACCTCTGCAGCACCTAAAACCTCCCTCAAAACCGCCGGATCCACCGACAGCATCGAAGAGGCCCTCTCGGCATGGGGCAAATCTCCTTCGTAGAGATGCTCTGCCACATAGCCGAACACAAGCGCGGCGGCAAAGGGAGACGGCACCAGCGTGCGCGCTTCGGAAAAACCCACCTTCCCCGCCTGGACGGCGTCCATAAGGCCCAAAAACGCCTCGATGTCGAACACGTCCTGCAGGCATTCGCGCAGGGCTTCAACCATTATGGGGAAATTCCGCTCCAACCGGGCTGCCTCCAAAAGCTGGCCGCCCTTCAAGCGCTGCAGCCACAACGGCGCCCTCTTCCCTGCCGCTGCGGGCGGCATGAGCAAAGCGCGGGCAGCGCATTCCCTGAACCGGGCAGCGAACAAGGCGGTTCCCACGATGGAGGCGCGCACCAAACCCATCGCCTCATCGGGGGTGAACGCAAATAGCTCGGCGCCGGGAATGCCGCCCTGCCCCACCGGCCATTGCACCAAGATACCGTCATCGCCGGCCATCACCTGGGGGTTGAACCCATAGCGCGCTTTCAGCCGCTCTGCCACCGCCAGCGCCCACGGCTCGTTGACCGCGCGGCCGAAAGGGCTGTGCAAAACGAGCCGCCAGTCCCCTGTTTCATCCTCGCAGCGCTCCACCACCAGAGTGCTTGCTGAAGGCAGCACACCCGTCGCAGCTTGCTGGGCTTGGAGGAGCGCAGCCAGGTTGCCAGACGCGTAGTCGTCCAACCCCGCCCGGCCCAGGCGCTCGCAAAACCCAGCCGCATCCGACAGAGGTCCGGCCCCCGGCCCTCCTTCATCCTCCAAGATTCCCTGGGCCCAGGCCAGGAACTCCCCTTTTGCCTTGCCCGCCTCGAAGGGGCGGGATTGCGCTTCCCCATGCCAGAATGGCAGGCGGGCAGAGCGGCCAGGGGCCGGCTCCACCATCACGCGGTCGGCGGTTATCTCGCAAATCTTCCAGGTGCTGGTGCCCAAAGCGATCACGTCTCCCACGCGGGATTCCATGACCATCTCCTCGTCCAGCTCCCCCACCCGTTTGCGCCCCTTGGCCCCGTCCCCCTGGGGCAGCACCACGGGAAACATCCCGCGATCAGGGATGGTGCCGGCAGCCCCCACCGCCGCACGCTGGGCCCCGGGTTTGGCCGTCAGCGTTCCGGCCGCCCGATCCCAGGACAGCCGAGCGGGCACCTTGGCCAGCACGCCTTCGGTATATTCGCCAGCCAACAGCGCCAATACGCTGCCGAAGGCGCTTCGGGGCAAATCCGCGAAGCAGGCGCTGCGGCGAACCGTGCCGTACCACTCATTGGCTTCAAGGCCGTCCATGGCCACGGCTGCCACCGTTTGCTGGGCAAGCACGTCCAGGGCGTTCTCCACGAGGCGCGTGGCCTCAATGCGCCCTTCCTCCATCCCCTCGGCAACCACCGCCGTGTCAAGCACCTCGCAGCGCGTACGGGGAAGAAACACCCCCGCCGACTTACCGCCCACTTGATGATTGGCGCGGCCAACGCGCTGAAGGCCGCTGGCCACCGAAGGAGGCGGCGCCACTTGCACCACCAAATCCACCTCGCCCATGTCGATGCCAAGCTCAAGGCTGGAAGTGGCTACAACACAAGGGAGCGCACCGCTCTTGAGCGCTTCCTCCACTTCGCGGCGGCGTTCCTTGGACACCGAGCCGTGATGGGCCTTGGCCACTACCTCTGGCGCCCCTTGTCCCAGCTCAGTGGAAGAGCCCATGTCCGAGCGATAGGCGCCCGTGGGGCCAAGCCCTCGAAGCGCTTCACCGTGGGCCCCTGGGCAAAACTGCCCAACAGCGCTGCTTTCATCCCCCTTGGAGCAACGCTGCTCCTCACCGCTGGCACCAGCGGTACGCGGCCCCGCCGTGTCAACGCTCCCAACGGCCGACCAGTATCCGGCATCAACGAACGTCACTGCCCTGCCGCCGTAGCGGCGGGCGTACAACTCGTTCAACCGTGCCGTCAGCTTCTCGCATAAGCCGCGGGAATTGACAAATACGATGGTGGAACGATGGGTGAGAACCAAATCGAGGATGTCGCTTTCCAGGTAAGGCCAAATGGTGACCGCCCCCACCCGGCTGTCGGGCGAAACGGAAGGGGCCTCGTTCGCCATCAGGGCTCGCAACGCCCTGTCCGATTTCCAAGCGTTTTCCGCAGGGACACGGCGGGGCCCAGCGCCGTTGGCGCCGGAAGAGCGCGCCTTGTCAAACGCAGCCCCGCCGAAAGCCGGAACGGCTGTCATGTCCGGCACCGGCACTGCCACCCGCAGATCCAGCGAAGGCCGCGCCTGCGCCTGCACCACCGTCACCGGATGCACGCCGCCCAAGAACCGCGCCACTTCTTCCACCGGACGCACCGTGGCAGACAGCCCCACCCGCTGGGCGGGCCGGGGCAAAAGCGCATCCAGACGCTCCAAGCTCAAGGACAGGTGGGCACCCCGCTTGTTGCCCGCCAGGGCATGCACCTCGTCCACAATGACAGCTTCTACTGTTTTCAGCACCTCGCGGACCTGCGAAGTAAGCATAAGGTACAACGACTCAGGCGTAGTGATGAGAATGTCGGGGGGATGGCTGACTATCTTCCGCCGCTGATCCGGGGTGGTATCGCCCGTGCGTTGCGCCGTGGTGACAAGTCCCGCGGCAGTAGCCGCCTCCATCCCGCCCGCAACCGCCTTCGCTGCCAAGCCAGCCAAAGGCCGCCGCAGGTTGCGCTCCACATCGGCCCCCAGCGCCTTCAGCGGGGAAATGTACAGCACACGGACGCCTTTCGAGCGCCCCTTGCCTTTCCTCGGCTTTGGCGATGCGGCCCCATCCCCTTGCGAGCCCTGAGCGACGGCGCTCTTCTCCTGCCACAGGCGATCAATGGCAAAATAGAACGCCGCCAACGTTTTGCCCGAACCTGTGGGAGCCACCACCAATGCGTTCTCCCCCGAAGCGATAACCTCCCAGGCACGCCGCTGCACATCGGTGGGCTGTCCCAACTCTTGGACAAACCACTCCTGAGCAGCGGGCGAAAAAAGGCGCAAGGGGTTATCGATGGCTCCATCAACACAGGGCATGGGAGTTCCGTTTCCTTTAAGCTACCGTGGCAGCGGCAAGGTCTTTGTCAATGAGCCACCGCAGATAATCAGAGCGGCGCATTCCCAAACTGTCGGCGCGGCGGTCGATGGCCTCTATCTTCTCTTCGGTTTCTTTGAATCCCACCGACTTCAGCTCGGCCCCGAACAGCAACGGCCGGCCCACAACCACTTCGCCCACCGGCTTTCCGGGCACCTCTCCGCGCACCATCATCTCATCCCACTCTTCGATCTGCTCAGCCGTAACACCGAACATCTCTTCAAGCTCTTCTGCAGTTTTCTTCATAAGGCTACCCCCTAGCCAAACCCAGTTCGGCAAGCACATTTGATGTCTTCCGCTTGCAGCCCGTGCTTAAGCGCATGGGGATGCATGTAAATTTCCACCATAGGAACCACTTTCGTTGAACGAAATTATAGGACCATGGGAGAAATGGCACAAGCGCAGGCTGGTGCCATCATCGAAATGTTGAAACTATTTTCCAACAACTACCGCTAATATTTCCTGAACACCGTGAAAGGAACCTTTATGAGCAACCGTCCCGCCCCTGCCGTGGTCCCCTACTCCACCGAGCATCTTCCCGCCATGACCGCCATCTGGAACGAGGTGGTGGTGGACGGCATTGCCTTTCCCCAGGAAGATCAGCTCTCCGTCGAGGAGGCCACTGCGTTCTTCGCCGAGCAAACCCATTGCGGAGTTGCCCTCGATCACGCAACCGGCGAGGTGCTGGGGCTCTACATTCTGCACCCTAACAACGTTGGCCGCTGCGGCCACATCTCCAACGCCAGTTATGCCGTGGGCTCAAAGGCACGGGGGCGCGGAGCGGGACGAGCCCTGGTAAGCGACTGCATCCAGCAGGCGAGAACTCACGGTTTCAAAGTCCTGCAATTCAACGCTGTAGTGGCCACAAACACCGTGGCGCGCAAGCTGTACGAAAGCCTTGGGTTCGTGCAGCTGGGCACCATACCTGACGGCTTCCGCATGCCCGATGGCACCTACGAGGATATCTGCCCCTATTATCTGAGCCTGTGGGGATGTCCAAAACCCGACATCAGCCCCGTCCCCTGAGTGAGCGGCCACGAAAGCGCACCGCTGGCGCACTTTCCAAAGCAGGACCGTTCGAGCGATTTGGATAGCCCCGCCCTTTCCCCCGCCCCAGAAGCAAGAAAAGCAGAGTAGAATCTCTGCCCTGCGAACGGTGGTCAAAAGTGAACGTCCCCCTGACACACTCAGTTGAAGGCTTGCTGGGTTTTCTCCAGGCCGTTGTCGATGAGGGAAAGCACCGCTTTCGCCCCCTCGTCCACCGCGGCGGCCAGCTCTTCCGCCTGATCCTTCTTCGGGGCTGCCAGTACGAAATCCGCCACCGGCATGCGCCCCGGCGGGCGGCCGATGCCGATGCGCACCCGCAGCCAATCGCGGGTGGCCAGCTTGTCGCAGATGGAACGCAGCCCGTTGTGACCGGCGTGGCCACCCCCCAGCTTCACCCGGATGGTGCCGGCGGGGATGTCCAACTCGTCATGTACCACAATCAGCTGATCGGGCTTCAGCCCATAGGCGTTCATCAGGCTTTTCACAGGGCCGCCAGAAGTGTTCATGAAGCTTTGGGGCTTCGCCAGCACCAGTTCTTGCCCCTTGTACAGCACCTTTGCCGTAAGGGCACCGCCCTCGTTTTTCCAGTAGCGGGCGCCCAGCTCTTCCGCGATGCGATTCACCACCATAAATCCGGCATTGTGCCGCGTAGCCGCATATTCCGGACCGGGATTTCCCAAGCCAGCAATCAGGTACATCAATCATCCAATCTAAGCAAAAGGCAGAGATAGAATCTCTGCCCTACGAATTCAACCTGCGATGGCATCCTGCCGGGCCGGCCCGCCCTCCAGCCGCCCCGGTCGCCGCCCGACCACAGGTCCAAGCCGGCAGCCGAGGGTTTCCCAGGTGCCCCAGATTGGCCCGAAGGCCGGCCGAGCGCACTTCTTCTTGGATGGGCCGATTCGGCAGGTCGGAGCGAGGTCCGGCCAAGCGAAGTAGGGGCGAGATCCGCTCGCCGTTAGGCGAGTTAGCTCACCCCGTACGGAGCATCGAGCGCAGGCCTGGCGAATCGGCCCACCTTTGGGAGGGCAGGGAGCCCTTAACCAGAGGTTCCGATGGCCGTCAGGCCATCGGAACCTTATAGCGCGAAGTCGGGGTCGAACAGGTCACTTACCGAGCCGTTGCTGTACACGTTGGCGATGGCGCGAGCGAACAGCGGCGCCACGGAAATGACCTTGATCTTGCCGGTTTGCTTGTCGAGCGGCACGGGAATGGTGTCGCACACCACCACTTCTTCCACGTCCAGGTTGTTCATGCGCTCGTAAGCCGGGCCGGAGAATACCGGATGGGTGCAGCACACGTAAATCTTCTCGGCGCCCTTGTTCTTCAGGGTTTCCACAGCGGCCACGATGGAGCCGCCGGTATCGATCATGTCATCGTTCAGGATGCAAGTCTTGCCGGCCACCTCACCGATAAGGGCGGTGATCTCCGCCTTGTTGTGGCCCGGACGGCCCTTGTGCATGATGGCCAGGTCGGCGTCCAGCATGTCGGACAGCTTCTTGGCAGCCTTGGCGCGCCCCACATCAGGGGAAACCACGCACAGTTTGTCCTGGTCAAGGTTCTTGTTCTTGAAGTAATCCGCCAGGATGGGCAGGGCCGTGAGGTGATCCACCGGCACGTTGAAGAAGCCCTGGATTTGGCCCTGGTGCAGATCGATGGTCATCACACGGTTCACGCCGGCCGCCTGCAGCAGATCGGCCACCAGCTTGGCGGTAATGGGCTCACGAGCCGCCGCCTTGCGGTCTTGCCGGGCATAGCCGTAGTGGGAAATGACCGCGGTGATGGTGCGGGCGCTGGCGCGCTTGGCGGCATCGATCATGATCAGCAGCTCCATCAGGGCGTCGTTGATGTGATCGCCGGCCACCGACTGGACGAGGAACACATCGGCCCCGCGCACCGACTCCAGATAGCGGGCGTAAATCTCGCCGTTGGCGAACTTCTCCAGACGGATGTTGCCCAGGTTCACGCCCAGCGTGTCGGCAATCTTCTCCGCCAACTCGGGCGAAACGGTGCCGGAAAACAACGCCAAGCTCTTCTGCATCTCGGTCATGAATCTCTCCTTCAAGACGTTCGGCTCAGTGACGCTCATTATAGGGGCGAAAAGCCCCAAGCGCCTGGGATTAACAAGGGAAAACTACGCCTTCGGCTTCCAGCCTTCGATTTCCGTCTGGCGGGCGCGGCCCAGCCCCAGCGAGTGCGGGCTCACGTCCTTCGTGATCACCGAGCCGGCGCCGATGGTGGCGCCTTCGCCGATGGTCACCGGAGCCACCAGCATGGTGGAAGAGCCCACGAACACCTCATCGCCGATAACAGTGGAATGCTTGTGCTTGCCATCGTAGTTGCAGGTAATGGTGCCGGCTCCCAGGTTCACCCCTTCGCCGATGGCGGCATCGCCCACATAGGACAGGTGCGGCACCTTCGAGCCCTTCCCCACCGTGGACTTCTTGATTTCCACGTGGGTGCCGGCCTTGGCCTTTTCGCACAGGTGCGCGCCGGGGCGCAGGTAGGCGCGGGGGCCGCAGGTGGCGCCGTCGTCCACTTGCGCCTCGATGGCGATGGTCTCGTCAATCACGCAGCCCTTCCCCACCACGGTGTCGGTGAGGCGGCAGTTGGGGCCCACCACGGTGTCCTCGCCGATGGAAGTGGCACCCAGTAGCATCACCTGGGGCAGCAGCTCCACGTCGGGGGCGATAACAACATCGGGGCCAATCCACACCTGGGCCGGATCCCACATGGTTACGCCGGCGGCCAAGTGCTTCTGGTTGATGCGCCGCTGCAGCACACCGGTGGCCTCGGCCAGCTGAATGCGGGAGTTCACCCCCAGGCACTCCTGAGGATCCTCCGCTTGCAGCGCCAGCACCGCACGCCCCGCTTTGCGACCGATTTCGATGACGTCGGTGAGGTAGAACTCCCCTTGGGCGTTGTTGCTGTCCACCTGGGAAAGCGCCTCGAACAAAAACTTCGCGTCGAAGCAGTAGAAGCCGGAATTGCACTCGTCGATGGCCGCTTCTTCGGCCGTGGCGTCCTTCTGCTCCACGATGCGCAGCACCTGGCCCGCCTCGTCGCGCACGATGCGGCCGTAGCCGAAGGGGTTGTCCAGCTTCATGGTAAGCACCACCGCTGCAGCATCGGCGGTTTCCCGCAGCTCGGCCAGCGCGGCAATGGTGTCGGAAGTGATAAGCGGGCAGTCGCCGGAGAGCACCACCACCGAACCGTCGAAGCCGGCCAGCGCATCGGCGGCCGAAGCCACCGCATCGGCGGTGCCCTTGCGCTCCTTCTGCTCCGCCACGGTAGTGTGGGCCACCAGGGGCTCTACGAACTCGCGGCCGTGGCCCACCACCGTGACCACCTGGTCCATACCCGCCGCTTCCGCAGCGTCAACCACCCAGTTCACCAAGGGTTTTCCCAGAATTTCATGAGCCACCTTCGGCTTTTTGGACTTCATGCGCGTGCCGGCGCCGGCCGCCAGCACCAAGGCTGCTTTCTTCATACGAGCCCTCTCTATGGGGGAATAAACTGCGGAAAGTATAACGCAGCGGCACCCCACTGGGGCAAGCGAGCGAAAACCGCCACAACAGCCTCGGCCAAATAGCGCGAAGGGCCGCCCCGCGCAGGACGGCCCACGGAAAACAAAGAGCGAAACACCCTACCTAAACCGCTTCAGAAGCAGCGAGTTGCTTACCACCGACACGCTGGAAAACGCCATCGCCGCCCCCGCCAAGGCCGGGGCCAAGATACCCACCGCCGCCAGCGGAATCATAACGCAGTTGTAAATGAGGGCCCAGAACAGGTTCTGCTTAATCTTGCGCATCGTGGCTTTGGAAAGCCGCACCGCCACCACCAAATCGCTCAGCTTGTTGCGCATCAGCACCACGCTGCCCGCGTCCAGGGCCACATCGGTGCCCGAAGCCATGGCCACGCCGATGTCGGCCGCCGCCAGCGCCGGAGCGTCGTTGATGCCGTCGCCCACAAAGGCCACCACCACCGCCGCGCCCTTCTGGCCCTTTGCCTTCTGCGCCGCCACGGCGGATTCCTTCACCTGCCGCACCTTCTCTGCCTTTTCCAGCGGCTTCACCTCGGCAAACACGTGATCAGGAGCAATGCCCACCTCGGCAGCCACCTCACGGGCCGGGGCCGGGGCGTCTCCGGTAACCATGTAGCTGGTAACGGCGAAATCGCGCCGCAGCTGGGCCACGGCACCGGCGGCGCCGGCTTTAGGCTGGTCGCGGAACGAGAACCCTCCCGCATCGCGGCCGTCCACGCTGACGCGGGAGCCCACGAACACCGTATGGCCCTCCACGACGCCCTGCACGCCTTTGCCCACCACCGCTTGGAAGTCGGCGGCAGCAGGCAGCGCCTGGGCCAATAGCCTGCCGTAGGCGGCAAGGGCTTCTTTCTCCCCCACCGTTTTGCCATCTACCTGCGGCAACCGGGCGGCGTTAGCGGCAAAGGCCTGACGATGGGCGTTCTGCACTTCCGCCCCCAGCGCTCCACTGGCAGCGGCGTAGTCCACCACCGCGCGCGCCAGCGGATGCTCGCTCTTGGCCTCCAGCGCGGCCGCCAGCCGCAAATCCGCCGGCGCCACCGTGCACTCCACCACCTGGGGGGAGCCCACGGTGAGGGTGCCGGTTTTATCGAACACGGCATCGCTCAGGTGGCACACCCGCTCCAGCACTTCGCCGTCTTTGATGAGCACCCCCAGCTGGGCCCCTTTGCCCATGCCCACCATGAGCGCCGTGGGCGTGGCCAGGCCCAGCGCACAGGGGCAGGCCACCACGATGACTGCGATAGCCGGCAGCAGTGCCCGCTGGAACTGGTTGGCGCCGTCGGCCGCGGGAACGAAGAAGAACCAGATGCAGAAGGTGATAGCAGCTAGAACCAGAATGGCGGGCACGAACACGGCGGCAATTTTGTCGGCCATGCGCTGCACCGGCGCCTTCGACCCCTGCGCGTCCTCCACTGCCCGCACGATGCGGGAAAGCGTGGAATCCTTCCCCACCCGAAGCGCGCGCACGGTAAGCGCGCCAGTGGTGTTGGCGGTACCGCCGGTTACATCCGAGCCCTCCTCTTTCAGCACCGGCAGCGGCTCGCCAGTGAGCATGGATTCGTCCACTTCCGAACGACCGACAATTACCACGCCGTCCACCGGCATCTTCTCGCCGGGACGCACCACAACCGTATCGCCCACCATCACACTGGCCAGCGGCACCTCCTCTTCGGCGCCGCCGCGCACTACGCGGGCCACCGGCGGCGTGAGGTTCATCAGCGCTTCGATGGCCTGGTTGGTGGCGCCCTTCGCCCGGGCTTCCAGAATTTTGCCCAGCAGCACGAAAGTGATCAGCATGGCGCAGGTTTCGAAATAGGGCATGCCGTCGTTGATGGCCATAGCAAAATGGCCGGTCCAGTCGCCGGTTATCACCGGTTGGAAAGTGATCCACAGCGAGAACAAAAAGGCGATGGAAGTGCCCAGCGCCACCAGCACGTCCATGTTGGCCGAACCGCCCCGCAGGCTGCCCACGGCCCCCTTGTAGAAGCGGGCGCCGCAACCGAACTGCACCGGAATGGTGAGCACGAGCAGCAAGGTGTTGGCGGCGAACATGGATTGGGCGTGGGTGGGGTTGGGCACGAATGCGCTGGCCAGCGCCTCGCCCACCCCCATGTGCCAACCGGGCAGCATGCCGATGCAGAAGATGACCACCGTAAGTGCCACCGCTGTGCCGAACACCTTCAGGTCGTGGCGGCCGCGGGCCTTTTCCTTGGCGCGGCGTTGCTCGTCCACCAAGGGTGCGTCGTCGGGAATGATCTCGGCAGAGAAATCCAGCGGGTCGAACACCCGCAGCATGTCGTCCACCGAGGCCACCGAGGGGTCGAACTCCACGATGCCGGTGTTGTTGGCCAGGTTCACGGCGCATTTCACCACGCCGGGAGTTTTGGCGTAGTTGCGCTCGATGGTGGCGGCGCAGTTGGCGCAGTGCATGCCCTCGATGGCGATGCGGATCTTGGCGGTGGAGGGAGCGGCGGGGGCTGACGCAGTGCCGTCTTCTGGTTGCTCCTTAGGCAGAGATAGAATCTCTGCCCTACGAAGGGCGGTCGGGGCGGAGTCCCCCCGGCAGCAGTCATCCTCCGCAGAAGAGCCCTCCGTAGAAACCCCCTCCGCAGGGGCGGCCGCCTTTTGCTCGGAAGCCTCGCGCACCGTCAGCTGGAAGTTGGTGTCGTCCAGCGCGTGCAGCAGCTGCTCCAAGCTGGCGGTATTGCCATCATAGGTTACCTCGGCCACCTGCCCGGGCAGGTCCACCCGCACGGCCGTCACCCCAGGCACCGCCTCGAAGTGGCTGGTCACATTGGCGACGCACTTTTCGCAGTGCATGGTGCCCACATCGAACAGCGCCCAGTGCTGCCTTGGCTTCCGCTCGGTGATCTTGAAATTGGTATCGTCCAGCGCACGCAGCAACTTCGCCACATCGGTCACCGCGCCGTCAAAGTCCACCGCCGCCGTTTGCGCCTCCAAATCCACCTGGCATCCCAGCACGCCGGGGAATTCCTGAAAGTGCTTGGTCACGTTGGCGACGCACTTCTCGCAGTGCATGGTGTCCACCTCGAATACCACGCGGCGCAGCTGCTGCGCATGCACCTGGGTTCCGTTTTCTTCCGTCACGATAGCTCCTCACCGGCCAAACGGGCCGCGCCCTAGCCGAAATTCCTCATCAGCTTCAACACCTCATCGATGACCGCGGTGTTGCCCGCCTGCACTTCTTCCACGACGCAGGTTTCCATGTGCTCTTTCAGCAACAGCTCCCGCACCCGGCGAATGGCGCTCTCGGCCGCCGCCAGCTGCGTGAGCACATCGCCGCAATAGCGGTTCTCATCGATCATGGCCTTCACGCCGTTCAACTGGCCGATGGCGCGGTTCAGCCGCTTTTGCACATCCGCCTGCAGCTCGGCGCTGCGGGGCGTTTTCTTGTGATGGCAGCAACAGCCTTCCGCTGCGGTCACCTCATCCATGAAAGCTCCTTTCTAAACCCCCAGGGGGTATATTATTGTCGTAATTTATACCCTATGAGGGTATGCAAGTCAACAAAAAAGCCCCGGCGAAAACCGCCGGGGCTTGATGGCCTGAGAGGGTGGAAGCTATCGCAGCCCTTCGGCGTCTTGAGCCTCAGCCGCCTCGGCCGCTTTCGCCTCAGCGGCCCCTTCCTGCTCGAACTCCTCTTGGATGGTGCCGTCGGATTCGGCCATCCGCTCAAACGGCTCCTCGGATTGCGGATCGATCATGTCGGTGGCCTCGCCGAAGCTCAGCCCCTGCTTCTTGGCCCGCTCTGCCTGCACGAACAAGAACACGAAGCCCAGGATGCCCGCCACCAGCGAAGCCGACAAGATGCCCAGCTTCGCATCGGCCACCAATACCGAATCGGGGAATGCCAGATTCGCCACGAAAATGGCCATTGTGAAGCCCACACCGCCCAAGATGCCCGCTCCCAACATGTGCATCCAATTGCAATGGGTAGGCAAATCGGCAATCTTGAACTTCACCGTAAGCCAGCTGAACAGCACAATGCCAATGGGCTTGCCCAAAAGCAGGCCGAAAAATACGCCATAGAGCACCGGACTGCTGAGCATCTGCCCAATATCGTTGCCCACCAGGGCCACATCGGCGTTGGTGAGGGCAAACAGCGGCAGCACCCCGAAGTACACCCACGGATACAACGCGTGTTCCAGCCGCGTGGCGGGCGGAATAACCTCATTGGCCACCTTAGACAGGTGCTTCACCGTTTTCATGTAATCGCCCTGGGCCATGATGGGCGCATTGGCATCGAACTGACTCGACGCCTGTTTCACCCGCTCATCCGACCAAGTGAGGAAGGTACGCAGATTTACCCGGGAACCAGACGGAATGGTGAAGGCCAAAAGCACACCGGCGATAGTGGAGTGCACCCCCGAGCTGAACACGCAGAACCACAGCACAACGCCTAGCAAAAGATACGGCGTCAGCGAGTATACGTGGGCGCGGTTCATCAAGATGAGCACCACCATCACCACAGCGGTCATGACTAGCCAGAAAACCGACGGACTCTGGCCATAAAAGATGGCGATGACCAGGATGGCGATGATGTCGTCGGCCACCGCCAGCGTGGAGAGGAACACCCGGATGCCGTTGGGCACGTGATTGCCCAAAAGCGCCATGATGCCCAGCGCGAACGCGATGTCGGTGGCGGTAGGCACGCCCCAGCCGTGAGCGGTTTCGGGGTTCATGCCGTTGAAGATGCTGTAAATGACAATGGGGGCCAGCACACCGCCGCAAGCGGCGATGATGGGCAGCGCCGCCTGGCGGATGTTGGTCAGCTCACCCACCGTCATCTCGTACTTGATTTCCAAGCCCACCAGCAGGAAGAACACTGCCATGAAAATGTCGTTGATGATGTGGGCTAGCGACATCTCCCCCACAAGCGGCCCCACCCCCACAACCACTTCCGTGTGGAAGAACTCAAGGAAGCCCTCGTGGGCACCGGTATTGGCCACCACCAGGGCAACCACCGCCGCCAGCAGCATGGCCATGGCCGCTTTCGTGGAGGAATGGGTGAGCGCCACCAAGGCCTTCGATCGGCGAAGATGCCCCTGCACTTCGGGAATGAACAACTTGTCCAAAGCCAACAACCGCCTTTCGGAAACGAAAAACCTCAGCCGCCCGCAACCACGGCCGAAACGCAGACGGCCCGTGTCTCCATGGCCCGCCGTGCCGGAATTTGCAAATTTGGATTAACAGTACCTCGCCCGGAAACCCATGCGAATCAATAACAAATAATTGTAACGCTCTTTTTACTCCATTGAACTAAAGTCCTTGATTTATCTCCATATCGCCCGCCTGCCCGCGCTCATCTGCGAAATCTGCGTTACGAGTCAGAAAACTGTTTCTGGTCATTTCACTAAACCTTTCTCCATTTCGCCGATTTGCGTTATTCTATTCATGCAGCTAAACGAGAGGGGCCGCAGATGACCGTGCTTGCCGCATCTTCGCATTCCAAATGCAGCAAGCCGTCCTTGTGCCCGGCGCCTTTCGGAAGGCTGTTTTTTATTCGCCACGATTAAAGAGGTGGACGCTATGAGCATTACAGTGACGGGACGCAAGATTGCCATCACCGACGCCCTCCGCAGCTACGCAGAGGAAAAGATCGGCAATTCCCTCAAGGCCATCGACGCTGATCCCATCAGCACTGAAGTCGTCCTTATGCATGAGAAGAACCCCGCCAACCCGTTGCCGGCCATTTGCGAAGTTACCGTTCGCATCAAGGGCCGCATCGTGCGCGTGGAGGAGAGCGAAGAGGACATGTACGCCGCCATCGACGTGGCCGCCGCCAAGATCGCTCGCCAGATTCGCAAGTACAAGACCCGCCTGGTGGACAAGCGCGTGCGCGCCACCGAGCGCATTGTGGACTACGCCCACGAGGACGCCAAGCCGGAGACCGACCTCGACCTGGACAAGCTGATGAACGAGCTGCAGGACGACGAGGAAGCAGTGGTGCGCCGCAAGGAAACCGAGTTCACCCCCATGACCGAAGAGGACGCCCTGGTGCAGATCGACCTGCTGGGGCATGACTTCTTCGTGTTCACCGACCGCGATTCCAACAAGGTTTCCGTGCTGTACCGTCGCGACGACGGTGGCTACGGCCTGCTGGTGCAAAAGGAGGACTAACCCCATGGCCACCATCGATGTGATTCGCACCATACTACAGGAAAATCTGGATGTGGACCCGGCCGATGTCACCGAAGAGGCCACATTCGCCACACTGGGGCTGGATTCGCTGGATACCGTTGAGCTGATTTGCGCGCTGGAAGACCAGCTGGACATCGATTTCGGCGAGCCGGAGGGGCTGGAAACGCTGGGCGACGTGGTTGCCTACATCGACAACCTGTAGCGCCGCACTCACCTGAGCCTTATGGAAACGCCCTCTTCGGAGGGCGTTTTCTTTACTGCTTAATCGAGGGCCTTCATGAGATCGGCGATGGCGTAGAGGGTGCCGAAGGCCACGGCCACGCCCTCCGGCCCCGCTTGGGCGCGGGCCTGGCGCAAGGCCGCCGCAGCATCGGGCGCCAACGCAACCGGCACCCCGGGCGCCTCTTCCGCAATTACCTGGGCCAGCTGCTCGGCCGCAAGCGCGCGGGGGTTTTCCGGAGCGTACAGCACGAACCCTGCCGCGCGCGGCGCTACCGCCCGCACCATGGCCCGAACGTCCTTGTCCGCTAGCACGCCCATGGCCAAAGCCGCCTTCTTTTGGCCCGTTGCCTGCAACACTTCCGTAAGGGATTCCGCCAGCGCCTGGGCCCCTTGGGGGTTGTGGCCGCCATCGACGATGGTAAGCGGCCCCGTTGCCACCACCTCGAAGCGCCCGGGCCACTGGGCCCGCTCCACCCCTCGCCGCTCGGCGTCCTCAGGAATTCTCCAGCCGCGCTGCCGCAACAGCCGCACCGCCTCCAGCGCCATGACGGCGTTCGCCGGCTGGTAGCTGCCCAGCAGCCCTGTGCGATAGGCCTCTCCTTCATAAGTAAAGGTGCGGAAGGGCCGCTGCCCCTCCCCTAACCGCAACGGCCCCGCCTCCAGCTTCCCGAAGTCCGCCACAGTTACCGGACAGCCCAGCTCTGCCGCCCGCGCCTCTATCACCGCCATGGCCTCGGGCTTCTGGGGCCAGCTGAGCACCGGCGCACCGGATTTGAGGATGCCCGCTTTCTCGGCCGCCACCTCGGGGATGGTTTCCCCCAAAATGGCCGTGTGGTCGAGGGCGATGGGGGTTACCACGCAGAGTTCCGGTCGCTCTATGACGTTGGTGGAGTCCAGACGGCCCCCCAACCCCACCTCCAGCACCACGATGTCGCAGCGCTCTTGGGCGAAGTGGCACAGGGCCGTGGCGCACATGAGCTCGAACTCCGTGGGATGCTCTCCCAGCTGCGCCTCCACCTCGCACGCGGCATCCCGCACCGCAAGCGTTACGGCACCCAAGGCTTCGACGGAAATGTTGCGGCCGCACACGCGAATGCGCTCTTCGAAGCAATGGATGAACGGGCTGGTGAAGAGCCCCGTGCGATAGCCCGCCTCCCGCAGAATGCGCTCGATGTAGGCGCAGGTGGAGCCTTTGCCGTTGGTGCCGGCCACGTGCACGAACCGCAAGGCGTCTTGCGGCCGCCCTAGCTTCTCCAACAAAAGCCGCGTGCGCTCAAGCCCCAGGCTCACCTTTTGCCAGCGCGGCTCGTTGATGTAGGCAATCGGGTCGAATTTCGCCATGGCCCCTCACCTCCCTTTCCGCAGCGCCCCGTAGAGAAAAGGCGGAGATTGAATCTCCGCCCCACGAATGCGAACTAATCCTATAAAGCCGTCAATTTTGATGCGCTAGATGCGCTCGCACACCAAATCGCCCATCTTGACGGTGCCCACCACCTTGTCGGCAGGGGTGTCGGGGCCCTTGATGTCGCCGGTGCGCCAGCCTTCGTCCAGCACCGCGGTCACGGCGCGATGGATGTCATCGGCCGCCGCGCCCATGTCGAAGCTGTAGCGCAGCATCATTTCCACCGAAAGGATCTGCGCCAGCGGGTTGGCCACGCCCAAACCGGCAATGTCGGGGGCACTGCCGTGGCTGGGCTCGTAGAGGGCCACGCCGTCGCCCAGGCTGGCAGAGGCCAGCATGCCCAGCGAGCCGGTGATCTGGGCCGCCTCGTCGGAGAGGATGTCGCCGAACATGTTCTCGGTCACCACCACGTCGAAATCCGCTGGGCGGTTGATCAGCTGCATGGCGGTGTTGTCCACCAGCAAATCCTCCAGCTCCACGTCCGGATACTCGGCATCGTGGATGGCGTGCACGATCTCGCGCCACAGGCGGCTGGTTTCCAGCACGTTGGCCTTGTCAACGCTGGTCACCTTGCCGCGGCGCTTGCGAGCCGCCTCGAAAGCCTGACGGGCAATGCGGTCGATTTCGTACTCGCGGTACTCCAGCGTGTCGTAGGCGCGCTGCCCGTTGGCGCCGTTCACGCCCGCCCCCTCTTCGTCGTAGAAGCGCTCGCGCATGCCGAAGTACAAACCGCCGGTCAGCTCGCGCACGATCATCAGGTCAACGCCGTCGATGATTTCCGGCTTCAACGTGGAAGCGCTGGCCAAGGCGTTGAAAATGGCCACCGGGCGCAGGTTGGTGTACAGCCCCAGCTCTTTGCGAATGCCCAGCAGCCCCTGCTCCGGCCGCGGCTGATTGGGATCGGTGGTGTCCCATTTCGGGCCGCCCACTGCCGCCAGCAGCACCGCGTCCGACGCCTTCGCCACATCCAGGGTTTCCTGGGGCAGCGCGGTGCCGGTTTCGTCGATGGCGATGCCGCCCAGCAGGGCCTCGGTGTAGTTGAAGGCCACGTCGTACTTGCGGCCGACCGCATCCAGCACCTTCACGCCTTCGGCGATGATCTCCGGCCCAATGCCGTCGCCCGGCAACAGGCAAATGTTGTAGGTTTTCACAACCGCTTCCTTTCCCGTAAAACTACTGTTGGCCCAACTTGTTCTTCCAGCGGTTCACCAGGCCGCCCGCCTCGATGATCTCGGCGATGAAGGGCGGGAACGGCTGCGCCGTGAAAGTTTGGCCGGTGGTCTCGTCCACGATGGTGCCGGTTTCGGTGTCCACGCTCACCACGTCCCCTTGGCCGATGGCGTCCACCGCGGCCGGGCACTCCATGATAGCAAGGCCGGTGTTGATGGCGTTGCGGTAGAAGATGCGGGCGAAGCTCTTGGCGATCACCACGTCCACGCCGGCCGCCTTGATGGCGATGGGGGCGTGTTCGCGGGAGGATCCGCAGCCGAAGTTCTCCTCGGCCACCAGAATGTCGCCAGGCTGCACCTTCTCCACAAACTGGGTGTCCAAATCCTCCAGGCAGTGTTTCGCCAGCTCGGCGGGGTCGGAGGTGGTCAGGTAGCGGGCCGGAATGATTACGTCGGTGTCGATGTCGCGCCCGTAGCGGTGGGCGCTGCCTTTGAATTGCATGACAGTCCTTTCAGGGTACGGGCGAATTTAGTCCAGGTCTTCGGGAAGGCCGATGTGGCCCAGCACCGCGCTGGCGGCGGCCACGGCCGGCGACGACAGGTAAACCTCGGAAGTGGGGTCGCCCATGCGGCCCACGAAGTTGCGGTTGGTGGTGGCGATGGCGCGCTCGCCGGCGGCCAGGATGCCCATGTAGCCGCCCAGGCACGGGCCGCAGGTGGGGGTGGAAACCGCGCAATTGGCCTCCAGGAAGATGTCCATCAGGCCTTCTTCCATGCACTGGCGGTACACCTTCTGGGTGGCGGGGATGATGATGCAGCGCACATCCGGATGCACCTTGCGCCCTTTCAGCACCTCGGCCGCTTGGCGCATGTCGTCCAGCCGGCCGTTAGTGCAGCTGCCGATGACCGCTTGGTCAATCTTCACGTGGCGCGCCTCGGCCACCGGGCGCGTGTTGGAAGGCAAGTGCGGGAAGGCCACGGTAGGCACAATGTCGGCACCGTCAATTTCGATGACCTGGGCGTACTCGGCATCCGGGTCGGAACGGTACTCGGTGTAGGGGCGTTCCACGCGGCCGTCCAGGTAGGTGCGGGTCACGTCGTCCACCTCGATGAGGCCCGCCTTGCCGCCCGCCTCGATGGCCATGTTGGAAATGGAAAGGCGTTCGTCCATGGGCAGGTTGGCAATCACGTCGCCGGTGAATTCCATAGCCTGGTACAGCGCGCCGTCCACGCCGATCATGCCGATGATGTGCAAGATGATGTCCTTGCCGGTGACGCCGGGGTTCAGCTTGCCGTTGATTTTGAACAGGATGGTGGAGGGCACCTTGAACCAGGCCTTGCCGGTGGCCATGCCCACGCCGGCATCGGTGGAGCCCACGCCGGTGGAGAAGGCCCCCAGCGCGCCGTAGGTGCAGGTATGGCTGTCGGCGCCGATGATGAGGTCGCCGGCCCCCACTACGCCCTGCTCGGGCAGAAGGGCGTGCTCCACGCCCATGCAGCCCACCTCGTAAAAATGGGTGACGCCCTGCTCGCGGGCGAAGTCGCGCACGATCTTCGCCTGCTCGGCGCTCTTGATGTCCTTGTTAGGCACGTAATGGTCGGGCACCAGCAGAACGCGCTCTGGGTCGAACACCTTGTCGGTAATCTGTCGCACCGTTTTGATGGCGATGGGGGCCGTTACATCATTGGCCAGCACGAGGTCGAGGTCGCACTCGATAAGCTGCCCCGGCACCACCTCGTCCAATCCCGCATGGGCGGCCAGAATCTTCTCCGCCATAGTCATGGGACGCGTCATGGGCTCTCCTTACGTGGGAATTTCTAAAACTGCGCCATTTTAGCACTGGAATTCCCCGCTCGCGGCCCACTTTGCCTCAAGGGTGAAAAGACTTCGCGAAAGCCGCCGGCCGTATCGTCAGGCCCCCAACGCACCTTGCCAGCGGCCACCGCTCCAACACCACCCCGTTGCCGAATTGGCGCGATTCTTTTCGTTCGGTTGCGTTTCCGAAAAGAGCCCCGCCGACGGTGTTTTTAACGGTATGCTTGGCGGCAAAGAAAAGCGAAAGGACGCATATGGGCACTTTCAATCCCGGGCGCTACGCCGCCATCGACATCGGAACCGTCACCTGCCGAATGCTGGTGGCAGATGTGGACAGCGAGGGACGCATAACCCAGCTGGCCAAGGAGTACGCCATTTGCAATCTGGGTGAAGACGTGGATGCCACCGGGCGCCTGAAGCCGGAGGCGATGGACCGGGTATGCGCCGCACTCGACCGCTACCAGGCGGTTTTGCGGAACCTGGAGGCGGAAGGCGCCCCCATCACCGTTACCACAATGGCCACTTCCGCCGCCCGAGACGCCGAAAACGGCGCCGTGTTCCAAGAGCGCTTGGCACTGCGCGGGCTGCCGCTTTCCATCATTCCCGGCACCGAAGAGGCGGCGCTGTCTTTCCTGGGGGCCGCCAGCGATTTCCCCGGCCAGGCCATTTTGGTGGCCGACATCGGCGGCGGATCCACCGAAATCGCCTATGGCGCCGCCGGGCAAAACCCCTCCATCCTGCACTCCTTCAACATCGGCTGCCGCCGTGTTACCGAGCGGTTCTTCCACAGCGACCCACCCTCCCCTGCCGAAATAGAGGCGGCGCGTCAATGGATTCGCGAAACCTGGGGGCCCTACTTCGACGGCTGGCTGGCCGAGGGCATGGCGTTCGACCAGCTGATATGCGTGGCCGGCACCGCCACCACGGCCGTTTCAGTGCGCGACGAGATGGCGGTGTACAACTCCGAGAAGGTGCACCTCTCCCCCGTTACCGGCGACGAGCTGGGAGCGGTGTTCCGCAAGCTGGACGTGCCTTTGGCCCAACGGCGCGAAGTGGTGGGGCTCGACCCGGGCCGCGCGCCGGTCATCGTGGCGGGCATGGTCATTCTGCAGGAACTGCTGCGCGCCGCCCAAACCTGGCACTTCACGGCCAGCGAATCCGACATCCTGAAGGGCATCATCCTGCACACCGCCCGCACCGCATAACAAAAGGCGGAGCCGCCGCACCCGCGACAGCCCCGCCTCCTTCAAGCTCTTGACCTGCGCAGACGCAGAGCAAGTTCCCTTTAATCCACCGGCGTGACGATTGGCCTCCCCTCGGCATCCACCAAAACCGTAAGACCGCAACCACTAGTCAAAGACGACGAGGCCAGCAGGTAATTCACCCCCGTCTTGCGATCCACGATAACCTGCCGCACGTTCACGGAACCCTGAGAGCTGACCAAATCGAAGCGCTCTCCTTGCTGTGTGAGTCTCATGGTAATTCCTTTCTTCCTGAAAATATCGACCGCCGTACGCGGCGCCGGCCCTACGTTCTCAAAAGCTGCACGGGTTTCACTGCCCCAGCAGAGTGCTCGCAACGTGGCACGCCGCATAGGCGGCCGCGAAGCCAACCGCCATTCCTGCCGCTGTTTTCAAAGCCACGGCCAGGCGCGGATGGGCGCGAGTAAACGAGGCACCGCGGCGCGGCGGCTCTTCCCCCCGGGAGTAGGCCAAGATGTCGCGGTAGGTGACCAAATCGTTTTCGCGCTTCATGCGCTCTACGCGGCCCATCAGCGCCATCCCGCCGCCCCACAGCAGCAGCAACACCGTGAAGCCCAGCACGCCGCCCTCTGAAAGAGCAGGCACAACGGAGGATTGGGCCGTAGGAGCGACCAACCCCACGGCCAGCGCCACAAGTCCCGCCCCGGTCATGCCCCAGGCGATGGCGGCCAAGCGCGACATCTTCTTCCAACCGTCTTCTACCTTTTCTCCCATCTTCACGAGGTCCCCTTTCACAAGGGCGTCCATCGACGTGCCGAACTGCTCACTCAGAAGCAGCAGACTGTGTAGATCGGGATACGTGCGATTCGTCTCCCAGTTTGAGATGGTCTGCCGCGTCACAAAGATGCGGGCCGCTAACTCTTCCTGGGAGATGCCCAGTTGCTCGCGGTGGCCTTTCAGCCGATTTCCGATTTCCACCCGTCCAACCTTTCGTGACCAGGATTGCCTATCGGAGAAGAAAGTACCATCAAAAGGCTTTGGCACCCAGCCCCAATTCCGTCCAGAGCGATGCCAAAAGTGTTTGACACCTCAGGTACAAAGCCCTTCTTGAGAAGGCAGCGTTAAGGAAGTTGGCCCCCAGGACCCAGAGCTGCCCAATGGCAACATGAAGAAAAACAAGCGCGAGCAAACTTAGCAGTTTCTACGGGACGCACCGAAACTTCGAAAAATGGGCTGAGATGTGTGGCGCCTGTGAGCACAATTGGCTAGTAGAAAGAGCGTAACGATTCACAAAACTCTCATATGGATTTGAAGGTTTTCGGAGAGCCTAAAGCCCTTTTTCGTCACCTTTGTAGAGTTTTTCAAGCGATGACGCAACATCTTGGAAACGGGATTACTCGGGCGCCTCCTAGCAACATCAGGCCATCTAACAACCACAACACATCTTTCCTGCAGTCCGGCAACAACACAAAAATGACCCATTGACTCTCAAATTGTTTGGCAGAGCACAATGCAGTTGCGCCCGACGGGGAACCGCGGCCCCACGGGGTTATAGGTCAATCCACGAAAGGAACTAAGGAGATGTGGAAGAATAAAAACAAACCCGACTTCGGTCTCCTGTCCGACCTCAAGGTGGTGAGCGCGTCGTCTTCGCTAGCGGGTCCGTTCATCGCCACCATTTTCGGCGAGTACGGTGCCGATGTGGTCTGGGTGGAGAACGCCGACATGCCGGACTTTACCCGAGGCACCCCCAACTGGCAGTGTGAAGGCGAACGACGCAACTGCCGCAACATCGCATTGAAGCTCAGGCATCCCATGGGCCGCGAGGCACTGCTTAGGCTCATCGAAGATGCTGACATCTTCATCGAGTCTTCCAAGGGCGGTCAATTCGACAAACTGGACATGTCCGATGAAGTGCTTTGGGAGCGCAATCCCAAATTGGTTATCGGTCACGTATCCGGATTCGGCCAAACGGGCATCCCCGACTATGTGAAGCGTCCTTCTTTCGATGCCATCGGCCAAGCTTTCTCTGGCTACATGAACGAAAACCGCAACCCGATGACACCGCCTTATGCGGTAGGACAGTTCGCAAGCGACTACACTACCGCCCTCTACACTGCCATCGCGCTTTTGGCCGCCTGGCACCATGCTCGCGAGACCGGCGAAGGCGAAAGCATCGATGCAACCCAATACGAGTACATGATGCGCACGAGCATCTACGGCATCGACTGGTTCACCAACCACCGCACCTTCCCCACTGCTGGCGAGCAGAACGTCAACGCAGGGTGGGGCACCTACGAGTGCAAAGATGGCTATATCTTCTGCTGCTTTAACGGCTCGGGCGTCATGAAGCGCGGCAACGAGCTGCTAGGGCTGCCTTACGGTGATGACGTGTTCCCCGAAGGCTCGGCCACCTGGAGCATCGAGAAGCCCTGCGGCCAAATTTTCCTCAAAGCCCTTGAAGAGTGGCTGGCGGACCGCACCGTGGAAGAGGCAGAGCAGATCATGCTCGAGCACAACATCCCCGTATCCCGGATTAATACTTGGGCCGATGTGGAGGCAGACCCCCACGTGCAGGCTCGCGAAGACATTGTGGAGTGGGAATCTGTAAAGGGGACAAAGATTCGCGCAGTAGCTCCACTGCCCAAGATGAAGAACAACCCTGGCAAGGTGTGGGCTCCGTGCCCGGCATTCGGCCAGCATAACGAAGAAATCTTGGACGAACTCGGCTTTACTCCCGAAGAGATTGCCACGATGTACGAAGAGGGGGCCATTCGCAACGACCCCGATCTGACACTCTCTCGGTAAAGTTTTCCGTAAAGCCTCCATGCGAAAAGAGGAGAGAAATGACTACTGAAGCAACCGGTAAGTCGCAAGGCATCTACTATGGCTGGTTCGTGTACGCCGCCGTCTGCGTCTGCATGTTCTTGGCCTGCGCCTTTACCTTCAACACTGCAAGCATCTACTACGAATCAGTGGCCACTGCTTTCGATGTGGGCCGCGCCAACGTTGGTTTTTACATGACGCTCGTTTACGCCACTGCCTGCGTTGCCAACCTTTTCTGGGCAGGCCCGTTACTCCAGAAGCTTGATCTGCGCATCATCTTGTCCGTTGCCTGCGGTTTGGTGGGCGTGGCATTGCTCATTATGTCCAATGCCCAGTCCATCGAATGGTTCTACGTGGCAGGCGTGCTGATGGGCCTTGGCAACGCGTGGCTGCTCTGGCTTATCGTGCCTGTTGTGGTGGGCCGCTGGTTCAAGAAACGCAATGGCCTGCTCATTGGCGTAGGCATGGCCTGCACTTCCATTTCCGGAACCCTGCTGGCTCCGGTGTTCTCCGGCATCATCCAAAGCTCCGGATGGCGTTCTGCCTACCTTTACCAGGCAATCCTAGTGCTGGTTATCTGCCTGCCGCTGGCCATCTTCGTGGTGCGCAGCCGTCCTGAGGACAAGGGCTTGAAGCCGCTGGGCTGGGAAGAGGCAGAAGCAACTACGGCAACATCCGCCAAGGAGCAACCGACTCAGCAGGAGGGCATCACCCTGAAGCAAGCCTTCAAGAAGCCTTCCACTTTCATCCTTTGCTGCGTCTTTGCAGGACTGGCCAATATTGGCCTGACCATGAACTACTTCTTCCCCTCCTTTACCACATCCATTGGCTACGATGCCGCAACTGGCGCTCTCATCGCCTCGACCATCATGCTCTCGTCTCTGTTCGGCAAGCTTATCTTGGGGTTCCTGAACGACTACTCCATCGTGCTTTCCAATATCGTGGGCATCGTGCCTATGATCATCGGCCTCGCCTGCATGATGCTCTTCGGTGCCGATAACGTAGCGTGGCTTTACTTTGGAGCGGTATGCTTCGGCATCTTCTTCGCAGTACAGCCCACCAACGTGCCTCAAGTGGCCCGCAAACTGTTCGGCAATATTTCCTACGACCGTATCTTCACCTACGTCGCCGTGGTTATGCCGCTGGCAGCTGCCGTTGGCTCCACCTTCTGGGGCTGGATCTACGACATCACCGGTTCGTACAGCGGCGCATTCATCATCGACATGGTGATCGGCGCGCTGGCGCTGGTAGTGCTGCTGGCTTCGCTGCAAACCCGCAAGGGCCTGTGGGCATGGGCCGAGAAGCATCCGGAGGTCAAGTAGGCCAAAGGCAGCTCCAAGCAGCTAGATTGCTGTTACGCGACCAACTATGCGAGGAAGGGAGGCTGTGATGTTTAACGACCGGGATGGCAAATCCTTTGAAGCGGCTCTTGCACACCTGCGTCCTTTGTGGGCGAAGGCGGCCGATGAAGGCGTGCCCGGTACCATCGCACTGCCCTCTGTAACCTTGAAAGACTGTATTTTAGCCACAACCGCGCGGCGTCAAAACGACGTGCACATTTACGATGAAGACCGCACGTTCACCTTCGCCCAAAGCAATGCCATAGCCTGCCGCCTCGCCAACGCCCTGGCGGCCCATGGTGTAGAGCATGGACGGACGGTCTTCATCATGCTGGGCGATATTCCCGAGCTGATTTGGGGATATATGGCCTGCTACAAGCTTGGCGCAGTGGCAGTGGGCATCAACCCCCGCTCTACGGCTGCCGAAATTGCCCGGCTCGTCCAAGATTGCAACCCCGCAGCCTTTGTTTTTCCCATCTGCTGCGGCGCCAAAGTGCAAGACGCGCTTGGGAATCGTTGCGACGCGATGCCGCTCGTGGCGGTCGACGATACAACGGGCACCCACGAAGACGCGTCGGCACCGCTGGCAGCGGCAATCCCCTTCCCCCGTTTCCTAGAGGAGGGAACGGCCGATGAGCCCCACGCAAACGTGACTCCCGACGATGTGGCGGTTATCATCCACACCGGCGGCACCACCGGCATTCCGAAAGGATGCCCCCTCACCCATGCGAACCTGCTTTGGGCCCAGTACTTCTTCTATGCCGATCTGCGGCCACGGCTTCAGGGCGAGCGCGAGATGATCAGCCTGCTCACAAGCCCCATGGTGCATGCCTACGGACTGAACTTCGGAGTGAACTGGGGCGTGGTGATCGGTGGCGCAGTGGTGCTGACCCGGCATCTGGATAGCACCTACCTGGCCCAGCTCATCGAGACCCGGCGCCCCACTGTTTGGGGCGCCGTCCCTCGCCTTCTGCGGGAGATGGTGGCCAGCGGCGCGGGCGAGCGCTTCGACCTCGCCTCCCTTGCGGTGGTAGTGGTGAGCTGCACGGTGACGGCACCGGACATCGCCCGGCGCTTCGCGGCCGTCTGCCCCGCCGCCATCGTCGAGGACTACGGCATGAGCGAGACCGCCGGCCCCGTAACCCTCACCCCCGTGCTCAAAGGAGCGCCCGAGGGCACCGTGGGCATCCCGGTGGCGAACACCGACATACTGGTCGTGGACGAAGAAACGGGCACCGTGCCTATGGCTGCCTCCCAGACGGGCGAAGTTATATTCCGCGGCCCCCAGATAATCGGCGCCTACCTGCACGGAACCCCCGAAACCCAGGCAACCTTCCGCGAAGGCTGGCTCTACAGCGGCGATATCGGATCGTTTGACGACCAAGGGTACCTGACCATAGCCGGACGCATCAAAGACATGATCAATGTAAACGGTTTCTCGGTATTCCCGCGGGAAATAGACGAAACGGCCACACTCCACCCGAAGATCGCCGATGCCTGCACCATTGGCGTGGCCGATGAGGCGGCTGGCGAGCGCCCCAAGACGTTTGCCGTACTGAAACCCGGCGAGACGATGGAGCCCCAAGAGCTTATCGACTACTGCCACGAATACCTTATTGCCTATAAATGCCCGAAGTACGTGGAATTCATAGGCGCTATCCCCCATACCGCCATGGGCAAGCCGGACAAGCTGGCGCTGCAGGCCTATGAGCAGCACGGGAAATCATTTGAGTAAGCAACACCGACAAGGATTGTAAAACGGGCGCCCAAACGCCCCCAAAGAGAAAGAGATGACCATGGATTTCACGAAAACTGACGAGCAAGAGCTAATGCTGGAAAACCTGCGCGAGTTCTGCGACCGCTGGGTGACCGAAGAGCGCATCCAGGATTGGTACGACAAGCGCCGCGTTGACGACGAGGTATGCAAGGCTTACTTGGAAGCCGGTTTTGGCTACATGTTCATCCCCGAGGAATACGGCGGAATCCCCTCTGACGCCCAGACCCTGGCCATGGTGGTAGAAGAGCTCATGCGCACCACTAGCGCCACCATGCCGTTCATGTCCTACGGGCTTTCGATGTACGACCTGGCCACGTTCGGCACCCCCGAGCAGGTGGCAAAGGGCATGGAGGCCTACAACGAGACCGGCCAGCAGTGCTTCTCGCTGGCTCTTTCCGAGCCCGGCGCTGGCTCCGACAACCAATCCATGACCGCCACCGTCCATTGGGACGACGAGAACGGCACCTGCGTGCTGAACGGCGCCAAGACCATGGTGAGCCATGCGGAAACCGCACCCTACATCATGTTCATCGGCAAAGACGAAGATCCGTCCCACGACAACAAGTCCTACTCAATGTTCCTGGTTCCCAAGGACACCCCGGGCATTACCATGGCGCCACTGCACAAGATCGGCCAGACCAGCACCAACTTTGACGAAGTGTATTTCGACAACGTAGTGGTTCCCCAGTCCGATCTGCTGGGCGAAAAGGGCAAGGGCTTCAAGCAGCTGATGCACAACTTCGAGATCGAGCGCATCATGCTTTCCGCCCACAGCCTCGGCCTTGCCCAGGCGGCCTTGGAAGAAGCCGCTCGCTACGCCGCCCAGCGTGTGACCTTCGGTCAGAAGCTGTTCAAGCATCAGCTGATCGCCGAGAAGCTGACGGACATGGAAATCAAGTGCCAGAACATGCGCAACATGCTCTACAAGACCGCCTGGGAGTTCGACAACGGCATTCCGGTGCGGTTGGACAGCGCCCTTTGCAAGCGTTACCTGTCCACCACCGCCACCGAAGTGGCCTCCGATGCCATGCAGATCATCGGCGGTTTGGGCTACACCACCGAGAGCAAGATCGGCCGCATCTGGATCGATGCCCGCGGCGACTCCTTCGCTGGCGGCACCGAGGAGATCATGGTGCATATTGCAGGCCGCGAAATCGTTAAGAAATACGCGTCGGATCTGCTCTAACTGCTTGAGGTCGGCGAAGGGATGTCGTCCGCGCGCATCCTTTCGCCCCCAGCCTGCCGGGGCTCGTCCCAAAGAAGATGGCCCCCGTGAAAAGGTCGCCACGCAGGCGACCGGGAAGGATTCCTATGAAAATTGCAGTGCTTGTGAAAATTCTCCCGGATGACCAAGACATCCAGGTCAAAGGAGACCGAACGCTAGACTTCAGCCGCGCCAAGAGCACCGTGAGCACCTACGACCTGAACGCCATTGAGGCGGCGGCCCAATTGGCCGCAAAGGCCGATGCCCAACTGGTAGCTGTCACCTGCGGCCCCAAGTCCATCAACGACAGCAAAACCCGCAAAAACATTCTCTCCCGCGGGGTAGACGAGCTGTACATGCTGACCGACGACGGCCTTGAGCTGGCCGATGCCTACCAAACAGGGCGCATCTTGGCGGCCATGATACAGAAAATCGGGGATGTGGACTTGGTGATAGCCGGCGATGGGTCTGCCGATCTGTATGCCCAGCAAGTCGATGTTCAAACTGCCGAGGCATTAGGATGGCCGGCCATTAACGGCGGCACTGCATTGGACACCGATGGTGCCACCGTCACCGTAGCCCGTATACTCGAAACCGAACGCGAGTCCATCCGCATGCCTCTGCCCGCCGTGGTAAGCGTGGCTCCGGAAGTAGCACTCCCCCGCATCGCCGGCATGAAAGACGTGCTGGCGGCCGGTAAGAAGCCGGTTGTGGAGTTCACCGCCGAAGAGCTGGGCGGTATCGCCGCCCCCACCGTGGAAACGGTTGAAATTCTGGCGCCAGTGCCAACGCCCCGCAAAAAACAGATCTTCGACGCCGCCGATGAGGGAGCCATCGATGCATTTGTGGCCGCTCTGCGCGAGGTAATGTAAGGAGAATCCGCTATGAAGACTTTGGTGATCGCTGAAAACGAAGCGGCTGCCCGCGAACTAGCCGCAGGTGCCCGCGCCTACGCCGATGAAGTTGTATACGCTACTTTCGCGGACCCGGTAACGGGCATCGCAGACAAGTGCCTGGTGGTAGAGGTGCCCGAGGGCCAGGCGAAGGAAGCCGCCTTCGACACCTTTGCAAAGATCCTTGCCGACGAAGACCCGCAGATGGTGTTCTTTGAGCCCACTCGGCGTTTGAAAGCGCTCGTGGGGCGCTTAGCCGCCCACAACGGAGCATCGGTCATGACCGATATTTCCGCCATCGACGAGGAAAGCGTACAGACCCGCTATTTCGGCGGCATTGCCGAGCGCACCGCGAAAAGCGTAACCCCCGTTGCATTCTGCTCGGCGGGCGCAGGCACCTTCAAGGATGCCGAGCCCTCCGGCACCGATGTGGTGGAAACGGTGGAGTATGTGGCCCCGGCCGTGACGCTGGAATGCGTCGAGCGCGAAACGCTGCCCCCCGCCGAAGTTGATCTGACCGCTGCCGACAAGGTAGTGGCGGCCGGCCGCGGCTTTGGCTCCGAAGAAGAACTGGAAGAGGCTCGGACGTTCTGCAAGGCCATCGGCGCCGAACTGGGCTGCACCCGTCCCCTTACCGAGACCGAAGACTGGTTCCCCCGCGAGGCCTATATCGGCATATCCGGGCTTATGCTCTCGCCGGAGGTGTATGTGGGCATCGGCGTATCCGGCCAAATGCAGCACATGGTTGGCGTCGATCGGGCCCACGTGGCCTTCGCCATCAACAAAGATGCCCATGCCCCCATCTTCGACAAAGTTGATTACGGCCTCGTAGGCGCCATCAACAACGTTCTGCCGAAGATCAATGCAAAGCTGAGCTAAAGGCGGCGAACTCTTATGGCTGATTTCGATGTTATTGTGGTGGGAGCTGGATACGCCGGCACCGTGGCCGCCTACGAGTTGGCAAAAGCCGGCAAGAGCGTGCTGGTGGTAGAGCGCGGCAATTACGCCGGCGCCAAAAATATGACAGGCGGCCGCATTTATTCCCACTCCCTGAAAAAAGTTTTTCCAAACTTCGAGCAAGATTCCCCGGTGGAGCGGCGCATCACCCATGAACGCATCTCGCTCATGGATCCCGAGGCGAACTTCACCATCGACTTCACGTCGAAGGCGCTCAAGCAAGAAGGCCAGGACTCCTATTCCGTCCTTTCCGCCGTCTACGATCAGTGGCTAGCGGAGCAGGCGGAGGAGGCGGGCGCCGAGATCATCTACGGCATTCCCGTTGAAGACCTCATCATGGAGGGCGATTCCGTTAAGGGCGTTATCGCCGGCGAAGATTCTTTGACTGCCGATATCACCATTCTGGCAGACGGCGTGAACTCGCTGCTCACCGCCAAAGCCGTTGGGGCAAAGAAGCCCAAGCCCTCCGAGATAGCCGTTGGGGTGAAAGAACTCATCGAGCTGCCTTCCGGTGTTATCGAAGACCGCTTCCTCTGCAACCCCGGCGAGGGCGCCGCTTGGCTGTTCGCCGGCGATGCCACCCATGGCCACATCGGCGGTGGCTTCATGTACACGAACAAAGACTCCATATCGCTCGGACTTGTGGCCACCATCTCCGATCTGACAGGCGCAACCCGCCCCATTTACCAGATGATGGAAGACTTCAAGAAGCACCCGGCAGTGGCTCCGCTTGTACGCGGAGGCAAGGTAGTGGAGTACTCCGGGCACATGGTGTCCGAAGGCGGCTATGCCATGGTCCCCAAACTGGTGGCCAACGGCTGCATGGTCACGGGCGATGCCGCTATGCTCTGCATGAACTTGGGCTACTGCGTGCGCGGTATGGACTTCGCCGTCGCCTCCGGCCAAATGGCCGCCCAGGCGGCCGTCGAGGCGCTGGACGCCGGCTCTGTGGACGAGGCGTCCCTGCATCGCTACGTGGATCTTCTGGAAAACTCCTTCGTTTTGCGGGAGCTTAAGCAGTATCGCCGCTTCCCCCATTTCATGGAGAGCACAACCCGCATCTTCAAGGAGTACCCCGCGATGGTGAAAGAAATAATGAACAGCATGTTCGTGGTTGACGGCAAGCCTGCCGACCCCCTTAAGAAGAAGATCATGAATCCGGTTAAAGAAGTGGGCGTGACCACGGTGCTCAAAGACGCGATGGGAGGGATGAAGGCCCTATGATCGACCCAATCGACGTGAACGTAGACGAGAAGCTATCGCTCAACCGCTACGAAGTGGACGAAGAGAACGCCCACATCCGCTTAAAGAACGAAGCGGAATGCCCCAATTTCCAGGAGGAATTCGACAAGCTGATTATTGCCTGCCCCGCCGCTCTGTACCGCCGCGACGAAGAGGGTCGCCCCTCCTTCGATTATGCCGGATGCCTCGAGTGCGGCACCTGCCGCATCATCTGCAGCGACACCATCTTGGATTACTGGCGCTATCCCGGCCCCACTATGGGGGTGGAATATCGCTGGGGGTAAACGCGCAACTCACTCACAAAGCGCCCGGCTTCTGAGCGGTCGGGCGCTTTTCCAGGAGCCCGGGAAGACAAGGAGAAAATCATGGCAGAGGGATCCGACAAACTGCAACAGCAGATTACGGAAGACCAGAAACGCTTCGAGTTCGCCTTCGATCCGGTGCCCGCTGACCGCCGTCAAGGCTGGTTCAGCCTGTTTCTTGTGCTCGCAGGCTACGCAATTGCCGTCTCCAACTTTGTCACGGGGGCGGCTATCGGCTATCGAATGACATTCTTCGATGCCATGGTAGCCCTCGTGGTAGGAGATGCCTTCCTCATCTTCGTCGCTGTTTCCACCGGCATCATCTCATTCGAGAGCGGCTGGTCCACGTCGTTTCTCTCCCGTATGGTGTTCGGCAAGAAGGGCTCGACCATATTCTCGCTTTTGCTGGTGGCCTCTTCCATCAACTGGATAGGCATAAACGGCAACACCTTTGCCCGTATTGTCACGGCCAATTTCCCGGGCATTCCCATTCCGGAAGCGCTTTTGGGCGCCGCCATCATCATGGTTTGGTCCATTTCGGCCATGCGAGGCTATAAGGGTCTCGAAATCGTTTCGTGGATAGGCGTGCCCATCGCCCTCATACTGGCGATAGTGTGCTTCGTACTCGTTGGGGTGCAAAATGGCGGCTATGGCGTAATACTGGCCTATACCCCCAATCCGGCCGATGAGATGCCGGTCGTAACCGCCGTTTCCTCCATTGTCGGCAGTTGGGTATTCGGCTGCCTCATTACCCCCGATGTCTGCCGCTTTGCCAAGAATCACACTTCAGTTGTCGCGGCCGGCACCGGCGCGTTCCTCCTGGGACTGTTCTGCCTGCAGTTAGTGGGTGTTGTGGTGGCCCAAGTTTCCGGCATGGGAGATTTCTCCGTTGCCACCGCTGCCATTGGGCTGGGGCTTTTGGTGCTGATATGCACACTCGTTTGCCTGTGCACCACTCAAGACAACAACATCTACGGCGCAGGCTTGGCCGCCCAAAACATCTTGGACGCCACCCGGCTTAAGGGGAAAGTGGCCCACCGCTGGATAGCCTTAGCGGTCACCGCCGCCTCCGCCCTGTTCGCCGCCTGCGGCGCGCTCCAGTGGCTTTTGCCTATCATCCAGTTCCTATCGGTGCTGCTTGTGCCCATTCCCGCCATGATTTTGGCCGAACGCTATTTTGTCCGCCACAGCAAATTCACCCTCGAGGTGAACCCTATCGCCATGATCTGCTGGCTTGCCGGCGGCGTGATTGGACAGGTATGCCTCTCCACCGGTTTTTCCGTTTCAGCCATCGTTGCCTATGTCTTCACTGCGCTACTATATACAGGGTTAAGCCTCGGGTTCGATGGAAAGATTTCCTGGAAACGAGACCATGAGTCGTTAACAGAAACACAGGCAAGCGATCTTTCCCTCGACGACTGATTGTTGGAGCATATGCCAGGGGGGGAGATGCCTTGACGAGTGGGGAGAAGATTCACCGGCAGTCGGATATGCATCCGGCTCCGGATGATGCCGTACGGCTGGCAGTGCGCGATACAAACCGCTACAAAATCGGCGAGGTAGCGGCTCTCGTGGGCATGTCATCGGAATCCATTCGCTACTATGAACGCGAGGGCATCATTTCCCCCGAACGAAACCCTCTTTCCGGCTATCGTTACTACAGCGCGTGGGACATCAATGTGCTTATTAAGGCCCGTTCATACCGTCAGGCCGGGTTTTCCATGGGGGAGGTCGTCTCCATCATGAACGGCTTTGACACCGATACCGTCCTCAATCGTTTGGCCAGCAAGCAGGCGGAACTGCATCAGTCAATCATGCATCTCGCCAAGCTTATGTACCAGCTTAAAGAAGATGCGGCGCGAATGGAAGAAACAGCCGATGCCATTGGGAGCTTTCGCTTCGAATATCGACCCCCTATGCACTTCCTCCAAACACAGCAGGGCTACGCCCTCATTGCGTCTCAATGCCGCATCCTGTCTGACTGGGTTAAGGACCATGGGGCCTTCATCTTGCCTGGTGGCGTTTACGAGGGCCCCAGCCCAGATGACGTCCGTTATGGGTTTTTCGTCGAGGACGCCAAGCTGGAAGAGGTTGACTACCACAACGAGCAAGAGCTGGAGGCTTTCCCCGGCTGCTTCTGCTTAGCCAGCTCGTTTTATTCGGGAACAGGCACGCCGCTTTGCTATGGCTCTTTCCAGAGCGTCCTGAGCTACATGGAGCAGGAACATCTGGAGATAGCCGCAAGCCCCATTAGCCGTATCGTGCACATGGCGCGTGATGGCGAAAATGCCTATCAATCGCTTCATCAGCTGTGGATTCCCCTCAGCGGTAAAAGCTCGGCTCATCTGAGGCCGAAAGACATGCCCATCGAAGAGATGCTGCGCGATTTGGGCGCCTATCCTTTCGGCTCCGAATCGCTGCTGTAAAGCAGGCAGCGAAAGAGAGGACGACCCATGACAGCCCCCGCAGACCAAAGGACGGCCGACGATATCGCCACCCTCCGCAGCTGGATCGAGAGCTGCGGCCCTGGCGGTATGGTGTTCTTCGGCGGCGCCGGCGTGTCCACCGAAAGTGGCATCCCCGACTTCCGCAGCACCGGCGGCCTGTACTCGCAGAAGTACTCCTACCCACCCGAGACCATGGTGTCCCACAGCTTTTTCGAAGCGCACCCGCAGGAGTTCTTCCAGTTCTACTTCGACCGCATGATTGCGCCTGAAGCAAAACCGAATCAGGCCCATAAGAAGCTGGCGGAACTGGAGCAGCGGGGCGTCTGTCGGGCGGTGGTCACCCAGAACATCGACGGGCTGCACCAGGTGGCCGACAGTCGCAACGTGTACGAGCTGCACGGCAGCGTGCACCGCAACTACTGCACTGGCTGCAAGCGGTTCTTCAATTTGGAAGAGACGATGCAGCTGCACCAAGCCGCCACAGATGGCGTGCCCCGCTGCCCCGATTGCGATGCCATCGTGAAGCCCGACGTGGTGCTCTACGAGGAACCACTGGACGAAGAGGTGATAACGGGGGCAGTGCAAGCCATCGCCCAAGCCGAGCTTCTGGTGGTGGCGGGCACATCGCTAGTGGTCTACCCGGCCGCAGGGCTTCTGCGGTACTTCCAGGGAGACAAGCTGGCCATCGTAAACCTAAGCCCCACCAGCGCCGACAAATCCGCCGACCTCTGCATCAACGCCAAAGTGGGCGAAGTGTTTGGATGGTAGGGGCGGTGGGACTCGAACCCACAATCCGAAGAGGCGGATTTTAAGTCCGCTGCGTATGCCAATTCCGCCACGCCCCCATAAGAGCATGCGCCCGCGCTTCCGCGAGCCTACGGCCATGTTATCACAGCCGCGTTTTCAACGCCGCAACGCTGCACCGCAGCGCAGCCACATCATCAGGCCGGCACGATGTTGCCCATTGCGCCGGGCCATGAGGCATGGGCGCAATGTCCCAAGCCACGCACCACCGCGCTGCGACGCCGCAACGCTGCATCGCTGCAACACAACGCCACGCTGCGGCCCGCGCCAGCGCACCGCAGCCAACAGCGCCCCGGCGCGCAAGGCGCCCCTTAGCAGGTTTCGCGCCACCCGGCCAAAGCAGTGCACAGGCCGTCCAGCAGCGTAATGGCGAAGTGCTGCGCCGAACGGTCCTCCCCCGCATCGATCCACTGGCGCCCCGGCAGCACCACACCGATGCGAATGGGCGCCGCCTTCGCCGCCACCGCAGCATCGATGGCGGTGCGAATGCGCAGCGCCAACTCGTCGGTGTCGGTGTAGGGCACGCACGGGATGGCCGGCGTGGCCACCGATCCCCCCACCAGCACTTCCACCAGCACCATAGTGGCATCCGGCTCCACTGTCAGTGCCTCAGCGCTCACAAATTTCGACGCCGGATTGGTAGCCTGGGCCAAGTTCGACATGCGTGCCGCCACGTCGCGGGTGAACTCATCGATGCCGAACAGGCAGATGGCGTTCGACTCCAGCACATCGGCGGCCCGCGCGAATCCCATGGAAACAGGAATGCGACTCACTTCCTTGCCTTCCCAGGAATGGTGCAAATTCCGTAGCGCCCGGTACGTGTAAGCGCCGGCGATACCGTCGGAGGGAAGCCCCATGTTCATTTGGAAATTGCGCACCGCCGCTTCGGTATGGGCGCCGAAAATGCCGTCTTGCCAACCGCTGGCAAAGCCCAGCACCCCCAGCACCTGCTGCAGCTCGCGCACATCGTGGCCGTGGAAGTAGGGCATACGCAGGTACAACGTGCGATCGCCCAGTGAAAACGACGCGTCAACCAGCGCCGCCCACACCTTCTGGTCCACTTCGCGCGCAGGCTCCAGCCCAGCGGAGACGGAAAACTTCTCCAGCGCATCAGCGGTAGCCTGATCAAAGCAGCCGCTCACCTGGCCTCCCGCCAAATAACCGGCCGCTACCAAGCGGGTTTGCACATCCTCTACCGCGGGGCCCCGTGCCCCCAGGGAAATGATATCCATGGCGCCTACTGCAATCTGTTCACGAACCAGTCGGCCATCGAGAGCAAAAGCTCGCGGGAAGGCGACGGCTCAACCATGTCGATCAGGCGATTCTTCGCGATGCTGGTGAGGTTTTCAGCGTAGTTGCGCGCGTACTCGATAGAACCGGCGTCCTCCATAATCTGCACCGCTTCCGCCAGCACCTCCGGGTCTTTCTCCTTCGCGGAAAGAATCTCCACCAAACGGTCGCGCTGGGAGGAATGGCGCAGAGCATGCACAACCACCAGCGTGCGCTTGCCTTCGGTGATGTCGCTGCGGAAGTCCTTTTTCGTGGACTCTTCCGCGCCGATGAGATTGAGCAGGTCGTCCTGAATCTGGAAGGCCAGGCCGGTGTCCAACCCATAGTTACGCAGCGCCTCCACCTGGGCATCGGTACCGCCGCCTACAATGGCGCCTACCGCCAGGGGCACGGCCCCCGAATAATGGGCGGTTTTGTGAGTGGCCATCACCAGGTAATCCTCGGGGGTGATGTCATAGCGGCCGTCACGGGCCCAGCCCAAATCCAACGCCTGCCCCTCGATGGTGCGGCGCGTCATGTCGATAAGCTCGGAGACCACCCGCACTTTGGTGGTATCGTCCAGCAGCGAGTCGGCAATCACCGTGCCGTTCACCAGGCACAGGCCCAAATCGCCCATGTTGATGGCCAGCCCCACCCCTTCGCTGAGGTGCAGGCAGGTTTCGCCACGGCGCAGCTCGGCATCATCGGCGATGTCGTCATGGATGAGCGCCGCCGTATGGAAATGCTCGATGGCGGCTGCCGCCGAAAGGGCCTTGTCCACATCGCCACCTACCGCCATGCAGGCCGCAAAGCAGATGAGGGGCCGGTGCCGCTTCCCGCCGTTTTGGCTGTAGGCCAGCAGCGGATCGTACAGGTAGCGATCCATGTCGGGATGAGTGCCCCGGGGGATGAACTCGTTAATGGCCTCCCCCACCTGGTTTGCATATGTAGTGAGGTATTCCTCGAAAGAATTGTTTGCGGGGTTTGCCGACAGGATAATTTCTTTAATGGTAGTCATAGCGCTCTCGGGCCGCGGCGGATATTAGCGCGGCCCGGCACCAGCCGTCCGCACAAGTAGAACATGATAGCACACGGCCCAGCTAGCGAGCGGTTTTCCCTGCGCTTGGCAGAAAAACCATGCAAGGGGCGCCCCGCGAAGCCAGGCTGGCCGAACACCGGAAAAAACGCCCCGCCGGATGAGGGCGGGGCGAAGACGCGCTACTCAACGCCGAAAAGAGGATCCAAAAACGACGAATACCAGGTGTCTGGCGGCTTCACCTGGTCTGACACCACGTTGGCCTGGAAGCCGGACTCCTTTTCCTCCAGCCCCGATACATTCACCGCGTTCTCGCCCGGGTTCACCCAGCCCAACTGTTCACGGGCAGCGTCGGCAATGCCCGCCTCGGTAGACAAATGATCGACAGAGGCCTGCAGGGAGTCGTTGCGAGCCACAATGGCATCGTATTCGGCCTGCAGGCGGGCAACTTCGCGAATCTGCTGGTAGTACATGCGGGCGGGGTCGTAGAGCACCACGCAGGCAAGCGCCACGAAGGCCACCGTCATGCCCAACCGCACCAGGTGCTTTTCCCATCCGCCGCTACGGGGCTCGGCCGCAATCGCCCCTTTGGAGGACCGTGCGGAAGCGGCGCCCTTGTTCAGGCTTTCGGACGAGCGCTTGTGGGCCCGGCCCATCTCGCCCTTGTACACCGCCGCGCGGGGGCCCGCCTCCTCGGCAGGGGCGGCGCTGCGGTCGGCCTTGCCGTAGGTGCGGTCGAACTGGCGCTCGGCCTTCTCTTTGGCGTTGGCCCGCTTCTTCTTCTGATGGCGCTGGGCCAAATCGTCGAAGAAGGCGCGGTTGCTCTGGGAAGCGCCTTCCTTGGCCTCGGCAGGCGCGGAGCGGGACGCTTGCTTGCCAGCGGAGCGGGGCGCTTGCTTTACCCCGGCGCGGGCCGGGGCCGAACCGCGGCCGGCACGGGCGGCGCGGGCCGAATCTTTCGCCGTTGAACGGGCGGAGGAAGCAGCCGTCTTGCCGCGAGTCGCCTTTGGGCGATCGGCTTTTGCAGAACGAGCCGAAGAAGCGGCGGGTTTGGCCGAACGGCCGGCAGCGCCGGCACGGCTGGTTGCCGCAGCACCGCGGGCAGAAGCGGAACGGGAAGCCGCGACCGCACCGGTGCGCCCCCCTGCCGCCGCCTGCGACAAGCGGCCCTCCCCCCTGGCGGCAGCGCCGCCCGAACAGGAGGAGCGCCCCGGTTTATCAGGGGAAATAGGGCGCGCGGAAATACGGACGCGTTTAGCGTCGTCAAAAGAAACTATGTTCGAGCGCGTTGCCAAAAAGACTTCCTCGTTGCACGTTCTTGAGCGTTTGTAGTGTGTTTATGCACGAAGCCTTTAAAGGATAGCACGGGGGGCGGCCCGATGCATCCGCCGTTTCCCATTGTTCAAAAAATTTGCAGCCGATGGCTAGAACCATCCACCGGGCGAAATTTCCCACAAGTTGCGGCACTGGCCAAGCACCCGCTGAGGGTCCCACGAACGGGAAGAGCGCTCGGGGGAATTGGGGTCGCGAATCACCCAATTGCCGTCGCTGTCGATGGCGGCCACCACCACAAAATGCCCGGTAGACGTGAAGTCCCCCGGCCCCAGCGTGAGAATGACCGGATGCCCTTCCCCCACCGCGCGGGCCACCTGGGCCGCATCCGCCGGCAGCTCCTTCGACTTGAGCCCCAGCTTTTGCGCCCCCTCGGTCATGAACGTCCAGGTGGTGAGGCCGCCGTCCAGAAAACCGTTGTCCTCGCTGAACTGGGCCATTTTGGGGGGATCGTAGTCCTTCGAGCCGGTAAGGGCGATGTAGGCCATGGTGAGAGCAGTGGGGCCGCAACCGGCCTCCCCCACCGTCGAGCCGGCATAGGGCGCCTCGGCCCATTGCGGGTCGATTTGGAACAGATAGGGCACTTCCCCCTTCTTCCACATCTCCTTCGGCGTGGAGTCCGGCTGGACATCGGAAGGCTGCCAGCCGCCCGTGGCGGGAACCGCCGCGCCGTACATTCCCGCGCCTCCGTTGGTGGTAAGGCTGAACACCGCCACCAACAGCAGCGGCACCGCGATGCAGGCTCCAACCAGCGCAATCAGGGGACCTCGCTCCCCAAGCCAAGCTCCTCTGCCTCGCCGAGCGGCGGAAGCGCTCCAACCGCGGCGGCAATCAGGAGCTCCCCGCCGAACAGGCGCCCGGCCGACGGCGGTTCGCTGGTAGCAATCGCGCGACAACAGCTGACGCTGCTCTTCTTCTTGGCGAAAGTCTTGCATGGAACGTCCTTTCCTTCGCCATCAGGCTATCGTGCGAACGGCTTAAGCGTCCCATGGGGTTTCCTTAACTCTTGTTAAGCCCCCTTAAGATTCAATTGCGCCACCGTCACGAAAGCCGGAAGGAGTACATGGCGAACAGGTCTGATATCATCGTCCCACTTTCCCGCCTCCCGAAAGGACGGTCATGACCCACCCGCTGCCCCGCACAAGCCCCGCCGCCCACGCCGCAATCGACAAGGCTCAGCAGGTGCTGGAAAACACCTTCGGCTACAGCCGCTTCCGCCCCGGCCAGGCGGAGGTGGTGGCCTCGGTGCTGACGGGCCGTGACACGCTGGCGGTGATGCCCACCGGCGCCGGCAAGAGCCTCTGCTTCCAGGTGCCCGCCATTGCCGCAGACGGCCTCTGCCTGGTGATAAGCCCTTTGGTGGCGCTCATGGAAGACCAGGTGCAGGCGCTCACGGCCGCCGGAGCGCGCGCAGCCTTCATCAACTCCAGCCTCTCCGCCAGCCAGCAGGGCGCCCTGTTGCGGCAGGCGCAAAACGGCCAGTTTGACCTTCTGTACGTGGCTCCAGAGCGGCTGGCCGACCCCCGCTTCGTCGAATTCGCCGCCCAAACGCCGCCCACCCTCATCGCAGTGGACGAGGCCCACTGCGTTTCCCAATGGGGGCAGGACTTCCGCCCTTCGTTTTTGGAAATCGCCCCGTTCGTGCAGCAACTGCCCAAGCGCCCAGTGCTAATGGCCCTCACCGCCACTGCCACCCAGCAGGTGCAGCGGGACATCGTGCGGCTGCTGGGGCTGAACAACCCCTTCGCCATGGTCACCGGCTTCGACCGCCCCAACCTGCACTACGCGGTGGAGCAACTGCTGCCAAAGCAGAAGGTGGCCCGCATCCTGCGTTACGTACAGCAGCATCCCGACGACTCAGGCATCGTGTACTGCCAAACGGTGAAAGAAGTGGACGCCCTGGCCCAAACGCTGCAGGAAGCGGGGGTGCGGACCACCAGCTACCACGCCAAGCTGCCCAGCGACGTGCGCAGCCGCAACCAGCAGGCCTTCATCAACGACGACGCACCGGTGATCGTGGCCACCGTCGCCTTCGGCATGGGCATCGACAAGTCGAACGTGCGCTACGTGATCCACCACAACATGCCCAAGTCGCTGGAGGCCTACTACCAGGAAGCGGGGCGCGCCGGCCGTGACGGCGAGCCGTCGGAGTGCCTGCTGCTGTGGTGCAACAACGACATCGCCACCTCCCGGTTCTTCATCGACAACGAGGGCGAGGCGCTGGAAGGCCAGGCGGCCGAGGTGCAGCGGCAGGCGTCGCGCAACCGGCTGAACGCCATGATCGGCTACTGCTACACGGTGGATTGCCTGCGCGGCTACCTACTGCGCTACTTCGGGGAAGAGGCGCCGGCGCGCTGCGGCAATTGCGGCAACTGCGAGGGCAACTTCCAGAAGGCGGATCTTACCGAAGAGGCGCGGCAGCTGTTGCGGCTGGTGCACTTCACCCGGGGGCGCTTCGGGAAGGAAGTGCTGGCAAGCGTGCTGCGGGGCAAAGAGAGCGACATGGTGAAGCGCCACCACCTGGATGAGTGCCGCTTCTTCGGCAGCCTGCCCGAGGCCAGCGACCGCGACCTAAAACAGGTGGTGGACATCCTGGTGAACCGAAACATGCTGGTGGTGGAAGAGGGCACCTTCCCCACCATCGGGCTGGGGCCGCAGTTCAAGGCGGCCGGCGCCGATGACTTCCAGCTGCTCCTGAAGCGGCCGGCGAAGAGCGCCCCGCCATCAAAGGCCCCCAAGCGAGGGACAGAAGCGGCCGGCGCGACGGAGGGCAGCGAAGCGCTGTTCCGGCAGCTGCGGGCGCTGCGCAAGGAAATCGCCGATGCGGAGGGCAAGCCCCCGTACATCGTGTTTTCGGATGCAACGCTGCGGCAACTGTGCGCCCACCTGCCGCATACCCCCGAGCAGTTCCTGGAGGTGCCGGGCGTTGGCCCCCACAAGCTGCAGAAATACGGGCGGCAGTTCCTGGAGGCCATCGCCTGCTTCGAGAAAAGCGAAGAGCCGGCCGCGGACTAACCGCGCACCGGCCCTTCGGGTTTCAATCGCGCTGAACTAGCGCCAAGTCATGCGGCGCAGGATGAAACGGCCGCGGGGCTTGTTGCCGGCGTCCGGCAGGCTGTGCACGTCCGCATCGGAGAATTCCTCGCAGAACTCGCCCAGCGTATGGCCGCCGGCCCCCTTGAAGGCGCGGATGTCGCCGTCGAAGTCGCCGAACCAACGGGCCATGCCGCCGCACTGGCTGACGCACTGGGGCAACTCCCCTTGAGCGATCTGCTGCTCGCACAAGGTGCACTTCTCCACCACGCGCTCTTCCTCATTGAGGTAGCGCACTCCGTAGGGGCAGGCCATGGCGCAGAACTGACAGCCGATGCACTTGCTCTTGTCCACCTGCACGGTGCCGTCGGCCACCACATGGCTAGCCTCGGTGGGGCAAACGCTCACGCAGGCGGGGTTGTCGCAGTGCTGGCAGCTCACCGTGAGGAAGTACAGGTCCACATCGGGCCAGTTGCCGCCCTCGGCCACCGGATTGGGGCCGATGCGCAGCGTCTTGTTCCAAAAGCTTCCCACCGGCACGCCGTTCACGGCCTTGCAGGCCACGCTGCAGCCCAGGCATCCCACGCAACGGTTCACGTCGGTGACTATTCCATATCGCGTCATTTCGCGTTTTCCTCTCTATCGAACGGTCAAGCAGCCAAAGGGCGCATCGGCGCAAGGGTTGGACAAGGGTTGCCGCACGCCCCCGCTGCTCTTCCGGAATGGATTTACTGGGCGTTGCGCAGCGCCTCATCGTAGGTAGGCAGCCACTTCTTCAGGCGCGGGTCGGAGGCATCGCAGATGATGGGGGTGCCGTCATCGCCACAGGGCACGGGATTGCCGAAGGGGCTGTTCTCGGGCGTGGCCTTGTACACCTTCACGTTGTAGGCGCGCAGGTAAGAAGCGCCGCACACCGGGTCTTGGTCCTCTTCGCTCACCAGGCAGTTGATGGTAGAAAGCCCATAGCCCTTGTCCGCCTGCTCCAGTTCGGGGAACCACCACTGATGCTCGCAGTTAATCACGCCCGGCTCGATGCCGTAGTACAAATCGGCGGTTTGGCGAACCTTGCCGCGCGGGCTTTCGATCCACACCCAGTCGCCCTGGGCGATGCCCAGCTTCTCGGCGTCGGCGGGGTTGATCTCCACGCGGGGCGCCGGCCACAGCTCGCGGCACCAGGGCAGCTGGCGATGCTCGCTGTGGAAGTACACGGGGATGCGGCGGCCGGTGGTCATGAGGAACGGCCATTCCTCGGTAATGGAGGGGTTCGCCAGCTCAGTCTCGGGCGCCGGCTCCCAGCTGGGAAGGTTAAAGCGCCCATCCGGCTCGTAGGTTTCCATTACGGTAGACCAAAGCTCCTGCTTGCGGGTCACCGTTCCAAACCCGCGCTTCATATTCCCAGCAGGAGTGAGTCCATCTTCCGTCAAAAACCCAGTCTCAAAACGGCGGTACGTTCCCCATCCGTCTGGATTGATCTCGCGGCAATCCCACCAGCCGTGGCTCTGGAACGCTTCGCGATACTCGGCCCAGGTCATGCCGAAGCCCGCCACCACATCGTCCATCTGACGCTCCACAGTTGGCCAGTACTCCCCTTCCGCAAAACCGGAGAACTCGGGGGCATCGGCCCATGTAACGCCCATAGCCTGATAAACATCTGTCACTATCTGCGGATCGAAGCGGCACTCAGCTGGCGGCTCAATGGCGCGACACGTCGCGCCCATCGCACCTGTTGAGCCTTGCGATACGCGAGGAAAGTCGACTTCCAACCAATGGTATACCGGCAACAGCAAGTCTGCCGCACCCGCCGTTGGCGTCTTCCACATATCTTGAACCACAAAGAAATCAAGCGAGTTAAGGCCTTGCCAATATTTTGTCGAGTTTGCCTGGTTCATGAATCCAGAAGCCTCACAAATGCCTGCACGCACACGATAAGGTTCCCCCTTTACCATAGCGTCGCATACGGCATTCGCATCGGCCCAGTTCATCCACCATCCTAAAGTGGGAATGCGTTCAACGCCCAAGATCTTATCCGGCCAAACCTCCGGATGAGCCGGCGCGTGTTTTGCCGCAAGCAACGGCTGGGAGTCATCTGGGCGAGTGAAGCGACCTTTCGTGGGACCGCGGTTGCCCGCCGGAGTATCCCAGTTGCCGGTGATGCCCGCCAGGTTGTCGAAAATGCGGTTGTTCTGAATACCGTTGCACGCATGCTCGGGCGCCAGACCGTACTGCAAGCCGCCGTTACCGTAGCCGGTGGAGGGGTCAATGCGCGTGGCCCACGTCTTCACCGACTCCTCGATAGTGGCGGCAGGGATGCCCGTGATCTGCTCAGTCACATCGAGCGGGAACTCAGCGGCACGAGCAGCATAGTGCTCCCAAACCGGCTTGGCCATATACGTCTGGCCGTCGGCCAGGGTCACATCGAACTCTCCGTAAAGCGCCGGATCGATGTCGGGATTGAAGGGCGAGGGCTTGGCGATTACGCCCGGCACCGTAAGCTCAGGCAAGTTCGGCTGAGGATTGGGATAGGTTTCCGTCCACTGAACGTCCGGCTCACCTTCCCACAAGGTGGTTTCGGCATCGTAGTAAGTCAAATGGCCGCTGGCGTCGTTGTTGTGCAGCGGATGCGCATCATCGGTGCCAGCAAGCTCGTCCCATACCATGAAGCGCATGGGGCTGCCACCCTCCTTAAGGTCGCACTCCTTCAGTAGGCGCGTAGCCATAGGCTTACCCACATTCCATGCAATCTTCTGAACCATCGGAGCTCCGCCGGAAGGCGCCATTCCCTCGACAACCAGGAAAGGCGCATCTGTCCAACGCTTCACGTATAAATCATCATAAAGCTGATTTTCAATAATGTAATTGGTCCAGCACAGACCAAGCGCGCCGTCGGTGCCGGGCTTAAGGTAGAGGTGGATGTCGGCCTCGTGGTTGAGGTTGGTGCGGCGCGGGTCGACGGAGATGTAGGCGTCGGCGGTGTTTGCGATGTCCACCGTCGTGCGGCACGACTCGTCGTAGTTGGATATCTCGGTTGCGGTGCCCCATTGCACGAACACACGCGGGCGATCGGTGGTGGCCATCCACGATCCCTCATACTCAGATACCATCATGGTTGCAAAGTGGCGGGGTCCTTTGCATATCTGCCAAGCCGTCACGGCATTAGGCGAGCTAACAAGCTGCACCCATGCAGCATAGGCGTGCTGCGTCCAGATGCGCGAGGTTCCACCCATAAAGAACATACACTCACCGCCATATTGGTCGATAAGCTCCTGGAACTTAGCAGCAATAGCGGCGTACGCCTCGTCCCAAGTGATGCGCGTCCAGCCCGGATCGGCACTGCCCTTGGGGTTGGTGCGCTTCATGGGGTAATACAGCCTATCCGGGTGGTAGGCCGCCTGCATAGAAGCCTGACTCTTAGAACAGCTGTTGCCCATGGAGTGGAACGCGGTATCCATATCGCCCTCCACCTTCACCGCGCGGCCGTTCTGCACGTACACGTACACGCCGCACTCGTTCTTGCCGCAGGCGCGGCAGCAGCTGCGCACCCGCTTCACTTCGCCGGCACCGGCGGCGGCCGCAGCGGCGCCATCCCCCTCCGCCAACGCCGTTCCGGCGACAGCTCCCGACAGCCCCATGGCCGCGCCCGTTACGGCGGCCAGCTGCACGAAGCTTCGGCGAGTCATTGTCTTCAGACTCATTCGTCCTCCTCTTCTCTGTCCTTCTCCATCATGCATGCGTCATCCGCACGCAGGGGCAAATGCGATGCGCGACGCTTTGGAGGCGACACTGCACCGCATCGCTTGCCCGAGTACTTCAGGCAAGCAGCAACGGGGAAAGGTTTTGCGGTTTGACCCTGAAAGCCCGCTGCCGGATAAATCGCGTTGGGCTAAAATATCCGTCGGTCTTGCAACAGCTTTCTTCTTCCTTGAGTCCCCCGTCGCCGGGGAAGATGTTAGGAAGATCCAAGGGGAAACGCCCCTCTGGAAAGCTATGGTTTATGGAGGGAAACCTCCCATAGACAATCTATGGGACAGGCATTTTGCCTGGTTAGAAGTTTAGGGGGAAGAGCAATCGACGCTTCAAGACCAAAAGAACCTGTGTATTTTTTCGGCCTTCAGATGGACCTCACGGGGCTGGCTTTCCATCTATCGTGGCTATTTCTGTTTCTCTACTCAGCCATTCCCGTTGGCGCTCAACCCGGCGAAACGGCTGAAGGGGGCTATCTTTCGTCGCTGTATCTGTTTTCCAGTTTTGCCCTCACCGCAACACTTTTAGCGTTCATCCTATTTCGCGGCAAGTCCGAACGGTTGCTTCAGCGCCACTGGCTTACCACGTTTGGCATTGTCGCCACGACCGCCGGAACCCTTCTGTATTATGCCGCCGCACCTGTTGCTGCCAACGGTTCCCTCCTCGTCGCCCAAACAAGCGGCTTGCTCACCGGCGTCGGATCGGGCATCATCGCCATGCGATGGGCGTGGGACTTCGGCGGCGTGCCCTCGGCAACTATCATGTCCAGCGTCCCATCCATCTTGGCCGTTACCGTGGTGTGCTGCGTCACAACGCCGCATCTCCCCCCGCTGTTAGCAGCCGCTATCGTGTCGTTGCTACCCGTAGCATCTGGCGTTTTCGCGCTGAACGTAATTCGCACCGCCGCCAACGGAAGCAGCCCAAAAGAACCGCTTCCGACAACCGGCTCCGCCCTCAACTCAACCTCCCCCAGCAGACCGCCCAACGCCCCTGCCGCCCGCTCCATGCTTTTCTACACAGTGCTTTGCGGAGGAATTGCGCTTCTGGGCACCACCTTGGGTATCACCGGCCAATCAAGCACCTCATTCTTCTCGTTGAGTTCGGTCACCGTGCTGCTCATCAGCGCTGCAGGTGCCATCCTCATAGGCAGCGCCCTTGTGGTTCGCCGCACTCCGGGCGCGTCGTTTTCCGCCAACCTGTTCGTGCCGTTCATTGTTATCGTGTGCTTTCTGGTGATATTGGCAAGCACTCAGCCCGAACAGGCCATTCGCAACGCAGAGTCCGTTGGAAGCGTCTGCCTGGAAACGCTCTTCTTCGCCGTGCTTATTATTGCTGCACGCCGCTTCGCCATGCCCGCTATCACAGTTTTCGCCGCCGGACGCGTCACCTATGCGCTCTCAAACATTGCTGGTTCTCAGCTTACCGGCCTGTTTGTCGCCGGAGCCTCGTCCGATTCGCTCATCCAGCTTTCCAGCTTCGCGCTGTTTTTGGGAATCGAGATTATCATGGTAGCGGCTGTCGTCGTGGTGATTTTACCGCGACGAACAAATCGGAAGCTCGCCCACCAAGAAGGCACCGGCCCTATCGACTATTCCACCCTCCCGAAAGAACCCTTGGGCGCCTCTCTCGCTGACAACCCATCCGAAAACATCCCTCCCGCAAACGCCGCGTTCGCAAACGACCCTCCCAACCGCGTCCCCTTCCAGGAACGTGTGACCATCTTCTCGCGCGAGTATGGCCTTACCGCACGCGAAGCGGAAGTGGCGAAACAGCTGCTCATGGGCCACAGCTACGCGCGCATCATGCAGGAGTTGTGCATCGCAGAGGGCACGGTAAATTATCACGCTCGCAACATCTACTCCAAGGCCGGCGTCCACGGCCGCCAAGAGCTGGTGGAACTGTTCGAGACAAACGACAGCCGAAGCTAGAACCAACCGCCCTTGGAAAGCTCCCACAGGTTGCGGCATTGGGAAAGCACGCGTTCGGGATCCCAGGCTTGTTGAGAACGCTCGGGGGAGTTGGGGTCTCGGATAATCCAGTTGCCGTCATCGGCCCGACCCGCCACCACCACGAAGTGGCCGGTGCTGGTGAAGTCGCCTGGCCCCAGCGTGAGGATGACCGGGTGCCCCGCTTCCAGCGCGGCGTTCACCGAGGCCACGCTCGCAGGTAGCTCTTGGGAATTCAGCCCCAATTTGGCCGCGCCCTCGGTCATGAGTGTCCAAGTGGTCAGGCCGCTGTCCACGAATCCGTTGTCCTCGCTGAACCGGGACATCTTTGGCGGATCATAATCCTGCTTGCCGGTGAGCGCCACATAGGCCATGGTCAGACAGGTGGGGCCGCAGCCGGCCTCTTCCACCGTGGAACCGGCGTACGCAGCGCTCTTCCACTGGGGATCAATCTGATAAAGGTAGGGAACGCTCCCCTTCTGCCACTGATCGGCTGGGGTGCTTTGGGCGGAGCTGGCTGAGGGCTGCCACGCCACCTGGCCGGAGCCTGTCGAACCCGAGCCGACAGTGCCAGCACCCGCCGCGCCCTCGACGGGCATGAAGTGGGAAGCAGCGCCCAGCACCGCCAACATTGCCAGCGGCACCGCAACGCAGCAGGCCAACATGGTTATCCACGAGACGGGGCGATGGCCACTCCGACGAGGCACCCGCGACACCCCATGGCGCGCTCTCTGCCGAACGTCTTGCCGCTGGCAGTAGCTATCCCGCTGGTAATAGGTGATGTCGCGCTGATGTCCCATTCTGAACCCCTTTCGTCCGTTTCAGGTTATCGGACAGGGGGCTTAAGGGTCTCATGGGGTTTCCTTAACTCTGTTTAAGAAGCCTTAATTCTTCATTGCGCCTGCGTAATCGGAGGTGACGGCAGGAAGCAAAACGCCGCCGAACTTCTGCTCGGCGGCGCTCTTTTTCGATGGTCTTTTGCGAATTACAGGTCGAGGCTTTTGATGTAGGCTTCCCATTTCTTCATGGACTCGTCGCTGATGGCGTGCTCCATGAGGCAGGCTTCCTTGTTCGCCTGCTCTTCGGGAATGCCGAGCGCCTTCGACAAAAACAGGAACAGCATCTGATGGCGATCTAGCACCGCGCGACCGTACTCGTAGCCCTCTTGGGTGAGGGTGATGTCGCCATAATAGGGCTGTTCGGCCAGACCTTTTTCCTTCAAGACGGACATGGCCTTGTTCACCGATGCTTTCGAAACCCCCAATTTCGCCGCAACATCTACCGAACGAATAGCCGCATCAGCGGTACCGCCCAACTCGACCATTGCTTCAAGATAATCCTCGTGCGACGGAGACATCTTCTCCATGAAACCCTCCTAATCGTCTAGTGGCTCCATGGTATCACACCCCAGCGCCGGGAAGACCTATTTCTGCTCAGGCGACTCAGGTATTGAAATGTTGCAGGTGGAGCAACCGTGGCAGGCGCTGCAGGTGGAGCAGCCGCTCTCGCCCTTCTTCGACTTCTTGTCACCGTGGCAGTCGCACAGGCCGCGGAAGAACAGGCGGCGTACCGCCCACACGGCCCACGCCGCTATCAGGATAAGCAAAACCACCGTCGCCGGCGTCATCGTAAGTTCTTGCATCGCATACGCTCCTAAATGGTCTCCTCGCCCAAAGTGGCGAGGCTCATGTCTTTTCCCGCAGGGCCGCTCGCTCAAGTGGCGCTGCGGGAAAAGACGCGCGGGGCACAGAGGAGAGAATGCGCCCCGCCGTTTTCGGGATAACTAATTATGCAGCGTTCTCGGCCGTTTTCGCCATCTTCACGCCCTTTTCCTTAGGGGCGGGACGGAACAGCAGGAACAGCATGCCGGCCAGCACAACCAGAGCCAAGATGGTGAAGGGACCGAAGGCCACTTCGCCGGTGATGAGGCCGCCCAGCTGGTAGATGAGCAGGCCCACGCACCAACCGAACACGGTCATGTAGCCGATGGCAGCCCAGGTCCACTTGGCGCTCATCATCTGGCGACGGATGGTGCCGATGGCGGCGAAGCACGGAGCGCACAGCAGGTTGAAGGCGCAGAAGGCCATGACCGCCACGGAAGACCCGCCGAGCATCGCGGCAAAGGAGGACCACAGGGTGGGGTCGGTCTCGCCCACTTCGCCGAGCGAAGTGATGATGCCCACGGTGGCGATAACGTTCTCCTTGGCCACCAGACCGGTGATGGAGGTAACGGTAGCCTCCCAGCTGCCGAAGCCCAGCGGCGCGAAAATCCACGCCAGCAGGTTGCCCAGGCCAGCGATCAGGCTGTACTGGATGTAGTCGTCCACCTCGGGGTCGAGCAGGCCGAACTGACCGTCGTACATGCCGAAGTTCATGAGGAACCAGATGACCATGGAGGACAGGAAGATGATAGTACCGGCTTTGACCACGTAGCTCTTCACGCGCTCCCACATGGACAGCAGCACGTTTTTCACGGTGGGCAGGTGGTACTGGGGAAGCTCCATGATGAACGGAGCCGGCTCGCCCGCAAAAGCCTTGAACTTACGCAGCATGATGCAGGAGATGATGATAGCGGCAAGGCCCAGGAAGTAGAAGACGGGGCCGACCCACCAGGTATCCTCGTAGTCGCCGCCGGCCAGAGCGCCGAACACCAGCGCGATGATGGGCAGCTTGGCGCCGCAGGGAATCATGGTGGTGGTCATGATGGTCATGCGACGGTCTTTTTCGTTCTCGATGGTCTTGGTAGCCATGACCGCGGGCACGCCGCAGCCAGAGGCGATGAGCATCGGGATGAAGGACTTGCCGGACAGGCCGAAGCGGCGGAAGATGCGGTCCATGATGAAGGCGACGCGGGCCATGTAGCCGCAGCCTTCCAAGATGCCCAGCAGGATGAACAGCACGATGAGCTGCGGGATGAAGCCGATGACGGCGCCCACGCCGGCGATGATGCCGTCGAGGATGAGCGACTGCACCCACGGCGCGGCATCAATGGCTTCAAGCCAGCCGCCCACCACTACCGGCACGCCCACATGGTAGAAGCCGTAGTCGGCCGGGTCGGGCTCTTCCTGCTCAAGGGCAGCAGCGAAGGCGGCGGAATCGACGCGCTCGATGGAAACGGCGCCGGTGTCCTCGTCTTCCACTTCCAGCTCGCCCACAATGCCGGCGCTGTCGGCGGCGTACATGAAGTTCTCAATGGCCTCTTCATCTTCAACGGTGGGCTCTTCCGCCTCAATGGCGGCGGTGAAGCCTTCCACGTCCAGGCCGTCTTCCTCGGCCGCCTCCAGGTAGGCGTCGATCTGCGCCTGATAGCCCTCGTACTCTTCGGCGTCCGCCCCGTACTGCTCGGTGCCGGTGTACAGCCAGCCGTCGCCGAACAGGCCGTCGTTGGCCCAGTCGGTGACGTAGGTGCCCACCGTGGACACGGAAATGTAGTACACCAGGAACATGATCACCACGAAGATGGGCAGGCCCAAGATGCGGTTGGTCACCACGCGGTCGATCTTCTGGGTGGTGGTCATGCCCTTCGTGCTCTTCTTCACGCACTCGTCGGCCACATCGGTGATGATGCCGTAGCGCTCATCGGTGATGATGGACTCTGCGTCGTCATCCTCGTCGTTCTCCACCGCTTCGCGGATGGCGGCGATCTTCGAAAGGTCGCCGGCGGAAAGCCCCAGCCCGTCGATGGTCATCTGCTCGCCCTCGAACAGCTTGATGGCAAACCAACGGGCCTGATCGCCCTTAACGCGGCTGCCCAGGATGTCGATGATCTTACCCAGCGCCTCTTCCACATCGTTGGTGAAACGCATGGTGCTGGCGGGCAGCTGATGCTTCTTGGCCGCCTCGATGGCGGTGTTCATCAAATCTTCCATGCCCCTGCCGCGCAGCGCGGTGGTTTCCACGATGGGGCAACCGATTTTCTGGGACAGCTTGGCAACATCGATTTTGTCGCCGTTCTTCTCCACCAGGTCCATCATGTTCAGCGCCACCACTACCGGCACACCCAAGTTGATGATCTGGGTGGTGAGGTACAGGTTGCGCTCGAGATTGGTGGCGTCCACCAGGTTCACCACCACGTCGGGCGCGCCAGAAAGCAGGTAGTCACGCGTGACGATTTCCTCGGGCGAATACGGGGAGAGCGAGTACACGCCGGGCAAGTCGGTTACGGTAATCGACTTATCCCCCTTGTACTTGCCCTCCTTCTTCTCAACGGTCACGCCGGGCCAGTTTCCCACGTACTGGTTCGCGCCGGTGAGATCGTTGAACATCGTGGTCTTGCCGCAATTGGGATTGCCGGCAAGCGCAATGTTGAGTCCCATGGTCTTCCTTCCCTAAAGTAAACTAAAGTTAACTGGTGTCCGTTAAAAAAGCGCCTCCATCAGCGCTTTCCCGCGTTAAGCCACCAGCACGTGCTGAGCTTCATCTTTGCGCAGCGAAAGCTCGAAACCGCGCACCGTAAGCTCGATCGGGTCCCCCAAGGGGGCCACTTTGCGCACGTAAACCTCAGTGCCCTTAGTGATGCCCATGTCCATGATGCGGCGCTTCACCGCGCCCTCGCCCACAAGCTTCACCACCTTTGCCGAGGATCCCACGGGAACATCGCGCAGGGTCTTGGCTCCAGATTCCGTCATCTGCCAGTCCTTCCTTCTCCGATTGCCGCAACAGATGAAACGCGTTAACAGGTGATGATCTTCGACGCAATGGATTTGTCCAGGGCCACATGCGCCCCTTTCACTTCCACGATCAGGTTGCCGACTTGTTCGGAAACCACATGCACATCTGCACCTTCAACGAACCCCAGGTTCTCCAGGTGGTGATGCACATCGCCTTTTCCGCGCACCTTGGCAACTTTCGCCCGCGCCCCGGTTTTCAGGAACGACAGCGGCATCTGCTGACAGCTGATTTGCGGCTGTGCAGAATTCCTCATCTGACTTTCCACCACGGCTGCCATTTGCATCGCGACTCCGATCTCACAAGTTAACCATGTTTAACGCCCACATGTTAACCCTGTTTTACTTAAAAAGGAACCCCAGGTTTACTTTTTTCCAAGATTTGTTCCCTGCCGGCGCCGCGAACGGCCGAAGAGGCCTATTGCTTGTCGCACACGCAAAACCACGGGTTGCCGTGGCTGCGCACGGAGGGGCAGTTTATGCAGGTGGTGCGCTGGCAGCGCTTGGCCGAGCGCATTTCCTGCGGCGGAAGCGGGGGCAGCGGCGCGGGTGCGGCGCCTTCGGCCGCCATGGCATGCAGCACCATCGCCGCCAACTGCTGCATCCCCAGCGCGGTGGGGTGAGTGCCGTCCAGGGCGTCGTAGTCATATCCCAGCGCCGCCGCATCCGCCACCCGGCACCCTTCCGCGGCAGCCGCGTCGCGAATGGCCTGGTTGTAGTCGTCGAAGGCAATGCCCCTCAGCGCATGGGCGAACGCGGGGCCGCCCTTGCCCCTCTCGCGGCCGCAGGGAATGGTGATGCACCACAGCTGAGCCGCCGGCGCAACCCCTTTCACCTGTTGCAACATGCGGCGATAGGCCGCTTCGAAGCGCTGGGCCGCATCCGCTGGCGCAGCCCCAGGCACGGCAGCGGCGGCGATGCGCTCCCCCTCAAGGGGGCCGTCCGCCTCCGTCCAACCGGCAGCCCGGGCGGCCACCACGGCCGGCGCCGCCTCCGAGCGGCCCGCCTCCTGGGCCTCGGCGGTTCCCCAGCCATAATCGTTCACCCCGATGAAAATCAGCACCATGTCAGGTGCCTGGCCCCCTTCACCCAGCAGCTGCGGGGCACGCCCCGGCTGTTCGGCGGCGGGAAAGCCCGCGCCCTGCACCATCGATCCAGAATAGGAGCCGTTGGCGCAAAGCGCTCCCCCCAGACCGCCTATCACCTGCATCCACCAGGTTTGCCCCGGCTCCTCCACGCCGGTGAGGCCGGTTTGGGGCGGCTGGTAGTACACGCGGTTGCCGGCGAACGTGCACCCTTCGAAGGTGGAAATGGAGTCGCCCAAGATTGAAATGGTGGGGACGGCAGATGCGCCTTCGCCCGAAAGATTCCGCGTTTGCATGAATAAACCCCTCTCCTATCCGGGCGTTTCAGCGGGAAGATACTATACTCTTGCCGCTGCAAGCCTCACGCAAAGGGAGACAATATGACAGAAAACAGCCACGTAGAATTCTTCGACACCCGCGGAAACGTTTCCGAGCCCTACAGCTTCACCAAAGCGCTGGTGGCGGGGCTGGCTCCGGGCGGCGGGCTGTTCGTGCCCAACCGCATCCCCCATTTCTCCCTTGAAGACATCACCGCGCTGGCAAAGCTGCCCTATCACCAGCGGGCCGCTGCAGTGTACAAGGCCTTCGGCATCAACCTGCCCGACGAGCAGATAGACCAGCTGATGGCCCAATGCTACGGCGACAACTTCAATAACGAGGCCATCTGCCCCATCACCTCCCTCGACGAGAACACCCACGTGTTGGAACTGTGGCACGGCCCCACCAGCGCCTTCAAGGACATGGCCCTGCAGTGCCTGCCTCGGTTCTTCTCCGCCAGCGCCCAGGCGCTGCGGGAAGAGGGCAAGCTGGACAACAGCTTCTGCATCTTGGTGGCCACCTCCGGCGACACCGGGAAGGCGGCCCTGGAGGGCTTTAAGGGGGTGGACGGCGTTTCCATCGGGGTGCTGTTCCCCGACGGCGGCGTGAGCGACATTCAGCGCAAGCAGATGGTGACCACCACCGGCGGCAACGTGCAGGTGTGGGCGGTGCGCGGCAACTTCGACGATTGCCAAACCGGCGTAAAGCGGGTGTTCGCCGACGCCGATTTCAACCAGCGGCTGATGAGCGAGCGCAAGGTGGCCCTCTCTAGCGCCAACTCCATCAACTGGGGGCGCCTGATGCCCCAAATCGTTTACTACATTTCCAGCTACAGCCAGCTGGTGGCCGACGGCAAGCTGGAAGCCGGCCAGCTTTTGGACGTGTGCGTGCCCACCGGCAACTTCGGCAACATCTTGGCCTGCTGGTACGCCAAGCAGATGGGCACCCCCATCGGGCTTTTGATGTGCGCCTCCAACGAGAATCGCGTGCTCACCGACTTCATCAACACCGGCACCTACGACATTTCCAACCGCCCCTTCGTGCTCACCCCCTCCCCGTCGATGGACATCCTGGTGTCCTCGAATCTCGAACGGCAGCTGTTCGAACTCACCGGACGCAACCCCGAGGCCATCGCCCAGTGGATGCGGGCGCTGAATGAGAACCGCTGCTTCCGCATCGACCGCGCCACCTTCGGCAAGTTGCGGGAAGGGTTCGCCGCCGAATCGGTGAGCAACCAAGACTGCCTGAACACCATCAAAGAGGTGTTCGCCCGCTACGGCTACCTGATGGACCCCCACACCGCCGTGGCCTTCGCCGCCACCGAGCGCCTGCGCGGCGAAAACCCCGTGCTGGTGGCCTCCACCGCCCATTGGGCCAAATTCGGCGACAACGTGTACCGCGCCCTGTTCGATGTTCCCGCCGGCCAACCGCTGCCAGCCGACAAAGCGGCCCTCACCGGCTGCCAGCTAAATGCGTTCATCGCCGACGAAACCGGCTGCTTCTACGTGCCGGAGAACTTGGCCATGCTCGATGAGATGGAAGTACGCTTCAGCGAGGTGATCGACGGCACCACCGCGGCCATCGAACAAGCCACCGCCGCTTTCCTGGACTCCCAGGCGTAGCGCAGCTCCAGTTGCCCCGATTTCGGCCAAACGCCTGTCCCACGGCACCCGTCACAGAAGCGCCCCGGCAACAGGGCCCAACCTGAAACCCGCCCCCGCGAGATGCGCTCGCGGGGGCGTTATGCTACCATTCCCCATACGAAGAAGCCACGGAGCACGTTCCGGCTGCAAAGGAGAGACATGGGCACCCTCGAAGAGCTTGTTATCAATGTGCGCATTTCCATTGCCAACCCCAGCGCCCCTTCCGAATCCATGTTCGGCCCCGGCATCGCAAAACTGTGCGACGGCGTGCGCGAGTTGGGCTCTCTGAACGCGGCGGCGAAGTCGATGGGCATGGCTTACAGCAAGGCTTGGCGCATCATCAAAGACACCGAATCCACGCTGGGCATCCAACTGCTCGACCGGGACGGCGCCCACGGCAGCCAGCTTACCGAGGAAGGCAATCGCCTGCTGGACGTGTACCAGTCCATTTCCCAGCAACTGCAGGAAGACGGCGAAGCCCTCTATCACAAAGAACTTGGCACCAACGGGTAATCTCCCTTTTCAACCCATGCTCCCATCTGGGAAAACCTTTCCAACACCGAAGCTGACTCATCGCAGGCCAGCGCCCCGGCGAATACCCGCTGCCCGGGCGGCACCGCTCGTTCCACTTTCACCACCTGCCCTTCCCCGCTCAGAAACGCCACGTCTATAGGAGCGCTCATCCCGCAGGTATGGATGTCATGGCACCTGATGAGCAGCAGCGCCGGATGGGGAGGCCTGCGCCCGAGCAGCCCCCGCAGCCGCGACAGCGGCGTTGCGGCCACGCGCGCCGCCACCAGCCGCCCATCGCTCAGACGCACTGCGCAAGCACGACGACGCCTTCGCCGCATCTCCACTGCGAAATCATCAGCCATTCGCCTTCTCCTTCCCCACGCACGTACGTGGCGCATTCCGAAACCCCTGAATCCACGGCAGTCCAGCCAGCGGCGCTCAGCAAATCGCCCAGCTGCCGCGCCTGGCCCTCGTCCCGCTGCCAATGCAGCGAAACCACCGCTCCTCCGCCCCCTGTCAGTACCTGGGAGGGCGCCGGCAGGGCCGCTAGCACCTCGGAAAGCCACGGCGGGGCGTCCCAATCGCCGCCGGCCTCGGTAGCCCCGCACCCTTCCGCCGCCTCCTCCCTCGTCACTTGGGCACCGGCTGAAACCAGCATCTCATCCACCGTGCCCTCCAACGCCGCGCGGGCCATCGCCTGGGCGGTGGGGGGCGCCGCTTCCACAACTCCGCCTTCTCCGGCCAGCATCTTCTCCCCCAGCGCTGCCGCCGCCACCGCCAGCACCATTGCCGCCAAAGCACAAACGGCCCGGGCCAGACGGCGCCTCATAGCAGCATCCCCGGCTTGTAGGTGTCCACCGTCAGCGAGGCGCTGTGGGACACCGTGGGTAACTGCACGCCGAACACCTCTTGGCGCAAGTTGATGCCGTACAAAGTGGGAGCGAAAGTGAGGGTGGCGGTGTACTTGCTGTAACCGCCGGCATCCTCGCGCATCACCGCCACCGTTTGGTTCGGCGCCGAGAATCGCTGCTGCAACAGGTGGAGAATGTTCTCTTCGGCTTGCGCCGGCGCCTCCCCGTAGGCCGGCACCGTGGCATACAGCCGCACGGCATTGCGCGCCACCCGGTCGAAAGCAGCGCACTCCGAGAAAAAAGCCATGCCGTTGCACACGATGGCCATGATGGCCAGCGCCGCCGGCAGCACCGTGGCAAGCTCCACCGTCATCTGGCCACCGCGCTGGCGCGCTTTCACCGCGGCGGCCCCCAGCAAATCCTTCAATCGCCCCATCATTGCCACACCCTTTCGTGCGATGCGCCGTTCGCCAAGCTGCGGAGCGCCTCCAAGGCCCCATCCACCCAACTGCGGGCGCCCTCGGCCACCGAAGGCGGCAGGGCGATGGTAATGGGCACCTCCACGTCAAGCACCGGCACCTTGAACGTAGCCACCGTCACCTTTTCCCCGGCGCGATCAAGGGCGTCGAAAGCGGTTTCGCGCACCACCGGCAACAAGCCATCGAGCACCGTTCCCGTAGGGCTGGAGCCCCGAAGCGCCTGTTGCCGTAGCTGCTGGAACCCGCGGGAGAACTCCCCCGAGTCGCCCTTGGTCACCGTGCCGGCACTGGCCAGCACCGGCTTTACGGCCGACAACCGGGCCGGTTGCAGGCCGGCTGCCTCCAGCGCCCCTTGCAGCTTCCCCCGAGCCCAAGTACCCAGGCCGCTGCCATTGGCCAAGGGCACTCCCGAGAGCATCTCCTCTAAGCCGTCCAACAACGCCTCTTGCCCCGTGCCGTAAGCCGACAGCAGCGCCGACCAGCAATCCAGGGCCATCTTGCCCGCACCGGCCACCGCGCCCGAAGTATCGATGCGATCCAAAAGCGAATTCACCACTGTGCCGTTGTCGGTGGCGGGGTCTTCCTGCAACAGGGCCCCGGAAACCGCCACCCGCAACCCCAGCTGGGCCTCAGTGGACGAGAACGGGTTGGCAAAATGGCTGGGCATGGGGCCCGTTGCCAGGTTCACCACAAAGACCACGCACCCGGTGGCCCCCGGCGGCTGCGCCTCAAGGCGAAAGCCCGCCATTTCCGCCAAAGCCTCCTTCAGCCCATCGAGCAGCGATGAGAACGTGTCCTTGGCCGCCCCCAGCGCCGGCGCCATGGCTTCGCGCGCCTGCTGGTAGTCCTTCGCCGCTTGCGCCACCAGGCGGTAGTGGTATTCGAAGCCGTTGTCTATGCGAGACGAAGCCGACGCCACATCGCCCAAATCGGACGCCTTGAAGTTGCAGGAGGGGCAGGTTTCGTAGCCGCCCGCCTCCAGCTGGGCCACCGAGCCCTTTTGCCCCCAGCCCGCCGCCTGGGGGCAACCTTCGAAGGCGTGCATGACCGCCGCGCCCTCTGCTTCAGTGACGGGGAACAGCAGCTGCTGGTACAGATCGCTCTCCCGCAGCTCGGCCGTTTTCGAGAACAGCAGCGGGAAATAGGCAGAAAACCCTTCGTCGGTATCTCGCACATAGCCTTCTTGCAGCTGCTGAGAGCCGAAGCGGTAAAAGATGCGCCGCAGCGCCGCGTTGGCCTGCTGCTCAACCGACCCGTCAGCAGCCGCTTCATGGGCTGCCCGGTACGCGTAGTACCGCTGCGCCCGCTGCAGGGCAACCGAGAAGCTCCAAGTGTCAGCCGAATGGTACAGCGGGTTTTGGTCTGCGGGAAGGCACCCCAGCGTTTCCGCCCGTTGGTACTGGCAATATTCGGGGTTGGCGCCGCAATCGGCCATGAAACCCCTCTTCCTCGCCTCGTTGGCATCGTTCGCCGCCGCCTCGGCCAGTGCCGCCCTCTGGGCCAGCCCATCGGCGTTTTCCCGCACCGCCTCCGCATAGGCGTCGCCGGCCGCAGCCGCCCCCACCGTGATGGGCTTCCCTTCAAACGGCGCCGGCACCGCCACCGCCAAATACCGGTTCGAGCTGCCGTTGTTGGCAGAGGCCACCGCTGCGGCGTTGAGAGCGCACAAAAACGGCAGCGCCTCCTGCAGGCGATTGAGCCCTTCGGCAACCTTCTCCGCAAAGTTGTTGCGACCCCGCAGCACCGTGCCGCCCGCATCCACCAGCGTGCCACCGAGTGATTGCCCTCCGGGCACGCACAGGGCCAGCAGTCCCACCCCCGAGCACAGCAGCGATGCCAGCGACAGCGACAGCACCACTGCATCGCACAGGGCCACCGCCACCATGAATTCGGCTGTCACCGACGAAGCCGCAAGCGCGCTGGCATCCGCCACCTCCTGGATTTCCGCTGTGCAGCTGTTCACCTCGTAGAGATGGGCGCTGGAGAACAGCAGGGCTATCGCCAGCAGGATGGCCACCGCGATGCCGGTGGTGGTGAACCCCTCCTCGTCTTGGAATAGCCCCATGGGCCCTCCCTCCTCATCGTCTTCGCGCGCCACGGGGCACACCTCCGCTTCTACCCCGCCGCGGCACGCCTCCGCTTCTGCCCCCGCGCCTTGCCGTGCCCGATTGGCCAATTCCGGCCAGCGCGCTTGCCCGGCCGGAGCTTTTGCCCAACGGGCCCGCAAGGCGCCTACTGCCACGGCGCCCGCACCGGAAGGACCTCTTCCACTTCCACGCGCCAATAGCCCTCCCCGTCGCACATTCCCGCCACTCGGGAAAGCTGAGCCAGCAAGGGCAGCGGCTTCAGCCGCGTTGCTATCTTCACCCGCGCCTCCGCACTGCCTGCGCCTCCGCTTAGGGTTATCTCCCAGCTGCAACCGCCCTCGTGCTTGTGGAACACCTCCGCCTCCGGCACTGCCGACAGGCGCCGCCGGGCGAAATCTTCTGCCACCGATGCGCCCGCATCGGAGGTGCACAGCAAGCGGCATGTTTCCAGTGCGGCGTTCTCCATAACGGTGCGGTCGTAGAGCACAATGGCCGGCTGCACCAGCAACAGCAGCAACAGAAACGCCACCGGGATGGCCAAGGCGGCCTCCACCGTGGCCTGGCCCGATCGCGCGCCGCGCGCCCGCTTAAAAAGCCAGCACATCGCACACCCACCCCCAGGCGCCGTCCACATGGTGGGAGGCGGCCGCCAGCGCGTGGTCGGCCGCCAGGCCGCCGAAGAACACCTGCCGAATTGCCCACAGCCCCACCACCACCGCCATCAGCACTGCAGTGACCAGGGCGTATTCCAGAGTGGCTTGACCGCTTGCATCGGTTACAAACCGTTTATCCCTTCGGCGATGGCGTTCCACAGTTCCTCCAGCTTTGGGCGGAACAGCGTGATGGCCACGATGGCCAAAACCACTAAAACTCCCACCAGGATGGCATACTCGGTGGTGCCCTGGCCCGCCGTCTGCTTCAGCTTCGACCGCAGGGCGCACTGCGCGCCCACCGCCGTCTCCCGCGCCCTGCGGCGCAGGCCCTCTCGTCCCGCCTCCACGCGCCGCCCAAGGCGCTCTCGCCGCTCTTCCCATCGCGCCATTGCACTTCCTACTCGTTTCATTGCCGTTCCATTCCTTTCCCAAAGTCATCCCATCAACTCCAACAAAACCGGCCCCAGCACCAATATCAGCATGGCCGGCAAAATAAGCGTGCTGGTAGGCAGCATCATCTTCACGGGCGCTTTCGCCACCGACTCCTGGCGAGCTGTGCGGTAATGGGCCCGCGCCTCGGCGGCGGCATCGTCCAGGTTGTCCGCCAAGGAAGAACCGAAGCGGATGGAGCGGACGATGGTCTCCACCACCCGGCCAAACAAAAGCGACCGGTAGCTGGCGGCCAAAGCCCGCAGCGCCTCTTCTCGGGAAACCAACCCGCAGCTCCATTGGGCCTGGGCGGCGGCCATGCCGGTTGCCAGCGGGCACTCGAAATGGGCGGTGTAGAGAGCCAGCGCCCCTTCGAAAGAAAGGCCGCTGCGCAGCCCCAAGGCCACTACCTCCAGCATTTCGGACAAGCTGCGCTCCAAGTCGTCCGCCCGTTTCTGCACGGCCCTCGCCAGCACGGCTCTCGGCAGGCGAAAACCAGCGAACCCGCCTGCCACCAGCCCGATCAGCGCCAACTCCACCGAAAACGCGGCGCCGGCCAAACCACCCGCTACCGCACCGGCCAAAGCCGCCAGCAGCGAGCAGTCCCAAAAACCGGCAACGGTCACCGCACCCGCCAGCCCCGCATGGGAGATGGCCTTTTCCAGAGAGGCGGCGGCCGGCAGAAGGCGAGCCGGCACCAAGGGGTGCCGCGCGCCCATACTCAAGGCGCGGGAGCGCAGCTCCATCGCCTGCAACAGCGCAACCGCAGGGGCCGCCCGAGCGCCACCCGGCACGCAAGAGGCGCCCCGGGAAAGCCCCAGCCCCTGCGCAGCGGCAGAGGTAGCCACCGTCTGCCGCAAGCGACGGCGACGCATCAGGGCACTTGCCCCTATCGCCAATCCGAAACCTGCCACAGCCGCCAGCGCCACAGCGACCCCCAGAAAAATGACACCAACGCCCCCGGTCATGGCCTCCCCTCCTCGTGCCGCAAAAGCCCCCGCACCGCCAGAACGCCGGCGCCTTGCATCACCAGCGCAAGGGTTAGGAGGGCTATTCCTTGGACGCTCTGGAAAAACGGCCCCATGAAGTCCTCGGTGATGAGGGAAAAGAGCGCCACCAGCACAAACGGCATGCAGGTAACGATGCGAGCCGAAAGCTGGGCCTGGGCCGTTTGCACCCGCAAAGTGCGCCTCAGCTCCAACTCGTCCCGCACCGATTCCCTTGCCGACTCCAGCACCTGCGAAAGAGAGCCGCCCGTCTGATGCTGCACGTCCAGCGCCACCGCCACGAAGGACAGTTCCGCAGACGATCCCCCTTCCGAGAACACCGCCAGCGCCTCTTGGGCGGGAGCGCCCACCTTCATTCGCCGGGACGCCTGCTCGAACAAGCGGGCTATGGGCTGTTCCAGGTCACCGGCAAGGGTGTCCATGGTCTGCGACAGGCTGAGGCCGCTTTTAGAGCACACCCCCAGCGCCCGCAGCGCCTCGGGGGTTTGCTGGCGCAAGGCGGCCACTCGCGCGTCGCGGGAAGCATTCATGCGATTGCCGAAGAATATCGCTGCCAAAGCCACTGCCGCCACTGCGAAAACCGGGGAGCCAGCTACAAGCGAAGCCGCAAAGCCCAGCCCCAGCCCCCCGGCCAAAAGAGCCGAAAGCAACGACTCGGGGGCGGCGGCCACCCCGCGACGCTCTGCCAGGCGCACTGCCTCCGCCATCGGAGCGTCCACCGCGGGAAACCGCAACAGCCAGCGCGCTAAGGACACCAGGGGCTTCACCCCGTTGCGCACCCACCAAAGGGGGCCGCCGGCCACCCTCCCTTGCAGCGAGGCGCGGGCATGAAGGTTTCGCCGGTACCGCGCTTCCGCCAACGAAAACGCGCAATAGCCCGCAACTCCCGCCGAAACGGCGGCCATCACCGGCATAACGCCCGCCGCCATTGCCGCACCTCCTCCTCTGTTGCCAGATCCTCTTCCACCAGCCGGTCCACCCACTCGGGCACTTCCAGCCATTGCCCCTCCTCCGACGGCGACAGCCGCTGGTACAGGGGCAGCACCTGGCATCGGCGGGTATCGGGGCAAAAGCCCACTGCGGCGATGGCCGAGATGAAACGGCGGCCTCCGCGATGGCGCTGGGTTTGCACCATCAACTGAAAAGCATGGCCTATCTGGGCCTCTATCACATCAGGGGGCAAATCCACCACATAGCGGCACATGGTCACCAAACGATCGATGCACTCCTGGGGCGAGTTGGCGTGCAAGGTGGTGAGGGAGCCGTCGTGGCCGGTGTTCATGGCCGTCAGCATGTCGAGGGCCTCCCCGCCACGGCACTCCCCCACGATGATGCGGTCGGGGCGCATGCGAAGCGAATCCACCACCAAACTGCGGATGGTGACCTCCCCCAAACCTTCGGCGTTCTGGTGGCGCACTTCCAACCGCACCACCTGCGGATGCTCGCTGAACTTCAACTCCAGCGAATCCTCGATGGTTATGATGCGCTCTTCGGTGGGGATGGAAAGGGACAGCGCGTTCAGCAGCGTGGTTTTGCCGCTGCCCGTGCCGCCCAGCACCGCGATGCTTTGGCGGCTGGCCACCGCCCAGTGAAGGAACTGCGCCGCCTCCTGTTCGAGCGAGCCCGCTTCCACCAGCTGCGGAAGCGAGAACACTTTGCGGGAGAACTTGCGAATGGCCAGCACCGGCCCATCGGGCGACACCGGTGGCACCACGGCGTGCACCCGGTGCCCTTGGGGCAACCGCGCCGACACCGAGGGGCTGGATTCGTCGATGCGCCGTCCCAGCGGGCCCAAAATGCGGTCGATAAGGCCCCGCACCTGGGCATCGCTCGCGAAGCTGGCCTCCGTGGGCCTCATCACGCCATCCCGCTCCACCCAAACGGCCCCGCCCTTGTTGACGGTGATTTCGGTTATGGACTCGTCGGCCAGAAGCGGCTCCAACGGCCCCATGCCGAACACCACCGCCACCAGCTCCTGTGTAAGGCTGTCCCGTCGCTCGGCCCCCACGGCCGCCCATGCGGGCTCGGCGAACACCTGGCGGCAGGCGCTGCGCAGTTCGTTGCGCGCCCGGAACGGATCTTCTTCCAGCAGGGCCGCCACCACTTCAGAGGGAACGTAGCGCTGCACCGCCTCCCGCAGATCCTCCACGTTCTGCACCGGCCGCCGCTCGGGCCGCTCGGGTGCGGCCGTGCGCTGCACCCGCTCTAGTAACGTTACCGCCACAACGCCTCCTCTGCCCTCAGCGCCCCTTCCTGGGCCGCCAGTTGGTGCTTGCCCCGCTTCGCCGCATCGTTGCGGCGCCGCGATGCCATAAAGCCCATGCGCCTTCCGTCGCGAAGGGCTGCAGGCGGCCTTTCCTCCTGCGCGCCCTGGCAACGGGGCACCGCTTCTTCCGCTATGGCAGCTGCGCTCTTGTAAAACGGGTTGCCGTCTTGCAAAAGCCGCTCCGCCAAGCCGCACCCCTGCAGCTCCTCCACCACCGCGCCGCCCTCTAGCATCTCCACCACATGGGCACCGCCCAAAGCGCACGAAACATCGATGGAGGTGAACAAGCTATGGCGCGAGCAGCGGTTGAGCACGAAGAGGAACGACCCCGTGGCCACGCTGCAGCGCAGGCACAAATCCAGCGCGCGCCGGGCCCCCATCACCGAAGAAGACGATTGGCCCACCACGAATAGAACCCGGTGGCTGGCCTCCATGAGCGACAGCAGCGGCTCGGTCCAAACCCCCGACGTGTCCACCACCACGACATCGAACCATTGCGCCGCCTGGCGAGCAACGTAAGGCAGGTGGGGAATGTGCTGCTCGGCGTATTCCATGGCGTCAGGGCCCACCACCGTAAGCCCTTCGGCAGCCACCCCCTCGCCCGTCTCGCAGGCGCGCAAAAGCTGGGAGAACGACAGCGGAGCCTCATCGCCTGTCATGCGGGAGCAACCACCGAACTGGCAATCGCCATCGAGCAGCAGCACCGAGAGGCCGCGGTTGCAGCACTGGCGCGCCACCGCCATGGCCACCGAGCTCTTCCCTGCGCCGCCGCTGGCGCTCACTACCGAGAGCACCACGCCGATCCTCCGGCTGGAGGCATCGCCGCTCCGTTCGCTCACTCCCATGCGTCTTCCCCTTCCGCAGATTGGTCTTCTTCTGTAGCGCCGACCCCCGAGGCCTCGTCGCGCGGGCCCCCTTCCAACCCATCGCCATCGCCCGGCGCCTCTCCGCCACCGGCCGCATCGCCTTGCGGCTGGGCTTCATCGGCACCGGGCAAGGCGAAGTACAGCACGTAAGATTGGGCCGCCTGCACCAACTCGTGCACCAGCGACGGCCGCACCGCCACCGTGACCCATGAGCTGTTCGAGGCCGCCCCCTCGCGCCCCACCGCCAAAACTGGAACCCGCGAGGCAAGCAGCGACGAACCGGACGGGCCGATCATGTAAAGGTCGGCCTCCATGCCGGCGACAAGGCTGCCGCCCACGGTTTGAACGTCTTTGGCGGGCACCGAAACGGCGCAGAGCCCTTCCGGCACCACCAGCTGATTCCCCTGCGCCTGCATGCGGCCCTCGCAAAGCACTTCACCGGCGAACACCGGACTGCCCAACTGCTGGCCCCGCACCGATTCAAGGTCGGTAACCGCTCCCGCTGGCAACAGCTCCGCCAGCCACTGGCGCTTCTCCACCATCGAGTCGTCCAACGCCTCTCCGGCGGACAAATCGCGGCGCGCCACGTAGGCCTCCACCTGCACGCCGCCGTATTTCTCTAAGGCCTCGGCCCGCTGCAACTGCGCCTCTTGCCCAATCTGCGCTGCATACAACCCCACGCACAGCGCACAGGCCAAGCCGCTGGCAATGCCCAGCGCCACCGTTCTTCGTCCCATCGCGCACCCTTTCCTTGGCTTCGTTCAGAAACCGAAGGCAAGGGCCGCCGGCTTCCTTGCCCCTACAGCATAGGGCCCGCAATCGCCAACGCGGCGCCAAACGGCTATCAACGGGCTATCAGCTTTTCGTTTTTTGGCGCTGCGTTTTCCGGAATGCGGCAATGGCCGGCCGCCAAATATCCGCACCTGCGCCGAAACAATCCATCGCCGTTGCGCCAAATATGCGCCGCGGATGCGCCGCCGTCGCGCCGCGCCTTCCCCCGCCCGGCGCCGCAATTGCCGCAAAAGGCCGCAAACGGGCTAATCCCCCCACCCCCCACCAGGCAAAACCTTTCTGCGCATGCAAAAAGGCCGCCGAAGCTCCGCAAAGCTCCGACGGCCTTGAAACAAAAAAGCAGCGCCTGGCTAAAGCTTCTGCACCTCGGTGATATTCACTTGCACCGGGTAAACCTTCCCCCAGCTGCTGGCCACCCCTGAAGCATCACCCGTGAGCGCGATGGTGCCAGTCACGGAAACCCGGTAGCCCACCAACGAGGACAGCTCCACCGTTTCCCGCTTCTCCTCGGGCTCTTCCTCTTCCGCCTCATCGCCTGCACCCGGCTCCCCTTCACCCTCGGGGTCCACCACTTCGGCATCCTGGGGCTGGTCCGGCTCTTCGCCTGAAGGGGCCTCCTCGTCTTGCGGCGCCTCCACCACGGGCGGATCAAAATAGCAGGCCATCTGGGATGTGGGCACCAGATTCACCACGTCCAAATCCCACGAGCGGCCGTCCATGGTAAGGCGCATGGGGCCGTCCAACCGCAGCAGGTAGTCGCTGCCTTCCACCGCCAAGGTGCCCTGCAACCGCACCAGGGCCCCTTCCTTGCAGTTGAGCTTCGACATCACCGATTTATCGGTGACTTTGGGAGTGCTGGTGGCCACCACAACGGGCACCCAGCCCTTTTCGGCCGACCAGTCAACCTTGCAGGTCACGGTCATGGTGGCAGTTTCCTCGGCGCGGGACTTCAGCAAGTTCACCTCCATGGTGCCCCCTTCGGCGGTAAGCTCTGAAACCACCGTGCTGGAAGCCCCCTCGAACTCGGCCGCCAACTGGCTGTTGTAGCTGGCCAGCAACTCCTCGATATTGTTGGCGATGGCAGTGGCGCTGGGAGGGGCCACCGGTTGCACCTCGAAGCCCTCCTGCACTGCCGGCCCCTGCTCCCACGTATCGTTCTTGTCGTCGTAGGTGAACTCGAAGCTGATGGGCACCGTCACCTTCACAGACTTGTTGGTGTAGTGGGCGGTGGCGGTGACCTTCTGGGCGAACAGCTCGGTAGAGCCGGAAAGATGGGTTTGCACCTCCCCCACCACCACGTCCTCGAAGCGCGGACCGATGAGGCTGGCGGCATCCACGTAGGCCAAGGAGGAGAGGTCGGGGGCGGGCAGCTCCAGCCGATCGATGGCGATGTCCACCCGCTGCTGGGTGAGCACCGTGCGCGGCCCCCCAACCGGAGTATGGGTGATAAAGGCCCTCACTTGCGGAAATGCCAGCACTGCCACCGCGGCGAACAGCAGCACCACCGCAAGGGCTCCTAAAGCCCCTTTGCGCTTGCGCTTCACTTTGAGGGATTTCGCTTGGGCAACGCGCCCGTAAGAGCCGGCCCGAGTGGCCCGACGGTTCTTTCGTTTCGCGGGACGACGATCCATGGAGATGACGCCTTTCAACCGTACACGCTGGTGTGTTTGTGGGAATAATTCGTGCCGCGCCATTGTAGCCCATCCCGGGCCAGCGCGCATCGCCGCTGGCCGCAACAGCGCGGAAAACCCGCCTCTAGCGGGCAGAAGACGCCAGCAGGCTCACTTGCGGCCAATGCTCCCTCACCACCGCGGCAAAACCCTCCCCCTGGTGGGGCAAAAGGCAATCGGAGCAATCCTTCACGCCATTGTCCAAATAGCGGTAGCTGCCCGGGCACTGCGGTCCTAAGGCGTACAACGGGCAATAGCAGAACAGGCAGTTGAACTGCGCCGATTCCACCCCTTCATGGCAGGGGAAGTACGGGCACTCGCTGTTGGAAAAAAACGACGCGTGGTCCACGTCCTGGGCGGGCAAATCAGCCGAAAGCTCCATCTACTTGCCCCGGCGCACGCGCACGAAAATGCTAACGGCCACCGCCACTGCCACCACGGCAATAACGGCCCAACCGGCGAAGGTGTACCATTCCACCGGCGCAGCGGTCCCTTGGGAGTTGGCCGCAGCCTCCATATCGGAAGAGGGCTGGCCCTCCCCTTCCAGGGAAAGTGGCATGGCCTCGTACTCGCTGCTGGAAGCCAATGCGTCCAGCGCCTCGTCAGACGCGTCCACCGTTGCGCTAGCGAATGTCAGCTGCACCGGCAGCAGCTTTTCCGGCTGGTCTTTCAACTCCACTTGCATCGCAAGCGGCTCATCCAGCGCACTCACCGGGATTATGAACTCGGACACATCGGTTGACGTGGGAAGATACTGCACATCGTCCACCATCATGCGCACAATGTCGTTTTTGCTCCAAGCAATGCGCGCCACGGTTTCGCCGGTACTTGCCACCTCCAGAAGGCAGGGGGAATCCACCGTGGCCGTCACGGCGTCGTCGGCCGCAGTTTCCACTTGGGCGCTGTAGTAGCCGGCCGCCAGCGGCGCTTCGGCGGCAAAGGCGCTAGCGGGCGCCAGCAAAACGGCAACCGCCACCAAAAGCCCTACCAGGGCGGCATAACCGATGAGCAAATCGGCAACAATGGCTTTCTTCGGATTCATGGGTGCCCCTTCCCTAAACAACGGCAACCTTCGGAAACTCAATCCCTGCCCATAACTATATATAAGCCACCGCCCCAAGCCCCCACTTGAAAACCGTTGTAACCGCCCAGTTGACAAAGGGAAAAACTGGAAACGAAGAATCCGTGTGTCGGGGGGCGTTCACTTTGTCACCGAATGACAAAGTGAACGCCCCCCGACACACCTGCCATGAAAAAGAACCCCCAGGGTTTACCTGGGGGTTCTTCGAGTTAGCAATGGTGGTCGAGGAGGGATTTGAACCCCCGACCTTGTGCTTGTAAGGCACCTGCGCTCCCGCTGCGCCACTCGACCATGCGCTTTTCAAAGCCCAAGCATTTTCCCACAACCGCCCCGGCGCATCAAGCGCACGGCAACGATTGGCGCGAAAACGCCCAGAAGGGGCCGCCGGGCAAACCCGCGCGCGCAACCGCAGCGGGCGAGCCGGACGCGCTACCGCACCGCAACCTACGCCGCTTTAGGCCAGGTAGGTCCAATCGCCGGCGAAACGGGCCACCCAATGGGCCGCCGCCCGCACCGACACCAGCTGCGCCGCCGCACCGGCCCAAGCACCCAGATAGCAGAAGACGGCCGTCACCACCAGAAAGCCCAGGCCGCCGCCCAACAGCGCTCCTAAAATGAACGCAGGATCGGGGTTGACCGCAGCCCCCATCACCGGCAGGAAGAACAGCAGCGCGAAGAACATGTACACAAACGACGCCACCACGATAATGGCCCCGGCAATCAGGCCGGGAACCACCACGGCACACAGAAGCCCCGTCCAATCGCGCTTGATGGCAGTCCAGGCGTCGCCCACTTTAAAGCCCTCCCCCAGCTGGGAGCGCATCGCCATGCGCAGGTTAAGAACACAGGTGAACATGGAAACCAGAAAGCCGATGGCCAGCGCGGCAATCCAGCCGATGAGGGGAATCCAACCCACGATGCCGCCGGCACAGCCCCCTATCAGGGAAAATACCAGCGCAATCACAAACGCGTAAAAGCCAATCTCGAAGTTGCGGCCGGTGACCACCTTCTGGGGCAGCGCCGTGCGGCCGCCGAAGGGCACCTCCTTGCTCCACTCCAGCGCGTACCCCGTGTTCACGAAATTCAAAACGGGCACCAGATCCAGCAGCCCCAAGAAGGCGGTTTTCTTCCAGAAGCCCGGCTGCTTGCAATCTTCCCAGCCAGCTGCCAAGCAGCTTTTGGCGTAAGCGGGGGCCACGGGCACCGGTTCGGGCACGGGCGCCTGCCACGCCTGCTGCCCATCAGATGCAGGCGGCGTATGGGGCTTCGGCGCATCGGCCCCGAAAGCCTCGTCCCAGCCTTCCGGCGCCGGAGCAGACGCCCCTTGCGCAGACGCGTCCTGTTCGGCAGCGTCCTGAGCCCCTTGCGGGCCCTGGTTCTCGTCAGCCATTTCAACCTCTTTCTCTTATGCACGGGCCCTGTTCGGCCCGCCAGTTTTCAATGGAAGCATTCTACCCCATGCCCCACGGGCGCTACCCCTGGCCCTGCTTTATAAAGGAATCGTAACAAAGCCGGCCTACTCAAACCCCTCCCGTGCGGCCCGCAGCTGCGCCTCGTGGGCCATGTCCTTGCGAATGCGGAAGTATTCCCACACCAGCAGCACGAACAGCAGCGTCATCACGATGAGATAACCGATGACCGCCCCCGGCAGCCCCGTGAACATCACCAGCAAAATGGGCACGAACAGCGAGAACCCAAAGGTGACCAGGTACAACGTGGTCACGTCTTTCTGGCGCCGCATCACGGTTACCACCTGGTACATGAAATCGATGGCCGCCGTCACGCCGCCGGCCGCCAGCATGATGAACAGAAGGCCGCGGAACTGCTCGAAGTCGATACCGTACAAAAAGCCCATGATGGGAATGCCGATCCAAGCCATCACCAGCACATTCACTGCCGTGATGGCCACGATAACCCCTAGGATGCCAATCATGATGAGGTCGAACTGCCGCCGCTTCGAGGTATCCTGCCATACCCCAGCCATGCGCACCAGAAGCGGCTTGTACACCAGCTGCGAGGTAATGAGGATGCCCTGGGCCGGGAAGTACAGGGCGTTGAAGTACAGCTGGTTGTCGTAGGAAAGGGCGCCCTCCATCACGAACTTCGGCATGTTGTCGATAAGCGCGTAGAGGAACAGCGCCACGAACAACGGCGCCGTGTTCTTGAACAGTTGCCCCACGCTAGCCCAGGAAACCCGCCGCGACTTCGGGGTTTCCAAAAGCGTGAGGGGGTAGGTGACCACCACGAAAGTAGCAGCAGCGGCAATGGCCATGGCGAAGGCCGCCACTACCATGTTTTGGGTTATCACCAGCAGCACGGCAAACACCACCAGCACCAGCACCGATCGCAGCGCCTGGGAAATGCCCGCCAGGTACAGCTTGTCCACCTGCTGCAGTCGCCCCTCGTACACGTCAGCCAAGCCGTCCACCATGCGGTAGAAGAAGATGCCCATAGAAAGGTAGAACATCTCGGTGTCGTAGCCGCGAATGGCGCAGTACAAGCAGCCTACCAGCACCATGGCCACGCAGGTTATCCAGCGGTTCACCTGGTAATCGGCGAAGGAGTGCACCTCGTTCACGTCGGAAATCTGGTAAGTGCGCACGCCGAAATTGGCCACAATCCACAAAAGCGAGCCCACCACGAAGGCCATCGACAGCATGCCGGCGTTCTCCACCCCCACCAGCTGGGTGGCGATCATGGTAAGGATGGGAAACACCATGCCCCAGGCCCCCACGCCGACGGTGTTCCAGATGAAATCCTTGGTGGTGTTGTGGGAAGCGTACTGGGCCTCTTGCTCGGACAGGCCGCCGTCGCCCAAGGCCCCCATCACGCGGTCGAACCACTGGTTGGCCAGACGGGTGATAGGGTTGCCGCGGCGCGGGGCCGCGGGCCGTTGCGGGGCCGTATAGGCCGCCCGCTGGCGGCGGGTTTCCTCGGCAGCAGCCGCCGCTTCCAGCCGCGCCGTTTCCTCGGCCGGCTCTTCCCCGTTCAAAAAGCGCTCGCGGGCCCGCATCTCATCGCGCACGGAAGGCCGCGGCTCGTCGGCCCCACGGGCACCTTCGGGCGAAAACGGCCCCCGCCCCAGCGGTGCCGCCTCCCGGCGATGCACGCCGCGGGCGTTTCTCACACTGGGCCTTTTTCCGTTTTGCGGGTTCTCGTCCACCACGATGCGCGCTTCGCCTTCCCTTTTCAACTTGTACGGGCTCGTAAAAATCCAACTATTCAGTATAGGATTTTGCGCGCGGCTGCGCCCCACCTTTCACCGGGCGGCCACAAACGCTAACCAATTGTTAAGACTATCGGCGCACCGCGGCGGGCAGAATGCGGCCCCTACCAGCTGAGCAACTCGTACCCGTCATCGGTGATCACCAGCTGCACTTCCCACTGGGCGGTGGGCTGGCCGTCGGCGGTGCGCACCGTCCAACCGTTGGGGTCGGTCATGTCTATTTCCTGATCCCCCATGTTGATCATGGGCTCGATGGTGAACATCAGCCCCGGCACCAGTACCGGCCCCGTGCCCGCCTCGGTCACAAAGCTCACAAACGGATCCTCGTGGAATTCCAACCCAATGCCGTGGCCGCCAAATTCCCGCACCACCGTGTAGCCGTGATCGTTGGCGTACTTCTGCACTGCCGCGCCGATGTCGCCCAAATGCCCCCAGGGCTTGATGGCCCGCAGGCCCTCTTCCACCGCCTCTTTGGTCACCATCACCAGGTCTTGCTTCTCCGGGCTCACCTCGCCAATGCAGAACATGCGGGAAGAATCGGAGAAGTAACCGTCTTTGATGGTGGAGCAGTCCACATTGATGATGTCGCCCTCTTTGAGCACCTCGTCTGGCGACGGAATGCCATGGCACACCACCTCATTGGCCGACGTGCACACGCTGTTGGGGAAGCCCTCGTAGTTCAGCGGCGCCGGAATGGCCCCGTGCTCAACGGTGTAATCGTGCACCCACTGGTCGATTTGGGCAGTGGTCACCCCGGGCCCGATGCGCTCGGTCACGTAATCCAGCACCCCGACGTTCACCTCGGCCGATTTCTTCACGCCCTCGATGTCGGCAGCGGTTTTCAGCAAGCCGTGGTCGGGCACCTCTTCGCCGGCCAGGTACAGCTCTTCCAGCCGCTCGTCAAAATCCAGGTGGCACTTCTTGTACTTCTTGCCGCTGCCGCACCAGCACTCGTCGTTGCGGCCGGGCAGGTCGAATCCGTCAAAGCTCATGGGTCCTCTTTCGCTTGTCATGGCGTGCGCGCTTCAAAGTTTACGGGGGAATACTACCGCAAAACCTTACACCAGTTTGGTCTCGTCCAGCTTCTTCAAGATGAAGTTGTTGAAGCGAATGACCGGATGGCGCAGCACCAGCCCCAGCACCAGGCAGGGCACCAGCCACGCCAGCAGCCGCAGCAGGTCCATGGCCAGCTGGTTGCCGTAAATGCCGGCGATGGTGCTTTGGAAGGCGCCCATGGCATAAGTCATGGGCAGCCACGGGTACACCGCTTGGAAGAACGGCGCCGAAAGCTGCACCGGCAAAATGCCCCCGCTGCCGGCCAGCTGGGCCACCAGCGCGATGATGGCGATGGCCTTGCCCACGTTGCCAAACGACACCGTGAGGGTGTACACGATGGCATCGAACACCAGCGCCACCACCAGCCCCGAGAGCAGGTACAGCCAGAAATGCTGCACCGCAACGCCCAAAAAGAACGCGTTGCCCATACACACGATGAGCGCCTGCAAGGCCCCCATCAGCCAAAACACCCCGAACCGCCCCAGGAAGGTTTGGTTGGCGGTGGGACGGCGCAGGCGCGAGAGCACCTGGGCGTTGGGTTGCACCTGGGTGAGCACCACCATGAACAGCGCCCCGATCCATAGCGACAGCGACGTGTAAAACGGCGACATAGCGGTGCCGTTGTTGGCCATGGGGTACACCGCATGGCGCACCAGCTGGGTGGGGGCCGAAAGGAAATCGGCGATGCGGGCCGGATCGTCCCCCAAAAGGGCGCGCACCTTCTCCATGTCGCCCGAGGCCAGCGCCGCGGACAGCTGGTCGCGGGAAGAGGCCATGCTCTGGGCGGAAGCCTCCAGCTTGTCGGCCGTGGACGAGAGCGCCTTTTGCACCGCCCCCAGGTTCTCCGAAAGGGAAGACGAAGCGTCCGCCAGGCTGCCGGCCGTGGCGTCTATCTGGCCCGCCAGCTTCTCGGACGTGTTCCGGGCGCGGGCAAGGGTGTCGGTGAGACGGGCAAGGCTCTCCGCCAGCTGGCTGCTGTAAGAGCTATGGGCCTCGTCCAGGCTGGCCTTGGCAGCATCCAGGCTGGCCTGCACCTTTTGCCGTTGCTCCTGGGAAGCGCCCTTTTGCTGCTGCAGGGCCTGGGCCGCCTCGCGCACATCGGCCGCCAGCGCCTCTAGCGCCGCCTGGGCGCCCTCCAGCCGCCCGACAACCGCACCGCCCGGGTCGGCGGCGGCAACGGCGTCCCGCAGTTTTTGGTACACGGCCCCCAGGCTGTCCAGGTCGGCGGCCGCGGCATCAAGGGTGGCGGCGCCGTCGCTGGCCGCCGTTCCCGTGGCATTCAGGGCCGCATCCACCTTCCCGTCCAACCCTTCGAAAGCGGCGGAAGCGGAAGAAAAGGCCTCATCCGCCAGCTTCTCTGCGCTTTCCAACGCCTCGGTGCCGCTGGAAAGCGCCCCCTGCGCCTCGTCCAAGAGCGGCGCAACATGGGTAGTGGTGGAACCCAGCGACTTCAAAATCTGCGATGAAGTGTCCGCCAGCGCCGCCGTGGAGCCGGAAAGGCCGGCGAAAGTGCGCGCCTCTCGGGCAGCGCTGTTCAACTGGTCGGTCACCTGCCCCAACTGGGCCACCAGGGCGCTTCCGTAGCTTTCAATGCCGTCCCCAGTGAGAAACGACGACAGATCGTTGGTCATCCCCAACGCCACCGTGCTCACTGTTTCCGTGAATGCCTGGTCGATGCCGGTTTCCAGCGCCGTGGCGCCGGCGCTGGTGACGCGGGGGGCGATGGCGTTTTCCCTCTGGTTGGTGTAGTACTGGATGTCCGCCGTTTTGGTTTCGCGGGAGAGCACCGTCATCAAATCGGCCGAGAAGCTTTCCGGAATAACGATAGCCGCGTAGCACTGGCCGGATTTCAGCTGGTCGAGCGCCTCATCCTCGTCCATGAACTCCCAGTCGAACTTGTCGTTGGCCCGAAGCTGCGAAACCACCGTGTCGCCCACGTTTATCTTCATGGGCAGCAGAGTGCTCTGATAGCCGGCGTCGTTGTTGGCCACCGCCACCTTTATGTTGCCGGTGTTGCCGTAAGGGTCCCAAAAACCGGCCGTGGTGAACCACGCGTACAGCGGCGGCACCAGCACCAGCCCCACCGTTACGATGAGGGCGATGGCGTTCTTCCCCAGCGCCCGCACGTCCATCGAAAACAGCTTGAACACGTTTTTCATCAGCGCTCTCCCCCTTCCCCGCCGTCGGGCGGCGTGCTCTGGCCGCCCGCCGCAGGAGCATCCGGGGCCTTAGCCGCAGGCGCAGCGGCGCCTGTCCCCGCCGCCGCTTCCGCGGTCGCCCGTAGCGCTCCTGTGCCCCCCACTGCCGCCGGCACCGCTTCCCGCACCGCGCTCACCAGGGCATCGCCGGAAAGCCCGGCCACCTTCTCCCGGTTGCGCAGGCTCTCGTCCAGGTAATCCACCACAATCAGGTAAACGTCCACCGCGATGATGCCGCACACCATGGCCACCATCAGCACCACCTTGGTTTCGATGTTGGCCCGCAGCAGCACCATGATGGCGAAAGTAACCAGCGGCTGTAAAAAGATGAGCACCCAGGCCGCCCGCTTCAGCCACGGGTAGGCACGGCGAAACGCCGCGGCCCGCTGTTTTAGCGCCGTGCGGTAGCTGGGCATGTCCAGCAGCGCCTGCATCATGGCGCGCATCCGGAAGCGAGGGCGCTCGGAGGCCCCTTCCGCTTGTTCGCACACGTACAAGTTGGTGGCGGCCAGCTTGCCGTCGAACAGGATGTTCAGGTTGAAGGCATAACGCCCCAGCACCAACCCGATGAACAGCCCCAGCGGCACGAACAGCAGAAGAATCAGAAGGTCGGTCACGTAAGCGCTGCCGTACAGGCCGCCGATGGCCTGGCGCATGGCGTCGATAGAGTAGGTGAAGGGCAGCCACGGGTGAATGGCTTGGAAGAAGCTGGGCATCATCTCCACCGGGAACATGCCCGACGAGCCGGGAATTTGCATGATGAGCAGAATCACCGCAATGGCCTTCCCCACGTGCTTCATGGCATAGGCCAGCGCGTACATGAGGTTCACGTCCACCAGCACCGTTAGCACCCCCGCCAGCACGAACAGCGCCGGTTGGTCGCACTGGATGCCCAGGGCCAAATCGCCGCAGCAGCAGATGAGCCCCTGTAAAAGCGCCAGCACCATAAAGGTGAGCCAGCGGCCGAAATAGGCCTGGGTGATGGTGAGCGGCGGCAGGCCCGTGGGGTCTACCCGCAGCCGCACCATGGCCATGAGGATGAAGCCGGCCACCCACAGCGCCAGGTTCGTGAAAAACGGCGCCACACCGGAGCCGTAATTGGCCACGGGGAACACCGGAATGGTTTTCAGCGCCACCGGCGAGGCCAGGAAATCCCCCACCGACGAATCGTCCGCCCCCAGAAATTCCTCCAGTTCCTTCACCGATTGCGAGCTGGACAGGGACTTCATGTCGGTGAGCGACCGCTCCAACTGCCCTTGCGCCTGGGTGAGGGAATCGCCGGCGCTGGCAGTGGCGCTGCGGGCCTGGGCCAGGGTGTCCCCCATTTGTCCGAGGGTGATTTTCGCCTGGTCCAGTGCCGGCGAGAGCGCCACGGTAACGCCGCGCAAGGTGCCCAGCGCCTCCGAGAACTGCCCCAGGCTGCCCTCCAGCTGCGGCACCACCGTGCCCTGCAGCTTCTCCACTGCCGCTTGCAGTTGGCCGGACGCCTGCGCCACCGCGTCGTCTGCCGCCGTCGCCGCAGCGCCGCCGGCGCTTACCGCGTCAGCCAGGCCATCGCTCAAGGCGCTCAGCTTGTCCACCGTGGCGGACAGGTTCTCATTGGCGGTTTTCAAGCTGCTTATCATCGAGGCCACATCAGCGTTGGCCTCCCCGTAGGGGGCCAGGGCGGAAATCAGCTGATCGTTGGTCTGCGCCAGGCCCTTCGCCTGGGCCAGGGCCCCGTCCACTCCCCCTTTGGCCTGCTGCAGCTGGGTTGTGGCCTGGGCCACCGCCGCCGCTGTGCCCAGCGACACTTGCCGCAGCGCCGCAAGCCCCGTGGAAAGCCGCTCCGAGGCCTCGCTGCTGTAGCGGGCCAGATCTTCGCGGATGGTGGCGATTTGGGCCTGCGCGTCGTCCAAGTCCTTCGTCACCGCCGGCAGTTCGCCCTCCACCGTGGAAAACGCCTCCTGGGCGGCCCGCACCGCTTCCTCCCCCTTGTCGAGGGTAGGCTTGAGCCCTTCGATGGTTTCATTGGTGGTGGCAATGGAGTCGCGCGTCTCTTCCAAATCGCGGGAAAGGCCGGTTTCGGCCCCGGTGGCCTTCTGCTGCACCGAGGCGCCCACCTTCTGCATCGTTCCCATCACCACGTCGGTCACCGTGGAGATGAAGCTGTGGTTCACCTTGCTCTCCAGCGCCGTGGCGCCGGCATCGGTTATCTTCGGGGCCGCCCCCGACAGCTTCTCGTTCACGTAGTATTCCAGCTCGGGCTTGGTGAACGTGCCGGTGGCGATGGAGGCGAAGTCGGCACTGAAGTTTTTGGGGATGACGATGCAAGCGTAGTATTCCCCCGACTCCACCCGCTGTATTCCCTCTTGCTCATCCACGAACTGCCAGCCCAGCTGATGGTCGTCCTTCAGCTGGGCCACCACTTCCTCGCCGATGGCCAAATGCCCCGCCTCGGCCGAATCGGCCCCTTCGTCCAGGTTAACCACCCCCACCTTAATGGCCTCGGTGTTCTGGTAAGGGTCCCACTGGGCCTCGATGGTGTACCAGGCGTACAACGAGGGCATGATGCACACCCCCAGCACAATCACCAGCGCTATGGGGTTGCGCAGCAGCCGCTTCATGTCGCGGGCGAACACGGCGAACACGTTGTGTATGTTCTCACGGAGTTTCATGGCTCGATGATAGCCATGGCGAATCGGTGCGAACGGCCGCTGGCCGCAGGCGATACCGAATTGTGGCCGGCCTAGCGGGCCACGTGCTGGGCCAATGTGGAAATCAGCTGATGGCTGCTGAAGGGCTTGGCCACGTAGGCGTTCACGCCATGGGAGAGGGCGCGGGCGCAGTCCTCCTCGAAGTTGTCGGCGGAAACGGCGATCACCGGCAGCGTGGCCGCGTCTTCCCGCGCCGAATCCCGGATGGCCCGGGCCACCGCAATGCCGTCCAGATGCGGCATATGCATGTCCAGAAGCACCGCGTCGAAACCGTGCGGGTCGGCCGCCAGCACCTTTTCCAGCGCTTCCCGCCCGTCGGCCGCCTCGGTGATACGCACGCCGTATTGCCCCAGCAACTCCCGCAGCAGCTCGCGCGAAAGACCATCGTCATCAGCCACCAGCACATGGCAACCGGCCACCGGCGGCGTACAAGTCTCTGATTCGTCCGCCGTCAAGGCCATCTCAACAACGTCGCCGGCAACCGCGGCCTGACACCCCGCTGACAGCTGCAACGGCAACCGCACAGTGACCGTGGTGCCCTCCCCCACCCGACTGTCTACAGCGATAGCTCCGTCCATCAACTCCACCAGGCCCTTGGCTATCACCATTCCAAGGCCGGTACCCTCCTCCGAATGCGTAGTGGGCAGCGTCTCCCGCGAAAACGGCTCGAACAGCACTTCCATGAACTCAGGGGACATTCCGCAACCAGTGTCGGCCACCTCAAAGACAAACCACGAACGCTCGACACCCTCGAATGCCTCTTCCCGCACTGTCAAAACCACCGCGCCACCAGGAGGAGTGAACTTCACCGCGTTGCTCACCAGGTTCTGCAGTACCTGCCGCAGCCGAATGCCATCACCCACTACCTTGTCATGATCAACGCCAGTTAAGTCGACCTGAAAATCCAGCGCCTTTTCGGCAGCCTGCACCTGCACGATGTCACATGCCCACGCCGCCGTCGCCCTCAGACTGAGGGGCTGATGGGCCATGGATACCTTGCCGCTTTCAAGCCGTCCCTGGTCAAGGATGTCATTAATAAGCGCCGTCATGTGCTGACCGGAGTCAAGAATTTTCTGCAAGCAATCCTGCACCTTTGCAGGGTCGTCCAAATGATCGAGGGCGATTCTCGTGAACCCGGTGATGGAATTCATCGGAGTGCGCAGGTCATGACTCAAGCGCGCCAAATCCGCGCTTGATCCCTCACCGTTTCCATGGAGCCCTGCGCCCATAGTCCTCTCTCCCTCGCATCGCAGCTGCGAACATTTCCAAAAGTTCACGGGAAGTTGACAGCGGAGTTACAGCCCAATGGTAGCACATCTGCGACGGTTTTGTGGATTAATTTACTTATATTTGGTTATTCGGGTCATCATAAACGAAAGCCGCCCCAAACAGGGCGGCTTTCAGCTGCGAAAACGATGGATTTAGGCGAAGTAGGCCACGCCGCCCTCGAAGATGGGCTGGTACATGGCGCCGGGCACGTTCTTGTACAGCCCGGACCCGCTGCGCTCGGAATGGCCCATCTTGCCCAGCACGCGCCCGTCAGGGCTGGTGATGCCCTCGATGGCCAACAGGCTGCCGTTGGGGTTCACCGCAAGGTCCATCGATGGCACGCCGACGGCATCCACGTACTGGGTGGCCACCTGGCCGTTTTCCACCAGTTGGGCCAGCAGCCCTTCCGGCGCCACAAAGCGGCCCTCGCCGTGGGAAATGGCCACCGTGGTAACCTCCCCCACCGCCATCTGGCTGAACCAAGGGGAAAGGTTAGAGGCTACGCGGGTGTTCACCAAACGGCTCTGATGGCGGCCGATCTCGTTGAAAGTGAGGGTGGCGCACTGGGCGTCCATGGGGCGAATGTCACCGTAGGGCACCAGCCCCAGCTTCACCAGCGCCTGGAAGCCGTTGCAGATACCCAGCATCAGGCCGTCCCGTTGCTGCAGCAGGCGGCGCACCGCCTCGGTCACCTGTGGGGCGCGGAAAAAGGCGGTGATGAACTTGGCGGAGCCGTCCGGCTCGTCGCCGCCGGAGAAACCGCCGGGAATCATCACAATCTGGGACTTGTCGATGGCAGCGGCCAGTTGTTGCACGCTTTCGGCCACCGCCTCCGGCGAAAGGTTGTTCACGATGAGGGTTTCCGCCACCGCGCCGGCCCGCTGGAACGCGGTCGCAGTGTCGAACTCGCAATTGTTGCCGGGGAACACCGGGATGATCACCCGCGGCTTGCCGGCATCGGCCCCCAGCAACGCCGGGCCGTGGTAGGCGGCGCCCACTCCCTTGTCGTAGGTGATTCGGGGCACCTCAGCCACCGGCGCGTCGGGGGCGGTGCGGTACGGGAACACCCCCTCCATGGCACCTTCCCACACTTCCTGCAGGCGGGCCAGGTCAATCATTTCGCCGGCCGCCTCCAGCTGATAGGCCTCGGTGGTTTCGCCCAGAACGCAGCAGGCCAGCACGTCGTCGCCGGCAGGCAGCTGGGCGCCGTCGGCCAGTTCCACCACAAACGAGCCGTAAGCCGGGGCGAACAGGGCGTCCGCCGTCAGTACCGGGTGCAGCTTCACGCCAATACCGTTGCCCACGCACATCTTGAACAGGGCCTCAGCCGCACCGCCGTAGCCCACGGTGGAAACCGCCAGCGCCGCGCCGGTGCCAATGAGCTCTTCCACCGTGTCCAGCGCCTCGGTGATGGCCGCTTTCCGGGGCAGGATGCCGTCGTCGGTGCGGGGCACGATGAAGGCCACCTGGTGCCCGGCCCCCTTGAATTCCGGCGACGTGACGCGGCTCACCGGCCCCACCGCCGTAGCGAATGACACCAGCGTGGGCGGCACGTCCAACTGCTCGAAAGAGCCGGACATGGAGTCTTTGCCGCCGATGGCGCCCACTTCCAAATCCAACTGGGCCATGAGCGCCCCCAGCACCGCCGCCACCGGCTTGCCCCAACGCAGCGGTTCCTGGCGCAGCTTTTCGAAGTACTCCTGGAAAGTGAGGTACATGTTACGGCGCTCGAAACCGCTGGCCACCAGCTTGGCCACCGATTCCACCACCGCAATGTAGGCGCCCAGGTAGGGGTCCGCCTCGGAAAGGTAGGGATTGAAGCCCCAGGCCATGCCGGAGCAAGTGGTGGTTTCCCCATCCACCGGGAACTTCGCCGCCATGGCCAGCGCCGGAGTGAGCTGGCGCTGGCCGCCGAAGGGCATCAGCACCGTGGCGGCGCCGATGGTGGAGTCGAAGCGCTCGGAAAGCCCCTTGTTGGAGGCCACGTTGATATCGGAGAGCAGCGCCTCCATGCGCGCTTCCAGGCTTTCCCCCTCCCAGCTGCGCTGGTAGGGAACCCCCGGCTGAATTTCAACGGACGCGTGCTTGGCGGCGCCGTTGGAGGCCAGGAACTCGCGGCTCACGTCCACGATGTCCACGCCGTTCCAGCTCATACGCACCCGCGGCTCGGCGGTCACGGTGGCAATGGGGGTGGCTTCCAGGTTCTCCTCGTGGGCCAGGGCGATGAAGGCGTCCACGTCCTTGGCAGCCAACGCCACCGCCATGCGCTCCTGGCTCTCGGAAATGGCCAGTTCGGTGCCGTCCAGGCCCTCGTACTTCTTGGGCACGGCGTTCAGGTTGATGGCCAGGCCGTCGGCCAACTCCCCTACCGCCACCGACACGCCGCCGGCGCCAAAGTCGTTGCAGCGCTTGATCATGCGGCAGGCGTCCCCGCGGCGGAACAGCCGCTGGATCTTGCGCTCCACCGGCGCGTTGCCCTTCTGCACCTCGGCGCCGCAGGTTTCGATGGAGCTCAAAGAGTGGGCTTTGGAAGAACCGGTGGCGCCGCCGATGCCGTCACGGCCGGTGCGGCCGCCCAGCAGCACCACCACGTCCCCGGACGCGGGGGTTTCGCGCCGCACGTGATCGGCCGGGGTGGCGCCCACCACGGCGCCGATCTCCATGCGCTTGGCGGCATAGCCAGGGTGGTACAGCTCGTGCACCTGGCCGGTGGCCAGGCCAATCTGATTGCCGTAGGAAGAATAGCCGGCCGCCGCCGTGGTAACCAGCTTGCGCTGGGGCAGCTTGCCCGGCAGAGTGTCCGCTACCGGCACCGTGGGGTCGGCAGCACCGGTGACGCGCATGGCCTGGTAAACGTAGCTGCGGCCGGAAAGCGGGTCGCGGATGGCGCCGCCCACGCAGGTGGCCGCGCCGCCGAAGGGCTCGATTTCAGTGGGATGGTTGTGGGTTTCGTTCTTGAACAGGTACAGCCAGTCTTGGTCTTCGCCGTTCACGTCCACCGTGCACTTAACCGTGCAGGCGTTGATTTCCTCCGACTCGTCCAGGCCGGTGAGGATGCCCTGGGCCTTCAGCCAACGGGCGCCGATGGTGCCCATGTCCATCAGGCACAGCGGCTTCTCGTCGCGCCCCAGCTCGTGGCGCAGCCCCAGGTACTTGTCGAAGGCCAGCTGCACCCGCGGGTCCTCGATGTGCACCTCATCTAGCACTGTGCCGAAGGTGGTGTGACGGCAGTGGTCCGACCAATAAGTGTCTATCATCTTGATTTCGGTGATGGTGGGGTTGCGCCCCTCCTTCGCGAAGTAATCCTGGCAGCAGCGGATATCGGCCAGGTCCATGGCCAGCCCGCGGTTGGCGATGAACTGCGCAAGCCCTGCCTCGTCCAGCTGCAAAAAGCCCTCCAGCACCTCCACCATGGGCGGCTCGGGGAACTCCATGGCCAGCGTGAGGCACTCGTCCAGCGAGGCCTCGCGCGCTTCCACCGGGTTGATCACGTAGGCCTTCACCTTCGCCACATCATCGGCCGAAAGCTCCCCTTCCAAGATGTACACCTTGGCGGAGCGCACCAGCGGCCGCTCCCCTTGGGAGAGCAGCTGCACGCACTCGCTGGCAGATTCCGCACGCTGGTCGAACTGGCCCGGCAAAAATTCCACGGCGAACACCGCGCCGTCCGTTTCCGGAAGCTGATAGGTCACGTTGTCGGATTGCGGCTCGCTGAACACGGTGGGCACCGTTTGCGCGAACAGCTCATCGCTGATGCCTTCCACATCGTAGCGGTTCAGCAGGCGCACGTTTTCCAAGCGCTCCAGTTCCAGCAGCGTCTTCAGCTCGGAGGTGAGCTGCTGCGCCTCAACGTCGAACCCGGGCTTTTTCTCAACATAAACGCGTGAAACCATAGCTCCCTTAAGCCTCCGTTTTGGTCGAAGAAAAATACATGCCCCCATGATAAAGGTTGCAAGCGCACCAAGGGCCCTCAAACCCCACCCAACAGGAAAATGACGGGGGCAAGCGAACGGGCTCCGAACTACCGCCTATTCCGAATCGCGCCCTTCGATGAGATCCAGCAGTTCTTGCTGCGAATGGATGCCCATCTTCTGATAAATGTGCTTGCGGTGGGTAGTCACCGTGTTGTAGGAGATGAACAACGTGTCCTGGATATACCCGGCATTTCGTCCGCGAGCCAGTAGCATCATTATTTCTAGCTCGCGCTTAGATAGGCCATAGCGCTCGGCAAGAGTGCGGCACTGCTGGCGAAATCGATCTTTACGCCGAGAGGGAAACAACCGCGAAAGCTCCTCCACATCGCCTTCGGTGAAAACGGAGAGATAGCAAAAAGACAAGGTCAACACCGCTACCAGACCAACCACGTGAACCAGCTCGTTCGATGTCACAACCGAAGGGAAGCAGCATCGGGCCAGAAGAAAGCCGAGCAAAAGGCCCACCGCGCTAAACGCCCGTATGCGGGCCAAAGCCCCTACGGCATCGCGAGAACTTGCCGAGGCAAACACAATGGAAATCACCCATAGGACCATAGCCACAAGCAAGCTTGCGCTCATGGTGAGGGCGTATGGCACAACCATCGCTTCGGCGGTTTGGGTAAGCGGCAAAAGAATAATGCCCGATATGGAGATAAAGAAAATGAGCCGATAGGCTTTAGAGAAGTTGAATCGCCGCGGAATAAAGGCAACTCCGACAATGGTGACTATAGTCACCACGGCCACAAGCAGCGCGCCAACAATCTGCGTGCGAAGGAACAACTCGTTTCCGGCAGCGTTCATCCCCGATTGAATATAAACGCCGCGCACAAATTCCATCACACAGCTCCATACGGCAATCACCGCAATAAACCGCCAATAAAGATTTTGGCTAGCTATCTCGTCCGCCACTTTCGCGATGGCAGCTGCATCCTCTTCGGAGCCGTGCGCCGCGCTCGCAACTCTTTTTTTGGACAGCACAAGGCACACTCCCGGCACCGCTGCAACAACCGCCACGCACACCAAAGCGCGAAGCCCGTAGAGGGGAGAAAAGGCTGCGAACAAAACCCCAGCGAAGCAAAACGAAATGCAAGAACTCATAAGGACGGCACGCAGCGAGGCGGCGCAGAACAGCAGCCCGTAGAGCAGGAACAGCAGCGCCGATGTCCCTCCCGCCACGATGCCTCCCGCAACGAACAGGGGAACCACTGCCCCTTGCTGCGTAGCCGCCACTCCCAGCAAAACGGTACCCAAGGGGAGCAGCACCGCCGCAAATGCGCCCACGTAGCGATGCCCCGCCAATGATGAAACCTGACGAGAAAGCCGAGTTGAAACGGCAAACGTGCATATTTGCGCCAAAGCCACAAGGCAGTAGGAAACGTCCAGGGCGGGCTCGGGTCCGAAATTCGGCGACAAGTAGGGCGTCAGGCTGAATAACATCATGAACTGCCACGCCGCCAGCGACCCCAGCCCAACGGTTCGCAGCGTATCGGACAACGCAATTTTGCGTAGCGGGACGGCTGGCTGCCGACCTTGCCTGTCGAGTTTTCCCTTTTTCCTCACCCGGGCACCCCCTCCTGCCTTCTGTGAGTATACCCCTCAACTATTCAAGTGTTTCAAATTGAAACAACGCAAAACTCTAGATGAGACCCTTGTTAGCAAAAATCACCCTCTGGAGGGTATGCCTTCGCACGCTCCTTTAGCAAAACACCCTTGCCCGTGGGATATCGCTGGAACAGAAAGCCCTTGCCCAAGGTGATTACGCCGCCCAACTCAATGGAGCACCATAGCCGCAGTGGTTTTAATCGAAGCCACAAGAGAGAACAGGAGGAGGAAAATGGGGATTACCATTACGCGGCGAACATTTATGAAGGTCGCTGCCGCCACCGGAGCTGCCGCTGCGCTTTCCAGCACTTCGGCCATGACGGCCCTCGCCGCCACCGAAGAGCCGCAGGGCGCTGATGTAAAGCGCGTCCGCACCTGCTGCCGCGGATGCGGCAAAATGGAGTGCGGCGTGTGGGTGACCGTGGCCAACGGGCGCGCCGTGAAAATCGAGGGCGACGAAAGCGCCTTCCAATCGCAGGGCAACTGCTGCACCAAGTCTCAGGCATCGCTTCAGGCCTGCTACCACCCCTCAAGGCTCTACCATCCCATGAAGCGCACCAACGAGAAGGGCGAGGGCGATCCCGGTTGGGTGCGCATCACCTGGGACGAGGCCTACCAGATTATGCACGAGAAGTTCACCGAGCTTGCAAACAAATACGATGGCTCGTCCATGTTCGGCATGGGCGGCACCAGCCGCATTTGGTCCATGGCCCCCTATGGGGCACTCGGCACCGCGATGGGCGGCTCCAACAACAAGTACACCCCCAACCAAGTATGCAAGGGACCGCGTTGGTACGCTACCGGCATGGTCTCTTCGAACGCCTTCAGCTTCATGGCAACGGTGGATCGCCCTCGCGTGTATGTTCAATGGGGCGGCTCGGGCGAGCTTTCCAACTACGATGACTCCTGCCGCACCGTAGTCGACTGCGCCAGCACCGCCGACACCTACATCTCGGTAGACCCGCGCAAAACCAACGTAGGGCATGAGGCTGACATCTGGAACAACGTCTTCCCCGGAACCGATGCAGTATTGGCGCTGTCTTGGGCAAGCGTCATCATCGAGAACGACTTGTACGATCCCATTTATGTCAAAAAATGGATGGATGCGCCCTTCTTGGTTTGCCAGGATATCGAACCCTCTGGTTGGACATTGCCCGGTCGCAGTTCCTACGACATCAAGACCCGCCTGCTGAAGGAAAGCGATGTGCAGGAAGGCGGCAGCCCCCAGCGCTTCATGGTATGGGACTCCATCGGCAACCGCCTTACTTACTTCGATTCCGAGACGGGCCTCTGGGAAGGCGAAACATGGACGCCCACCACTGAAGGACGCGAGGCCCAGCAGCAGCTGCCTCCTGGCGTTGCCCAAGGCTTCGTTCCGGAAGTATCCGGATTCACGGTCGAAGACGGATTCGCGACAGAAATCGATCCGGCCATCTTCGGCGAATTTGAAGTAACCCTGAAAGACGGCCGGACCTCCACCGTCCGCCCCGTCTGGGAATACTACCGGGAAGTGTGCGCCGAATATGCCCCCGAGAAGGCCACCGAGATCTGCGGCGTTGCACCCGAGAAGATCGAGGCGGCGGCCAAGGCCTACGCTACCCGCGTGGACCCTTCCACCGGTTACGGCAACGGCGGCATCCAGTACATGCTGGCCGTCGAGCACGCCGGCAACTGCGTGCAGAACTGCCGCACCATCGACGCGCTTACCGCCATCACTGGCAACTACGACACCCCCGCAGGCATGCGCGGCCCCACCACCTTCAACTTCGACGGAGAGTTGGTAGGCGGCATGCCCGATGTGTTTGGAGCTGGCCCCCGCTCTGACCTGCCGCAAATCGGCAAGGGTAAATTCCCCCTGTACGACACCTATGCGCCCCAATGGTCAGACGCCGAGACCCTTATGGAAGCGGCCCACACCGGCGAGCCCTACCCTATCGTAGGCGGATTCTGCATGTCCGGCGACTTCATGTCGATGGGCAACTCTCTGTACAACTGGGAAGCGCTGAAGGGCTTCGACTTCTGGGTGGTGGCCGACCTTTGGCTCACCCCCACCGCCGGTGCCGCCGACATCGTACTGCCGGTATGGCACTGGCTCGAAGTGAACTCACCACGCAAGAGCCAAGGATCGTCTGGTGCCGCCGGAGCAACCTGCCGTGCAGTTGAGCCCCCTGCCGACTGCCGTTGGGATCCGGTCATCACCATCGGACTGTTCAAGGTGCAGGGCATTCCCTGGTCCCCCGGCGAAGGAGACGAGCAGTGGCCCGACTGGGAAGGCGTATGCGATTCTGTGCTGCGCGGCACCGGCAAGACTTGGGCCCAATTCGCCGAAGACTTCCAAAGAGATGGCTGGATTGACTGCAAGAAGGAAAATCCAGAGGACTGGGGCATGTACCGGCGCTACCAGACCGGTGCCCTCAATAGCGGCAAACCGGGCTACCCTACCCCTTCCGGAAAGCACGAGCTATGGTCGCTGGTCATGGAGAGCACCTACGAAGACGGCCGTTATAATCTTCCCACCTTCATCGATCCACCCCAGAGCATCCGCAGCAAGCCCGAGCTGTACAACGACTATCCCTACACCATGACCACCGGACGCCGCATTCCCGTGTATTTCCATAGCGAGCATCGTCAGCTGCCTTGGTGCCGTGAGCACTGGACCTGTCCCCGCGTTGAAATCAACCCCAACATGGCCAAGCGCCTCGGCATCGAACAGGGCGATTGGTGCTGGATTGAAAGTCCCTCGGGGAAGATTCGCCAAGTGGCCGACCTCTATTACGGCATCCAAGACGGCGTGATCAACTGCGAGCATCAGTGGTGGCTGCCCGAGATCAATGCCGCCGGACGCGGTTTCGAGCTGGTGGGCATCAACTGCCTGGTAGATCGTACCGCCCAAGACCCCTGTGTGGGCACCTCCAACCTTCGCGCCTATCCCGTGAACATCTATAAGGCAACGCCGGAGAATTGCCCGAACGGCAATGTAATACCCATTGGCTACGATGGCCAGGAAATGATACACGACTCCTCCGATCCGCGCTTGAAAGAGTGGCTGCCCGATTACGAAATCCGGAAGGAGGCCTAAGAGCCATGACCCAATATGCCATCATCACCGACCTTAACCGTTGCGTGGGCTGCCTCGCGTGCAGCGTGGCCTGCAAAGTGGTTAACAACGTACCCATTGGAAGCTACTGGAACAAGGTGCTACGCATCGGCCCCAACCCCACCGCCGGCGGCAGCGGCGATTATCCAGATGTTGATTTGTACTTCTTGCCCGTAGGGTGCCAGCATTGCGAAGATCCCGAATGCGTAAAAGTCTGCCCCACCGAGGCCTCTCACAAAACCGCAGACGGCACCATCCAGGTGGACAAAGAGAAGTGTATCGGCTGCCAGTTCTGCGCCATGGCCTGCCCCTATGGCGTGCGCTACCTGAACGAAGAGGAAGGCGTTGTGGAGAAGTGCACTCTCTGCGAGCAGCAAACAGCCCAAGGGGAACTGCCCCAATGCGTAGCGCAGTGCGGCGGCCGAGCACGCTTCTTCGGGGACTTGGAAGCCGGCATCGATTCTTTCGTGGGACCCGCGCCTACTGGCAATTCGGCGGCTTCCTATGATGAGGCCCACGGAGCACGCATAACTATTCGCGATGCGTGCAACCAGTTCAGCGATTCGGACGTACACGCATTGCCCAACGCCGGAAACAACCCCTCTTTCCGCTACATCTTGCGGGAAATGACCTGGCAAAGCGCTTAAGGGTATTTGGGCGTCCCGCAAAAGCGGCCGGCAAATGCAAAGCTGCCGGCCGCTTTGCATTTGCCTTAGCCATATTGCTACCAATCCTCCAGCGGGAAGAACTCCCTCAGCGCCACGCCGTGCTGGTCGATGGAGAAGTTGGCCTGCACCAGCTCCACCCCGGCCTTCTCGCAGGCGCGCACGGTGGAGCGCACCTCATCGTAGGTGGTGCCATGGTAGAACTGGAAGCCGAAGTTCTCGTAGTAGAGGCAGTAGAGAATCACCGCCCGCTCGTGGTCTTGAAGCGATGAAGCCAGTTCGCGCAGGTGGCGCATGGCCCGCTCAGTGGAGGAGAACGGCGCTTCCGGCAAGCGGGGCACGTAGGCAGGGATGTCCGTCTGGATTTGCACCATGGGGGTCTTCACCTCCAGGTATACCTCGTCGTTTACCAGGAAGTCCAGCTTGGAGTCGCCCAGCACCACCTCGCGGCGCACCTCGGCCACGGGCCCCAGCAGCTTGTTGAAAGCACCGATGCGCAGGAAGTGCTCCACGTAGCGGTTGGAGGCATTTTGGTTGATGCCGATCCAGCGTTTGGCGGCGTCTTCGGGCCGGTCCAGCGAGAAGGCCTCCACCGTGAGCGGCAGCTTGCGCTTGGGGTTATGGCTATCGGACACCAGGCACGGGCGCCCGGCCAAGTCCAGCCCGCCAATGCGCGACACCACCGGGCAGTGACAGCGCACCACTTCCCCGCCGCCGAAATCCACGTCCATGATGAACCGGTTCGGCCGCGCAAGAATAACCCCCTCGCGCAAAGGTTCGGGGAAGAGCAGCTCGTCCATTCGGCCTCCTCGCACCTGGTGTATGCAGTTCATGCATCGTATCCCAGGCAACCCCTTCGCGCTTCTGGGAACCGGCAACATAAGCGCAACCGTCAAAAAGCTTTTAGCTTGACGGAACATGGCAGCCCGACAAGCCCAGCGTGGCGGCATATGGGGCGGAAGCGGGCCCTTTTGTGGAGGGCCACCGGGGACGGTCCACCATGATTGGCCCGCAGACGAGGGTTCGACGCTATAGCCACTCCCATGCGGGGACGATGTGGATACAGCCTGCTGGCGTCTGCACCTCTTCCCCTTCGTCCATAGTCACGATCCATGCCTCTTCAGTATCGAATTGCGGCATCGCCGCCTCCAAAGCTCGCATTTCTCGCTTGCGCGTTGAAGGGTCGGCGAGGCTGCATGACACCTGGACAAGCTTGACCCGCTCCAACGCCATCGCATCTCCAACCACAAAGTCGATTTCCTGGCGCTGGCTGCCCTCTCCCACGAATGCACGGGATATGGCACCTTGTCGCACAGAGGGCTTCTCTCGCAAAAGCTTGTTGAACACGGCCGTTTCCAAGCGCTGGCCCTTGTCGGAAGCCGGAGCCGGGGAAAAGGCCCCGAAAAGTGAGGGATCGGCGGCGTAAACTTTAGCCGAAGAGCGAGGATTGTCTGCCAGCGCAACGCCGTAACTCTTCACCGAGAACAGCAGGTAAGACTCCTCATAGTAGGACAGCAACCGCGATAGGGCCTCGCGCCCAATCGATACACGCCGGCTCTTGAAATCATTGTAGGCTTTGGTAAGGGAAAGCTCGCGCCCAGACGAAGCAAGACATCTTGCTAAAAACAAAGAGGCTGCCCGGGGATTCCCAACGTTATAGCGCTCCATCACATCGTAGTTCACTGTACGATTGGCATATTCCTGCAAAAGCTGGGTGGCATCCGATGGTTCCAGATTCTGGGCGGCTATGAACCCTCCCTCCGTCAAATACCGGCTCAATGCGTGGCGAAGCTTTGCCCGAACCTCGGAGGTTGCCCCGCCTTCGTCCCCTAATCCCCCCAACTGCCCGGCACCATACCCATGGAACCGAACAAACTCCGAAAAGCTCATAGGAAATATCTCGCGAGAAAGAGCCCGGCCGCGGAACTCACTGGCTATCTGGGAAGAAAGCATTTTAGATGAAGATCCGGTGACGTAAATTGTGGCAACCTGGGTATCGACCATGCGGCGCATGAACGTACCCCAGTCGGGTATTTCCTGAATCTCATCGAAGAAAAAGTAAGCTCCTTCGCTTTTTGCCCAAGGGTTCATGGCGTAGTAAGTCTCCACCACGTCATCCAGGACAGAGGCGTCATAGGGCTTTAGCCGCTCATCATCGAAATTGAAATAGAGAATTGACCGCAGGCTTTTACCGGCATCGAGGATGCGGTGCATTTCCTGGTAAAGGCGATAGGTTTTGCCACAACGACGAACCCCAACCAGCACCTTGACCAAATTCGCCCGAGCAGGCACCAAGGGCTCCCCCAGCGAGACATCACGCAAGAAAACGTCCGGGACGCCCTGCTCATAGAACTCCGAAAGCTTCTCCTGTACCACGGAATGAAAAGCGGATGCCATAATACCTCCTCGATAGTCATTTTAGATAATATAAATCTAGTCGCAAGATTCGACAAGATTTATTATATCTAGCAGATTTAGGAGGCTAGTTTTAGGGTAGATCAAGGAGGCGGATAAAAGGAAACAGATCATTGGCCATGGCGGCTCCGAAATGCTGACAAGCTACCAGTCCCTCATCACGCGTCCTCCTCGCGCAAGAGCTCGGGAAAGAGCAACTGTCAGTCAGCTACTCCCACAGGCGAACTTCGGGCTCTAGATCTACCCCGAACTGGGTCTTTACTTCCATTTGCACTTCAGCGATGAGAGCAAGCACGTCTTGAGCAGTGGCTCCTCCGGTGTTCACCACGAAGCCGGCGTGCTTTTCGGACACCTGCGCGCCGCCCACACGGCGGCCTTGGCAACCGGCGTCTTGGATGAGCTTGCCGGCGAAGTGGCCTTCCGGGCGCTTGAATGTGGAACCGGCGGAAGGCATCTCAAGTGGCTGTTTCTCTTCGCGGCGCCGCCGCAGGTCGTCCATGCGTGTTAGGATTTCGGCAGCGCTGCCCGGCCGCAGCCCCAGCGTGGCCTCCAAGATCACCCAGCCCTTCTCCATCATGAGGCTGTGACGATAACCGAACTGCGCCTGACCCACCGGCACCTCGAGGATTTCCCCTTCATCGGTAAGGCAGCGCACACTAACGCACACATCCGAGAACTGCCCATCATAGGCGCCAGCGTTCATGTAGGCCGCACCGCCGATAGTGCCCGGAATGCCGCAAGCAAACTCGTAGCCAGAAAGGCCGTTCTCGCAGGCAAAAGCCGCCACTGCCTCGTTGGTGGCCCCTGTCTGGGCGCGCAGCTCGCCCCCGGGCAGCACCTCAGCACCGGCGAAATTCTGCGCCAGCTTCACCACCACACCGGGCAACCCCTCATCGGGAGCCAACACGTTGGAGCCGGCCCCCAGCACGCGCCACGGCACACCGGCCTCGCGGCACAGCGCCACCACAGCTACTACCTGCTGCTCGGTGCGCGGCAACACCAGCCACTGGGCTGGGCCGCCAATCTTGAACGTAGTGTGGGCCGCCAACGGTTCGTCCGCCAGCACGCCATCGCTTCCTACAATTTCCGCAAGCTTCGAACCGAAACCGGAACCGTTCACGCAGAGACCCTCCCTATTGATAAGTCGCACCAAAAACAACGGTCGCCGTACACAAATTGCCAAAACGCCGTTTTTTTGACGCCCGTTGTCACGTTTTTGGGGTTTTGGCAATTTTTCGGGCCTCAAAGCCCCAGTTTTTGCCAAAACTCCAGTTTTTTGTCATAGATTAGTTGTTTTTCAGCAAATACAGTCTCTCAATCAGCTGTCATTTTGCCAAAGCGCCGATTTCTTGACAAAGGCTGTCACAAAAACGGCGTTCTGGCAATTTTCAAGCCCTTTGCGCCGTTTCGTCAATCCCGTTCGCCCGGTTGGCGCAGGGACACTTCCTGCGATTTCACCGACACGCGGGAATGGGGCGGTACCGAAGCGGTGACAAAGGCGGAACCGGCGATCACCGAGCCTTCGCCGATGACCGTCTCTCCCCCCAGCACGCTGGCGTTGGAGTAGATGGTCACGTTGTCCTCGATGGTGGGGTGCCGCTTCACGCCGGACAGCCGCTGGCCGCCGCGAGTGGAAAGGGCCCCCAGCGTCACGCCCTGGTACAGCTTCACGTTCTTGCCGATCTTCGTGGTTTCGCCAATCACCACGCCCGTGCCGTGGTCGATGAAGAAGTACTCCCCAATGTCGGCCCCGGCGCCAATGTCGATGCCGGTGCCGGAATGAGCCAGCTCGGTCATGGTGCGCGGCAGCAGCGGCACTTGCAGCTGGTGCAGCACGTGCGCGATGCGGTACACGTAAATGGCGTACAGCCCCGGATAGGCGAAAATCACCTCTTCCTTCGACTCCGCCGCCGGGTCGCCGTCGAAAAGCGCCTGCACATCGGTGAGTAGCGTGCGCTGGATGTCGGGCAACTGGTCGAAGAAGCGGGTGCAGATGTCGGCCGCCTGAATCTCGATGTCGGCGGTGCAGCGCCCCTGCTCATCGGTGTACTTTAGCGCCAGCACCACCTGTTGGCGCAGCACGCGCTCGATGTTCATCAGCATGTCGCCGATGAAATAGGTGGGGGTGGTGTAGGGCGAGAGCATCTCTTCGCCGAAGTAGCCGGGAAACAGTACCCGGCGGATGTCCTTCAGCATCTGCTTGATGATGGCGCGGTTGGGAAACTGGCGCCCCGGTTTGGTAAAGAAAATCTCATCGGCCTCGTAGTTTCTCTCGATAGCCGCCACGATGCGATCAAGGTTGTCTCCGAACATGGCCCGTCCTTTCTCGGTTTCGCCTATTGTTCCACATCCCCTGGCTTTCGCGCCCCACGTTCGCCCGAAAACCATGGCCGCGGAGGGCAGAGGCGCGCGATGGACGCGACGGGGCGCTATACTGAAGCGGTAATACCAAGGGAGAAAACGGGAGCAGCGCAAAAAAGGGCGCAGTCTCCCGTTTCAAATTCACGGAGGTACCATGGGCGGCTTCTTCGGCGCAGTTTCCAAGCGCGACGTTGTATTGGACGTGTTCTTCGGCGTTGACTACCACTCCCACCTGGGCACGCGCCGGGCGGGGCTCATCTTCCACGAAGAGGAAAAGGGCTTCCAACGGCAGATTCACTCCATCGAGAACACGCCGTTTCGCAGCCGCTTCGAGGACGATCTGGCGAAGTTCGCCGGCACCAGCGGCATCGGCTGCATTTCCGACACCGACCCGCAACCACTGCTGGTGCGCTCGCACCTGGGCGTCTTCGGCATCACCACAGTAGGGGCCATCAACAACGACGAAGCCCTGGTGGAGCGCTACTTCTCCGGCAACGACAGCCAGTTCATGGCCATGAGCTCGGGCAAGGTGAACTCCACCGAGCTGATTGCCGCACTGATCAACCAGAAGGATACCTTCGAGGAGGGCATCCGCCATGCCCAAGAGCTTATCGACGGCAGCTGCACCCTCATGATCATGACCGAAGACGGCACCCTCGTTGTGGCCCGCGACAAAATGGGCCGTCTGCCGGTGCTAGTGGGCAAAGACGGCGACGGCCACTGCGTGGCGTTCGAGTCGTTCGCCTACCACAAGCTTGGTTATGAGGACGCCTACGAGCTGGGGCCCGCCGAAATCGTGCGCATCACCCCCAGCACCATCACCACCACCTCCCCCGCCGGCGACAAGATGAAAATTTGCGCCTTCATGTGGGTGTACTACGGCTACCCCAACTCCAACTACGAGGGCGAGAACGTGGAAGTGATGCGCTACCGCAACGGCGCCATCATGGCCCGCGACGATCGCGAGCAGGGCTACATGCCCGAGGTGGATTACGTGGCCGGCGTGCCGGACTCCGGCGTGCCCCACGCCATCGGCTACGCCACCGAAAGCGGTATGCCCTTCGGCCGTCCCTTCATCAAGTACACCCCCACCTGGCCCCGCAGCTTCATGCCCAGCAACCAGGACGTGCGCAACCGGGTGGCGAAGATGAAGCAGGTGCCTGTGCCGGAGCTCATCCAAGACAAGCGGCTGCTGTTCGTGGACGATTCCATCGTGCGCGGCACCCAGCTGCGGGAAACGGTGGACTTCTTGTACGAGTCGGGTGCCAAGGAAGTGCACATGCGCAGCGCCTGCCCGCCCATCATGTACTCCTGCAAGTATCTGTCCTTCAGCTCCAGCAAGTCCGACATGGAGCTAATTGGCCGCCGCGTGGTGGATCAGCTGGAAGGCGAAGAGGGGCTGGCGCATCTGAACGAATACGCCGACAGCGCCACCGAACGGGGCCAGTGCCTGCTGAAAACCATCTGCGAGGACATGGGCTTCGACTCGCTGCGCTACCAGAGCCTGCAGGGCATGCTGGAGGCCATCGGCATCGATCCGGAAACCGTGTGCACCTACTGCTGGAACGGCGAAGAATAGCGCGTGCGAACCATTCGCGGAAGTGACCAGGGGGTGCAGGGAGACCTGTGCCCCCTGTTTTTTTGGGAGAGAGCAGTGGGAGCGGAGACGCGGGCGCAATACCGTCCGCGGAATCGGGGCCTAGGGGCGCCGCTTAGGCAGAGATAGAATCTCTGCCCTACGATTTCAGGCACATGCAAGTAGCGAAAGCAGGGCCTAGGGGTCCCGCGCGCAGTTCCGCATGAGCCGAAAGCGCCAGTGGCGCTTTCGTGCGAGCCCAGGACTGTTTGAGCACGGGCGCCCCTGGGCCCCGCTTTCGCGGGCGGACGGGGGCACCCTCTCGGCTACAGCGCCTCTACCCCACCACGGCAACGGCCAACAGGCCGTCTTCGGTTTCGTGGAACTGCAGCGGCACTTGCTGCCCCTTCGCCACTCCCAAATCGGCCGGCACCTCGGTGAGCAGCGTGGCGGCCACGTCTTGCCCGCCCATGCCGTCGATGCGCAGCCAGGCGCTCGCCGGCCGTTCCACGGTGTTGCTGGCCACCAGGGCCCGCACCCAGTCCGGGTGCTGCGGGTGGCGCAGGCCGTCGAAGAAATCCAGTTTCCGCAGCTCATAAAGGTACGGATCGGCCGGGGAGGCCATTTGCTCCAGCCGCGTGATGGTTTCGCCGAACTGCCCCACGCTGCCGTCCACTACCTCGGTGCCCAGCGTGACCTCCAGAGCCGTGTAGGGCAGCATCAGCGCCGTGCCCTCCAAATCGTTGGCCAGCTGATAGCCCCCCTCGGCAAGGCGGGCCGACGATAGCACGAACAGGCACAGCCCCTCGTCTTCGTCGATGATGCCATAGGCCAACGCATCCGGGTAATCCGCCGCGCCCAGTTCGGTGCCTTCCGGCGCCGACGCGCGCACCATGTCCATGGCCCCCTGCAGCAGGAACAGCTTCCCCGCTATGGCGCGGAAGGGCAGCTCGTGCATTCGCACCGCGCGGCTGCGCAGCTCTTCCCCGCTCTCGGCGCCGCCGTCCACCACGCACCCAATGGCGCCGGCGGTCAGCTGCTGGTATTCCGCATCCTGCAGCTCCACAATCACCGGCGCGGCAATTTTGTCCTGGAAGCGCTCGCGGGCGGTGTCCACCAGCGGGTGCTCCACCGCCGGCACCTCCGCCGTGAACAGGCGCCAGCGCTCGTCGTCGGGCAGGTGCAGCAGCGTTATCTGGGTAACTCCCTCGAAGGGAAACACGTCGATCATCTTGAAGTGGCTGCCAGCGGCCGCCTGCATGAGCCCCCAGCGCATGGCGCCCGGTTCCTCCTCTTGCCCCGGCAGCTCGGCGCCGGCAGACACCAGATCCCGCAGCGACGGGGCCTGGTCTTGCGGCTGGGCTTCGAACTGTTGGGCCGCCTCCGCGCCCAGATCCTCCATGTGGTTCGACATGATGGCGAAGCGCACGTTGCCACTGGGGCCCAGCACTCGCTTGGTGGCACACAGCGGCTCGTCCACCCGCAGCACCTGCCCCACCTGATAGGCGGCCAGCTGCTGCGACTCCAACGTAGTGTCGCGCACAAAGATGCTCAGGCCCGGCACCATATCGTCCACCGCCCGCTGCAAATACCATTGGGGAACGTTCGCAATATCCAGCTGCGCCATGGCAGTCCTCCTTCAGGAATACGGTTCGTTGATTGCCACCATGGTAAGCCAACAGTGCACTATGCGCCAGTTGGCCCCTTCCCCATTACCTGCTGCATGCGCTTCAGGCGGCGCAGCTCGAACAGCACGAAAATGGCCGTTACGAAGGCGGACAGGAAATCCGACACTGGCGTGGCGAAGTAGAGCGCGTCCAGCCCGTCCAGCGTGCTGCCGGAAAGGCCCGGCATGAGGTGGGGCATGAAAAACAGCAGCGGCACCAAAAAGATGATCTGGCGCGTAAGGGTGAGGAAGATGGACTTCGCCGGCTGCCCCGTGGCCTGGAAGTAGTTGGCCGACACAATTTGGAAGCCCACGACGAAGAGCATCAGGAACTGGATGCGCAGCGCGAAGGCGGTGAACTCTACCAGCTGCTCGCTGATGCCGAAGGCGCCGGCGATGACGGCGGGGAACAGCTGGATGAACAGCCACTCCGCACAGGCAATCACCGTGGCGCCGGCCACCCCCAGCCCATAGATTTTCCGCACGCGGCCGATGAGGCGGGCGCCGTAATTGAAGCCCAAAAGCGGCTGCAGCGAAACAGCAACGCCAATGATGGGCATGACGGTGAACATGCCCACGCGATTCACCACACCGATGGAGGCCAGCGCATCCTCGGCGCCGATGGGGCTGAGGGCGCCGTAGCGCACCAGCTGGTAATTCAGCACGAAGTTCACCACCGCAAGCCCCGCCTGCACGGCGAAGCTGGGGAAACCGTAGGCTAAAATGGTGCCGATAACCCTGAAGTTTGGCCGCAGGTAACGGCCGCGGATGCGCATGGGCACGCTTTTCCCGAAGATGAAATAGCCTAGCACCGCCGCGCAGGACATAGCCTGGCCGCACAGGGTGGCAACAGCGCTGCCCACCACGCCCCAGTCCAGCACCAGCACGAACAGGTAGTTGAAGGCAGTGGCTCCAATGAGGCCGATGACCATGGTACCCAGCGCCATGTTGGGAGCGCCGGAGGTGCGGATGAAGTTGTTCACCCCCATGCTGAGGCACTGCAACACGAAGCCGAAGCACAAAATGCGGATGAACGACGCCGCATACGGGCGCACGTCGTCGGTGGCGCTGGAAAGGGTGAGCAGTCCGTCGAGCACCGGCGGACACGCGGCCATGGCGGCCACCAGCACCCACAGCACCAGGCACAGCGTCACCACATTGCCCAGGGCCACTTCCGCCTGTTGCCGTTTGCCCTCCCCCAGCCGCAGGGCCGCCAGCGCGTTGCCGCCGTTGCCCACCAGCATAGAGAGGGCCATGAACACGATCATGATGGGGTTGGCCACCGTCACCGCCGAAAGGCCAATCTCCCCCATGGCGTGGCCCAGGAACATGGAGTCGATGATGTTGTAAGAGCCGTTCACTACCATGCCCACCACCGACGGAATGGCGAATTCGGTAATCAGCCGCGGGATGGAAGCGGTGCCCATGCGGATCACCTTTTCGTTGCCTCCACGGGGGCCAGTGGCCGCGGGCCGGCTAGAGCCGGAAGGTGCTTCGCCGTTTGCGGGCGCCGCCGTGCCCTCGGCCGGCTCAAGGCCGTCCGAGGGCACAAGGGTATGGGGCTGTTGCGTACTCATATTTAAACCTCTTCTGGAGTGAAACCTCTCCATAGTAGTGCCCCGCACCTGCACGCTGGCCTGTCTTTTTTCCACAGTGGGGAGATTATTCGCAAACGGACACCATGCAGACACCTGCACCGCCAGATAAAGCCGGAGCAAACGGGCACCCCCAGGGCAGAGGGCCTGAACCGCCCGCCCGTTCAGCGCCTTAGAGAATATGAGCTTCGCCGAAACCCATCGCGCGGGAGCCGTCGGCGGTGAGCAACAACAGATTGCCGGCGGCATCTACGCTTTGTACTGTTCCGCAAGCCAGCGGGCGGCCTTGTACGTCCACCATTTCCACCCGCTTGCCCATCAGAGGGTTTTCCTGGGAAAATGCCGCGACGAAGGGGGCGAACCCTTCCGCCAGCCACTGGGTATAATGACAGGCGAACTGCCGCAGCACCGCATGGGCCACCTCGTCCACTGCCTGCTGTTGCTGGCAGGTGTGGCCAAAGCCCAACTCGGCCAGGTACAGGGGACGGTTGCCGGAGACGGGCGACGGGAAGGCCGGGGACAGCACGTTCACCCCGATGCCAATGCAGATGCCGCCGCCGTGGGATTCCAGCGAAATGCCGCACATCTTGCGCAACGCCGCTTTGTCGAAACGCTCTTCGACGGCAAGGGCACCGCCATCCGCGTCGGCCGCGCCAGTCGCATCGAAGGCGGGCGGCTCCGAAGCGCCGCCGTCGTACACCACATCGTTGGGCCACTTCACCACGATGCGCCGGGCCTCCTTGGCCACCACCAAACTACGCAGCGCTTCCCGCACCGCCAGCCCCGTCACCAGGCTGAGAGTGGGCAGCTGAACAGGCGGCACCTGCGGCCGCAGCAGCAGCGAGAGGTACATGCCGCCCTCCGGGCTGGCCCAGCCGCGCCCCTGCCGTCCATAACCGCCAGTTTGGCGTCGCGCCTGAATGGCCAGCCCCTCCGGCTGCCCGTCTTCGAGCGCCCGCTTCACCACGCTGTTGGAAGAATCCACCTCTTCCAGCACCTGGAGACGAAAATCCAGCAACAGTCATCCTTTCCTTTGAGCTCACAGGGAGTTAGGGGGCGTGTCGGGGGGCTACTCCCCTGCGCCGGGGCGCTGCAGCCGCCATGCGCGGCCCAACCGCTGCTCTTCCAGCACCGCATCCACCGCCGTGCCGTCCGCCAGCACATGCCCCGGCAAAATGTCCTGGATCGGCTTCACCACAAAATCGCGCTCGACAGCTCGCGGATGTGGCAGTGTCAGCTGCGGCGTGTCCACCACATACATCTGGTAATCCACGATGTCCAAGTCAAGCGTGCGCGGACCGTTCTCGATCTCCCGCACGCGGCCCAGGCTGTTCTCAATGGCGTGCAGGCAGGGCAGCAGCTCCTTCGGCGGCAGCCCGGTGCGCAGCAGCACCACCGTGTTCACGAAATCTTGCTGGTCCTCGTAATAGGCGGCCTTGCTTTTATAGAAGGGGGCGATGTCGATGATTTGGGAGTCTGGCAGCAGGCACAGCTGGCTAATGGCGTGGTTGAGCTGGGCCACCTTCCCTTCGTCCTCTTCGCCCGGCTCGGCCACCAGGGCCACATTGGCCCCCAGCCCCAAAATGGCGAAGGGGCGCAGGCCGCGCAGCGCCCCGGCCGTCGCGGCCACATTGTGGGTGCGAATGACCGTGGCCCCCAGCTCGGCCGCCATCAGCGCCTCAGCCGCAGAGGCTTCATCGCGCTCAATCGGGTCGTCGATTTTGTAGGCGTAGCCAATGAAGCTTTTGCGGGACAACGCCGCCATCACCGGGTAGCCCAAATGGCGGAACTCCTGGAAGTTGCGCACCAGCTCGATGGTCTGCTGCGGGGTTTTGCCGAAGCCGGGGCCTGGATCCACGCAAATGCGGGCAGGCGCCACCCCTTCTGCCTCCAGGCTGGCTGCCGCTTGGGCCAGGTAGTCGCGCACCTCGTTCACCACATCGGCGTACTGGGCCTGGGACGCCATGGTTTCCGGGGTGCCCGGCATGTGCATCACCACGCAGCCGAAATCCCCCGCCGCCGCCAGCGCCCGCATGGCCGGGTCGCGAAAGCCGGAAACATCGTTCACGATGGAGGCACCGGCCGCCACCGCTTTCGCCGCCACTTCCGCATGGCGCGTGTCCACGGAAACGCACACCCCCTGGCGGGCCAGCGTTTCCACCACCTGCCCGATGCGGGCCCACTCCTCCTTAGGCGCCACCGGGGCGGCGCCGGGGCGGGTGGATTCGCCGCCCACATCGATGATGTGAGCCCCCTCCTCCAGCATTTTGAAGGCATGGGACAACGCATCGGCCGGCTTGAGGTAGCTGCCGCCGTCCGAAAAGGAATCGGGGGTGATGTTCAAGATGCCCATCACCACAGGCACGCGGGTGTCGAATTCAAAGGTGGAACACTTCCAGAACATAAAACGCCTTTCTGCCGTTGGTCTACCAAGGGTAAACCAGACAGGCCCTGAGAATTCCCGATGAACGGCAGGCGGAGAAATAACGCATCGGGCAAGCCGTCTGCCAAGCACGTGTTAAATGGGCAAGTAAAGCAGTAAGATTAGGAAGAGATGGAACCTCTTCCCCACGAAACCATCCGCCGCTCAACGCAGGCTTCATTGCCCCCTCGTAGATCCGGCGTGCGAGCGAGGCATGTGACCCATAGTCGCCCTGAAGGCCGGCTGAGCGTACCTCGGTACGCGAAGGTAAGGCATAAAGGGCAAGGGCGGGTGGCCGCAGTGCGCTGCAACGCCGAATAGTTCCGGTTGCCGCCAGGCCAGCAGAACAAGAAAGCCCCCGTTTCCGGGGGCTTTCGACGGTGCTACTTCTTGTCTTCGCCATCCGGCGGCGCCGGGGCGTCGGGGGTGGAGTCCATCACGTCCTCGCGGTGAATCTCCGTGTCCACCTGCGCCTGAGTGGGCATGTCACTGGGGTCGGCGTCTTCCGCCGCCGGGCGGAACGGGCCGTTGGCGTCTTGGTCGCCCGGCTCCACCTCGGCTTCGCGCCAGTTGGGGTTGGCCAACTGCTCGTCTTTAGCGCGGGCCGCCGCCTCTTCCGCTTCCTTGGCGGCTATGATGTCACCTTCGCGGGCCAGGTACTCGTCCCACTTGTTGTCCAGCAGGGCTTCGCAAGCCTCGCCTTCCACCGTCTCACGCTCCAACAGCACGCTGGCCATCAGGTCCATCTGGTCCTTGCGGGCGCTCAGGATGTCGTGGGCGCGGTCGTGGGCTTCCTTCATGATGATGGACACCTGCTCGTCGATGCGGCGGGCGGTTTCCTCGGAATAATCCTGAGTGTTGCCGTAGTCGCGGCCCAGGAACACTTCATGGTTGGGCTGGCCGAACACCTGAGTACCCAGCGGGCTCATGCCGTACTGGGTAACGATGGCCCGGGCCATCTTGGATGCGCGCTCCAGGTCGTTGGAAGCGCCGGTGGTGATATCGTCGCAGAAAATCTCCTCCGCCACACGACCGCCCATGAACACCGCCAGCTCGTCCTTCATCTCGCCCAGGGTGTTCAGCACCTTGTCCTCGTCGGGGATGGACAGGGTGTAGCCCAGCGCCCGGCCGCGGGAGATGATGGAAATCTTATGCACCGGATCGGCGTGGGACAGCAGGTGCCCCACCAAGGCATGGCCGCTTTCGTGGTAGGCGATGGTGTGCTTGGTCTGCTCATTCAGCACGCGCCCCTTGCGCTCGGGGCCGGCAATTACGCGCTCCATCGACTCGCTCACTTCGCGCATGGTGATGATTTTCTTGCCGCGACGGGCGGTCAGCAGCGCGCTCTCATTCATGAGGTTGGCCAGGTCGGCGCCAGTGAAACCGGGGGTAATCTTCGCGATCTTCGCCAAATCCACGTCGGAGCCGATGGGCTTGTCCTTCGAGTGCACCTGCAGAATCTTCTCGCGCCCCTTCACATCGGGGGTGTCCACCACAATTTGGCGGTCGAAACGGCCGGGGCGCAGCAGCGCCGGGTCCAGCACGTCGGAGCGGTTGGTGGCCGCCAGCAACACTACCGAGTCGTTGCTCTCGAAGCCGTCCATTTCCACCAGCAGCTGGTTCAGGGTTTGCTCGCGCTCGTCATGACCGCCGCCCAAACCGGTGCCGCGCTGGCGGCCCACGGCGTCAATCTCGTCGATGAAGATGATGGCCGGCGCCGCTTCCTTGGCGTCCTTGAACAGGTCGCGCACGCGGCTGGCGCCCACGCCCACGAACATTTCCACGAAGTCAGAGCCGGAGATGCTGAAGAACGGCACGCCCGCCTCGCCGGCCACTGCGCGGGCCAGCAGCGTTTTGCCGGTACCGGGAGGGCCCACCAGCAGGCAGCCGCGGGGGATCTTTGCCCCCATCGACTGGTATTTGGCGGGATTGGCCAGGAAGTCCTTGATTTCCTGCATCTCCTCCACCGCCTCGTCAACACCGGCGACGTCGGCGAACTTCACATCCGGTCGCTCTTCCAGGGTTTTCTTCGCCTTGTTCTTGCCAAAGCTCATTTGGGAGTTGTTGGCCTTCTGCATTTGGATGAAAAAGAAGAACAGCAGCGCGCCGATTATGAGAATTGGCAGGATAGAGGTGAGCACCGCCAGGAAGGGGTTGGGCAGCTGGATTTCGTACTGGATGTCGGGATGGGCCGCCATCATCTCCCCCAGCGAGTCGGAACCCACGTAGGTGGAGGTGAAGTTGTGCAGGTTGCCCAGCTGAGCCGGCGACAGCGCCTCGGTGGCCACGCCCCCCAGCGCCTTGCCGTCGGGCCCCTTTTGGGTGGCCATGCGGGCATTCAGCGCGTCGAAGGCGCCGTTGAACGCATCGGCCGCCGAAGCGCCAGCAGTAGCGGCCGGGTAATAGGTGCCGGAAACGGTGTAGTCGCTGGCGGCGTACACCACTTTGGTCACGCGCCCCTGCTCCACCGCCTGCACGAACTCGGAAGTGAGCAGCGCATCGGTTTGCATGCTTTGCTGCTGATTGAAGCTCATGAACTGGCTGCCCACGAAGAAAGCCACTATCAGGCACAGAATGATGGAAATGACCGTGGTGCGCGAAACCGGCGGTTGTCCCGACGGGCCGGAAGGATTGCCCTTCGGCGCCGGTGGTTGCGGCGATTGGTTTTCGTTGTTATCTGCCATGATTGATCTGCCTTTGCTCAAATACCCAGTTGCAATCTTAGCTGTAGATTTCCGGCTTCAGAACACCGATGCAGGAAACATTGCGGTAGCGCTCGGCGTAATCCAGCCCGTAGCCCACGATGAACTCGTTGGGGCACTCGAAACCAATGTAGCGGCAGTTCACGTCCGCCTGGTTGGGGGTGTCCTTCCGCAGCAGCGTGCACACCTCGATGGAGGCGGGCTTGCGGGCTTTCAGGCTTTTGATGAGGAACTTCAGCGTGAGGCCGGAATCCAGAATGTCCTCGGCGATAATCACGTGCTTGCCCTCGATGGACGAGGAGAGGTCCTTCAGGATGCGCACCACGCCCGAGCTTTTGGTGCCGTTGCCGTAGGAGGAAACGGCCATGTAGTCCATCTCCAGCGGTAACTTAATCTGGCGGGCCAGGTCGCCCATGAAGATGGCGGCGCCGCGCAGCACGCAAATGAGCACGATGCCCTCGTCCGCTTTATCGGCGTAGTCTTTGGTGATGGCCTCGCCCAACGCCGCAACGCGCTCGGCGATTTCCATTTCCGAGAACAGCTCGTAGGCCAAGTCGTCTTCTAGGTTCATCTGCGTATCCTTTCGCGGGGTTTCGGCCACGCGCAAAAGCCCCAATTCGTCCCCAATTCTAAGCAAAGCGGCCACACCCAATTCCCGAAGGAAAAACTAGTAACTCATCCGTAGCCAAAATGCCCGTGTTCCTGCTTATGGTTCATCACCATTCTAGGGGTTTTGCCCGCAAAACCCCGCAGCCGGCTTGCGGCTTCATGAAAAATTGAGAGATGCGAAAATGCGAAGGCCCGCACGCAGCGCAGCGGCTACTTCGCCTGCAGAAGGTCGGGGAATTGCTCCACCAGTTTTTTGGCGGGCAGGCCGATCACGGTGTCCATGGCCCCTTGCACTCTGCTCACCAGGTGGCGGCCCTCCCCCTGGATGGCGTAGGCGCCCGCTTTGTCGAAGGATTCGCCTTTGCGCAGGTAGTCGGCTATTTCATCGTCGGTGAGCGACTTGAAGGTTACCAACGATTCATCGGCGAAGGTGCGAAAGCCCATGGACAGCTTCTCGGCATCGGGGGCGGAGATGAGCCACAACGACACCGCCGTGATCACGCTGTGGGTGGCGCCGGAGAGCTGCCGCAGCATGTGCTTGCCGTCGGAGAGGTTGGCCGGTTTGCCGAAAATCTGGCCGTCCTTCACCACCATGGTGTCGGCGCCGATGACGGCGAACATCCCCACGGGGTTTTCCGCCAGCAGCTCTTGCACCACCGCACCCGCTTTGCGCTCCGCCAGCTTTTTGCAGGCCTCGGCCGGGTCGGCCAGCTGGTCGGGCTCCAGCGTTTCGTCCACTGGCACCTGCGGCAGGCGCACCACGTGCTTCACCCCCGCCTCGCTCAGCAGCCGATGGCGCCGCGGGCTTCCGCTGGCCAGCACCACCGTAAGGGGCAAGGGAGCCGGCTCGGTTTCGGGGGTCTCCACGCCTTCGGCCGCAGCGGCCCCTTCGGCAGCGGCAGCCTCCCCCGCCCCCGGGGCGCCTTCGGCCGCAGCGGCCTCGTTCTCAAAAGTTTCTTCGCTCATGGAAAACCCTTCGCTCGTGTTTTTGATCGCCCCTATTTAACCACGGGTTACGCCTTCCCCAACCCTTCCCGCGCCAAGCGAGCCACCTGGTCCCCCGTTTGCCACAGGCTTCCCCCGCTTGCCATACCCGGGCACTTCGGCGCATCCGTCAAGAGGACCATTGCGAATATACGGTTGTCTCCTTCCCTTTTGACGAGGACAACGCCTAGCCCCGCTTGCGACGGGCGCGAAAGACGGCCATGGGTTCGAGACGCACGCCCTTCTTGTTAGCGCTCACGGCAATGTTGCCCTGGATGTTGTCCACGTATCCGCTGATAGGGGCGCCATCGAGGCCAAACGCCGCCAGAACGGCGTCGATGGAGGCCGACTGCACGCGGGCTTCGGCCGGCAGCATTTCCCGCAGCAGCTGGTAGAGCACCCGCTTCTGCAACGGACGCGGCTCTTCCCCGAAGGCGGGCTTTAACAGGAAGGCTCGCTCTTGCACCGGCACCCCCACGGCGGCGGCAACCGCGGCGGGCGGCTCCTCCCCCAGTGGCTCCACGCAGCGCTCGGCAATCTTGCGAGCCATAGCTTCCAGCATGTCGTCTTCATCGGCTATCTGGTTCATGGTGCGCACCATCACCTCGCCCAACCGGGGGTTCCACTCCCGCGCTGCCGGCACCATCTTATGGCGCACATAAGCGCGGAAGCGGTCGGTATGGGCGTTGGTGGCGTCCTCGCGCCACAGGGCCCCCGCCTCATCGCGCGCCACCGGCTGGCCGGTGCGGGCCCTCTCTTCCAGGTAACCGCGCAGCTGTTGGCGCGAAAGGTCCAGAAGCGGCCGCGCCACCAGCCCATTGCGGTAGCGCATCGAGCGAAACCCGCCGGGGCCGGTGCCCACGATGGAGCGCATGTAGAAGTTCTCAATGCGGTCGTCGGCCGTATGGGCCGTGAGGATGCGCCCCTCGGAAACGGGAACGGCCAGGCGGCGGCAGAAACTGGCCAGCGCTTCCTGTGCGGCAGCGTAACGCTCGCGGCGCGCCACCGCCTCCTGGTTGCCGTGGCCCTCGGCCGCTAGCTGGGGCACGTCGATATCGCAGCGGAAAAACGGAAAGCCCAGCAGCTCGGCAAGAGCTTCCGCAAACTGCGCATCGCCGTCGGCCTCGGCGCCGCGCATATGGTGGTGAACGTGCAAGAGCGCACACGGCCCCAACGCCCCCGCATCGGCCAGGGTTGCCGCGATGTAAGCGAGCGCCGTGGAGTCGGACCCGCCGGACACCATCAGCAGCACCGGAGTATCCAGCCCCGTCAGGCGCCAGGAGGTCATCGTATCGATCACCCTGCTCACAAGCGGCGCGTTCAAAGAAGCTCCCGCACCGCACGAAGGGCCGCCTGAAGCAGCGTCCGCGGCGCACGAAGCGTCCGGAGCAGCGCCCGTGCCAGGGTACCGGCACTGCTCGACCCCCTCTTGCCCGTTCTCTTCGCAGCGCAATGGGTTGTTCATGTCCCACACCCCTTCCTTGTTGGCCCAAGCCGTACAAAACCGTCAGTTTTGTGCACAAAGGTGCACTCTGTGCGCAAAATCGACGGTTTTGTACGGAACAAGCTGCTCCAAAAGCGAAATACAGTGCTTTTGCGACGGTTTTTCGCGAAATGAATCATGACTTTTATCGCTTTCCGATACTTAGCCATCGAATTGAGCTCGTTGTCCGTACAAAACCGTCATTTTCATGCAGCGCCGACGCTTCCATGCACAAAACTGACGGTTTTGTACGCGAAGCGCTGAGGCTCTGTCGCGCTCCCCGCCCTGAAAGGTGCGCGGCTGCGGGAAATGAGCGCGCGGCACACAGAGCAGGCGCGGGTCCTTTACCGAAGCGCCTGCTCTGTGCGCCGCGCAGCTCCACGGAAGTGCCCGTTCGGACGCCGCGCTTCCCGCCTCAACGCTCAGCCGGCGCCGCTCCCGACCGCAAGTCCGCGTCGCCCCAGCCGCCACCGCGCCCCCAGGGCCGCATCGTCCCAGCCAGAACGTCGTTCCAGGCACCGCAGCCGCCGCGCCCCCAAGGCCGCAAGGCCGGCGCGCCGCTCCCGACCGCAAGGCCGGCGCGCCGCTCCCGACCGCAAGGCCGCCGCGTCGTCCCAGGCACCCCAGGCACCCCAGTCGCCGCACCGCTTAGGCGGCGAGGTCGCTGTCGCCGAAGAACTGCTCGTACCACACCACGAAGCTGTAAATGGACCAGATTTTCTTCATGTTGGATTTCTCGCCGGACACGTGCTGGTCGAGCAGACGCCCCAGCTGCGCAGTATCGAAGAACTGCTCCGCCACCGGGCCGGTGATCTTCTCCCGCACCATGGTGGTATAGGGCTCTTCCCGCATCCACTGGGCCAGCGGCGTGATAAAGCCGATCTTGGGCATCTTCGCCGTCACCGGCGGCAGGGTTTCCGCAGCAGCCGAGCGAAGGGCGCATTTGGTTTCGGTTTTGGACACGCGATCGGCGGTGGGCAGGGTGCGGGAGAGGGCAAACACCTCTTTGTCCAGGAAGGGCACCCGCAGCTCCAGCGAGGCAGCCATGGACATCTTGTCCGCCTTCAGCAGGATGTCCTGCTGCATCCAGGTGAGGATGTCCACCGTCTGCATGGCGGTCACCTCATCAATTTGCCCCTGCCCCGGATAGTGGGCCTTCACCTCGGTAAACAGCGGCGCCTCCGCTTCCCATGGCGCACCGCAGGCTTCCGCCTCGGCCGCCACGTCCGGCTTCAGCAGCGCCAGCGCCTCCGGGTACGTGTAGTTGTACTCCAGCCGCCGGTAGCGCTCCTCCAGCGGATGCGCGCCGCGCATGAGGAATCGGCGCCCGTGAGTGCCCTCCGGCAACAGGCTGGCCAAAGCGCCGGCCGCTTTGCGCAGCGGCGCCGGCACGCTCATGTAGGGGTGGTAGTCCAGCCCCTCCTGATACAGCGGGTAACCGCCGAACAGCTCGTCGGCCCCTTCGCCGGAAAGCACCACTTTCACCTGCTCGGCGGCGAAATGCGCCAAATGATACAGCGGCACGGCAGAAGGGTTCGGCAGAGGGTCGTCCATGTGGTACTGCACCGCCGGCACTGAGGCGAAGAAGGTTTCCGCATCAATGCCGCGGCTGTAGTTTTCAAGCCCCATGGCATCGGCAAAGGTCTTCGCGGCCTCCAGTTCGGAGTACTTCTGCTCGCCGTAACCGATGGAGAAGGTTTTGGCCTTCATAATATGGGAGGTTTCGTTGGCCACCAGGCTGGAGTCTACGCCGGCGGAAAGGAAGCAGCCCACCTCCACATCGGCGATGGCGTGGGCGTTCACCGACTCTTGCAAAGCCGCGGCAATCTGGCCCGCCTCTTCGGCGCGGGTGCGCCCCTCCTGCGGGCAGAAGCTGGGCTCCCACCACTTCACCACTTCGCAGGCACCCCCCTGCCACGACAGCCAGTGGCCGGCCGGCACCTTGCGCACCCCCTCGAACATGGTCTCGTCATCGGGCAGGTACTCAATGCACAGGTAATGGCCCAACCGCTTGCGGTTCAGCGCCTTCTTGAAATGAGGGTGGCGCAGCAGCGCCTTGGTTTCGGAGGCGAACAGCAGCACATCGCCATCGGCGAAGTAGTACAGCGGCTTGATGCCGAAGTTGTCGCGGGCCATGAACAGGCGCCCGGTTTCGCGGTTGTACAGCACGAAGGCGAACATGCCGCGCAGGCGGCCAAGCAGCCCTTCGCCCCACTCCTCGAAACCGTGCAGGATCACTTCGCCGTCGCCATGGGTTTTGAACACGTGGCCCGCCTCGATGAGCTGGGCCCGCAGCTCTTGGAAGTTGTAGATTTCGCCGTTGAAGCACAGCACCAGCTGGTCGTCTTCGTTGTACAGCGGCTGGCTGGCGCCCTCAAGGTCGATGATGGACAGGCGGCGGAAACCCAGCGAAACCCGCTCGTCGTTGAAGAAGCCCTCCGAATCGGGGCCGCGGTGGGCAATGGCGTCGGCCATGGCCTTCACCACCGCCGCGTGGTCGAAATCGGTTCCGGCGTCGTAGAAGCCCACAAAACCGCACATAGAATAAACCTCCTGGTAAGTTTGTTAGAAAACGCGGGGTTTCACTGGCGCCCCGGCCGCCTCGATGGTGCGCACCACCAGCACATCCAGCGGGTCCACCACCGGCACCCCCGAAGCGCGGCGGTTCTCGCCGAAAGCGGCGGAAAGCTCGGTGCAGCCCAGTATCAGCGCATCGCAGCCCTCCTCCATCATCAGGGCCGAAAGCGGCCCCAGTTCCTCGGGCGCCACCGGGCGGCCCGCCTTCACCGCATCGTAGATGATGCGATCCACCTCCGCCTGGCCTTCGGGCCCCGGATAGCGCACGTCCACACCGTGCGGACGCCCCGCCTGCCCGAACATGTTGGTGGCCACGGTGCCTTCGGTGGCCAGCACCCCCACCCGGTTGAACCTGCGGGCGCGGCAATGGGCCATCGTCTCCTCAATCATGTGGATGAGGGGGATGTCCACCGCCGCCTGCACCTCGGCGAACAGGCAGTGGGCGGTATTGCAGGGCATCACCAGAAAGTCGCAGCCGCAGCGCTGCAGAAGCCGCGCATCTTCCACCAGGTAGGGCAGCGGCGACACATCGCTTTTGCCCAAGATGAAGTCGGTGCGATCGGGGGTGGCGGTGTCGTTGTGCACGATGGCCCGCACGTGATCTTGGTCGCGCTCCGCGTCGGTAAAGTCCACCAGCCGCTTCAAGAAGTAAGCAGTGGCAGCAGGGCCGGTGCCCCCTAAAACGCCCGCGAGCTTGGTGGTCATCGATGCTCGCCGCCTTCCGGCGCATCGGCCTCTGGCGGCGGCACCGTCACGTAGCCCTTAGGGGACGCGGCGACATCGGCTGCGGCCGCGGCGCCGTCAGCGCCCTCCCCCGCCTGCGCCTCCTTGTGCGCCTCTTCGGCCCGGTAGAACTCCCGCAGGCTCTTCTTCTGCTTCTGCTCGAAGTAGTAGGGGTACAGCTTGCGCACCAGCCGCTTTTCCGCCGGATAGTTGATGGGGTTCTTCGCGTGCCCCTCCGCGAACAGCTGCTGCACCTCGGCCCGCAGCGCCGGGTCTTGCACGTGCTCCACCAGCACCGACTTCGGCAGCACCGTGTACAGGCTCTTGCGGCCACGGGCCACTTGCACCTCATCGGGGAATTCGCGGCCTTCCACCAAATCTTCCACAATCCAGCGCACCGTGTTGTCACCGGCGGCAGTCACGTAGTAGTTGCTGCGCCCCAACCGCGTGTTCACCTCGAAAAACACGAACTTGCCAGTTTCGGGGTTCACCTTGATGTCGTAGTTGGCAAATCCCGTGTAGCCCACGTGCTCGGTAAGGCGCCGGGCGCACTCAACCGCCTCGTCGCACTCGCGGCTGATGATGGCCATGGGGTTGCCGATGGCCTGGGGGCGCGGGTCTTCCAGCACCGTTTGACCGAAGCTGGCGAAGCGCATTTTGCCGGTGCGGTCGTTGTAGGTGGTGAGGATGCGCATGTTGGTGTCGTCACCGGGGATGAACTCTTGCAGCAGGAACTTCCCCTTGTAGCTGCTGGCGCACAGGTTGTCCAGCATCTCCTTCAGCTGCGCCGGCGTGTCGAAGAAGAACACCTTTTTCTTGCCAGGGAACTGGGCGTAGTGGTACTCGGCCGACGACGCCGGCTTGGCCACCACCGGAAAGGTGAGGCCGAAGGTTTCCGGACCCACCGGCGCTTGGGTGTCGAACACGGCCGTTTTCGGATACGGGACGCCGCATTCCTCGCAAATCTCGTAGAAGGAGTCTTTCAGCACCAGCCGGTTAAGCAGCTCCTCGGAGATGTAGGGCAAGATGTAGCCGGCCGCTTCCAGCTCGGCACGATGCTCCACTAAAAGGCGCACGTACCAGTCGCCGCAGGCCAGTACCATAAGAGTTTCGCCCTCTTTCTCGGCCGCCACATCTTTGAGGGTTTGCATCAGCACATCCACATTGTCCAGCTGAGGGTTCACGCGATTCTCCAGAATGGAGCTGTCGTGGCACAGGTGGCTGTTAGCCTGGCTGAGCACCAGCGGCTTCACGCCATAGGCCTCGTGAAACGTGCGGGCCAGGCTGTAGGCGCCGATGTCGCCGCCCAAGATGACAGGGGAAACGATGGCGCCGCTGGCTTTCGGCTGCGGCGCGCCGGTTTGGGAAGCCTCGGGGCAGGCCTCGGTCATGGAGAACACCTCGCGTTGTTCGGGCGCGGGCACCAGGGTAGCGGCGTTCGCGCAAGGGACGTAACGTAACGCCTGATTGTAGCATTCCCGCGCTCCAACGCCCGGCGCTTTCCCCCTGCGTCACGGCGATTCCACGAGAGGCCGCGCCATAGCAGCGCGCCCCCGCCTTAAGGAGGGGAAGGCGGGGGCGCTGGGCTGCGCGCGCGGCGCATCGGGCAAAGCAAGTGGCAGGCCGGCTTTTACGGTTGCCGCAACACCCCTTTCACCATGTTTCGACTGGTGAAGTACGTGATGACGAAATAACCGCCGTAAATGACCAGCAAAAACGCCGCCGCCATCGCGATGGGCCCGGTCATGGGCACGTTGGCCAAACGGAACAGCGTTTCCTCCATCGCGCTGATGGCACAGGCGCAATGACACAGCGCCAACAGCAACGGGGTGGCGAAGTAGATGAGAATCTGGACGAAGAGCGAACCGAACACCTGGCGATTGTCGCAACCCAAACGATACAAGGTGCGGTAGCGCCCTGTGGAGTCGGCCACGTTGGACAGCTGTTGGATGGCCAAGATGGCGGCAGTGGATACCAGGAACACAAAACCGATGTAGAGCGCCAGGTAGGTAATCATCATGCGCAGCCCCTGGGACTGGGCAATCATGCCCTCACGGGTGGTCATGCTGGTCACCGGCCACAACCGGCCAGCCCAGCTACTGTCGTCGCCGCGGCTGAACCCTTCCTCGGAAGCCGGCTGCACCGCAGCGATAATCTGCTCAAGCGCCAGACGGTTCTCCTCGTCGGTGCGGCCATTGTCGGCATAGTCGATGTTCAAGTAGCACGTTGTGGGTATGACGTTGGCATCGAAGGCTGCCTGAATCACCTCATCGGGCACCACCAGCACAAACCCTGAGGAGAGCATTGTGTTGTCCTCCATCTGCACCGCAATCGGCTCGGAGGCGCAGGCTAATTCTTGTCCGCCCAGAGTAAGAACCGGGGCTTCGTCCACGTAGATGTCCACCAGCTTTTGAATGGAATCCATGTTGTTGTTCACCACGTACTGCCCCGGCTCAAGCACCACAGGCGGCTTGCCCTGAAGCGCCAAGGCGTCATTGAGCTGGGAAATGGATACCATGAGCATTCCGCTGTCCTCAACGCCGGACACCATTTCCAAGTCCTCTTCGGTGGCCTTACCGCTTTGCTTCAGCACGTCGACCATCGCCGCATAGGAGCAATCGGGACTGGTCATGTAGTCAATTTGGGCCCAACCCCCCACAGTGGAGTCCCACAGGTCCCCTGCACCGGCCTGCAGCACCTGGGCCATGCTCCACTGGGCCGCTTCTGCCTGGGCCAGGCGCTCCGGCGCTTCCGCCTCCATCTCAGCACGGCGGGTGAGCGGGTTGTCAGTGGCGCTGGCCCCGCTATCGCTGGTCCACACCGCCGCCCGCAGCGTTGCGCTGTAGGGATTGCCCCCATCGACTTGCCGGGTGAACACGTCCGCAAGCCCCATGCCGCAAGAAAAGCACGTGATGGAAAAGAACAGCAGCACGCAGATGACCCACAGCGAGAGAAACGCCGTGTTCACCCGGCTGGCCACCTGCCTGAGCGTGAAGGGCCGCAGCTTCTTCAAATAGAAGGGCTGGCAACGGGATACCAGATTGATGACAAGGCCCGCCAGCGACCAGAAGAACAGCAGACTGCCCAGCAGCATGCCGACAGTGGCCTGGAGGAAGGCCGGGTCGTCCAGCATCACCAAGCCATTTTCCTGCAGCCTCACATAGGCAAACGTCAGAATGCCCAACGCCACCACGAACACTGCCCCGCACAGCCACGGGTTGCGCACCGACATCTTCTCATTGCGCAAATCGGCCTGCAAAAGGTTGACCAGCGAAAACCGGCTGACGGAAAAGGTGTTGAACATCGCCACCACTATGAAAATCACGGCGAAGCAGGCGATGGTGCCCGCAAATGCGGACTGGGAGAACACGAACTGGTAATTGGCCAAAACCATATCGAACAGCGATGCCGTCACAAACGACAGCCCCTGGGACAGGACGACACCGGCCACAATGCCTACTACCAGCGCAAACAACCCCACCATGACCGTTTCCACCAGCACGATGGCCGAAACGCTGACCGGTTTCATACCCAAAAGCAGATAGATGCCAAATTCTTGCTTGCGGCGCCGCACCAAAAACCGGTTGGCGTACAGCACCAGAAAGCCCAGCACGCCGGCAATGACCACCGAGAACATATTGAGCAAGTCGGCCGTGGTGCGGAATTGGGCAGCGGTGGCAGTAGATTTCAAATCGAAAAGCACCTGTTGGCTGCCAATGGAATTGAAGGCGTAAAACACGGCCACACCGAACAGCAGCGTGGCGAAATAAATGGCGTAGTCGCGCGCCGAGCGGCGGACGTTGCGCCATGCCAGCTTACAGATCATGACCCACCTCTCCCGAAAGGAACGTGGTCACTTCCATGATGCGGGCGAAGAACTCCTCGCGGGAAGAATCGCCGCGACGCAGCTCGTTGAACAGCTCGCCATCGCGCAGAAACAGCACGCGGTCGGTAAACGAGGCGGCGAAAGAATCGTGGGTGACCATGATAATGGTGGCCCCTAAATCGCGGTTCATCAGCTCCATGATTTCCAGCATCACCGCCGAGGCGCGGGAATCGAGGGCGCCAGTGGGCTCGTCAGCCAAAATCAGCTTCGGATCACCCACCATGGCGCGGGCGGCCGCCACCCGCTGCTTTTGGCCGCCGGACATTTGGTAGGGGTACTTGTCCAGCACGCCGTCCACCCCCAGGGTGCGGGCCATGCTGCGCACGCGCTCGGGAATCTGACGCCCCGGAGCCCCCTTGATGGTGAGGGCCAGCGCGATGTTCTCGAAACCGGTGAGAGTGTCGAGAAGGTTGAAGTCCTGGAAAATGAAACCCAGCTCTTCGCGACGGAACTTCGCCAAATCGCCCCGCGAGAAAGAGGTGATGTCACGGCCTCCCACCACAATGCTGCCGGATGTGACGCGATCGATGGTGGAAATGCAGTTCAACAGCGTGGTTTTGCCAGAGCCGGAGGGTCCCATGATGGCCATGAACTCACCGGTCTGCACATTGAACGTAACGCCATTGAGGGCATTGGTGAGGTTATCGCGGTTGCCGAACGTCTTCTTGACCGCCATCACCTGAAGGGCATCGCGGTTGCTGTTCGCCGCATGGGCCGCGGAAGCGCGGGCGAAAACTTCGGTCATGGCTTAACCCTCCACTTTGATGGTCTTCGGCAGCTGAGTCGTGGCCAGGGCCACCAACGCCCCGGCAATCGCCACCACGGTTACGACACGGATTATTGTATGCATGGGGATTCCCTTTCTGCTCGAACCCTAAGTCCAACAGTGAAAATCCTACGGCTTGCCGCTTACGGCAGCCATCGAAGGGGCTTACTGTTCACTTACGGCTCTGTAAGGATTGGGCGCCCCGGGCGCTCCAGCGCTCAAGAATGGGGGAAGTCCAGCAAAAAACGAGTGCCGACACCCTCCTCGCTGGCCACTTGTACCCCGATTCCCATGCGCTCGGCCATCATGGCTATCAGGTAGAGCCCCATGCCGGTGGCGCCACCGCGGCTGCGGCCATTGCCCCCGGTGAACCCGCGCTCGAACACCCGTGGCACGTCTTGGGCGGGAATGCCCCAGCCGTCGTCTCGCACTTCCAGGCGAGTGTGTCCCCGCGGTGTGCCCGGCTCCACCTCCTTCGATGAGAGCACCACGGTTTTGGCGCCGTACTGGGCGGCGTTGGTGAGCAGCTGCCCCAAAATGAACAGCAACCACGGCTCATCGGATTGCACCACCACGTCGCCGTCCACCTTCACCTGGGGCGCCACCCCTTGCTCGATGAGCAGCCGGGCGTTGCGCTTCACCGCTTCGCGGCACACGGCGGCCAACGGCAGCGAACGTATCACGTAGTCATTGGTAAGCGAGGTGGAACGGGCGTAGTACAAAGCTTGGTCCACCTGCCCCTGCAGCCGATCCAGCTGTCGGGCGATTTCCAACTTGTCGGCTCCTTGCAACCGCTGCGCAATCAGCTGCGCCGCCGCTAGAGGCATTTTAGTCTCATGCACCCACAGCTCTATATAGCTGCGATAGTCCTGCGACTGCCGTTGTACCTGGGAAATCTGGGCGATGGCCTGCGATTCCATCCGCTCCAACAGCTGAAAGGCGATACGGCCCTCAGGAAATTCCGGCTCACGAACCCAGGCGGACAACTGCGAGGGACCTTGCATGTTGCGACAGGCATCCAGCAACTGACGGTAGAAAGCGCGCTGCCGCAGGTAGTCCGCCCCGTACCCCATTGCAAGCAAAAAGCCCGCAAGCCCGGCCAGCATCATGCGGCCATCGTCGCTCACTCCCAAAAACCCCGCCGAAAACCACAACAGCACCAGCGCCACCAGCGCACATGCCACCGAAGCCCAGCGGCTTCTCAAAAATATGGCCAGCGTGTACTTTTCTTCCAACGCACGCTCCTACAAGTAGTAGCCCACACCGCGGCGAGTCTTGATAAAGTCCTCAGACGCGCCTATCTGCGCCAAAGTGCGCCGCAATCGAGTGACGTTCACCGTAAGGGTGTTGTCATCGATAAAGGCATCCGATTCCCAAAGATCGCACATGATTTCCTGCCGCGTGAACACCCTCTTCGGCTGGCTCATCAGCAGCTGAAGGATGCGCTGCTCGTTGCGGGTGAGCTCGGCGCTGTTCTGCCCCACCGTTACCGTGCCGCGAGCCACATCCAGCACCACGCCACCATGGGCCATGCGCTCACCAGCCCCGGAAGCGCCCCCGCGCAGCTGCACCGCCACCCGGGCCAACAGGGCGGCAGGCCGATAAGGCTTGGTCACGTAATCGTTGGCCCCCAGCCCCAGCGCCAGCACCTCATCGAATTCGCTTTCCGAAGAGGTGACCACGATAATGGGCACGCTGGACTGTTCGCGAATGCTGCGGCAGATGCCATGGCCATCGGCACCGGGCAAGTTGAGGTCCAACAGCACGCAATCGGCGTTGGCCGCCAGAGCCCCTTGGGCCGCCAGGGGGAAGTTGTCACATACCAGTGCCTCATAGCCCTGCAGCCGCAGCAGCCTCTGCAGCTCACGGGCCAGCGCCTCATCGTCCTCTACGATGTAAACCATGCTCATGGCCGCCGATCCCCTTCCATCCGCACACCCTAGAACCGATGGGGCCATTTTAGCGGAAGCCACCAGTAGCGGGGCCTTCGCCGCACCCCGAAACCCCCACCCTTACACACATGAAAGGAATACGTCGCCGCAGCGCCCTCCCGATTCTTTACCATCAATGATGGTAAAATCCTAGTGTTGAAAACGGAGGCGCCCATGACTGAACCGAAGCGTCGGCCCCACGGCCGCCGCGGCACAAGCGGAAACCAATCCCGCGGCAATAACGGCAAGCGGGAAAACCCCAAGCAGGCGCAACTCCCCCGCTCCAAAGGCAAAACCGGCAAACAGCCGCGGAGGTGCCCTTATTCAGACCGATGTGGCGGGTGCTCCGCCATCGAGGTGGACTACAGCCGGCAGCTGGCTCGCAAGCAACACGAGATGGAGCAACTGTACGCGCTAATGGCGCTCGAGGTGCCGGTGGAGCCTATTTTGGGGATGGCCTGCCCGTACCACTATCGCGATAAGGTAATTTCCCCCTATGCGCCAGGACGCAAATCGAAAGACGAGACGCAGGGCCACGGGCAACGCGGTGGAAAAAGCACTGCCGACCAGCAGGGCAATCGCAAACGCACCGGCAAAGAGGGCAGCGCCGGCGGGGGACGCCGCGAAATTCTCACCGGCATGTACGAGAAAGGCACCCATCGGCTGATTCCCGCCGAAAAGTGCCTCGTGGAAAACGAAACCGCAAAACAAGTGACCCTGGCCATCCGCGACATCATGGCCCGCTGGGATATGACTCCCTACAACGAGGACACCGGCACCGGATTCGTGCGCCACGCGGTAGTGCGGGTGGGGCACGAAAGCGGCGAGGTGCTGGTGACGGTGGTCACCAATGACGAGGCCTTCCCCGCGTCGAAGGCGTTTTGCCGCGAGCTGAAGCGGCGCGTGCCCGCCGTCACCACCGTGGTGCAGAACATCAACAGCCGCCAAACCAACGTCATCTTGGGGGAAAGGGAGCGGGTGCTGTACGGCCCCGGCTTCATCCTGGACACCCTGTGCGGCCTCTCCTTCCGCATTTCATCGCAATCGTTTTACCAGGTGAATTCCACCCAAACCGAGGTGCTGTACAACACCGCCATGGCCATGGCGCAGCTAGGGCCGCGCACGTGGGCCATCGATGCCTATTGCGGCACCGGCACCATCGCCCTGGTGGCGGCCAACCGCGGCGCCCAGCGCGTGGTGGGGGTGGACAGCGTGGAGAGTGCCATCGCCGATGCGCGCCAGAACGCCCGTCACAACGGCATAGAGAACGCCCAGTTCATAGCTGCTGACGCCACCGCCTTCATGGAAGAGTTGGCAGAGACCGTGACAGGGGACGGAGATAATGTCATAACTCCCGCCGAACATGTCGTGGCACAGGGAGATGGGGGAATCATGACATTATCCCCGTCCCCCGTCACGGCTGACGAGCTGGTGATTTTCATGGATCCGCCCCGCGCGGGCTCTACCCCGCAGTTCATCCGCGCCGCGTGCAGCCTGCACCCTGCACGCGTGGTTTACATTTCCTGCAACCCCAAAACCCAGGTGCGCGACCTGGAACAATTCGCCAAACAGGGCTACCGCGCCACCCGCATCCAACCGGTGGACATGTTCCCCCACACCCCCCACACCGAATGCATAGCGCTGCTGGAACCGAGGTAGCCGCCCTTCCCCCCCCCGCTTCAGAAACGCTTAGGCAGAGATAGAATCTCTGCCCTACGAATTCGACCTGCGATGGCCTCTTGGCTGGGCCGACCCGGCGGGCCGGAGCGAGGTCCGGCCAAGCGGAGTAGAGGGGAAATCCACTCGCCCGCCAGGGCGAGTTAGTTCCCCTCGTACGGAGCGTCGAACGCAGGCCTGTCGGGTCGACCCACCCTCCAGAAACGAAAAGGGGCTGGGTGATTCGGAAGCTTATTCGCTGCGGAGGGCCTCTACGGGATCTTTGCGGCTGGCGCTGGATGCGGGCATGAGGCCCGCCACCGTGGTGAGGAACACGCTGATGAGCACCAGCGCCACCGCCGCCTGCCACGGCAGCTGCGCCACATTGGGCACCCCGTTCACCGCGTACACGATGGCGTTGGCGGGGATGCACACCAGCGCCGTCACCCCCACGCCCAAAAGGCCCGCCACCAGGCCCTCGATAATCGTTTCGGCGTTGAACACCCGCGACACGTCGCCCTTCGAGGCGCCGATTGACCGCAGGATGCCGATCTCTTTCTTTCGCTCCAACACCGAGATATAGGTAATGACCCCGATCATGATGGACGACACCACCAGCGATATGGCCACAAACGCAATCAGCACGTAACTAATCATGTTCACGATAGTGGTTACCGAGCTCATGAGAGTACCCACCAGGTCGGTGTAGGTTATTTCCTTGTCCTCCTCCCCGGCATCAGCCCTCTGCTGGTTATAGCCGTCCAGGATTTCGATTACCTTCTCCTTCGATTCGAAGTCTTTGGGATAAATATCGATGGCAGAAGGCTTGGCGAAGTCGGCATAGCCCAATTTGCCCAGATTGTTGTCGTAAGAAGCCTCTTCCACCCGCATCATGGACATGAAAAGCTCGGTCAGCTCTTCTTGATTCATATTGAATTGGAAGGCATCGGCAAAGGCGTCCTCGTCTACCGAAAAGGCATCCCCCATGTTGTCCATCATGCCGCTCATGGCGTCCTCCACCGCTGCCTGGGTTTGCTGGGCCAGAACGTCGGCCACCTGCTTCATATAGGTGGTCATGGTGGACTGCACCTGCTGCTGAATCTGGGGCACCAGCTGCTCCGATATCATCTTCGACATCTGCTGGGACACTTGCGTGGCAATGGCCTGGGTCAGCACCGGCACCATTTGGGTGGAGATGGCTTCGGCCAGCTTCGGCGCCAGCTGGGCGGCCACCGCTTGGGTAATTTGCGGCACCAGCACCTGCGAGATGGTCTCCCCCAGCTTCGAGGCGTCAATCACCTGCGGCATATACTGGGCCGCGATGGCCTGGGCCTCGGGGGTGGTCATGTAGAATTGCATCATCTGGGAATAGTTGCCCGCTCCGTCCGGATAGGCCTCCAGGTAGGCCTTCTGGAACTCCGGGTCGGTTATCTTCTGGAAGAACCCGTCCGCCAGCGCCGCCGACATCTCGGTCACCGCCTGCGGGTTCACCGTTACCGCATCGGAAAGGTCCTCGGGGTTCACCTGAATGCCGGAAAGGTCCAAATCCGACATATCGATCTTCGACAGGTCGACCGATGAAAGATCCAGCTTCGACAAATCTAGCCCCGAGAAATCCATGTCCGACATGTCCATGCCGGAGAGATCGAAATTGCCGAAGTCCATGTTGTCCATGGGCGGCAGCGCCGAGGAGAGGTCCATGTTGGCCAGGCTGCCCATGTCCATGGAAAGCTTGGAGGTATCGAAGGTGAAGGCCTTCTCCAGCGCTTCGTTGTCGATAGTGAACAGGGAGTCCATGGCGAAATCATCGCCGGCGTCCTCTTGCTCATCGAAGGGGCGGCCATTGAACACGTCGATTTTCGGGTCGGCCAGCTGATCTTTCACAATGGTGGTGCCTTCGGCGTATTCCACCAGGTGAGTAATCAAATCGGGGGAATAGTACAGTCCGCTGGAAAGCGCTGTCACCTTGGCGTCGGGGTTGGGGCGCACAATGCCGGCGATCACCAGCTCTTCCCCTTTTTCCACTAGCTGCGCCATGAAGGCGTCATCGTCGGACTTGTCCACCCACACTTTGTACTCACTGTCGTAGCGATAGAAATCGGCCGGGTTGACCACCCGCAGCTTCACGCCCATGATTTGCTCATAGGTGACCTCGGTTTCGCCTTCGGGCACCACCACTTCCTCTTCGTTGGCAAATTGGCGGATCATCGCCTCCAGCTGGCTATAGTCCTTAAGCCCCAGCAGGTAGAGCAAATAGTCGGAGCTGCGCCCATGGCCGGAAAGCACCAGCACCACTTCGTTATAAGCCTGGGGCCAATGACCCGCCACCACATCATATTGCGGCTCCACAATGGAGGCATCTCCGAGAAGCTGGCCGAATTGGTTGGTGGACATGGACATCGACATAAGGGAATTGGTGCTGGCTGTGCTGCTGATACCCAGCGGCGCCATGGAAATATCGGGGTTCACCTGGCGATAGCCAAGATTCTTTTGGGACTTTGCCTCATTGTCGTCGGCGGCATCCCCGTTGACCTCGTCAGCGCGCTTGGCGCCATCGGCAACGTTTCCGCCGGACGCTTCGCTCTCGCTGCTCTCTTCGCTCTCATCGGCCGTTGGCTCCTCCCCCGCCGTTGCCGCCAACGCCGTCTCATCGGTCACCAGGAAAATGCGCGGGGTCACGTCGTAGGTGTAGTCGATGGTCTGCACGTACTGGTTTATATCCGACTCTCCCGAGTCAAAGTATTCCTTCAGCGCCGCCAGGTCATTGGCGCCAATGGACGAGAACATGCGAGTTATGATGGGCATCTCCCGCACCTTGCCGTCTTCGCCGCTTTGCGCCTCCTGGCCATCGGCGCCGTCGCCCTCTTCGTCCCCCAGCCCCATGCTGCCCATCATCATGGAGGTCATATCAAGGCCGGTGGACATGATTTGCAGCGGGTACAGGGAAAGCGTGTCCTCCTCCACCGACTTGATGTAGGCGTTCACGCCGTTGGCCAGGGCCAAAATGGCGGCGATGCCGATGATGCCGATAGAGCCGGCGAACGCGGTCATGATGGTGCGGCCCTTTTTGGTCATGAGGTTGTTGAAGGAAAGGGAGAGCGCCGTGAGGAAGCCCATGGAGGTACGCCTTGGCGGCTTCGCCTGGCGGGCGGCTTCGGCGGCGGTGGGCGCGTAGGGGTCGGAGTCGTCCAAGATCACGCCGTCGGCCAGGTTCACGATGCGGGTGGAATACTGGTCGGCCAGCTCGGGGTTGTGGGTAACCATGATCACCAGGCGATCGTTGGCGATCTCAGTCAGCAGATCCATAATCTGGATGGAAGTGGCGGAATCCAGCGCGCCGGTGGGTTCGTCCGCCAGCAGGATTTCCGGGTCGTTCACCAGGGCGCGGGCGATGGCCACCCGCTGCATCTGGCCGCCGGATAGCTGGCTGGGCTTCTTGTGCAGATGGTCCCCCAGCCCTACGCGGGTAAGCTCGGAGGTGGCGCGGCGGCGACGCTCTTCGCGGGACACCCCCGAAAGGGTGAGTGCCAGCTCCACGTTGGCCAGAATGGTCTGGTGCGGGATGAGGTTGTAGCTTTGGAACACGAAGCCGATGCGGTTGTTGCGGTAGGCGTCCCAGTCGCGGTCTTTGTACTGCTTGGTGGAGATGCCGTCGATGATGAGGTTGCCGGAATCGTAATGGTCCAAGCCGCCGATGATGTTCAGCAGCGTGGTTTTGCCCGAGCCGGAAGGCCCCAGGATGGACACGAACTCGTTGTCGCGGAAGGTTAGCGACACGTCGTTCAGCGCCACCTGCACAAAATCGCCGGTCTTGTAGGATTTGCGAATGTTCTCCAGTCTCAGCATTGCTCTGCCCCGGTTTCCTTGCGCGCGTGCTGCATTTTCTCAAGGGGCTATTCTAGCCCTCCGGCTGCCGCAAATACGCAAGAAGCCCCCGAATGGGGGCTTCTCCATAGAGGCAGAATGTTGTGCCGTTCGAGGAGGCGCCAAATGTTATTTGGCGGCCAGCGGAGAGGGCACCGAGTAGGCGCGGGCGGCGTACTCGGTGTCCAGGGCGTAGAGGCCCTTCGGATCGCCGCCGAACAGCTTCATTTTGGTAATCATGTCCTCGGCGTTGTCTTCCTCTTCCAACTGCTCGGTGATGAACCACTGCAGGAAGGTTTGGCAGCGGAAGTCCTTGGCCTCCAGCGCCGCCTCGTAGATGCCGTTGATCAGCGCGGTCACGTACTGCTCGTGCTCAAGGGCAATCTCCAGCGGGCCCATGAAGCTGTCCAGCACCTTGTCCGGCTTGGCGATGGCGTCAAGCACCACCTTCTCGCCGTTCTCGTGCAGGTAGTTGCGGAAGATCAGCGCGTGGTCGCGCTCTTCCTGGGCCTGGATCATGTAGTAGTTGGCGTAGCCCTTCAGGCCCTCTTCCTCGTAATAGTCCGCGATGTCCATGTAGAGGTAGGCAGAGTAGAGTTCTTTGTTGATCTGTTGGTTGATGAGGTCACGTACGCGCGCGTCCATTGCGTGCTCCTTCCAGTAGAAAATCTTAGCCTGTCCATGATAACCCTTCCGGCAGGCTGCGGGACGCAAAAAAGGGCCGTCTCCATCGGTTGAAGACGGCCCGGAGAATCGCCTTTCGGCGCTACAGCTGCTCGGGGGAATCCTGCTGCTTGGTAACGGCTTCGTCGGCCTTCAGCTCTTCCGCTTCCCCTTGGGCCTCCATAGCGGCAGGGGCAGTGGTTTCCACGGCGTACTCCGCCTCGGCCACTACGCTCTCGCCTGCGGGCGCGGCCTCGACCACCGTCTCGGGAGCCGTCACGGCCTCAGCGCCGGCAACCGGGGCGGCCGCTTTCAGCTCTTCCGCTTCCCCTTGGGCCTCCATCACGGCAGGGGCGGTGGGGTCGGTCTCGAACGAGGCGGCTTCCGCAGCATTGGCGGCCTTGGTCACCGCTTCGGCGTTGTCCTGGTAGAAGTCGGCGGCAGCCTGGCCCTCTTCGGCAATATGAGCGTTTTCAGCGGTGGCAGCCGCAGTGCTGGCCTTGGTTTCGGCGGTTTCGATCACCGCAGCGGCGTCTTCTTCGTAGGTGACAGCAGCGGCAGTGGCCTCTTCGGAGATGGCCTGATTCTCGGCCACCGCGGGGCCGGCCGCCTGGCTTACCGGCGCGGCAGCAGCAGCGGCAACGGCGCTGGCGGCTACCGGCTGCACGGTATCGCCATAAGAGGCGACATAGGCGCTATTCGCAGGCGCCGGCGTAGCGGGCGCCGCAGGGGCGGCAGCAGCGCCGCCTTCCAGTGCCTTGCGGTCCATCTCGGCGAACACGGCGATGATGATGAGCAGGGTCATAGTGATGAAGCTGCCGGCCAGAAGCGAGCAAATGGCCGCCACCAGCGCCCAGATGAACACAGTGCGCAGGTTGTGGGCCGTGGCGTCCTTCAGGCGCAGTGCCACAATGCCGGCAATCAGCGCCACGACGGCGCAGGCCAGCTTCCAGAAGAACAGGGCGTTGGTGATGCCGGTGCCCAGCATGATGCCAGCAACATCGGAGTAAGAGCCACTGGACATCATGCCGTGGTGGCCGTAGCCGTACCCATAGTCAACTGCCGAGCAGGCGTTCTGGATATAGCTGCCCAAAGCAGCCATGCCTATCATCCCAACCAGACAGCCCAAAAGCGTAAGAGCCGCCAACACAATAGTGGCGATGCCGAGGTACTTGATGGCTTTCGCATGCGTGGTTTGCATAGAAACCCCTTTCCTGTGTATTTAAACGCATTCCTTCAATATAGGCTCCGCGCTGCGATAGCGCAAAAGAGCCCTCGCATTTTTTACTCCGATTACCTGAACGTTAACTGACTGACGCTGCTCGTCAGGAGGGCTCGGGGCGCGAGCGGGCTCCAGGGGCTCCGAACCCAAACGACCGGCCAACCCTTCCGCAACGGACGGCCAAGGGCGGCGAAGCAGCTTCTAAGCATCGGCCCCCACAATGGAGTTCACGATGGCGCTCACGATGGAGATGACGATGGAAGCCACAAAGGCGCTGCCGAACGATTCGATGAGGAACCCGGCCCCGAACAGCCCGTTAGCCAGCCAAGCGGCAATGTAGAGCAGAAGCGTGTTCACGATGAGGTAGAAAATGCCCAGAGTAAGCACCGTCACCGGCAGCGAGAGAATTTGCAAGATGGGCTTGATGGAGAGATTCACCAGCGACAAGATGAGGGCGAAAACCGCAATGCCAGCCCACGCCGCGCCGCCGCCGATGAAGGTGAATCCCGGCACCAGCCACACCGCAGCGGCCACGGCCACGGCAGTCACAATCCAACGAATGATGAAGCTCATTGCCTCCCCTTTCAGTACGGGTTTCTTGTTCGGCACTATCTTAAAAAAGCGCGCCGCGCCGCGCCGGCACTGGCAAACGGTCGTTACGAAAGCGCTCCTTCGCTGAAAATGGTTGGCACGAACAGTCGCCGCGCCTTGGCCGACCGCCAAGCGCACTCGCCAGCCAGACCAGTCGGTCGGCCAGTCAGCCGGAGTTGGTCGGCCGATACTACTCCTGCTCGTAGCTTTCCTTGAGAGCCTTGAAGGCAGGCATGGCACCCTTGATGGTGTCGGCGGAAACGCAGTAGCTGATGCGCACCCAGCCTTCGCAGCCAAAGCTGTTGGAGGGCACCAGCAAAAGCTCGAAGCCCTTGGCCCGTTCGGAGAACGCCTGGGCATCGGGCTCAAGCGCGCGCACCCACAGGTAGAAAGCGCCGTCCGGCTGCACGAACTCGTAGCCGAGCTGCGCCAGCCCCTCGGTGAGCAGGCGGCGGTTTTCGGCATAGGCGGCCACGTCGGAAGGCACGTCCACCACCCGCGCGATGGCCTTCTGCAAAAGCACCGGCGCGCACACGTAACCCAGCGCCCGGCCAGCGCCCGCCACCGCCACCGCCACATCGCGGGCATCGGGCATGGCGTCCGATACATATATATAGCCGATGCGCTCGCCCGGCAGCGACAGCGCCTTCGAGTAGGAATAGCACACCAGCGTGCGCGGGTAGATGGCGGGCACGTAGGGCACCTCGGCGCCGTAGGTGATTTCGCGGTAGGGCTCGTCGCTGATGAGGTAGATGGGGCGGCCCAGCCGCTCTTCCGCCTCTCGCAGCACAGTCGCCAACGCCTCAAGGTTTTCGCGGGTGTACACCGCGCCCACCGGGTTGTTGGGGGAGTTCACGATGACGGCAGAGGTTTTGGGGGTGATAGCGGCGGCCACCGCCTCCGTGTCTATTTGGAAGCTGGGCACCTGCGCCGGCACTTCCACGATGGTGCAGCCGGCCGCTTCAATCCAGGTTTTATATTCGGGGAAGTAAGGGCTTATCACCAGCACTTCGTCACCGGGATGGGTGAGGGCGGCGATGCTGATGGCCAAACCAGCGGCGGCACCGGCAGTGAGGTACAGCTGGCCGGGGGTGGCCGTTACGCCGAACTTGCGACTGATGGCGTCAGCAATTACCTGCTTAACCTGCGGATCGCCCGCTGCCGGCGAATAGCCGTGCAGGGTCACCGGGTCTTCCTCCATCAAAGCCAGAATTGCTTCTTTCACCGCAGCCGGCGCCGGCACGCTAGGGTTGCCGATGGAGAAGTCGAACACCTTATCGTCGCCAATTTCCGCCTTGCGCTTCAGGCCGTAAGCGAACAGCTCGCGAATGGCACTGGGTTCGTCGCCCAGCGCGTACATGGCCTCATTGATCATAGTTGCCTCCCGGGGGCCGGTTGCAGAAAACCGTTTCAGGTTAGCACAACGCGCGCTTCGACACGCTGTGGCCGGGCCTCACCTCCAGGAACATTTAGGCAGAGATAGAATCTCTGCCCTACGAATTCGACCTGGATTAGCATTGTGGCTGGGCCGACCCGACGGGTCGGAGCGAGGTCCGGCCAAGCGGAGTAGAGGGGAACTAACTCGCGCGCAAGCGCGAGTTAGTTCCCCTCGTACGGAGCGTCGAGCGCAGGCCCGTCGGGTCGGCCCACCCTCCGAAAACCTGACATTATCCCCGTCCCCTTGTCATGGGGTTAGGCGACGAGGCCGGAGGATTCTACTTTCTCCACGTACCAGTGCATGAACTTGGAAAGGGGGCGGCGCAGCACCAGACCCAGAATGGCGGCGGGAATCAGGAACAGCGCCAGCATCCCCATCGAGTACCAGAAATCCATGCCGGTGGTGCCCATCATGGCGGCCCGCATGGCGTTCACCACGTGAGTGGCCGGCAGCCAGGGGCTCAGCACCTGCACGAAGCCGGGCAGAATCTGCAGCGGGAACGAGCCGCCGCAGCCGGTAACCTGCACGATGAGCAGCAGCACAGCGATGGCCTTGCCCAGGTTAGCGAAGGTGGCCACCAGCGAATAGATGATGGCCGTGAACACCAGTCCCGCGCCCCAGAACACCAGCATCAGCAACAGCGGATGCACATGCTGCACGTCCAGGAAGAAGATGTTGCCCAGCCCCATCACCGTCGTTTGGGCCAGCGACAGCATGGCCACGGTGCAGAAGCGCCCCAGGAACAGCTGGCGCGGCTTGGGATTCGTAAGCCCTTCCTCTTGGCTGCGCGACAGGGCCGGCTTCACGGTTACCAGCAACAGAAGCGAGCCGATGAACAGGCCCAACGTGGTGTAGAAGGGGGCCATGGCGGAACCGAAGTTCTCCACCGGGTACAAGGCTTGGCGGTCGATGGAAACCGGAGCGGCCAGTGCCTGGGCCAGGGTTTTAGCATCACCGCCCAGGATTTTCTGCAGCTGCTCCATGTCACCGGAAGCCAGGGCGCTGTCCACCTGGTCGGCCAGCTGGGCCAGCTCGCCGGCGGTGGTTTCCAGCTTGGCGCAGGCGGCCTCGATGCTCTCGGCGGCATCGGCCATGGTGGATTTGGCGGAATCGGCCGAAGCCGACAGCTCGTCCACCGCAGCGGCCAAGCGGCCGTCTTCCGTTTGCAACCGTTCCACCGCGGCGGCCGTTTGATCGGCCAGCGTTTGCAGCTGCGGCTTCATGTTCTGCTCGTAGTCGTCCTTCGCCTGGGCCAGCGAGCTTTTGGCGTCGGCAATCTGCCCCTTCACCTGGTCGCGGGAAGCGTTCACGTTGGTGGCATCCGTTTTCAGCTGGTCACCGGCGGAGGAAAGCCCCTCCCCTGCAGCGGCCATCTGGTCGGCGGCGTTGTTCATGGCGGCCACCGCGGCGTCCAGGGCGGGGCGCTGCTCCTCCGGCAGCTGGTCGCGGAACCCGCCCAGCTGCGTGGCCAAGTCGCGGTAGCGGGCAGAAGCGTCTCCCACATGCCCCGCGAGGGTTTTCAGGTCATCGCCGCCCGCGTCCACATCGTTTACCGCCGCATCGAAGGCAGCATCGGCAGCTGCCGCCACCGCGTCCATGTCGTTCGCCGTGCTTTCCATGGCCCCGGACAAATTGCCCGCGGCGCCCTTCAGCACGTCCACCATGTTGGAGGCCGACGACACCGACTTGTCGATGGGCCCCTTCGCCTCGGCCACGGCCCCTTGGGCATGGGTGAGCAGGTCCACCGAGCCGGCAACGATGCCTTGGGCGCTATCCACCAGCCCGCTGTACAGGGCCAGCACCTCTTTGGTACGGGTAAGGCCGCTGCCCACTTCGCGCACCCGCTGCGAAATGCGCCCCAGGTCGCCTTGCACGTCGTTTTCATCGGCGTATTGGGAAATGGACTGGGCCACCCCCAGCGCCACCTCGGCCATGGTTTCGGCAAACACCTCGTTCACCTGGTACGACACCGTATCGGCCCCTTGGTCGGTGATCTTGGGCGCCACCGCCGACTTCTTCTCGTTCGAGTAATAGATAATCTGGGCGTGCTTCATATTGTCGGAATAGAAGGTGAGCATGTCGCGGCTGAAGCTTTCGGGGATTACCACAGCGGCATAGTAATGGCCCGATTTCGCCCCCTCCACCGCGTCTTCCTCGCTAGTGAACACCCAGTGTATCTGGTCGTTGGCCCGCAACGCCGACACCACCTTATCGCCAATGTTCATGTCGATGGGCACGATATCGCTCTTGTAGCCCTCATCGCAGTTGGCCACCGCCACCATCAGGTTGCCGGTGTTGTCAAAGGCGTTCCAGCAGGCAATCACGTTGTACCACGAAAAAATCGAGGGGATGAGGACGAGCCCCAGCGTGATGATGATGCACACGGTATTGGAGAACAGCCGCTTCATGTCGGCCACGAAAATGCGCCAGATGTTACGCATGGCGGCCTCCTTCCGGCCCGCGGGCCCCTTCCCCGTCCGGCGCCCCAGCGCCTTCGGCCCCATCTGGCGCCCCGGCGCCTTCCGCGCTTTCCGGCGCGTCGTACGCAGCAACGCTCACGGCCCCGTTCGCTACCGGCACCGCCACCCCCGCGCCACCGGCCGCCGGCGCGGTGCCCACCGGCTCCATCTGGTTGCGATGGGCGTACAGGCCGATGATGCTGGCATCGCTCATGGAATCCAGCCGCAGTTGCCGTTCCAGGCTGTAGCGCAGGCTTTCCAGCACCACCAAGAACACGAACTCGATGCACACCCAGGCCAGCCAAAGCGTGAGCAGCACCACTTTCTCCAGCGGCGAAACGGCGAAAACCACCGCCAGCGCCACCGGCACCACCACCCCTAGCACAATGGAGCCGCGGATGAGCTTGGGGTACCAGCGGTTAAAGCGTTGGATGCGTTGCAGCAGCTCATCGCGGTACACTTCCTTGTCGGCCAAAGCCCGCACCAGCTGCGACATGCGGTACCGGCGGCCGGGGATGGTGACGTTCTCGCCGTTGAAGATGCCGCCTTCCCGCACCTGACGTGCCACCATGCGGTTCACATTGGCCAAAAACGGGCGCACCAGCAGGCCCAACGCCATGAACAGGGCGAAGAACAGCACCAGCATCCCCAGCATCTGCAGGTACTGGGTGCCATAGAAGCCGCAGATGGCCTCGCGCATGGCGTTGATGCCGTAAGTGAAGGGCAGAAACGGGTAAACCGCCTGGAAGAAGGCGGAAGTCATCTCCACCGGGTAAATGCCGGTGCCGCCGGGGATTTGGGCGAACACCAAAATGACGCAAATGCCCTTGCCGATGTGCTGCAGGGTAACCGACAGGGCGTAAATGATAGACAGGTACGCCAGCGCCGTGACCGCGGCGGCCACGAACAGCGCCGGCGCGCTAACGGTTTCCACCCCTATCACCAAAATGCCGGCGATGCAGATGACCGCCTGCAGCGTAACCATGATGGCCAGCAGCAGGAATCGGCCCAGGTAACGCTGGCCCAGCGTGAGGTTTTTGATGCCGGCACTGTCCACATCCTGCTTCAGCACCACCATCAGCATGAAGGCGCCAATCCAGAAGGTGAGGTTCAAAAACAGCGGCGCCATGGCCGAGCCGTAGGCGTTCAGCGGATACAGCTCCTCGGTTTTCAGCTGGGTGGGCGAGCCCATGAAGTCGGCGATTTGGGCGGCGTCCACCCCGTCTTCGCCGAACAGCTTCACCAAGATGTTGGAGCTCAAGATGGCGGAAACGTCATCGCGGGCGCTGGTGAGGGTGGTTTGCAAATCCCCCAGCAGGCCGTCGGTTTGCTGAATAGCCTCCTTGAACGAGCCCAGCGTGGAATCCAGCTGGTCCAGCAGCAGCGTGGTTTGGTCGATGAGCGACGTTTGGCTGATCACCGTGGAAGAAAGCGAGGCGGCGGCCCCCGACAGAGTGGCCAAGTTGCCGGAGAGCTGGGGCAAGGTGGTGCCGAACAGGCCCGTGGACAGGTCGGACGCGCTGGCAGTGGCCCCCTGGGCGGCGGTGTCCAGCTTCTCCACCGCAACGGAAAGGGCATCGGCGGTGGCGTTGGCGTCCCCTTGGGCCACCTGCAGGGCCTTCAGCAAATCGTCAGTGGCGCTCACCTGCCGTTGCAGCTGCTCCACCGCCTGCCGCAACGGTTCCTTGGCCGGCGAGCTGTCCGGCAACCCGTCCAGTTGCCCCTGCAGCGTTTCTACCAGGGCCTTGTTCTGCTGGTTGATCTGGTCCACCCGCGACGCCACCTCGGCCATGGCGCCGCGGGCGTTGCCCAGCGCCTCGGCAGCGGCTGCCATGGCGGCGTTGGTGTCGGCGGAGGCCTTCCCCGCGTTGGTGATGGCCTGGCTGACCAGCGGCATGGCCTTGCCGGAGAACAGCTGCACCTGTTGCTGCAGCTGGTCGGTCAGCGACGCCACCGCCCCCAGCGCCTCGGCGGCCCCGCCGGCTTCGGTGCGCGCCTCCTCCAGCGAGCCGCGCGCATCAGCGGTTTTGCCCATGGCCTTGTCGGCGCTCTCGGTCAGTTTCCCCAGCGTAGATCGGGTTTCCTCCAGCGATGTGAGAACAGCGGACATCTTGCCGGAAGCCTCGTCCTTCGATTCCTCGATTTGGGTTTGCGACTGCGAAAGGAAGCTGTCCAGCGCCTCGGTGGCCACGTCGCTTACCGTGGAGACGAAGGTGGAGTTGATGGTGCGGTCCAGCGTACTGGCGCCGGTGTCGGTTATTTTGAGGGCCACCGGCCCCGCCTTCTCGTTCACGTAATAGGTGATCTGCGGCGCTTCGAAATGGCCGGTGGTGAGGGTGAGCAGATGCTCGGTGAAATCGGAGGGAATCACGAAAAAGGCATAGGCCTCGCCGCGTTCCACCTGGGCGTAGGCGTCGTCGTAGTTGGTGAACACCCAATCTAGCTGGTGGTTCTCTTCCAGCTTCTCCACAATCATGTCGCCCACGTGCATCTCGCCCGTAAGCTCGCTGCTGCCGCCGGCGTCTTCGTTCACCACGCACACCTTCAGGTGGCCGGTGTTTTCGTAAGGGTTCCAGAAGGCCACCACGTTGTACCAGGTGTAAGCGGAGGGCAGCACCAGAAGGGCGAACACCACCACCAAAGCGGCGGGCGTTTTCACCAGGCGCATAACGTCGCGCCCCAGCACTCGGAAAACGTTGCCCATAAAAGCCCAAACCCTTTCTCGCCCGCTGGCCCTCGTACCCGGCTCTTTAAAGGCCCTATTATGGCAGTAATTTGGTGAGGGTTTTACTGAAGACAGCAGTTTGTCAACAACTGTCCAATAAATATGGATTTGTGCAGCCGACATTACTGGCCCGGCGGCGTCCGCGCGCCGCCCGCCCGCAGTAGCGGCTTCCTCCTTTACTTTATCGCAGTAGAGCGTTATAGTGACGGCGCCTTTCTAGCACCGCCCGCGCCAACCCAAGGAGTCACCATGAGCGCACCCCTCGACAACAACACCCCCACCGCCGCTCCCGCTTCCCTGCGGCGCCAATTCGGCCTGAGAGAAGCCATCACCATCACCGTGGGCACCGTCATCGGCGTGGGGCTATTCACCACCGGCGGCAACATCGTGGGGCTCATGGGGCCCTCGGTCATCGTGGCCACCCTGGTGGCCATGCTGGTTTCCATCTACCCGGCCCTGCTTTACGCCGAAATGGGGGCGGCCCTCCCCTACGCCGGCGGCACCTACCAGTACGCGGGCCTGGGGCTGGGGCGCCCCTTGGGAATGCTGGCCGGCTGGAACTTCATCATCTCGCTGGTGGCGGTAACCGGCGGCGAAGCGCTGGCGTTCGCCTACTACTTCAAAACGGTGTTCCTGGCCATGGGCGTCACCCTGCCCATCCCCGATGTGGCACTGGCCTGCATTGCGCTTCTCATCTTCATCGTCACCAACGTGAGCGGCGTGAAGACCACCGGGCGCCTGCAAAATGGCTTCATGTTCTTCTTCTGGGGCGTGGCCCTCATCTGGTTCTTCACCATGATTCCCAACGTCAACCTGCCGGTGTTCGTCACGGCGCCGGGATTCCTGGGCTCCATGGACAGCTTCGGCTTCATCGCCGCCGTGGCCATGATCTGGTGGTGCTTCGCCGGCTTTGAAACCTGCTGCGGCATGGGCGAGGAGATTCGCTTTCCATCTATCAACATCCCTCGCGCCCTGAAACTCTCCCCCTTCATCATCTTTGCCGTGAACGGGGCCTTCCAATGGTTCCTGGTAGGCATCACCCCCGTTGACGCCATTCCCACCCTGGCCGATGCCAGCGCCCCCTACGCCGAGGCCATGATGTCGGCGGGCATCCTGGGGCTGCCTCTTTTGCTGCTGGCGCTGGGGGTGGCTTTCGGCGGCGACTTCTCCACGCTGAACGCCTCCATCGCCGTGCCGCCCCGCTACCTGTTCACCATGGCTCGTGACGGAGCCATGCCGCGGGTGTTTGCGAAGGTGCACCCCAAGTACCGCACCCCCTACGTAGCCATTATTGCGCTGGGAGCGCTGTCCATTCTGCTGGTGGCCACCTCAACGCTGGACTTCATCGCGTCGCTTTCGCTGTTTGCCGACTTGTTCTACTACATCATCGGCATCGCGGCCGCTTGGGGGCTGCGCCGCCGCATGCCGCAGCTGAGGCGCCCCTTCAAAGTGCCGGCCGTGGCGGTGGGCGTACCGGTTTCTATCGTCATCTACATGGTGATGATGAGCCAGCTGGGCACAGAGGCCCTGGTGGCGGGCGCCCTGTGGTGCGCACTGGGACTGGTGATTTTCTGCGTCTGCCAAAACCGCTACGGAAAGCCGGCGCCGCAGTCGGCCGCAGAAGCGCTGCCCGGCGCCGATGAGGTGCCCAGCGCTGACGAGCAGCGGAAGATGGACCGCGAATACCTCATCTGGAAGGTAGTGGTGGCCTCCGCCGTTACCATCGTGGCCCTCATGTACCTCGTGCCCATGGTGCTGTAGAGCCGCTTATTCGCCCTTACAAGGGGCACGCACCTCAATCTCTGGGCTTTTCACGCCATCAGCCAACCCGGCCTTCCGCCGGGTTGATGCGCCCCCGATATTCAATTTCGTGTACAGCTTGTACACGAAATTGGAACTTAGCCCCCAAGCCCGCCTGGCATGCTCCCGGAATTGCCACATCCTCGTTTTTGTGACAGCCAGTGTCACGTTTTTGAGGATGTGGCAATTCCGGACCCCTGTTTTTGCCATATCCTCGTATTTGGTGCCGGATTCTGCAGAAAACGAGAGGATGTGGCATTTTTCCCCTTGATTTTTTGCCATATCCTCGGATCTCTGACAACAGTCGTCAAAAAAACGAGGATATGGCAAAAATGGCGCAAGCGCAGGCGGGCGCGGGGCGGGCGCAACCGCGACACGGACAGCGCGGGCGGGGCGATGACACAGCCGGGCGCGGGCCCACGAGCCCGACACCGACAAAGGCGCTGCTAGTCTATCCAGGCTTCCACCAGGTTAATCAGTTCTTGCTGGGTGTGCACATCTAGCTTGGCATAAATATTGCGAAGGTGAGTTTTAGCCGTTGAGGGAGTTATCACCAGCGTTTCGGCGATAGTGGCGGCCGTGCGGCCACGGGCCAGCGGCAACAGGATTTCCGACTCGCGCGCCGTAAGGCCGTACTCTGCCGCCACTCGATTACAGGCGGTGCGCAACCGGTTCATGCGGGCATGCTCCGGCGCTGCGACAACATTGGCCACAGGAACACCCAACTCACCGGCCTCAGCTCCGGCAGCGTCTAGCGCGCCGGTGTCGGCCCTGCGGCCTTCGGCTCCGACCCCTTCTGTCCCAGCATTCTCAGACCCGAAATCCTCGCCCGTGACCCCAGCGGCATCGACCCCGTAGCTCCCGGCCTCAGCTCCGGCACCTTTGCCCCCGGCCCCAGCGCCCTCCGGCCCACTGCCACCGCGTGCGCCACCGCCCCGCACCGCTTCCGCCGGCTCGCCCGGGGCGGCCCCATGGCGGCTATCCCCCAGAAACGCAGTGGCCGCCGTGCACACGAACAAAACCCCCAAGGGCAGCACCGCCCCCACCATGAACAGGCCACCCTCAGGATTGCCGATAAAACACTGACTGAGTCCCTTGCCCACCTCGAATGACAAGCACGTGAGCCACCAGGGCCACAGATACCGGCTTTTCTCCATCACCAAATACGGCGACAGCATGATGAGCACCATGACCAGCTTCTGAGTGATATTCAGAAACACCAGGTAGCTGAATACCCACAGGCCCTCGGAAAACGAAGAGAGCCACAGGGAAATGAGCACGGTGCCCAAAAGCAGCAGCTTCAGCAGCTCAAGGCAACGGCGGTTCCACAAATAACGGACGAACACCAGCGCCGCCACCCCGGCCACCGCCGTGCCCGTGGCGGCGCCCATCTGCACCAAAAGCGACATGGTGCCATTGTCTTGCAGCAGCACCCACAAGCTGTGCACCTGGCCGAACAGCACCGCGAAGCACACCATGGAAATCATGAGGGTGATCAGGAAGAACAGGCGGCCCCCGCGTTCGCGATCGGGCGGCACGATAAGCGAGTAGTCGGGAAAGGCCACGCCCGTTACCTGATTGTCGTAGGGAATGCCCTCTTCGGCAAAGCGGTTGCCATTGGCCTGGGCAGAGGTGGTGTCGGTGGGGTACAGGCACCGCGCCCGGGCGTTTTCGCGAAAAAAGGCCAGCAAGCCCGCCGAGATAACCGGCATCACCGCCACCAGCATCATGGCGGCATCCGGCTTTAAAAACGCCGTCAAGCAGTTGAGCAGCGCCAGTACCAGCAAGCTGAAGCCGCATACGTTGCACACCGCCGCCGCGCCGAAGGCGAACAGCTCCACCATCCAAAAGTACATGAACAATACCGGCAGGATATCCAGCGCACAGCGGCATACTATTTCCAGCCATGCCGGAGCTCCCACTTCGCTCTGGCCCATGCTCATCACCAAAAGCAGCGAATAAACCGCGCCGGCCACCACGATAAACGCCACCGGCAGCCGCAACGCCCCCTTCAGGCGCTTGTAGGCCAATGCCACCAGAGTCAAAACAACGAGAGACACCACCGCGCCGATGAGGCTGGTAGACGAGAGCAAGTCGCCCACCCGAAACACTGAGGAGAGCCGGAAGCCCTCCATGGCCAAAAGGGTGCAGGCGAAGCCAACCGTCGCGACCGGAATGCCCGGCATCAAGTTGAAGCGTCGGCCAGTGCGGCGCGCCCGCGGCGCGCCCGCGGCGCGAGCCGCAAACGCTTGCCCGGCGCACACGTCCTCCCTCGCGGCCCCCTCGGCAGCAACGCGCGGCAGCGAACCGTCCTTCCGCTCAGCCAATCCTTCGCCCCCTTAGAATTCTGTGCTGGCTGCTCATTATAAAGCAGCCGGCCGGCTCGTCACCGCACCGCGGCCCCCAAACCGCCCCCTCCCCCAAAGATACCACTCTGGGTAGTAGGCCCCTTCCCCTGCTCCGGCGGCTCTCCCCATGCGCTACCACCGTAAGTTCCCATCCTGAGTGGGTGTCGCCCTCTCCCGAGAAACCGCACCATGAAAAGCGCTTGAGCCGCTTATGTCGAAAGCTGCAGGCGATCCCCATGGTTGGGAGGCGCCCCCCTTCGGCAAGTGTTTGAGGGAAGCACATCGGCAAAGCGGGGGAAACCTTTGAGAAGAGGAGGAAAGTATGCTTAATTCAAGCGAAAGCATGCAGGCAACCGCAACGGGAGGGCTGGCCCACAAGCTGGACATATCGCGCCGCAGCTTCGTGAAGTTGGCCGCTGCCACCGCCGCTGCCACCGCCGCAAGCGCCGCCTTCGTGCCCCAAGCACTGGCGGAAGACCACAATTCCGGCTCGCTTCCGGAAGCAGGGGTGCAGCGCATCCGCACCATGTGCCGTGGCTGCGGCAAGATGGAATGCGGCGTGTGGGTGACTGTGGAAAATGGCCGCGCCGTGAAAATCGAAGGCGACGAAAGCTCGTTCGCCTCTTCGGGCAACAGCTGCTCGAAGAGCCAGGCGTCGCTGCAGGCCTGCTACCACCCCGACCGCTTGGCCTATCCGCTGAAACGCACCAACCCCAAAGGCGACGACGATCCCGGTTGGGTGCGCATCAGCTGGGACGAAGCACTGAAAACCGCTGGTGAGAAGTTCTTGGAAATCGAAGCTCAGCGCGGCCCCAACTCCATGTTCTCCATGTGCGGCACTTCCCGCATTTACTGCATGTCCTCGGCACTGGCCGCTCAGGCTATCCTGAACACCGCCAACACCCACCAGGCCTACCAGATTTGCAAGGGCCCGCGCCACGTGGCCACCGGTATGGTGTCTGCTCGCGCCTACAGCTGGATGGCTACCGTCGACCGTCCGAAGGTGTATGTGCAGTGGGGCGGTGCTTCCGAGCTGTCCAACTACGACGACTCCTGCCGCACCACGGTGGATGCCGCCACCAAGGCCGATCACCACATCCTGGTGGACCCGCGCATGACCAACATGGGCAAGGAGGCCGACATCTGGAATCCGCTGCGCCCCGGCACCGACGGCGCCATCGGCCTGGGCTGGCTGAACGTGATCATCAACAACGATTTGTACAACGACTTGTGGGTCAAGCGCTGGACCAACGCTCCCTTCTTGGTGTGCTACGACATCGAGCCTTCCGGCTGGAAGCAGGGCGGCATGGGCGGCAGCGAGGAAATCAAGACCCGCCTGCTGAAAGAGTCCGACGTGACCGAAGGCGGCAGCCCCAAGAAATTCATCGTGTTCGACCAGCTGGGCAACAAGTTCACCTACTTCGACGCCGAGACCGGCTACTGGGAAGGCGAGACTCCCTGGGAAATCACCGGCAAAGAGGCCGCTCAGGAAAACCTCATTCCCGGCATGACCCAAGGTTTCGTACCGGACATGTCTCCCTTCAACCCGGAAATCGATCCGCAAATTTGGGGTGAAGTGGAAGTGACCCTGAAAGACGGCCGCACCTCCACCTGCCCCACCGTCTGGCAAGTGTTCAACGACTACTTGGCAGACTTCACGCCGGAAAAGGTGGAAGAAATCACTTCCGTTCCCGCTGCCGACATCATCGAGGCCGCTACCACCTACGCCACCCCCATCGATCCCACCACCGGCTACGGCAACGGTGGCATCCAGTACATGCTGGCAGTAGAGCATGCCTGCAACTCGGTGCAGAACTCCCGTATCTGCGACCTCATTGTGGGTATCACCAACAACTTCGACACCCCCGGCGGCAACCGCGGCGCCACTTCCGCCACCTTCGGCGAAGAATTTGCCATGATGGGATCCGGCCTGGGCATGGGCGCCCCAGAATTGTGGGACAGTGTGCTGGGCGTAGAGGATATTCCTCTGCTGAAGCACCACAAGATTTGGGCCGACTCCACCGCCGTCTGGGATGCCTGCAACAACGAAGGCTCTCCGTACCCGCTTTATGGCGGCTACTGCCAGTCCGGCGACGTCATGAACATGTCCAACGCTCTTTGGGGCTGGGAAGGCCTGAAAAAGCTGGACTTCTTGTTGGACATCGACCTGTGGCACACCCCCACCTCCCAGCTGGCCGACATCCTGGTGCCGGCGCGCCATTGGCTGGAAGTGGACTGTCCGCGCCGTTCGCAAGGTTCCGGCGGCATGGAAGGCAGCCACTGCAAGTGCGTGGAGCCCTATGCCGAAAGCTGGTTCGACGTGGACATCATCATCCAGCTGTGCAAGGCCATGAACAAGCCTTGGAGCGCCGACCCCGAGAATCCCTGGCCCGACTCCATCTACGAGCTAGACGCCGCCGCTGCCCCCATGGGCTTGACCTGGGAAGAGTGGAAGAAGGAATTCCAGGAGAAAGGCTTCCGCGACTGCAAGAAGGAGTACCCGGAAGATTGGGGCACCTACCGCCGTTACGAGACCGGCCACTGCGCCGGCGGCCGCGGCGTCTTCGTACCCGGCCTGCAAACCCCCACTCGCAAACAGGAAATCTGGTCCACCTGGATTGAGAGCTATCACCCAGACGGGGCCCACACGCTGCCCATGTACAACGAGCCGCCGGAGAGCCCTATTTCCCAGCCCGAACTGGCCAAGGAATACCCGCTGATCATGACCACCGGCCGCCGTATTCCCGTGTACTTCCACAGTGAGCATCGCCAGTTGCCCTGGTGCCGCGAGCAATGGCCGGTACCGCGCGTGGAAATCAACCCGGCAGACGCCGAGGAACTGGGCGTCGATCAGGGCGACTGGGTATGGATCGAAAGCCCGCGAGGCAAAATTCGCCAGGTGGTGGACCTCTACCACGGCATTCGCCCCGGCACCATCAACTGCGAGCACCAGTGGTGGCTGCCGGAATTCAACGGCGCCACCAAGGGCTTCGACCTGGTATCCATCAACTGCCTGGTGAACAAAGACTTGCGCGACCCGCTGTGCGGCTCGTCTTATGCCCGTGCATACCAGGTGAAGGTGTACAAGGCCACCCCCGAGAACAGCCCGTTTGGCAATCCCATCCCCTGCGACGTGGACGGCACGCCCATGATTTCCACCCCAGACGACCCGCGCCTGAAGGCCTGGTTGCCGGGCGGCCAGGGCACTGAGGCCCATCGCGGATACTAGGAGGTAAAGATGACTCAATACGCTATCGCCACTGACCTCAACCAGTGCGTGGGCTGCCTCGCCTGCAGCGTGGCCTGCAAAGTGGTGAACAATGTGCCCGTGGGCAACTACTGGAACAAGATTCTGCGCATCGGCCCCAACCCCAAGGCGGCCGGCGCCACCTTCCCCGATGTGGAAATGTACTTCCTGCCGGTAACCTGCCAGCACTGCGAGAACCCCGCCTGCGTGCAGGTGTGCCCCACCGAGGCCAGCCACAAGCTGGCCGACGGCACGGTGCAGGTGGACAAGGAGAAGTGCATCGGCTGCCAGTTCTGCGCCATGGCCTGCCCCTATGGGGTTCGCTACCTGAACGAAGACGAAAAGGTGGTGGAGAAGTGCACTATGTGCGAGCAGAAGCTGGCCCAAGGGGAACTGCCCCAGTGCGTGGCCCAGTGCGGCGGCCGCGCACGCTTCGTAGGCGATTTGGAGCAGGGCATCGAGAGCTTCGTGGGCCCGGCCCCCGTTGATGTCTCGACAGGCGACAAGAGCTACAGTGGCACCGTGCAAAGTCGCGCCACCTTAGGCGAAGCGGTGAAGCCCTTCGACCAAAGCCAGGTGTACACCCTGCCCGACGTGGGCAACAAGCCCAGTTGCGTCTACATCCTGCGCGACCGGGTGTGGCAGGGCTAAGGGCCCCTTAACCCGCATCGGAAGCGGGCGGGTCTAATCGTCTCGCCCGCCACCCCCGCACCGCCCCGGCTGCCAGACCCCTCCCGGCAGCCGGGGCGTTCTATTGCATCGCAGCGCCTGTCAGACGCGCTCCCTCTGGATGAGATCGATCATTTCCTGCGAAGTGTGCACTCCCAGCTTCTGGTAAATGTGCTGACGATGGGTGGAAACCGTGCTCTTCGATAGGTACAGCTCTTTTTGGATGTAGGGCAGTGTACGCCCCTTCGCAAATAGCACCATCACTTCGCGTTCCCGGTCGGTGAGCCCATAGCGCTGGGCCACGCGACGGCAGCTCTCCTGGAAATGCCCCTGTTGAGAGCGGGGCATGAGTTCCAGCGTCTCTCCTAAGGTGCGTTCGGTGAACATGAAGCTTTCCATCAGCAGCAACAAAACGGCACAGATAAGGGCCGCAGCAAACAGGGTGGGAACCGTCAGCTGCCCCTCCGCCAAAAGCCAGCGCCCCACCAGCATGCCGCACAGGGGCCCCGCCGCCCAGGCACAGCGCACCGTGGCAAATGTGCGCAGGCAACTGGTGAAGAACCGCCGGCAGGTACCGGTGAGCAGCACCCACATCATCATGTTCAGGCACAAAAACGAGGCGTTGTTCACCGCCAGGGGCAGGAAGGTGGATAAGCCCGGGAAGATGAGCGGGGCCGGCAGCAGAAACACCCCCACCAGCAAGAAGAGCACCGTGAGGCGATAGCACACCTGAGGCCCCCAGGAACTTTTGGCGGACGCCAGGGCCAAAGCCAAGCCCATGGAACCCAGCGACACCACCGTTGTCACAACAACCTGCACCAGCGCGTAATCGCCCACCTCCCCGGCGGCAAACGCGCCCATTCGCACGTACAGGGTGCGGGACAGTTCGTAAGCCACGCCCACTACCAGCATGGACAGCGAAAACGCCGCAGTGAGCCGCCGCAACAGTCGCCGCTCATCGGGGTTCTCCGGCATTTGCTGCGGCGGCAGCGGATCGTGCTCTTGCTGCTTCTGAAGCCCCAAGGTGTGTACTCCGTAATATAGAAACACCGCCCCCAACGGAGCCGTAGTGGCGGCGCACACCGTGGCCTCGAACGGAGAGAAGAACAGGTACAGCGAAAAGGCCACCGTGGAAAGCCCATACCCCGTGGCGATGGCCACAATGCTCTCCCGCAACGGCAAAAGACTGAGGGTGACCCCAAAGTACATGAGAAAGAACGCTGACGAAACGCCAGAAAGCACTCCGGAGGCACCGATGGCCACCACCCCCAGTGTGCCCGGAACCCCCGTGGCGTACATGAGGAACGTGCTGGCAGCCAAGGAAGCCGGGATTATTATCCGCATGGGATTCGTACCCAAGATGCCGCGCACCTGCCGATGGAACGCGGCGATAAGCGCTAACGTTGCAGTCGTGGAAACGATGGAAATGAGGTAAACGGCGTCCATAATGGCCTCGCCATTGGCAAAGTTGTGGAATATCCCCAAGCTTTGGAACACCATGAGCACCCACACCAGCGCGCACCCGAACGCCACGCCGATGGACACCACCGGCAACGACAGAAGCTGCCGCATTGCCCGCCAGCGTTGCAGCGCCTCGGCGCTCCCTTTGAACCCAGCCGTCATAACCTCCTCGTTCCTCTGTGGCGTCTGGACCTGCCCGCCGCGCCCCCATCTCATAATGTAACGGAAAAGAGCGGCTATTGCCCTTCCAGTTTATATAGACCGCGTTTTCCCATGTCAAGACCATCGTGTCTTTCGCACGATTTGGAACAATCGGGCATAATGCTTGGTTTTCGGCCTTCGCTGGCGGCATATGTTTTGCTCATCCGCACAGACGAGAGGAGGATGCATGAGCAAATTGACCCTGTCGCGCCGCAGCTTTATGAAGGTGGCCGCCGCCACAACTGCCGCGACTGCTCTTGCAGTGCAAACCCCGGGGCTGGCCCAGGCGCAGCCCCAAACCACCCAAGACACCAGCGGCATCAAACGCATACGGTCGTGCTGCCGCGGCTGCGGAAAGATGGAATGCGGCGTATGGGTGATTGTGGAAAACGGCCGTGCCATCCGCACCGAAGGCGACGAGAGCGCCTTCCAGTCGATGGGCAATCATTGCGGCAAGGGCCAGGCATCGCTGCAGGCCGCCTACCATCCCGATCGGCTGTACCACCCCATGAAGCGCACCAACCCCCGTGGCCAGGACGATCCCGGCTGGGTGCGCATCAGCTGGGACGAAGCCATGGCCACCATTGCCCAGAAACTGCAGGAGTGCATGGACCGCTACGGCGGCGAAACCGTCTTCGGCATGTCGGGCACCTCGCGCATCTGGGGCATGTTCGCCTACGGCGCGCTGGGGCAGCTCACCGGCTCGCCCAACATGGCCATCCCCTGGCAGGTGTGCAAGGGGCCGCGCTTCTTCGCCACCGCCATGCAGTCTATGATGCAGGCTTCTTGGATGGAAACCGTGGCGCGGCCGAAGGTGTACACCTCTTGGGGCACCGGTCCGGAGCTGTCCAATTACGACGACTCCTGCCGCACCGTGGTAGACGTGGCAGAGAAGGCCGACACCCACATCGTGGTGGACCCCCGCATGACCAACTTGGGCAAAGAGGCCGATGCCTGGCTGAACCTGCGGCCCGGCACCGACGGCGCCATGGCCATGGGCTGGCTGAACGTGCTGATCGAGAACGACCTCTACGACGACTTGTTCGCCAAGAAATGGACCAACGGCCCCTTCCTGGTATGCCCGGACATCGACCCCACCGGCTATGAGACCTTCCGCTTCACCTCTGGCAAGTTCGACATGAAAACCCGCCTGCTGAAAGAGTCCGACCTAGTTGAAGGGGGAAGCCCCAGCCGCTTCATGGTTTGGGACAACCTTGCCGGCGCCCTCACCTACTTCGATGCCGACTCCGGCCTTTGGGAAGGGGAAACCTGGGCACCGCCCACCGCCGGCCATGCCGGTATGCAGGAGCATCTGGTGCCGGGCGTTTCCCAAGGCTGGGTGCCCGACCCCACTGGATTCGACCCCAACATCGACCCCGCTCTCTTCGGCGAATTCACGGTAACCCTGAAAGACGGGCGCACTTCCACCGTGCGGCCGGTGTGGGAATACTTCGTCGAGCGCGTGTCCGCCTACACTCCCGAAAAGGTATCCGAGATCACCGGCGTGAAAGCCGAGCTGATTGAGCAAGCGGCCAAGACCCACGCAACCCGCATCGACCCCTCCACCGGCTACGGCAACGGCGGCATCCAGTACCAGCTGGCCATCGAACACAGCTGCAACGCCATCGCCACCGTGCGCGCCCTGGACGCCTACATCGGCCTTACCGGCAACTGGGACGTGCCCGGCGGCCATCGCGGCGGCACGCAGGGCCAGTTCATCTTCAAGGCGGGCCTGGGCGCCGTAGCCCCCGGCATCCCCAATATTTCCGCTGAACAGTTCAATAAGATGGTGGGCATCGACGACTATCCGCTGCTGGGCTGGTGGCAAGGCTGGGCCGACGACGCCTCCATCTGGAAGGCGGTCGAAACCGGCGAGCCCTACCCCCTCAAATTCGGCTGGTGCTCCACGGGCGACTTCATGTGCATGTCCAACTCGCTGCAAAAGTGGCGTGCGTTCCCTCAGGTAGATTTCTTCGTGTGCGAAGACCTGTGGAAAACCCCCACCGCCGGCATGAGCGACATCCTGCTGCCCGCTCAGCACTGGCTGGAAACCAACTGCCCCCGCATGTCCCAAGGGCCTTCGGGCGGCCAAGGCGCCACCGTGCGGGCCATCGAGCCGCCGGCCGACACCCTGCACGACGTTGAAATTGCCACCCGCATCTACAAGGAGATGGGCGTGCAATGGGGCCCGGATGACAATCCCTGGCCCACCTACGAGGAAAACCTGGACATCATGCTGAACGAAGGGCGCCAGGGCGAGCCCACCACCTGGAAGGAATACTGCGAGGAATTCCAGAAGAACGGCTGGTGGGACGCGAAGGTAGTGGCACCAGACACTTGGGGCACCTACCGCCGCTACGAAACCGGCATGATGCCGCTGAAGGCCTTCGGAAACAAGAACGCCCTGGAAGAGTTCGGCAAACCCGGCTTCGGCACCCCCACTCGCAAGATGGAGCTGTGGTCCACCCTGGTTGAAACTTTCATGCCCGAAGACGAGGAAGACCTGCTGGCCACTTACCAGGAACCGCCCCTGTCCCCCACTTCCAACCCGGAGATGTGCGAGAAGTACCCCTTCATCGCCACCAGTGGTCGCCGCATCCCGGTGTACTTCCACAGCGAGCATCGCCAGCTGCCCTGGTGCCGCGAACTGTGGCCGGCGCCGCGTGTGGAAATCAACCCCGCCGATGCCGAAGAGCTGGGCATCGAGCAAGGCGACTGGGTGTGGATTGAGAACGACAACGGCAAGATTCGCCAAACCGCCGATCTGTACCACGGCATCGACAAAGGCGTCATCAACCTGGAGCACCAGTGGTGGTTCCCCGAGCTGGATCAAGCGGACAAGGGCTTCGACCTGTGCGGCTGCAACTGCCTGGTCACCACCGGCAAGGGCTTCCAAGACCGCATTTCCGGCACCAGCTACCTGCGCGCCTACCCGGTGAAGATCTACAAGGCCACCGCCGAGAACAGCCCGTTTGGCAACCCCGTACCCTGCGACCATAACGGCAACCCCATCATCTGCGACGCCTCCGACCCCCGGCTGAAGGAATGGGTGCCCAACTACGAGCTTCACGAGGAGGCGTAAACCATGACCCAGTACGCTATTGCCACCGATCTCAACCGTTGCGTTGGATGCCTCGCCTGCACCGTGGCCTGCAAAGCCGTGAACAACGTGCCCGTGGGCAACTTCTGGAACAAAACGCTGCGCATCGGTCCCAACCCCAAAACCGAAGGCGCCGTCTGGCCCGATGTGGAAATGTACTTCCTCACCGTGCAATGCCAGCATTGCGAGAACCCGGAATGCGTGAATGTGTGCCCCACCGAAGCCAGCCATAAGATGGAAGACGGCACCGTGCAAATCGACAAGAGCAAGTGCATCGGCTGTCAGTTCTGCGTCATGGCCTGCCCCTATGGCGTGCGCTACCTGAACGAAGAAGAAAAGGTGGTGGAGAAGTGCACCCTGTGCCAGCAGCGCATCGCTCAAGGGGAACTGCCCCAGTGCGTGGCCCAGTGCGGCGGCCGCGCCCGCTTCTTTGGCGATTTGGAGCAGGGCATTGAAAGCTTTGAGGCCCCCTGGGTAGTGGACGTCACCGAAGGTGACCCCAGCTACGAAAAGATGCAGGCCACCCGCACCACACTGGGCGAGAACCTGCCGGCCTTCTCCGACGACGAGGTGCACCGCCTGCCCGGCACCGGCAATGGCCCCTCCTTCGTCTACATCCTGCGCGACCGGGCATGGCAGGGCTAAGCGCTGCTTAAACCCGCGATACCAAAAAGGGCGAAGCCACCCGGCTTCGCCCTTTTTTCACATCTCGTACATCGCCACGGCGGGCGCCCTACTTCCAGGCGGCCCGCAGGGCGGCTATTTCGGCGGCGTAGCCTTCCAGGGTGTCGTTGGGGGTTTCCAGCTCGAAGGGCAAGTGGCGCAAGGCCGGGTGGCGCGTGATGGCAGAGAGCGCCTCGAAACCGATGGCCCCTTCGCCAATGCGCTCGTGGCGGTCCTTCGCCGCGCCGATGCCGTTCTTGGAATCGTTGAGGTGCACGGCACGCAGACGGTCCAGCCCCACAATGCGGTCGAACTGCTCCAACACCTCGTCCAGCTGCTCCACCACATCGTAGCCGCCCTCCCAAATGTGACAGGTGTCCAGGCACACGCCCAGGTGGTCGGGCAGCTCCACGCCGTCGATGATTGCCGCCAGCTCCTCAAAGCTGCGCCCCACTTCCGACCCCTTGCCGGCCATGGTTTCCAGCAGCACGGTGGTGGTTTGTTGCGGCGCCAGCACCCGGTTCAGCCCCTCCACGATGAGGCGCACCCCTTCTTCGGCCCCCTGCTTCACGTGGGAGCCGGGATGGAAGTTGTACAGCTGCCCCGGCGTGGCCTCCATGCGCAGCAGGTCATCGGCCATGGTATCGATGGCGAACTGCCGCGTGTCCGGCACCGCCGCCGCAAGGTTCAAGGTGTAGGGGGCATGGGCGAGAATGCGCTTGATGCCCGCCTCGGCCGCCAGCTGGTGGTACAGGGCCACATCGGCCGGGTCGATGGGTTTCGCCTTGCCGCCGCGGGGATTGCGGGTGAAAAACTGGAAGGTGTTGGCCCCGATGGAGGCAGCGTCCCGCGCCATCTGAGCATAGCCCTTCGAACACGACAAATGGCAACCGATGGTCAGTTGTTCCTCGCCCACGTTTCCCTCTTTCCGGCCACAGCCCATTGAACCTGCTTCGGAGCGCCTAGCGGCACGACTCCCGTTCCACCAAGTCTAGCAGCTCCTGGCGAGAATTGCGGGGCGCAGCTTTTCCGACAACAGTTTAATCGCATCCGAAATTCATCCATTTTTCATGCTACAATAGCAGCATCAGGATGAAAGGAGACATTATGCCGGCCTTGCAGGTTAAAGATTGTCCCGCCCCCGTCTACGAGGCGCTGCGCCAGTGCGCCGACCGGGAAAACCGCAGCATATCCCAGCAAACCCTCACTATTATCGAGCGGTACCTGGGCATGCGCGACGTACCCACCCCACCAGCCGTAACCAGCGAACCCATCAACTACGGCGAGAGGCGCGAAAGGGTATTTGAGAGGATTCGTCAGATGCGGCCCATCCCCGTAAGCGAGAACTGCCCGAGCACCGTCGAACTGATTCGGCAAATCCGCGAAGAGGAGGCCCGATGATCGTTCTCGACTGCTCGGCCATCATCGAAATACTGCGCAACACCGAGGATGGCAAGAGTTTTCAAGCCCTTATGCACAAAGACGAAAAAGTAATCACGTGCGATTTGGCGCTTGCGGAAGTGAGCAGCGTGCTGCGCAAGCTTGTTCGCAAGGGAGAGATCGACCACCACGAAGCGGTGATTTATTACCAGAACGCCGTAAGTCTCCCGGACCAAATCGTGCCCCTTGCCGACCTTCAGCCAGAAGCGCTGCACGAGAGCATCCGGCTGGACCACTCCGTCTACAACGTCTCTTACTTCGTGTTGGCCCGCCGCACAGCCGGCGCGCTCTTCACCCTCGACATGAAGCTGGTGGATCTCTGTCTGCACAACGGCGTAAGCTACGCTTGCCCGCTGGATTAAGCCAAAGCCCCTCCCCTGAAAACGAAGCAGCCCGGCATCCTTGCGACACCAGGCTGCTTTTTGTTCGCTTGAACTGCGAAGCGTTACTTCACGTCGTCCAGCTTCTTGCCGGAGTGGTCGTGGGTGAATACCATGGCCACCAGGGCCACCACCGCGATAACCACCATGTACCAGGCGGGGGCGATGTCGTTGCCGGTGATATCAATCAACCAGAACGAGATGAACGACGCCGAGCCGCCGAAAATGGCGTTCGCCAAATTAAAGCTGAGAGCGAAACCGGAATAGCGCACATCGGTGGGGAACGTTTCGGTGAGGTAGCTGGCCAGGGTGCCGTCGTTGATGGTGAGCAGCAGGCACATCACCAGCTCCACCAGCAGAATCACCCAGAAGTTCATGGAGCCCAGCAGAATAAAGGCCGGCACCGTGAACACGATGAATCCGACGCAAGCGCCGATGAGCATCTTCTTGCGGCCGAAATGGTCGGAAATGCGGCCGGACAGGAAAATGAACCCGATGTAGACCACCAGCACGATGGTGGTGATGGTGGAGGCGGAAGCCGGATCGTAATGCAGGGTGGTTTCCAGGTAGTTGGGCAGGTAGGTAAGCACCGCATAGAAGCCCACCGCATTCAGCACGCAGGCGCCAAAGGAGATGATCAGCACGCGGAAGTGCTTCTTGAACAGCGTGCGGATGGGGTGCTCCACCTCTTGGCCCGCCGCCTTCAGGCGGTTCTGCATCTGCTCGTACACCGGCGAATCCTCCAAGTGCGTGCGGATGAAGTGGGTGATGTAGCCCAGCGGCAGCGCCAGCCAGAAGGGAATGCGCCAGCCCCAGTCCACCACAAAGGCGGAATCGGCGCCCCAAACGGAGAACATGAACGTTGCCAGCAGCGAACCCACCAGAAGACCCGTGGCGGTGGAGGCGGGCACCATGGAGCAATAAAAGCCGCGATGGTTATGCGGGGCGTATTCCGCAATAAAGGTAGCCGCGCCGGCGTACTCGCCCGCGGCCGAGAAGGACTGCACCATGCGCAGGAGCAAAAGCAGAAGCGGCGCGCCCACGCCCAGCATCGCGTAACCGGGCAGGCAGCCGATTAGGAACGTGGCCCCGCTCATCAGCAAAATGGAAACCGAGAGCGCCCATTTGCGGCCTTTCTTGTCTCCCATGTTTCCCCAGAAAATAGCGCCGATGGGGCGAACCAGGAAAGAAAGGGCGAAAACGCCGAAAGCGCTCATAACGCCTACAGCGGGGTCATCGCTGGGGAAGAACACGATGGCGATGACGGTGGCCAAATACGAGTAGCTGGCATAATCGAACCACTCGATAAAGTTCCCCAAGAACGAGGAAAAGGTTACTTTGCGCAAAACGGCGTGCTGTTCTTCCTCGCTGCACGCCTCGAAAGCAGTTGCGCACTCTTCACTTATTTCATTAGATTTCATGGTAATCCCCCAGATCGTTTGCGGCCTTGTCCATCAAAATGAACCGGCGTCGGAGCAGTTCCCTGATCATGGCAGTCCTTCCTCTCTTATATATAACCAGGTGGCACAATTTTACTGTACCGGCGTCCGCTGCCAGCCCTCAACCCTGCAGAGATTGGGAAAATCGCCTGATAATTTACGTGTCAGAAACCAGAAAGGCCCGCCCCAAGGGGCAGGCCTTCCGAAAAAAACGCCTTATGCAGCCAGCAGGTTACTGCCACATCTCCGGGCGCACCAGAGTGGGATCGGGCACGCGGTTGGGGAAGTAGTCCAGGCAGTCGCCCTCGCGGTACACGTCGGCGGTGGAGCAGTGCAGGCCGCCGCCGAAGGGATAGGCATCGCGCAGGTCGCAGGGGATAACGTTCATGCCCAGCTTGTCCATCTGCTCTTGCTGGTACACCTCGGAGGCCTCCACGATAACGGTCTTCGGGTCCAGCACCAGGCAGTTCATGGACAGCCACACGCTGCTGTAGCACAAGGCCGGCGGCTCGGTGTGGGCCGGCTGGGCGGCTTCCACGATCTGCCAGTCGTTAGCCTCGAAGATGGCGCGCTGTTCTTCGGGCAGCGGGCGATGGGGGTTGTTGATGATCAGGCCCGGACGCAGCGGCACGAAGGTGGCGTCGATGTGGATGGGGTACGGGTCGCCGGGGAAGTTCACCGCATGCACGCGGAAGTCGGGGTAATAGCGCTGGAACCAGTCCATGGCAGCGCGGTTGGTGGTGAGACCGTGCTGGATGAACAGGTCCTTACCCATGCGCATCACGTCGGCAGCATCCCACATGGGCTCCACCTCGGTGGTCACGAAGTCTTTGTTGGCGGTGCGCACCAGGCGCTCCTCCAGGGTGATCTTCTCATCGTAGTAATTGTGCTTGTAGGACTTGTCGGTCAGGCGCGGACGCGGGGCCTGGGTCCACTTGAACTCCGGGTCCTCCTCGAAGTACTGCTCCATCAGCGGCCAGTAGGCCAGGTACTCGAAGTAGCGGCAGCGGAAGGAGTTGGCGGCGGCCATGATCTCGTTGCCCACGGTGAGCAGGATGTCGCGCGGGGGCATGCAGGTCATCATGGAATCGTTGCGGAAGTCCGGCGTGCCGATAGCCTGGTTCCACTGCAGCGGGGTGGGACGGTCTACGATGACGCCGCGGTCTTCCAGAATCTTGACCAGGTTCTCAAGGCACTCGTTGCCGCGCTCCACCGTTTCCAGTGGGCGGAGGCCCCACATGCCGCGCATCTCGGAGTCAACCGGCACCTTCTCGGAGGTTGCGGGCTCCTCCGGCGGAATGACGGAGTTGTCACAGCGCCCCACGATAACGCGCTTCAGCGGATCCCAGTCGTTCCATGAGCTTACGATCTTGGTCATGTGTGCTCCTTTCCCGGCAGTAGAGGCTGCCATATTTTCAGGGCGTCGACCTATGCGCCCCAAACACCGAAGAACAGGGCTTGTGCCCGTTGGCGCGCCCGGCGCCTTCGGCATAGCCCGCGGGTATTATAGGACAAATACGTTGCCACTTGGTTACCAGCGCTGGTTTTGGCCGGGTTTTTTCCTTCGTCCCGGAATACAAAAACCCCGCCGCAAGCGACGGGGTTTCGCAAACAAAAGCAGCCGAAGTTACTCGGACAGGGCCTCTTTCAGAGCGGCCATCTGCTTGGCACCCAGGCCCTGCAGGCGACGGTCGGCCGGAATGCCCAGGCTCTCCATCAGGTTCTCGGTCTTCACCTTACCGTAGCCAGGCAGGGAGCCCACGAACGACTTCACCTTCATGCGGCCAACCACCGGGTCGCTCACCTGATCCAGCGCCTCGGCGGGCGTAATCATCTTCATGGAGAGCTTGGAGGTAAGCTCGGAGCGCTTGGCGCGGACAATGCGGGCCTTCTCCAGGGCGGCGGCGCGCTGTTCGGGGGTCATAGTAGGTGCTGGCATTGCTTTCTCTTTCTCTTGAATTCCAGGCTATCGTTAACGACCGCAAGACGCGACCGTACGTTTAGTGGGGATAATAGTAAAACATCTTCGGGGATATTCCACGAGATTTTTAGGTCATGCGCAATAAATGACCTGATAGGTTGCCCAAATGAAACGTTGAGCGATGATGGCCACGCAATCACTGGGCCCTTTTGCGGGCAACATTCACAACCTGTGGTGGTTTGGCCGAGTTGTGAAGAATGGATGCCGATCAGGCGCCCCGAACGGCCACCGGCCGGCAGATGGGGGACCAAATGGCAACGGCACTTTTAGCCCCTGCCACCGTGGTTGCGGGGGTTGCCGACGAAGCGGCTGATGCGGGCACGGGCGGCAAAGCAGCGATGCGACACTTCGGCTGCGCGGGCGCGAATGGGGCACGGTGCCAGCGGGCGCTGCGCCTCCGTTCCCGCCAGGGGGCGCGTCCTGCTTCCCGCCAAGGGCGAGCCCCCTCGCCGCCGGCTTTTGCAACGATTTCGTGAATGCGGCGGCAAAAACGGCCATATGGCGCAACAATGCGAAGAACATGCACGCGTCCAAAAACGGAAGGAACCCCATGACCATCGAATCCCTCGCCACCCGGCCCCGAAGCGTGGCCGAGGCCGTAGCGCAAGCCACCAGCCACCCGAACTTCGATGCCCTCGTGGCCACCATCTGCGCCCTGCGCATGCCGGACGGCTGTCCGTGGGATCGCGAGCAAACCCACCAGAGCATCGCCCACAACATGATAGAAGAGGCCTATGAGGCGGTGGACGCCATCGAAAAGCGCGATGCGGGCCATTTGCGGGAAGAGCTGGGGGACGTACTGCTGCAGGTGGTGCTGCAAAGCCAGATCGCCACCGATGAGGGGCTGTTCACCATCGATGATGTGTGCGCCGACGTGAACGACAAGATGATTCGCCGCCATCCCCATGTGTTCGGAGGCGAAAGCGCCGCCAACAGCGCCGACGTGAAGGCGCTTTGGGAAGACGTGAAAGCACAGGAGGCGGCTGGCGCTGGGGCGGAAGCGCCTGGCCTGCTGGACGGTGTGCCCAGCGGCTTTCCGGCCCTGATGCAAGCGCAGAAAATTTCCAAGAAAGCGGCGAAGGCCGGTTTCGAATGGGATACCCTCGACGACATTTGGGCGAAAGTGGCTGAAGAGATGGCCGAACTGCAGGCCGCCTATGCCGCCGCCCCCAAAAGCCCGAAGGGGGCCATCGTGCCCGAGGAGAACCCTGCCGCCGCTGAAGCGGTGGAGCTGGAACTGGGGGACGTGCTGTTCACGCTGGTGAATGTAGCGCGGCGCATGGGGGTGAACGCCGAAGGGGCACTGCGGGCCACTTGCGTGAAGTTCCGCGAACGCTGGGCCTTCATCGAAGGGGCCGCCGCCGGCATGGGGCGCGCTGTGGAAGAGTTGGGCACCGACGAGCTGAACCAGCTGTGGGATATGGCAAAGCATCTGGGCTAACCCCGGCAGGGGCATTTCTGGCGGGGCGGCAAAGCACCCCCTCCTCTCTAGGAAGGTTTCGAGCATGACTGCGGAAACGAGCGACTCTCGGATCGCATGGGCAGCGCGCATCTGCTTCGGGCTGGTGTTCGCCCTCAACGTTCAGTGCGCGGTGCAGTTCATCGCGCACCCCGCCGGCTTCATGGGCGGCTTCGGGCTTTCCGGCCCCGAAGGACAATTGGCCGTGGCGGGGCTAGGGGTGGCCTTCCTCATGTGGAACGCCACCTATCCCCTGTTCATTTGGCAGCCGCAGCGCTTCGAGGTGCTGGGGGCCGTCATCATCACGCAACAGGCGATAGGGCTCGTGGGCGAGAGCGCCCTCTACCTGCAACTGGGCAGCTTCGCCGCCGTGGCGGGGCCGGCCATAATGCGTTTCATCCTCTTCGATGGCGCCGGCCTGCTACTGATGGCCGCCAGCTTCGCATGGCTGAAAATGAGCGGCCGGGGACGCCACCGGTCGCAAGACAGCCTCTAACACGCCCGCGTTTCCCAGAAGGCTACGGCGCTGGCGGCGGCCACGTTCAGGGAATCTACTCCGTGGGCCATGGGGATGATGGCCGTGTGGTCGCAGGCGGCAATGGTAGCGGGCGCCAGGCCGTGCTCCTCGTTGCCCAGCACCAGCGCCAGCCGCTCAACCCCATTCAAGCGCTCGTCGCTGATGGGGATGGCGCCGTCCGCCAAAGCCAGCGCCACGGTTTGGAACCCGGCGGCCGCCAATTGCGCCAGCCCTCCCCCTTCTTGCCCCAAGGCGGAGATGCGCCCCCAGGGCACTTGGAACACCGTGCCCATGGACACCCGGGCGGCGCGGCGGTACAGGGGATCGTGGCAGGTGGGGTCCAGCAGCACGGCATCTACCCCCAGCGCAGCGGCGCTGCGGAAAATGGCACCGATGTTGGTGTAGTTGGTAACTCCCTCCAGCACTGCCACACGACGCGCCCTTGCCAACAGATCCTCCAACGGCAGCAGCGCCGGACGAAGAAAAGCCGCTAGAGGGCCGCGGGTTCGCTGAAACCCGGTGAGCTCTTCCACCTGGGCGCGCGTTGCCACGAACATCGGCAAGTCGCCAAACGGGGAACTCGTGCGCGGGGCCGACAGCGCTCTCGCGCCCGCACCTGGTCCCACGTTGCCCCCGATCGCACCCACGCCCGGGGCCGCGCCACCACTTGCTTCCGCACCCGGGGCCGGTCCCGCTTCTGCTTCCACAACCGAGGCCGACTTCGCGCCGCCGCCGTTGCTCGCGACCGGCGCCCCCGCCACAACGACAGCCCCGCTCGACGCAGCCTCCCCTTCGCAACCCTGCGCCAGCCGCTGCAACAGCGGAGCCGCCGCAGCCTCCCAGCACTCCTCCACCAACAGAGCAAACGGCACGCAGCCGGCTGCCATGGCACGCTCGATCACGTTGCGCGATTCCGCAACGAACACACCAGCCGCCAGCGCTTCCGGCGCCAACCCCACATCGCGGGCCAACCCCACCATCTGGCGACCGTCCCGCAGCTGCCCGTCGGTATAGGAAGAAAAGACCCGCAGCCGCGGGTCTTCCAAATTCTGCAAACGAATAACCGGCAACGCTGCCCCCGTTACTTCACATGAACCAACGAGAACACTTCCACATCCACGTCTTTGGCAATGGCCTCACGCGGGTTCAAGAAATCGAGCTCCAGGAAAAAGCCCATCCCTGCCAGCTTGGCCCCCTGGCTTTCCGCCAGCTTCGCCATAGCCACGGCCGTACCGCCAGTGGCCACCAAGTCGTCGATGATCAGCACCACATCGCCGGGCTCAAGCGCGTCGGCGTGAATCTCCAGCGAATCGGTGCCGTATTCCAGCGCATAGGACTGAGAAACCACCTTGCGTGGCAACTTGCCCGGCTTGCGCGCTGGCACAAACCCAGCCCCCAGCCGATAGGCCACCGCAGAGCCCACCATGAAACCGCGGGCCTCGGCCCCCAGCACCTTGGTAACGCCATAGCCGATAAAGTGCTCGGCCAAGTCGTCGATCACGCCGGCAAAGGCGCGGGCATCGGCGAACACCGGGGTGACGTCCTTGAAGACCACGCCCGGCTCGGGGTAGTCGGGAATGTCGATGATCAGGTCCTCATACAAACGGGTCATAAGGTTTTTCTCCTTAGCGGAAGCGGCAGGTGCATTCAAAAGCGCGCCCCATTCTAGCACTTCGCTCGGCTACCTACGGGCTGTGTCAGGCACGATGCTCATAGACTCGAAGCGGTTCTCCATCCAGGTATTATCGAAGTGCTCGGCGCAGAACCACTCCAGCGCGTTGTCGGGCGAAAGCCCTGAAAGGCGGCTGTACCAGCAGTCTAGCGCCACCAGCGTCATGCAGCAATCCGCCACCATCAGCACCGCGCACACCGCCGTAACCGAATAGCGCCACTGCCAGGGAATGAGGTTGATCACGTACAGCAGCGCCGGCAGCGCCCAGCGAATCCACATAACCCCCAGCGCCCCCCACATGCACATGAACATGAAGTTGGTGCGCCCGTTTATGTTCAGGAAGGTACCGGTGTAATCCCAGGCCACCGCCCCGAAACAGTATTCCATGAAGCAGCTGGTAAAGTACTCGAAGGCGCCGCCGATAACCGCACTCACGCAAAACACCGTCCACACCGGCGCCTTGTGGAAGCGGTTCAGCGCCAACGTCATTAGCACCGCGCCACAGCCGTAAATGGGCGAGAACGGGCCGAACAGCAGGCCGGCGCGATCTTCGTAATGGCCGAAGTCCACCACCAGCACGTGGTAGACGCTCTCGATTACCACGCCGATAACGCTGGCCACCACAAAAATCCAGAAGATATTGAAGAAATCAAGCTCGATGAAACCTTGGCCGCTTTTGTCCAGCCCCAGCGTGCCCTCTTCCGCCTCATCGCGGGTTTCCATCATCCGCAGCTGACGCTGCAGCCTGCGCTCGTCGGAAAGCGCCGGATCCACCACCACGTGAGCCACTATGAGAATGATCGCCGTCAGCGCCAAAGGCCACACCGAGGCCGATATCCCCTCCAACATGAAGTCCGACCCGAAGGCCACCACAAGCGCGATGGCCACCGATTCCGCCAGCAGCCGCGCCCGGCGGCGATTGCCGCGCACCAAACGCACCCCCAGCACCACCGACGCGGCAGCGGCGTAGCCCAGCGCGATGACCAGCACCCAGTACAGGATGAAGGACAGCACCGAGTCGTCCGCAAACAGCCCCTGCCGCATTCCCATTCCCGAGCCCACGATCACCGCGGCCATCGCCAGCACCGCCAGCGCCCCACCCAAAATGAGCAAAGCCCCGATGACCTTCATGATCAGGGGCATGCGAGCATCGGGCTTATCCTCAGCTATCTCCAGTGTTATTTCGGAAACGAACTCTTTCTGCATGCAGGGGATGCTATCATGACAACCATCATGCCGCTTCAAATTCCAGAGATTTGAAAGAAAAACCGCTTCGAGAACAGGGAGGCCATGGATAGCGACAATTCCAAACCAGTGCCCCCATACGCGAAGGGGTTGGCCTGTCTTTTGGTGGTGGCAGGAGCGCTCCTTGCGGTTTCCGGCATCGCCGTCATCTACGGCTCCTTCGCCTTCCCCGAGGTTGAGGCCGGCGAATCCTCCATTGCCCGTTTCGCCATCGGCGTCGGCGGTCTCATCACCAGCGGCCTCACCCTCAATCTGGGCATCGTGACACTACTGGCCCCCAAGCGCCCCAAGCTGCGGAAGTCTTCCCACACGCTGGCGCTGGTGGATGCGGTGGCCTCGGTGCTTGCGCTTCTGTGCTGCAGCGCCGTGGGCAGCGGCCTGCCCACCAGCCTCATCCTGAACTTGGCGCTTTCCCTTATCTGGCTGGCGGCCATGCGCCCCACGCGCGCCTAGCCCAAGCACTCAACCAGCAAGGCCAACCGTCACCAAAGTTGACATAGCGCGCAACGACGCATCTTTTGTCGACTTTGGTGACTCAATTCAACGCCTTTTGACAACTTCGGTTACAGCCAAAAGCCCTCGCTTTTCACCTTTTTATCTCCCTCATCATATATCCAGGTCAACACTATATTAGGACACGAATAATGATTGCTCTTCTGTCGGGCACCGTACCGAAGTCGCCAAAACGTGTAGGAGTACGCGCGTTTTGGCGATTTTGGTACCCATCAGTGGCGAATCGTCGCAGGAGACGCGCCACTGCAGCTACAACCGATCGCATCCACCCACTCGCCGCAAACGACACTACCTACAGAGTAAGCCCGGATGCTCCACGGTTCTCGCCAAGCGTCCCGTCGAAATAGCGTGCGTAAGTCCTGCTCATCTGGAATAGCCGGATCCGCGCTTCCAAAAAGTCATCCATCCTCGCCAGCGGCCTCAAACCTAAATTACGGCGCAGCTCAGCGCCCACTTTTTCCATGTACAACCGATTGCCCAATTGCGAAGGCCTCAGAGACACCACTTTGAACCCATCCGCTTCGAGCGCGAGGCGCTTCGATTCGTCACGGACGGCCTGACTGCTCACAAGGTGCACCGCATCGGAATCGTACTCAATGGCGGCTTTGCCCTTCGGTCCCGCAATCAAAAGGTCGGGCCTCAGTACATTGCGCCCGGCAATTGATTTGCCTCTGGGCGATGGATGGTAATCGCGGTTTGCCTGGACATCCCCAAACGCCAAACCCCCTCGATGCGCAGGAAGCGAAAACACCATTTTCATAAACACCTCGGGCGGGGAATCGGCTCCGCCCGAAACAAAGGGGAGCACCCCTGCGCAACTACGACCACCTCTAATTCGGGGGTTGTTCGCCAGTAGCTCGCCGACAGACGCGGGGACCGACAATGGCTCACGCGATGCAAGCCCGGACGGCGAGACAGGGTCGAGCCGAAAACAACCGCACAATGTATTGGCCAGAAAGCACAAGTCTTCAAAGCCGAGCAAAGGAGCGATCCCGACCAGAGTTGCCGCGGGCGATGGAACGTACACGCCCGACGCCACAGGATAGAAAACCACCTTTTGCCAGGCCACCGGAAAACGATGAAAGCAAAAGTCCGCCCTTGCAGTGCGCCGGCCCGACCCCACGAGCACATGCACCGGGAACGAGAGCGCCGGACAAACAGCCCGAAGGTAATCGGCGACCCCTCGGGAAGGAGTGAAACCTTTGGCATGCCGGCCGTCAAGTCGAACGGAAACTGCAGGCAAGGCCTCCACGGTTAGCCAGTAGCAAATTGCAGAAAACGGATGCAGGACCACCTTCATGAGAACCCCTCCCCCAAAGAAACGGTGGCCCAAGAATAGCGGGGCTTCCACCGAATGGAGCCTTGTTGGCCTACCTCCAGAGAATCGCCAATTTCCTTAAGAAAACCTTTGTGACCTGGTGAAACTTTGGCGACTTGCTGATGAATCGCCGTGGAAACGGCGGCGCAAATCCAGGGAATTTTGGCGAAACGGCGAGCGCAGGCCACCCCTGCGCTCGCCTTGAACCCAAAGCGATCCTCGCGCCAGAACCCCAAGCCTTCCACCGCACCGGACGGCCTGCGCGCCCGCATCACGCCATGTGCCCCGCACGCCGCGCCACGCACCTACACACCACGCCATGCACCTACGCATGTCGTTCTCATGCCCTCGCGCGTTCCACCCGGCCCCCGCCCCCGCGCGCTCCGGCTGGCGCTTACACGATTCCGCACCCCACACCCCCCCGCATCCATGCCCGAGTTCAGCGCAGAGTGCCCTTCGCCTCTTGAACAGCAACAGACCGCGCTGCTGAGCGCCCGTTACCAAAGTCTCCAAAATGCGCACAAGCCTACACGTTTTGGAGACTTTGGTACGAAATCAGGCCACATTTCATCGGTTTTGGTAAGCATCTTCCAGGCTCATGGGGAGAGCTCACCACAAGTATGAGCGTTTTCCCAGCTCAACAGCCTATCCGCTTTTTTCGCTGACCCTATACGCGTTCACATAAAACAGAGAAGGTTACCAAAGTCGTCAAAACGCGTAGGCTCGTGCGCATTTTGGCGACTTTGGTAACCGAGGAAAATGCCCCGGATGGCAGCGTGCGCCAGCCGGTAGCCAGCTGGAGAAGTAAAGAGCAGGGCAACGGGAGGGGCCGCTTTGCATGAAGGGAAACCGGCGATCAACTAAGACCCCTCCCCGATTGCAGACGACAAGCGCAGACACCCCACCGCATCGGCCCCGGCGTACGGAGGGGCGCCTGGGCCAGGCGGAACGACCGGGCGCGCACATGGTGGCGCACCCGGACGGACCGACGGGCAGCGCGGGGGGCAAAGGGCCCGACCGGGCAAAACAACCGACGGGCGCATAGGGAGGCACACCCAGCCGGGCGGAACCACCAATGGGCGGCGCGGGGCGCACGCAGGTCGAGGCGGAACGGCAGACGAGGGGGCAATGGGCAGTCCCGTGCGGGGACGGAGACGGCATGGCGGCTAAGCAGCACGGCCGGCAGGCGGCGCGGGTGGCCACTGCGCCGGCAGGCGGCATACCCCCTCGCCGGCACAGACGGCGTGCCCCTCCCTGCGGGCGCAGGGGGGATAGCGCAGTTGCTAGAGGAACACCACCGGCAGGGCGGCCATGATCACCAGCAGGCGCAGCAGGAAGCCGCCCACCAGCACCCCCGACTCGCCGATGATGCTCACCACCAGCGAAGTGGTACCCGTTTCCACCTTCTTCGTGATGAACACCGGGTAACCCTCGATGAGAAACGGCGCCACCAAGCCCAGCAGCACCAGGCCACCCCAAAACGCCGGCGCGTACTGGCCCGACACCAGCGACGCCACCGACGCGGCCCCCTCGGGGCTGCCGGAGCTAACGATAACCAGCATGGTGAACAGCACCACCAGCTCGATGGCCGACAGGATGACGTGGGTTTTCTTGATGAGCCACATCTGCTCGAAGCGCTCGCGGTCGAGCACCAGCCCCACCAGGCTGGTGGCAGCCAGGCCGGCAGACAGGGCCGACACCACGAACAGCACCGGCAAAATGGCGTTGTTCCACAGCGGGAACGCCTGCACCACCCCCAGCAAAAAGCCAGTGTAGGCGGCCACGGCGAAGGCGGCAACCACCCCCACCCAAGTGAGCCACCCGGGCACCGGGCGCCGCAAAATCTCCAGCAGCGCAACCGCCAGCGTCACCGGCATGAACACGCAGATGAAGTACACCCCCAGCGTCATCACCGAACCGGGATTCATCACCAGGTAAATGAAGCGCAGCGGATTATGCAGCCCAGCTTCGGCGTCCAGCATCAGCATCACGAGGCCGATGGCCAGAAACACCGGCGCGATAAGGCGCCCCGCCACCCGCATCTTCACGCTATCGGGGTACTTCCGCTCCACAAAGGCCGACGTCAGAAACGCCCCGGCCGAGGCACCTGCCAAAAACAGGTACCACGCAATCATAGGTCCCCAAACCATTGGTCATCACCTCACGTAGAAAATCTTGGCTTTGGTCAAATTGCCCGAAAGGGGCTGGGCGTTGGTGCGCGCGATCTCGCGGCTGATGTCGCTTTCCGGATCGTCCAAATCGCCGAACACCCGCGCGCCCGAAATGCAAGTGTTCACGCACTTCGGCGGGTTGCCCGCGTCTTGGCCATCCCAGCAGAAACGGCACTTCTCGATAACGCCGGTGCTCTCGATTTGGATGCGGACGCCGTACGGACAGGCGGCCATGCAGTATTTGCAGCCGATGCACTTGCCCTCGTCCACCAAAACCACGCCGGAGTCGGTGGTGTAAGTGGCATGGGTGGGGCACACGCTTTGGCACGGCGCATCCTCGCAATGCATGCACTGCACCGGCACCACCTCGGCGTACACATGGGGGAAGGCGCCAGTTTCCCGCTCCTCGTAGCTAATGAAGCTCTCGGTGGCCTCCAGGTGGTTGTTCATCTGACAGGCCATGCGGCAGGCGTAGCAGCCCACGCACTTTTTGGTGTTGATCAGCATTCCGTAGCGCGTCATTTATTCTTCCACCTTCCTCACCGTAACGGCCACCTCCTGGCTCATGGCCGCGCCCGTGCCCGGCTCCATCCGGAATGGCACGAAGTCCATCAGATTGATGCCGAACCCGCAGGCGCGCGTTTGGTAGGGCGACGTGGTGCCGTAGTGGGTGGGCAGGAACAGCACGCCAGGACGCAGCCGCTCAGTAACCCGCACCCGCACCTGACCGGTAGCCTCGCTGGAAGCCACCTCCACCAGGTCACCATCGGCGATGCCGCGGGCCTGGGCGTCGGAGGCGGCCATCCACAGCCGCTCCAGGTTGTACTCGCGGGAAATGGCGTTCATGGAAGCGATGTTCTGGGTCATGGTGTGGGAATGGATGCCCTGCTTGCCGCCCACCAGGTACAGCTCGTCGCCGGCGGCCTCCACCATACGGGGCACGTAGCCGATCACCGGGTTCAGGCCCGCCTCGCCCACCTTGGCGTTCGCGAACTCGAACTTGCCGGATTCCGTCTTGAACTTCGGCACCTTGTACTCGAAGCCAGGGTCGGCCAGCTCCACCACGCCGGCTTCCCGCACCTCCTCCAGGCTGGTGCCCACGCTCTCCAACTGGGCGGCCGCCAGTTCCTCCAGGGTGAAGTCGAAGTACTGCCCCACTCCGCAAGCTTCGGCAAGCCCGCAGAAGATCTCGTCGCAAGAGCGAGTTTCGGGATGCACCCGCTCGATGATGGGAGTGCGCATCCCCACGTAATGCTTCTTGCCGCCGATGAACTCCGGCAGCTCCATGCGCTCGATGTAGGTGCACTCCGGCAGCACGTAATGGGACAGCAGGGCGGTTTCGCTCATCTGCACGTCGATGGTCACCACCAAGTCGGCGCGCCCTAAGCCCTCGCGCCACACCTTGGGATTGGCGTAGCCCTGGGCCGCATTGGAGTTGTAGAAGAAAAAGCCGCGCATCTTCCCGTCCAGCGCCGCCTGCAGCGCCGCCAAATTCGAGCCCATGCCGGAAAGCGCCAGCGGGTACTCGGCGTCACCCACGCGTTTGACCTCAGGCTTGGGCACCGAGGGGAACCGGGTTTTGTCCAGGTCGCCGGCTTTGGGAGATGAAGTGATTAGCGCGCCGCCCTTCTGCCCCCAGCTGCCCAGCAGGGCGTTCACCGCACACACGGCGCGAGCGGTGTCGAAGGAGTTGGCGTAGGAGCAACCGAAGGCGGCGCGCCAGGAGGGCTCGATGGCAGCGGCCGGCGCCGCCTTCGCCAGGGCTTCGGCCAGCTCGCGGATGGTGTCGGCCGGCACCTCGCACACCCCTTCCGCCCATTCCGGCGTGCAAGGGGCAATTTCGGCGGCGAACTCGTCAAAGCCGACGGAGTGGTTCTCCACAAAGTCGTGGTCGTAGAGGTTGTCGGTCACAAGCACGTTGGCGAGAGCCAACAGAAGCGCGATGTCGGTGCCGGGCTTGATGGGCACCCAGTCGGTGGCGAAGATGGCCGAATTGCTGAGGCGCGGATCCACCACCACGATGCGCTTGGCGGCGTCGGCGGCGTTGGCCAGGCTCTGCACCGAAGACGGGCGAATGGCGTCACCGTAGCTGCGGCCGATGAACACCACCATTTTTGCGTTGGCGAAATCCACCGAGAAATTGGAGGCGCCGGTGGTGTAGGTGATGCCGCTTTCCTTCGAGGCGTTGCAGGCGGCGCCGTGGGTGTACACGTTGGGCGACCCCAACGCGTTCAGGAACCGGGGGCCGTAATACTTGCCGGACGGTCGCGGGTCGTGGATGAGCGCCAACGCCTCCGGGCCGCCCTCAGCGATGATGGCCGCCACTTTTTCGGCTATTTCGCGGTTGGCCTCGTCCCAGCTGATGGGCTCGAAGGTGCCGTCCTCTTTGCGGCGCAGCGGCTGGGTGAGCCGTTCGTCGTTGTAGGCCATTTGGGCTACGCCGTGGCCGCGACCGCAAATGGTGCCCTTGGAATAAGGGTGGTTCTTTGCCCCCTCCAAAGTCCACAACTTGCCGTCCACCGTAGTGCCCACCAGTCCGCACTTGCTGGAGCAGCCGTTGCACAATGACGGCGCCTGGCGAACCTCGCCCGCAGCCGTCCCCTCATCGGCACCCCAGGCAACCATGCTGCCGGCCGCCAGGGTTCCGCCGGCAATGGCGCTGCCCGCCGCCACCGCGGCAGTTCCCCGAAGGAAGCCCCTTCGAGACAAGTTGCTTGCCATGTCCTCCCCTTTCTGTACGAATGGAAGCGCGTTTCCCAGCCGCTGCTGCGGCGGTACGCGCCTTCGCTTCACAGGGCGCATCTTAGGAGCGGCACCGCAAACCGTTGTCATCAGTTTCTGATGATTTCAAATCCGGCCTGGGGATTTAAAATGGGCAACGCCGGATTGAGAACACGCGAATAAACAAGGGGAAAGAGGGGTCAATGGGGGCTCTGCGCGAAAGGGAAACCACCTGCGCCAGCTTGAAGCCAGCGTGGAAAACGCTGCGCTTCCATCACGTGGGCATGGCGTTTTTCTGGGCCTGCAGCATGCTCACATTCCGCTCCTCCATCCTGCTTTCCGGCATCCTGGACAGCCCCCTGCCGGCCAGCATCGTCACCCTCATCTCGTTTACCGCCAACATGACGACGCTTTTCGCCTTCGCCTCGGTGGCCGAGCGCAACCCGCTCTTTTTCAAACGCATCCCTCTGAGCGCCGTGGCGGCGGCGACGATACTGGGGCTGGCACTGTTGTTTGTGGCCGGCGAAACGCCCGGGCCGGCGCCCTTCGTCATCATGGTGGCGGGTTCGGCTCTCACCGGCGCCTGCTACGGGTTCATGTGGGGCGGATGGGCCGAATGTTACGGCCGCATGAATCCGTGCTACACCGCCATCTACCTGCCCCTTTGCTTCGTGGTCACCGCTGCACTGTTTTCTGTCATCGGACTTGCAGCGCAGTGCACCCCCATCCCATCACTGGCGCTTATGGTGCCCCTGCCCTGCATCTCCCTATGGTGCCTGGCTCGCTGCCGCCGCCAATACCCTGGCCCAGCTACCGTGCGCAAAACCGGCCAGAACCGCAGCCTCAAAGCACTGGAAAGCCTGCTGGGGCTCATCGTAGCCAGCCTCATTCTTTCCTGCCTGTTCGGTTTCATCTGGGAAATGGCAGTGCTTTCAGTGAAGTCCGTCACCAACGCCCATCAACTACCGCTGGTATTCAATTTGGTGGTGGCACTGGCGCTACTGGGGTTTGTGTCCATCGCCCAGCGCCGCACCAACCTGGCCTTGGCCTACCAAGTACTTGTCCCCCTGCTGGTGGTGTTCTTCGCCATCATGCCCTTCGTATGGCACGACAATCCCATTTTGCTGAACTCCATCATGAGCGCTTGCTACGGCGTGTTCGATGTCATCATCTGGTACTCGGTGGCCACCGTTGCATACGATTTCGCCATCTCCGGTTTCATCGTGGGAGGCATCGTGCGCGCTCTTTCCATTCTGTCCCGCCTCATCGGCATGGGGCTGGGCTACGTCGTGATGCTCGTTCCCGACGAGTCGCCCACATCGCTGGTAGCCATATCTGCCGGCGCACTGTATGCCCTGTTCATGCTGCTGTTTTTCTATTTCTGGAGCACGCGGAGGCGCAAGACCGAGCAGCTGGCGAAGCGGGAAGCCGACGCACTGCTGCAGAACAGTGGCGCCGCAAACGAGAGCGGCAGCGATGCCGGTGCAACTGCAGGCGCGGAAATTCGGGGTCTTGCCAACGATGGCCATCCGGCCTGTGCCCGCACTGGCCAGGCGTGCCCCCACGCGGCGGCCGCCCCCCCCCAACCGACCGCCCCAGCAGTGGGCGCCGCGCCCTCAAAAGTGGCCGACTTAGAACCGCAAGCCGTCGCGGCCAGCGCCAGCCCCTCCCCTGCCGCCAATGCCTCTAACGAAGAGGTAGCAGTCGACGAGGAAGGGCTGTTCGAGCTGCTGGCTCGCGATTACGGCCTCACCCGGCGCGAGGCAGAAGTACTGCCCTACCTGGCCCGCGGCCGCTCGGCCCGGGTCATTGCCGAAGCGCTGTTCGTGTCCGAGAGCACCATTCGCACCCACACCCGCCGCATTCTCGAAAAGACCGACCTCCATTCAAAGCAGCAGCTCATCGATCTCATCGATCATTACCTTCGCGTGCCCTAACGGCGCTCGCCGTTAGGGCACGCGGGGCGCATAAGGCGGAACACAGGACGGGGCGATGCAACGATAGCCGAAGGACGCGCAGGCGAAATGGCGTCTCGTGCGCAAACGCAAAAAGGCCGGAAGCCAGCGCTTCCGGCCTTTCGCAACTGCCGCGGTTTTCAGACCGCAGCCTATTTCATCAGGTCGGCCACCTTCTGGGCGAAGGCCACCGGGTCGTCGATGGGCAGGCCCTCCACCAGCATGGCCTGGTCGTACAGAATGCTGGCGTAGCTGGCCACCTTGTCGGTGTCGCCCGCTGCTTGCGCCTTCTGCAGCACCTCGAACACGACGTGCTTCGGGTTCATCTCCAACACCACCGGGATGGGCGGCATGCCCTCGGCCGCATCCCCCATCTGGGCCTTCATGGTGGCCGCCATCTGCAGCGACACCGGACCCTCGCAGGTGAGCACCGCCGGCGCATCGCTCACGCGGGTGGAAACCACCACCTTCTCCACCTTGCCCGCCAGCGCATCGGTCATGGCGTCGAACAGGCCGGCGTTCTTCTCGGTGGCCTCTTCCGCCTCCTTCTTCTCTTCCTCGGTGGTAAGGCCCAAATCCTCGGAAGACACGTTTTTCAGCGGCGTCTCGTTGTAGTCCATCATGGCCATGAAGCAGAACTCGTCCACCTCGTCGGGGCACAGCAGAACGTCGTGGCCCTTCGCCAACACCGTGGTGACGATGGGCATTTTGGCCAGGTGCTCTAAGCTAGAGCCCACCGCGTAGTAAATGGCGTTTTGCCCCTCAGGGGCCGCCTCCAGGTACTCATCCAGCGTCACCAGCTTCTGCTGCTGGGCCGAATAGAACAGCAGCAAATCGGCCACCGCCCCCTTCGCCGCGCCGTACGAGGAGTAGATGCCGTACTTCATATTGCGGCCGAAGTTCTCGAAGAACTTCTCGTAACCCTCGCGGTCGTCGGTGCGATAGGCCACCAAATCGGCCTTGATCTTCTTCTCCAAGCGCCGCGCGATGGCCCGCAGCTGGCTGTTGTGCTGCAGGGTTTCGCGGGAGATGTTCAAAGTGAGGTCGGCGGAGTCCACCACGCCGCGCACGAAGCTGAAATAGTCGGGCAAAAGCTCTTCGCACTTGTCCATGATCAGCACGTTTGCGCTGTACAGGGCCAGCCCCTTCTTGAAATCGCGGGTGTAATAGTCGTAGGCAGCATGGGCCGGCACGAACATCAGCGCGTCATAGGTAAGGGCGCCTTCGGCATGCACGCTGAAGGTGCGGGCCGGCGCCTCGTAGTCGTGGAAGTCGGTTTTGTAGAACTCGTCGTACTCCTCCTGGCTCACCTCCGCGCCCTTGCGCTTCCAGATGGGGATCATCGAATTGACGGTTTCCACCTCGGTGTAGTTCTCCCAATGGGGCGTTTCGCCCTCCTCTTCCGCTTCAATTTGGCGGGTTTTGGTCACTTCCATCTGGATGGGGTAGCGCACGTAGTTGCTGTAGCGTTTGATGAGGTTCTTCAGCCCCATTTCCGTGGCGAAGGTGTCGTAGCTCTCGTCGTCGGTGTTGTCCTTCAGGTACACGATGACGTCGGTGCCGTGGGTTTCCCGCTGGGCCGGCTTCAGGTCGTAGCCGTCCACGCCGTCGCTTTCCCACATCCAGCCCTCGTCGCTGCCGTAGGCCTTCGACACCACCTGCACCTTCTTACCCACCATGAAGGCGGAGTAGAAGCCCACGCCGAACTGGCCGATGATGTCCACGTCGGTCATGTCGTCCAGGCCCTTTTCCTCACCCGGGGTGTTCTTGGCTTGGTCGGCCTTGAACTCGAACGAGTCGGAATGGGCGATGGTGCCCAGGTTCTTGTCCAGGTCGTCTTTGCTCATGCCGATGCCGTTGTCGGACACGGTAACGGTGCGACCGTTGCCGTCGAAGGCCACCGTGATGGCCAAATCAGCGCGGTTGATGGACACGGTTTCATCCACCAAGCTGCGGAAGTACAGCTTGTCCACCGCGTCGGACGCGTTGGAAATCAACTCGCGCAGGAAGATTTCACGGTTGGTGTAAATGGAGTTGATCATGAGGTCGAGCAGTTTTTTGCTCTCGGTTTTGAACTTGCGCATAGAACCTTCTTTCGTGTGCGTTGTGCGGGGGAAGGAGGCTTCCCGCTCATCGCAGCATAAGGGCGCAAGCGGCGGCATCCGGGCTCGCGGGCCCCTTGCCGCCCAAGCGTTTCCTCATCTCCAGAGCAGTTAGCAATCTCCTTCGTTGAGTGCTAATCGCATATTCTAATCAGAAGGAAATCTAAGTCAAGCGCTATAAGATTTTTCCATTTTGAGGATTCGGGCGAACTCCCCGCCCCGATTACGTCCCTGACGAGCAAGCCCGATTGGGCGCAGCAAAGCACGCCTGCCCGAACAACCCCGCTTGTCCGGGCAACGGCAAGCGGGGCGGACGGCCTACGGGCGCGTTACAGCTCCTCGATCCACTTCTTGTCGCGCAGGATGTACACCATGGAAGGCCCGTTGCCCACATCGGTGAGACGGTGCACCTCTTCCGGCTTGTATTCGCGGGCCGCTTCCCCGAGGGTGGTGTTGTAGCCGCCCTTGAAGCTGGCCATGGTGGGGTCGGCCCCAATATCGCCGAAGAACTTGGCCAGGCCCACGCACTGGCTGACGCACTGGGGCAGCTCCCCTTGGGCAATCTGCTGCTCGCAGAGGGTGCACTTCTCCACCACCCGTTCCTCTTCGTTCAGGTAGCGAACCCCATACGGGCAGGCCATGGCGCAGAACTGGCAGCCGATGCACTTCTCTTTGTCAATCTGCACGGTGCCGTCGGCAATCTTGTGGCTGGCCTCGGTTGGGCACACTTCCACGCAGGCGGGGTTCTCGCAGTGCTGGCACTGCAGCGGCAGGTAGTACCACTCCACGTCGGGGAACACCGCCCCTTCGTACATGGGAGTGGGCCCCACGCGCAGCACCTTGTTCCAGAAGTTGCCGATGGGCACGTTGTTCACCGTTTTGCAGGAGGCGTTGCAGCTCATGCAGCCCACGCAGCGGTTGAGATCGATGGCAAGCGTGTATTGAGTCATGGGTTAGTCCCTTCCTTCGTAAGTGCGCTCCCAAGCCTTCAGGCGCGGGTCGCTGGCAGAGGTGATGATCTCGGTGCCGTCAACGCCGCAGGGAACGGGGTTGCCGAACGGGCTGTTCTCGGGCGTGGCCTTGTACACGTTGGCCAGATAGCCGCGCAGCTGGGGCGCGCCGTAGCCCTCGCACTGCGACCACGAGTCCACCAGGCAGTTGCAGCCGCACAACTCGAAGCCGTGGCCCGGCTGGTCAAGCTCGGGGAACCACCAGCTGTGCTCGGCGTTCATGCGCCCCTCTCCCACGTTGGGGGCAATCTCCACGCACTGGCGAATCTTGCCGAAGGGAGTTTCGATCCAGGCCCAGTCGCCTTGCTCCAGCCCCAGCTTCTCGGCGTCGGCCGGGTTCACCTCCAGGCGCGGCACCGGCCACACCTCGCGGCACCAGGGCAGCTGGCGGTGTTCGCTGTGGAAGTACACCGGGATGCGACGGCCGGTGGACAGGATGAAGGGGTATTTTTCGAAGGTGTAGCCCTTGATCTTCTCGGCATTGGGGTTGTCGGGGTTGTTGCCCTGCACCTCCACATACCCGCCACCGCCGTTGGGGGACGATTTCGGCTCGGTGTAGTAGGGCAGTGCGTACTTGGTGCCGTACTCCTGGCCGGTGCACTGCTCCACGTTGTGGCGCATCTTGGTTTCCAGGTTGATGCACCACACCTCATGACGCGTAGTGTTGGTGTTGTAGCCGGGCTTGCCCAGGTTCATCCAACCAGTTTGGAAGCGACGGTAGCAGCCCCAGCCGTTGGGGTTGGCCTTGCGGGCGTCAATCCAGCCGTTCTCCAGGAACTCGGCCACAAACTCCTGCCAAGTCATGCCGGTAGACTGCACCGCGCGGTTCATCAGGTAATCCTCCCACTCCCACGGGTCGCCGCCGTCGGTACGGTTCCAGAAGGGAGTGCCGTGCACCTTGTACAACTCGCAGATCCAGTCGTTGCCGAAGCGGGTTTCTCCCAGCGGCTTGATGCAGTTGATGTGGGCGCCGTAGAAGCCGTTGGAACCCTGGGTGCAGCGGGTGGCGAAGGGGATTTCCATCCAGTGCTGCTCCGGCAGCAAGATGTCCGCCAGCGAGGAAATGGGGTCTTCCCACAGGTTGGCGTCGCAGAAGAAGTCCAGGTTCTTCATGGCCTCGTAGGCTTCCAAGATGTTGGACTGGTTCAGCACCTGCCCCGCTTCCGCCATGGCGCCATGGGTTTGGAAGGGGATGCCGTTGGCGATGGAATGGAAGCAAGCAGTGGCGTCGGCGTCGCCCTTCATGGCCAAGTGGGTGCTGTCGTAGTATTTCATCTGGCGGCTGGCATCGGCCTTGGCGTCGCCAGTGCGCAGGTACTGGCCGATGATGTTGGTGGACTGGTCCACATTCACCGAAGCCGCCTTGGTGGCGGAGCGGTGGCCGCCGGGGGTGTCCATCACGCCGCGCAAGACGTCCAGCACCTCAATGCACTGCAGCACCTTCATGGCATTGCCGGTGTGCTCATGGGTCACCGCGTAGTTAATGGAGCCCTGGTACACTCCGGAAAGCGGATCGTAGCGCTTGGCGAAGGCGGCGTCGAACACCTCGGTGAACAGCTCTTCTTTGATGCCGGTGGTTTCAGCCGCCTTGGCAGGGGTCCATTCCTCGGCATTAGCGTAGAGGCGCTCGAACACCGTTTCCACCTTGATGGTGCGGCCGTCCTTCAGCTTGATTTCCGGAATGTCGGCCGAATAGAGCGAGGGGTCGGTGGCGTATTCCATGCCCTCAACCGTGGGCATAGCGTCCTGGTCCGGCAAAAACGCGGTAAGGTCGTCGCGGGCGGACACCACGTAGTTGCCTTTGACTTCCTCCCATTCGTACTTCTCCCACAGGCTCTCCGGCTGCTCTTCGAAGAACTTGTTCCACTTGGCCGCCTGCATGTACCACTCCGATCCGGCCACGTAGCCCATCTTGAAGGGGCGCTCCCCCTCCCACAGGCCCGTAGTGGAATCCAGATAAGTGAAGCGGTCGTTGGCGGCATCCCATACGATGAAGCGCTTCGGATCGCCGTCGCCCTCCACCGTCCAGGGCAGCATGGCGGGGTCCACGTCCGACTCCTTCAGCAGCACGGTGTCGCCCTTGGCCGCAGTTGCGCCGGACCCGGCAGTGCCCTGCAAGCCCGCGCCACTGGAAACCGAAAGCGGAGTGGGGCCCATTTCCTCGGCCACCAGGAAAGCGCAGTCGGTCCAGCGCTTCACGTACCAGGAGTCGTACAGCTCCCGGTCGATGATCATCTTGATCCAGCACAGGGCGATGGCGCCGTCGGTTGCGGGGCGCGGCGCCATGAAGAAGCTGCCGGGCCGGCTGGAGGCCTCTTTGGCCAAATTGGACATGCGGGCATCGATGTTGATGTAGCAGTCGGCGTGGGAGGCGTTGTCCACCGCCACGCGACCGGCGTCGTCGTAGTTGGACACCTCGATGCCGCTGCCCCACTGAATCCACAAGTTGGGCCGCCAAGAATTTTCGCAGAAGTTCATCTCAGCAATGGAGGTGTTGCGGGTAAGGGTGGTACGGGGGCCTTTGCACACCTGGCCAGGGGTGATGGACATCTGGGAGTTGTACAGCGTCTGCAGCGCCGAAAAGCCCATGGCGTAAATGCGGGAGGTGCCGCCGAAGAAGCAGTTGGCGGAGGGGCCGTACTTCTCTTCGATTTCCGACATCTTCTCATCGATGGTGGCCAGTGCTTCGTCCCAGGTGATGCGCTTCCAGCCGGGGTTTTCGCCCTTGGGGTTGGTGCGCATCATGGGGTACTTCAGGCGCGCCGGGTGATAGGCCGCCTGCAGCGATGCCTGGCTCTTGGCGCAGCAGTTGCCCATCGAGCCGGAATAGCTGTCATCGCCCACCACCTTCACGGCGCGGCCGTTCACCACGGTCACGAACACGCCGCACTCGAACTTGCCGCAGCCGCGGCAGGCGGTGCGCACCACCTTGGTGTCGCCGTCGGCCTTCACCAAGTCACCGGGATTCACCGTGCGCACATCGCCGTAGGCCTTCGGCACCACGGTGCTGGCAACGGCGGCCGCGGCAGCGGCCATGGCCGACACCTTCAAGAAGCTGCGGCGCGAGAGGTTCAAAGTTTTCGCCTTTGACATATACCCTCCTCTTTCTTTTCTTCTCTTTCGCTCCGGCTTTCCGGAACTGGCGAAAATGCTATGCAGCGGAACGGTTCATCTTCAACATGCCCCGCGGATGAAGCGGCAAAAACGCCTCGAAATCCCTCACCCGCAGCGTATGAAATCGCGTTTCACCTGATGAGGACCGTAGCGGGACGAAACACCCGCCAAGGGGCTTCTGATATCATGGATGACCAGCGCAGATGGGCATATTGCCCGGCGAAGCAACGGGAAAAGACGGAGGGGGTCTGGCACCATGAACAGCATTGGCAACGTTACGGCACCGGCGCCGGAAAAGGCCGCAGCCGAACCGAAACCCGGCGGCGCCATTCGTAGACGCCGGTTCACCGTCCCCTACGACTGCTTCTGGATCGCGGCTATCGGCCTGGCGCTGGAAGGCTGCGCTGGCGAATTCATCCGCTTCTTCGAAGCGCCCACGGCCGCTGCCGGCAACGACCTCATGGTGCTGTACCGGGCCTTCACCATTGTGGCCCTGTTCGTGTGCATCGCCCTGGCCGCGCGGCAACGGCGCACCTTCCTGTTCGACAACCGCAGCTTCGCCATCGTCACGGGCATCGTGTTCGCGCTGGGACTGGGAATGTACTACCAAGAGCAACTGTTCGTGGGGCACGCGCCCGGCACCGAAGCGCTGGGGTTCGCCCTTACCACGGTGGCCGGCTACATTTTCCTGCTCATATGGTTCGACCGCATCATGGTGTACGGCATCCGCAATGTGCTGATCACGGTGGCAGTGGCGCTGATGCTGCGGTCGGTGTTCCAGCTGCTGATCATCGCGCTGCAAAAAGGGCCGGGCACCTTGGTGCTGGCGCTGCTGCCCCTGGCCAGCCTGCCGTTTTTGATGCAAGTGTTCACCGCCAGCGAAAACCACGCCCTGGAGGCAACGGGGCCGCAGCGCAGCACATCCCCCTTTCCCACCCTGCGCAACGACCGCATCGTGCTGGCGGCCATCTTCGTGGCGCTGTTGTTCATTCCGCTTTTGGTGTCGCTGAATGTCTTTCAAACGGAAGGCGGCGGCGAAAGCGGCGGCTACCTGCCGCTGCGGCAAGTGGGCTGTTTGGTGGCGAACCTGGCCACCGGCCTGGTGCTTTTCGGGTTCTCGTACCTGCAGCACACCCGCAAAACCGTGTTCATCTTCTTTTCGGTAATGGTGGCGCTGGCCTGCCTGGGAGCCTTCGGAGTAATGGCGGGGCTCAGCAGCAGCATCATGTTCACCATCGGCTCCTGCACCCGCAAATGCCTGGATTTCGCAGTGCTGTTCCCCGCTTACCTGTTCTGCAAGCAGGGGACCGTGGACTACCGCCGCTTCCTGCTGGCCCGCGCCTGCACCGCCACCGGTTCGTTTGTGGCCGGGGTGATCAACCTGCTGCCCACGTTATCGGAAATAGTTCCCACCGCGATGGCGCTGTGTCTCATCGGGCTGTTCGCCGCCCTTATCACCCTGTTCATTTTCGGCGACGCCCCTGATTCGCTGGCCCCCAGCGCGGCGGCCGAAGCACCCGAGCAGGTGATTCGCTCCCCCTTCCGCGATGCGCTGGACCAAATTGCCGCCGAAGCCAACCTCACCGCCACCGAAGGCACCATCCTGGGGCTCATCGCCCGCGGCCACAACGCCGAAAGCGTGCGCAAAACGCTGCTGGTGTCGGTGAACACCGCCAAAACCCACATCCGCAACATTTACGCGAAGCTGGGAGTGCACTCGCAGCAAGAGCTGATCGCCTTAGTGGAAGCCACCAAGCGCGAGGTACTGGAGAGCTACAACCGCCCCGAATAGCGGCCAAGACGCATCCATGAGACAAAGGGACAACCCTAATGACTCATCCTTTGCCTCATCCGTCTCATGTCTCATCCTGCGTTTTCCCTGGTAGTTCACACAGTTCACCCGCTGGTGATGAGGCGGCGGCAGTTCGGAGCCAGGCCGATTTCCCATATTTCACACGATGCGCAGGTTTTGCGGCCGTCCCCCTTTCCCTATATTCGGAAGCGTTCCACGGAAAACGCGCCCGCCTTGGAGCGGCGGGCCAGAAGAGGAGGTTTCCATGGCTGAGGAGATGGGGTTTGCCGCGGCGCACGACGGCGCCGAGGCCCAGCAGCAGGAACTGGGGCGCCTGGCGCTGAAATCGTTTACGGAAGGGGGCATTTCCCCCGAGGAGGCGCAGGCGGTGCTGAACGCGCCCGAACCGCCGCGCACCTGGACGCCGCCCACGGCTCAAGACGGGTTTGATTATTGCCCCGACGAACTGGAAGACCGCATGATAAACCCCGGCAGCGGGGTGGGCGCCTACGCAGCGCTGTTGCAGCCCACCGAGGCCGCGCCGCTGCCGCCCCACGAGGCCATCCCCGCGCTGTTCGCGAAAATGAAGCCCTACCGGCAGTTTCTGGCCACCATCCTGGAAACCTGCCGCGAGGGGTCGGAAACGCCAACGGTGGACGCGGCCCTTGAGCCCTGCTATGAGTTCTGCAGCTGCGTGTACTCCCCCATCGCCCTGCGCAAGATGCTGGTGAACGCCGGCGCCCTGGTGAACGTGCTGGAATGGGAGGATGAGGCCGCCGCGCCGGAGGAGCCGCAGCTGGAAACGGCGCCCGATGAGGACGATTTCCTGGAAGACGCCGACGAGTTTTTGGAAGAGGAGCTGCAGCAACTGGAGCAAGAGGCGGCAGAAGCGGCCGAGGAAGAAGAGCTGCTGAGCGGTTCCGTCTACGACCAGGAGGGCTACCTGGTAATCGAGGACGAGGCGGAGGGCGCCTGGCTCACCACCGACGAGGGGCTGGCCTACCTGGACTCCATCGACCCGCGCAAAGAATTCCGCGCCGCCGTGGCGCAGCACCCGGAAATCGACGACGCCTTCTACGACATCATCGCCTACTGTGCCGAAGAGCCCCGCAACATCACCGCCATCGTGCAGCACTACGCCGACGATCCCCGCTTCGGGCCTTCCACCTATTACCCCAGTTACGTGGTGGACCGGCTGGAGCAGATTGGCGCGCTGGCGTGGCGCAAGAACTGGACGCCCACCGAGATGGGATTGGAAATTCTGGCAGAAAGGCAGGCGCAATAGCCATGGAAAACATCGCACTTGAGGAATTGGCCCAGCTGATGGGCACCCGCGCCCACATGTACAACATGCTTTCCCGCGCTTTTGTGGCCGAAGCGGACGATGAGTTCATCCGGCAGCTGCGCTCCATGCACTTCCCCCAAGGCACCGGCAGCGCCGCCACCGACAGCGCCTACCGGCAGCTGTACGCCTATCTGCGGCGGCCGGCGGAATCGATCATCGATGACCTGGCGGTGGACTACGCCCGCACCTTTTTGGGGGTGGGCACCATGGAATCCCGCGCCGCCTTCCCCTTTGAAAGCGTGTACACCTCCGAAAAGGGGCTGCTGATGCAAGAGGCCCGCGACGAGGTGCTGGCCATCTACCGCGCCGAAGGGTTGGAGCAGACGCTGAACAACCCCTACAACGAAGGCGAGGATCACCTGGCGCTGGAGCTGCTGTTCCTGTGCGCCCTGGCCAAGCGCTCCCAAGAGGCGCTGGAAGCGGGCGACGAAGCCGCCGCCGAAGCGTGCCTGCTCACCCAGGGCAATTTCATGCACGACCACGTTTTGAACTGGGCCTTGGAGTGGGCCGCCGACGTGCCGAAGTACGCCCAGCTGCCCTTTTATCCGGCATTCGCCCAGCTGACGGAGGCTTTTCTGCGGGAAGACGCCGCACTGCTGCGCGAGCTGGTAGGGGCGGAAGAGGATGACAGGGCGGCGGACGATGGGGCCGACACGACCAACGAGGCCGCCCAGGAAACCCGACACGCAAAGGAGGCGTAGCATGTACAAACCCACCTTCTACATCACCATGGAGGCCGACCCCGCCCGCTTCACCCCCGAAGGCCAGGGGTTGGCCAGCCGCCTGTGGAGCTTCACCGCGCCGGTGGACATGAAGCCTTCCCTCACCCAAGAGCTGGGGGTGCTGCTGCGCATGAAATGCACCGGCCGGCCTTATTGGAACGCCGCCGATGCCGCCCAGCAAAAGAACTGGGAGGTGGTGGCGCGCCCGGCGCTGGCGAACAAGCTGCACTCGGTGGCCGATGTGCTGCGGGGCTGCAACGAGAAGCGCTATCAGCACTACGAGGGGGACATCCACCATGTGTGGCTGAAGCTGCAGCTTGCCCCCTACCAGCTGCGCATCCGGTTGGACGCCGATGCGGCGGGCAACGAGTACATTCCGGATGCGTTAGCGCTGGTAGATGCGGTGCGCGCGCTGGCGAACAGCCCAGAGGTGCAAGCGTTCGCCGAGGGAGAAGAGCAGCTGGCGGTGTACCTGCCCAGCCGCACCGAGGTGGAGGCCCTGGCCGCCACCCGCGCCGCCGAGGCCGAAGCCTGGGCCGCATGGGAGACCGCCGCCAAGGCAGCCGAAGAGGAAGCGTTAGGCGAAGCAGGCGGCGATGCGGGGGATGCCGGCAACGGTTGCGCCCCCGCAGATGCCGCTGGCGAATCCGCAGGTCAGGCCCCCCTTCCCGCGAAGCCCGCGCTTGCCCCTGGCCTGTCCATCACCACAGCCGAATTCGTAAAACCCTCCGGCGAAGGCCTGGTGCTCCCCCTCCCCTAGCTTCACACCTGCAACGGGGCCGGCCCTCTTAGCGCATGAGACGGCCGGCTCCGTTGCAGGTGAGCTCGGCCAAAATGTCCGCCGCGCGCTGGGGCGCCACCTTCTTCCCTTCCCCCACCCACGAGCGATAGAAATCCAGCGCCGTGTTGCGAATGAACGGCAACACCAGCCCCTCTTCTTCCTCCGGTGGCATCCAGCCGAACGGGTCGCCCCCCACCGAGCGGTAGCGGTGCATCTGACTGCGGTAAATGCGCTCGCCGAAGTCGTAGTACTCGGGCGAGCACACCAGCTTCTCAATGTAGGGCGGCTGCCCCGCCATGAACAGGAAGAACCGCCGCGCATGGCCGTCGAGGTCCTTCGGCTCGTTGGGGGTGGTCTCGTGGTTCTCGAAGAAATCGTCCATGATTTCGGTCATTATCTCGTCGTAGAAATCATCGATGGTCTCGTAATGCAAATAGAACGTCTTGCGATTGACCCCCGCCCGCTCGGTGAGGGCCTTTACCGTGATGCGGTTGATGTCCCCCTCGGCCACCAACTGGCAAAACGCCTGGCGCAGCAGCTGCCGCGTGCGCTTCACCCGCAAATCGTTGTCGTTAACCACAAAGCCCCCTCTTTTCCGGTCGGGCTGCCGCAACCCACAAGGCCCGCGGCGCCCCTCCACGGTACCACAACTTCAAAAGCCCCTGCCAGCGCGCTAATTACCACATTTTCAGAAGTGTGGCATAAGCACCTCGCCTTCCGTTTTGGGCAGTGCTTTCAGCGGCCGCGCTTCATACACTGCGCTCATAAAAGGCTTTCGGGGAAAGGACGTTCCGAAAGCCGGGAGAGAGCAGGAGGAAACCATGGAGAACGCCATGAAGGGGACCGCCCTCAGTCGCCGCAGCTTCCTTAAAACCGCCGGGGCTTTGGGGGCCCTGGGGGCTGCGGGGGCCATTGGAGCGAACCTGGCCGCAGGACCGGCTGAAGCGCAGTCGGGCGCCGGGGAGGCCAAGGGTTACACCTACCACAACGAGCACTGTCTGTGCAATTGCATGCTGGAATGTACCGTGCGCGACGGCCGGCTGGCCATGGTGCAGCCCCGCCCCAACGAAGACCATCGCTTCCAGAACATCTGCCTGAAAGGCATTTCGGAAGTGGAGAACATCTACGGCGAGGCGCGGCTGCAGCGCCCCATGAAGCGCACCGGCGAGCGGGGCAGCGGCCAGTTCGAGGCCATCAGCTGGGACGAGGCCTTCCAAACCATCGCCGAGAACTTCAAGGCCATCCAAGACAAATACGGCAAAGAGGCCCTGTGGATTCAGTTTTCCACCGAAGCGTCGCAGCGCTTCCCCCCGCTGCTGGCCAGCGTGCTGGGGGCGCAAGCGGGCGGCATGAACGGCTACGACATGGGGCAGGGCAACGGCCAGATTATGGCCTTCTCCCCCTGGATTGGCATGTTCGCCCAGAACACAATTTGGGAATGGCCCGAGGCGGCCGTGGTCATTCTGGCCAACACCAATCTGGTGGAGACCAGCCTCACCTGGTCGCGCGGCATGCTGGATGCGCAGAAGGCGGGCACGAAGTTCATCTGCCTCGACCCCCGTTTCAGCCCCACCGCCGGCAAAGCCGACCAATGGGTGAACCTGCGCGCCGGCACCGACCCGGCCTTCTTCTTAGGCATGACCAAGTACATCCTGGACCAAGACCTGTTCGACCGCGAGCATGTGACGGCCCACACCTCCTTCCCGCTGCTCATTGACTCCGAAACCGGGGCCTGCCTGGCGGACGTGACCCCGGGCACCAACCCCGAAACCGGCGAACCCGTGGAGCTTAAAACCTTCTACGTGTGGGACGAGGCCACCGGCGCTGCCGTGCCGCAGGGCACCGAAGGCGCAACACCGGCGCTGGAGGGCGAGTTCACCGTTAACGGCAAGCGCTACGTTACCCAGTTCACGCGGTTGCGCGAAGACATGGAGCCCTACACCCTGGACTGGACCGCTGAAACTTGCGACATCCCCGCCAGCCTAGTGGCAGACGTGGCCACGCAGTATGCGAAGGGGCCGTCCATCATCGACAACGGCGTGGGCGGCATCGATAAGTTCGGCAACAACGACGTGGCGGGCCACTGCTATGCGCTCATCGCGTCGCTGACGGGCAACTACGGCAAGCGGGGCACCGGCTGCGGCATCTACGGCTACCACGTCACCCCCTACGAGGCCCATCTGGGCGGTTGGGCCCTGCCGGAGGGCATGGCGCCCGCCCCCAGCCCGCAGGGTTTCTACGACATGGTGAAGGGCAACAGCGTGCACGGCGCCATGTTCTTCGGCGACATCCCCACCCAAAAGGCCGCCAACTGGAACAAGACGCTGGAGTGGCTGGATTCGCTGGACTTCGTGTGCCTGGCCGACATCTACCACAGCTCGGTGACCGACTTTGTGGATTTGGTGCTGCCGGTGTGCAGCAAGTTCGAATGCGCCGACTCCGTGGGCGGCATCAAGTGCGCGAACGCCCATATCCTGGCCAACCTCAAGGTGCTGGACCCGTTGTTCGAGAGCAAATCGGACTTCTACATCGAGAAGGGTATCGCCGAGGTCATGGGGCTGGGCAACCTGTTCCCCGCCAACGGCGAAGAATACGCCCGCGCCATTTTGACCACCGATGACCCGCAAGTGGCCGGGTTCACTTTGGAGAAGCTGCAGGAAGCCGGCGGCGCCCTGCGCCTCATCGGTTCGGAAGACCTCATAGTGCCGGAAGTGGGCTTCAACTACGCCACCGCCTCGGGCAAGCAAGAGCCCTACTACGAGGCGCTGCTGGAGTTCGGCCAGGCCTTCCCCGCCTGGGAGAGCCCCTGCGAAGCCTACCCGGAAAACCCGCTGCGGGAAAAGTACCCGCTGCAGTTCAACCAGGCTCGCTCCCGCTTCCGCGTGCATTCCGCCTACTCCGGCGCCAAGTGGATTCAGGAAGTAGCCGAGCCCCACATCGAGCTGAATCCGGCCGACGCCCTTGCCCGCGGCCTGGCCGACGGCGATGCGGTAGAGGTATTCAACGACCGCGGTTCTTTCCGCACAGTGCTGCGGCTGAACGAGGCGGTGCGGCCGGAAAGCGCTTTCATGGCCGAGAGCACCTACCGCCAGTACCTGGACGACACCATCATGCAAGCGGTGTCCAACGACCAGTTGAACGAGCGCGGCTACGTACTGCCCTTCGGCCCCATGATTCCCTTCAATGACACCCTGATCGAGATCAAGAAGGTTGGTGAATAGCCATGACGAAACTGGCAATTGGCATCGATTTGCACCGCTGCATCGGCTGCAACACCTGCGCCTTGGCTTGCAAAATGCAGAACAACGTGCCGGACGGCATGCTGTGGAACCGGGTGCTGACGGAAAACTGCGAGCTGTTCGACGGCGCCGAAGGCACGTACCCCCACCTCACCCGCACCTATGTGCCCCTGGCCTGCCAGCATTGCAGCAACGCCGCGTGCCAGCGGGTGTGCCCCACCGGCGCCACCTACACCGACGAGAAGGGGCGCGTGCAGATTGATTACCAGAAGTGCATCGGCTGCCGCATGTGCATGGCCGCCTGCCCCTACAACGCGCGCGTGTTCAACTGGAACGACCCCGTGCGCAGCACCGGCGCCAACTGGGGTGATGGCCGCGTGCCGACGCGTGAAAAGGGCATGATGGAGAAATGCACCCTGTGCAAAGAGCGCACCGATACCGGCGATGAGCCCATGTGCGTGCACTGCTGTCCCACTGACGCCCGCGTGTTCGGCGATCTGGATGACCCCGATTCGGAGATTTCGCAGTTGGAGCGCAGCGAAAGCGCCCAGCGGCTGCTGGAATCGAAGGGCACCCGCCCCGCCGTGTTCTACGTTTCGTAAGAAAGGATGCAAGTCATGGCTTCTGTATTGAAAAACCCGCTGGTGCTTGTTTCCGGAGTGCTTGTGCTGGCCGGGCTTGGCACCTACGCCTACCAGCTGGCGATGGGCCTGGGCGTCACCGGCATGAATAATTCCACCAGTTGGGGGCTGTACCTCACCTGCTTCATGTTCTTCGTGGGGCTTTCCGCCGGCGGCTTGATCGTAGCCAGCTCGGCCTCCATTTTCGGCATCAAGAAATACAAGGCGGTGGCGCTGCCGGCGGTTCTCCTGTCGCTGGTGTGCATCTGCTGCGCCGGCGTGTGCGTGCTGATCGATCTGGGCGGCATCCAGCGCGTCTGGCGCATGCTCACCGGGCTGAACTTCATGTCGCCTCTGGCCTGGGACATGATCGTAATCGCCTGCTACCTGGTCATCAACCTGCTGTACCTGTACTTCATGACCTCGAAAAAGGCCAACCCTGCCAAGGTGGCGGTGGTTTCCCGCTTCGCGTTGCCGGTGGCCATCCTGGTGCACTCGGTGACCGCTTGGATTTTCGGCCTTGAGATTGCGCGGGAAGCATGGAACACCGCTATCCTCGCCCCCATCTTCGTGGCATCGGCCCTCGATTCTGGCCTGGCGCTTTTGCTGCTGGCCCTGTTCGGCCTGAAGGCCAAGGGCATGTTTGAAACGCCGCAAGCGCTGTTCACCAGCTTGGCCGGGTTGCTGTGCACCTGCATAGCCATAGACGGCTACTTCATCGGCTGCGAACTGCTCACCACCGCCTACAACGGTACCGAGGAAGGCGCAGCCGTGCTGAACACGCTGCTGTTCGGCTCCACCGCCCCCTTCTTCTGGTTCGAGGTGGTTTTCGGGCTGGCCGTGCCCTTCCTCATACTGGTGTTCGCGAAGAATCGCGCCAACATGAAGCTGGTAGGCGCTGCTTCGGTGCTGGTGGTGCTGGGGGTGTTCTGCAAACGCTGCTGGCTGATGTTCACCGGCTTCAGCGCCTTCAACGTCACGGGAGCTCCCGGAGTGACCCTGGGCTCCACCGCGGCCCAGGCGGGCGGCGCCGCCGACATGTGGGCGCTGGCGGGCACCTATGCCCCCACCCTGCCGGAGGTGGTGATCGCGGTGGGCATTTTCGCCTTGGGCGTGGGCGCCTTCACCGCACTTTCCCAGGTGCTGCTGAAGAAGTAACGGAACCACACCCGCTACGCGAAAGGGAGCCCTATGCAGGGCTCCCTTTTTCGTTGCCGTTGCGCGCGGTTGACATTCTGTTCTATTCGGGGTATAACATAAATTGTTCTATGCGATATAGAACAATTATAGTCACCGCGCTCTCGCCCGCCCGCGGAGCCCCCGAGAAAGGAACTCCCGTGAAACGCGCCCTAGTGTTCATTGCCATTACCTTCGCCATAACCTATTTGTACGACTTTTTGGTGGTGTATCCCCTGGCTGCTGGCACCGTGCCCTACGCCAGCGAGTTCGTATCGCCCCAACTGGCCTACATGGTGGCCGTGGCGCTCACTATGTTCTTCCCCGCCCTGGGGGTGGTGCTCACCCGCCTGGTCACGCGGGAAGGATTTAAGAACTGCGTGCTGAAACCGCGGCCGTGGCGCACGTCGCTGCCGTGGTTCGCCGTGGCCTGGTTCGCCCCCATCCTGCTGGTGCTGGCGGGCGGCGCCCTGTACTACCTGCTGTTCCCCGGCGATTTCGACCCAGCCCTCTCCTCTTTCGTGGACGCCCAGATGGCCGCCGCCGTTGCAGGGGGCACCGACCCCTCCGCGCTGGCGGAGTTCCAGGCCGCCGCAGCCGCGCCGGCACTGATGGTCGTCAGCCTGCTGGGCGCCTGCGCCGTGGCCCCGGCCCTCAACATCTTCACCACCTTCGGCGAAGAATGGGGCTGGCGCGGATACCTGCTGCCCAAGGTGGCCAGCCGGTTTTCCATCGTGCCCACCGTGGTGATCACCGGCGTGGTTTGGGGGCTTTGGCACGCGCCTGTCGTGGCGCTGGGGCACAACTACGGCACCGGCTACCCGGGGGCGCCCTGGGGCGGCATCGCTGCCATGTGCGCTTGGTGCGTGGTGCTGGCGGCATTTCTCAGCTTCGTCACCATCCGCACTGGCTCCACCTTCGCCGCCGCCATCGGCCACGGGGCGCTGAACGGCTCGGTGAACCTGGTGACCATTTGCTCCATTTCCGGCGGCAACCCCTTTGTGGGCCCTCTGGCAACCGGCATCGTGGGCGGTCTGCCGCTGCTGGCGGTGGCCGTCGCCGTGCTGTGGAGCATGCATCGGCGCCAGAAGGCCGGCACCCTGCGCATGCCCGAAGCCGGCCTGCCGGACGGCGTGCGGAAGGGTTAGACCGCCGTGGTCTCGCCCCCCTTGCGCCACCCGCGGCCTCCTGCCCGAATAACCCCGCTTGTCCGGGCAAAACAGCCCTCGCCGGCGCCAACCCGTAACCTCCTGGCCGGATAACCCCACTTGTCCGGCCAGGAAAGAGAAAATGATACCCTCTGCGCGGCCTGCTGCCCGGATTACCCCGCTTGTCCGGCCACGGCAGACCCCATCGGCATCTCCTCACCGCCTTCTGCCCGGATTAGCCCGCTTGTCCGGACACGGCGGGGCGCACGAGGGCTCTCCAGGGGCCTTCTGTCCGGATTACACCGCTTGTCCGGGCAGGGGGCAGGAGGGCGAAAGCGAAGGGCGCGGGGCGGGAACGAAGATCCGGGCAGGAGAAAGCGGGGCGCTAGGCCAGCAGGGCCTTGACGGCGCGCTTGGCTTCCAGGAACTGCTCGGTAAGGGAGAAATCCTCCGCCGCCGGACGCGCCACCGCCACTTCGCCGGCAATTGCGCCGTCTCGCAGCACCAGCACACGGTTGGACAGCAGCACCGCCTCGTCGATGTCGTGGGTTACCAGCAGCACCGACAGTCCCAGCTGCTGCCGCGCCTGGGCAAACCACTGGTGCATCTCCGCTTTGGTGAAGGCATCAAGCGCGGAGAACGGCTCATCCAGCAGCATCACCTCGCGGGAGAACAGGTAGGTGCGGGCCAGGGCCGCCCGCTGGCGCATACCGCCGGACAGTTGCGCCGGCCACAGCTGGCCCGCATCCGCCAAGCCGAACCGGGGCAGCAGCGCCTCGGCTTCGGCCCGCGCTTGTGCTTTGGAGGCGCCCCGCAGCCGCAGCGGCAGCCCCACGTTGTCAGCCACCCGCATGCTTTCCAGCAGCAAGTCTTTCTGCATCATGTAACTCACCTGGCCCGATTGGCCGGTGATGTCGCGCCCTTGCAGCAGCACGCGCCCGGCATCGGCCGGCAGCAGCCCCGCAATCACGTTGAACAGGGTGGTTTTGCCGCCACCGCTGGCCCCCAGCAGGCTCACCAGCTCGCCGCGGCGCAGCTGCAGGCCCACGCCCCGCAGCACCGGGCGTCCGTCGAAGGCAACGGCCACCCCTTCCACATCGAGCACGGTTTCATGTTCTTGCAAGGCCGTTGCCTCCTTTCGTCTTGGTTCGCCTCTTTGCGGGGGCGGGCGTTTTCCCCTGCCGAAATCACGGACCCGGCTGGAACCCAGGCAGAGATAGAATCTCTGCCCTACGATGCCCTGTCTGACAGCGCAGCAACAGGTCCGTTCCGGCACCTGCGCCGGCGATCCGGCCGCGGATTCGCGCCAGCAACCTGGCCGCAGGTTCGCCGCGGCAGCCTGGCCGTCGGACCGCGCCGGCAGCCTGGCCGCAGGGCCGTGCCCGGCAACCGAGAGGTTCCCCTATGCGCGTGGAAACCCTCGGCGGCCGAGCGATTCCCGTGGCCGCTAGGCCTCCGCGGGCAAATACTTGTTGGTGAAGCCAGTCGCCGGGTCCAGCGCGCCGTCAATCAGTTGGTTGTCCAGCAGCCACTGGTAAAACGCGCTCCAACGGCCGGCGTCCATCACGCCCCACTGGGCCGCGTCCGCCTGATACTGCCTCGACAGAAACTGCTGCGACGCCCGCACCAAATCGGCGTTGGCGGCCAACTCCGGCACCTGCTCCATCAAGATGTCCGCCGCCCCGTCAGGATTGCTGATGGCGTACTGGTAGCCCTTCGCCAGCGCCGCCAAAAACTTGCGCGCGGTTTCCGGATGCTCCTGCAGAAACTGGTTGTTGGCAATCACCACCGGCGTGTAGTAATCGAACACCGGGCTGATGTCGGCGAAGTTGAAGTAATCCACCGGCAGGCCGGCCACATCGCAGGCGGCCTTGCCCCAGCCCTCGAACACCCAGATGGCATCCACGCTGCCGGACTGCAGCGCCGACACCTCATCGGTCGGCGTGGAGGGCACCAGCTGCACCTGGGAGAATTCGCCCCCGTCGTCGCTCATCACTTTGGCGATAGTGGCCTGCTCCACCGGCAAATCCCACGTGGCGTACTTGTGACCCGCCATCCCAGCCGGCCGGTCCATCCCCTCGCCTGCACGGGAGACGATGCCGGACGTGTTGTGTTGCAAAATGGCCGCCACCGCCGTAATGGGCAGGGCGTCGTCGCCCACCAGCGCCGGCGCCATAGTGTCTTGGAAGCTGACACCGAACTGGCCGCGACCGGAGGCCACCATCGCTTCGGCCGTGCCGTCGGCCGGTTGCACGATTTCCACCTCCAGCCCCTGCTCGGCGAAGTAGCCTTCCGCCTGGGCCACGTACAGGCCGGTGTGGTTGGTGTTGGGGGTCCAGTCCAGCACAAAAGTTATCTTCTCAGGGGCCGCCGACTGCCCGTTGCTGCCACCGTTGCCCGGTGCATCCTCCATCGGGGCCGCAGCACTGCCTTCGCCGGAGGCCTCCCCATCGGGCGCCCCCTGCGAGGCACATCCGCACACACCCACGGCCAGCAGCGCTGCCATAACCGTTGCTGCCGCCAGCGCTCCTGCGCGCCGGCCAAAACTACGTTTCTTCATTAATTGCTCCCTACTTTTCTATGTTTCACTAGCTCACAACCAATATGCGCCCCACCAAATGAGGCTTGCCAAATCTTCGTAGGGCCGAGATTCTGTCTCTGCCTAGGCAGACGTCCTGCATATCCTTACAACCCGGGCAGCCATAGAATGCCTGCCCCGCAAAGAGCCGCCTGGAACAACAGCCCTGGTCCGCCTCAGGGCATTTCCTCATTCCTTCTCCCCACGCCCACGGCGCCAGGGCATCGATTTCCGTTCCGCCAGCCCCACCAGCAGCATTAGCAGCAGCGAGAGGGCGGAGATCACAAATATCACCGCGAACATGCGGTCGAAGGCAAACGCCTTTTGCACCCGGGTCATGTACACCCCCAGGCCGTTGAAGCCGCCCAGCCATTCGCTGATCACGGCGCCCACCACCGCATAGGCCACGGCGATGCGCAGCCCCGAGAAGAACTCCGGCAGCGCGCCGGGTATCTTCACGAAGCGAAAAATTTGCCAGCGGCTGGCCCCCATGCTGCGCATCAGGGCCACTTCGTCCGGGTCAACCGATTGGAAGCCCTGCAGCAAGCCCACCGCAATGGGGAAAAACGTGACCAGGGCCACCAGCACCACTTTCGGGGCGATGTCGTAGCCCAGCCACAGCACCAAAAGCGGGGCGATGGCCACCACCGGCACCGTTTGGCTGAGTACCAGCAGCGGGTAAATGGCGCGGCGCAGCAGGGCGAAGGCGTCCATCACCACAGCGATGGCGAAACCTGCCGTCACGCCGGCCGCCAGCCCCAGCGCCGCCTCTTGCAGTGTGACCAGGCTGTGGCTGAACAGCAACGGGGTGTCCGCAGGGAAAACCGCCAGCACGTCGGCCGGACTGGGCAGCATGTAACTGGGCACGGCGCCGCTGGTGGCCAGCAGCTGCCACAGCAGCAGCACCGCCAGCACCGCCGCGGCGGCCGGCAGGTAGTTTTTCGCAAATCGCTTCATCCAGCATTCCTTACTTGAAGCCGTATCAATCGGCCAAAGGCCCGCATCCGCATCCCTGGCGCACTCCGCCGAAGCCCCGTGGCCGCGCCCACGGCGAGCTCCGCCGAAACCCGCGTGCGCGTCTTTCGTAGGACAGAGACTCTATCTCTGCCTGGGCTACAAGCTCCGATTGGCCATCCGCCCAGGCTCCGGCCCATTACACGGCTGACCCACCGCAACTTGCAGGCGAACCTGCAATCGCCCCAGCACCAAACAGATGCCCGGCGCCACATCCCCGGCGCCGCGCCGCCGAAGCCCCGTGGCCGCGTCTTTCGTAGGACAGAGATTCTATCTCTGCCTGGGCTACAAGCCCCAATCGAGCCTCGGCTCAGGCCCCGGCGCCTACTCGGCGTGGTGCTTCGTCACCTTCTTGCCGATGGAGAGAATCTCCCCTTCCGGCTTCCACTCCACCTTGATGTAGGCGCTCACCTTCGGGGCGCCGGCACGGATGGCCACGTGCTGGCACTCTTTCAGCACGTCCATCAGCTGATCGTAATCGTCCCCTTCAATGGTGGTCTCGAACGGCCCCACGTAATAGGACAGCCCGGTGGATTTGATGTAGTCGATCACCTCGTCCACAATGCGCACCACCTCGTTGTCGTCCAACGTGGCGGGCAGCACCTGGATGGCCACACTTGCTTGCATGTTTGCTCCTTCGGTTCGGGGCGCTGGCACACCATGCCGCGCCAGACGGTCTCGCAGATCCGCGCAAGGAGGAGCTTCTCTTCGCGCCGGGCAAGGCGCCGGGCAAGGTGCCGGACGCCTTCCGCCAGCCGCAGGCTCATCCGCCTCCGAATTCGCCCCCGCCAGCACCAAGCGCCTATGGCCCACCAAAGCAAAAGCCCCACCTGCGGAATGCAAGCGGGGCTTCAAAGCGGTAAACCGGTATCACGCTTCACTTCCTACGCTGGCATTACCCAGATCAGGTTCGCGGGTCGCAGGAAAAACCTGCCTCTCAGCCCTTCCATTCGGGCTCCCCGTAGCGCCGTTCATTGTGGGGGAAGCCGCCGGCCCTGTCAAGAAACACCCCCGCAACCAGCCCCGCCGACCACGGCCGGCGGCGAGGAAAGGGCGGCCGCAACCGGCGATTCACAGGTCGGTCGCTCCACGCCAGCCCCCCTCACCCACTACCCAGCAAAGGAAATGAGGAAATACCTGAGCCATTCCTTAGAGCAACATCCGCCGAGAGCGTTCGCCAGCGGACGCGAAGCCATTTATACTCGTTGAAAAATCCGTCGAAAGGAACCGCCATGTCCGTGCAAAACCCCGTTGCAACCCCCGCCGTCGATGCCGCTTCCGCCGCCTTCGCCCCGCTGTTCGGGTTGGGCGAGCCCAACGATGGTTTCGCCCAATATTTCAGCGGCCAATCGTTCTTGAACCCCCTCACCGATCCGCAAGTCACCCAGTTCATCGCGAACGTGACCTTCGAGCCCGGCTGTCGCAACAATTGGCACATCCATCACGCCAGCACCGGCGGTGGCCAAATTTTGCTGTGCACCGATGGCCGCGGTTGGTACCAAGAGTGGGGCAAAGAGGCGCAGCCGCTGACGCCGGGCACCGTGGTGTTCATCCTTGCCGATGTAAAGCACTGGCACGGCGCCGCCCGCGACAGCTGGATGAGCCACGTGGCCTTCGAGGCGCCGGGCACCGACTGTTCCAACGAATGGCTGGAGCCGGTGAGCGACGAAGACTACAACGCCCTGGCCTAACCCCAAGCCGTGGCGGAACTAGGGGCCTATTCCTGCCAAAAGGGTCCATGCGCCCCTCCCCCCACGCGCTTTGGCGGAACTAGGGGCCTAATTCTGCCAAGCGATGCCAAAACCACGCCGAATCCCGAGCCGTGGCGGAACTAGGCGGCTATTCCCGCCAGCGCCCCGGCAAGACGCCCCTTGATTCCAGGCCCTGGCGGAACTAGGGGCCTAGTTCCGCCAGGGACGGCGTTGGGGCGGGGTGAGCACAACGGCAAACATGGCGCCGCGCCTGGCGGCAGCACGCCTGGCGGCGCCTCGCCCGACCACGCCGCAGCCGACCACGCCGCGCCTGGCGACACCGCGGCTGGCGACACTACTCCGGTCATGCTGCACTTGGCGGCGTCACGCCCCACTACGCTGCACTCGGCGGCGCCACACCCAGCGACGTTGCGTTCAGCGCTGCTGCATCTGGCGGCTCCACGCCCGGCAAGGGACAGCAAGGGACAGCCAGCTACTTCTTCAGGGCGCCGAAGAGACCGCGGATGAGTTGGCGGCTGGCTTCGCGCCCTATCTGGCCGATAACCGAGTTCACGGTTTTCGCCGCCTGCTCGGCCCGCTTCTGGGCGGCCTTGGCCTCCTGCTCGGCTGCCTTTTCCGCTGCCTTCGCCTGACGCTCGGCCTCCTTTACCGCCGCAGCGGCCACCGCCTTCGCTTCCTTCTCGGCGGCTTTCTGGGCCTTCGCCTCTTCTGCAGCCTTCTGCTCCTCGAACGCCGCCCGCTCAGCCTCCAGCGCGGCCCGCTCCTGGGCCAAGGCGTCGGCCTCTTCCGCTTGGGCCTTCTGACCGGCAATCAGTTCGTAGGCGCTCTCGCGATCAACCGCCGTGCCGTACTTCTCCATCAGCGGCGCCTGCGCCTGCACCACCTGCTGCAGCACCGCGGCATCGGCCGCCCCCATGCTGCACTCCGGCGTCACCACCAGCGCCCGCTCCACCACCGCCGGCTTGCCCTCTTCGTCCAGAAACGACACCAGCGCCTCGCCGGTGCCCAGCTCCAGCAGCGCTTGAGCGCTGTCGAACGCCGGGTTCTCCCGGAACGCCGCCGCAGCCGCCTTCACCGCCTTCTGCTCCGCCGGCGTGTAAGCGCGCAGCCCGTGCTGAATGCGGTTGGACAGTTGCGCCAACACCTCGTCAGGAATGTCGGAAGGCGACTGCGTGATGAAGTACAGCCCCACTCCCTTCGAGCGCACCAGCTTCACCACCTGCACAATCTTGTCCTGCAGCTCCTTCGGGCAGCTGTCGAACAGCAGGTGCGCTTCATCAAAGAAGAACACGAACTTCGGCTTCTCCAAATCGCCCACCTCGGGAAGGGTTTCGTACAATTCGGAGAGCATCCACAGCAGGAACATGGCGTAAATCTGCGGGCTGGAAATGAGTCGCGCGGCGTTCAAGATGTTCACGTAGCCGGCGCCGGATTCATCGCAGGCCATCCAATCGCCCAGTTCAAGGTCCGGTTCGCCGAAGAACACGTCGCCCCCTTGATCCTCCACCGCAATGAGCGCCCGCAAAATGGCAGCGATGGATTGGCTGGACATGCGGCCGTATTCCATCTCGTATTCCTTGGCGTGTTCGGCGGCGAAGTTCAGCATGGCCCGCAGGTCTTTGAGGTCGATGAGCAGCATTTCGTTGCTGTCGGCGATGCGGAACACGATGTTCAGCACCCCTTGTTGCACATCGGTGAGCCCCAGCAGTTGCCCCAACAGCGCCGGCCCCATGTCGGAAACGGTCACGCGCACCGGAATGCCCTGACCGCCCAGCATGTCCCACAGCCGCACCGGGCACGCGGCGGGCGTCCAGTTGGAAATACCCATCGTGGCCATGCGCTCTTGCAGCTTCGGCGTGTCTTCGCCCGGCTGGGCCATGCCGGTCACGTCGCCCTTCACGTCCGCCAGAAAAACCGGCACCCCTGCCTGGGAAAAGCCTTCCGCAAGCGTTTTCAGGGTGACGGTTTTGCCGGTGCCGGTGGCGCCGGCCACCAGGCCGTGGCGATTGGCCTTGTCAAGCAGCAGGTAGCAGGGGTTTTCGCCCTTGGCGGCGAAGATGCGATCACCGTCCAACATGGAAGGTCCTCTCGGTTGAAGGGTGCCCAGCGCGGGGGCGTTTCCCTCACTATAGGCAACCGCGCCCCACCCGCACCGTTTTGCACCCCATCCGTTGCCCGCGCCGACGCGCTGAGCCATTCGGATTGCCCCCTGCCTCCTTCCTTTCTAACGTCTCACCAGGGGGTCGCCGTCGCAGGTCGAATTCGTAGGGCAGAGATTCTATCTCTGCCTAAACGGACCGCCCGTTTGGGGCAGCGGCTTCAGGCCGAGATAGAATCTCGGCCCTACGAAAATGGCCCGGCAGGACGAGCCCCGTCGCGGCCGTGCGGGGGAAGGGCGGGGGTGGTCCAACAAAGCGAGTTCCGCACGACGGAAAAGCGCCAGTGGCGCTTTTCCCAAAGCAGGACTGTCTGAGCGACTTGGGCTGCCCCCGCCCTTCCCCCTGCCCCAGAAACGCGAAGGCAGAGATAGAATCTCTGCCCTACGAATTCGACCTGAGAATATATTCTGCCCAACCGGCTCAGCTTCAAAACCTGACGTTACCCCGTCCCCTGTCATGGGTTCCTGTCATGGGTTAGGCGGCGCGGAAGCCGACGGGGTGGCGGCGGATTGCGCCCGGGGTGGGGGCGGTGGCGAAGTCGGCGGCCTCCAGGGTGGTGAGGGCCTCGTCGCTCAAGGCGTCCAGGCCCGCATCGCCCGCTGCCAGCCGTACCGCCTGGGCCACCAGGGCATCGTCCAGCAGGTTGCGCACGAACCGGGCATTGCCGAAGCCCTCTTCTCCGCCAGCCCCGCGCACCGCCCGCGCCACTGCCGCCTGCGCACCCGCCGTAAGCGCGAACCCACGCTGGCGCGCCATCAGCCGGGCGATAGCGCACAGCTCCTCCGGCGAATAGTCGGGAAAATCCAGCCGGCAGCGCACCCGCGACTTGAAGCCGGGATTCATAGCCAGCAACTGCTCTATCTCGCGCGGGTATCCGGCCAGGATCACCACCACATCGTGGCGCAGCTTCTCCATCTGGTCGATGATGGCCGCCACCGCCTCGTCGCCGAAGCCGTTGTAGCCCTCGCACAGGCTGTAGGCCTCGTCGATGAAGATCACCGACCCCTTCGCCTTGCGAAACAGCGCTTCCACCTTCGGCGCCGTGTGCCCCACCGCCTGCCCCACCAAATCTTGGCGGCCGCACTCGAAGAAATCCCCTACCGACAGCACCCCCTCCTCTTTGAGGATGCGCCCCATCAGCCGCGCCACCTCCGTTTTGCCGGTGCCGGGGTTGCCGGCGAAGGCCATGTGCAGGGGCAGGAACGGCGCCGCCATGCCGCGATCGCGCCGCACCTTTTGGGCCCGCATGAAGTCAATCTGGCCATTCACCAGGCGCTTCACCTCGGAAAGCCCAATCAGCTCCTCCAGCTGGCTGCGGGCGCTCGCTGGCCCCGCCACCGCGGGCGTCGCCTTCCCCAAAACGTCCTGCGGCTCCAGCGTTTGCAGCAGCTGCGACGTCCAACCCTCTGCCGGCCGCGCATTCGCCAGCCGCACTTGCTGCCGCCCGCAGGCATCCTCGAACAAGTTGCGCACGAACCGGGCGTTGCCCTCGTCGTCGCGCACGCCGCCCCGCGCCAGCACATCCCGCACCGCCTCCAGCGTGCGCGGCGGCACATCTATCCCCTTCGCGCGGGCCATGGACTGGAAAATTTGCAGCTTCTCTTCCGGCGAATAATCGGGAAAGTCCAGGTGAAAGCCTATGCGGGAGCGGAAGCCGGGGTTGCTGCGCAGAAGCGCCTCCATGTGGTCGCGATAGCCGGCCAGGATGACCACCACCTCGTCGCGATAGTTCTCCATCAGCGCGATGAGTCGGGCGATGGTGCCGTCGAAGCCCAGCAGCGCGTAGGCCTCGTCGATGAAAATCATCGAGCCCCGCGCCGCTTCGAACAGCTCGTCCAAGTCGATGCCGGGCAAATCGGTGCCGGCGCGGGCGATCAGCCGCCCTTCGGAAAGCACCCGCTGCTCCTTCAGGATGTCGGCGTAAATGCGGGCCACCTCGGTTTTACCGGTGCCCGGCGCCCCCGAAAACACCATGTGGCGGTTGAACTCCACGCAAGGCAGCCCCTGCCGGGACAGCTCGGCGTTCATGGCGTCGCGGGCCAGCAAATCGCGCACCTGCTGCTTCACCGGCCCAAGCCCCACCAGCGCCTCCAGCCGCTCCAGCGCGCCGCCCTTTTTGCTCTGCTGGCGGCGTCGGAAGTCCTGCGCGATCGGCTCATAGGCGAGAAAGCCCTGGCGCGTCAGCTTCTCGCGGCGCCACTCCCAGAACACCTGGGACACATCGTCGAAAGAGCGGTCCTCGCAGCGCTGTTCCAACATCTCGCGCAGCCGCCGATCGGGGGCCAGGCCCTTCTCGCGCGCCAGGGCCTCCAACTGCGACCATACGGCCTCCGCGGAAGCGCCGCCGCGCGCGGCCGACGGGTTGCGCCGCAGTTCCACCAGCGGCACTTCCAGTTGGTTGGCGATGCGTTGGCGCAGGTCATCGCGGCCCGGCGGGATGCTCACGAACAGCTGCACGCCGTCTTCGCGCCCCTTCGCCAGTTCCAGCAGCCGCGTCAGCACCTTGTAGCAACGGGGCTCGAAGCCGTCCCGCCCGTCGAAGGCGCCATAGCGCACCACCAAGCTGTTGCCCGCCAGCGTTTCCATGAAGCCCTCGTTCAGGCATTCGCAAAACCAACGAAACGACCGCTGCGACGAGCTGTTCCAACTCATGCGATCCAAATCCATGAACAGCACGGTGGTGCTGGGCAGCCGACCGCAGCGGTTCAGCGCCTGCACCAGCACGTCCGTCGCCGCCCGGGACTCTCTCTGGCCCGCGGCTTCCACCAGATAAAACGCCGGCGTGAACAACGGGCTGGGGGCCACGCCTTCGCCTTCGCCCAGCGCCACTGCCGGCGCAAACGCGCCGGCCACACCTCCGGGCACGTCGCGGCTCGCCCCTACCCCAACCGCAACGGTCTCCGCAGATGCGCAGGCAAGCGCTCCGCCAACGCCACGCCCGCCAGCCGGGGCCGCCGCCACGCCGCAGAACGCCTCGCTGCCAGCCAACGCGCCGGCCGCCACGCTGCGCGATTCCTCAATGCGCTGCAGCTCTTCGCACAGCGCATTGGAGCAGCGGGCCTTCCGGGCCAACTCCATCTCGCTGGCAAATCCCAACGACGCCTCCAGCCGCTCCTCTTCCACAAAGTCGGGCTCCTGCCGCACCTCGAAATACTCCTTGGCGCACAGCAGCCGCGAAATCTCCGCAACGCGCCGCGTGGACACCCCCGTGAAGGTGCCGAAACAGCTGGCAAACGACTCCTCCCGGATGCCCGTGCACTCTATCTGCCCCGGCACGTCCCACTCGACGCACAAATCCAGCAGCGTCTCCTTCAGCGCGGCCTCGTCCACCACGCCCAGGCGGGTGGCCACCTGCAGCCGAAAGGGCCAGCGTTCATCGCGGTTATAGGAACCAAACGATTCATCAGGCGAAACATAGGTATGGCCATCCAGCACCTTCGCCGGAAAATGGCTCACGCGGTCCCATGGAAACCGACGCCCCTCGTCGGTGGTGAAGTTCACCGTGAAATATCTCATGCTATTTCCTCCTGTCTCTGCCCAGGCCCCGCTGCCGAATCGGGCAGCAACGGCCTGCCCCTTGTCTCCAAGGGGAATGGTCCTGCTGATGAAGATGGGGGTGGGGACCGACGCCCGCCGCCGCGCTAGGTGCGGAAGGGCTCCACCAGCTGCTCAAAGAAGCGGCCTTCGGCCTCGCTCCAGCTGAAGGTGCTGTAGGCGCCGCGTTCCTCGTCGAACTTCAGCACCGGCACCACATGGGAAAACTCGCTGGAACCGTCAAGAAAATAGTGGCTTTGGCCATCCCAGAACACCTCATGGAATGTCGGATCGTTTGCCAAGTACTCGCTGGCGGTGCCCACATGGCCCGCGATGATATCCTTCTCAAAAGAGCCCTGCGTAGGAGGGAATTTCCCGGTGAAGATGCTCTCCTCGGTGCCGTAGCGCCACAAGTCGCCCGCTTCTTCATCGATGCCGGCGTGCACGAAAATCTGCCGCTCGGTTTCGTAAAAACGGGGAAGCGCGGAAATCCACTGGAAAATGCGGCGCGCCCCTTCGTCTTGGGCCGCCGCCCCTTGGATGCGCAGCGCCTGGGCGTAGAACTCGTCCACGTTGCCCAAAAGGCAAATCACCTGGCCCGGATAACGGCGCTGGAGGTCCATCACCAAATAATATATCTCCGGCTTCTGGAACTGATGGTCGATGAAGTCGCCCAGAAGCAGCAGCCGGGCCTCGGGCTGCGCCAGGTCCACCGCTTCGAGCGCCTTCAGGAAGGCGTCGATTTCGCCATGGATATCGCTCATCGCATAGATGCAGGCCATAGTCGGTCCTCCTTGCCGTTTCTCGCGGGGCTCGTAAAATGTTTGCCGGACGCCGCGACTATTCGCCAGCTTCCGTCCAATCGATATCGGTCGATGCCAGGTAATCCATGAAGGCGGGGCTGCCGGCCGCTTCCGCCAGCACGCGCGCCCGACGGCCCATCAGCAGCAGCGCCGTGTTCACCAGCTGCAACGTTTCAGCGCCATCGCGGGGCATCGCCGCTTGCGCCGGCGCCGGCGCAAGCCCCTGGGGCCGCGGGAACAAGGGCACCACCCCGTAGGCCTCGTCCACAAAACTGCCCAGAAGGTAGTTCTGCCGGGCAAACGCCTGCCAACCAGCCTCCCCTTCGCCGAACCGGGCGAAGTAGCTGCGGCACTCTTCCAGCTGCTGCCGCAGCGGGCCGTCCACGGCGCCTGCGGCCACGTACCCCAGGCGCACCGCTTCCAAGAACACATCGGGAAAGCCCCTCACCTGAGCGCTCTTCCCCTTGAAGTCCCCCAGCGCAGCGGGCAGGGGCAGGTAGTTGGCCAAACAGCGGTAACGGCGCTGATATTCGCGCACCAACACGGGCGACACCTCCACCAACCACCGTCGCTGGGCCAGCCACTGCTCGGGGCTTTCTTCGCCCGCCGGCAGAACTCCGGCAAGGCTGTCCCCCGCCGCCACGCCGCCGAATACCGGCGCGAACGGGGCCAGGCAAAACCCTCGGGGCAGGTTGTCGCGCCGCGCCGGATAGCCGTAGTTCAGCCCCCTGCGCGGCCCATCCGCCAGCGCCTGGCGCACCGGCGCCCACAGTTCGGGCCAAAAGCAGTTGTAGAAGCCAGCGCCGTCGCGGCGGTCGAACGCCGGGAAGGCCATGGCGGGGTCGTTCGCGAACAGCGGTTCGTCGGGGGTGCAAAGCGTCGAATCCACCCAGCCGTTGGAGGCCAGGTACACATCGGCGCCCCCCAGCACCGCCGGCGCCTCGAAGCCCAGCGCGTTTGCCCGCGCCACCGCCATCAGCCGCTGCGCCTGGGCTGCATCCAGTGGCGCTTCCTGCGCTTGCAGCGGCAGCGCCCCCTGCTCCTTCAGCCCATAAGCGGCAAACAGCAGGCGCATCACCAGGGGCAGCAGCGGATTCTGTTTGCGAAGAGCCGCCCCCATGGCCGCTTTCGCACTGGCCACCGCCGCTTCCGTTTGGCGGGAAACGATGAAGGTGGTCTGCCGCGTGCCGCCCGCTGTGGCTTGGGCGGCCGTGGCGGATTCCTCCACTGCCTTCCAATCGATGGAGGGCAGGTCGGCCGCAAGCGCTTCCGTCACATGATCCAGCACGCTGCCGAAGGGCATTTTCTTGCCCGCCTGTCGCCCCATCTCCTCCCGCAGCGAATCCATCGCCTGCTGCGTTTGCGGGTCCAGCCGCACCATGAGCCGCGCCATAGCCACCCCCCTTCCGCTGCCGCACGCCCGAACAACCTTTGCTGTCGCGGCCAAAACCGTTGCCAGCGCACCTGCCAGCAGCTGCCGCGACGGTCAAATACCTCTTGCTAAGGCTAAATATACATCAAAAAAATCAGCAGTCAATCAAAATGCTGAATTTTTTTCAGCATTTTTAAAATCATACGCCACCACGGCGCGGAGAGCCTTTCGGTTGCACCGACGCCGTTACAGCGAAACCAGTTGCTGCTGCAGGGCCACGGAGAGCTGGGCCGAATGGCCGGCATCCGCCAGCACCTGCCCCAGCGTGCGGCGCGGAATGACGTAGGTGTTGCTCTCTTGGGAAACATGCATGGCCACCACCGCCTCAAGCCCCGGATGCAGCAGCGCCGCAAGCTCATCGGCCGCCTGACTGTTGGAAAGGTGCCCCTCATCGGAGGCAATGCGCTGCTGCAGGTAATAGGGATAGCCGCATGTTTTCAGCATCGACGGGCAGTGGTTCGACTCCAGCGCCAGCAGCCGCACCCCCGAAAGCGCCTCGTGGGCCGCCGCCGACACGCAGCCGCTATCGGTGAGGTACCCCAGCGCCTCCCCTTCGCATTCCACCCGAAAACCGAAGGAAACCGCCGCGTCGTGGCTGGTGGCGAAGGGGTGCACCTGCATCCCCGCCAGCCCCAACACATCCCCCGCCGCCAAGGGCCGCAGCTCAGCCAGGCCGTCATCGCGCACCTGCTGCAAAGGGCCGCTCTCCCGCACCGTTTCCGGATGAGCGTACAGCGGCACCCGCACTCCTTCCTTCGCTAGGCTCCGCAGCACCACCCCCAGGCACTTGGTGTGGTCGGAATGGGCGTGGGTAACAAGCACGCCCCGCAGCCGCCGCACATCGAAGCCGGCTTCGGCGGCGCGGGCCAGAAAGTCGCGCTTGCACAGGCCGCAGTCGATCAGCAGCCCCTCCCCCGTGGCAGCATTTTCCACAATGGCGGCATTGCCCTTGCTGCCGCTGGCCAGCACATGCAACTTCAAGCACACCGGCGCCCACCTCCTCAAAAAACGTGCTAGCCATGGTAACAGTTCACCCCTGCAAAACCGTGGAGTGTTCGTGGAAGATAAAGCCCCCACAGCATTGCGGCTACAATTAAAGGCGAAACCTGCCGCCGGCACGCGCCGGCACCCACAACGAAAGGCACCGCCTCCCATGGGCAACTTCCTAAACAACTTGGGCCAGAAAATGGCCGCTTTCATGATGGGCCGCAACGGCGTGGACGCCCTGGCCCAGTGGTCCATCGGCGCCGGCATCGTGTGCATGCTGGTGGATTTCCTGATAGGCCCGCTCACGGGGCTGCCCGTTTTCTCGTGGCTCAGCCTGGCCTTTCTCATTTACGCATGCTTCCGCATGTACTCGAAAAACATCGCCTCCCGCGCGCTGGAAAATGCCCGTTTCCAAGCGTTCATCCGCAGCCCCCAAGCGAAGATGCGCCGCCTGAGCGCCCGTATCAAGAACCGCAAAACCACCAAGTACTTCAAATGCGCCCAGTGTGGCCAGTCGCTGTCGGTACCGAAAGACAAAGGCACCCTGCAGGTTACCTGCCCCAAATGCGGCGCCAAAACCAAGATCAAGTCGTAAGGTGCGCCCGTGTTCGGCTACGTGATTGCCAACCTGTCCACCTTGTCGGAGGAAGAGAAAGCCCGCTACCAGGCGGTTTACTGCGGCCTGTGCCAAGAACTGAAGCAGCGCTACGGCCAAGCCAGTCGGCTGTGCCTCACCTACGACCTCACCTTCTACGTCCTGCTGGCCAGCTCGCTGCAAGAGCCGGCCGAAGAAAGCGGCCCCAACCACTGCATCATGCACCCAGGCGGCGGCCGCAGCTTCACCCGCAACTGCTGCACCACCTACGCCGCCCACCTCACCGTGGCGCTGGCCTACCACAAGTGCCTGGACGACTGGCGCGACGACCAAAGCCTAAAAGCCCGCACCAGCGCCGCTGTGCTAAAGGGCGCCTACCGCAAGGCGCAGCAGGCCATTCCCGCCCAGTGCGCCGCCATCGAACAGGCCATGGCCCGCATAACCCAGCTGGAAGGCGCCGGCGCCGCCACCCCGCCCGACGCCGCCGCCCACGAGTTCGGCCTTCTGCTGGGGCAGCTGTTCGCCGCGAACCAGGGGTTCTGGGAAAGCGACATGCAACAGCTGGGCTACCACTTGGGACGGTTTGTTTACCTTATGGATGCAGCGGTGGACTACGAGGACGACCGCGCTTCCGGCAATTACAATCCGTTAGTATATGCAGAATTCCAACCCTGCGAGATGCAGACGCTGCTGGCGGGAATCGCCGGCCAGGCGGCCCGCGTTTTCGAGCGGCTGCCGTTGGTGCAAGACGCTCACCTGATGCGCAGCGTGCTGTACTCGGGGGTTTGGCAGCAGTTCAACAAGCTCTACGCCCCGAAAGAGAGCCCGGAAGCCCGTGACTGAAGACCCGTACGAAATACTCGGCGTGAGCAAGAACGCCAGCGAGGAAGAGATCAAGAAGGCCTATCGCCGTAAAGCGCGCGAGAACCATCCCGACCTCAATCCCGACGACCCTTCCGCCGCCGAGCGCATGAACAAGGTGAACGAGGCTTACGACCGCATCACCAACCCTGAGAAGTACGCCCGGGAAGAGGCGCGGCGGCGCGGCTACGGCGCCCCTTACACCTCCGGCTACGGCAGCCCCTTCGGCGGAAACCCCTACGGGGGGGCGCCGGGGGCGGGCCCTCGCAACCCTTACGGCAACCCCTACGGCAGCGGCCCCCAGTACGTGTACGTGAGCTGGGACGATATCTTCGGCGGCGCGCCGGTTACCGGCGTCATCCACCCGGAGGTTTCGGCGGCGGACTCGGCCGAAGTGCGCTCGGCCATCTCCTACATCAACAACCGCAACTATCGGGCGGCCGTCAGCATTCTGGACAACATTCCTGCCAAAGAGCACACGGCCCGCTGGTACTATCTCAGCGCCATCGCCAATCACGGAGCCGGCAACCAAGCGGCCGCCCTTGAGCGCATCCGCCGCGCCCGCAAGATGGATCCGCAAAACAGCGACTATCTGGCCGCCGAGCGTACCTTCGCCCGCGGCGGGCAGGCCTACCAGCAACAAGGGGAAAGCCGCGGCTTCTCCATGACAGGCATCGACCCCACCACCCTGTGCTGCTGCTTGCTGTGCGCCCCCAGCCTGTGCCAGCCGTTTTTGTTCTGCCTGTAGCGGCAACGACTGCAATCTGGCCAAAACCGCATCACTGTCAGACCAATTGCGGATGCTACCGTGCCAAATTTGTTCTTTTTCGATTGTATCTTTGGCATTTAAAGCTGCTCACGGCTCGCGGAGGCATTTTTCCGCCCTCGCTACATTGGAGCGCCTGACACATGCGCACTTTTTGGCCAGAACTACAAGCTCAACGTCACCCGGAGACCCCGCTACTGCTCTTTCTCGAACAACCGGCGAAGGCGTCGGTGGTGGGGCTTCTTGGCCGGTGTCGAATCCTCCCCTTCGCCAGCGTCTGGCCCTGTTTCCTGTGCAGAAGCATTCCTGGCCCCCGCTGGCTGCTGCGCGACAGACGCCTTTTCCGCCGCATTCGTCGGCACCACCGGCTCCATGGCGCCCGTCCCTTCCAGCAGGGCATCGGAGGCCAGCTCGTGATCCACCGCCTTCAGCACCTGGGGCACGGGCGCGTTATGGGCCTGCACCTGCAGACTTTCCATGACGTCCATCATCTGCTCCACCGGATGCGCATGCACGTAAGGGGCAATGGCGCGAATGGCGGCATCGGCCGCATCGTCAATGCGGGCCGGATCGGAGATGGTGAAGAACAGCACCCCCGCGAATCCGTGCTCGTTGACGGAAGAAAACTGCACCTGCGGCCCCTTTTTCAGCTTCGACACCCGTGCCACCGCCTTGGCGGCGGCATCCTCCATGTGATGAGCCACCCAGGTGAGCCGCTCTTCGTTATAGGTAACTACCACCGGCACGTTCACTTCGCAAATAGGGTCAAGGTGCACGATGGCGTTCGAGTTCAGCATGGAGTTGGGAATGACAATGCGGTCGCCGTCGCCGTTCACCATATGGGTGTAGCGCAGGGTGACATCGGTCACGCGCCCCTTGATGCCGCTCAGCGTGCCCACCTGGATGTTGTCCCCCGGCTTCACGATGCGGGCCACGCTTACCTGAAAACCGCCGATGAGGTTGGAGATGGTGTCCTGCATGCCCAGCGAAACCGCAATGCCGCCAACGCCCAGCGCGGTGATGATGGCGCTTACGTTCACGTTGAAGCAGATGGAAAGCACGCAACTGATGCCGATGATCCACACCAGAGCCCGCACCAGGTTCACGAAAATGGAGCTGGCGGGGAGCAGCGTGGTCTTCTTCAGCAACCGGCGAATGGCGGTGGTGGCAATGCGCGACACCACCAGCGTTAGGAACACGATGGCGACAACGCCCACCACGGTGCCGGCCCAGTCGGAGCGCACGAACTTCTCGAATATGCTGAGGTCTTGTTCCATAACCCCATTATAGAGGCATTTTTTACCCGAACGCCCACGGACGGCGAAGTTTACGCGTGTGTCAGGGGGACGTTCACTTTTGTCACCAGGTGACAAAAGTGAACGTCCCCCGTCAGCCCTCCCCAAAACAAAGCGCCGGCCGCGGAGTGCGGTCGGCGCTTTGCAATTGCGCTCAAAGGCGCGCCTCAGGCGGTGCTGCGCTACAGGCGGCCTATCTTGCGACGGGCAACAAAGGCAATGGCTGCCGCAGCCACCGCGGCTGCGCCCATCCCCCAGGCAACACCGCCCAGGTCGTCGCCGGTGCGGGGCAGGAGCCGCCCAGGGCTGGCCGCTTCGCCCTTCTCGCCAGCCTCACCTTTCACCACATAGGTAAGGCGCACCACCTTCTGGTTGCCGTCTTCGTCGGTGTACACCAGCTCAATGACGTAGGTGCCCGGCACCGACTGGTCAATCTCGTCCACCGTCTTGCCATCCTTGGTGATGATCACCTCAGGGGTGCCCTTTGGCAGCTCGTCGCCCAGCTCTTTTTTCACGATGTCCAGAATGTCCTCCGGAGTCACCTTGCCGCCGGGCATCGGCGGGATGTCGATGGGCTTGTCGATGACCACTTCCGGCTTTTTGGGCTCTTCCTCGGGGTCAGGCACCAGGGGCGCCATGCGAACCTCAACCGAATGGTGCTTGCCGCCCTCCAGCGCCGTGAACTCATAGCTGGTCATGCCCTCGGTGAGGGGCACTTCCTTGCCGTCCACGTACACCGCCTTCACGTAGTAGCCCTCGGCCGGGGCCCAGGTTATTACGCGGTTGCTGCCGGGCTGGTTATAGCTGTTGCCGGTGATGGTGCCGGCGCCGCCCAGAATCTCGGTAGTGATCAGCGAATAGCTGTCCGGCTGCTCGGGGTCGATCACCGGTCGCGGGTCGGAGTCGTTCGGGTCGTCCGGATCGGGCACGTGGTCGGGGTCTTCCTCGAAGACAATCACCACGTTGTGGTCCCGCTGCATCTTCTCGAACGACAGCGCGCCCTTAGCCAAATCGCGCATGAGGTCCAGCCGCTCGATGCCGTCCACCGTCACCGACTTCACCCGGTGGCCCTTCGCGGCCGTCCAGGACACCTCGGCAAAGCCGCCCTGGCGCACCGAAACCGACGGCGACGCATCGCCCGGGCCCACCGTCACCACGTTCACGTACAGGTATTTCTCGTCGCCCTTCTCGCCCGGAATGCCACCCGGATTGCCGGGCGTGCCGGGCTTCTCGGGGTTGGTGGGGTCGGGCACCGTGGGGTCGTGGCCGTTGGGGTTGTCGGGGTTCACCGGCTTGTCGCCGGGGTTGGTGCCGGGGCCAGAGTTGCTTTCCTTCTCGGACACATACACCACCACGCTGTGGTCGCCGCGGATGTTGGAGAAGTCCACCTTACCGGCGGTCAGCAGGTCGTCGCGCATCTTGCCGTCCACCATCACCGCCGTCACATGGCGGTCGGAGTCGGACTGCCAGGTGATGGTGCGGCTCTCCCCCGCCCCGATGCCGATTTGAGTAGCGGTGATCTTGCCGCCCGAGCCACCGGCGATGGCGGTGGTGATGGTGTAGCTGGTGCTGGGGTTGGTGCCGGGGCCGCTCGAGCTGCCGGGCGACGTGAACACCGCCTCCACCGTGTAATCGGAGTCGATCAGGCCGCGCGGCAGCGTTACCGTCACCTTGCCGTCGGCGTCGGTGGTGATCACCACACCGTCTTTGCCGTTCTCCAGCAGCTGCTTCACCGAGCCACGCTGCAGGTACAGCGCTTCCACGGTGCTGCCATCCTTGGGGGTAACGGTGATGGTCACGTCGCTGGTGGAGCTTTCCGGCACCGTAACCGACGGGGAAATCTCCCCCAGGCCGCCGCTTATTTTGGTGTCCACCACGTAATCCTGCGAGTAAGTGTTATCTGCCGCCGTGCCGCGGTACACCACCTCAACGGAGTGGTTGCCGGTGATGTTGTTGAAGTCGATTTCGGTCATACCGGCGTTATTGGCGTTGTCGGTGTCGGTCTTGGGGTTGTTCAGGTACTCGTCGTACACCACCTTGCCGTCCACCTTCACCAGCGACAGTACCGCGTCGGTGGAGTCGGCCTGCGGCGCCCACGACACTTTATAGCTGCTGCCGGCCTTCACCACAGTGGTAGGGGAAATGGTGCCGGGGCCGCTGATGGTGGTGCTCACCATCCAGGTGCCGTCCGAGCCGTCGGTGGCCACCCGCTGGGTGAGCACCTTCACTGTGTGGTTGGCGCCGATTTTGCTGAAGTCGATGGAGTTGGTGCTCTCGTCGAAGGGCACCGCCACGCCGTCCACCTCGATGGAGGTGATGCGGTAGCCGGGCTTCACCGACCAACCCACGGAATAATTGCTGCCGGCGGTCACCGTGCCGCTGTCGGTCATGCCCTCCACTCCACTGTCGGCGATGGCGTTCACCGAGAAGGTGTCGTCCTGGGTGTCGTCGCTGCCGGGGGTGTTGGAGGGATCGTCATCGGCGGGCTTGGCCTTGAACACCACAATCACCTCTTTGGGCTTGCTGCCCATGGTGACGGTGGCGCTGTTGGCAAGGTCGGCCCGTGGCGCCAGCGCGCGGGCGGTGCGGGCCGCCGGCAGGCTGCGGCCCGCCGGGGCGGACTGAGCCACCAAATCGTCGCGCACCGAGGAGTCCTCGAACACCGCCACCACTTGCGCGTCGCCGTCCGCTTCCCAAGAAATCTTGGCGGCGTCACCGCTGTAATACTTCGCCGTGCCAGCCACCTTGCCCGGCCCCACCGCCGTAACCGTCAAAGGATACGAAGGCTTGTCGGAAGAGCTCTTCACCGTGGCAACGCCCAAGTTGGTCATCTCGAAGTCGTGATGGGTAGCGCTTTCGTCAACGAATTTGCCCCGCACCGAAGCGCGGTTCACGTATTCCTTGTAGCTGGTGCTGGCCTTCGCCTCGCCGGTGCAGGTAATCTCGAAGAAGCCCTGGGTGGTAATCACGTTGGTGGTGTCGTTCGTGGCCACCTCAATGGTAAAGCTGCCGTCTTCGTTTTTGTCCACCCGCAACACGTCCAGCTCGAATTTCTTATTCACCAGGGGATCCTTGCCGTTACTGGATTCGGCTGACGAAAAATATGCAGTGATAGATTCGCGATTGAGGGTCTTGAGCGAATCGATAGTCACCGTGAACACCGGGCTCTCCAGCCCGATGTAGCGGTTGTCATTGGTTACATTCTCGCTCACCGTGGTAACGCGCAAAGTGTCGCCTTCGTTGGCATAGTTGACGCGGGGGTTGTATCCCTCATCGGAAGTGGAGTAATGCTGAGTGAGGTTGGCAACGGACATCTTGGTTTCCAACACCGGGGTCACAATATCCACCGCCATGCCCACAGCCGTGAGGATGGCCGGCTCATCAGTAGAAGACACCCGTGCGGTTACGCTCGTTTCCCCTCCGGCCAGTGTCATCACCTTGTTCGTGGGTTTGCTGGATTCAGGAACAATATCGGCCACGAACAAGTCGGTATTGTGGATTTTCTTGCCGCCCGGGAAGGCGGTTTCGATGCCTCCTGAATTTGCCAGGCGGGCTCTCGGATCAAACGAGGTTTCTACCAGACGGTCTTTATTGTCGATGCTCAAATTGGAAAAATATCTTTGGGTGCGCTGTTTATCGGGGTTCTCAACCTTGGTAAAAGATCCCGAACCGTTAACGGCATATTGGAACGACTGAGCACTGCTGCCGATATCGCTACCGTCCATAGCAGCCATAATCTCACCGGTGGGCTCTTTGGCTACGCTCAGGCCGACGCCATCAATGTTCACCGTGGCAGCACGACCGCTCGTAAGGCTTGTGCCGCCCAGCAGCAAGCGCAACATGCGGGGGCGCAGATCTTCGTTTTCCTCCACCACAATCAGCTTCCAGGAAGCGAAGTAGTCCCCGCCTGCGGCGGCAGCGCCATCACGGGTCCCCGAAGGGATATTGATGGCAGAATACCAGCCATAACCCTGACTCTTCACAAAGTCGGTCACATCGAAGAAACAGGCCGCCCGGTTCTTCTCGCTGTCATGGTATATCACCTCGGGGAAGTATCGGTTTATTTCGCCTTTCGGTCCCATGAAGCAGAAACCGTAGTGGCTGAGGGGCGTATGCCCCAGCGCGGTGTTCCCGCCGGTAGATGCGTAGTTTTGCGTAGCCGCCACCACCAGATACGCCGCCTGGATGTTGCGAACGGCAATCCCCTCATCGGCCACCAGCTCCGCCGAACTGGAATTGGTGTTGGTCGCAGCATCACCTCCGATATTCCTGCCGTTCAGCGGTTCCAGGCTATAGCCCACCAAAGCCGACTCGTCCCCTACGCGAGACGAATGCACGGCCTGGCCGTTCAGGGTGTCGTACTTGCCCCGGACGTTCGTATTGCCCGTCACGTTAATCTGCAACGAGCCCACCATCCCCACAAAACCGCTTTGCGTTACCCCGGTGCTGGGATTAGTAACTGATTTGCCAATGGTGTCGGGCGCAAAGACCGCCGCATCCCGCGCATCGGGGTTGATCACATTCACACCCGCGCGGGGTTGGGGCGCGGCTTCTGCGGCGGGTTCTTCGTCGGAAGCATCGGGTTCGTCGGCCAGGACTGCGGGCTGGGCGGCGGGGGCAGGAGCAGCTTCAGCGGTATCGGGTTCGTCGTCGCCCTCGGCCGGGGTGTCCTCCTGGCCCGAGGAGACGGCGCCGTCATCTGCGACGCCATCGCCGCTCGGCACCGCATCTTCGCCGGACCCGTTGTCCTCTTCGCCATCGGCAGCGCCATCGATCGGCTGCGATTCGTCTGCATCGCTGGGCGCGCCCTCTTGCGGCTGGTTCGCTTCGGCACCGCCGGTCACGCCGGCATCGTCGAGCCCGGCGAACACCGCCGTCCCCAGCGGCATTTCCGCCAGCGCCGGCGCACCAAAGGGCGACAGCCCCAGCACCAGCACCAGCGCCAAGAACGTCGCCATGGCGCGCTTGAGCATCCGCCCGCGCGTTACAACGCGGCAGTTAGGACTACCCCCCCCCTGCTCACTTGAGCCCCAGGAGGCTCTTGCCTCTCTTTGCGTCATCCGACCGTCTTTCATTTCTAACCCCGTTTCTTGACGAACAAACGCATGTGACCGACAGGTTTGCGGCAATAGCGAGCGCCCTGCGCAGTTGCCCTGGAAAAAGCGGCACCTGACCTTGGTACATAGGTATTTGGATTATGGCAGAATAACCACGCTCAATCAACAATTCGGTGTCAATAATGGCCCTCTGAACCACCCTGGCCGGCACCGACGTTTTCCGAAGCGCAGCAAACCTCTTCCGCCTTGGATACATTCCCCGCATAGCGCCGCTTCTTCACCGCGCTCGCCCCATGATGGAAGGGGGACGGGGGTGGCGCCATGCTGGGGTGCTCAGTGCCCCAGCATGGCGCCACCCCCGTCGTCCCCTGCCAGCCGCTTCGCACGCAGTCGTAGAGCGGACGTTCCATGTCTGCCTGGGGCTCAACCGCAGTTGGTGCTTGGGCAAAAAGATAGAGGATGACAAAAGTGAGCGTCCCCCTGACATGAGGAGAGGCCATGAGCAAGACCGAGGAAACTTATCGCAACGAACATCGCGAGCGGGAGGCGTTCGCAAAGCGCGACCCTTTGGCCGCCGAAGAGCCCGACGTGCTGGAATCCTCCGCCTCCGATCCGGAGTTTCCCGCCATGCAGGAGTTCGAGGTAGACCGCAGCGGCCCCGAAGGCTCCACCCGCAAGCACCCGGGCCTCATCTGGGCGGCTGTGGCGCTGGCGGCCATCGTGGCCCTGTGCGTTGCCTTCGCCGTCAGCGGCGACTGGTTCACTCCCAGCCAGGCTCAGCAAGAAGCGCAGACCCAATTTGAAGAAGAAACGGTGCCCGAAGACCTGGGCGCCAACGAGAACCCCGAAGCCATGGCTCAAAAGTAGCATATACGAAGACGGGGGTGGCGTGTCGGGGGGACGTTCGCTTTTGGCACACGCATGTGCCAAAAGCGAACGTCCCCCCGACACGCCCTACCACGCCCTACCACTCCAAGGGTTGCTGCACCTCGAAGGCGGGGGGCTGCCAAACCACCACTTCGCCGGCCGCCAGGGTGGCGGGCATATCCACCAGCCGCTGATTCGCCGAACCGCGGTACAAAAGCCCCAGCGACTTCAAATCCTTGCGGAAGGGGCCGTCCACCAACACATCCAGCTGCGCCAGCAGCTCCCCCACCGCCGGCCGCTCCGCCGCCATAGCCTGCAGCTGCTCGTAGGTGTAACCGGAGTAGGACCACAGGTTGTAACCCTCCCCCTTCAGCTGAGCCGCCAGCACCGCCAAGGGTTCCGGCTGCTCGAAAGGCTCGCCCCCGGAAAGGGTGACCGAGCGCACCAGCCCGTTTCCGTGAACCTGCTCCAGAATTTGCCCCAGTGTCATGAGGGTGCCCCCTTCGGCCGGCCAGCTTTTGGCGTTGTGGCAGCCCTCACAATGATGCGAGCACCCCTGCACGAACAGGGCATAGCGCAACCCGGGGCCGTCCACTATGGAGTCTTGCGCCGTGCCGAACACGCGCACGGTCATCTGAAGCTGATCTTCGGTCATGGCAAAACCAGGTTTCCTATCGGGCTCAAACGCCTGCCGTCGCAGCCGCCTATGGCGGCCCTGCGACAGGCACGCAATAACAACTTCGCCATTGTAAAGCCCTGCAAGCTTCCCCCACCAAATCGGCTCCTAAAATCCGCGAAACGTCAAAGTTGCCCTTCGCTTTTCGTAACCCCGAAGAATCTGGCCAAAAACCGCTCTTCCTTGCCGCCTTTCATTCGCGAATCTCTGACAGAAGCGCGGTTTTTGGCCAGATTGCCGCCCCTTCCGCATAAAGAAAGGCCGCCCGCGGCGGCCTTTCCCGTGTCTGACGTGGTTGGATTTGCGGGGGCCCAGCGCCACTCGCCTGACGCCCCCTTTTTTTCAGCGGGCGACTACTCCTCGGTGACCACCACGTCGTGTTTCACGCGGTCGTGCTCTTCGGCGCGCTTGGCATCGTTGAAGCGGTCCAGCGTGCCCACTAGGTAACCAGTGATGCGGCGGATGCGCTCGAAGGGCTGGTTGTGGGCATCTTCAGAGCGGCCGCACTTGGGGCACACGTCCTCGATGATGCCGTTGTAGCCACATACCGGGTCGCGGTCCACCGGGTGATTCACGCTGCCGTAACCCATGCCGCAGTCCTTCATGTAACGGATGACCGCCTCGAAGGCCTCCAGGTTCTCGGTGGGGTCGCCGTCCAGCTCGATGTAGGAGATGTGGCCGCCGTTGGTGAGGGCATGGTAGGGCGCCTCGGTAGCCACCTTGTCGAAGGCGGAGATGTTGTAGTACACCGGCACGTGGAAGCCATTAGTGTAGTAGTCGCGGTCGGTCACGCCGGAGATGGAGCCGTAGCGGGCGCGGTCCATGCGTACGAAGCGGCCGGACAGCCCCTCGGCCGGAGTGGCAATAAGGGTGTAGTTCATGCCGCGCTCGCGGGAGATGCGGTCGCAGTAGCTGCGCATATGGCCCACAATCTCCAGGCCCAGCCGCTGCGCTTCGGCGCTTTCGCCATGATGCTTGCCGGTAAGGGCCACCAGGCACTCCGCCAGGCCGATGAAGCCGGTGGTGAGGGTGCCGTTCTTCAGCACCTCGCGCTGCTCGTCGGTGTTCTTCAGGTTCTCAGAGCCAATCCACACGCCCTGCCCCATGAGGAACGGCGCGTTGTACACCTTTTTGCGAGCCTGAATCTCAAAGCGCTCGTCCAGCTGGCCGGTGACCAGCGCCAACTTGGAATCCAGCAGGTCGAAGAACAGGTCCAGGTCGCCCTTGGAACGAATGGCCAGGCGCGGCAGGTTGATGGAGGTGAAGGACAGGTTGCCACGACCGGGGGTGACTTCCTTGGTGGGGTCGTACACGTTGCCCATCACGCGGGTGCGACAGCCCATATAGGCGATTTCGGTTTCCGGGGTACCCTTGTAGTATTGGGCGTTGAACGGCGCGTCCAGGAAGCTGAAGTTGGGGAACAGGCGCTTGGCAGAGCAGCGCATGGCCAGCTTGAACAGGTCGTAGTTCGGATCCTCGGGGTTGTAGTTCACGCCCTCCTTCACACGGAAAATCTGCACCGGGAAGATAGGGGTTTCGCCGCCGCCCAGGCCGCTTTCAGTGGCCAGCAGCATGTTCTTGATAACCATGCGACCTTCGGTGGAGGTGTCCATGCCATAGTTCACCGAACTGAACGGCGTTTGGGCACCGGCGCGGGAGTGCATGGTGTTCAGGTTGTGCACCAACGCCTCCATGGCTTGGAAGGTAGAGCGGTCGGCGTCGCGCTCGGCGTTTTTGTGGGTGTAGTTCAGGATGGTGTCGCACACCTCGTCGGAGATACCCGCCTCCATCAGGCCCGCCTTCACACGGTCGTCGAAGTCGGCATCGCGATCAAGACAGGCCACGCGACCGGTTTCCGCCTCAACCTCGGCCAGCAGGTTCTCGGTGAAGGTGCGCTCGTCGGCCACGTCGCCCAGCAGGTCCACCGCTTCGGCCAGGTGCTTCTTGAACAGACGGCGGTAGGTTTTGCGCACGCCGTCGGCCAGGCCGTAGTCGAAGTCGCACACCGACTGACCGCCGTGCTGGTCGTTCTGATTGGACTGGATGGCGATGCAGGCCAGCGCGGCATAGCTGGTGATGTCGTTGGGCTCGCGCAGCACGCCATGGCCGGTGGAAAAGCCGCCCTTGAACAGCTTGCGCAGCTCAATTTGGCAGCAGGTGGTGGTGAGGGTGTAGAAGTCCATGTCGTGGATGTGGATGTCACCCTCGCGGTGAGCGCGGGCGTACTTAGGATCGATCACACACATCTCGTAGAACTGCTTGGCGGATTCCGAGCCGTACTTCAGCATGGTGCCCATAGCGGTGTCGGCGTCGATGTTGGCGTTCTCGCGCTTCATGTCGGAGTCGGCCGCCTTCGAGAAGGTAATGTCCTTCAGGGTTTTGATGAGACGGGAGTTCACGTCGCGCACGCGGCTGCGCTCGGCGCGGTACAGGATATAGGCCTTGGCGGTTTGCACGAAACCGGCCTCGATGAGGGTTTCCTCTACCAGGTCTTGCACGCCCTCAACGGTGGGAATGCCCTCGATGGCGCCGGCTTCCAGCTTCTCGCATACGGTATGGGCGATGTCCTCGGCCACCGAACGCTCCTGCATGGCAGCGCAAGCGGAGAACGCCTTTTCCACAGCATCGGCAATCTTCTCCGGATGAAAAGCCGTGGTACGTCCGTCCCTCTTGATGATAAGTTCCACCATTGCCCGCAGATCCTTCCTGTAGAACACCCTACGTTAAAGAGGGCGCGACTTTCACCTTCCGTCGCGCCCCAACATATATGGTCATGTGCGAACGTTTCAACCGATTTCTACCCGTCTGGGTTTTGCTGGTTCAAGCGGGACATCTGCGGTTTTCGCCCACAGGTTATCCACAGAGTATATGCCAATTTGTACACAATATGTTGTGTTGGCCGCTCCGTTTCGCGCGTACATATAGTACAACACCCGCCATCGAACGCAAGGGAACAAATTGTGTTTTTCGGCGCCGAAAACAACAGATTTTTCTGCCGAAGAGGGGTTGACAGAATCGCTCCCGCAAGAGGTTCGGGGCAAGAGCTGCATAAGCCCGTCGCGCCACGCCCCTCAACCTCGGCAAGAGCGGCGATCCTCTTGCGTTTCTCGGAAAAATCAGTGGTTTTGTCACAGAGTCGGCAAAACGCGACAAAAAGGGACAGCCAGGCATGCTGGCGGCTGCGGAGCAGCCGGGGAACGGGGCTGCGGCCGAGCTGACGGGGGACGCGAGCTAACGGGGACGGGGTTAGCGTCATATTGCGGCGCCAGAGCCCCATGGGGGCTCCCGGGCGGGCGTGTCGGTGTGTCAGGGGGGCGTCAGTTGTCCAGAAGGTCGGCTAGCAGCTCGGGGGTGAGGGTGCCCAAGGCCTCGCCGTTGGCGGCGCCCACCAGCAAATCCGCTAGCTGGGCCTTCATCTCCTGCAATTGCATCATGCGCGCCTCGATGGTGCCGGCGGCCACCACGTTGCACACGCTCACCACCTCTTGCTGCCCGAAGCGATGGGCGCGATCGGAGGCCTGGCTCTGGGCCGACGAGTTCCACCAAGGGTCGGCGTGTATCACCTGCGAGGCACCGGTGAGGTTCAGCCCCACGCCGCCGGCCCGCAACGACACCAGGAAAACCGGCACATCGCCGCAGTTGAACTGCTCTACCAGTTGCAGCCGCTGCCGCTTGGGCGTGGCACCGGTGATGGAGAAGAAGGGCACCCCTTGGGCCCGCAGGTCTTGGGCCAACAAGTCCAGAAATGACGTGAACTGGGAAAACACCAGCGTTTTCTGGCCAGCATCCATCGCGGCGCCGATGCGCTCCAGGATGGCCCCGCGCTTGGCCCCTACCCCGCGGTAGTTCTCGAACACCAGCGCCGGGTCGAGCGCAATCTGCCGCAGCCGCGTCAGCTCCGCCAGCACTTCCACAGTTTTGAACTCGCCGCCGTCCAGCCCCTTCACCGGGTAACCGTAGCGGCGCGCCTTTGCCGTGTTCTTCTGCAAATTAAGCCGCTCCCGCAGGCTTTGCTCGGCGGCGAAGTACAGCTTGCGCTGCTCCCCTTGCAGCGGCACCTCCAACGTGGTTTCCAGCTTCGGCGGCAGTTCGGGCAGCACGTCGCGCTTCAGGCGCCGCAGCACGAAGGGGCCTACCAGCGCCGCCAGACGTTGGGCCGCCGTTTCGTCGCCACCGATGATGGGGGCCTCGAAACGTTCGCGGAAGCGCATGGCGGTGCCCAGGAAGCCGGGCATGAGAAAGTCGAAGATGCTCCACAGCTCGGCGGGGCGGTTTTCCACCGGTGTGCCGGTAAGGGCCAGGCGCCACGAGGCCTGCAGCCGCTTCACCGCGCGCGTGGTTTTGGTGGCGTGGTTCTTTATGTAGTGGGCCTCGTCCAGGATGGCTGCCCGCAGCGGCAGAGCCTCCCAGGCTTTGGCGTCGGTGCGCAGGGAATCGTAGGAGGTTACCAGCACCTGCACACCCGGCTGGTTGCGGGCCGTTTGCCGCTGGGCCGGGATGCCCGCCACCGCCGCCACCTGCAGTTGCGGAGCGAACCGGGCCAGCTCGGCCGTCCAGTTGTAAACCAGACTGGCGGGGCACACCACCAAGGTGGGGGCGCCGGGGCCGCAGACGCCATCCAGCTGGATAGGCAGAGATAGAATCTCTGCCCTACGAAGGGGTGAGCGGCAGGGGGTGGCATTGGCGGCACCGTTG
>NZ_QIBY01000003.1 GCF_003725335.1 Parvibacter caecicola
ACTTGTGCCCGTATACCACTACAGGCTTTCCGACAGGGGCATTGTCTAGAAGATACGCGGCCAAGCTATCTGATTTATCCCAAAGCTCCGCATAGCTTACTGAGTTGGCCTCAGAAGACCCCCCCCCCATGACGCGAATTCACAAAAGCCGTTCTCCGGGGACTGGTCCTCCTACAAGAATTTAACTTCTCCAAAAAAAGGCTCATTTTCTTTCCCATTCATACAATCTGCCCATGCGATTGAGCACATTCTACCAGAACCTTTTTCCTCGTTCTGGAATTCACCCTTCCCACGTCATACCACCCGAGAAACCGGATAGGGAGTGCAGGCAGGTCGGGCACGGGGAAGCCGCATGTATTCTAATTACACTAAACCATTCACCAGGTCATTACGCCCTATACCCCTTGCAAGCCGAAGCATCCCTCGCGCCTTAGCAACGCCGGGATCAGGGGACCAATTGATTCTCGGGGATATACCATTTCCTTTACAGCGCAAAGAGATTGCGGGTTTATACTTGTACCGCCCTACGTCCGCAGCGGGAATTGGAGCGTCTCTAAGCCGTGTCTTCCAAAGTCAAAATATATAATTCCCGATGGAAGTCCCTTGCCCTTCCGACCCTTTTGTTACTTAACGCTATTACCGTCATGGGCATTTCTCTCTCACCGAGCGGAACCATGGGTGCCGATGATTGGACCATCAGCACCATCCTTAGCGGCAATAACGAACTGCAAGGTCCATGTCTGTTTATAAACATCCTCCTTTCAAGCATAATTCTCCAGCTGAATGCGCTTTCTGCCGGGGTCAACTGGTTTATGGTTGTCGAGAGAGTAGCCACCTTCTGTTCCGTGGCGCTACTCCTTTGCCTGTCAACGAAGACCCCCCCCCATAATGCAAAATATCTCCAGGTGATTTCGGCATTATTTTTGGTGATGGTTATCCCAGGATGCCTCATCAACAGCAATTTCACCATCGTAGCAGCATGCTGCGCAATATCAGGAGAACTGGCCCTCGTCTACCTTGTCGCCACTTCCCACAAGACCAAAAGGCGACTATTCCTTTGGCTAGCATCTACCTTACTCATTGTCTTCGGCTTCTGGTTCCGCGCAGACATGTGGCTCCTGACAACCCCTTTCTTTGCCCTGGTGATCATATGCCTGTGGCTCAGCGAAAAACGGAGCCACCACCAAAGCCCATGGCGCGCAAAGCGAGTCCTGGGCGCCATAGCCCTGCCTCTCGTCATCATCGGCATGAGCTACGCGGGAGACGCCGCTTTCTGGAACACGCAACCGGAATGGCACACCTGGCAAGAATACAACCGGGCCAGGTCTTATCTTTCCGATTATCCGGTCCCGGAATACGACACGATAAGAGCTCAGCTAGACCGCCTAAGCATTTCTGAAAATGACTGGTGGTTAGCCACGCATTGGACCACAGCTTCTCCCGAAGTGTTTGACACGGCCACGCTTAAAGCCCTTGATGAAATTCAACGGGAGGTCGAATCGCCCGACACCGCACAACCGTACGCCATCCATCTTGCAAGTCGACCACACCTGATAGCCTTGCTGCTGTGCGTACTCGCAATAGCATCTTTCGTAGTAAAGTCTAACGGGGCTAAAGCCGTTATCTGCGCTTTTGCCATACTTCCAGTCGTCATCAATTCCTACTTCTGGGATACGGGAAGGCTTCCGAGTCGCGTTGAAGACCCTGTCTGGGCGATGAGCTTCGCGTATTGCCTCCTGTTTATGTGCCTTTATACCCAGCCCTCTGCTCCTACACAAAACCAGGGGGGACGCAAAGACTCTGCCTCAGGAGCCAAGGCCATTTCTGCTCCGAACAAGCCTTGGGCACAAACGGTCGTTGCTAACCTTTCGCCTAATGCCTCGCTAATACTTCTCAGCTTATTGCTTGTTTCATGGAGCGCTTTTGCCGTCCATGGTCTTTCATTCAATCCGCGGAGTGCAAAAGACTCGCTCGACATAAAGCAATCGCCAATAGTGCAATACGTAGAATTGAATCCTGGAAACGTCTTTTGGTGGGACACCTCCTCAATGGAAGCGTATCGAGACGCCTTTGGCAGCAAGGGCATCCCCCCACGAACCCTTTTGGCGCAAAACTTTAAGCTGGGAGGCTGGACCACCGAATCCCCTCAAACAAACAACGCAAAAAATCAAGCAAACGTCTCTTTGGGAATTGGCAGCCTAATCGACAACGAGAAGGCCCGATACATCTCGCTTCAAGGAAGCGCAGTAACAGACCATCTGCTCGTGTTCCTACAAGAACACTACAACCCATCAGCGGTCGCCATACTTGAATTAACGATAACAAACGACAGTACGGGACACGTCTTCGAGGTGTGGAGGTTTGTGGCCGAAAACGCCTAATTATTGTCGCCGCAAGTCGCCAAGCGACCAACACAGCTGCGATCCTGGCTATCCTCAATGGACACCCTAAGCCGCACCAATGACAACAACGCTGCAGAGAAGACCCCTTAGAAGAGGAACTGGGATTTCCACTTCTCTATCAAGTCGAAATCCAGACCCGTTATCGTTGTCCCCCAAGACGCGTTTATCATCTCCGGCAGCTCCGAAATTTGTTCGCGAGGCAAAAATGGGATAGAGAAGGACTCATTCATGCCCGAGGCACGATAATCTATGCCGATTATCACCGCACGGCAGCGATGCTGCAACGCATAGATGCCGCCATGAAGTCGATTTCCAATATAGTCAATATCCCCCTCTAGCAATAACCTATCAAACGCCGAAAGATTTGGAGGCACGAGGTTAATCCCATCCAAAGAAACAAGCTCTTCCAAATACTCCAAATCCTTCAGAGTCTGAGGCCAGAAATAAGCATCGGAATAGTTTTTCCTAATTGCGTCAATCATAGAGCGGTCCCGCTCCACGTCGGGATGATAACAGGTCAAGGTAAACACAGCCCTGTTCGCCTTCGTACTCGGAATACCTTTGCAGTGGTCACCTGTCAGACCCCATAGAGTCGGACAACCGGTATTAGCCACCTTAAGCCCAAGATCATCGAGTATTTCAGCCGTTTTAGCGTCTCTAACACTATGGACAAGGTCTTTATTCAGAACTTTGGAATAGAGTCTCCTGGTGTACCAGGAGACCTTTTCGCTGTTCTTTCCTCGACCTACGCCCAAAAGAACCGCTCCTTTGACAATGCTCGTGTTCCACAAGTAAATATTCCATGAGGGTTTAGGGCGAAGCATATCCGTATAGAGGAGATTAGTTCCACATATTATTTTATAGTCCACACTACTGTAGGTACTATTTTTCCCAGAATACCAATTCTGCCAAGTGTAAAAGAGTGGCGTATGGGTAGGCATCCGCAAAATATAGTTGCCTTCGAACAATTGCGGCCAATTTGCCGCAATTGATGTATTGATGATCTCATCACCCATATTTAACGACGCAATCGACGTGTCGTATAAAGCTACAGTTTTCACAAAACCTCTCTTCGCCAGCAAACAGTCACAATCAGCAGAACCTGCAGCCCGAAGACCAGCTGGACGATTGGGACAACAGGGGAATCACTTAAGCCGCGACTCAACGAGTCAACCATAATTGTCGAGCACACGACATCCCTATTACGAGGGGCGCCAAGAAAACCAACAAATAATCCAAACAGCCCTCCACGAGCTTTCATGGCGCAATTACGGCTGCCACCTCGCTCCTCCTCGCGCAGCGGGCTCTCTGATATATTATTTCAATTGCACCACACATCCGCCACGTTAAAGGTAATCATAGATGAGCATGCAAGTTCCCATGAAATACAAGCGCTTGGTCCGAGACACCGGCATCTTTGCCCTCGGGAGCGCGGGCACCAAGCTAGTACTTTTTTTCCTGGTTCCCTTGTACACCCATTTTATGTCCGATGCCGAATACGGTATCGCCGACCTTGTCGTTACGGTTTCCCAGCTTATCATTCCCTTTGCATCGCTCTCCATCTTCGACGGCGTCCTTCGTTTCGGGCTCGCAAAAGGATTCCGCACCTGCGACACACTGCTCAGTGGGCTAATTGTCAGCAGCATAGGCAGCGTGGCGGTATTGTTTCTTACTCCTGCTCTTGTCCTTTATCCCGCCATCTCCGAATGGCGATGGCTCCTTTCGGCATATGTTGTAGCCTCTCTTTTCAACAACCTTTTCATGAATTACCTCAAGGTAAAGGACCGCAATAGGACCTACGCCGTACTGAGCATTCTTCAAACCCTTGCACTTGCAACTCTTAACATTGTTCTGCTTGGATTCTACCATTGGGGTATAGCAGGATATCTGCTCTCCCTCGTCGCTTCCTGCGGTGCAAACTCCCTATTCGCCCTTGTGCTTAGTGGCGCGCTGACCGACCTCAAAACCGCCACGATACGTAAAGGCATGACCAAGCAGATACTTGCCTATTCTTCACCGCTCGTACTTAACAGTATCAGCTGGTGGGTCATCCAATCGTCAGATAAGATCATGATAGATGCAATGGTTGGTGCCGCAGCACTCGGAATATTTACAGTAGCAAGTAAGATTCCCGCAATGATTAATGTGATTATCTCCATTTTTTCTCAAGCGTGGGGGCTCTCCTCGATACGCGAGTACGAATCCGATAACGACACACGCTTTTACTCAAATGTTCTAAACATTTACCAGGCTATCGCATTCGGAGCCGCCATTGTGCTCACAGCAATCGTCAAGCCCTTCATGGCAATATACGTAGGAGAAGCCTTTGCCGCTTCATGGCAGTTCGTTCCGCTTTTGCTCGCGAGCTCCGCCTTCTCCGCCATAGCCTCCTATTATGGATCCCTTTACTTGGCGCTGAGGAAAAGTCTTAACAATATGTGGACCACCATCGCAGCCGCCCTCGTTAATCTAATCACCAACTACTTTGGAATTATGCTGTTCGGAATCTGGGGCGCCGCAATTGGTACAATGGTTTCATTCGCCCTCCTTTTTATTATTCGCCTGATTGACGTAGGACGATATCTCAAGATCGAGCTAAATAAATCAATCCTAGCAGCAAACATCCTAATCATGCTTGCAGAAGTCGGCTTTGTGTCCCTTGATTACTGCGGCCCGCTGGCATCAGCACTTGCAATTGCGACATTCGCCGCCGTCAATGGTCGTCTTCTACTTCGGCGCAAACGATAAGAAGACAAGGCACCACCCGCAGCATTCCTCGCATCGGGTCACCTCGAGCCCGTTCTGCCAGCCTTGAATCGCCAGAAAGGGCCGGCAACAATCCCGATCAGGGTACCCATGCCGTAGGAGACATGAATTAAAGGAAAAAGAACGGGCAACGCAAGAGCTCTAAAATCACATGGCCACGACGCCCCAATGGCACACATCGAAAGAACAAGGTCTGCAACCAGATACAACGTAACTAACACTATGAAAGGCATCCAGTTGGCAAGAAGAAAGCCCACTATGCCAAAAACTAGCAACGTAAGCACAAAAACAAGGGGGGCAAAATGATAAGGCCGGAAACAACGAGGCTCGATGTAGAGAGTTTTTCCAATCCAATACCCATTAAGCCATTTTTGGGTCAGCATTTTTCCAAGGCTCGCCCGGGCGAGCTGCACAGACTTAATCTCAGGCGAAAGGCAGATTTTGTAGCCGCTCTGTCGAATCCTGTAATGAAGCTCGTTATCCTCCGTCCGACGCAAGCGCTCGTCAAACAAGCCGGCCACTGAAAACACTTCACGTTTGTATGCACCGTGAAATACCGAATTAACATACCGTTTATCAGCATTCCTCCTGCATGACGCCACACTGCTCCCAAACGCTGATTCTTCTGCCATGTGGAGCACGCTCTGCCAGCCAGTTGGATCCTTCATCACCGTGGGCCGCACGCCCCCACATACATCTTCCCCGGATTCAAGTGTGGCAATACTCGTGGCCACAAAATCACTAGGGATACGCGCATGAGCATCTACGCGAATAATCGCGTCGCCCCGGCTGGCGCCGATGACGATATTCCAGCCGCAAGGTTGAATCTGCCTCTCGTTTCGGTAAACAAGCGTAGCAGCAAAATCATTTTTTTTCGATTTTGCAAACTCATCCATGATGGCCTTCGTTGAGTCGGTAGACATTCCGTCCACGAGTATTACCTCAATCATTGCGTGAGGAAAAGTCTGCGCCTCTATATCCCTCAGCAAATCAGGCAAAGATAATTCCTCGTTCCGAGCTATGACGCCAACCGTAACCAACGAAATACTGCTCCCGCCAGTTTTGCCCACTTAGTTCACCATCCCTGCATTAAATCCAAGACTGATATGGGTATAGATGGTTCCATTCTGGCCTGAGCCACAGGACAACCAAGAAGAACAATATGAACGCAACGCCAATCAAGGCGCAAACTGCCTTTCGGTTTCGCAGACTACTCCTGCAAATCAAATTTGGAAGTTCGCTTATAGAGACAAATAGAAAGTATTGGGCAACTCGCGAGAAGAGATTCATTGAGAAACCGAGGGCAGACACAAAGACAAGCAAGCAAAAGTCCCATCTAACCAAATCACGGTAAGAATCTTTACCAGGCAGGTCTTTTGTGCACGCGTAAACCAATAAGCACAGCACACCTGCCCGCAGAACATAGTATGAGGTTGCAAGCCATCCGGAAGAGGCATAGGAATTTGTCAGATAACGCGAGTAGTAATCACCCAAAAACGGCCCTATTGCCGCAGAGAATACCCCCGTCATGCAGAGCAAGCAAATCACGGCACCGAGAACAAACACCACCATAACCCGCTTAGGGGCCAGTTGCTTGAATAGAAGGGCAAAGCAAATCAAAGCCGTCAGATGGAAAGTAGCAGCCAGAAAAACGAGAAGGGAGAAGCAGACTTTACGGTTTTGCTTAAGCTGCTGATAGGCAAACAAAATTACAAGAAGGGCGAAGCCCTGCCTGAGCTCATTCGTGAACACTGAAAATGCGAAGCAGAACGCAAGACATAAGGAGAGCGGATAATTATCTGAATACCTGAAAATATAAATCGCCAGCAACACATACATGATCGATGCAGTAATTTCAAGGAAAACATGCGGGTCGTCGGTAATAGTTCCCACCAAAAAACAGTAAACCTGAAAACCGATTTCGTACCTTCGCCCAGGTTGTATCCCCTCCCTAAAGGACAGAAACAGCTCTACATAATTTGCAGTATCGTTTCCAATATTGATTGCCCGCTCCGCCGTAAACCACCATGCGACCAAGAGGGCTATTGCCACCAAAACGCCAGTAACGATTTTGTACGTTCGGGGGTCTTGCCGAGACCCTTGCTGAAGCCGATTGTGCCACACGTCATCAAGCAACCCAAAACATGCAACTACTGCGACCAGGCCCGCCAACGCTACGTACAGAAACATTACGAATCGTCTCGCTTCACGGATGATTGAAGAAGGTCTTCATATCTGGCCACGGCACACGCAGCAACTGTTTGCCAAGAGAACTCCTGCATAGCTAGACTACGGGCTTTCGCCGACTTTGCCCACATATCATCCTCATCAGCCTCCGTGACCTCAAGCAACATACGAGAAATTGAATCGACAGTGTTATCCGCAATCCAGCCAGCACCATACTCTTCGATGAAACCGCCCATGGTGGTTCCTCGCGTGAGCGCACAGGGCAAACCGTAGCTCAGCGCCTCGAGGATTCCCATTGGCATTCCCTCAAACCTTGAAGTTTGCAAAAACACGTCAGAGGACAAAAGGATTTCCTCCTTCTCCTTACCACAAACCGCAGGGCTTACCGAGACAATATCTCCCAGAGAACGCTCCGATACCAGCCTTTCCACATTGGCAAAGCGCCCCTTGTAATCTGGCCCATATATTTCGAATGAAGTCCGTTTTCCCCTCAGGTAATCAGCATTTAGCGCAATAGCGTCCATCATCAAATCCAAACCCTTGTGATAGGCATCCAAACGCCCTACGTAGACAAACCGAATCCCCTCACCCGAAAATGAGGCCTTCACGTTTTTAGGCATAAAGATGCCATTTGTGGCAACAAACTTCTTTGCCTTAAATGCCGTAGACTGCATTTCCTTATCCGAAAGCAGCTGAAGGGCAGCAGATTCTCTAATAAACTTGTTGAAGAAAATCGCATTCGCCACCATCTTTTTCAGGGCCTTTTTCTTTAACGCCTGCTCCGAAAGCTCACCATGAGGAATGACGAAGTAAGGAATTCCCTCACTTTTAAGCTGCTTCGCGATAGCGAGATACGGAAACCGATAGGCTTCGTGAAATACTACAATATCCGGTTTCCGCCACGCCCTCTTTACTTCATCCAGGGACACAGGAGCATTCACGAAAATCTGATTCTGCGCAGAGTCTATTTTCTCGCCTGAAATATTCAAGAAAGCTGTTTGGGCAAAAGACCCTTGAGCATTTGCATGTAAGGGCGCAACTACACAGACCCCATTAAAGGAGTTGTTTGTAATGCAGGCGATATGGAGGATGTTCAGATCAGCGCTCAAGATAATTCGCGCTCCATAGATCCGCAAAGCAAAAGCAAAATCACTGTCATTACCTCTCCCCTCCAAAAACAGCTAAAACTGTCTTGGACAAAAGTCTCGCTTCCCGCAAACAAGAAAAACTCCCTAAATCATTCAGATTATAAGCCATTTTATCTGGGAGAATGGCATTAACATATACCCCGTCCGTGTCGCTGGATGAATCTAGCAGTCGAGCCTCGTCCTTGAACTCAATGCTGGCCGACGACGTTACTCCGGCTGGCAACAGAAGCGTCGCCCTCATCTCGGGCGTGTAGGCAGCCACATACTTCGGCACTTCCGGGCGCGTGCCCACGAAGCTCATGGTTCCCCGAAACACATCCAGCAGCTGGCTTATCTCGTCCAGACGATAGTCGCGAATCTTCGCACCCACCCGGGTAATGCGAGCATCTCCACTCGTAGTCACCGCACTACCCATCGCGTCCGCCTTGTCGCACATAGTGCGAAACTTAAAAATACGAAACGTTCTCCCGTATTGAGTCACCCGTTCCTGCCGAAAGAACACCGGCCCTGGAGAGTCGACCTTAATCGCAATCGCCAGAATCAAGAACACGGGACTGAGAATAACGAGCAGAAGCGCAGAAAAAACCACATCGAAGATGCGCTTAACTATCAGCTGCCTTCGCTTCTTAGAAAGGGCTTCGTAATATGGCCGCACTTCGGCGGTTCTCATGTCTTCCGGGAGCTCGTCCCAAGGCAGCAGTCTCACGCAACTTCCCCGATGGTCTCCATGAATGCCGCCGCGATCGCGTCCACTTCCTCATCGGTCAGCAGGGTGTGCAACGGCAACGTGATCTCATTTTCGTAATGGGCCTTCGCGTTGGGGTATGCGGCAATATCGAACCCGAGCTCCTTATAGGCAGTCAGCAGCGGCAAGGGCTTGTAGTGCACATTCGTCGCCACGCCCTTCTCCCCCATCTTTTCAATAATGGCGTTTCGCTGCTCGAGCGTAATTCCCGGCACACGACAAATGTACAAATGCCCCGAGGATTGGCGTTCCGCCACATAATGCGGCAGAGGCTGTATGCCAGCAGCGAGCAATGCGCCGTCATAGCGCTCAATCAGCTCCTTGCGCCGCCGCAGCATTTCCGGATACCGCTTAAGCTGCACCAAACCTAAAGCCGCCTGAATGTCCGTCATATTGCATTTGTACCACGGCCCCAAAATGTCATACTCCCATGCGCCTTTCTTGGTTTTGGCCAGGGCATCCTTCGATTGCCCATGCAAAGATAGCAGCTGGAACTGCTTGTAAACGGCCTCGTTGTCAACACCATCCGGCAGATTCCAGGTCACGCAACCGCCCTCAGCGGTAGTGAGGTTCTTTACCGCATGAAAAGAAAAGGAGGAGAAATCGGCAATCGCGCCAACCTTGCGACCCCGATATTCCGCCCCGAAAGCATGGGCCGTATCAGCGCATATTGCCACACGGCCAATCGCCTTTTGCAAATCATTGGCAGGGCTGAACAGGGACTTTTTGCGCTCTACTATTTCGAATATCGCGTCATAATCACAAGGAACGCCGCCTAGATCGACGGGCATTATCGCCTTAGTATTCTCAGTGATAGCCTCGGAGAGCTTTTCGTAGTCCATCTCAAAAGAATCAGAGGCGCAATCTACCAAAACAAGCGTAGCACCCACGTGGCACACCACAGAGGCACTAGCGGTATAGGTGTAGGCGGGCACAATCACCTCGTCCCCAGGCCCAATACCCAAAACGCGCAAAGCCATCTCGGCGCAAGCAGTCTGGGAATTGAGGCAGACGCTCTTTTCAACGCCGATATAGTCGGCAATGCGTCGCTCGAATTCCTTGACCCGAGGACCCGTAGTGATCCACCCCGACCTTAGGGCATCAGCCACCTCCACTATCTCTTCTTCGGTAATATCAGGTGGAGAAAAAGAAACATTGAGCGTCTTTGCCATCTTCCGCATCCTTCTTAACGAAATTCCGGGGTGTACGTAGGTACGGCTTTCTGTAGCGCCACCTTTATCTCATCGTTAGACAGCTCGAGCGAGCCTTCCAGCAGGTCCAACCTTTGCGGCACTTGCTCAACCTCGGGCCGAATGCCCTGGATAACCGTGATGGACCCGTTCGCCGTGGGGGCAGTAGGCTCATCGGTCATACTCAGCTCTTCATATAGCTTTTCGCCTGGGCGCAAACCCGTCACTTTAATCTCAATATCCTCCCCAACTGTCAGGCCGGAAAGGCGAATAAGGTTCTCGGCCAGATCATAAATGCGAACCGGCTCTCCCATATCGAGCACGAAAATCTCGCCACCTTTAGCCAAGGCGCCAGCGGTAATCACGAGACGAGCCGCTTCGGGGATGGTCATGAAGTAGCGCGTAATGTCTTTATGGGTAACCGTAATGGGGCCACCGTTTTTGAGCTGCCGCTTGAACAGCGGAATTACGCTGCCGTGGCTGCCCAACACATTGCCAAACCTCACAGATGCAAACACTGTCTGAGAATCCGCCGCAAAATGCTGCACTACCATTTCGCACATACGCTTTGTTGCCCCCATGACATTTGCGGGGTTCACCGCTTTGTCGGTGGAGATGAGGATGAAGTGGCTGCACCCACGCTCGTCCGCCATGCGAGCCACATTCAAAGTGCCAAAAACATTGTTCTCTATGGCTTCACGAGCGTTCGTTTCCATAAGAGGAACGTGCTTGTGCGCTGCTGCATGGAAAATCACTTGGGGCTTATGGCGGTCAAACACTTCCTCCAAGGCGGGCATATGGGTAATCGACCCTATTTCGGTAACCACCTCAATGCCAGCTTCCAGGGCCTGCGGACGAATTTCATGGAAAAGCTCGTAGACGGTATTCTCGTAGATGTCGAAAAGAACTATCTTGCCTGGCTTCGCCGGAAGCAGCTGACGAACGAGCTCGCTGCCGATAGACCCGCCGCCACCCGTAACAAGCACCGTTTTGCCCGTCAAGTAGTCCCCCACCAACGACTCGTCGAGAGCCACCTCTTCCCGCGCCAGCAGGTCCGGCACCTCAACATCGCGCAGCACAATGCGCCCAAGCTGGCTTTCGGGAATGTCCTTTATCTGGTCGGGCACCGTAAGCACCTTGCAGCCAGTTTCAATGCAGTAATCGTAGATGCGTTTTTTCTCCTTGCGCGATGCCGCAGGGGTGGCAACGACGATTTGCTCGATTTGGTTCGCGGCACAAACAGAAGGGATGTCTGCACACGAGCCCAAAACCTTAACGCCGTGAATGCGCCTCCCCACCTTTTTGGGATCATCGTCAACATACGCCACAGGGCAACCGGGTATATCGTCATTGCCCGCCAGCATACGATTAACAACCAAACTCCCGCTTTCACCAGCACCCACAACAAGAGTGCGGGGTAGGCCCTCGCCCTGAACCCCCAGAAAAGACCAACTGCGCTGGCGGGAGTTCACACGGATAAGGAATCGCGAGAGGGCGCATATCACAAATAAAATGGCCCAAGCTGAAATATAAACACGGAAGGGCATGCGCGTTGGAAACAACGCCATACTGAGCACATCGCCAATAAGAGAGCCCACTAAGGTGGCGACAACTATGCGAGCCGCATCATCAACGCTCGCATACTCCCACATGCTGTTGTACATGCGAAAACACGCAAAAACTACCACGTTCACAAGGGCAATAAGCACGACTTGGCTAATAAATAGACCCGATTCCAAGTTAATCTCGGTTGCATTAGTACCCCATGCAGCAATAAGAAAGGCTGCAATTGTGGCAACCACATCGATAATAACCAGAGGAAATGTCCGGACAATGACTCTCATTCTTTTTTCGGCTTTCGCCATTTCCCGCCTCTTTCGCCAAAATCGCTTGCGACTAAATCAACGCAATCCCAATAACATTGGCACGAGCAAGCTCAAGCTCTTCCAGCGACAGCATCAAGCTCTTGGCGCTGTCCTTCCAACGCGCCACGCACACCAAAGTCGCATCGGCATTCTGGACCTCAAAATAACCCGCAGCATTGGAAGAGAGCGGGGAGACAAAGAGGACTTCTGTGCTATCCCCCGATGCCTTAAATAGCGAAGCAAGCTGCTGCGAAAAAGCTTGCCCCTGCTCGTTTCCGGAAATAACACAGAGCTTTGGCGGAACCCCGCCCAGCGCCGTCAGCACATTAGCGCGAGCTAACTCCACACCTGAAACACCACCGCATCCGTTAACAATCGGATGATTTGTTGCCTCTTCAACATCCCGGCGTGTCTTGATAGGACACTTCACCGAATCAATCATGACCAAGACGAAGACCACGGCAATCAACCCACCGATAAAGCCAAAGACCGCATACTTCACTACGCTGGTGGGGGCCGTATTCAGGGCAGCCGTCGCTGGCGCAACGGTGTAAATACAAGCATCGAGAGCTGCGGCCTTCGAACTCACGGCTTCTTGGCTGGGGGACCCCAAGTCCGTAGAGGAGGCACCTTCATCCCTAAAAACATTTGCCTGCTCGGCAAGCTTCTCCTTCATCAATTCCATCGTAGCACTTGCGGCGCTATTTGCAGCATGCTCGGCTTCACCCGCGCCAGAAGCCGTAGCGGTAAACTTCACGGACTGGGCCTTATCGTCAACTGCAACTTTTACGGCAACGCCGTCATCCTCAAGGGAGATGATGGCGTTTTGCGCTACGGAGCTCAACAAGAGAGTGAGGTTTGTCGCGGAGAGCGAGTCAGTGATGTCGACAACCGAAAGAGAGGCCGACGCTGAATAACTTGCCTCCTTGCTCGCATCGCGCACTACAACAAAGGTCCCACCTAGAAGGGCGCATAACACAGGAACGATTATCACCCATTTAAGATAGTGTCTAAGCAAGAGTATGAAGTCGTTTAGGGTCATTCGAGATTCTCCTCGTCTTTAGGCATAACGCTTTAATTTTAAAGCAAAAGCCGCCACGCGCGTAGTCAGCAACAGAAAACAAGGCAAATAACATGCGGCTAACCACGAGCCCCGATTAGAAACCTCTAGATGGCGAGAATGGCCTCAAGCAACGACGGTAAATCACATTCGCAAGCAAACTCGGCGACATCAACACGCACACCGGGCTTGCTGGAAAATCATTGACTTTAGACGGCGAAAAGAAATCCACAATTGTTGCCCTAGCAACGCCGCCGACAAAACGTGTCGGTTAGACAGCTTCCTCCAGAACGCCCGACTAAGTCCCCAATTGCCCCATTCCTACCCACGCAAAACCCAAGAGCCATAAAAATACATAATGGGACGCACGTAACGTGTTCGGTAACCCCAAGAACAAGAAAAGCCCCTAAGCATGCCGAAACCAATGCGGTTTCGTACTTCTGCCGAGAAAAAAACAGCCCTCTACCAACCACAATGCAAATCGCCAAAGCAAATACTAGACCAATAATGCCGCCATTATACAGAACGTCTAGTATGGCATTGTGCCCCGTCGTAATCCGAGGGTCATAAGACACTATCGGGCTCGGGTTCCCACAGTAGCCAATCAGCAAATGAGCCGGATCGCCCATGAGCCCGAAAATTGCATCCCAAATCTGCACCCGCCCGGAGAAGGATAGGTCTTTGTGAAGGACACCTGCAATAAAGGGCTCGAAAACGAATTGCAGCCTTAGAACTACTATAGATAAAAAAACAATAATGTACGTAGCGGCATATACCCCTATGTTCAGCATTTTTCTCACCGCCCGCTTTTGCACCGCAAGCAGCAAAACAATGAGAAGCACGAAAGCAACTTCGCCAGTAGCCGAAGGGGCAACCCAGCTTTGAGCCAAGCAGAGAGGGACTATCATTACAGTCCTTAAGCTGCAGCGCCGCCCTTGTCCCGCATCAATTAGCACGGAGGATCCAATCGCCGCAACAAAAAAACGGGGAAACCCATTACGATTCCCTAAAAGGCCGGAATACCAGTTGGTGTGCCACATCTTTGTCCCCGACGGGAAAGCCAGCATTCCCACCAAATTAATTAGGAGGTAGCTGACAGATACAATCAAAACGGCCCAAAGGAGCTGCTTTTTGCAGGTTCCGAACAGCGCCCTGACCAGGAGCATTGAGGCAACCATGGGGAGATATGTCCGCGCGCAGACCCAGAGGCTTGCATCCATGAGCAGCGTTGAGAGCATCATGACGAGCCAGTAGGCGATCGCCAGAAGTCCGAACACGTCAATGCGCACTTTCCAAAAGTACAAGGCGAAGCAGATGGCGATGGCGATATACGTGCCCCGCCGAATAACCGGCTTCCAGAACCACGCGTATACCAAGCTGTCGGGAGGACAGAGGAAAAACAGCAGCAGCACAAGCCCTGCGGTTACGAGCGCAAAGCGCATTAGCTGCCTTCGTCTCTCCTGGAGCACTTTCCCGCCTTTCTTGACAAACAAACGAATGATACCAATATCGCCGCCCTCCGAACCCTTTTATGGGCGAATGGGCTAAGCCAGCGCCGAAGGCATTTTGGCATTAACGCAAAATAGGGAAGCCATGGCGTTCACCGCCCAGGGGGCCATTTCATGCTACCCTTTTCACGGCAACTTCATGTCCAGAAAGGGCTCTTATGAGCATTATCCCCAATTCCCTTAAGCGCAAGGCCTCAGCGCTGTTCTCCAAATCCGATGAAGGACCCAAAAAACCCGGCAGTTACCGTCCTCGATATTCCTACCTTGTAGTCTCGGCCGCTTACAACGTGGAAGGCTACCTGAGTGAGTTCTTTCAGAGCCTCTCCAATCAGACCATCCTGAAGGAAAACCTCAAAATCATCGTGGTAGATGATGGGTCGACAGACGACACCGCCAAAGTGGTGCGGAGCTGGGCAGATCAATGCCCTGGGCAAATTGAGCTGCTGCAAAAACACAACGGCGGCCAGGCGTCCGCCAGGAATCTTGGACTAGCGCATCTTGAGGGCGACTGGGTTTGCTTCATTGACCCTGATGACTTTGTTGACCCCGATTATTTTGAAAGGGTCGACAAAGCGCTGTGCAAGCACCCCGACGCACAGCTCATTACCACCAATACGGTATTGTTCAACGAAGACAAGCGGGAGTATTCGGATACCTACTACCTAAAGTGGTGCTTTACAAAAGGCGATACGTTCTACCTATACAACGACGAGGAAATGCCCCCTATCGTTTCCATGGCTAGCTCCCTTTTCAAAGTAAGCGAATTGAAGCGGCAAATGCTCATAGTGAGCGAAGACATCTACCCGAATTTCGAGGATGCGCATTTTGTTAACCGCTACCTCCTCGGCCTACAGAGGGGGGAAGTGGGCTACCTGCAGTCGCCGAAATACTACTATCGGCGTCGTTCTGACAGCTCGTCCACACTGGACCGGTCGCTCACTAACCCGGACAAAATAACCCGGGTGCCTGAAAAGGGGATGCTCGACCTGCTCCAAACGGCTCAGACGATTAAAGGGCGCATTCCCGACAGCCTCAGGTTCACCATCCTTCACGATCTGGGCTCCCTTATCCGTCTATACACAAACCATCCAGAGCGGTCGGGCCAGTTTACATCCGAACAAATTGCCCATGGCACTGCCCTCATCAGGCAACTCATCGAGCTTTGCGGTGCCGATGCGCTCTTCGCAAATCGTAACCGTAATATGGGGTTCGACCTCAAAGCCGGATCCGCTAGCTTTTTCCTGAACCAACTACCGCCCTTCCAGAAGGTGTACCTGCGAAGGGTAGACCTAGAGAAGCGGGTTCTGATCTGCCAAAGCTTTGTCGAGGCCCCATCTATAGAACTTGATGGGATCGCCGAGAAGCCTCTCGCCCAAAAGAGCGCCCCTCGGTCCTTCCTCGAACAGCATTTTTACGACAGTCACACTTTCCACGTACCTTTTCACGCAGAAAGCCAGCAACTTGCGTTCCGGTTTCCCAACGCGTGCCCAGTGACAATAGACGTCAACGGAAAGGCTTTCCCGAACGACACGCCCATCGGCGCTATCATAGGTGAATTTACAAAAAACTGGAGCAGGTGCAAGCCACAAAACGACACCTGGATTGTCATGGACCAGGACGACTACGCCCGGGGCAATGGCGAGCACTTCTACCGATACGTAATGAGCGAACATCCGGAACAGCGCTGCCTGTTCGCCCTCCAGAGCGGCTCTTGCGACTGGAAAAGGCTCCAAGAAGAAGGGTTCTCCCTCGTTGATACGACATCCGAGGAGTTCGAGCAGGAAGCGCGCTTAAGCTCCAGGGTGATAACAAGCAGCATCGACAACAAGGCCCTTTCACGTCTCCCTAAGGAATATCTGTTCTCCAAAGACTATGTATATCTGCAGAACGGAGTGGCAACACGCGATGAATCGGGGCGCCTCAATTCCGAACGGGCCCTCGCCCTCATGCTGACCGCCACCCCGCGCGGATACCATTCGATAACAGACGATGGCAGCAGCTACAATCTCACCAGCCAAGAGGTGCATCTTACCGGCTTTCCATATCAGGATGCGCTCCTTAGGGCGACGTCAGCGGAAAACGCTGGAGCAACCAACAGCGTTCCGGAGATAGTCATCGCCCCCACATGGCAACCCTCCTCCTGCGCGTCTTTCCTTCATCGGTGGCTGAGCGCTCTTGGAAGCGACCGCCTGGCAAAACTGGCGAAACGCGGCGTGCGAATGGCTCTCTGCCTGCCCCAAGACGCGATCAGCGATGGGGGCGCGGAAGGTCTCTCGCTGCCGTCTCACCTCGAACTGGCCACCTATGGCTGCGCTGGACAACTCCGAAATCGCTTGCTGCACTCATCGGCGCTCGTAACCGACGATCCCTCTCTGGCACTGGATGCAGCTTACATTTTTAAGCCTGTTGTCTGCTTTTGTCCCGATGCTTCCGAGGACCTGGCCGTCGCACACCTCGTCGATCAGGGGCGACATGCCCTCGAAAACACCAGGCTTGGAACCGTAGCCACCACCGAAGACCAACTAGCCACCCATATCGAGGCGTTAGAGAAAAACGAGTTTCAAGGATCATCCGAGTATAGAGCCCAAGCGGAAAACGCCTTCGTCTTCCGAGATGGAAAATGCTGCGAACGCGCTTTTGAGGCCATCATGCACATGCATGACAAACCTGCGCCCGCACGGTAGCTTCTATGCCCTAAAAAACGGCCGGAGCCATCCGCTCCGGCCGCAAAGCCTCTCAACACTGTCGGACAAACCCTATAGCCCGATTTGACACCACTTCTCGCTATCCAAGCTCTAAAATGGCGCGATACGCCCTTTCGCAGCAAAGCCCATCGCGATACGGGAACGTTTGGGCCATCCTCGCCCGAAACTCCGGCTCGACTTCGCAGCCATCCGCCTCCCAAGATTCCAAGAGGGCAAACAACTCCTCCTCGCTTCTCGCAATAGGGCCAAACCCGTCCTTTTCGTAGTCGAAGTAGCCCTTGCAAAAATGATAGCCGCTGCCATCATTCTGTCCGCTTTCAAAATGGTAGTAGATGCAGGGCCGCTCGATATAGGCCAGCTCAAAAGCCGCTGACGAGTAGTCCGTGACCAAGAGAGAGGAGTTGGCAAAGATGTCCTGTATCGATTCCCCCGTCATATTGGACGCATACTCCACATAGGAGGGGAAAGAAAACTGGCCCGACTCTATATAGGGCACTAAATTCGCATGAGGGAAGAACACCACGCGAAAACCCTTCTTCGCCAATTTTTCGAGCCTCGGAGAATTCAGGAACGCACTCCACGCCTTAGCAAATTGGGATTCGGAAAAATGATCCAGCAAGTCGCGGGCATTCCCTTTCCCTGAAACCTTCCCCAGAAGATCCTGGCGCCATGTCGGCATTACAAGAATGGTTTTAGGGCCGTTCGGGTTTTCAGCCAGGGCGCTTGCTTTGCGCAAAAGAAGATCATGACGAGGGAACCCGGTGAGCCCAACCTCTTCTGGAAGAAGGCGGTAAGGGCCTCCCTCTTCCACGATAGAGTCGCGCTCCCGTACAGATGCCGCGACCATCAAATCGATCTCTCTTATCGTATTCAACCAGGGTGAAATATCATCCTTGGTCACGCCGTGCTGCAGAAAGACAAATTTCTTCGAGAAAAAGAAGTGGTCCCGGTAATATGAGAACACGTAGGGATCGGCATGGCTGCTTATAATCATCGAGCAGGCACAAGCTTCTCGCTCATACTCCGGCGACCCAAAATCTACCAGATGAAACCCCTCTTTTTTCAGCCTGTCCCAATGAACCGATGTCTTCCTCAAGGCAAAAACGCAGCGCTGCTCGGGGTGGTGATTCATCATGTAGCGATAGAAATGCTCGCCATTGTCATCCGCACACACATCGCGGTCCATAATGAGCCAGGTGTTTTCCTCTTGGGGATACCTGTCCCATTTTGCCGTGAACGCCGAGAGGATGTCGGCCACGGGAACGGCTCCATCGAACTCTTTCCCATCCACGTCAAGTATGACGGCCCTGCCATCGTCCACAGAAAACGATAGTGTCTGTCCGTCCGAGCCATAGGGGACAATGAATTCCTGCGTATAGCAAAAATCCTCCCCCAGCATCCTGCGAATCGATTGCTTTTTAGGCAGCGATTTCATCTCCACGCCGTCGAGCAGCGCGTGCGGCATCTCAACAAAGGCCTGGCAACGCAGCCGTTTCTTCTCCAGATTGACCCTTCTCACGTACACTTTAAGGAAAGGCGGCTGCTTGCCATAAAACTTGTCCAGGATGGCCGCCTTATGGTCAAAGCCCATTTTTTTGTTTAATGGGGAGAAAATAGCCTCTGGATCTATTATGCAAAAAAGGTCGCCCAAGCGGTTCCATATCGCAGCGGCTTCTTGAGACCCGATAGAAAGCGTCCTGTCCTCCCTACCAGCAAAACGATGGATGTAGGGCGCCAAATCAGATAGCACCGCCACTTCGGCACGTCTTCTCTCCTCCTCGTCTCGACCCCCTGAAAGAGCGTCTGCATAAGCATCGAAAGGGATGTTAGAGGGCGACGACAGGTCCTGCTCGCCAAAGGCATATTTCGGTTCCTTTTGGCCTGCCGATCCAAAAGCTCTCTTTATTTTGCGCATCATCCGGGAAAGGGCAGCAGCCATCTCTTCGCCTCCTCAAAGCGCGCCGAAGCGTCGAACAGATTTAGTTTAATTCAATGGCGGCGCATCTCTTCACAAGTTGTCCCGTTTCAGAAAAGACGCATGATGAACAGCATCCACGTGATACCATCGGCCAGAGGCAGCCGCACAATTTGCGCATGCGATTCGGAAGGAGAAGAATGAAAGCCCCGAAGTTCCTGAGGAGGCTGCTGGGGAAGCAGCATTCGGCACCGCGCCCAAGCTCTTATGCCCCTTCTTCATCCTATGCCATTGTGTCTGCCGCCTACAATGTGGCACCGTACCTGGATGAGTTTTTTGGCAGCATAGCCCAGCAGACCATAGACCGTCGATTTCTCTCCGTGGTTGTTGTAGACGACGGCTCCACGGATGAAACAGCTGCCATTTGCGAACGATGGGCCGAGGAACTTCCCGGCCAAGTTACGCTTATCCGTCAAGAAAACGGCGGTCAGGCCGCCGCCCGGAACCACGGCCTTCAGCTCGTGAGCGCCGAATGGGTAACCTTCACGGACCCTGACGATTTCCTTGCGCCGGATTATTTCGAGACGGTGGACCGGGCGATATCGAGGCACCCTGATGCCGTATTTCTTGCCACAAAATTTTTTCCCTACGATGAGAGCACCGGCACAACCACGGCAAAGCACCCCCTCAATTGGCGGTTTACCAACGACGGGGCCTTTTACTCCGTACTTGATGAGTCCATGCCCATGGCCCTCTCCATGGCATCGGGCTTTTTCAAGACAGAACATATCGAAGACGAGTCCCTGAAAGCCTCAACGGAGATTAAACCGGTTTTCGAGGACGCCCACTTCGTAGGCCGCTACCTTGCTTCAGCGAAAAGCGGCACTGCGGGGTTCTTGGGATCGGCAAAATACTATTATCGAAAAAGGGCAGATGAGTCTTCCACGATGGATCATTCATGGGACGGAACCGATCGACTACTCACAGTTCCCCGAATGGGCCACGCGGACTTGCTCAGATACGCCCAAGAGGCCCGAGGAGAAATACCTGCATTCGCTAAGCTTACGGTTCTCTACGACATTGGATGGTATTTCCGCAACCACGTAGACCACCCGGAACTGGGCGACCACTTCACCAGCACCGATATCGCAGAAGGGCGACGCCTCTTAGAGGAAAACCTGCAGGCCATAGGCTACGACATGCTTTTCAGCCCACAAAACAAAGCGATGGGATTTGACCACAAAGCAGCTATCGCTAAAACATTCTTCGGAAAGAACCCCCCGTTTCAGAAGGCTTACCTCATAGCCTCTGACACTGAGAACTGTCGCCTAACGTTCAGGACTTTCGTGTCCGCACCCGCAGTCTTCGTGGACGAGCAGCGCGTAGACCCCGCATTGGACACCCTTCAACGGTTTTTCTGGGGCGAGCCCTTTTACTGCCGCTACACATTGGAAATCCCCTACCAATCGACCAGTAGCCGGGTTCGCTTCGATTTCGGAGACAGGTTGCCGGTTCAAATAGACACAAAGGGAACCGTGCTTCCCAATGGGTCCACCGTTGCGGAGTTCCTGGCGCACATGTAATCCAAAACGGTGGCGGGCCCCGTTATCGGTCCACCACCCTCATCGGGTCAACTTCTATCTCCAGGCAATGGCCCGCAAAGCGCGGGTGCCAGTAAGCACGACCGTCTTCCTCGCGCACGTCTTCCGCCAAAACATCGTAGCGGTCGAACCCGTACTCTTGAGTAACGCCAATGGCAGCTGCAAGCTCGGAGAAATACGGTTCGTCACCAAGTTGCATGGCCTTAGCGAGCAGCCTCATCGAGGACGGAAGATAGCCGATGCCCTCCGCGTCGAGATAAGGTGCCGAAGCGTCTTTCAATCGCCCGAAATTGGCTCGACGCTCGTTGGCATCCTCGCACAGCCCCACCGCCTTCGCGGCACCCATCCAGGAATAACGAAACACTCGCTGCATAATGCGGTCGCCGCGGAGCACTTTCTCCATATCGGCGTATCGTTCTAGAAGCCCCATCAACCCAACGAAAACCTTGAGGTCGCGCTCGAAATCAGAGGGACTGAGGGCTATCAGATTCGCACCGTCGTCACGAGTGGTAACGTAATAGTAGCCATAATCGGCAGCGATAGAATGGCTGGCAACGCGAAGCAGCGCCTCCTCGACGAACAGGTCGTCCTCTCGAAGGCTAAGCGATGGGTCGAAGCGGATTCCCTGCTTCCGAATGGGCCTTGCGCGAAAAAGCTTGTAGCAGGTGAGGCTGTCGCATACGGGATCGGAATAGATATCCGCGTGCGGAATGCTTCCTTTTCGGAAAGGTGCCCGCGCAATGGGGCGTCCATCAGGCGTCGCCAGTTTCACCAACAACACATCGGAACGCCACTCCTCAGCGTGCTTCACCATCCTCCTGAACGCGTCTTCGCCAAAATAATCATCGGCATCGCAGAAGAAGATGTGTTTGCCTTTCGACTGTTCGATGCCCATGTTGCGGGGAATCGACGGGCCTCCAGTGCGGCCGCACTCCACCACGCGGAAAAGGGCGGGATGCTGAGCAGCTACCTCTTTGGCATACTCCAGGCTGCCATCAGTGGAGCCGTCGTCCATCACCAGCACCTCAACCTCCGAAAGGTCGTACGTCTGCTCCAGGATGCTGGCCACCGTTTTCTTGAAATAAGGCATGGCATTGTACAGGGGTATCACCACGGTCAGCATCTTGCGGCCGGAAAGGCGGCGGCCAGCGCGGCAGGCGACGCGCTTGGCCTTGCGCACGGCACGGCGGCAGAAATCCTGCGGGCTTTTGAAGTTTTTGGCCATGTTCCCCTCTTTGGTCGGTGCGCGCCTTCGAGCACGCGGCTAGATGAAGGCGGGCGCTTGCCTTTGCAGCAAAGTGCATCGTTGCTGCTGATTTAGGCAGAGATAGAATCTCTGCCCTACGAAAAGCGTGGCAACGGACCCTTTTGGACCACAGCGCCTAGTCCATCGCGCTCTTGTCGCCCAGCAGCAAGTAGTCGATCACGCGGTCACTTGCCAGCTTCTCGCCTTCGCTGTTGCGGTCCACCAGCATAGGCGACAGCTGCTGCGTTTCCGGATGCAGCACCATTTCCGTAAGCCGCCGCACCAACTCGTGCGAGTTCATGCATACAGCCCCTGGCGCCACATCCGCCACCGGGCGGTGGATACCACGCGTAGCAGCGTAATAGTCCAAGTCATAAGGGAAGAATACTACAGGCCGCCCCAAAAGCAAGTAATCATAGAAGCAACTGGAGTAGTCGGTCACCAACACGTCAGTCTTGTAGTAGAGGCGGTTGACGTCTCCCCCGCTGGCATCCATCATCACATCGGCATACTGCCCCGGGATAGGTACCGGCTCCTCGATGAACCGGTGCATCTTGAACAGCACCACGCTGTTGGTGTCGTAACAGAATTGCGCCAGCACATCGAAGTCCAGTTGATCGAACTGGTAATGGGCGCTCTTTTGGTCTTTGCCCCGGTATGTGGGGGCAAACAGCACCACATGCTTGCCGGCCGCCTGCGGGAACTTCTCTTCAAACTCCCTCTCGGCCGCAGCGCGCACATCATCGTCCAGGAAATGCTCCAAACGCGGCATACCAGTAGGCAGCATGCAGCTCTCAGGAATGCCGAACACCTCAGCGTAAATCTCCCTCAGATGGCTGTTGCCCACCAGCGCGTGGGTGTACTTGCGATGCCCGGCCGCATATGGGTTAGGGCTGCCGCTAATCCCGAAACGCCCAAATCCCACCAGTTTGAAACCATAGCCCGCGTGCCATACTTGGGTGATCTCCACCTCCGGCGGGAAGTTTATGCTGTTCAAAATGGGAGTGTAGTCTTCCACGAAAATGAAATCCGCTCGCGCCATCTTCTTCAGCACGCTTACGGTGTCGGCCACTTTCGCCGCGCCCTCTTGCTTGAAGATGTTACGGAAGCTGTATTCCACAGTGAATTGGCCCTCCAGCCCCCGCTCCTTCAGACGCTGGTTGATAGCCGCCAAGTTGCCCATCATGCGTTCGTTGTTCTCAGACATGAACAGCACGTGCTTGCCGTCCTTTTTCGCGCTGGTGCGAAAAACGTGATAGAGGGCGTTCATGGCTCCGAACACCAGCTTCTTTTTGGAGAATGCCATACCGGGCTTCGGATTCTTCTTGAAGTATTCCACCCGCAGCTCAAGCCGCGGCGGCAAAGCATCATCCTGCGGCACGGCAAACTGCACGGCGTACATTTCGCCCTTGCCGAAGTAGAATGACCGGTTCAAATCCTCTAGCTTGCTCATCACCTTCGGCCCCACGCGCAATTGAGCCAGCTGCTCCGCCTCGTCCAATTGCCAAATGCCGCTGGGCAACAGCCCGCGCTCTTCCCCATTGGCGAAGTTGATTTTGTAAGCAACACGGCCCTCGGGCACGTTCTCCCGGAAGCCTTCTACCGTGCCCGCAGCAAGGGGGCGCACCAGCTGCCGCTTGTTGCAGAACAGCACCGGCTGCACGCCATCGGCATTTGCCAACACCAACAACATATGAGTGCGATGCCAAACGATGTCCTCGATGACCGCAGGGCTCATAGGGCGCTCGGTTGCGGGAACCTCGCTAAAGGGCTTGGGAGCCGGCATGACGGTAGGGTCTTGTTGGGAGATCTGCATTGGTTCTTCCTGGATTGGTTGCGTACACTGTCGATAGCCCGATGTCCCTTGTTGGGTAGGCAGAGATAGAATCTCCGCCCTACGAAATCGGCGAATCGGCCGCGCGGGGCTGGGGCTGCTACATCTCGCCGTTGTTGCGGGTGGCGTACAGGTAGTCGTCTATGCGGTCGCCAATGCGGTCGAGCAAAATATCCTCAGCGTTATTGGGCAGCTCGCCGGCGCGAATACGATAGTACTGGGTGGGCAGGTACTGGCTGAGCATACACAGCGGGATCACGCCATCGGACAAGTTGGCCAACAGCGTTTCGCATGCCGCCGCCACCGCCGGCTCCGGCAAGTAATAGCGACTGCGATCGAAGAAGCTATAGGCACGGCTGATGGCCTGGTCGTTCGCGGAACCCTTGTAGTAGTCCTCCCAGTGTTTAGGATTATCCACCATGGCATCTTCCAGCGTTTTGCGGAAGTACGACCGCTTCTCCGGCTGGTCGGCGTACACGCGCTGCTCAATGCCCTCCAAGCTGAACAGTCCCTCTCGCAGGGCGAAGGTAAAGGCGGGCCCCACCTTCAGAATGGCACAGCCGTCCTGACACATTTGGGCCAGGTTCTTTTCGGTTTGATAATCGGTGGAATGGCCCTCTATGGCCATGTTGGTACCATACATGTAGTCGCACAGCTCCGCTGCGGCCTCATGGCTGTACTCGTCTAGCGTGCGCTCATGGAACTCCACGCCCATCTCCACCACAAAGCCCACCACACGGTCGAAGGCGTCCAGGATTCCGCGGTCGTCGAAGGTCTTGCGGTAGGCCGCCAGTGCCTGCTTGCAGTCCTCAACAGCGGTAACGCCCATCTCCTCGCAATCGCTGGCACCGCCGGGGATGGGCACTTCGCTGCCCAGGATGTACACCGGCGGCTCAGCTTCCGGGTGCTGCGCCCGGTACTGGGCGAACGCCTCTTCCGCCGCTTCACAGAGCAGGGCGCCGCGGCGGGCGCACACGGCCACGTCCAGTGGGGCATTGGGGTCGTCGTCCCCCACCCGCATCGAGGTATCTAGATGAATCTTGGTGTAGCCGGCCAGCACACAGGCGCGCACCAGGTCGGCCGCGTGGGGCATGGCCTCCGCTTCGGGCAAATTGCACCAGGGCAACGGGCCCAGATGGTCGCCGCCCAGCATATAGCGGCTGCGATCAAGCCCTTCCTCAGCCGCCAGTTTCGCCACAAAATCGGCGAAATCCTGCGGGGTCATACCAGTGTAGCCCCCCAACTGGTTCACCTGGTTGGAAGTGGACTCGATAAGACAGAGGGTCTTCGTCTGCTTCGCCTTGCGGAGCACCGCTTTCACCACGTAGGCATTGGCGGAGCAGCAGGAATAGATGCCCACCGGGCGACCCGCTTTATTGCGCTGCACAATCTGCTTTATTGGATGCATGAGAGGGGGCCTCCTGTTTCTCTTGCGTGTTTCGGGCGATTTTACCGCAACAGACTTTTCTCCCCGCCGCCCAAGGCACGAATCTACGCAAGAGACACCTTTGCCCCGTTAAAACACTGTAGGGTAAAAGCACAGGAGCCATCAGCAATAGGCGCCCTCCGAAACCGGGGCTCACGGCCCCTTAAGCCTCGATGAGCACCTTGCCGGATGCTTTGTTTTGGGAGCCTGGGGCAAAGCGGGCGAAGGCTTCGGCGGCCTCGGCGAGGGGGTACACCGTGTCCACCATGGCCTCTGTCACCTTCATGGCGCCAACGGCGAACAGCCGTGCCGCCAGCGGCCATTCCTCCCCCGGCCAGGGCGCCGAGTACGACATCCACGAACCGGTAAGGAACAGCTCCTTGCGGTTGATATCCTCCCAGAGTCGAGGACTGAACACCATGTCTTCCTTGGGAGTTCCCACCATGCACACGCGGCCATGGTTGGCGGCCAGCTCCAGGCTACGGGGCATGGCCGCCGCGTTGCCTGTCGCATCGAATACGAAATCGAAGCCAATGGGAGCGTAGGCCTCCTTCGCAGCCGTAATCCAATCGTCCCCGCTGGTAAGCGCCACCTGGCGCACCCCTGCTTCTTGCGCCACCTCCAGAGGGGCTTCTCGGCGCCCCAGTAGCACCACACGGGCTCCCGCCGCCTGCAACGCCTGGGCCAGGAAGATGCCGATGGTGCCGCTACCCACCACGGCCGCGGTGCTGCCGGCATACGCGGCAAACCAGGCGTATGCATGGGGGCTTTCGCAATCCTCAGGGGAGCTGTTGCCGACGGCAGAGATGAATCTCTGCCCTACGAATTTCTCTTGCAGCTTTTCGGGTTGGTTGTCCTCCTCCGCACCTGCAGCATCACCGCACCCCCACTGCAGCCGTCCCAACAGACGCAGGGCATGCAGGGCCACCGTAGCCGGCTCGAAAAACGCCCCGTTCAGGTACGACACATCATCCGGCAGCGGAAACACGTTCTGAGCCGGAGCAGCCACATATTCCGCGAAGGCGCCAGGACGCCTGCTGCCAATAAAGCTGTAGTGTTTGCACAACGAGAAATCGCCCGCCGCGCAATCGTCGCACTCGTGGCAAGGCACCAGCGGCACACCGGCCACCCGCTGCCCCATCAGAGCGGCATCAACACCGTCGCCCACTTCCACCACTTCACCGGAAAACTCGTGGCCCAGCACAATGGGGTATGAATGGGCCGTCCCCATCCAAACCCGCGGCACGTCAGATCCGCATACGCCGCAATAGGCCACCCGCACCAGCACCTCGCCGGGCGCCGGCGCCGGACACGCCATTTCGCAGGTTTCTACCACTTCCGGCCTTTGCACAACTGCAGCTTTCATGGACAACGCTCCTTTCGCTTGACGCCATTCTATCGCAAGGGCCAAATTCGCTAAAATAGCCGGAGTGCTTCCAAGGAAGGGATTTCCATGAATTACGTTCTGCTGATGATGGGCGGCTCTGGCACGCGGTTCGGCGCTGACCGACCCAAGCAGTTTATCGAAGTGGAGGGCCAGCCGGTCTTCTCCTACATAATGGATAAGTACGATCGCTTCACCCAGGTGGACGGCATTGTGCTGGTGTGCCACGAAAGCTGGGTGGACTACGCGGACGAATGGGCGAAGAAGCTGCGCGTCGCGAATTATCTAGGCACGGTGGCCGGCGGCTCAACCCGTTCGGAATCAGTGCGCAATGGCCTGGCCCATCTGCGCCTTTTGGCCAACGATGACGACATCGTGCTCATCCATGATGCCACCCATCCCTACCTGGACGAAGGGGCCACGGCATTGGCCATCGAGGCCACCCGCAAAAACGGCGCCGCCACCTTGGGGCAGAAGCAGTATGACACCGTTTATCGCACCGATGCAGAGGGCAACCTCACAGAGGTGGTGCCGCGGGAGGAAATTGTTTCCGGCGCCTCCCCCGAGCTGTTCCGCTTCGGGCCCCTCTATCGCATCTACACCGAAACCCCCGAAGAGGAGCTGGCCCTGTTCACCAGCGCTGGCGCGCTTGCGCTGGCCAACGGCATTCCCATGAAGGTGATTCCCACCGACCTGGTGAACCTGAAAATCACCTATCGCCACGACATGGAATTGTTCCAACGGCTGTTCCACGGTTACTACTTTTAGCCGTCGCTTGGGACGACTCGGCTTCTCCAGGCCGAAGCAGCCGAGTCGTTTTTTTCGTAGGGCCGAGATTCTATCTCTGCCTAATCCGGCAGCTCGTGAGTGGCTACAGCTTTAGGCCGAGATAGAATCTCGGCCCTACGAAAATAGCCTCTGATCTCGTAAAACACAGCACGAACGACAGGCCGTCTTCAGGCCCCTAAAGCAGGGCGATGACGGCATCGCAACAGGTGCCGCTTTCGGGCATGCGCACATTGCGGGCCACAAATGCACGGAAAGCATCGTGGTTATAGCCCTCGCAGTCGCCATCGAGGTACTCGTCCATGACGGCCGCAATCTCTTGCGGATCCTTGGTGAAAACCGACGGCACCTCCCGCTGCAAATCCAAGTTGTGCGTGCGTTTTTCCTGGTAGCTGTCCCAGTCGTAAGCGTACAACAGCACGGGCACGTCCAGCAGCCCCGCCTCATACATCACACTGGAGTAATCCGTCACCACCACGTCCGCCGCGAACAGCGCATCAAACGTAGGGATGAGGCACTGCACGATGCGCGGGTCTTCGCAATCCACTCCCCCCACGGGATGCTTGGCGTACACGAACTCCCACCGATTGAGGTCGATGGCGTCTACTAGCCCTTGCACGGCTTCCTGCGCATGGGGCCCCGGATCCTTCCGAAAGGTCGGCGCGTACACTGCAACCTTCTTCCGCGATCCTGCCAGGCCAAGCCACTCCCGTGCGCGCTTTCGCCGCACGTCCCGTTCTTCGAGATTTGCCAACACATCGGCGCGCGGCTGGGGAATCTCCCGAATTACGGCCGGATCGCACCGGAACCCCTCAAGGTAGTCGCGCTCGAAGCTGCGCGAGGAAATGAGGATATCGGTGTAACCACGGTGCATGTGGCATACTTCGGCCAAATCGGCGCTCTCCCCTTCCGGCGTTCCCAGAATGGCATAGCCGAATTTTTTCATGCTGCCCAGCGCATGCCAGAGTTGTACCACTTTCAGGGTGGGGCGGTGCGTTAGGCCATTTACCATCAAGCAGGAGCGGTCCAGGAAAACCGCCTCCGATGTGGCCAGATGCCACATCTGCACGAACATATGGGGCACGTAGGCCACCAGGTTGTCCATGGGCTTGCACAGGTTCACAATCTCGTGCTCGGGCTTCTTTTGCCGCAGCGCCTCCTGCAGAATCTCGAAATCCACCGTGGGCGTGTCCTGCAGCTTGGTGATGAAGGTGTAGCGCTTTTTCACCGGTGCCAGCTTCATGAGCGCGTAAACCCCGCCCATCGCCGCCAGTCCCGCCTTGAGCCCAAGAAGTTTCACCTTGCCCATGAGCCCTTAGTAGTTCCTCTCGTAAAACTCGATGGCCTCTTCAATGGGGCCATCGAATACCTGGGTGCCATGGTCCAGCACAATGCCGCGGCTGCAGAACTCCTTCACCGTGCTAGAAGAGTGGCTGACGAACAACACCGTCACGTTCTCGTCCATCATGATTTCGCGGATGCGCTTCACGCACTTGTCCCTGAAGGCGCGATCGCCCACCGAAAGGGCCTCGTCCACCACAAGAATCTCAGGATCGGTGCCCACGGCAAAGCCGAAGCCCAGCCGCGCTTTCATGCCGCTGGAGTAAGTGCGCATGGGCTGGTCGATGTAAAGCCCCAAATCGGCGAACTCCACCACCTTCGGCTCCAACTCGGCAATCTCCTCATTGGTAAGCCCCATGATCTGCCCGCGCAGGCCGATGTTCTCGCGGCCCGTAAGCTTCATATCGAAACCTGCAGTCAATTCCAGCAGCGCACTCACGCGACCACCAACGCTCACCTGGCCCTTGGTGGGATGCGCCACACCGGTAATCATCTTGAGCGCCGTGGATTTTCCTGCGCCGTTGCGCCCCAAGAAGGCCACCGCCTCGCCGCGGCGAATGGTAAAGGAAAGGTCGTTATTGGCGTTCACCGTGCCCAGGTACGACCCCGGCCGCTGGATACCGAACACTCCCAGCAACCGCCCTTTGTCGCTCTTGTACAGCGTGTAAGTTTTAGTGACGTGGTCGAACTCCACCACTACCTCGTCGCTCACGCCGGTTTTGCGATGGTCTTCGGCTTGGGCAGTCTCAACGGGCGCACCCTCTCCTGCGGGTTCCTGAACCACCGGCGCCTTCTCTTCCGCTTCGCTAGAGGACATCGGGCACCTCCTTATTCAGGCGCTTGTACACGAACACCATGAACACCGCCGTGATTACGAACACGGCCGCGAACCCGATGCACAGCCCCGGGTTCTCCCAAATCCACATCTTGTCGTAAAACGCCGCACGGAACGCCGACACGAAAAACGTCACCGGGTTGATGTTGAGCACCGCCTGAATCCAACCCACATGGATGTTCGACACGCTGAAGATGACACCGGAAAGCCAGAATACCGGCGTCGAGAGCGCCTGGATAAGGTTAGCCACGTCTTTGCTCACGGCCGACAGCTCGGAAAACGCGATGGACACCATGTCCCAGAACACGAACATCAGCACCAGAAGCACCGGCACTTGCAGCAAGTAAATATCCAGCGGCTGCCCGCACAGGAAGTAAATGGCAAACAGCACCACCATCAGCATCAGCTGCACCAGCATAGTGGCAGTGGTGTAAATAGCGGATATGCTGCTGATGGGGAACTTTATCTTGTTAACCAGGTAAGGATAGCGATGCAGCACATCGGTGCCGGTGTTGATCATGTCCTGCATAAAGAACCAGGGGATGATGCCAGCGCACAGCCACAGGATGTAAGGCGCGCCCGAAGCGGAAGCGGCCCCTTGCCGCAACCCCATCTCCAACGCGAACCAGAAACAGAAGATGTACATGGCCGGCTTGATGAAGAACCAGCCCCAGCTCAGCACGGCGCCGCGCGACTTCTTCACCAGCTCAAATATGGAAAGGCGGACAATTTGATGGCGCCACTCCCAATTGTCCCGCAAAATCTCGGAAAGGGTGCTCAGCACTTTTCTCCTCTGTCGAATTTGCCAGAAGCGCACCGCACACCTGCCGGCGCCCTGCGCTCTCTCAAGAAACGAAAGCCCATCATACCACAGGGTTATGGAGCCGCCTCATCACCGCCAGGGCAGCTGGTTGAGCACCAGCACCAGCACGATGAAGCCTGCGGCGAAAAGCGTGGCCCCAACCGCGGCGAAAAACGCCCGCCGCTGCGAAAGGGCATGGGCTCGGCGCTCCTCCTCGGTCATAGGGGCGCCCTTGGCGACACGGGGCCTGGGACCCTCAGGGGCGCGTTGCTGCGAAACGGCGCCTCCGCGGCGCTTTGTGGGTTTCCCTCCGCTCATCGCAACCACCTACTTCCGCTTGTGGGGCCTGCGGGGCCCCACGTTGCCGCGATTCTCGTAATGGTGGCGCAGAACCGGCTTGAACAGGCCGAACTTCCAGCTCACCGCCGCCACAATAATCACCAAAATGGCGAACATAATGTAGCGGGCGCGGCTGCCGGCGCCCACCATCAAACAGGCCATCACCGAAAGCGCCGCCGAACACAGCCACAGGGCGGCCACCGACCGCCGCTGGCTGAGGCCCGCCTTCATGAGGCGATGGTGCACGTGCCCCATGTCCGCCTGGCCGATGGGCTGGTGCCCCCGCAGCCGCCGGATGATGGCCGAAGTGGTGTCCAGCACCGGCACGCCGGCGATAACCAACGGCGCGATCATCACCATGAGGCCCTGGGTGCGCACCACGCCGGTAATGGAAATGATGCCCACCAAAAGCCCCAGCACCAGCGAACCGGAATCACCCATGAACACCGACGCGGGGAAGAAGTTGTAGCGGAGAAACGCCAGGCAAACGGCAATCAGGGCCACACAGCACAGCACCAACAGGTAGTTGCCGCGAATCCAGGCCAGGTACAGCAGCGCCGCTGCGATGATGGCCACCAAGCCCGCCGCCAAACCGTCCAGCCCGTCAATCAGATTCGTGATGTTCACGAACACCAGCAAATACAGCACCGAAAGCGGATAGTTCATCCACCCCAGGTCCACGAAGCCGTGGCCGAAATTGTTCACCGCGCCGATAGACACGCCGGAGAACACCACGATGGAGCAGGCGGCAATCTGCGCCAGGAACTTCGGCATCGCCTTCAGCTGCGTGATGTCGTCCACCAACCCCGTGATGAACATGCAGGTAATGCCCACGTACAGCACAAGGTAGTTCACGTCGCCCAGCGCGAACAGCACCGGCAGATTCCAGCGGAAGAACCGCACCCCCAGGAAAATGACGAAGCACGCCGCCACCATCCCCAGGTAAAGGGCCACACCGCCGCAACGGGGCACTGGCTCTTTGTTCACACGACGGTTAGAGGGAAAGTCGATGGCCCCCATCTTGCGGGCCAGCCACTTCGAGAAGGGCACGGAAACGTAGGTGACCAAGAAGGCAACGGCAAACACTATGGCCACTTGGTACCATTCCATCTGCCGGGTTCCCCCTTTCTGCCACCTGCGTACAAACTTGAACATTGTAGCAGAGGAATCGCCCGCATACGCCCGCTTTTCCGCTTCTCGCGCCCGAAGGGCGCCGCAATACGGCTATGTTCCAGTTTGCCATCGGCCCATCAACCGCTTCACGGCTTTTCTCCAAAGTGGTTTAGAAATGAGCAGAAGCACCTTCCCAGCCTCAAGGAGGAAAAATGAGCAGCTTCGTTAAAGAGTTCCGGGAGTTCATCGAGCGCGGCAACGTGATGGACATGGCCGTCGGCATCATTATCGGAGGCGCGTTCACCGCCATCGTTACGGCGCTGTGCAACAACATCATCAACCCGCTCATCGCGCTCATCACCGGCGGAAACAACCAGTTCGCGGGCCTGAAGATTCCGGTAAACGACACCGTTGCCATCGACTTCGGCGCCCTTATTACCGCCATCATCAACTTCCTGATCATCGCGCTGGTAGTATTTCTGATGGTGAAGGCCTTCAACCGCGTGCGCGACACCGGCAGCAAACTACGCAACGCGAAGGGCGAAGAGGTTATCAAGCACGAGCCCACCTGCCCCTTCTGCTTGGAGCCGGTGCTGGCAGGCGCCACTCGCTGTCCCCATTGCGCCGCCGAGCTGCCCGCCCCCGCCGAGCCCACCACCGAAGTGGTGCAGAAGTAATCGGGGAAGCGGCGTCGACGCCCTTGCTGTTGTTCGTGGGGCCGAGATTCCATCTCGGCCTAAAGCCGCAACCCCGTTTCGCGGTTGCCCAATTAGGCAGAGATAGAATCTCTGCCCTACGAATGGACGAGCGAAAGCCCCGCTCTTGCGGGAAAAGGAGTTCGAAGCGCCCTTGACCTAGCCCTATTTGCCCAGGTAGCGGTTGAGAGTACGTTCCAATTCGCGCACGTCGATGGGCTTGGTCATGAAACCGTCCATGCCCGCCGCCAGCGCCTGGTTGCGGTCGCTGGCGAAGGCATTGGCGGTCATCGCCACGATGGACGGCCGCTTCCGGCCTTCCTGACACGCTTGGTCGCAGATGGCCCGGGCTGCTTCCAAGCCCCCCATCACCGGCATGCGCATGTCCATGAACACCAAATCGTAATAGCCGTCCGGGGCCTGAGCCACCATGTCCACCGCTTCGGCGCCGTTGACGGCGGTCTCCACCTGCGCCCCCGTCTGGCGGATAAGTTCGCAGGCGATGTCGCTGTTCAGCTCGTTATCCTCCACCAAGAGAACGCGCCCCTGCAACTGCCGGCGCTCCTCCCGTCGCTGCCCATGGGCTGGAGGCTGCCCAAACCCACAGCAACGGCTCAACACCCGGCACAGTTGCGAGCGGAATAGGGGCTTCGACAGAAACTCCGTTACACCGGCCGCGCGGGCCTCGTCTTCCACTTCCGCCCAATCATAAGCAGAAAGCAGGATAATGGGCACCGTGGGCGCCATCTTGCGTCGCACCTGACGCACGGTTTCCACTCCATCCATGTCCGCCATCACCCAATCCACGACAATTGCACGGTAGTCATCGCCCGCAGCATGAGCCTCGGCCACCATCGAAACCGCCTGGCGCCCACCGGAAGCCGCTTCACCACGCAGCCCCTCTGCCACTAGCATCTCTACGGCACCCGTTAGCACGTCTGGGTCATCGTCCACCACCAGCACCCGCATGCCGGCCATGGCCGAGAAGTCAGCGTCCCCTTCCCCGTCAGGCACCGGCCGCAGCGGCACCGCCACGCGGAAAGTGGAACCCTCGCTAGGGGCACTTTCCACCTCAATGGTGCCGCCCATCATCTCCACCACGTTTTTGGTGATCGCCATCCCCAAACCCGTGCCCTCGGTGGCCTTTACCGCCGCGGTTTCCTCTCGCTCGAAGGGGTCGAACATGTGGCGCACGAAGTCCGCCGACATGCCAATGCCGTTGTCCGCCACCGTGAACCAGTAGATGCGCATCGCATCGTCTGCAGCCGGTCCTTCGCTGATAGTAAAGCGGATCGTGCCGCCTTCGGGAGTGTATTTCACCGCATTGCCCAAAATGTTCAGCAGCGCCTGGTTGAGCCGCATGGAATCGCCCATCACGGTTTCCTGGCTCACGTTGCCGATCACAATCTCCAACTGTTGGTCTTTTGACTTCGCCTGCGGCTGCACGATGGTCACCAGCTCGCTCACCATTTCGGGGAAGCTGAAGCACTCTTCGTTCAAAACGATTTTGCCGCTCTCGATTTTCGACATGTCCAGCACGTCGTTGATCAAGCACAACAAATGCTTCGAAGAAGTGGAGATGCGGCCCAAACACTCGCGCATACGCTCGGGGTCATCCACGTGCGAGCCGGCGATGGTGGTAAGCCCCACAATGGCATTCATGGGGGTGCGGATGTCGTGGGACATGTTGGACAGGAACTGCGATTTGGCATCGCTGGCGTTTTGGGCCAGTTCAAGCGCCTCTTCCACGTTATGCTGCAGCTGTTGCTGAAGCACCCAACGGCGATGGAACAGGTACAGGTAGAGGGCCAATGAGAGCACCACCGCCACCATCAGCACAACGGCCCAGGTGACGGTCTGTTCACCGCGGGCCGCGCCCTCCACATACAGCTGCTCCACAGCGTAGGTGGAGTTATCCATGATAACGGCGTTGGTATGCAACAGCTGAGACACTATGGGCTCGATGCTCCGAGTCACGAACCGCTCCACTTCCGCATCGGTGACCTCGGGGTCGCGGCAGAAAGCGATAAGTTCGGCCTGGGCCTCCAGCAGCCGTTGGTAGTCGCCCTGGATGCTGTTGCCCTCGATGCCAGTACGCGCCTGCTCTTCGGCCAGTAGCTGAATGTTGCGGGAGAGCTCGGCGTCGATTTCCTCGTAACTGTTCTCAATGCCATCGATGGCCGAAGCGGTGCGCACGTATATTACCCGGCTGGATAAGGTGCGCATCTGCACCAGCTGCGTTTCCACCCGGCCGGCCGCCACCGAAACCGGATAAGCGCCCGCACGGATGGCGTCCATCTGGGCCGTTGTGGCCATGGTGTTGTTGAGGGTGATGCCGAAAAACGCCACCATCAGCGCCACCACCACCGCGGCGGCAACTGCAGGAAGTCGGCGCATCCACTCCCTCGACACCGCGGCCGCCTGCGCGCCCGTTGCCTTATCTCCAGTGCCACGTCCCTGCGACTGCTGTCCCACGGTGGCCCCTTTCTCAAAAAAGTCAATTTATGCAGTCTACCACGGTGGTGGCGAAATGACTGGGGCATGCGCCGTTTCCCCACGGCTTTCGCAAAACGCGCAGCTTAATCCCCGAACTGCATGCGGCAATAGAGAACATGCGCCCCGGGAAAACAAAAAAGCCCCGGCCGAAGCCAGGGCTTTGAATTTATGGTCGCGGGGGCTGGATTTGAACCAACGACCTCCGGGTTATGGGAGGTCTTAATCGAACGTAATGTAAAACTATGCCTGAAATGGCGCTTTGCGCTAAGCCCATCACGCAGAATGCGGTGTATTTGGACAGGTTTTTGTGCCCATCTGCACCGCATCTGCACCAATTTTGGATGCCTGTTTCGACCGAATCTTATGGCGCTTCCAGCCTGTTCGGACATTCAGAGAGCATCTAACACCTATCGCGAACAGCACCAAACATAGGCGGTGGAGCGGCCGCTTCCCGTCTTCTCTATCTTGCCATCATCCAGGAGCTTCTTGAGCACTCGCTCGATGGTTGTGACCGAGATATCAGGGCATTCCCTCACAATGTCCGATTTCTTAATTGGCCCCAACGAGTTCTCAAGACACTCTTCCACACGTTCTGCCTTGCTCTTGGATCCACCAAGCAACCCCGACACCCTTGACTCGAAATCGGCGTACACCGCTATTTCTATTCCTAAAAGATAGCTGATGAACGGGGCGTAATCTGCTTCGCCGTCGCCCCAGCCTTCCGAACTTGCGGCAAGGGCTTCGTAATACGAATCACGCGTCCGATTGATTTCGTCTTCGATGCTTACATATTTTCCTGCCAGATAACCGTTTTGATATAAAAGAAGCAACGTCAAGAGTCGGCTCATTCTTCCATTGCCATCAGTGAAGGGATGAATGCTCACGAAATCGAAGACAAAGCGTGCGACGAGAATCAGAGGGTCTACGGTCTCGCTTGCTATGCCTGCGGCATAGCTTGAGCACAACTCCTCCATCGCCCCTGGCACCGCAACTGCCGGCAAGGGCCTGAATCGAACGCGCTCTACACCATCCGCATCGCGTTCTACGATCGTGTTGTCGCCGTCCTTCCAACGGCCCGCGAAAGCATAACCTGAATATCGATGAAGCATTGCGTGCATCTGAAGAATAACGTTCGGGGTTATCTGTATGTGTTCGTAGCTTTCATGGACAAGGGCAAGAACATCACGGTATCCGGCAATATCTCGCTCGGCTCGAGTAACAGGCTCACCTTTTTCGACCAGCAAATCCTTAAGGCGTTTATCCGTCGTGCTTATGCCCTCGATTCGATTGGAAGCATCAGCCGACCGAATCTTCGCCGAGGTACAGAGCTTTTCCAGCACATCGGGACGTGCTTCTAGATATAGCGCTTGCTTGCCTTTGTATTCACGAAGCGTCGCTACCTTCTTCACGATAGCGGGCGTCAGCAAGTTGAGTGGATCACCGTAATCGAAACGCGCCATGCCTCCCCTTTCTGCATCATAGCCTCATTATCTGCATCATATTGTAACATTTGGTGCAGATAGAGAATCTTTGATGCAGATGCTTTTTCACCTCAACCGCGCCGCGTTTGGCTTCCGGAAATACCTGGGAGCGGCATTCCAATATTTCCAAAGTCGCGAGAAACGCAATCAACAGCTTTAGCTGAACCCCCGAAGTCCGCAAAAGCGCCGACGAAACCGTATGCAGCTCGTACGCAAGACTACTTTCCCAACCCGGCAAACAAAAAGCCCCGGCCGAAGCCAGGGCTTTGAATTTATGGTCGCGGGGGCTGGATTTGAACCAACGACCTCCGGGTTATGAGCCCGGCGAGCTACCAGACTGCTCCACCCCGCAATTTGGAGCGCCTTTAAAAGGCAAGGAAATATATTACTCCCTTGCCACATAATTGCAAGAAGTATTTTTGCGAATCCGCGAGCGGCAGAGCCCCCGCACCACTGCGCCAAATCAACGGCCCCCTTTCCCGAAGCGGGCGATTCTGTGGCATTTGCCCTCCCCTGCCCGCAAATGGCTACAATGGCCCCCTGACCCAAGGAGGCATCGTGTTCAAAGTCCGCGCAAAATATCTGCTGCTCATCGCCTGCGCCGTATGGCTGCTGGCCGGCCTCAACATCTTCCGGCTGGGGCTGCTGGCCTGCCTGGAGGGGCAAACCCCCTGGTGGGTTCTGCTCATCGGCATCCCGGCGGTATTCATCGTGTTCCACATGATGTTCTCGAAGCTGGTGGGCAAGCACTCCCGCCGCATCGACAGCTACGGCGAAAACCGCACCCATGTGCTGAAATTCTTCGACCTCAAGGGCTACCTCATCATGATCGTCATGATGGGCGGCGGCATCGCCCTGCGCAGCTTCCATATCGTTCCCACCTGGTTCGTGGCCTTTTTCTACACCGGGCTGGGGGCCGCCCTCTCGCTTGCCGGCATCGGTTTTCTGATACATTATATGAAGAAGGGCGCGCCTGTACGCTGCCCGGTGTCGAAGCACAGCTCCGCCGCCTAGCAGCCCGCCGCCCCGCGCCCGGCCAACCCCTGCCCAGAAAGCCCCGCCATGACCCACGCCGCCCCGCTTGACGCCATCCTGTTCGACGCCGATGGCACCCTTATCGACACCTACGAGATAATCCTCGCTTCCATGCGCTATTCCATCAACGAGGTGCTGGGGAAGAACTGCTCGGATGCCGAGCTGATGCACGGGGTGGGCACGCCCCTCATCGATCAGATGGTGCACTTCTGCGACGGCAATCGCGAAGAGGCCGAGCGCATCATCCAGGTGTACCGCGACCACAACGACATCGTGCACGACGCCTCCATCAGCGCCTTCCCCGACACCGCCACCGCGCTGGCGCGCCTAAAGGCGGCCGGCATCAAGATGGGAGTGGTCACCTCTAAGCGCCACGCCATGGCCGCCCGCGGTCTTGAAATGAGCGGCATCGCCGGGTACTTCCCCGTGCTCATCGGTCACGACGATTGGCCGGAACACAAACCCGCCCCCGGCCCGGTGCTCCACGGCTGCCAGCTCTTGGGCACCGCACCGGCCCGCACCCTGTACGTGGGCGACAGCCCCTACGACATCCAAGCGGGCAACGCCGCCGACTGCTCCACCGCCGCGGCACTTTGGGGCATGTTCTCGGAAGGCGAACTGGCCGCGCAGCATCCCACCTACCGCGCCCGCTCCCTCACCCAGCTGCTGGACCAGCTGGGCCTTGGCTAAGCGGCGGCAGCGTCGGCGCCCTGCTCCAGCAGGATGCGCTGGCTCTCCCGGCACGTAATGACATAGTAGACGGCCATCAGAGCCAATGTGACCGCCACCACGGCCCCAGTGATTACCGCATAATGGGCGCTGCCCAACACAAAAGCCAAAAAACCGATGAGCGCAAAGCCGAACACTGCATGCACCAGCGCAAATGCCATGGGAGCGACGAAATACACTCCTACCTGCCCGCGCACGGCGCCCTTCAGCTGCCCGTCGCTGCACCCCAGCTGCCGCAGTAGCCGATAGCGCCCCACCCCATCGGCGGCATCCGCCAACTGCTGCAGCGCCAGCACCGCCGCAGCGGCCACCAGAAACGTCACCCCGTAAAACAGCCCCACGAACCCGATGGAAGCCAGCGCCTCCGCCGCCGCTCCCATCCCGGGTTGGCGCATCCCCACGCTGAAGGCCAAACCCGCCACCATCATGCACATGCCGCAAGCCAACAGCACGCACGTGCAGGCCATGGCGTTCGCGCTGAGGCCCACCTGGTTCTCCACCTGGCGCATTTCAAAAAACCGTAGTCCGCGAAAATAGCGCTCGGGCCGTTTGCGCGCCCACTGGGGCCAGCGCAGCGCGGCAAATCGGAAAATCATGCCGGTGGCGAACACCGCCAGCACCCCCAAAGGCAGGATGCCCATAATGAAATTCACCGGGCTGAACAGGCACATGCCGTAAATCAGCAACAGGATCAGCACCCCTGCCACCAGTTGCAACGCAGGCGAGAACAGCCCCCGCCGTCGCGGCTCCTTCGGGGCGCGCCGCGCCTCCAGCAACTGTCCCAGCGTGCGCTTCTTCATGGCCCGAACGCCTCGCCAGGTGGCCAGCGCCATAATGGCGGCGAAGCACCCGCAGGTCCACATCGCAGCCTTTCCGGAAAACACCAGCGCCAAGCGCCAGGGCACCTGGAACACGAAGGCGGCCACGGCGCCGAATGCCGGCGACAGCAACACCCCCAGCCCAACACCGCACACCAGGGCAAACACCCCTACCAGGCACCCCTCATAGGCCAAGATACGCCCCATAACCGTCGGCGGCATGCCCAAAAGCCCGTACATGCCGAACTCCTGCGAACGGCGGCGCAGGATGAACTTGCTGGCGTAGCTGATCAAAAACGCGAATACCAGCACCGTGAAAACGGAAAACGCCTCCATCACCATGGAGGCGCTCTCGTAAAATCCCCGCTGATCGCTGGTGAGGTCCAGCGCCAACAAGTACTCGGTAGACGCGGTGAACGAATACAGCAAGCAGGCGGCAAAAGCCAGCGTGGCAAAGTAAACCGAATAGTCCCGCACCGAGCGGCGCACATTGCGGTAGGCAAGTTTCAGGTACATGAGGCGTCCTTCCGTCAGTAGCCCCATCCTAAAACGGCCTGCACGCCACCGCCATCGCCTCCGGCTTACCCTATCCGAACAATTTCGTAAGGTTTTCATCAGCAGCAGGCGCGGGCGCGCGGGAAACGGTCTTGTGGCAAAGCGGCGGCTGCCCCTCCCCCGTTTGGACCGGCGGCTATAGTTGAGGAAAGCGGAGGCACGGAGAGGAGGTTGGCGCCATGAACAAAAACAGCAGCGAGAAGGAATCACCGAAGGCCGCGGGCCAAGCGGCGTCGCAGATGGGCAAGCGCCAGCGAGAGCGGGCCATCGTGCGGGCCAGCTTCGTGGGCATCTTCGGCAATTTGGCCCTCACCCTGTTTAAATTCATCGTAGGCTTCGCCTCCAACTCCATCGCCATCATCTTAGACGGCGTCAACAACGCCACCGACGCCCTATCTTCCATCATCACCATCGTGGGCACCAAGCTGGCGGGGCGCCGCGCCAACCGCGCCCACCCCTTCGGCTTCGGCCGGCTGGAATACGTCACCTCGGTTATCATCGCCGCCATCATTTTGGCGGCCGGCATCATCTCGCTGCGGGAATCCATCGACAAAATTCTGCACCCCGCCAGCACCAACTACTCCACCCTGGCCATCACCGTCATCGTGGTGGCCATCGTGGCGAAAGTCGCCATCGGCATCTACTTCCACCGGCGCGGCAAGGCCACCAACAGCCAGGCGCTGATAGCCAGCGGCATCGACTCCAACTACGACGCAGTGCTCTCGGCCGGCACGCTGGTGGTGGCCATTTTCCAGCTGGTATGGAACATCAACATCGACGGCATGGTGGGCCTCATCATTTCGCTGGTGGTGTGCAAAGCCGGCATCGAGGTGCTGGGGCAGGCCATGGCGCCCCTCATCGGCACTCGGGAAGATGACAAGTTCGGCCGCCAAATCCGCGAGTACGTGGAGGGCTTTCCCGAGGTGCAGCGGGCCGAGACTCTGGTGCTAGACAACTTCGGCCCCAACGAAATCATCGGCAGCATTAAGATAGAAGTGCCCGACCAGATGACTGCCCGGACCATTTCTGAATTGTCCCGCAAGATAGAACTAGGGGTGCGCCGGAAATTCAATGTAATGCTGGTAGTGGGCATTAACGCCGCCAACCCTTCCGGCGCCTTCGAGGAAGTGCGCGACAAACTGGCTCAGCTCACCGCCGCCAACCCCGCCATCATTTCCTTCGGCGGCTTCTACGGCGACCAGGAAACCCACACCGTGTACTTCAACCTACTGCTGCAGTTCAAATGCGACGGCGAAGCGGTGCAGCGCCAACTTGTAGCGCAAATGCAAAAGACCTTCCCCGCCTACACCTTTGAAGTGGAAACCGATCACGACTACGAGGGCTAAGGAGCCTTCTCTGGCTTTTTGCGGCTCATCTTCGGCGGCGGGGCGAAAACGACTACAATATTGCGCAATCGCGAACCCAAATCGAAGGAGTTGCTATGGGCAGCCTGAACGTTATCTCCCATCCGCTTATCGAGGCCAAGCTTACGCGCATGCGCGACAAGAACACCTCTTCGCAGGACTTCCGCCTGCTGCTGAAAGAGATATCGATTTTGATGGGCTACGAAATCACCCGCAACTTCGAGACAGTGGACGCGGAAGTGGAAACCCCCATTTGCGTTTCCAAGTTCCCCGTGCTGAAGGAGAGCTTCTTCACCATCGTGCCCATCCTGCGCGCCGGCCTGGGCATGGTGGACGGCCTGCTGGAGTTAATGCCGTTTGCCCACGTAGGCCACATCGGCCTGGTGCGCGACGAGGAAACCCACGTGCCCACCGAGTACTACTACAAGATGCCCGAGGGTTTTGAGAAGTCGGAAGTAATCGTAGTGGACCCAATGCTGGCCACCGGCGGCAGCGCGGTTGACGCCATCAGCAGCCTGAAGAAGCGCGGCTGCACCAACATCCGTCTCGTGAACTTGGTGGCAGTGCCCGAGGGCATCGCGGCAGTGCAGAAAGCGCACCCGGATGTGGATATTTACGTAGCGGCCGTCGACGACGGGCTGAACGAGGATGCCTATATCGTACCCGGCCTGGGCGATGCCGGCGATCGCATCTTCGGCACCAAGTAAACGGCGACCCCTGCCGCCGCAACGCGCAAGCCGGCACCCTGCGCACAGAGCACCCGGAAAGGGCGGAGACGAAGCTCTCCGCCCTTTCTGTATTTGGCTCTGAATGCAAGAAATCCCCAGCGGGGCCGATTCGAATTTGCAAGGGGGGTGAGGGGAATCGAATCGAGCCCGATGGGGATTTCCAGAAGGGGCGCCTCCTCGAAGCGGGGGGTGCGGGGTTCCCGCAGCCCCCGTCGAGAGGCGTTTCCCACTTCCCTGTCAGCTGGGGCTTAGCAAGGAAGGCCAGGGCCAAGGGAAGCCCTGGCAAGTGCAGATCCTAGTAGAACATGAACACGCTGATGCCCAGGTTGTAGAAGGCAATGCGCATGCAGATGGCGCCGATGACCGCGCAGATGACGGCCACGATGCCCAGGGTAACCCACATCTTCGGCTGCTTCTTGGCGAAGATGGCGCACAGCAGCGGGGCCACAGCGCCCACCACAACGGCGCCCAGCCACACCAGCATAGCCTGATCGGCAACGGTGGCGGACAGGTCAGCCATGCCAGCGGTGGGATGGGTAGGATCGAAGTAGTAGCCAACGGAGGTGAAGGAGCCTTCAACAGCCTGCAGGATGGCGCCGTAAGCAACAGCGGTCACCGTGGCAACAGCAGAGCCGATAACGGCCAGCATGCCCACGAAGCCCAGGTCGGCATCCTTGTCAACAGCGGCCATGATGAGGGCCATAGTGCAGGGGCCAAGCACGCAAGCGTTGCCCAGCATGTACAGCAGCCACAGCACGGAGTCCCAAGCAGGACGGGCAGCCATGGTGTAGGAATGAGCGGTAACCAGCACCAGGATGACGGAAACCACAACGCCAATCCAGGCAACAGCCTTGTTCGGCTTCTTGTCGGCATCGCGCATCATCAGCACCAGGTACACGATGGCCACGATAGCCAGCACCACGATGCAGATGAGCTCTTGGGTAATGCCGGAAGTCAGATGACCGAAGCCGTTGAAGATACGCTCCCAGTGCTCCAGATGGAAGAACACGGCAATGCCGCCAACGGCCAGCAGCACCGCGGCAACAATCCAGGCAGGCATTTGAGCCTTGGTGCCCTCGCCCTTACCGGCGGCGGCAACCAGGCACTGGCTGGCGAACAGACCAGCCGACCACGCGATGAGCGTGGTAAAGATAATAAGTGGCCATTGAAGCTCCATGATTCCCTCTCCTTCCGCGGGTTATCCGCTCTCTCTTTTCTTCAGCGCCCCGGCCCCAGCCAGGCATTTGCGCTTTCGGGGAATCGTTGGTTTAATGCAACTCCCCGAGGAATCGAGTGATATCTTCTTCCTCAGGGGCCGTTCTGTAATCTACAAAAGATGGGGAAAACGGGCGATTACAAGCTTTTTCGCTTTCCCTATTTTTTGGGGAGAACAGAGTTTTACCAGGTGGGAAGGGTATGATTTCAGTATGACTCAAAAACCGGCTAACGACATCTCACTGTTTTTCACCTTCGGCTACGCCGCCACGTTCGCGTGGGCGTCGGCGGTGTTCTTCCACAACCTGCTGTTCACCGACATCAGCTTGGCGGTCACCTGCTCGGCCTTCTACATTGCCGGCATGGCCATTTCGGTGGTAAGCCTGGCGGCCATGGGGTCGCTGGACGCGTTGGTGCGCCGCAGCATGGGCAGTCGCGTGGCCCTCTGTGTGATAGCTGCCCTTACCTGCATCGGCACCTTCTGCACCGCCCACGCCGCCATAGAAACCGAATACGGACCGGTAGCCTTGTTCGCCGGCATCATTTTCACAGGCCTGGGATCCGGCTATCTCATTGCGCTGTGGGGCTGGTTCATAGGTAATAAAGTAGAAAAGGCAGCCTCCAACCTCTGCATGGCCTACGCCCTGGCGGCCGTGCTGTTCTTCCTCCTGGCCGTGGCGCCCCATCCAGTTACGGTGGCCGCAGCCAGCCTGTTGCCAGCCGTCTCGGTGGCGCTTTTCGCCGTGGGCACCTCCCCCCGCCGCGGTTTGGCGGTTTCCGAAGAGGAAATCCTGGCCACCGCCCGCCGCCGCGCGGCAACGTTGGTCGAGGCCAAAGCCTCCCGCACCGGCACCCTTACCGCTTCCGCCACCTCACAGCCGGCTGCTGCCGGCACGACGACCCCCAAGGTATCCCTGGCAAAAGCATTCAAGAAGCTGTCGGAAAAGCAAGTGGATGACGCTGCCAGCGCCGATTCGGGGCAGGCAGCACCGGCAAAACCGGAGCAAGGGGTGCGCGCCTCCCTCAGCAACCTTGCCAGTCAGCCCCAGGGCAACACCTATGTAGAGTTCCTGCTGCGCTCGGCGGTGGCAGCGGTGCTGTTCGGCATCGTGGTGGGCCTCATGAACTACACCTCCCAAGGCGGCGCCAGCGCTGGCGACAACATGACCTTCGCCTTCATGTTCCTGGGCGCCACCGAGGTGCCGGTGCTGCTGCTGTTCGCCTATTTCCAGTTCCACAGCGGCGACTCCGTGCCTAAGCAGCGTTTCGCCCACATGTACCTGGCGGCCATTTTAGTGCTATTCGTGTCGCTGCTGCTGGCCAACGCCACCCAAACCCATCAAGAGCTGTTCGCCGTCATCGGGCTGGCCGGCTACGTGTGCCTGAAGATCGCCTTCTGGACGCTGTTCGCCTCCATCGTGTACGCCTCGGGCGTGAGCGCCGTTACCGTGTTCTGCATCGGCGAAGGCTGCCAAGCGGCCGGGCTTTTCGCTGGATCACTGCTCTCGGGCGTCATCCCCACCACTAGCGGTTACGCACTGGTGGACAGCATCGCCATCGGCGTGCTCATTCTTACCTATATATTTGTGCTGAACGACCGCAAGGTATACGCCATCTTGTACGAACCGGCGCCGGCGGTCATCGACGAGCGCGCCCGCTTCCAAGCCCGCTGCGAAGAGATTGCCACTCAATACAGCCTCTCGAAGCGGGAGACCGAGGTGTTCTTGCTGATGGCCCGCGGCCATTCCGCCGCCCGCATGGCCGAAGACCTCTACGTGTCCACCGGCACCGTGAACAGCCACGTGAAGAGTATCTACCGCAAGATGGGCATCCACTCCAAACAAGAGCTCCTCAACATAGTAGAAGGCCAATAAAAAAGGCAGAGATAGAATCTCTGCCCTACGAATTCGACCTGCGACAGCATCCTGGCTGGGCCGACCCGGCAGGTCGGAGCGAGGTCCGGCCAAGCGGAGTAGAGGGGAAATCCACTCGACCGCAGGTCGAGTTAGTTCCCCTCGTACGGAGCGTCGAGCGCAGACCTGTCGGGTCGGCCCACCCTCCAGAAACGCAAAAGGCAGAGATAGAATCTCTGCCTTGCGAAACGAAGGGGGCTCCGGCGGCCTGACGACCGCCGGACCAATTTCTAGCCCTGCCACTTCTCCTTGCGGAGGATGTAGACGAAGGAAGGTTTGTTGCCCACGTCGGGCAGGTGGTACACCTCGGAAGCGCTGTAGGGCTTCGTGGCGCACTCGTTGCCCTCGCCGGTGGACTCGCCGAAGGTCATGCGGGCCGAAGCACAGCCCTCATAGGACCTGTCGCCGCTCTTCACCGGCGCCCAGGGGGCCTCGAAGCTCTCGATGCCCTGCTCGATGTCGCCGAACCAACGGGCGCGACCGCCGCACTGGGAAACGCACTGGGGCAGCTCCCCTTGGGCGATCTTCTGCTCGCAGAGGGTGCACTTCTCCACCACCCGTTCCTCCTCGTTCAGGTAGCGGACGCCGTAGGGGCAGGCCATGGCGCAGAACTGGCAGCCGATGCACTTCGATTTGTCGATCTGCACCGTGCCGTCGGCCACTTTGTGGCTGGCCTCGGTGGGGCACACGTCCACGCAGGCGGGGTTCTCGCAGTGCTGGCACTGCACCGTGAGGAAGTAGGTGTACACGTCGGGCCACTGGCCGCCCTCGGTGCGGGGGTTGGGGCCCACGCGCAGCACCTTGTTCCAGTAGCTGCCCACGGGCACGTTGTTGATGACCTTGCAGCTCACCGAGCAAGCCAGGCAGCCGACGCACTTGTTCAGGTCGGTCAAAATTGCGTACTGAGTCATGGCTTATGCCTCCCCTCGTGCAGATTCGTAGTCGGGCAGCCATTCCTTCAGGCGCGGGTCATCGCAGGTGTGGATGATCTCGGTGCCGTCGTCGCCGCAGGGCACCGGGTTGCCGAAGGGGCTGTTCTCGGGCGTGGCCTTGTACACCTTCACGCCGTAGGCGCGCAGGTTGGAGGAGCCGATGATGCGGTCCTGGGCATACTGGTCGATCAGGCAGTTCACGCCGGAAAGCTGGTAGCCGTGGTCGGGCTGGGACAGCTCCGGGTACCACCACTGATGCTCGGCGTTCACCACACCGGGCTGGATGCCGTAGTACAGGTCCACCACTTCGCGAATCTTGTGCTTGTCCGTTTCGATCCACACCCAATCGCCCTGGCTCACGCCGATGCGCTCGGCGTCGGCCGGGTTCATCTCCAGGCGCGGCACCGGCCACAGCTCGCGGCACCAGGGCAGCTGGCGATGCTCGCTGTGGAAGTAGGTGCCCTGGCGACGACCGGTGGTCATCAGGAAGGCGTTCTCATCGGTGAACAGGTCGGGGTCGGCGATGGGGCCATGGTAGGCCTCTTTGAAGCGGGGGAACACCTCGGCCAAGGTGAACTCTTCGCCGTCGTATTGGTCCTGCTCCGGCTTGCCGTCGTTGTTCACGCCGTTCACCAGCCACGACTCGAACACGGTGGACCAAATCTCCTGCTTCTGGGTGGTGGTGTTCCAACCCTGGTGCCACATCTCTTTCGGGAAGGGCGGGAAGTCGCCGTTGATGGCGCCGTGGCCCAGCTGATAGCGGCGGTAGGTGCCCCATACCTCGGGCTTCTCCACCTTGGAGTCGAACCAGCCGTTCTTCTGGAACTCTTCCTTGTAGTCGGACCACTTGGGAATGCGGAAGCCCGCCAGGCCCACTTCGTTGCAGCCGTCCACGGCCGCGTCGCCTTCCAGCCACTTGGCGCCGTGCTTCTCCTCGTCGAAGTAGGGAACACCGGCCGCCTTGAAGATACCCACCACAATCTCCAGGTCGTTCTTGGCCTCTCCCGGAGGATCCACCGCCTTCACGGTGGCGCCGAACGCGCCGGAGGAGCCCTGCGACTTGCGGATGCAGTCCAGCTCCATCCAGTGGGCCGCCGGCATAGCGATGTCGGCGATCATGTCCACGCAGGGGGTGTGCCACAGGTCGATGGAGCACCAGAAATCCAGCTTCTTCAGGTTCTCAGCCGCGTAGATGGAGTTCGACTGGTTCATGAAGTCGCCAGTTTGGCCGATGCCGCAAGTAACGTTGTAGGGCTTGCCGGTGTTGATGGCGTCGTAGATGGAGGTGGCGTCCGCCCAACCGGGGCCGCTGTCGGAGCCGATCATCACGAAGCGCTCTTGCCCCAGCCGCTTGGAGCTGTCGTAAGCCGGCACCTCGGGCGAGTCGGGGTTGCACATGCCCAGGTCGAAGAAGGGCCAACCGGGGGTGGAGCCGCGCATGCCGCCGGGGATGTCCATGTTACCGGTGATGCCCGCTACCAGGTCGCAAGCGCGGTTGTTCTGGGTGGCGTTGCAGGCGTGCTCGGCTGCCAGCATGTACTGGATGCCACCGTTGCCGTAACCGGTGGAGGGGTCGATGCGGGTGGCGTAGGTGATGGCGGCGTTCTTCAGCACCTCGGCGTCCACGCCGGTGATCCCCGACGCCTTCTCGGGGGTGTAGTCCTGCAGGAAGTCGATGTAGTTCTCCCACACCGTGCGCACGTGCACCTTGGTGCCGTCCTTGAGGGTCACCTCGCGGCCGCCCTCTTCGGTGAACAGCGCCGGGTACAGGCCGTCCGGGAAGGGGGTGTAATCCGGCACGAAGCCCTGGGTTTGGCCGGTGTCGGCCAGGCCGGGCTGGTTGGCTTCCTTACCGGGGCCGATCACGCACGGCTCCCAAGTCTCCCCTTCCCAGGCGGGCACGGGGGCGGTGGCGTCGTAGTAGGACAGCTCGTTGTTCAGCTCGTTCACCACCATGAAGCGACCGGAGGAACCGCCCTCCACCAGATCGGATTCCTTCAGCAGACGGGTGACCATCTTGGCGGTCTGCCCGTTGGCAGCCGACTCGGTGGGCTGGAAGCTGTCCTCCACCACAACCAGCATGGGGGCGTTCATCCATTTGCGCACGTACATCTCGTCGATGAGGTCGTTCTCGATGATCACCTGGGCCCAGCAGTTGGCCACGGCGCCGTCGGTGCCGGGGCGCAGGTTCACCCAGATGTCGGCCTCTTTACCCAGGTTGGTTTGGCGCGGATCCACCAGAATGTGGCAGTTGGCGCGAGTGGCCACGTCCACCGTGGTGCGGCAGCTGTCGTCGTAGTTGGACAGCTCGGAAGCGCCGCCCCACTGCACGAACACGCGGGGGCGTCCCACCACTTCCATCCAGCTGTAGGCATTGGAGTCGTTGATGGCGGTGGCGTAGAAGCGCGGGCCCTTGCAAATCTCGTTGGCCTGGATGCCGTTGGGGCTGCCGAAGCACGACTTCAGCGAACCGTAGGGGCCCATGGCCCAGATGCGCGAAGTGCCGCCCATGAAGATGCAGGTCTCGTTGCCGTACTTCGCCTGGTCGGCGTGGATGGCGTCGGCCGTGGTCTGATAGGCCTCTTCCCAGGTGATGCGCTGCCACTCGGGGTTCTCGCCCTTGGGGGTGGTGCGCTTCATGGGGTACTTAAGACGGTCGGGGTGATAGGCCGCCTGCAGGGACGCCTGGCCCTTGGCGCAGTGGTTGCCGGCGCTTTGGAAGGCACTCTCGTCTCCCTCGGATTTGATGACGCGCCCGTCCTGGACGGTCACCCACACACCGCACTCCATCTTGCCGCAACCACGGCAGGCGGAGCGGATGTGCTTGACCTCGCCCGTGGTTTTGGCATCGACCTCTGTTTCGGCCAATGCCACACCGGCAGGCGCGGCCACGCTGAGTGCTGCAGCGGTGACGGCGGCGGCCTTGGTAAAGGTGCGGCGCGTCATGGTGAGCTTACTCATTTTTCCTCCTCTCGTTATCTTCTCCTCTTAAGAAGACCGTCTTGAAGGATGACGGGGATGCTTCATTTTGGCATCGGGCGCGCAACGCCAGCTTTCGCCCCGGCGGTCGTGCGCAGGGCGCGATTTCTTGTGTTGGCAAATATCATGCTCTGCGCACGATGGGTTATGACCAGGCGATTTGCGATGGCTCCCCCATTCCGTGAGTCGTTTTCTTAGCAATAATCCCTCGCAACACCTATAATTTTCCCTATTCAGACAACCCTTGAGGGGAGGGTCAAGGTGGGCGCAAATATTGCAGCGAAATTCGCGGACCGAAGGGCTCATGGCCCCGAAGCACTGGTGGGGCTGGGGCTGGGGGCCAACGCCGCTTGGGTGAGCATGGCCTTCAAAAGCCTCACCCTTTACGGCAATGTCAGCGCCGAAGGCGGAAGCGAGCCGGTGCTGGATGCGGTGTACCTTATCTCCATCGTCACTGTGTGCATTACCCTCTGCATTGCGGCCGCAGCCGAACGGCGCACCTGGCAGGCGCTCGCCCATTTCCCCACGTTTTTGGCACTGGCACTGGGCACCGCCATCATCACCGTGTTTCTGCCGCTGGGAAACCCCGCCGGCAGCGAACTGCAGCAAGTCATCCTGATGGTAACCGGCGTGCTGTCCGGCGTTTTCTCCGGCCTGTACCTCATCTATTTCGGAATCGCCGTTTCTCAGCTTCCCCTATCTGGCAAAGTGATGGCCTCCGCCGTCGCCACCATCTTCTCATCGCTCTTGTTCGTAGTGTTCAACATCCTCCATGCCGACTTCGCCATTCTGCTGGCGGCTTCCATGGCGCCTTTGAGCGCCGCCCTCACCACAGCGGGCATGAGCCGCGCCCCGCTGGAAGGCGGCAGTGTGCCTTCGCCGGAACCAGGGCAAAACCTGGGCTTTCCCGGAAACTTCGCCACAGCCGTGTTGCGCAGCAAGCCCTCCCCCATCGCCCGCGAGAACGAACGCCGCGCGTGGAGGGGCCTGGTGGGGCGCATAACGGCCGCCTCGCTTCTGGTGGGATTCGCCAGCGAAAGCAGCCGCACCATATATATGCAGATGGATCTGGTGAGTGCGGGCCAGTACGCCTACGCCGCCGTGCAGGCGATTGATTCCCTCATCGCCACCGTGGCGGTGGTGGCCTTGGCGCTGCTGCTTTTGGCGCGCCGCACCGAGCGCATGGCGAAGGATTGCTACTTCGCCATCTGCCTGCTGCTCACCCTGGGCGTGATGCTGCTGCCGGCGCCGGGGCTTGTGCCCGGGGTAGACTCCTTCATCCCGCTGGCCATCAGCTCGGCCGCCTACAGCGCATTCGGCATGTTCATCTGGATTCTCACCGCCTGCATCTGCAGCTCGTTCCCGCAGGCCACCATCGCCGCCTTCGCCACCATCCGCGCCGCCTGGGCCCTCGGGCCGCTGCTGGGCATCGTGCTGGGGCGGGCCGTGCTTTCGGGCGCGGGCCTTAACCCCACGGGCATTTACGTGGTAACCCTGTGCGCCATCGTGGCATTAGTGGTAGTGTCCACCTTCGTGTTCTCATCGGAGGACCTGGGGAAGATCATGGCCATCGTGCCCACCCGCACCCAGCAGCGCTTCCGTCACAAGTGCAGCCTGGTGGCCCAGCGCTTCGGCCTCACCGACCGCGAAACCGAGATCATGATGATGTTGGCGAAGGGGCGCAACCTGCCCTTCATCCAAGAGCAGCTGTACCTGTCGAAATCCACCGTGAGCACCCACCGCCAGCACGTCTACCAAAAAACCGGCGTCCACAGCCAGCAAGAACTCATCAACCTGGTGCAAGAGGCAGAATAAGAAAAGGCAGAGATGACAAAGGGACGGGGATAACGTTATGGCCGAACCCGCGAAACACCGTGGCTGGGCCGACCCGGCGGGTCGGAGCGAGGTCCGGCCAAGCGGAGTAGAGGGGAACTAACTCGACCGTAGGTCGAGTTAGTTCCCCTCGTACGGAGCGTCGAGCGCAGGCCTGTCGGGTCGGCCCATCCTCCAGAAACGAAAAAGGCAGAGATAGAATCTCTGCCCTACGAAATGAGAGGTTTTCCGGCGGCTGTCGGGCCGCCGGGGCCTGACAATCTAGCGGATGTTATAGAAGGCGCTGCGGCCGGCGTATTGGGCGCCGTCGCCCAGCTGCTCCTCGATGCGCAGCAGCTGGTTGTACTTGGCAACACGGTCGGAACGAGCGGGGGCACCTGTCTTGATCTGGCCGCAGTTGGTGGCCACAGCCAAGTCGGCGATGGTCACATCTTCCGTCTCGCCCGAGCGATGGCTCATCACGCAAGCATAGCCATGGGTCTTCGCCAGCTCGATAGCCTCCAGGGTTTCGGTGAGGCTGCCAATCTGGTTCACCTTGATCAGGATGGCGTTGGCGCAGCCCAGCTCGATGCCCTTGGCCAGCCGCTTGGAGTTGGTCACGAACAGGTCGTCGCCCACCAGCTGCACGCGGTTGCCAATGCGCTCAGTCAGCTTCTTCCAGCCGTCCCAGTCTTCCTCGGCCATGCCGTCCTCGATGGAGATGATGGGGTACTTGTTCACCAGGGCCTCCCAGTAGTCCACCATCTCGTCGCTGGTGAGCTCGCGGCCCTCGCCCGCCAGCACGTACTTGCCGGTTTCGGCGTTGTAGAACTCGGTGGAAGCCGGGTCCATGGCGAACATGATGTCGGTGCCGGGCGCATATCCGGCCGCCTCGCAGGCCTTCACGATCCAAGCCAGCGGCTCCTCGTTGGTCTTCAGGTTGGGGGCGAAACCGCCCTCGTCCCCTACGCCGCCGCCCAGACCGGCATCGTGCAGCACCTTCTTCAGGGTGTGGTAAATCTCAGCGCACCAGCGCAGGGCCTCGGAGAAGTTCTCGGCCCCCACCGGCATGATCATGAACTCCTGGAAGTCCACGTTGTTGTCGGCATGAACGCCGCCGTTCAGGATGTTCATCATGGGGGTGGGCAGCACATGGGCATTCACGCCGCCCACGTACTTGTACAGCGGCAGCTCAGCCGACTCGGCGGCCGCCTTCGCCACCGCCAGCGACGCGCCCAGTACCGCGTTGGCGCCGAAGTTGCCCTTGTTCTCGGTGCCATCGGCCTCGATCATCATCTTGTCCACGATGCGCTGATCCTCGGCCTCCAGGCCTACCAGCGCTTCGGCAATCTCTTCGTTCACATGGGCCACGGCCACCGTAGTGCCCTTGCCCAGATACCGGCTCTTGTCGCCGTCGCGCAACTCTACCGCCTCGAAAGCGCCGGTAGAAGCCCCTGAGGGAACCGCCGCGCGGCCAAAGGAGCCGTCCTCCAAAACCACTTCGACTTCCACGGTGGGGTTGCCGCGGGAGTCGAGCACTTCACGGCCGTACACATCGACGATCATGCTCATGTAAGTCCTCCTAGACTTGGTGAATAGTCATGCTGAAACTCAGCATTTCAATCATAGCAGAGCCGCCGCGCCCCCGCCCCGCTTGTATCGCAAGCGCCACGCAAACCCACGCTTTTCGATAAGGGGACGGGGATAACGTCATGGCCGGCCTGCGAAACACCGTGGCTGGGCCGACCCGGCAGGTCGGAGCGAGGTCCGGCTAAGCGGAGTAGAGGGGAAATCCACTCGCCCGGAGGGCGAGTTAGTTCCCCTCGTACGGAGCGTCGAGCGCAGGCCTGTCGGGTCGGCCCACCCTCCAAAAACCTGACGCTATCCCCGTCCCCTGTCATGGAGCTGCGTCTCCCGTAAGCGTTGCGGATGGGTAACAGGGCGGAAGCGTTCGGAAGCGCAGCCGCAGGGCCGCCTTCCGCCACTCCTACAATGGAGCCAACGCGAAGGGCGAGAGCGAAAACTGCGAACCTGACGTGCTTGACAGGTGGCCGCACGGCAGGCGTCTCGCACGGAGCACAGCGTTCTGGATACTCCGACTCTCGCCTTTTCGCTTCGCAAAACGCAACTGCACGTGCATGAGGAAAAGGAGCCCAAAAATGGCTGACAACAAAGCAGTAGAAGAGTTCGCCATGAGCGAAGCCGAGAAAACCGCCGATGCCCTGAAGGATCTTGAGCGCATCGAGCAAGAAGTGGCCGCCGAAGCGGAAGCCTCCGTGGAGGACTACGACGCCATGGGCGACGAGGGCAAGGCCGCCGAAGCTGCCGAGACCGTGTTCGAGTTCGAGCAGGCGCAAATCGGCACCGACATGGTGGGCGGCGAACTGTCCGAGGACAAGTAAGGCGCTCCTTACCTTTCGCCTTGCATAACCAATAAAAATGCCCCGCATCAAGCGGGGCATTTTTTTGCGGCTGTGATTTTAGAACCACATGAAGGGAAGGTTACTCGCCCTTAACGTCGGCTTTCTCTTCCTCGATTTTCTCAGCGTCCACCGTCTCGGCTTCCTTGGCGGCGGCAGCTTCGGCCTCTTCGGCGGCTTCCTTGCCAGCCTCGGCCTCAGACGAGGCCTCTACGGCCTCGCGGAACTCCTCGGCAGTCTCAGCCTTGGCTTCCTCGGCGGCGTCCACAGCTTCCAGCTGCTCCTTGGTGCCGTCTTCCTCGAAGCCCAGATCCTCGGCCACCTGCTCGCTCTTCTTGGCGGCAACCTTCTTCGGGGCGGCCTTCTTCGGCTTGGCGGCAGCGGCCTTCTTGCCGGCCACCGGCTCGGTAACCAGCTCCATGATCACCATGGGGGCGTTGTCGCCCTTGCGGTTGCCCAGCTTCATGATGCGGGTGTAGCCGCCCTGGCGATCCTGGAACAGGCCCTGGCTCACCTTCTCGAAAATCTCGCGCACCAGATCCTTATCGTTCAGGTAAGCGATGGCCAGACGACGGGAGTGCAGGTCGCCGCGCTTGGCCCAGGTGATGATCTTGTCCACGTCGGGACGAATCTCCTTGGCGCGCGACTCCACAGTCTTGATGCGGTCGTTCAAAAACAGGGCGGTGACCAGGCTGCGCTTCATGGCCTTAGTGTGGCTCCAGTCGGTGCCCAGCTTGCGCCCCTTCTTGTTGTGTCTCATGATCTTCTACTCCTAAAGCTTCAAGTTGAGGTCCATGGAAATGAGCTTGTCCTTCACTTCCTCGATGGACTTCGCACCAAAGTTGCGAATGTTGAGCAGGTCGTTCTCGGAGAACTCCACCAGCTGACGCACCGAATGGATGCCGGCGCGCTTCAGGCAGTTGTAGGAACGGACGGAGAGGTCCAGATCCTCAATCTGCTTGTCCAGCTCGGCGTTGGACTCTTGGCCCTCGGGAGCGAAGATGGAAACCACTTCCTTCTCGGTTTCCTCAGGCGTCTCGGACAGGCTGAGGAACGCCCCCATGTACTGGTTGATGATGTTGGCGGCGCGGCACACTGCCTCGGTGGGGGCAATGGAGCCGTCGGTTTCAACCTCAAGCACCAGGCGGTCGTAGTCGGTGTGCTGACCCACGCGGGTGTCCGTCACGTTCATGGTGCAACGGCGCACCGGCGAGAACAGCGAGTCCACGTGGATGATGCCGATGGGGTCCTCGGTGCGCTTGTTGCGCTCAGCGGCCACATAGCCACGACCCACGCCAATGCGGATGGTCATGTCCAGCTGGCCACCGTCGGCAACCGTGGCAATCAGGTGCTCGGGGTTCACCAGGGTGAAGCCGGCGGGCACCTCAAGGTCGGCGCCAGTAACGACGCACGGGCCCTCAGCGGTCACGTGGGCAGTAGCTTCGGTCAGGTCGTCATGGTCGGCGGAGAACACCAGGCCCTTCACGTTGAGCACGATGTCGGTGATGTCCTCGATCACGCCCTCGGCAGTGGTGAACTCATGCTGCACGCCCTCGATTTGAATCGCAGTAGCCTTGGCGCCGTCCAGGGAGGACAGCAGCACGCGGCGCATGCTGTTGCCAAGGGTATTGCCGTAGCCGCGCTCCAGCGGTTCGACAATGTAACGGGCGACGGTATCGTTTACTTCTTCCGTGGTTACAGTCGGCCTCATGAACTCTGTCATGTTGCAATAGCCTCCTTACTATGCTGCGATTATTTCGAGTAAAGTTCGACGATAAGCTGTTCGCGAATGTCGGAATCGATTTGATCGCGCTGGGGAAGCGCAAGGACGCTGCCCTGCAGCTTCTCGATGTCCACCTCAAGCCAAGCCGGCACCTGAACGCGCTCGTTGGAGATGAGGGCGCTCTTGATAACCAGCATTTCCTTGGCCTTCGGGGCCACGGAGATCAGGTCGCCGGGACGCACGCGGAACGACGGGATGTCCACGCGACGGCCGTTCACGCAAATGTGGCCATGACGCACCTGCTGACGGGCCTCCGCGCGGGACTTCGCGAAGCCCAGGCGGTACACCACGTTGTCCAGACGAGACTCCAGAATGCGCAGCAGGTTCTCACCGGTTACGCCCTGCTGGCGGGAAGCCATGTCGTAGTAGTGATGGAACTGCTTCTCCAGCAGACCGTAGATGCGCTTGGTCTTCTGCTTCTCGCGCATCTGGGTGCGGTATTCGCTCTCCTTGATGCGCTTCTTGCCCGCCTCACCGGGGGCGTAGTTGCGGCGCTCCATGGCGCACTTCTCGGAATAGCAGCGGTCGCCCTTGAGGAACAACTTCGCGCCCTCGCGGCGGCACAGGCGGCAATCCGGTCCTGTATAACGAGCCATAATGTGATCCTTTCAGCTACACGCGACGACGCTTGCGCGGACGGCAACCGTTGTGCGGAATAGGGGTGCAATCCTGAATGCTGGCGATTTCGAGGCCGGCCGCCTGCAGAGAGCGGATGGCGGTCTCGCGGCCCGAGCCCGGGCCCTTCACGAACACGGAAACCTTGCGCAGGCCGTGCTCCATAGCCACCTTGGCGGCCGCTTCGGCGGCCATCTGAGCGGCGAAGGGAGTGGACTTACGGGAGCCCTTGAAGCCCACCGTGCCGGCGGACTGCCAGGAAATCACATTGCCCTGGGGATCAGTGATGCTCACAATGGTGTTGTTGAACGTAGACTTGATGTGGGCGGCGCCCACGGCGATGTTCTTACGTTCGGAGCGCTTGATGCGCGTGCGTACGTTTTTCTTAGCCATGGTTACCTACCTTACTTCTTCTTGCCGCCGATTTGCTTGCGCGGACCCTTGCGGGTACGGGCGTTGGTGTGGGTGCGCTGGCCACGAACGGGCAGGCCGCGACGATGGCGCAGGCCGCGATAGCAGCCAATCTCCATCAGGCGCTTCACGTTCTGAGACACCTCGCGGTGCAGGTCGCCCTCCACCTTCAGGTTGTTCTGGATGTAGTCGCGCAGCTTGGTGAGGTCATCCTCAGTGAGGTCCCTCACGCGGGTGTCGGGGTTGACACCGGTTTCGGCCAGCACCTTCTTCGAGGTGGTCAGGCCAATGCCGTAGATGTAGGTCAAGGCGATCTCAATGCGCTTGTCGCTGGGAAGATCGACACCAACAAGACGTGTTGCCATGTGCTCTTATCCCTTTCTTTCTAGCCCTGGCGCTGCTTGTGGCGGGGGTTCTCGCAAATGACGAGCACCTTGCCGTGGCGCCGGATGATCTTGCACTTGTCGCACATTTTCTTGACCGAAGGACGTACCTTCATAATCAGCTTCCTTTCGGTATGCGGTTCCTCTATCGTACACGCCCAGCCGCAGGCGGTGTTTCCTACTGATGCTTGCTGCGTTTCCCACTTTGCGCCGCCCCATGAGCGGGCTCGGCTTGCCCGGCCATAAGGCGCAGAAAAGCGCTTCGCCAAACGTGAAGCGCTCGCAATTGTCGCCCGGAGGCGGAGGGGCTATTTGAACCGGTAGGTGATGCGCCCGCGGTTCAGGTCGTAAACAGAAAGCTCCACCGTCACCTTGTCGCCCGGCAGGATTTTGATGTAGTGCATCCGCATCTTGCCAGAGATGTGCGCCAAGATATTGTGGCCGTTTTCCAGCTCAACGCGAAACATTGCGTTCGGCAGAGCTTCGAGCACGGTACCTTCGAGCTCGATTACGTCTTCTTTAGCCAAAAGTGCTCCTTCAAGCGGAAGTGTTAAAAACAGCAACGTGAGATATTAGCAAAGAAGTCAATGGATTTTTGAGAATTTTTGCAAAAGGGCGCAAAACATCATAAACCGGCGATGCTGGTGATTTTTGCCTGCTTGTCAGGCTCGCGGTTTCAAGAACCGCGCAACGCTCGTGCGGGAAAGAATGGCACGGTGTCGCCAGGTACTTGCGCGAAAGAATGCGCTGCCGCCTTGTCGGCAAGGGGGCATAATAGCAGAACCCATTTCCCGATGCAAGCTCCCTCGCACCAGGAGGTGCGGCCAGCATAGCGGCCGACCGCACCCGTTTTGCGAGAACAGGCGCTCTGCGCCTTAAGCCGTCCGCGTGCCTTTTTCGGTGCGGGCCACAATCATGAACAGCACCAGCGCCAGTGCGCCCACGGCCGCCATGGCCAGGTACAGGGCGCTGTAGCCGATCAGTGGCACCACCAGCCCCAGCAAAATGGGACCGATGCCCACCCCCACGTCCAGCAGCATGTAGAAGGTGGCGTTGCCCACCGACAGCCGGGCATCGGAGGTAACCCGCACCGCCATGGCCAGGCCGCAGGACTGCACCGTGCCTACGCCGAAGCCCAGCAGCATGGCGGCCCCCAGCAAGATGAAATCGTTGCTGGCCTCAGCCACCAGGGCCATGCCCACCACAAAGGCCACAAAGGCCGGCACCATCACCGGATGGGGCCCTACACGGTCGAACGCGCGACCGGTAAAGGGACGCGTGACGAACATGGCCAGCGCATAGGCCACGAAGAACACGCTGGCGGCACGGGATAGGCCAATTTGGTCGGCATAGGGGGTAAGGAACGTGAGCAGGCTTGAATAGCCGAAGAACAGAAGCCCGCACACCAGGGCGATGGGAAGCACTCCCGCTTCCACGAACCGGGAAAGGGGCGAATGCTCCAATTTTTCGGTCACCTTTTCCTCCAGATGGGTGGAGGGAACGCGGGCGGTGTCGCTGCCGTCCTCGGGGACCGGGGCGCTCATGGCGGCCGGCTTCGTAGCAGCCGCACCGGCGCCGCACGGGTCGTCGGCGGCCGCTTCCAGCTGCGTTGCCATCGCTTCTTCCCGCCGCTCTTCGGCGGGCGCGCCCGTCCCGGCACCGGAAGCCGCGTCAGCGGCAGCCGCTTCTTCGGCCCGCGCCTTCGCCGGGCGCCCCTTCACGGCCGAACCCTTCGCCGGCTTCAGCAGCAACGACGCCGGCACCGCCAGGGCCACCAGCACGCTAGCGACGACGAACACCCAGTCGTAGCCGAAGTTGTTGGAGAGGAAGATGCCCACAAAGGGGCCGATGGCGCTGCCCAGCGTAACCGATAGCATGAAATACCCGATGCCCTCCCCTTTGCGCTGGGAGGGAATGAGGCTGGTCATGACGGTGGCCACCGTGGTGGAGGCAGTGCCGTAGGCAAACCCGTGCAGCAGCCGGCCCCCGATGAGCGCCAGCAGAGGCTCGTGCACCAGGTACAGCACGCTGAACACCACTTCGCACACGCAGGCCACCACCAGCACCGGCACGCGGCCGAACTTTTCCATCAGAGGGGCGCAGAGGAAGCGGGACACCAGCGTGCCCACGATGAACGCGCTGGCGCAGAAAGCCGCCGCGGCCGGCGGGGCCTGGTACACATTCAGCGCGTAGGCGGTCATCACCACCATGAGCATGAAATAGTTGCCGGCGATGAAGAAGTTAAGGAGGGTGCCGGCCACGAAGCTTCGGGTCCAGAGAGGGGGTTGCGCGGCGCGCGCGGGAGCAGCCATTAGCGACAGTCGCCTTCTTTCGTGATGAGCACCGCCACCGGCGAGCTTTTCGTAACTGCATAGCTGACGCTGCCCAAGTAGCCGCCCACGCCGCCCTTGCCGCGGCTGCCCATGATAACCAAATCGCAGCCCTCTTCGCGCACGCAGCGCAAGATCAGCTCGGCGGGCGCCGTGCCCGAGAGCACCTTCACGGTGGTGGGGTTCGCCGAGCTTGCCGCCACCTCCAGCAGATGCTGGCGCATGGCCTCGGCGTCGTCGGCCAGCACGGCGTCCATGCCGGCGCCAGTCATGCCACCCCCCACCAGGCGCATGATGTTCACCAGCACCAATTCGATTTCCGGGCTTTCGCTGGCAATGGCCTGTGCCAGCGCGATGGCCTTCTCGGAGGCCGGCGAGCCATCATAGGCAACCAGAATTTTGTGACACCACATGGTTTTCCTTTCGCTGAACAATGGGTAGCGGGCTTGGCGATGATTTCCCGCCACAACAATAACCCCCCGCGCCGATTTTGGAAGCAGAGGAGTTGCCCAAGTTGCAATTTTGTTGTTTGGGGGAGGCGGTCAGGAGACCCGACCACCGCAAGAGGCCAGCGATGCCGCGAGCTCGGTATTCGTAGGGCAGAGATTCTATCTCTGCCTAACGGACAGCCCGTAAGCGGTTGCAGCCCAGGCAGACATAAGAATGTCTGCCCCACGAAAGATCGTCTGGCGCAACTCCCCCAACGCCAAAGCCGCCGTGCGCTTGGGAATGCCTGCCCCGTGAAGGGCAGGTGTCGGGACCCTTAGCCCTCCGCAGGCACGAAGGTGTCGCGGTCGGGGGCGAAGGACTGCATGGCCTCGATGGTACGGGCGAACAGCTCGTCCAGCTCCCAGCCCAGCATCTCGGCGCCGCTGGTGATTACCCCGCGGTCAACGCCGGCGGCGAAGCGCTTGTCCTTGAACTTCTTCTTCAGCGACTTCACGTTGAAGTCCATCACGCTCTTCGAGGGACGCATCACGATGGCGGCGCCGATGAGGCCGGTCAGCTCTTCGGTGGCGAAGAGAATCTTCTCCATCTGCAGCTCCGGCTTGGGCAGCTCGGGGTTGAAATCGGAGGTATGGCTTTGGATGGCGCGAATCAGCTCGGGCGTACCGCCGGCCGCCTCGATGAGGGGCGCGGCGTAGAGGGTGTGCTTCTCCGGCTCGTCGTCGTGTTCTTCCCAGTCCAGGTCGTGCAGAAGCCCCACGATGCCCCAGAATTCCTCGTTCTCGGGGTCGTACTCGCGGGCGAAGTAGCGCATGGTCTGCTCTACCGTTTCGCCGTGCTCGATGTGGAAGGGGTCTTTGTTGTGGGCGGCCAGCAGCTCAAACGCCTCGTCGCGCGTCATGCCGGCGGAAAGTGTAGTCATAGGGTCCTCCTCCTTCTCGCCTCCGCGGAGGCCTTGGCGCGCACAGCGCCCAGCAGCCCGCCGCGGGTTGAATTTGCTGCCGCCACTATACCCCACGCCGCGCCCAGGGAAAAGCAGCGCCCGTCCAAATCTCCACGCCCCGCGTTGAGGGGCGCCCCAATCCCCCACCGCCCGCAAAGCGGGCCGGGCTGGGCGGCCGGCGGGCAGGTGCTGAAGAGGTTGTCCTTGACCCTGCACACCGCGAAGTAGTACAATACCCGTTCGCGTGCACATGGGCCGTTAGCTCAGTTGGTAGAGCAGGGGACTTTTAATCCCAAGGTCGCGGGTTCGAACCCCTCACGGCCCACCACGCGCTTTCGCTGGGGTATCGTCCAACGGCAGGACTCTGGTTTTTGGTGCCAGCTATCTAGGTTCGAATCCTGGTACCCCAGCCAATACATCCAAGGCCCGTCAGGGCCTTTTTTGTTGCCACGGGAACAGGTGGCGCCGGGAGCCCCTACCCTACCGCGGCAAAGCCGTAAGCGGCCGTGGCGTGGGTGATGGCGTTGGCGATAGCTTGCTGCATGGCTTCGCAGGCCATCATGGCCAGCAAGTCGGGGTCGGCCGGCACCTCCCCGGAAGCCATTGCGAAGATGCAGTCGCCATCGTGGGAAGTGTGCACCGGCTTGATGGAGCGGGCGTAGGCATCGTGGGTAGTCACCGCCAGGCGATGGGCCTGGGGCTTGGTGAGCTGGGCATTGGTGAGCACCACGCCGATGGTGGTATTGGCGCACGGGCCCTCCTCGGCTATCCCAGCGGCCTCATCGGCTGCCGCCTGGGCCGCAAGCGGCAGGGCGGAAGCGGCGTCCAGCATGGTGCCGTCGTCCATGCGCATGCCCGCCAGCAGCGCGCCGTCGGGGGCGTACACGCAGCCGGCGGCGTTCACCGCCACCAAAGCGCCTACCACCACCGGGCCCATCGCCACCGCGTGCCAGCCCAGCCCCGATTTCACCGCGTGGGCCGGCCCCAGCATCTTGGCCACCGTGGCACCCGTGCCAGCACCGATGTTGCCCTGCTGCGGCTCCTCGCCCGACGCCAGGTTTTCCAGCGCGTTCACGCAAGCCTCGGCCCCCTGCTCTTTGCGCGGGTAGGCAAACTGCCCCACCGGCAGGTCGAACAGGCAGGCCCCCGGCACAATGGGCACGCAAGCGTCCATCAGGTGAAAGCCCGTGCCGCGGGCGGCCAGCTCGTCCATGGCGCCGCAAGCAGCCTCAAGCCCGAAGGCCGAGCCGCCGGCCAGCATGACCCCTTGCACCTGTTGCACCGTGTTCTCGGGGCGAAGCAGGTCCGTTTCCCGCGTTGCCGGCGCCGCGCCGCGCACGTCCACACCGCACACCGCCCCCTGGGGCGCCACCACGAAGGTGCACCCGGTGCCGCGAGAGGCCAGCTCGGCCGAGCCGACGCCGAAGGCCGGCAGATCGGCCTTGGTGGCGGGAGCGAAAATGGAAGCGGAAGTCATGGAGGCCCTCCTTCGGAATGTACTTATATATATGCTGCGAAACATTATGCCCTCTGGCAACGGCCGCTGGCCCCGGGAAGCCCGCAGACCGCAAAATGCGCTATCATTCCCACACAAACTTACCGCTATCCACAGGAAAAGAGACACTATGGCTATTTCCGCCCCCAAAGGAACCCGCGATTTTCTGCCCGACGAGGCGCTGTTCTGGCAGCAGTTCAAGGCAACGGCAGCCGAAGTGTTCGGCACCTACGGCTATCTGCCCATCGAGACGCCGGCGCTGGAGCTGACCGAGCTGTTCGTGCGGGGCATCGGCGAAGCCACCGATGTGGTGTCGAAAGAGATGTTCACCGCCATTTCCGGCGAGAACCTGAAGAACTGGGTGGAAAACGGCCGCGCCCCCGAACGGAAAAGCCGCCTGTCGCTGCGGCCCGAGGGCACGGCGGGCGTGGTGCGGGCCGTAGTGCAGCACGACCTGGTGCCGCAAGGGGCTGCGCCGGCGAAGCTGATGTACGCCGGCCCGATGTTTCGCGCGGAAAACCCCCAGAAGGGGCGCCAGCGCCAGTTCAACCAGGTGGGCGTAGAGTGCCTGGGGGCCGAGGAACCCACGGTGGACGCCGAGGCCATCATCATGCTGATGCGCTTCTTCCAACGGGTGGGCATCCCTTCTGCCAACATGACGCTGCTGTTGAACTCCATGGGCTGCGAGAAGTGCCGCCCCGCCTACCGCGATTTGGTGAAGGCCCATCTGGACGCCCACAGCGGCGAGCTGTGCGACACCTGCCGCACCCGCGCTGAAATCAACCCGCTGCGCGCCTTTGATTGCAAAAACGAAAGCTGCGCCAAGGTGATGGAGCAGGCGCCGAAAATCACCGATCACCTGTGCGACGAATGCAAGGCCCACTACGAAACCGTGAAAGCGCTGCTGGACGGCGCCGAGGTGGCCTACGTGGAAGACGCCTCCCTGGTGCGCGGGCTGGATTATTACACCCGCACCGTGTTCGAAGTGCAGGCGGACGCCGGACTGGGCTCTCAAAACGCCATTGGCGGCGGTGGCCGCTACGACAAACTGGCGGAAGAAGTGGGCGGGCGTCCCACGCCGGGGCTGGGTTTCGCGCTGGGCTTCGAGCGCTGTGCACTGACCCTGGAAGCGGCGGGGGTAGAAATGCCCCAGGCTCAGCGGTTGGATTTGTTCGTGGCCTGCGTGAACGACGAGATGCGCGCCGCCGCCTTCGGGCTGGTGCAAGCGGCCCGCGACCGCGGCTACAAAGCCGACATGGACCATCAGCATCGCAGCCTGAAGAGCCAGTTCAAGCTGGCGGACAAACTGAATGCCGCGAAGGTGGCGGTGCTGGGCCCCGACGAGATGGCCGAAGGCAAGTGCCAACTGCGCGACATGGGCACCCACGAGCAATTGATCGTGGGCTTCGACGAAGTGGTAGACACTCTGGGCCGCGCCCTGGCGTAAAGCGCAAGCCATCGGGGGGGTGGGCCGACCCGACAGGCCTGCGCTCGACGCTCCGTACGAGGGGAACTAACTCGACCTGCGGTCGAGTGGATTTCCCCTCTACTCCGCTTGGCCGGACCTCGCTCCGACCCGCCGGGTCGGCCCAGCCAGAATGCTAATTCAGGTCGGATTCGTAGGGCAGAGATTCTATCTCTGCCTAAACGGACGGCCCGCGCGGGGCTGCGGCATCAGGCCGAGATAGAATCTCGGCCCTACGAAGATGGGGCGAAAGCCAGCACCTCTGTCGTGCGCATGAGTCATTAGGGTTGTCCCTTTGTCTCGCGAGACGCAGCCGTGCGGGGGAAGGGCGGGGGTGGTCCAACAAAGCGAGTTCCGCACGACGAAAACGCGCCAGTGGCGCGTTTTCCAAAGCAGGACTGTCTGAGCGACTTGGGCTGCCCCCGCCCTTCCCCCTGCCCCAGAAACGAAAAAAGGGCAGAGATAGAATCTCTGCCCTACGAACAATGCGTGCGTCGAAAGTGTACGTCCCCCTGACACGGGGACGTTCTTCTTAGTGGTGGTGGTTGCAGGCTTGGTCGGCGCTCATCACCGGGCATTCGCCGGCGGCCACCTTCTTGGCGGCATCCCCCACGCCAGGGGTTTGGTTCTCGAAGTACACGGTGATGCCGGCGTTCTGGAAACCCATCAGCGGACGCATGCCCATGCCCGCCGCCACGATGGCGTCGGCACCGGCCTCCTGCAAAAGCCCCACGGGGCGCAGGCAACCGCCCTCTTCATGGGGCGGGTTGTCGATCGCAGCCACTTCAGTAATCTCGCCGTCCTCGATGGTGAGCAGGGTGAAGCAGTCGCAGTGGCCGAAGTGGCCGCTGCGCTCGGAATCAAGCCCGGGCTGGCCCAGGGTGGGCACTGCAAGTTTCATTGTAGCCATGGAGGCTCCTTTCAAATGGGCGCGCAAAAACGCGCTTCTCAGTGAGTCACGGTTCATAGTAGCGCATTTGAGGAGCGCTGTCCCCCGCAACAGAGGCGCCATCACATCCTTTATGAGTTGCGCACCACGTAGGCAGCAGCTTTGGCGGCCACCTCCGGGTTCACCCCTACGTCCATAAGTGCGCTGGCCAGGGCCGCTTCCGCTTCGGCCGCCGCTTGGGCGGCTGCGGGCACGCCCCTCAGCTGCACAGAATCCACCGCCTCCTGAGCCAGGGCCTCCCCCGCCGCCTCAAACTGACGGGTGGCCTCTTCGGCTTCCGCGAGCGACACTGCCGCCGGCTGGGGCGAGAGATAGGCGGCAATGCCGGCCGCCGCCCGTTTGCCGGCCCCCATGGCCAAGATAACCGTGGCAGCCCCGCTCACCGCGTCGCCCCCGGCAAATACGCCGGGCACCGAGGTGGCACCGGTTTCCTCGTCCACCACAATAAGATTGCGCGGGGTGGTTTCCAACCCCGGGGTGGTTTGGCCAATCAGTGGATTAGTGCGGTTGCCGATAGAAATGACGAACATGTCGCAGTCGATCACATGGTTCGACCCCGACACTTCCTGCGGGCGGCGACGGCCGGATTCGTCCGGTTCGCCCAAGGTCATGTCCACCACTTCCACACCGGACAGCCACCCCTTCTCATCGCCGATGAGCCGCACCGGGTTGGTAAGGTTGCAAAACACAATGCCCTCTTCTTCGGCATGGCGAATCTCCTCATGGCGGGCGGGCATCTCCTCGCGGCCGCGACGATACACCACCGTCACGTCGGCCCCCAGCCGCTTGGCGGTGCGGGCGGCGTCCATGGCCACGTTGCCACCGCCCACCACCACGCACTTCTGCCCAGCATACACCGGCGTTTCGTATTCAGGAAAACGGTAGGCCTTCATGAGGTTCACGCGGGTGAGCAGCTCGTTGGCCACGCACACGCCGTTAAGCCCCTCCCCTTCGATGCCCAGATAGCTGGGCAAGCCGGCGCCCGTTGCCACGAACACTGCCTCGAAGCCCTGCTCCATCAGTTCGCCGATGTCGCAGATCTTACCCACCACTTGGTTCAGCTCGAACTTCACGCCCGCTTCCTCGATGGCGGCCACTTCGCGGGCCACCAGCTCTTTGGGAAGGCGGAACTCGGGGATGCCGTAGGTGAGCACACCGCCCACTGCGTGCAGCGCTTCGAACACCGTCACGTCGGCGTTCACCTTGGCAAGCTCGCCGGCGCAGGTGAGCGACGCAGGGCCCGAACCCACCACCGCCACTTTGCGGCCGGAAAGGTCGGTGCCGGCAGGAATGACGGGCACCGCCTTGCCGCCCAGCGCCTTGTTCTCCCGCTCCAGCTCTTCCAAGCGCTCGGGGTTTGCCTGGATGCGAGCCCGTTCCAGCCGGCGGTCGGCCAGGGCGCGCGCCGCCTCTTGCGGGTGCTCGGCGGCCCAGTCGGCGATGAAGCGCTCAAGGCGGCCGATGCCCACCGGCTCGCCCTTGCGGCCGCGCATGCACACCCCTTCGCATTGGGTTTCCTGCGGGCACACACGCCCGCAGATGGCCGGCAGGGCGTTGGCGTCTTTCACTGCGGCGTAAGCAGCGGCGAAATCGCGGCGGGCGATGAGGGCCACGAACTCGCGCACCGGCACCCCCACGGGGCAGCCGGCAACACAGGGGCGCGACTCACACTGGATGCAACGACGCGCCTCGTTCACCGCCTGATCGGCGCTATAGCCCAGCGTCACTTCCGAAAACGTGTGGGCCCGCTCAAGGGGATCGAGCACCGGCATGGGAGTTTTGAAGTTCTGACGGTTGTAATTCACCAACTTGGCCATGGGGCTACTCCTCCTCTCCGTAAACTTCCAGGCTGGCGCCGGCGTTCTCGGCAAACTGCGCCGCGCGCGCCGCCTCTTCGCGGGCAAGAGAAGCCACCAGCGCCGCCCGCACCTTTGCGGCGGAAGCGGGATCCATGGCGGCCAGTTTGTCCTCGGTTTCGCTGTCGAACTCTATGTGAGCGGGCCGCGACGCCCGCGCCTGGCGCCGGGCCTCTTCGCGACCGGCACGGGCGGCGCGGGCCGCCACCACATCGCAGTCCCGCGCCTCGCTTATCTGGCGAGCGGCGGTTTTCTTGGCGGTGCTCTCGTAGCTTTGGTACATCACGCCGCGGCGAATAGCGTCGTCGTAATCCACCAGGTGGCCATCGAAGTCGGGGCCGTCCACACAAGCGTGCAGGTATTCGTCCCCCACCTTCACACGGCAGCCGCCGCACATGCCGGTGCCGTCGATCATGATGGGGTTCAGGGACACCAGCGTTTTGATGCCGAACTCGGCGGTGGTCTTGGCCACGAACTTCATCATGATGATGGGGCCCACCGCCAGCACCAAGTCGTAACCGGCGCCCTCTTCAATCCACTGGCGCAGCGGCTCGGTTACCACGCCCTTGTTGCCGTTGCTGCCGTCGTCGGTCATCACGATACTGCGGGCGGCCACTTCCTCAATCTCGTCTTGCAGAAGCACCAGGTCTTTGTTGCGGAAACCGGTGATCACATCCACTTCGCAGCCATGCTCGGAAAGCCAACGGGCCTGCGGGTAGGCGATGGCGGTGCCCAGGCCGCCGCCGATGACGCAGGCGCGCTTCGAGCCTTCTAGCTCGGTGGGATTGCCCAGCGGCCCTACGAAATCCAGCAGCGCCTCGCCGGGGCGCATGGTGGCCAGCTCCATGGTGGTGGCCCCCACCGCCTGGAACACGATGGTGACCGTGCCCGCTTCGGGGTCGGCGGAGTTCATGGTGAGGGGAATGCGCTCCCCGTATTCGTCGATGCGCAGCATGATGAACTGGCCCGGTAGAATCTTGCGAGCCACCTCCGGCGCCCGCACGCACATGCGAGTCACTTCGGAATTCAGTTGCTCAACGCTCACAATTTCATACATGTGCCGTCTCTTCCTCTTATGGGGCGCGCTCGCCCACCCGCTGCGTCCCCGCCCGCCAGACCTCCCCCAAGCCCGCGCGCACCGGCAATTTCCGCAGCTTTTTGCACGATAAACGAGAGCGTAGTATAACCACCGGCCCGCGCCGCGCTTACCTGGAGAGCTGTTTACACGCGGTCAACAGAAAACGCCCCTTTTCCCTGCACCGATGGCAGGTTCTGTACCCTTGAATAATCAGAAAGCACGCGGAAGGGAGGGGCCGTGGCCATACGCTACGAACTGAAGGGGCACCTGGCCCTCATCGACGCAAATACTCCCTATGCAGGGCTCTCTCCCATTGTGGAAGTGCTCACCTCCGCCGAATTTGAAGCCATGAAAACCATCCCGGAGGAAGCCAAAGAGGCATTACGGGAAATCCAGCACGCCGAAAGCAGCTTCATTGAGGTGTTCTCTAACTTCACGTTAGGCTCATTCGCGGTGCCGGCGAAATGCGACACCAAGATGGCCAGTACCTGCCTCATCCCTTCCGACCCCGATCTGTTCGCCTTTTACATGGACCGCGAAAGCCTGGTGTTCGTGGACGACGGCACCTTCGCGGCCGACATCTTGGCCGAGCTGGGAAAATCCGGCATCATGCGGCGGATGACCACTGCCCATTGCCTATACATGTTCTTCAAAAACCTGATGGTAGACGACCTGGTGTGGCTGGGAAAGCTGGAGGACTCAATGGAGTCGATGGAAGAGGAAATGCTCGCCAACCAGAGCAAAAGCACCACCACGGTGATCATGGGCTACCGGCGTCTGTCGATGCGCTTCCTCACTTATTACCAGCAATTGGCCTCCATGGCATCCATACTTGCGGACAACGAGAACAAAATTCTGCCAAAAGAGGAGGCGGACGCCTTCGACCACGCATCCGCCATGGCCGACCGCCTGGTGGACCGCGCTGAAACGGTGAACGAGTACAGTGGGCAGCTGCGGGAGCTGTATCAAACCCGCATTGATCTGCGCCAAAACGCCATCATGCAGATCCTCACGGTGGTAACAGTGCTGTTCGCGCCGCTCACCCTGATCACCGGTTGGTTCGGCATGAACCTGGAGGTAATCCCCGGCCTTCAGTGGGCGCCTATGTGGGCGCTGCTGCTGGCGCTGTTCGTCATCTCCACCATCGCCCTGCTAGCGGTGTTCCAGCGCAAAAGCTTTTTGCAGAAAATCGTGAAGTAGCCTCAACATGAGGCATGAGACAAAGGGACAACCCTAATGTCTCATTTTTCAAAATGAGACATTAGGGTTGTCCCTTTGTCTCAGGGCGGCGGTATCAGTGGCCGCCGCCGGCCATCATCTTTACGGCGTGGGGGATGACGCCCGCCACTCCTTCCCAGTTTTCGGTGGCCGCCTTGGTGGAACCGGGCAGGTTGAGCACCAGCGTGCGGCCCCGCTGCATGCACAGGGCACGGGACAGCATGGCGTACGGGGTGATTTTCATGGAGTGGGCGCGCATGCCCTCGGCGATACCCGGCACTTCCCGGTCGCACACGGCGCGGGTGGCCTCGGGGGTTACATCGCGCAGCGAAAGCCCGCTGCCGCCGCAGGTGAGCACCACGTCCACCTTCAAGGCGTCGGCCGCTTCCACGATGGCCGCGGAAATCTGCTCCTGCTCGTCTTTCACGATCACATGGGAAGCGCACTGCCAGCCGGCTTGCCCGATCAGCCGCTCCAGCGCGTAGCCGGCGGCGTCTTCGGAAAGCTGGCGCGTGTCCGAACAGGTGACGATGGCAAATGTGATGGCGCTCATGGCCCTTCCTTTCTACAGGCCCAAATCCTCGGGCACGCCCAAAAGCAGGCACTCGATAAGGTCGCCCGTCTGTTTCGATTCCAGCCCCTCCGGCATGACGGCCAGGCAGTTCGAGCGCTGGATAGGACCGAACAGCCCCGAGCTTTGGTTTTTGTCCGGCATCACCTCAAAGCCGCCGTCGGGGCAGCGGGTAATAGTGGAGCGGAGGAAGATGCGGCGCGGATCGCGTTTGCGCACGTCTTTGGCCAGGCGCGCCTGAACGCTCATGTGCTGAACATGGGCGAAACCCTGCATGCGTCGCAGCGCCGGGCGCACCAGTAGCTCAAAGCCCACGTAGGCGGCGGCCGGGTTGCCGGGCAGGCCAAACACCGGCGTGTCGTTCACGACGCCGAAGGTTTGAGCCTTGCCGGGACGAATGTTCACCGTGGTCATGAGCAATGTGCCCAGCGATTCCACCACCGGCTTGATGAAGTCGAAGTCGCCATTAGAGGCGCCGCCGGTGGTGAGCACGAAATCGCACTCGGCGGTGGCGGCGGTGATGGCCGCGCAGAGGGCCTCGAAAGTGTCCTCGACAATGGGATACACGCGGGGAACGGCACCGGCAGCTTGAGCGCAAGCTGCCATGGCGTAACTGTTGGAGTTGCGGATTTTGCCGGGAGTGGGAACAGCGGGCGGCTGCACGAGCTCGCTGCCGATGGCCAAAATCCCCACCACGGGGCGACGGTGCACCGGCACGTCCAAGATGCCGCAGCTGGCCAGAAAGCCCACGCCCGCCGTGCCGATTACATCGCCGGGCTGAATGACCACGTCGCCGGCGCGCGCCTCTTCGCCCGCCTGCCGCACATTGGAGCCCCGCTCGGTGGGAGCAGCAAAGGCTACGGTGCTACCGGGCTTTCCGTCGCCCTCCAGCACCTCCACAATCTCATACTTCACCACGCTGTCGGCATCGGCGGGCAGCGGCGCCCCGGTCATGATGCGCACGCACTCCCCTTCGCCGATGGGGCCTTCAAACACCTCGCCGGCCGCCTCTTCGGCAATCACCTTCAAAGGCACCGGGGCCGCTTCGGTGGCGCTGGCAATTTGGGATGCGCGCAAGGCAAAACCGTCCATGGCAGAATGCGCGAAGGGAGAAATATCGATGTCACTGCTCAATGGGGCGCAGGCCACACGGCCGCAGGATTCCAGTAGCGGCACCACCTCTTCCCCGAGAGGGAAAACGGCAGAAAGCACTAAGCTGCGAGCTTCTTCCAGAGAAATCATTTCGGCCACGGAAAGACCTCCTTCTCATGCGGGGTGCTGCTGCGCTGCCCGCGATTTTTGAATAGCGGCATTATATCTCTTCAAGAATACAATGGAAGTGCCGAGGAACTCGGCCGAGAAGGCCTTGCGCGAAGATTCCAAAACGCATCCTCTACCTATAAATTGAGTCAGAGACATTATTGGATATGAATATGCGTTAGATTTTTTCGATAATCTCAACCTAAATCAGTCAAAACTCCTTTATGCTAAGTAAATCACTCGCTTTTGAAGCATTTGCACTTCTGCACTTCCGTTCTTCCGCTCTTCCGTTCTTCCGTCGCATCGCTGTGCTGCGTTATTTTTGCGGCTCCCGAACGGCACCCGCTCCACCGGGCCGCCCGAGCGCGGTCCCCCACTACCCACCTTCCAGGGAACGGAGAAACCATGGGCCGCCTCAGCAACGCATCCTTCACATCAATAGCTGCAGCCACGCTGGGCTCCCTCATGATTGGACTTATTTCCGGCGCCACCGTCCACGCCCTTGTGCGCCGTACCGAACTCATTTCGGCGCAAAAGCGCAACGCCCTGGCCGACGCCTCAGAGGCCCCTCGCGCCGCTCGCCCAATTGCCTGCGAAAACGCCGATGCAGCCTTCCCCGCGGACGCTCCAATCAGCTGCCGCCAGCCCATCACCCCCGCGGGGGCACTGGGGCCGCGAGCTGCCGCCACTCCAGTCTCCGCCTCCCTTGACCCCCAGCAGACAGCCCCGAAAGACCCGAACCGCCGCGGTTTACTTGATTGTTGGAATCAACTGGGGCTCACCCATGCGGAAGGCCGCGTAGCCCAGCGCATCATCAAAGGGGACGCGTTCTCGACCATCGCCAGCGACCTGGGAGTTTCCCACGATTCGGTTCGGCAAACCGCCTGCCGCATTTACCGGAAAGCCGGCGTGGGCCGGCGCAACGAATTCACCGCTCGCGTAGTGGCACTGCAGTTCGAGCCAACGGCGGAATAACCGCCGCCCCCCCCCTCATCCCGCACGGCAACAACCCAGCAACGATGAGTCAAAAAGCCTCCGCCACCGCCCCGCAACGGCCGCATCAGCGCTACGTTTTTCTTGGTTTCCTCGAAGCCGCATGCAAGGCGCGAGGAGAGAGGGCTGGCAATGAAAACGCACACGCACAAGATAACCGCCAAAAACGAAGTGGGGTTCGCCGCTTTCAGAACCTGGCCGTTTTGGCGCGCCATCGTGGTGGCGTTTTGCGTAGGATGCATCGTGGGCCATTGGCTGGAGATTCCCTACTGCATGTTCATGAACTACTTTTTCGGCATCGTCGATCCCGACTACGCCGTATGGACCGACCCCTGGTACCACCCTTACTGGGTGTACGGATTCGGCGCCATGGCCATGACCTTCCTCATTGAGCCCTTCAAGGAAGTCATCATTGTGCGGCGCAAAACCATGTGGGGGGCGTTTTTGGAAACCCTGCTGTACGCCGTGCTGCTGGCCATGCTGCTGGAGCTGGTGATTGGGTGGCTGGTGAACCAGCCAGATCAAATGGGCAACTACCCTTATTGGGACAACTCGAAGCTGCCGCTGAATGTGTTTGGCCAAGCATGGCTGGTGAACGATTTTGTCATCGGGCTGGTGGCCATGTTCTACGTGTGGGTGATGTGGCCGCTCATCTGCAAGGGCCTTGGAAAGGCAGGGCCGCGCGGCGCCAACATCACCATGGCTGTTGTGGTGGCGGCCTTCGCCATCTGCTGCGCCGTCTCCTACATCCAACTGGCCCTGGCATAGGGTTTGCGAAACCGCAGGGCGCCCCCCTGCTCCGAAAACGCAAAGGCAGAGATAGAATCTCTGCCCTACGAATTCGACCTGCGGTGCATCCTGGCTGGGCCGGTTGGGCGGGGCGGAGCGAGGTCCGGTTAAGCCAAAGGAGTGCCGAGACTACAGGCTCGGCGCGACGACGCGTCGAGCGCAGCCCCGTCCAACCGGCCCACCCTCCAGAAACACACATGAGTCATTAGAGTTGTCCCTTTGTCTCCCATGCCGAGTCGGCGCGGCGGTGCGGGGCACTTCGCGCTATACTTTCTGCCAAAGTGCAACAGGATTGGACGGTTCATGGATTCTCAGATAAACGGCTTCACCGGTTTCGGCAGGCATAACCCCGGCTTCGTATCGGCCAAAGACGCCATCCGCAAGGCGGAAATTGCCGCCCAGGCCGCCAAAAACGACCCCGTGCAGCAAGCGCGCCAGACGCTGGCCCAGGCGCAGGCGTTTACCTCCGGACTGGGCAGCGGCGCCGATGATGCCAACGCCCATCGCGGCAGCGCCCATCGTTCGGCTGCGCTGAAGTTCGCCGCCCCGGTGTCGTCCCGCGACAGCGGCCTTACCTTCGACCCGGAAAAGCTGGCCCGCATCCCCGAAGCGGACCGCCGCTGGGCATGGGTGGAGGTGGACCTTTCCGCCATTCGCCACAACACCCAGGCGGTGCGCAACCGGCTGGCCCACGGAGTGCGGCTGATGGCCGTGGTGAAGGCGGATGCCTACGGCCACGGCGCAGTGCCGGTGGCGAAGATGGCCCTGAACTCCGGTGCCGACTACCTGGGCGTTGCCACGGTTGACGAGGCCATCGAGCTGCGGGAAGCGCTGATCGGCGCGCCCATCTTGGTACTGTCGCAACCGCCGGCCGAGGCCATTCCGCTGCTTTTGGGCTACAAGGTGATGCCGGCTATTTACACTGCCGACTTTGCCATCGCCTACGCTGAAGCTGCCGATGCCTTTGGCATCTCCGCGCCGTTTCACCTGGCGGTGAACACCGGCATGAATCGCATCGGCGTGCGCTGGGACCAGGCGGCCGAGTTCATGCACCAGGTGGGCTTCCACCGAGCCCTTGAGCTGGTGGGCACCTTCACCCATTTCGCCACCGCCGACTGCACCCAAACACTTGACTTCCAAATTCAGACGAAGCGCTTTTTGGAGGCGCTCTCGGCGCTGCGCATGGCCGGCGTGGACCCGGGCATCGTGCATGCCGCCAACTCCGCCGCCGCCATCCGTTTCCCCGACGTGCACTTCGACATGGTGCGGCTGGGCATCAGCCTCTACGGCTTCTATCCCTGCCCCGAAACCCTCACCACGATCGACCTGAAGCCGGCCATGAGCGTATACGCCCGCATCAGCGACGTGCGCACCGTGCCCCTGAGCGACGGCGTGAGCTACGGGCTGCACTACCGCAGCCGCGGTGCCCACACGAAAATTTGCACCATCCCCATCGGTTACGCCGACGGCCTGCGCCGCAGCCTCTCCAGCCGCGTGCGCTTTTTGTACAACGGCGCCCTGATGCAGCAGGTGGGCAACATCTGCATGGACCAGTGCATGTTTGAGATGGACCCCTACGCCCACGGCCTGCGGGAACGGCGCGAGCCGGCCATCGGCGACGTGGTGACCATCATCGGCGGTGATGGCGACAACGTGTGCACGGTGGAGGGCATGTGCGAACTGCTGAACACCATCCCCCACGAGGTGTGCATCGATTTCGGAACCTCCCGCATGCCGCGGCTGTACCACTAGGAGCCCATGATGCCGAAACCCCATATCCCACTTGAAGAAATTCGCACGTCGGTGGAAAGCTGCCGCCGCTGCCCCTTGTGCGAGGGGCGCACCCATATCGTGTTCGGCGAAGGCAACCCCGAGGCCCGCGTGATGATTGTGGGCGAAGCGCCGGGCAAGAACGAGGATCTGCAGGGGCGCCCTTTCGTGGGGGCTGCCGGCAAGTACCTGGATGAGCTTTTGGCGATGGCGGAGCTGGCGCGCGAAGACGTGTTCATCGCCAACGTGCTGAAGTGCCGCCCGCCGGGAAACCGCGACCCACGCCCGGAAGAGATTGAAGCCTGCACCCCCTACCTGCGGGAGCAAACCCGCACCATCTCGCCGAACTTCATCGTGACGCTGGGGAATTTCTCCACGAAGTTCATCCTGAAAACCGATGTGGGCATCACACGGCTGCACGGCAAACTGGCCCAGGCGGGCAAGTTCCAGGTGTTCCCGGTATACCACCCCGCCGCCGCCTTATACGACCGCAGCAAACGCACCGCCCTGGAAGAAGACTTCGCCACCCTCGGCCGCCTGCTAGCCGAGGAAGCGTAACAGGGGACGGGGATAACGTCAGGTCCGGACCTGCAATAGCATCCTGGGTGGTCCGACCCGACAGGCCCGTTGTGCTTTTGGCGACGGCTCGGATCAGAGCATTTTCGTAGGGCAGAGATTCTATCTCGGCCTGAAGCCGCAACCCTACACGGGCCGTCCGTTTAGGCAGAGATAGAATCTCTGCCCTACGAATTCGACCAGCGATGGCATCTTGGCTGGGCCGACCCGGCGGGTCGGAGCGAGGTCCGGCCAAGCGGAGCAGAGGGGAAATCCACTCGCCCGCCAGGGCGAGTTAGTTCCCCTCGTACGGAGCGTCGAGCGCAGGCCTGTCGGGTCGGCCCACCCCCCCAGAAACCTGACGTTATCCCCGTCCCCTGTCATGATCCTAGCCGAATTGGGCCAGGAAGGCACCGCCTTTGCGGGTGGGCGGGTGCTCTTGGGAGTGGGCCACCAGGCGCGCCAGCTCTTCCACCGTGCCGGGAAAATGAGTGCGCTCCATGTCGGCTTCATCGAAGAAGCCGTGGACAATCATGGATTCCAGCATCTTGATGAGCGGATCGTAGAAGCCGTCCACGTTCAGGAAGAAGCACTCGTGAGGACCCATGTCCAGCCGCACGCGGGTGAGGATTTCGCTGATTTCCTCCAGCGTGCCCACGCCGCCCGGCAACGCCACGAACACGTCCCCCAGACCGATCATCATGGTTTTGCGCTCGGCCATGGTTTCCACCACAAAGAGGTTGGTGAGATGGTGCTGCTCAACTCCGGCGTCGATGAAAAACTGCGGCTCCACGCCGTCCACCTCAGCGCCGGCTTCCAGCGCCGCGCGGGACACCACCCCCATCAGCCCCACCGAGCTGCCGCCGTACACCAAGCGGTTGCCGCTTTCGCCAATCCATTGCCCCAGCTGGCGGGCCGCCTCCACAATGGCGGGGCTGTCGCCCATGGCCGACCCGCAATACACCGTTATGTTCACAAACGCCTCTTTCCGCGCAGTTAGCAAATGCAGCGCTCAAGCATAGCACAGGGCGCAACCGCGGCGTTAGGCGCGCTCCTTCAGGCGTCCGGTGCGGTAAGCCTCCAGCAGCGCCTTCAACTCCTCCACCTGGGCGGCAAGCTCGCGGCCGCGGTCGGTATCGGCCACCAGCGTGCGGCGGTCTACCCGCTCCACCACGCGCCGCGACGAGTGGATGTCGCACTCGTGCAGCACCGCGTCTTCCCGCGACCCCAGCGGCTGATGGGCCGCCAGAATGAAGCCATAGGAGTTGGAAATGAGGGTGTAGCCAGCAATGCCGGTGGTGGGCTGGTAGGCCTCGGAGAAGCCGCCGTCGATCATGAGCACCTTGCCGCCGCACTTCACCGGGTCTTCGCCGTCTTTGGCCTTCACCGGCACGTGGCCGCACACGATGCGGGAATTGGCCGGGTCCATACCAAAATCGCGGAAGATGCCGTCAATCACCTCTGGCTGCTCCAGCAGCTGGTAGAAGGGGTTTTTCACCTCTTTGCGGGCGGCCTTGTCGGCCACCAGGTACAGCTCGAAGGTGGCCATCTTGCTCTTGGCGAACAACGGCGAGCCCTCCCCCAGCCACAGGTACCACAGAAGGTCGCGGCCGCGGCGTCGCTCCTCTTCGTCGCTGCTGAAAAAGGCGTTGCGCACGTGGGCGTCCAGGCAATCGTACAGGGCGCGCCCCGCCACGGTTTCGCCGAACACGTTTACCGCCTTCAGGCTGCCGTCGGGGTTCAGCGGCACGCAGGCGTGGAACAGCAGGTTGCCGTTGTGCACCTTGTACAGGGCGCCGTGATCCAGCAAAAAGCGCATGTGCCGCTGCAGCTTCTCGCAGTGGCAAAACGCCTGTTCAAGACGCTGCATGATGGCTTCTTCCTCGGGGGTGAGGCGGTAGGGGTCGCTCCAATCCACCGTGGGGAAATGAGTGTCCAGCAGTGGGTATTCCACTCCGTCCACCACCACGGTGCCGGCCTGCGGGTTCACCTGCGACAGCAGCTTGCGGTCTTCCATGGCGAACTCGGGATAGGCGTCGATCAGATGGCCCTCCACCTTGAACTGGATGACGGCCATGGCCTTCTGGATTTTCTCGCACATCTCCCGCTCGGCGTCGGAGATGGCGGGGCTGCCCTTCAGGGCGAAGGCAGTGCACGGGTCTTGGGCGTAGGTGCTCATGGCGAAGCGGGCCAGCGGCAAGATGTTGATGCCGTAGGCGTCTTCCAGAATGGACAGGTTGCCGTAACGGGCGCAGTTGCGCACCACGTGGGCGATGCAGCCCCGCTGCCCCAGCGAGGCCCCCATCCACACGATGTCGTGGTTGCCCCACTGGATGTCCAAGCTGGGGAATTCCGTCAGCGCATCCATGATCACGTGGGGGGCCGGGCCGCGGTCGTAGATGTCGCCCAAGATGTAGAGCTGGTTGATGGCCAGCCGCTGCACCAGGTTGCCCAGCGCCTCCACCAGCGCGGGCCCCTGCCCCGACTCCACCGCCGAGCGCACCAGGGCGCGACGATAGGCCTGCTTGTCCATCCCCAGGCCGTCTTCGGCCATCAGCTCTTCCATCAGCGTGGCGAAGGTCGGCGGCAGGCAACGGCGCACGTAGGCGCGGGTGTACTTCTGGGCGGCCCGCTTCGCCACCGCCACCAGCTGCGGCACCATCCGCATGTACCAGGCCATGGCGTCCGGCTCTTGGGCCAGGCAAATTTCCGTCTTCTCGCGCGGGTAGTAAATGAGAGTGGCCAGGGCGCGCTTTTCCTCGTCGCCCAGCTCGTCGCCGAACACGTCGTCGATTTTCAGCCGGATGGAACCGGAGCCGTTGCGCAGAATGTGGGAGAAGGCCTCATATTCGCCGTGGATGTCGGAACAATAGAAGTCCGTGCCCTTGGGCAGGTTCAAGATGGCGCTGAGATTCATGATCTCGGCCGCGGCGGCGGCCTGCGTGGGGTAAAGACGGGAAAGCTGCTTCAGGTAGCGCTCTTCGCTGCAATCCATGGGGGCTCCTTCGTTAGGGTTGAACGGGCACCATGGTAGCGGAGCGGGGCGCACCTGACGGCGCGGCGCGGCGCCCCGGGCGCGCCCCATCGGCGAAGGCGGCACAGCGCGGGGCGCCCCATCGGCAATGGCGACGCGGGGGGTGCCACGTCTGCAACGGCGGCGCGACCGCCCGTCCTTCGTAGGGCAGAGATTTTATCTCTACCTAAAGCCCAGCCGCAGTCGCACCTTAGGCAGACATAGAATGTCTGCCCTACGAAAACTGGGCAGAACGCAGTCGCATCTTAGGCAGAGATTCTATCTCTGCCCTACGAAAAGCCAGACGATATGCAACCACGGCAGTCGCATCGGGACGGGGCTAGTCTTGGGCGAAGAAGGCCACGGCTATGGCGTCGGGGCCCACATGGGTGCCGATGGTGGCCCCCACGCTTCCCTGCGGCAGCTGATGGGTTTCCGTTTCCCACAAATCGCCGTGGTCGGCGATGTACTTCTGCAGAAGCCCGTCGGAAAGCCCCGTGTAGCCCACCATGTAGGGGCGGGAGAAATCCACGCCGCCGGCGACAAGAATCTGCTTCTTCAGCAAGTTGGCGCCGTTTTTGGAGCCACGGGCCTTCCCCAGCACCGCCACTTCGCCCTCCTCGATGGAGATGACCGGCTTGATGGCCAGCACCTCCCCCATCACGGCGGCCGCGGCGTTCAGGCGGCCGCCTTTGCGCAGGTACTCCAGCGTGCCCAGCAGCGCCACCAGCCGCACTTGGTGCCGCTCTTGCTGCAATTGGGCCGCCACCGCCGCCGCGCCCATGCCCTCATCCAGCAGCTGGCGCGCCCGCCGCACCACCACCGCCTCGCCGATGCAGGCGTTCAGGCTGTCCACCACGTGCACGCGCCCCGGATACACGGCGGCGGCCGCCAGCGCGCTTTCGTAGGTACCGGACAGCTTGCTGGAAAGGGTTACCACCAAAAGCTCATCGGCCTGGGCCAGCCCCTCTTCGAAAGCGGCGGCGAAACGGGCCGGCGGAATCATGCTGGTGGTGGGCAGCTGGTCAGATTCAATCAGCCGCTCGTAAAACTGCCGATGGTTGAGGTCCACCCCGTCTTGGAAGGTGTCACTACCGAAGGTGACCTCCAGCGGTACCACGCAAATGCCAGAAGCGCCCTGCGGGATGTCGGAAGCGGAATCGGTGACGAGAAGGGTTTTGGTCATGAGGGATTTCCTTTCAAGGTGCTTACAACAGCGCCGCTAGCAGGAGCCTTTGCGGCAAGGCTCGGGGCAGACATCGGCCACGCACTGCTCGGCGCCGCGCACCACCAGCTCTAAAGCCTCGTAAAAATCGGCCCGCTGACGGGGGCTCAGCAGGCTGCCGCCCTTCGCGAACAGCGCATCGATGCGGGCATTCAGCTGGGCCACCACCTGGGCTCCCGTCTCAGTGAGGAAGAACGGCGTACGGTAGGCGCGCCCTGTTTCGGGCGCCGTCTTGCGCACCAGCCCCTTAGTCATAAGCTGAGAAAGCGCCCGGGAAATGGCGGCCTTGTCCTCGCGGCAGCGGTCGGTGAGCTGCACAGCCGACAGCCCCTCCGGCGCCCGCCCCAGCTGATAGAGCACCATGGCATGGGCCCCCTTCAGCCCCAGCTTCTTCATCTCGCAGTCTTTCACCCGCTGCACAATGCGGTTGAGTTCCAAGATGGAGCTGGTAAATGTGTCGAAGCGATTTTCCATCGCCGCCCTTTCAAGATGTTGACGAAACAACATCTATCATAGCCGCACCGCCCCGAAGGCGCAAACCGCGCGCGGCCGGAATCGACCAGCGGACGGCAAGCGCACCTCCCCTTTCGGTGCCAACTGCACAACGGCGCCGCTTGGGCGGCTATTGTCAACCTTGCAAGGCTTTCGCAGAAATGTTGTTTGCTCAACATCTATCATATGGAAGGTTTACGCAAATCGAAAAGAGGTGAAAGATGGCCGTTTTGAACGATGCGGCCCACGTGAAAGTAGTGGGGCTGCCGCGGGCGTTGCTGTACTACCGCTACAGCACCCTGTGGGAGACGTTCTTCCGCAGCCTGGGGCTTCAGGTGGTGGTGAGCGACCCCACCGATCGCGCCATTTTACAGGCGGGCGAAGAGGTGTCCAGCGACGAAAGCTGCCTGGCGTCCAAGGTGTTCATGGGGGCGGTGGCCAACCTGATCGGCCGCTGCGACGCCGTGTTCATCCCATCCTACGCCAGCGCTTCGCCGCGCGTGGGATTCTGCACCAAATACCAAAGCGCCCCCGACATGGCCGCCAACACGTTCCGCGACAAGAACCTACCGGTGATCAGCCTGCTGGTGGAACACCTGGACAACGAGCGGGAAGTGGAAGACGCCTACGTTGACCTGGGCAAGCGCCTGGGCTTCAGCACAAAGGAAGCCAAGCGGGCCTACAAAGCCGCCCGCAAGGCGCAAAAGGCCACCGACGAGCTGTGGGCGAAAAACCAGGAAACCGCGCTGAAGGACATCAAGCGCCTGCGCCACAACACCGGCGACGCCCCCATCACCATCTTAGTGGTGGCGCACCCCTACATCGGCCACGACCCCTTCATGGCCGACCCGGTGCTGGACGCCCTGAAAGAGGCCGGCGCCATCGTGCTGTTCGCCGACGAAACCGACAAGGCACGGGCATTCAAAAAGAGCTTCGAATTCACCACCACCATGCCGTGGGTGATCAACCGCGAACTGATCGGCTCTATCTTAAGCCTGCAGGACAAAATCGACGGCATCGTACTGATCAGCGCCTTCCCCTGCGGCCCCGACTCCATGACCGACGACGCCATCATGCGCTGTATCGAGGGCACCCCCATCCTTAACCTGCTGATAGATGCCCAAAACGGCACCGCCGGCATCCAAACCCGCGTGGAGAGCTTCATGGACATCCTGCAATTCCACAAGAAGGGAGGCTACCTGCATGAGTAACGACGGCGACCGCAAGCCCTTCCTCAGCAGCCCGCCCCGTAAGCGGGAAAATTTCGAAGCGGGCGACGCGAAGGCCCCCGAATCGCTGCAGTGGCGCATCGCCGTGAGCAGCGAGAAACGGCGCAGCCCGCTTTTGCCGCGCAAGAAGGACAAGCCGAAGAAAGACAAGCGCCATAGTCCCAACCGAGTGGCGTTTTTCCGCTACGCCTACTACGACCCCTGCTTCAAATACTTCACCGAGCAGGTGCTCAACGCCGAGTACCTGCCGCTGCCGCCCCCCACGCGGCGCACCGAGGAAGTGGGCACCCAAAACTCCACCGATTACGTGTGCACTCCCTTCAAGCACATCCTGGGCGACTTCGTGGACGCGCTGGAGCTGGGGGCCAACGTGGTGGTGCAGTTCTGCGGGCCATGTCGGCTGGGCTACTACGGCGAGCTGCAGGAGTCCATCCTGCGGGAAATGGGCTACGACAATTTCAGCATGCTTAACTTCTCCAACGGCCTGGACGTGAACAGCGCCGTGGGCTGGACCCGCGAGTGCCTGCGCCAAGTGAACCCAGACATCAACGTGCCGAAAGCGGCGTTGAAGCTAATTCCCCTTACCCATATGGTGGCCCACGTGGACAGCGCCTACGACTTTTACCTGGCCAATGCCGGCTTTGAGCGGGAACCGGGCGCCTTCGACCAGGCCTGGGCCGCCTACCTGGACGCCATGAGCGCCGCCACCGACGAGAAAAGCATCCAGGAGGCCCACGCCCGCGGCATGGAGCGGATGCGGGCCATTCCGCTGGACAAGCCGGAGAACCCCATCCGTATCGGCATCGTGGGCGAGATGTTCACCGCCATCGACCCGCGCTCGAATTTGAACCTGGACAAGAAGCTGCTGGCCATGGGGGTGGAGGTGCATCGCATGATGAACCTCACCAACCGCTTCGTGCGCTACAACGAGCCCAACCTGCGGCAATCGGCCCGCGACTACATCAGCTACGACATGGGCCCCACCTCCACCATCACCATCGTGGCCGCCAAAAAGTACGCGGCGGACGGGTTCGATGGGCTGGTGCACGCGAAGTCGGCCGGCTGCACGCCGGAAATCGACTGCGAACCGGTGCTGATGCGCATCGCGGAAGACTACTCCATTCCCATCTTGTACCTCACCTACGACGCGCAGACCAGCGACACCGGCCTGGACACGCGGCTGGAGGCCTTCTACGACATGCTGGCCATGAAGAAGCAGAAAGGAACCTTGCGATGAAGGAAGCCTATTTGGGCATTGACATTGGGTCCATCTCCACCAAGGGCGTGGTGATCGACGAAGACCGCAACATCGTGGCCCGCAGCTACCTGTGGACGGAGGGCAACCCCACCGAGGCCAGCAAACGGGTGGCGCGCCAGCTGAAGGAGCAGCTGGACGCGGCCCAGGCGGAAGGCGGCGAAGCGCTGGAAATCGTGGGCGCCGGCACCACCGGCAGCGCGCGACGGCTGGTGGGAGCCATGCTGGGGGCATCGGTGATCAAAAACGAGATCACCGCCCATGCGGTGGGCACCACCCATCTGCACCCGGACGTGCGCACCATCTTGGAAATTGGCGGGCAAGACTCCAAAATCATCTGCGTGGCGGACGGCATCGCAGTGGACTACGCCATGAACACCCTGTGCGCCGCCGGCACTGGCTCGTTCCTTTCCAGCCAGGCGCACCGGCTGGGGGTTGAGGTGGAGGAGTTCGGCGACATCGCCCTCACCTCTGAAAAGCCCGCCAACATCGCGGCCCGCTGCACCGTGTTCGCCGAGTCCGACCTGGTGCACAAGATTCAGGTGGGCTACGCCCGCGAGGACATCATCGCCGGCCTGTGCCACGCGGTAGCCTCCAACTACCTGAACAACGTGGGCAAGGGCAAGAAGATTCTGGCGCCGGTGGTGTTCCAGGGCGGCGTGTCGAAGAACGCCGGCGTGGTGGACGCCTTCGAGAAGCAGCTGGGCATGCCGGTGGCAGTAGACCCAGACGGGCACCTGATGGGCGCCTACGGCGCGGCGCTGCTGGCGGCGGACGCGGGCCCGGTGCGCAACGCCGAGAGCGGGCCCTTCGCCAGCGGCAGCTTCGACTTCGAGGCGGTGCAGGACTTCGATTTCAAAACCCGCGAAATTGAGTGCCAGAAGTGCGCCAACCATTGCGAAGTGATTTGCGTGTACCGCGACCGCGACATCATCGACTCGTGGGGCAACCGCTGCGAAAAGGGCGCCGTGAAAACCACGGCGTAAGCCACTGGCGCGAAAGGGCAGCCATGGGCACGCGGGAAGACAAGAACTGGGAGCTGATTGGCGACGTGCTGGCGGCGGAGAACAGCGGCAAGAGCCCGCGGGTGTTCTCCTCCCGCCGCACGCTGTTCGGCATCCCCTCGGCGCTCGACCAGGAACTGGAAGCGCTTTCCAACGAGGCGGCCGAGCGGGCGCGGGGCCAAATGGCCCAAGAGCAAGGGCCCCGCAAGGCCGCCGGCATCGACGCCGCCCCGCGCGAGCCGCAGCCGGAAGACGGCTGGAAGGCACCCGCAGCAGCCCATCGGGTAGTGCATCCCTTGGAGCCGGTGTTCGACGAGCAATCGTCGGTGCTCATCCTGGGCACCATGCCCTCGCCGAAATCCCGCGAAACCGGCTTCTACTACAACCACCCGCAAAACCGTTTCTGGAAAGTGATGGCGGCGCTGTTTGACGAGCCGCTGCCAGCGAGTAACAGCGAGAAACGCGCCCTGGCGCTGCGCCACGGCATTGCCCTGTGGGACGTGCTGGCGGAGTGCACCATCAAGGGCGCCTCCGACGGCTCCATCGCCGACTGCGTGCCCAACGACATCGGCTGGCTTTTGGGGAAGGCCCCCATCCAGGCGGTGTTTTGCACCGGGGCCAAGGCGGCCGAGCTCTACGCCAAACGCTGCGAGGCGGCCGCGGGAATGCCCGCCACCCGCCTTCCCTCCACCAGCCCCGCCAACGCCGCCACCTCATTGGACCAACTTATAGAGGCTTACCAGGCAATTCTCCCCTTTTGCCGCTAACTTCCAACTCGCCCCGATTCCCAAAAACCCGAACTCCAGCAGCCGACACTGCGCCGCAGCCCGCTCTTCCGTCTGCGTCATTCTCCCCTCTTGCCGTTGGCGACAGTCATACAATGGGCGGCATGGCTGAATCGAGAACAACCCTTCCCAACCGGCTGCCCTATCTGTTGATGGGCGGCCATATCTGCGTGGACGCGGCCCAAGCGGGGCTGGCCGCCGTGCTGCCCTTTCTGGTGCTGGACGGAGGGCTTTCCTACGCCCAGGCCACGCTGCTGGTGCTGGCTTCCAACATCGCTTCTGCCGTCATACAGCCGCTGTTCGGTTGGCTAGGCGACAAAAAGGCGCGCCCCTGGCTGATGGCGCTGGGCGTGGTGCTGGCCGGCGGAGGCATTGCCGCCATCGGCCTTTTGAAAACCTACTGGCTCATCGTGCTGGCGGCCCTGATAAGCGGCATCGGCAACGCCATGCTGCATCCGGAAGGCGGCCGCCTGGCCAACCTGGTGGGCGGCACCGACAAAGCTGTCAGCATGTCGGTGTTCTCCGTGGGCGGCCAGGTGGGCTTTTGCCTGGGGCCCATCATCACCGTTGCCGCCATCAACGCCTTCGGGCTGGCGGGCACGCTGGTTTACCTGGCCTTTTGCCTGCCTTATGCGGCGGTGCTTTTGGCCTTCAACCGGCGTTTTCTCTCCTTCGGGCTGCGGGAACAAGCGGCCGAAGGGGCGCAAGTGGCCCGCGACCGCTGGGGCGCCTTCTCTGTGGTGATGGGAGCCCTCTCGGTACGCTCCATCGTGTTCTACGGCGTCACCAGCTTCATGCCCTTGTTCATCATCGGCACCTTCGGAGTGGAGCAAGGGTTCGCCTCGGCCCTCATCACCGTGTTCTCGTTGGCAGGCGCGGTGGCCACGGCGCTTTCCGGCCTCGCCTCTCACAAGGTGAGCATCCCCGCCCTCATGGTAGGGGGCTTTTGCCTGATAGGGGCCGCGATGCTGGTGTTCGTCTTCTGCCATAACCTGCCGCTGTGCATCGCGATGCTGATGCTGATCGCAGTGGGCACCAACATCTTCAACCCGCCGGCGGTGGCTTTGAGCCAAAGCTATCTGCCGGCCCACCTGGGCATGGCCTCGGGGCTTTCCTTCGGCGTTGCGGTGGCGGTGGGCGGCGTGGTGTCGCCGCTGCTGGGCATGGTGGGCGATGCTGTGGGCCTTACCCCCGTGCTGTTGCTGCTGGTGGCGTTTTCCGCCGTGGGGCTGGCCTCCTCGATTGTCACCATGCGCATCGAGAAGCGCCGCTAGCGCAGCACCAGGCGCATCAGCCGCTCGTTCAGCTTCCCGTAGGGTTGGTAGCGCAGGGGCACGTCCACCCACGTTGCCTGGTTCACGATGGACTTCCGGTGGCTGAAGGTGTCGAAGCCCACCTTCCCGTGATAGGCCCCCATGCCGCTGGCGCTGAAGCCGCCGAATCCCATGTGGCTGCTGGCCAGGTGCACCACCACATCGTTGATGCAGCCGCCGCCGAAGCGGGCCCGGGCCATCACGCGCTTCGCCTTCTCGCCATCGGACGTGAACAGATAAAACGCCAGAGGACTGGGGCCCAACGCCAGTCGCTGCAGCTCCTCATCCAAATCGCTATAGGCGATGATGGGCATGATGGGGCCGAAAATCTCCTCCCCCATCACCGCATCGTCGAAGGAAACCCCCTCCATCACCGTGGGGGCAATTTGCAGCGTGGCCGGGTTCGACTGGCCGCCCATCACCACCTTGGCGGGGTCGATAAGCCCCAAAAGCCGCTGGAAATGATGCTGGCTCACAATGCGCCCATAGTTGGGGTTCTCCAGCGGATCCGCCCCGAACTGCCGCTTCACCTCGGCAATGACCGCCTTCAGAAACGGCCCCTTCACGCTCTCGTGCACCAAAATGTAGTCCGGCGCCACGCAGGTTTGGCCGCAGTTGAGGAACTTTCCGAACACGATGCGCCGCGCCGCCAGCGGGATGGAGGCGGTTTCGTCCACGACGCAGGGGCTTTTGCCCCCTAGCTCCAGCGTGGCGGGGGTGAGCCGCTCGGCGCAATGGCGCAGCACCACCTTCCCCACCTCTTGGCTGCCAGTGAAAAACACCATGTCGAAAGGCTGATCCAGCAGCGCGGTGTTCTCGGCGCGGCCGCCGGTGACCACCGCCACGTACTGGGGCGGGAAGCACTCCGCCACCATTTGGGCGATAACGGTGCTGGTGGCGGGCGAATAGTCGCTGGGCTTCAGCACAGCGGTGTTGCCGGCCGCCAAAGCGTCGATCAGCGGGTCCACCGTCAGCATGAAGGGATAGTTCCAGGGGCTCATCACCAGCACGGTGCCAAAGGGCGACGGCTGCACGTAGCTGCGGCCGGGCAGCTGGGTGATGGAAGAGCGCACCCGCCGCGGCCGCGCGTAGCTGGCCACATGACGCAGCATGAAGCTCAGCTCGCTTTGCACCAGGCCCACTTCGCACATGTAGGACTCGTAGGCGCCTTTGCCCAGGTCGGCCTTGAGAGCGGCGCTTATCTCCTGCTCGTGGCCGCGAATCCAGGCCTGCAAAGTGCGCAGCGCCTCCAGGCGAAACTCCACCGGCAACGTGGCGCCGGTCAAAAAGAACTGCCGCTGCTCGCTCACCAGCGCGGCAATGGCTTCAGCTTCCATGTTCGTCCTCCCTCACGGGTACGGAATATGAGCGGGGCCGCCGCCAATCAGGCATCCTCCCCGACGGCGAACCTGCAGTCCGAGAGCGTTCGGCGAAGCGGCTATCCTCGCGGCCCTTCCCCACTTAGAGAGAAAGGGCGCCTCTGCCAAGCATAGCGCTTCCGACAAGCGCGCGGGCGCCGTGTCACAAAATTGGGGTTTTGCTTGCACGAGCGCGCAAATGCGTGGCCGCAAAACTTTAAAGCTGGGCCCCGCCCTGGGCAAGCTGTGCGAGGGCATCGTGGAACGTGATTATGGCGGGATCGCGCTCGTCTGCCCGAAACAAAGCGCTCACCGTAAGAGCCATTCCTTCATCCGAGAAATCCAGCACGGTATACCCCTCGGGGAAACGACGGGACTGGGCCAACGTCTTCTCCATAAGCAGAACATCACGGCCGAACTCAATGGTATGGAAATCCGTTATGGACTCCAAAAACACCACACGGGTCGAGCTGATGATTTCATGAGTTGTCAGCAGCGACGAAATAGCCGCATTGCCAAGGATCTGGTACGTGCCCATAGGCTTTATGAGCGTCCATTCGCAAAGGTCGCGGCAGCTTATGGTCGATCGATTGGCCAAGGGGTGGCCCTGGGCCACCACGCAAACCAGGGGGTCCCGGAACAGCGGAACAACCTCAAGGGATGACGCCATGGGCTGCCCCGCATCAAGCATGGTGAAAATCGCGTCCACCTCCCCCGACTCTAACGCCTCCTGGAGCGGCCGCGTCACGGCGTTGCGAAACACGAGGGAAATTTCCTCGCCAGAGCAATCGAGCGCAGCGACGGCCTTATCGGCCCATGCGGCAACAGTTGGGTTGTAAACCATGCCTCCAACGGTGACGCAATTTGCCCGATGCCCCAAAGACCTCATTTTCCGGACTACGCCATCATGGGCTTCCACAAGCGCAGACGCCTCTTGAAACAGCAATCGCCCGGCCTCGGTAAGCTCTATCCGCTGCCCGCTGCGATCAAACAGCACCACGTTCAGTTCGCTCTCCAACAGCTGAATGTGCTTGCTCAAGCCCGACTGCGTCATCTGCAATTTCTTAGCGGCCCGCGTAAAGTTTAGGCAATAAGCCAGTTCGAGAAACTCCCTCAGATGCTCTATTCTCATGTGCACCCCTTGCAATTGCCCCTATTGTCCCCCGGTTAATTGTATCGCGGATTCGCCCTTTCTTTAACCATGAATCAAACAGCCTTTCGCAATGACGCCATGTTCTGAGCAGGCGTTATTCCGTTTCTTGATGGGAAGATGGCAGAATATCATCGCATCATTGCCTCATTTCGTTTCCCTATGACAAATGATCCGCGTATTTTCCGAATCGAGGCGGACGGCAATTTGCCAGAAGGCAAAAACCGCCTTGGCCCTCGGGGCCAAACCGAGAGGAGGAGAAATGACAAGACTCAATCTTGCCCGTCGAAGCTTCCTTAAGCTTTCCGCCGCAACGGGTGCGGCGATGGCCGTTGCGGGAGGCACCGCGTCGGCTGCGTTTGGCGAAGCGCCAGCAGGCGCTTCGCCAAAAGGGGAAACCAAGGTGATTCGCAGCTTCTGCCGTGCCTGCGGAAAAATGGAGTGTCCCAACTGGGTGACTGTCCAAAACGGCCGCGTGGTAAGCATTTCTGGAGACGAGAGCGCCTGCACCAGCCGCGGCAATCTGTGCGTAAAGGGCCGCACCGCCATGCAGCAGCTTTACCACCCCGACCGCGTGAAGTACCCGATGCGCCGCACCAATCCCAAAGGCGAAGACCCCGGCTGGGTGCGCATCAGCTGGGACGAGGCCATAAGCTCCATCGCGAAGGGTGTGCAGGAGTGCCGCGACAAATACGGCAACCACACGGTGAAAATTCTTCACGGCACCAGCCGCATCACCACCTACGGCATCGAAGGGCTATCGCAGGGCCTGCAAACCTCCAACATCGGCAACACTGCCGGGCAGATCTGCAAAGGTCCCCGCGAGTTCTCCGGAGCCATCACCGCCTACATGGGTGTTCATTGGATTAACCTCTCCGACCATCCCAAAGTATTTTTCCAGTGGGGATCCGACCAGGAAGTTTCCAACTACGACAACGCCTGCCGCGTAACAGTTGACGCCTATAATTTCGCCGAGCGCTCCATCTGTGTTGGGCCGCGTACTCAGAACCTGGGCAAAGAGACCGACTTGCAGTTGCACCTGCGCCCCGGCACCGACGACTTCCTCGCCTTGGGCATGATCAATCTGCTGGTGAACGAAAAGAAAACCTATGACCAGCTGTTCGTGAAAAAGTGGACTAACGCGCCTTTCCTCTATGTCGCAGACAAGGCTCCGGCGGAATTCACCTGGGAGTACTGTCCCTATGAAACCGGCGTGGGATTCTATCCGCTGAACCTGCGCACGCAGCTCCTTACCGAGGCCGACCTAGTAGAGGGCGGCAGCCCCAAGCGCTTCATGGTGTGGGACAGCACCACAGGAAAGCCCATCTATTTCGACAGCGAAACTGCGCTTTGGGAAGGCGAGACCGAATACCTGGCCCCAACGGAGTTCCAGCCGGCGGGCCTGGATAACACCGGCACCCTTGTCATCGACCCCGGCCTGCCGCTCCAGATAGACCCGGCCCTTGAAGGAGAATTCACCGTAACGCTCAAAGACGGCACCGCGGTTACAGCCGTTCCGGTTTGGCAGAAGTATTGCGACCACCTGTCACAGTACGACCCCGCAACCGTTGCCGCCACCTGCGACATTCCCGAAGATCAGCTGCGGCAGGCGGTGGACATCTACTGCGCTGAGCCGAACTTGGGCGGCATCTCCTACAACCTGCCCACCGAACACGCCGCCAACTCCATACAAACCACCCGCTCAATCCTGGCTCTGTCCGCCCTCATGGGCAACGTCGACAACGTGGGCGGCAACTGCGGCGGCCACGGTCAAGACGGCAACTACCACAACTATTTCATGTACTGCGTGCCCTTCGGCCAGCCCAGCCTGCCCCTAAACGAGTTGGAAAAAATTGCCGGCGTGGAGAAATTCCCCCTGCTTCCCTGGGCCACTAAGTGCCAAGGCGCGGCGAACTTCCACGACACCACTTCGGCCACCGACATGATCCTGACCGGCAACCCCTACCCCATTCGCTGCATGATCTCCGATACCGGCTCTCACTTCCATGCCGCCAATGCCACCAAGAACTGGGAGGCTTACAAGACGTTGGATTTCTACTGGGGCAGCGAACTGTGGTTCAGCCCCACCATTGAGTTGGCGGACATCATTACCCCGGCAGCGCACTTCCTGGAAATCGGGTGCGTGCGCTCTTCCCAAGGAGCAGAGAAGGGCTACGGCATCATGGTGCCGTGCGTGGAGCCCCTCGCTGAAGCCGAATGGGACGCCACAACGTGCGTCCGCGTGGCCGAGGCCCTGAATCTGGGATGGTGGCCCACGAAGAAGGAGTTCGCTCCCCCCTTCTGGCCCGAAGAATGGCTGGACAGCGAGTACCCCACCGCACAGCAGATGCACGAACTGGAAGTGCTCCCCGTTGTAATGGGCATGAACCTGCCCGGGCACAATGGCAGCCGGCTGGAGTTCAGCAGCTGGGATGACGCGGTGCAACAATACCAAGAGCACGGCCAGTGGAACCTACGGGAAGTGAGCCCCATCGGTTACTACAGGCGCTACATCAATGGCTACATCCGCACCGACGGACTTCCCGGGTTCGGCACCCCCACGACCAAATTCGAGCTTTTCTCTACCGTCCTGGAAACCTACCATCCCGGCGAAGAATGGCCGATTGCCCGCGAACCCCAGTACAGCCCCTACTCTACCCCCGACTTGTACCAGGAATACCCCATCATCTTCACCTCGGGCCGTCGCAACCCCTTGTTCTTCCACTCCGAAGGGCGACAGGTGCCGATGCTGCGCGAGCAAAGCCCCGTCCCCTGTTTCCAGATCAACCCCGAAACCGCCAAAGAGCTTGGCATCGAGCAAGGCGATTGGTGCTGGATTGAAAGCCCCAAGGGCAAGATTCGGGAAGTTGCCGACCTATTCTACGGCATCAAGCCGGGCACCATTGAAGCCGATCACGGCTGGTGGTATCCGGAACTTCCCGCCCCCACCCACGGGTTCGATTTGTCCAACGCCAACGTGATGGTGGACGAGTACGTGCAAGACCCCATCATCGGCTCCACGAATCTTCGCGCCTATCTGGTGAAGGTGTACAAGGCAACGCCGGAGAACTCACCTTATGGCGACCCGGTGCCCCGCGCCACCGAAGATGGAACCCCCATCATTTCCACCCCCGACGACGAGCGGCTCAAGCGCTGGCTGCCCAACTACGAGGAGGCTTAAGATGACCCAATACGCAATTGTCACCGACCTGAACCGTTGCGTGCAGTGCCAAAACTGCAGCGTTTCGTGCAAGATGGCCAACAACGTTCCATTGGCGAATTACTGGACCAAGGTGCTTCGCATCGGCCCCATGCCCACCCCCGGCGGCTCTGGCCAATTTCCCGATGTGGAGTTTTATTCCATTCCCGTTGGATGCCAGCATTGTGAGAACCCCGCCTGCGTAGAGGTGTGCCCCACCGAGGCCAGCCACAAGTTGGCCGACGGCACGGTGCAGGTGGACAAGGAGAAGTGCATCGGCTGCCAGTTTTGCGCCATGGCCTGCCCTTACGGCGTGCGCTACTTAAACGAAGAGGAGCGGGTAGTGGAAAAATGCACCCTCTGCGAGCAGAAAACCGCCCAAGGGGACTTGCCCGAATGCGTGCGCCAGTGCCAGGGCCGTGCCCGTTTCTTTGGCGACCTTGATCAGGGTATCGAATCGTTCCGCGGACCTAAGTGGGGCTCCGAAGACACCGAGTTCCTGCTCATTGGGGAGACGAGCAAGCCTTGGACAGAGGCAGATGTCCACGAGCTTCCCAATGTGGGTAACAATCCGGCATTTCGCTACATCTTGCGAGGCCGCACCTGGTACGGGGATGCGAAGAAATAGACCCGTCGGGCAGCCTCCTCTTTGAGAAGGCGCGCGAACGGCACATTGCAAAATTGGGGCTCTGGGCGATGGACGCGCAGAGCCCTTTCTGTTGCAGGAATCGCGACAGAAGCCGGGGATTTGCACGTACCGCGGATGGCGCGGGCGCAGCAGGAAAGAGCCCGCAGCTGGATCCGGCCCAACCGGCGTTGGTCCAGATGGCGGCCCCTACTCCCCTGCAGCCGCCTCGTCCTCAGGGCCTCCGTAGGGGCGCTTGCGCATAAAGGCGGCGTAGGCTGCAGCTGCGGCCAGGCCACAGGCGCAAATCACCGCCGCCACCGCCATGGCGGTGCCGAAGCCCTGCGAGGCCGCCCAGGCCAACGGCGCGCCGGCCTGCTGGGCCGCCCCCGTAACCGAGCTCATCACCCCCACATACAAAGCAGGCCCCAGGCAAGCGGCCAGCTGCAACGCCATGCCCATCAGCGACACCCCGTGGGAGTGCAGCTGCGGCGAAAGGCGCCGCAGCCCCGCCGTCTGCGACGGGGAGAGCAGCATGCCGGTGCCCAAATATCCCAGGAAAACGCCTCCCACTACCAACGGCATGACGGGCAGCAGCGCGCCGGCCACCATCATCAGCAGCCCCATCAGCGCGATGGCCATGCCTAGCGGCATCAGCGGCCACTCGCCCCGCCGGTCCAGCTGACGGCCCGATACCACGGCGGCCCCCGCATGGGCACACACCGGCAACAGCAGCATCAGCCCCGCCATGGAAGCGCTCATGCCCGCCGCTTGTTCGAAGTACAAAGGCGTCACCACCGAAAGCGAGAAGTAGGTCATCATGGTTACCATCACCAGCACCGCCGCCGGCCAAAACGCCCGCAAGCGCAGCGGCTTCAGGGAAACCAGCGGGTGGCTGCACCGCTGCTGCCGCAGGGCAAACGCCGCCAGCAACGCCACCGCCAGCGCCATTTCCCCCAACCCGGCCACGGGCTGCGACGACACCGCCGCCAGCCCCACCGACAACAGCGTTACGCCGCCGGCCATCAAAAGCGCCGACAGCCCGTCGAAACGGCCCCGCACTGGCTGGCGCTCGTCGCGCACCACAAACCAGCCCAGAATCGCAAACAGCACGCCGAAGTCCAGCGGCACGCAGAACACGCTGGCCCAGCCGAACCGCGACACCAGAAAACCGGTCACAATGGGGGCGGTTGCCGGCCCGATGGTGATCATGGAAGAGCCCAGCGCCAAACAGGCGCCCAGGTTCTGCCGGGGCACCCGCTCCACCACCACGTTCATCATGAGGGGAATGAACACCCCCGCCCCCAGCGCCTGCACAATGCGAAACAGCAGCAGCGGCACAAAACCGCCGGAGGCCATGCCCCCCAGCGAACCCGCGATGTTCAAAGCCGCCGCCGCGAAAAACAGCGCCCGCAGTGAAAAGCGCCGGTACAGGTAGGCCATACAGGCCACCACCACCGTCACCACAATCATGTAGCCCGTTACCAGCCATTGGGCCACCACGGCATCGATGGCAAATTGCCCCATAATGGAAACCAGAGCCATGTTCATAAGATTTTCGTTGAAACCGGCAATGAACGCGCAGCCGTATAAAACTACAAGCAGCATCCGTAGCGACGAGCCCATGCTTTAATTCCTCTCAACCAAGTTGTTCAAATCTGCCATCCGAAATGGCCGTCTCAAAGCAGCTTAGATGCGAGCGCATTGTGGACACTTCGCCGAGTTCTGCACTGGGTAAGTGTAACGCAAAAGCGGCGGCGCCCCGCCAACGAATCGGTTTCAAGGAAAGCGTATCGGTAACCACGGGCAACCACAGCGCCGCCCTCGCCCTCAAGGGCGCCCGGGCCGTCTACCGGGCGGGCGGGTCGAGCGGATCGTGAGGACGGCGGACGAAGCGCCACACGATGCGCTCCGTTTCCGGCAACTGCTTCGGCTTCAGCTGATGCTCCCACAGCACCAGCACCTTCCAGCCCATGGCCTCCAAATCCCGCAGGTTCTGCTGGTCCCGTTCAATGTTGCGGGCGAACTTCGCCTCCCAGTAGTCCACGTTCTTCTTCGGCACAGCCATGTGGCACTGAGGGCAGCGGTGCCAAAAGCAACCCATCACGAAAATGGCCAGCTTGCGGCCGGGAAACGCCACATCCGGGCGGCCTGGCGCCTTTGCCCAATCGGTGCGGTACCCGGTGTAGCCCATGCGCCGCAGCAGCTGGCGCAGCTTCACTTCCGGCTTGGTGTCGCGCCGTTTGTTGGACTGCATCGACTTGCGGGTGGCGGTGCTCACCACCCCGAAATTGTAGCGCTCTTTCGAGACCAGCTTCGATGTGGCAAATTCGGATTGCGGATTGTCTTCAGATGCGTGCATGACAACCATTATAGACTGCAGGGGCGCAAAGCAAGCCAGCGCCGCAACCGGCACCGGGCTCGCGACCAACATCCGAATTGCAGCCAATGGCAAACCCCGTTAAAACTCCAAGCTAGAAAGTATCGTTTTATGGCTTCTGAGAAGCCCCCCCCCCCGAATTTTACGGGCAAAAACGGCTTTTATCTGCACTTTTACCAAAAAAAGGGGTTTTTCTCGGCATGCGTTTGCGCTAGCATCTGCCCTAAGATTCTCCCGCCCTAGTCTGGGGGCTATAGACAGAGGGCGGCTGCACTACTCAGAGGAGCACGCATGTCCGAAACGCACATCATTTCACGGAACTGGAAGCACAAGAAACACCGCACTACCCAAGCTTTGTCGGTGGTGGTTTCTCTCACATTGGCGCTATCGTTGTTCGGCGCCGCCGGGCTGCCGGCGTTCGCGGAACCAGCAGCCGACGAATTCGAAACCCCCATCAGCGACGTGCTTATGAACGAAGCCGACGAAACCACTGGCAACGAATTTGCGCAGACCCCCCCCCATTCGTTAAATTCCGATTCCGGGGAGCAAAGTCAACCGCAAGATGAGGGCGAAGCCATCGGAGCCGAAGAAGCCAAAGCGAATGAGGTTCCTGACGAAGACGAGACCATTCTCGACATCCCTGCTGTCACCGACTTGAGCGACGGGGACGAAAGCCCAAGTGCCCGCACTTCCGCCCGAAGCATCTCCGATGCAGCGCTTGCCAAGCACGTGGTGGAGGGCGTAAACCCCGAAAACACCGTGGTCAACCTGTTCAACTACAGCACCGGCGTTTTCCGCGATAGCAGCTGGCGCCCCGACCTCAACGGTAGTGACACCATCAGCGCCACTGGCAATGCCACACCCGCCGTTAACTATCAAACCTGGCTAAACAACTCCACCGGCATCAATTACGGACACTTGCTCACTTTCGGCGACGGCATGCGCCACCTGGGTTACTGGAACCAAGGTATTGTGGCGTCTTATGGCGACATTGCCCTCGAACGTCCCGGCATGCAGAACATTGTGGCGCCGCTGCTCACCGACGGCTATCCCAGCATCAACGACGACGAAACCTCCGTGGGCCCCAACGGCGCTGAGCTGGGCGGTTACAACTCCAATCCGCCCCTGTACTCCACGGCATGGCGTACGCTAACGTCCGGCGGAATCCCCTACAAAGAAATGATTTACTGGAATGCGGGTCCCGATTTCCAGGCCAGCGGACAAGGAACATTCGAAAACCCCAGATTCAATCCCGTCAAAGCCACCAACGTCAGCAAGGCGGTACAGGCGCGCGTGGTGAAACCGGGGCTTGATTCCAGCGACAACGGCGAAGACGGCACCTATACCCTTACCCCCGAACAACTGTCGCTGAAATACTTGTTCGACCCCGCCGTACCCCACGGCGGCAAGAAGTCCTACAGCAACGTCACCGGCCTGTTCCAGGTGGACGACGAAGGCTATTACTACTACAACATGCGCGACAACTTCGCAGAATTCGTAAATGCGCCCACCACCATCGACGGCGAAGCCAGCAGTGGCCATTTCGTGCTTTACGACGCTCCCGCCGGCCTGCGTACCGACGGCACCGACAGCGTCGGCAACTTCTTCCCTTTCAACAAAGCTGCCGATGTTTTCAGCGAAAAAGACGGCAAGCTGGTCAACCTGCTTAACGCCAGCAACAGCTATGAAGAAACCGCCGCCAGCAAGCCCTTCGCCGACCATCACTTGGGCATGACCATGGAAACCAATTTCCGCCAGCCGGTAAAAGGCCTGGTAGGCGGCAAGCCCATGACCTTCGAATTCGTTGGCGATGACGACGTGTGGGTGTTCATCGACGACGTGCTGGTGCTGGATTTGGGCGGCATCCATTCGGAGCTGTATGGAACCATCGACTTTTCCACTGGCGATGTGAACCTGGGCACTGCCTTCAACTCCAATGGCAAGATTTACGATGCCGACGGCAACTACATCACCGAGCCCGTAATCAAGACCACCATCAAAGACATGTTCACCCGCGCTGGCAAGGCTGACGGCACCCAGTGGAACGGCAACGCCTTCGCCTCCAGCACCTCTCACACCTTGAAGATGTTCTACCTTGAGCGTGGCAACTACGACTCGTCCATCGCTGTTCGCTTCAACCTGCAGCAGGCACTGTACCAGCAGATTAAGAAAGTAGACCAAGACGGAAAACCGCTGGAAGGAGCCGAGTTTGAGCTGTACTCGGTGGAAACCCCCGCCGGAATCAACGCCCAGAACGCCAGCACGGTTGAACTTGCCGACGTGACCCCTAAAAAGCTGGAAGCCACCGTCACCACCGACGCAAACGGCGAGGCGAAGTTCGTGGACAACGTAACCTCTCGCGGCGACAAGCTGGAGCCCTTCAATTTTGCCGATCGCTACAACGCCGACACCCAGGAGGGGCTGCTGTACATCCTGCGGGAAAAGAAAGCACCTGACGGATACAAGCCTCTGCCCACTGATATGCTGGTGCGCTTCGATCCCGAACGCACCATTCTCATAGTGAACAACCGCTACCAAACTGGCGCCTACGCCAGTTTCAACAGCTACGTTAACGGCATCACCGGATCCACCTTCTACGGGCAAGTCGGCGAAGACGGCGGCTTGGTGGAGTACATCCCCGGCACCCCGCCCGTTTCCGAAGAGACGCAAAAGAACGGCCTGGTAGTTACCGTACCCATGTTGAAAAAGCAAACGGGCAACAAGCTATGGCTGCCTCTGTACGGCGACAACCTCACCGGCTTCCAAACAGTGGAGTACCCAGAGGACGTCAACCTAGACGACCCGGCCCAGTACCGACTGGCCGCCCGCGAGGTTACGTTGAAGGCTGCCCTCATGCAAGCCGCAACCGCCTACGCCAGTGACGGTCAAGCATGGCACCTGAACTGGGACAACGAATCGAAACGCCTCACCGCCACACTGGAGAACCTGCCCGGCCGCGCCGACCGTTATCTGAACACCAACCCCGAGGGCGACATGCGCATGTTCTATGCCATCATCACCCCCGAAGCGCTAGCGAAGACCCTGGGGGAAACAGAGGCGGTAATTGCTTCCATGTCCGCTGATGAGAAATACCGTGCGCTGGGCGAGATGGCCTACAACATCTTGAACCACACCAACTCCACCAGCGCTCCCGAATTTCAAGAGCTGATCGACACCATAAACCCCGGCACCGCCAGCTCCACCTACGACCAGCGGGGCTACACTCCCCTCGACTCGCGCCAATTCATTCGCAACTTCCGTTCGGTGCTCTACATTCCCAACGAGCAGCGGCAATTGCGCGTGGTGAAAGTGGACCAGAACGGCAATCGCGTGAACGGCGTGCAGTTTGGCCTGTTCGCAAGCGAGGAAGCTGCTAAAGTCGGCACCGCCCCCATCGCCAAGGGCGTCACCTCTCTGGTTGAGGGGCAAGAAGGCATGCTTATTTTCGAGCCAGAAGAAAGCCACACCCTTCACAGTGAGGGCTTTGGCAACGGCTACGCCAACATGAGCTGGCCAGCCGGCAGCGCCGACGGCACCGTTGCCACTTACTACTTGAAAGAGCTCTCGGCGCCGGATGGTTTCACTATAAACGAAACCATCATCCCTGTGAAAGTGGGGATTTACTCCATCTACGCTGACGCCGGAGTTGCCAATGACGGCGTAAGCGTAATGGCCGGCGTGGGCAAACTCACCCAGACAATGGTGAAATTCGCCGCCGATGGCGATGTGAACATCACCCTGCGCGACATCACCGCCTTCGCCCAGAAGCAGGCGTCTGACAGCTTCACCATGGCCGGATGGCAAGATGACCTGCTGGCCGAAACCGATGGTCTTGAAGTGCCCCGCTTCATGAATCTGCACTACGGCCAGAACGCCACCATCGACTACGGCCTGTCCGATGCCGACGGCGGCAAGCTGTACGAGCCCTTCTTCGTCACCGACGAAGGCTTTATCCGCACCCGTGTGCAGCAGAACCTGCATGCCCACGACGACCCATCCGACCCCGAGCATTCTGACAGCAACGCCGACGACTTGCTGGACATGGACATTACCAGCCTGTTCAGCCTGATCAACACCGTGGTGGTTACCGACACTGACACCAACGTCCCCAAGGCGGGCAAGCTGCAAGTGAGCAAGACAGCGGAAGGCGACAACCTCGCCACCAACGATTACCGCCATTTGTTCCACTTCCGGTTGGAGTTCTTCGGCCCCGATGGCAACGCGCTCGAAGACAGTTTCAGCTTCTATGGCACCGACCGTACCGGCAGGGTGAAGAGCGGTCAGGTGCTGCCGCTGCACCACAACGAGGCGGTTACCATTCTGGGCGTACCCGAGGGCACCACCTACCGGGTGACGGAAATCGATGGCAACAAAGACGGCTACACCGTGCTGCCGGCGATCGAGCAAAGTGCAGAGGTGACTGGCGAAGACCTGTACGAAGCGAATTTCGTGAACACTCGCAACCCGGTGACACCGCCCGACAACCCCAACGGCGACGACCCCGATGACGATCCGCAGGGTGGCGACGGATCAGAGGGCGACGATCCAACCAATACCGGCAAGCTACTGCCCCGCACTGGCGACAGCCCGATGCTGCCCACGGTCATAGGCGCCATGGCCGTGGCCGCAGCAGTGGCGCTGGTGAGCCGTTGCCGCCTGCGCCAGCAACGGCAGCTCGCCACCCACCGCCGCTAAATCAGTCCCAACGGCCCATGAAAAAAGAAGCAGAGAAATCTCTGCTTCTTTTTTCATGGGCCGACAGGGGACGGGGTTAACGTCATGCGGCTCGCCCACTTTCTTAGGCAGAGATTCTATCTCTGCCTAAGAAGCCAGCGGGGTTGCCTCGCAGGCAGAGAGAGGTGACAAAAGTGTACGTCCCCTTGTCACCTTCCGAAGCTACTTGCGGCGGTAGACGAACCAATAGGCAGCTCCCACGATGGCGCCGCCGACGATGTTGCCCGCCGTGGCCAGCGCGATGTTGCACACCATGCTGCCCACTGTGATGGCCCCCGCCGCACCGAATCCGGCGCTGTTCAGGGCAAACCCCATGGGCAGGAAGAACATGTTGGCCACGCAGTGCTCGAAGCCGCAGGCCACAAAAGCCGAAATGGGCAGCAAGATGCCCAGCACCTTGTCGGCCACCGTCTTCGCCGAAAGGCCAATCCACACCGCCAGGCATACCAGAATGTTGCACATGACGGCCTTCACAAAAAGCGTCAACGGATCCAGCGCCACCTTGCCGGCTGCCACCGACACAAAGGCCTCCCCCACTTCGCCGCCATTCATTCCTTGCACGTTCGCAAAAAATACCAGCGCCACCGCCACCAGGCTGCCGGCCAGATTGCCCAGCCACACCAGCGCCCAGCTGCGGGCCAGAGCCGCGCCGCTGATTTTCTTCGAGGCCCTCGCGCACACCATGAGAATATTGCCGGTGAACAGTTCGGCGCCGCAACACAGCACCAGCACCAGCCCTAGGCAAAAGCACAACCCCCCCACAGTGCGCTGCACGCCAAAGGGCAGGGTGGGATCGCCCAAAAACGTACAGAAGTACATGGCGCCGAAACCAATGAAGGCACCCGCCAGCATGGCCGACACGAAGCAGCGGGCCGCAGGCATGGCGGCTTTCGTTTCCGCCACCTTCTCCACCTTGGCCTCGGTGGCGGCCGGCGTCAGTTCGTCGGGGCTGATGGACAGCAGGTCTTCCTTGGTTATGGTCATGCGGCGTCCTTTCTTTGGTTCGCTCCATTAAAAACCACGGGGCGGCGCTGGGGGCGGATGGTCGGCCCCAGCGGCGCAAACCGAACCTTGTTGCACTATCATAGGGGAAAGAGAGAAACCGGCGGCGGTACGCGACGGTCAACCGAAAAACCGCACGAGCGCCCCTTGTTCCGCGCGGCGGAAGCGGCCGCCGCGAGCGATGCGATGTGGCCCACCGGCGCGCCTCGCATCGAGCGGTCGGCGCGGCGCGGGCAAGCATCGGCCCGCGCGGTCACTGGCGGGCATGCCGGGGGCATCCAGCCCACCACTTCGCCAACCACGCAAGAAGAGCCGCTGTCCCCATGGCCGCCGGCAACCGAAGCGCCACTTCGCCAGCTCATAAGGGGAAGCCCTCACGAAAACGAAGGAGAGACCATGGCCAACCTCACCGTCCGCAAGGCAACCACCGCCAATACCGATGCCGTCATCGACTTCTACGCCCGCATGATCGACGAGATGGCCGGCACCGACTTCGACGTGCTGTGGAAGCACGATGTGCATCCTTCCCACGCCTTCCTGCGGGAATCGGTAGAGCACGGCTACCTGTACCTGGGCATTGCCGAAGACGGAAACATCGCCAGCGCCCTGGTGGTGGACCGCACGCCAGCCGACGGCTACCAGCAAGTGCCTTGGCGCGTGACAGTGACCGATGGCGAAGCGGGCATCGTGCACGCGGTGGCCACGCTGCCCGCCTATCACGGCAACGGCTTCGCTCGGGAGCTGATGGAGGCGGCCATCGCCACCAGCCGCGCCGAAGGCCTGAAGGCGTTGCGGCTGGACACCTTCGTGGACAACGTGCGCTCCCACGGCCTCTATGAGAAACTGGGCTTCACCAACGTAGGCACCTTCCCCGTGTTTTACGACGACCTCGGCACCGTGCAACTAGACATGTTCGAACTGCCCCTGTAGCGCACCAGCACGCGCCGCCATCAGCCAGCGCACTTCGCCCGCCGGGCGGCACCGTATCGCCCCGGCACCGCGCTCCGCCACACGTTCCCCCACTCCCCGCCGCCGCGCCCCAGCCTCCAAGCACCACGCACCGGCCATCGGGCCGCGAAATTGCCACATCCTCGTTTTTTTGACGGCCCGTGTCACATTTTCGAGGATATGGCAATTTCGGGTCCCTGTTTTTGCCACATCCTCGTTTTCGCTGCAGATTTCGCACAAAACGAGAGGATGTGGCAATTTTCCGCTCGGTTTTTTGCCATATCCTCATTTCCGTGACAGCAGGCGTCAAAAAAACGAGGATGTGGCAAAACGCGCATGAACGACGCGTAACGGTATGGGGGCTTCACCCTTACGGCGCAAAAGATTGAGGATGCGCGGAGCGGGCGGTGCGGTAAAACCATGCATCAGCATGCCCCGATGCCCCAGCGGTCGCGCCACGTTGCGCCGATGGGGACGAAGCGAAAGGAGCCCTCATGGCAAGCAACCAGACCGTTACCGTTATAGACAGCGCGCGCGTGGAGGAGGCCCAGGCGCAGCAAGTGCCCCTGGTGGACGTACGGCCCGCCTTTATGTACGAGGAAGGCCACATCCCCGGCGCCATAAGCGTGCCGCTGGTGGTGCCCAAAAACGGGTCGATGGTGCCCGACGATGAAATTGTGGCCGCTGTGGAAGCGGCCGGGGTTGCCCCCGGCGACGATGTGGTGCTGTACTGCCAAACCGGGCTGCACGCCGGCCTGGCAGCCGACACCCTGGCGGACAAAGGCTTCACAGGAGTGGAGCTGTACTCCGGCAGCATGAACGACTGGACGGCGAAGAACCTCCCGGTGGAATAAGCCGAAGCAGCTGCGATTCCCAAGCACGGCCCTCGCCCGAACCGGCCCCGGCTGCCCGGCTAGAGAGCGGGATCTGTAACCGGGTGGGGCACCGCAGCTGCAGCCCTTAATTCACGGAGCTCTCGGGGCGGCGGCCCAGCACTACGTCGATGGCGTTTTGGGTGCAGCGGCGCCGCAGCTCCACCGCCGACTCCTCGCTCCAGTAAGCGGCATGAGATGTGAGTACCGTATGCGGCGCGTGGCAAATGGCGGCATCCGGCGACACCGGCTCCTCCTCGAATACGTCCAGGCCAGCGCCCCACAGCCTCCCCTGCCGCAGCGCCTGGGCCAGGGCATCGGTGTCCACCACCGCCCCGCGCGAGGTGTTGATCACAACGGCATCCGGCTTCATGGTGGCGATGCGCTGGGCGTTCAGCAGATGGTGAGTTTCCGGCACCAGTGCCGTATGGAAGCTGACCACATCCGCCTGGGCGATGAGGGCGTCAAGCGCCATGTAGGGAAAGCCCTCCGGCGTAGTGGTGCCGGGCTGCCCCTTGCGGTCCCACACCACCACGTTGAATCCCAGCCCCTTCGCCTTGCGCGCCACCGCCTGGCCGATGTGGCCGTAGCCCACCACGCCAAACGAACGGCCGCTCACCTGGCCCAACGGCCGGTGCCTGCGGAAATCCCAGATGCCGGCGCGCATGTCGGCGTCAATCTCGTTGATGCGGCGCAGCACGCACAGCGCAAGCGCGATGGCGTGGTCGGACACCACCTCGGTGCCATACCCGGGCACGTTGCACACCACCGTGCCGTTGGCGGTGGCGGCCGCCACGTCGATGTTGTCCACCCCCGTGCCGGTTTTGCTGACCACCTTCAGCCCCGGCAGCGCCTGAAACACCTCGGCGGTGTAGCTGCCGTAGGAAGTTATGGCGCCGTCGGCCCCCTTCAGATGGGCGATGATCTGCTGCGGGCTGCGGGCCTCTTCGCCGTTGAACGCGGCGAATTGGATGCCCGCCGCCTCCACCATCTCGCGCTCGAACTGGGAATCTCCGAAATCGCTATCAGTTACCACGATCTTTGCCATCGCTCATTCCTTCCCAAACAAATAGCCGCGCGGAACGCCCGGCAGATGCCGCGGCCGTAACTTACGGCATTGTAATTCCCATGCAGCGCACCAGTAAGGCAGGGCTGCCATACTGCCCTTAACAGGTTACCGAGGAAAGGAGAGCGCCATGCTGGGATTTATGTTGGGAACCGTAATCGTGGTGGCTTTCTGCATTGCCATGGCCGGGTGCGTGGGCACCAGCCTGCTGTAGGGCGCAGCGCCCCGTCACCCACGCGAGTGCAAAGCCCTGGGTTCACGCCCGCGAACCTCCCGTCAGTTCCCCAAAAGCGGCCCATGGGCTACCATATTGCCCGAACGCACAACTGCGCGAGAGGCAAAGGGGAAGCACATGATTTACGACGAATTCCTGGGAAGCGCCGTTGGCCTGCTGGGCTTTGGCGCCATGCGACTGCCGGTGGTGGACAGCGACCAGGCGGCCATCGACCAGCCAGCGCTGGACGCCATGGTGGACACCGCCATTGCCAGCGGTGTGAACTACTTCGACACCGCCTACCCCTACCACGACGGCCTCTCGGAAGTGGCGCTGGGCAAAAGCCTAGCCCGCTATCCGCGCGACAGCTACTACCTGGCGGACAAGTATCCTGGCCACCAGATTGCCGACAGCTACAACCCGGCACAGATCTTCGAGGAGCAACTGGCCAAGTGCGGGGTGGGCCACTTCGATTTCTACCTGCTGCACAACGTGTACGAGAACTCCATTGACGTGTACACCGATGAGAAATGGGGCATCGCCGACTACTTTGCGGAGCAAAAGCGGCTGGGGCGCATCTCCCATCTGGGCTTTTCCAGCCACGGGCGCCCCGACAACCTGGCTGCGTTCCTGGATTACGGCGCCCGCAAGTACGCCGCGCTGAAGGAGAAGGCCCCTGAAGTGGCCGCGCTGTTCGCCGGCGAGAACATCTTTGAGTTCTGCCAGATTCAGCTGAACTATCTGGACTGGACCTTGCAGCGGGCCGAGGAAAAGTGCGCGATGCTGGAAAACGCCGGGGTGCCGGTGGTGGTGATGGAGCCACTGCGCGGGGGCCGGCTTGCCCAACTGGAACCGGCGCAGATGGATGCGTTGGAAACGGCCGCGGCCGGGCGCAGCGCGGTGGAGTGGTCGTTCCGATGGCTGCAAGGGCTCGGCAACGTGAAGGTGGTGCTGAGCGGCATGAGCAACCTGGAGCAGGTGCAGGACAACTGCCGCATCTTCGCCGAACGCCAACCGCTGGCCGCCGTCGAAGCCGCCGCGCTGCTGGAAGTGGCGGAAACCCTGAAAGGCGGCGTGCCCTGCACGGCGTGCCGCTACTGCGTGGACACGTGCCCGAAGCAAATAGACATCCCCATGATGCTGGCCACCTACAACGACCTGCAATTCGCCAGCAGCTTCACCGTGTCGATGCAGATGGACGCCGTGGAAGAGGAGCACCGGGCCGCCGATTGTATCGATTGCCGCCGCTGCAGCCGCCTGTGCCCCCAGGGCATCGACATCCCCGAGGCGCTGTCCGAGCTAGCTGGCGCGCTGGAGAAAATGCCGAAATGGGCCGACCTCTGCCGCCAACGGGAAGAAGCCGCCCGCGCCCTGCGCCAAAAGTAACGGCCCTTCCCAACCGCCACAACCAAAGGCCCCGCAGCACCATGCCGCGGGGCCTTTAACTAAACCGGATGGCCGCCTATGATTGCAAGGGGGATTGGGGGAAGCGGCCATCCCACCGATTTTGCTACTTTTCGCCCTTCCATTCGGCGTTGCGCAAAATGTATACGAAGCTGGGATCGTTACCTGCATTAGGCAAATGGTGAACGTCGGCATCGGAATAATCCTCGCACAGTTCGCCAAGGGTGGTGAAGGTGGTGAGCACCGCATCGTAACCCACATCGCCCCCATGCCCCACGCGGCCGGCACCGGCAAAGCTATCCAACCCTTGCTCTAAGTCGCCGAAGAAACGGGCGCGGGCGCCACACTGGGCCACGCACTGGGGCAACTCCCCTTGGGCTATCTTCTGCTCGCACAGGGTGCACTTCTCCACTACTCGCTCTTCTTCGTTCAGGTAGCGCACGTTGTAAGGGCAGGCCATGGCGCAGAACTGGCAACCGATGCATTTCTCCTTGTCAATCTGCACCGTACCGTCATCCAGCTTGCGGGAGGCCTCGGTAGGGCACACGCTCACACAGGCAGGGTTTTCGCAGTGCTGGCACTGCACGGGAAGAAAATACATCGACACGTCTTCCCAACTGGCCTTCTCCGGCTTGTCGAAGGGCCCGATGCGCAGCACTTTGTTCCAGAAGGACCCCACATCCACCCCGTTGACTACCTTGCAGGCCACAACGCAGCCCAGGCATCCGACGCAACGATTGAGGTCGGTGGCAATTGCGTACTGGGTCATGATTTACTCCTCCCCGCCGTACACGAGCTTCGCCCATTCCTTCAGGCGCGGATCGCTCGCATCGTGGATAATCTCGGTGCCATCGTTGCCGCAGGGCACAGGGTTGCCAAATGGCGAATTCTCAGGCGTGGCCTTGTAGATCTTCACCGGATAGGCGCGCAAATACGTGGCAGCGCAATGGCGGTCGCGCAGCTCGCGAGTTACCAGGCAATTCACGCCTGAAAGCTGGAAGCCGTGGTCGGCCTGAGGCAGCTCCGGATACCACCATTGGTGCTCGCAGTTGATTACGCCGGATTCGATTCCCGCATAAATATCGGCCACCTGGCGAATCTTGCCATTCTCGTTTTCGATCCAAACCCAATCGCCCTGCTCGATGCCGTACTTCTCGGCATCCTCGGGATGGATTTCCACACGGGGGCACGGCCACTGCTCGCGGCACCAGGGCAGCTGGCGGTGTTCGCTGTGGAAGTACACCGGAATGCGGCGGCCGGTGTTGCAAATGAGCGGGTACTCCCCTTCCAGCTCGGGCGCTGCGCTGAAGGACAGCGGAGGCGTGCGCCAGTCGGGCAGAATATCACGAGCGGCATCGTCGTCACTGTAATAGCGGCTCGACTCCGGGCTGTAGAACGTCTCCATGGTGGTATTCCACAGCTCCATCTTACCCGTAGGCGTCTGGAAGCCCGGCAGCCCATCGGGGCGCAGCATTCCCAGTTCGTAGCGGCGGTACAGGCCCCAGGTGCCGCCATACTCCAGCCAACCGTCCGGATCGCCCGCCAGCGATTTCATGGTCATCTCTTTGCAGTCCCACCAGCCATTTTCCTGGAACTGCTTTACCACCTCGGCCCAAGTCCACTTCATACCGGAAGCCTGCACAAACCAGTCGCAGTACTCCTCCTCGGTGGGCCAGGGATTTTCGGAGTCAGCGGAGAAGGGCACGCCCATGGCCTTGAACAGCTCGATGTTAAACACCACGTCGTATTTCACTTCGCCCGGCCGTTCGACGCACTGGACGTTCAGGCCCATGCCACCGGACGAACCCTGGGAAGGACGCGTGGCGTTGGCCTCCAGCCAATGGGCGCAGGGCACGATGATGTCAGCCACGTCGGCCAAAGGAGTGTGCCAGAAATCCGACACCACGAAGAAATCCAGGCTGCGCATCGACTCGTAGTTGTACAGTGAATTGGCCATGTTCATGAAGTCGCCCGACTGGGCAATGCCGCCGCGAATGGGATAAGGGTCGCTGGTTTGAATCTGCTCGTAGCAGGCATTGGCATCGGCCCAGTACTGCCACCAGTGCATAACGGGGAAGTCCTGATATCCGGCCGTCTTCGCAATCACGTCTTCGCCGAATCCGCTGGTGTTCTCACGGCCGCCGCCCATGGTAACGTTGCCGCCGAAATTCACCTGCTGGGGGCTCAGGAAGCAAGTGGTGCCGCCACGGTTTCCCGCCGGCGTGTCCCAGTTGCCGGTAATGCCCACCAGGCAGTCCAGCGCGCGGGAGTTCTGGATGGCATTGCAACCGTGCTCGATGGCGAGCATGTAACCGATACCGCCGTTGCCATAGCCGCTCTCGGGGTCAAGACGGGTAGCGTAAGTTTTGGCCGCTAGCTCGATTTGGTCGGCAGCGATGCCCGTAATCTCGGCAGCCTTTTCCGGCGAGAACTCAGCGCAGCGCGCCTTGAACAGCTCCCATACCGGCACTGCGGTGTGGGTGGTGCCATCGGCCAGGGTCACTTGATAAGACCCTTCCAAAGCTGGGTCAATTTCCTGCACAAAGCCATCATCGGCAGTAAAGCCCGATTGCTCGGGGCAGAAGCCTTGGGAAACGCCGGGATACATGCCTTTTTGCTGCGGCTCGCGACCCACCAGTTTCATCTCCCAAGTCTGGCCCTCCCATTGACCAGTTTGAGCATCATAATAGGTGAGGCGATTGCCTATCGTGTCCCAGCACATCATTCGGAAGGGGCTGCCATCGGGGCGCAAGTCAGACTCCGTGAGCAAACGCGTCATGGTTTGGAAGACGCCCACCTGGAATTTTGCGCCAAAGGGGCCAGGGCTGGGCTGCATGTCCTCTACCACCAAGAAGGGGGCATCGGTCCATTTCTTCACGAAGGGCACATCGTACAGATCGTTCTCGATGATGACGTTCATCCAGGAAAGTGCCAATGCGCCATCGGTCTGGGGATACAGGTTCTGCCAAATAGTGGATTCCTTGCCCAGGTTGGTAAGGCGCGGGTCTACCGTGATGAACTCATCGGCGTTTTTGGCGGCGTCTACCGTCATGCGGCACGAGTCGTCATAGTTCGACATTTCGGTTGATCCGCCCCAGCGCACCATCACACGGGGCTGGTCAGTAGTGGCCTGCCAGCTGAAGGCGTAAGCGGAATTCATAAGGGTGGCGAAGTGGCGGGGCCCCTTGCACACCTGGTATGGGTGAACGGAGTTCGGCGACTCAAAGAGGATGCGGAACACGCCGTAAGAGCCCATGCACCAGCAACGGGACGTGCCCGACATCATCATGATGGAGGGGCCGCCGTACTTGTCGATAAGCTCCTGGTACTTTTGGGCCATCGTGGAATAGGCCTCGTCCCATGTGATACGCTGCCATTCGGCCACATCGGAATCCTTGGCGTTAGTGCGCTTGAGCGGATGCAGAATGCGGTCGGGGTGATAGGCCGCCTGGATGGATGACTGCGATTTCGCGCAGCAGTTGCCGCCGGAGGTGAAGCAGCTGGTATCGCCCTCCACTTTCACCGCGCGGCCGTTTTCCACCGTCACCCAAACGCCGCATTCCATCTTGCCGCAACCGCGACAGCAGGTGCGCACCCGCGTGATGCCCGCGCCCGCATCCGAGCGCTGCTGCCCCTCGGCAAACGATGTGCTTGCCACCGCCGCGCTCAAACCCGTGGCGGCAACGGTAACAGCAGCCATCTTTGCGAAGGTGCGGCGAGTAACCGTTAATCCCTTCATTGCTCCTCCTTCTTCTCTCTTCCCTGCGCAGTGCTGGCGGCCCGAAACGACCTGCTGGCACTGGCGACGGTGGCAGCATACGGGCCTATTGCCCACAACGGTGCATCGGAATCGGCCCACATAAGGACAGAATGGAAAAGGTGATTTCCAAGGAAGAGCTGTTGATGCACGCGAATTGGACAACTGCCCAATTCGCTAATGAGGTGATTCCATATTTGAATCACGATGCTTTTTACGCATCGCCCCAGCGGCACTGCATCACTGCTTCGGTATTAAAATAGCGAGAAAAGGGGAAATGGGGGCACTATGGATATTCGTTATTTCCAGGAATTCATTGAGCTCAGCAATCGATTGAATTTCCGCGATGCGGCTAAGAAGCTGTGCATGTCGCAATCTACGCTGAGCAAGCACATCTCCGCCATGGAGCGGGAATACGGCGTGAAGCTGTTCCGGCGCGACCGTCACGAGGTTGCCCTGACCGAAGCGGGCGTCACTCTTCTCGGCCAAGAGCTCGGAATTTGGGGGATGTACGAAGAATCGCTAGCTGCCGCCAGCAGCATGAGAGAAGCCGCCTCGCTCAACGTATGCGGGCTTTTGGGCAGCCCAAACGAGAACGCCACCACCCTGCAGCTTATCGGGCGCCTACGCAATCAAACCCCGAGCATCTCTTTGCATGTGGTGCGCTGCATCTCCAATGTGCCCACCGCTCTGGCCGCCCTCTTGCGGCAGAACGAGGCCGATTGTGTGCTGGCCTTTGGCCTCTCGAGCTCCATTGCCACGTGGGACGACGCCGACTTGTTCTCCGTAAATCCCATATGGCGCGCCCCTCTTTACTTAGTGGTGTCTAGCGCCAGCGCACTGGCAGCGAAAACAGCTTACACTGCGGAAGATTTGATTGGCGGCAACTTCATCCACCTTGCGGGCCCCCTGTTCACGCCCACCTGGAATCAAATCCAAATGCTACTAGAGCAACGGGGCATACCCCACACCGTCAAGCCCATCGCCACGTCTTCTGTGTACGATTACTCTAATCTCGAACTGGGAAACTGCCTCATGCTCATGCCTGCGGGCGAGCGTCCGGCCCTTGAAAACAACCCGAATTACGCGATCATTCCGCCGGCCGACCCTTCTCTGGCCATACAAGCGGAAGAGATGCATCTTGCACAGAACACAGGGCCCTCCATAGAAACGTTCATCAAAACCCTTCGCGAGGTTTACGGGAGTAGGGAGTAGCCCTACCTCCCTACAAGCGGCAGGATGCCTTCTTCATGGCGCTTGCGCAGAAGGCGCTTGTGCTCTTCGCGCATGGGAGCGGGCATGAGGGAGATGCCGTAGGCCTCCTCGGGAATGCTGTCGATGAGCCGCTCGATGGCCCCGAGGTCCACCGCAGCCGCAAAGCGGGCGATAGCGGCCCGCAAATCCGGATTGCTGGTTTTCGCCATGTAGTCGAAGGGATGAATGGCCGCACTTCCCCCTTCGCTATCGGGAAGTCGGTAACAAGACACATTCGTGCCGAAGGCGTCTTCCTTCCCCGCCTCGCTGTCATGCAACCGGCGTGCCGCCACGCTGGCACTACGCTTGCTGAAAAGACAGCTGCCCAAATCGTACACGGGCGCCAGCTCGTAGGTCATCGGCGCCACCATCAGCACGCCCCAGTTGCCATTGTTGCGGTCGGGGTTCTTCAGAAACGCATCCACCACGAACATGTCCCAAAAGCGCTCAAGCACACCGGGCACGCTTTGCAGCAAATCCGATGTCTCGATAGCCGCAAGCACATCACCCAAGTAAATGCTCTCGCCATCAGAGGGAGCCGAGTTGAAGCCGGCATCGTCATCCGACAGGGCATTCTTCACTTCGCGAAACTCGAACAACCGGGCATTGGGAAACGTGAAGTCTCTGCAGGCGCAAACGATTTTCCCCTTGCGATACCCCAACATGGTTTCATGAACGGGAATGCCCAGCAGACCGTAGATATGGGACCCCAAGTATTCCGAAACCGGGCTGGAGGTGTAGGAGGGCAGGTGCCGCCCCGCTAAATCCCGCGTGGTGCGCGGGTATTTGGCAATCCACGGTACCCCGTCAATCAGGATGCCTTCTTTTTGCCCCGCACGACCGCCGTAAAAGAGGCCACTGGCAGGGCAATCGCGCAAGTCGGCAATCTCAACCACGGCAACCTCCTTCGGCGCATCGAAAACAAGTTCCGCAATTGTAGCACGTTGCCGCGGGGGGCTTAGTTCAGGGGGTATTCCAGCAAGTCTTCTATGGAGCAGCCTAGGGCGCAGGCTAGCCGGAGCAAAGTGGCTCCCTGCGCGCGGTTCACGTCTTTTGCCCGCTGCTCGTATTGCTGAATGGCCCGCAGCGACACCCCCGACGCCTCCGCCAGCTGCCGCTGGGACAAGCCGCGGGTTCTCCGTTGCACCCTCAAGGGCGAAGGCCCCAACGCCAAGCGGGCCTCCATGGTTTCGCAGAACTTTTCCTCGGGAGCCTCGTGCAGCGGATGATAGAGAGCCACCACCTGCTCCATCGTCACCGAGCGCCCGATGATGCGAAACGGCCGGCCTGCGCTCCACTGCCAATGGGCCAAGGCCCAGCCGCACCAATACTCAGGAGTTTCCTCCAAGGCCACCTCATCGCACAGCGCCACGCCGGCATCCACCCCAGCCCGGTAGCACACGTCCAAGAACAGCTCCACGCCCGAAGAACCCGCCACGTAGCGCGGGCAGCCCTTCCCAAAAGCGTCCGCCACACCCGTGGCCACGAACAGCTCGAAAAACCTCTGCAGCGGCATATCGGCCTTATTCGCGGCGCAATCGAACGCCTCCCCCAGCACCTCGCGGGCGTCCGCCAGATAGCTTTCGTCATAAGCCCTCATTGCCGCCCCCTTGCAGGATATCGCGCAGGTAAAGGCCGCCGATGCCCAAGCGGCTCGCTTCCTCGCGGTACAGCCGGCGGGCATTTTCGTCCCGCTCCATCCGCTGAGGATAGTACACTTCGCTGGCCGCCGGACGCGCGCCTTCAAAACGCAAGCGCTCAAACGCCCGCGGGCTTTTCAGCACAACCTGTTCGCCCAAATTACCAAGGCGCATTGCGCGGCTCAGCTGTTCCAGTGCAATGTCGTTGCGAAGGAAGGCGCGCGCGAACGAGAAATAACTGTCATCGGCGCGGTAACCGCGAATGACGTCGTATTCTTCAATGGGCAGCAAATACCTTTCCCGAAGGAAGCGCTTGCCCTCAACGGCCACGGGCGTTTTCGCTTCAAATACCCGGTTTTCCACCAGTAACGCCAGCCAGTGGAGAATGGTATAGGGCTCCGCCGCCAGGTCCAACATCCGCAAGTCGGAGCTGTCGAAGACGTACTTGTTGGCGAATCCGCCCGCCCCTTCGGCGGCACACGCCCATTCGCAGGCCAACTCTTCATGCAGCGTGCAGTAAAAGCCCAGACCATAGTCGTTGTGCGGATTGCCCGCACCGAAGCAAGGGGTTTCGATTATCCGGGAAGATCCGTGGTAGAGGGTCAGCCGAGTCATGGGAGTCCTATCTCTGTGGAGATAGTTTCATTATAGCTGAAGTATCTCTGTGGAGATACCCTCACTTAAATAGTTGTTACGGCGCATTTGGCCTCGGCCCGCGCCGGCAGCAACCCACATGCGGGCCATTGCGTATGGCCCACCAACTCGCCGGGCCTATTCCCCTAGTTCGGCTTTCCAGTTGAAGTCGGGGGGCGGGCCTAGGGGGCCGTCGGCGTCAGAGCCTTCAGCGCCCGAGCGCACGGCCGAGCTGAGGCCGTCCCACTGGAACCGGTCCATCAGAACGCGGCCCTCTTCATCGAAGGCCACCCCTTCGTCGGCCAACATTTTCCGCTGCTCATCGGGGCCCCCGAAGGCGAAGCCAGTGGCCATGCGGCCGTCTTTGAACACCACGCGGTGGCAGGGGATGCAACCCTCATCGGTGCCAGGGTTGGGATTGCCGTGCAGCGCGTACCCCACGTAACGGGCCCCGCGCGGCGCCCCTATCAAAGCCCCCACCTGGCCGTACGTGGCCACCTTGCCTGCGGGGATACGCTGCACCACCGCGAAAACCCGCTGGGAAAAATCGCCCATGACGCTCCTTTCTTCGGCTCCATCATAGCGGAAAGTCGGCACTGGGGCCCTCCCCTCGCGAAACCCCCATGAGGCGCGCCGCCAGATCGCGCGGCATTGCGCCCCGTGCGATGCCGGCCCACGCGCCCGCGCCCCCGGCCGCGCGCGGCCTGCGCCGCAACAACCACTTCGCCAAAACTTGCCAGCGCACCGGCCCCAAAACGAAGGCTCCGCGACGCTGTGCCGCGGAGCCTTTCCAAACTGCCATCTATCGGGGACTTCCCCCAAACCAAACGCCTAGCGGTTCTCCTCCACAATGCGCTCATAAGGCTTGGTGCCGGCGTAAATCTCGTCCTTCAGCGGGTTCAGCTTCAGCTTGCGCACGCGATAGAACTGGTAGGCGGCCAGCGCCACGTTCGACAGCAGCGCCAACAGGCTAACCACGAAGAAGGCCGTGGGGTTGTGGGTGGTGGGGATGGGCGCTAGCACATCGGCGAACTGCGGCACCGTCATCACGAACATGATCCACAGCGCAAGGGTTTGGGCCCGATGCTGCAGCCATGCGCCTCGTTTGATGAAGAAGGTGGGGATGGTGCAGGCCAGCAGCAGCGCCAAACCGCAGTAGGCGGAATGGTCGGAGATGCAGTTGTAGGTGTAGGCGAAGTTCCACAGGTCGTAGCAGATGATCCAGGCCCAAATCATATCGGGCCAAATCATGTCCTTCGCCGAATCCTTCGAAATGAAAATGCCGAACCAACCGCAGATGGTGATGATGTTCAAGATGCCGGCGATGCCGTTCATGATGTTCCAGGGGCCCGAAATGGTCCAGAGGTTCTCCACCAGGCCGCCCTCCCACAGCGCGAAGCTGAACACCTGGAAGTCGCGCAGCACCGCCTCGGCGATATTGATGGCCAGAATCAGCGGCGGAAAGCAGAGCGCCCACTTCTTCTCGTACAGGTAGTGGGTTTTGCCATCGGCGCCCTTCCATTTCACGAAGCGCAGCGCCATGAAGCCCAGGCAGCCGGCAAGGGCGGAGTAGGTTTTCACCCAGTTGAACCAAGTGCCGGTGCCGTACTCGTTGCCGGGCGCGGCGGTAGTGGGCCACACGAAAATGGTCATCACGATGGGCAACACGGCGAACAGGGCCAGGCCGCACCACACCTTCACGCGGCCCAGTTCGTTGAAGGCCATCAGCGCGAACAGAACGAACAGCCAGATGGCCCAATACGTCGGGTCGGCCGCTTGATACAAAATACCCATGACGCTCCCCTTCCTCTTAATTTGCCCCCTCCCCGGGGCATCATTGCCCGCAGTCTACCATGCGCGGCATCCAGAAGTTTTTACATGGCGATGTGTTTTGTGAAAACGCTGATTTCGCTATCCTGTTAGCAGCTACCAACCGAGGGAACAGGGGCGCCATGGCCACCTCTCAACATTTCGCATCCTCTTTGGCGGAAGCCATATCGGCACCCCGACCGCCGAGGAAATCCTTGCGGGAATCACGGCGCCTCACGGGAACGCGGGGCGCCATCGTGGCCGCCGCTCGCCAGTTGTTCGAGCGGCAGGGCGTTGCGAGGACCACCGTGGCCGCCATTGCAAAAGCGGCCAATGTGACCCGCGAGCTGGTGTACTACCACTTCGGCAGCAAACAAAGGGTGATTTGCGCCGTAGTGGACGACTACGTGGAAGACCTCGTGGAAACCGTCATCGTATGGAACGAGTCGCGCGCGTTCGGCGACACTGCCGGCTCGCTTCGCAAGTGCATCAGACTGTTTCGCTACGCGCTCTACGATGCCTCCGGCCGGCCGCGCCCCATGATCGCGGTGCTGGAAGAGCTGGGCATACGCGATGCCTTTGACGTGCGAGCCACCAGGGAAACCGCCGAATGCCTGAGCAGCCACATCGCCGCCGAGTATGCCGCCTTCCACGAAGTGGAAATCGAGCTGGTGTTCGAGATGTTCTGTCTGGTGATTTTTGGCATGGTGGGCTTGGTGAAGGTGCAACCCGGAATCCCGGACGAGGCGTTGATGAAAGTGGTGGAGCAAACACTGCGGCTGGACATGGTACCGCTGGAAGCGCCAAGCGAAGCGAGCGCGGCATCTCGCTAAGCTGTGCGGCGCGGGTAACGCCGTTGCGGCCGCCTCAAAGGGCGGCAAGGCCAATGCTTGCACCCCATCGCGCGCCCTGAAAACCGCTGTTGCATTTTGTTCACTGAAATCCGCTAAAAAAGTTTTGTTTTCCCAGTTCACGGGCCTATTAGCCAAAAGTTGTTTCCTTGAATCGACCCCTTTTCCTCCCCTAGACTTTTACCTGTTGATGCAATCATTTCCATCAAAAGGAGAAGGAGGAGAAATGACCGATTCGTTCATCTCCCAGCACCGCTTGAGCCGCCGGGGTTTCCTGAAAACCACCGCCGCTGCGGCGGGGCTTTTGGGGGCTGCCGGCACCGGCATGTTGCTGGCGGGGGGCCTTCAAGCCACGGCCCACGCTGAGCCCAGCGAGACCATCGCCCGCACCTATCACCAAAGCCACTGCGGCGGTATGTGCGCCCTGGCTTGCACCGTAAGGGACGGCCGCCTGGTGAAGATTCAGCCCAACGGGGTGGGCAACCCGGACTTCCAAACCATCTGCCTCAAGGGCATTTCGGAAATCTCGCACATCTACGGCACCGGCCGCGTTCAGGCTCCCTTGAAGCGCACCGGTCAGCGGGGCGCGGGCGAATTCGAGCGCATCAGCTGGGACCAGGCGCTGGACGAAATAACCGCCCTGATCAAAGACACCCAGAGCGCTCACGGGAAAGACTCCCTGCTGGTGATGGCCACCTCCGAAGCCGACTTCGGGTTCCTTGGCCCCATGCTGGGGGCGCAAGACGGCGGCCTTACCGGCATCGACGTGGGAGTGGGCAACGGCCTCGACCCCGCCACTGGCCTGGGCGGCGGCTTCGCCATGGGAGCGCCGGAGGCCCGCGACTGGCAGCGGTCGAAGCTGGTTCTCACCGTGGGATCCAACTACTGCGAGTCCAGTCTGCCCAACGCCTTCACCTTCGCCGATGCGAAAGAGGCCGGCGCCCACATGGTAACCGTAGACCCCCACTACTCCACCACCGCCTGCAAATCCGATGAGTGGATTCCCATCGAGCCGGGCACCGATGCCGCGCTGTTCTTGGGAATGGCCTCCCATATTCTGGACAAGGGCCTGGTAGACGAGCAGTTCGTGAAGCTGCACACTAGCCTGCCCTTCCTGGTGAACGCCACCACCGGCCAGCTTGCCCGTCACCACGGCGATGCCGCCATCGAGGTGGACGAAGCCAACTTCGCCACCAACCCCAACGCCGGCGCCGGCGAGATTGGCCCGCTGGCCATCGGCGGCAACCAGGCGGAAGGCACCACCGACGGGGCCGCCCCCGCAGTGCCGGAGACCGGCGAGCAGAACCCCTTCTATGTGATTGACGGCGAAAGCGGCAAGGTGCAGCGCTACGACCTTTGCGACAACCCGCAGCTGGAGGGAAGCATCACCCTGAACGGCACCGAATACGTTACCGCCTACAGCCTGCTGCTGGAAACCCAGCGCCCCTACACCACCGAATGGGCCGCCGGCGTCACCGGCATTCCGCAGCAGCGCATCGAGGCCTTGGCCGAAGAGTACGCCGAGGGGCCCTCTTCGCTGGCGCTGGGCTGGGGCGGCAACGACAAGATGACCAACGCCGACATCTCCGGCCATGCGGCGGCCGTGCTGGTGGCCCTGACTGGCAACATCGGCAAGCCCGGCGCTGGCGTGGGCGTGTACGTGGGCCCCTCCTATAACGGCTACGGCGTGGCGCTGGGCGGTTGGGCCATGCCGGAAGATTGGGCCATGATCCCCTCTCCGGTGAGCCTCTACGACATGCCCTTCAAGGAGAACAACGTGCACGGCGCCATCTTCTGCGGCGATTTCGTGGCCCAGCACGTGGCCGCCATGGACAACCTCACCGCCTGGGTGGACACGCTGGACTTTGTGGTGTCCATCGACCCCTACTTCACCGAAGGGGCCAAATGGGCCGACTACGTGCTGCCGGCCACCAGCCGCTTCGAATACGACGAACCCTTCGGCAACGTGAAAGGCGGCTACAGCCAAATCGTCATCCAGGAAAAGGTGATCGACCCCCTGTTCGAGGCCAAAACCGACCTGTGGATCACCCGCGAGATTGCCAAGCGCCTGGGGCTGGAAGCGGGCCTTCCGCCCACCGCCACCGACCGCTGCAACGCCGTGCTGGCCAGCTCGCCCGAGCCGTGGGTGGCCGAACTGACCGTGCAGCAAATTTCCGAAGCCGGCGCCGTATGGCCGGTGCCCGACCGCGACACCATTCGCGAAGTGGTGCCCGACCTGGTGTTCCCCACCATCTCCACCCGCATGGACGTGTACTACGACAACCTGGTGGACTTCGGCCAAGAACTGCCCCAGTGGGAGCCCTGCACTGAAATTGCCGACCAGGAGCTGCGGCGCCAATTCCCGCTGCAGCTGTCCAATGTGCGCACCCGTTTCCGCATCCACAACCAGTTCTACGATGCCGACTGGCTGCAGCTGCTGTACGAGCCGCTGATCATGGTGAACCCCCAAGACACCGAAAGCCGCGGCCTGGTAACCGGCGACACGGTGCGCGTGTTCAACAACCGCGGCAGCTTCGAGGTGAAGGTGGCCGCCAACAGCGCCATCCGCCCCGGCACGGCCCGCATCTACGAGGCCGCCACCGCCCTGTACAACGTGGCGGGCAACCTACAAAGCACCACCAACGACACCCTCATCGAACGGGGCGGGGCCCTGATGTGCGGTCCGGTGATTCCGTTTTCGGACACCCTGGTGCAAATCGAGAAGGCCTAAGGAGGAACAAGGAATGACCCGATTGTCCATTGCCATAAACCTGGACCGTTGCGTGGGGTGCCACACCTGCACCATGGCGTGCAAGATGCAGAACAACGTGCCCGAGGGGCTTCTGTGGAACCGCGTGCTCACCAGCAACTGCGACGTGGTGGACGGCGCCGAGGGCAGCTATCCCAACGTGAGCCGCGTGTACACGCCGGTGGCCTGCCAGCACTGCCAGAACGCCGCCTGCCAGCGGGTGTGCCCCACCGGCGCCACCTACAAAGACGAGCTGGGCCGCGTGGAAATCGACTACGACAAGTGCATCGGTTGCCGCATGTGCATGGCCGCCTGCCCCTACAACGCCCGCGTGTTCAACTGGCAGACGCCGGTGCGCACCACCGGGGCCAATTACGGCGGCGCCGACGTGCCGGTGCGCCCCAAGGGCGTGGCAGAGAAGTGCACCCTGTGCAAAGAGCGCACCGATGCCGGCGAGGCCCCCATGTGCGTGGTGTGCTGCCCCGCCCATGCCCGCATCTTCGGCGACCTGGACGACCCCGAAAGCGAAATCTCCCGTCTGGTGCTTGAGCGCCACGCGTACCAACTGCTGGAAACCATGGGCACCGAACCTTCGGTCCGCTATTTCGATTAGGAGAAGCCATGCAACTCATCAAGCGATACAAGGCCATCTCGGCGCTGCTGGCGGCGCTGGTAGTTGTGGGGGTGGGCTGCTGGGTGTACCAGCTCATGGTGGGCCTCACCGCCACGGGCATGAACAACGGCACCTCATGGGGCCTCTATATCACCAACTTCATGTTCTTCGTGGGACTGTCCGCCGGCGGCCTGATCGTTGCCTCCTCGGCCAGCGTGTTCCACATCGCCAAATTCAAGCAAGTGGCGCTGCCGGCCATCATCCTTTCCACCGTGTGCATTTGCGCGGCCGGCATGTTCGTACTCATCGACCTGGGCGGCGTGCAGAGGGTATGGCGCCTTGCAACCGGCCCCAACCCCACCTCTCCCCTGCTGTGGGACGTGTGCGTTATCACCTGCTACCTGGTTATCAACATCTGCTACCTGGTGTTCATGGCCAAAAACAACCAGCGTGCCATCTCCATCACCTCCCGTTTCGCGCTGCCCTGCGCCATCCTGGTGCATAGCGTAACCGCCTGGATCTTCGGTCTGGAAATTGCGAAGGAAGGCTGGCATTCCGCCATCTTGGCCCCCATCTTCGTGGCCTCCGCCATGGACTCTGGCCTGGCCCTTCTGCTGCTGGTGCTCTCCGCCCTGAAGAAGGCCCGCATCTTCGACACCTCCCGCGACCTCATGGCGTCGCTGGCGGGCCTGCTGGCCACCTGCATCGCGGTTGACGCCTTCTTCATTTTCTGCGAACTGCTCACCATGGCCTACAACGGCACCCACGGGGCAACCGTGATTTTGAACGAGCTATTCTTCGGCGCCACCGCCCCGTTCTTCTGGTTCGAGGTGATCGGCGGTTTGCTGGTGCCCTTCTGCATCTTGGTGTTCGCGAAGAACCGCCAGAAGCCGGCGGTGGTGAACGTGGCCTGCGCGCTGGTGGTGGCCGGCGTGTTCTGCAAGCGGGTGTGGCTGCTGTTCACCGCGTTCATCACCCCCAACGTGATGGGGGCGCCGGGGTTGATCAGCGGCTCCAGCGAGGCCATTCGGGAAACCGGCACCGCCTCCTTCGCCGTGCTCAGCTCTTATGCCCCCACCCCCATCGAGGTGCTGGTGGTAGTGGGCGTCATCGCTTTGGTGGCCCTGGGCTTCCTGGTGCTGGCCGGCTTCCTCATCAAGCCGGAAAAGGCCCGCAACGACCAATAGCCCCTCAGACGGAACACCGAGGGGGAGGCGCTCGGGCTTCTCGCCCGCGCCCATCCCCCCTCCATCGGCTATAATGGACACCCTTGAATCTCGGCCCGCCCGCCAGCGGGCCCTTTGCCGGGGCGCGCCCTTGCGGCGACGCCCCGCCCCCATGCAAGGAGCCGCCGATGGATGCCCGGAAGGCGCACCTGGTAACTTTGTGGTGCGCCGTTATCTCTAAGTTCGAGAAGGGGCTGGCCCGCTGCCTGGCGCCGCGCCTCACCGTGGTCCAGTACCGCGTGCTCGCCCATTTGGCCATGCCGGAGACCTGCGACGCCACCCCGGCTCGCCTGGCCTTTGCGGCATCCATGCGCCCCGACGACGTGAAGGGCGCGCTGGAGGCGCTTGCGGCATCCGGCCTGGTGCAGCCAAGGCCGGGCGGCGTCCCGCTCATCACAGCCCAGGGAAAAGACGCGCTCATCCGGGCGTCGGTGGCGGTGCAAACCTGGGGGCGCCGATGCCTGGAACCCCTCAGCCCCCATGAGCAGGATTACCTGTCCCAAATCGTCGGCGACGCGCTTGTGGTTCCGGGCAGCTATTTCGCCCTCCGCAGCGGTCCCCGCCCCGCCGACTGGGGCCCCATTCCCAAAATCACCACCCTGTGCGCCATCCACCAGGCCATGTGCCAGGTGGTGAAAAAGGACTGCGGCCTTTCGCTCACCGACTTCCGCTTCCTGTTAGAGCTGTTCCCGAAAAAACACCGGGGGCAAAAGCAGCTGAGGGCCCGCGATGTTACCGCCTGCCTGCGGGTGGGGCGCTCTTATGTCACCACCGCGTCGCTGCGGCTGGAGGAAGCCGGCCTCATCCAGCGCATCCCCGATCCCTCCGACGCGCGGGGCATCCTGTTTTGCCTCACTGCGGCCGGCGCCGATACCGTGCGCTCCGCCGGAGACGATATCTTCGTGCTGCTGTCATCGCTGTTCGGCGACCGTTTGGAGCAGCGGCAGTTCTTGATGCTCACCAAGCACTGGTTGCAGGCGGAAGATGCCGCCCTCGCAGGGGCGGAGGGCTAGCATGGCGGCCCCTTCTCGCCAGACGGTGCTTCAATCTTGTGGCTTCAACTGCGGCAGCCGCTGTCAACTGCGGCTGCAGGTGGAAGACGGCCGGGTGGCCTGGGTGGAAACCGACAACGCCCCCGATTCCGAAAACCTGCCCGCCCTGCGCGCCTGCCTCTGCGGTCGGGCTTGGGGCCATTGGGTGCACAGCCCCCAACGGCTGAACTACCCGCTCAAACGCACCGGGCCGCGCGGCTCCGGCCAGTTCCAGCGCATTTCCTGGGATGAAGCCCTCGATGAGACGGCTGCGCAGCTGAAGCGCATTGCCGAAACTTACGGGCCCGAAGCTATCTTCTTTCCCTTCGGCACCGGCGCCAGCGCCATGGGGGAATCGCCCATCGAGCGCGCAGTCAACTGCTACTGCGGGCACCTGCGCTTTCATTCCGATTACAGCAGCGCCCAGCTGCAGGCCGGAGCTATGGCGCTGTTCGGCGACGACGGCTACCTGAGCGGTTCTCCTTTGGAACAGCTCGAACACTCCGATTTGCTGGTGCTGTTCGGGTCTTCTCCCTCCACAACTCGTCAAGGAGGGGCCGCGAGCGGCCCTTTCCTCAGCCAACTGAGGCGACGCGCCGCCGAAGACGGACGCCCCTTGCCCGTTGTTTCCATCGACCCGCGCCACACCGCCGAAGTGCGTAGCCCCGAGGATTTGTGGATACCCATCCGCCCCGGCACCGACGCCGCCTTTGTGGCCGGCGTCATCTACCAGCTGATGGAGGACGGCAACGCCGACGAAGTGTTTTTGCGCGAGGGCTGCGTAGGGTTTTTCGAGGACACCCTCCCCGAAGGGGCGCCCAGCGGCAGCAGCTATTACGCCTACCTGCAGGGGCTTGGCCCCGATGGCGTGGCGAAAACGCCGGAGTGGGCGGCGTCGGTAACCGGCTGCCCCGCCCCCGTCGTTCGCCGCCTCGCCCAGCGCCTGACCCAAGCCAAGAGCGCCTTCATAACCCAAGGATGGGGGCCGCAGCGCAGCGAGTACGGTGAGCAAACCGCCCGCTCCATCTGCCTGTTGGCCCTGGCCAGCGGCCACTTTGGCAAGCCGGGCACCAACAGTGGCGTGCGCGAACCGATGCGGCCCAACAACACCCAGCTTCCCGGCGCCGGCGAAAACCCCGTGCGCGCCTCCCTTCCGGCGTTCATGTGGACCGAGGCGCTGACGCGCGGCACCGGTTTCACCGCAGCACACGGGCTGCAGGGCGCCCCGCAGCTGATGGCGCCCCTGAAAATGATCGTCCTTTACGGCAGCAACTGCCTCACCAATCAGCACGCCGCCATCAACGCCACCCACGATCTGCTATTCAACGAGGCGCTGTGCGAGTTCATAGTGGCGTGCGATGTGGTGCTGACCGATTCCGCCCGTTACGCCGACATCATCTTGCCCGAGCTTGCTCTGGGGGAACAGGAGAACATTGTGACCGCCGGCTACAGCGACCGGCTGGCGATGGTGCGGCAAGGGCATGCGTGGAACCATCACACCGCAGAGCGGATGTCCAGTTGGGAAATAGGCTTGGGACTGGCGCAACGACTGGGGGTTGAAAGCCGTTTCACCAGCGGTTTGGAAGGAAGCGGTCCGCTGGAGCATCACCGGAAGGAGGCCTTCGCCCTGCTTGCCGAAACCTCGGCTGGCGAAGAAGGGCAATCCGGGCCCTGCGGTTCGGACGCAAATGACCAGGCCGAAACGCGGGCGCCCCGCAAATCCCTCCCCTGCGCCTACGAGGCCTTCCGCCGCAATCCGGCGGCCTGCCCGCTGCCCACCCCTTCGGGGAAGGTGGAGGTGTATTCCGCGGCGCTGACTCGCCTGGCCAAAACCGCAGACCTCCCGCAGGGCCAGGCCATTTGCCCCATCCCCGCCTACGTTCCCGCCGCCGAGGGCCCCGAAGCGGCAAGGGCCGGCCAGTTTCCCCTGCAGTTCATCACCTATCACGGCCACCAGAGCATTCACTCAAATCTGGCCCATCTGGAAATCATGGACTCCGTGATGCCCCGCGCCCTGCAAGTGAACCCCGTCGACGGCGCCGCCTTCAATGTGGCCGACGGGCAGGCCGTGGTGGTTGAGAGCGAACGTGGCGCACTGGTGACCCACGTGCACCTAACGCCCCGTATCATGCCGGGCGTGGTGGCCCTGCCCAACGGGGCGTGGCACGATGCGGACATGGAAGGCTCGCGGCTGGACTGGGGCGGCTGCCCCAACACCCTCACGTCGCTTCGCCCCAGCCCCATAGCCAGGGGCAACGGCCAAAACAGCTGTCTCGTGCGGCTGCGCCCCCTCACCCCCGCCGAGCAAACAGAAGGGAGGGCGCGCGGCTATGACTGTTAAACCCCAGCCGACTGCCTCCGCCAAAGAAGGCAGCTCCAAGCGGCGCCAGTTCGGCTTTTCCTTCGACCAGAACCTCTGCACTGGGTGCCGCACCTGCGAAATGGCCTGCAAGGACTACCATCATCTGGGGGCCGGCGTGGCCTACCGCACCATCCACGAGTTCGCTGGCGGCAACTGGCAGCAAAACAGCGATGGCAGCTGGCAGCAAGACGTGTTCGCATTTTACGTGTCCATGTCCTGCAACCATTGTTCTAATCCTGCTTGCCTGCGGTTTTGCCCCTCCGACTCCATCGCCAAAGGCGAAGACGGTTTCGTGGTGGTGAACAGCGACACCTGCGTGGGGTGCCAATCGTGCATGATGGCCTGCCCTTACCACGCCCCCCGCTTCGACGAGGCCATTGGGAAAACGGTTAAGTGCGACGGCTGCCAAGCCCGCATCGACCAAGGGCTGGGGCCCGTGTGCGTGGAGGCGTGCCCGCAGCGGGCACTGGGGTTCGACGTGTACGCCCGGCTGTCCGACAGCCCTGCAGTTACCGAGCAGGTGGGCATGATGCCAGACCCCGAAATCACGCAGCCGAACTACGCCATCAGCCCATCCGAATTCGCCTGCGGCCCCCTCTCCGAAGGCGTCCGCCTCCTCAACTGCCGCGAAGTGTAATAACCCGACGCCCTGCCTTTTCCAGGGCCCAACTATGCAGAAACGCACTGTCCCAGTGCGTTTCTGCTACAGCTGCACGCCCTCGTAGTGGGTCCACATGCGCAGCACCTTTACCGTGCCTTGGTATTTCTGGCCGTCTTCTTCAACGGCTTCGGGAATTACCTCGTACACGAATCTGTGCTGCAAATTGATACGCCGGGAATACAACCCCTGAAGGTTGCCCACCAGCGCCTCGTAAGCCGGCGGTCTTCCAAACGGGTCGTGCCGCACCACTTCCACCAGCTGCTTCGCCTTTCCATCCAGACCAGCAGCCTTGAGCCTCTTCGCATCTTTTGCCGCCTGCCTGGCAAACACCACGCGGTACACGGCTACCACTCCAGCGCGTCTTCGGCCACGCAATCAACCAGCGCCTCGGCCCTTCCCTCCTGCAGGGATTCCACCAAGCCGGGCACCCCCGCCAGATACAGCGTCTCCTCGATAGCCGCCCAATCGTCCTCGCCAATGAGCACTGCGCCCTTGCCCTTGCTGTTAGTAATGGCAATGGGGGCACAGTTCGAATTCACCTGCGCGATGGTTTGGTAGATGTTCTGACGAAAAGCAGTGGCAGTGATGGAGGTCATGGGAGCCCCTTTCGTAATCCAGTGAAATCACTATAACGTACGCAAAAACGTACGTCAATGAAACCCACAGCACCACGCGATCGCCCACTTGGCTGCTTCGCCTTTTTTAGCGTGCCCGCCCTTCGCAAGGTGGGCACATTCTTTGCGCTCAAAAGGGTACAGCTATTTCACCAACTCTCCTCTGAACTGGGTATTCCAAATCGTTTTCAAACAGCCAGCCAACGCTCGCGCCTGTCTGCGGTTATCGGTTCTGTGCCGCGGCGGAAACATCGCGGAGGGCCGGGGCGAATTGGGGCGGCCGGGAATTAGAGTTGGGTGAAACCCCTGCTCTAAGGAGCCTGTCCATGACTGAAACGAGAGCCACCGAAAACTCCGAAACCGCCACCGCGCCTGCGACAACCGCGGCACCTGGCGCACCCGCTGCCACCCCGGCCCCCGCGGCGCCGGCCGTGAACTCCGCCGGCGTGCCGGCTGCCACCCCCAACCAGGGGGCTCTCGACGCTGTGGCTAAAGGGACCATCCCCACCGGCCGCGCCATGTGGGTGATGATGGCGCTGATGTTGGGCAGCAACTTGCTGGCCTCGTTCAATCAATCGCTCATGAACATCGCGCTCGACGGCGTGGCGGTCGAGTTCCACGTCAGCCTTTCGGTGGCCAACTGGATGGTACTGGGCTTCACCATCGTAGCGGCCACCGTCATCACCATGGCGGCATCGCTTTTGAAACGCTTCGGCATCCGCCGCGTGATGGGGTTCGGCTACTTGGCATCCCTCGTGGGCTCGCTGCTGGGCTTTTTCGCCTGGGACTTCTTCTCTATGCTGGCGGCCCGCCTCATCCAGGCGCTCACGGTGGGACTGTTCTTCCCCGTGGTTACCAGCGTCATCCTCACCATGGCCCCCAAGGGCAAAAAGGGCACCATGCTGGCCATCAACAGCGGCGCCATTGGCGTAGGGCTGGCCTTCGCCCCGCTTGTGGCCGGTCTGCTGATCACTTACACGGGGCTGCGCAGCCTGTTTCTGGTGCCGGCGGTGCTGTCGGTGGTGCTGCTGGTGCTGGGCTTCTTCTTCCTCCATGACATTTACCAGCGGGAGAACCGCCCCATCGACGCCCCCAGCGTGGTGATGAGCTTCGCTGGCCTGGGGCTTTTCATCTACGGCCTGAACGAGATCACCCGCACCTTCCTCCCCTCGCTGGCATTCATGATCGGCGGCGCCGTTGTCCTGGCGCTGTTCGCATGGCGGCAGTTCCGCATCAAAACACCGCTGCTGAACCTGAGTCCCTTCCGGCATCCGCGCTTCGTTGTCGGCGAAATGCTGATGATGCTGGGGTATATGGGCTCCATCTACATGAGCCTGCTGGTGCCGCTGTACCTGGAAGGAGCAGCCGGCTACACGGCGTTCGTGGCCGGCTGCCTGCTGGTGACGCCCATCCTCTGTTACGCCGGCGCCTGCTTCGTGGGGGGCCGCATCGAGGACAAGTACGGCATCTGGCCGCTGGTGCCCGGCGGGTTTTTGCTGATACTGCTGGGGTTCGTGGCCATGCAGGTGTTCTCCTCTGTAGGCATAGCCCTTGCGGTTGTGACCTGCGCCGCAGCCTCCTATATCGGCGTTGGCCTGGTGTTCCCCACCCTTAAGGCGGTGGATTTGGGGGCGCTGCCGGCGGCCATTTACTCCCACGGCTCTTCCATCCATTCCACCTTGGTGCAGATTGCCGGCTCGGTAGGGTCGGCCCTGTTCGTGGGCATCATGTCCGCCGATGCCGACCATCTCATGGCCACCGGGGCCACCAAGGCCGCCGCCTACGCCTACGGCTTCTCCCACACCATCATCATCAGCATCGTCATCCTGGCTGTGGCCTTCGTAGGCGCCACCATCTTCGCCAGCGTCATGCGAAAGCGCCGGTGAGACAAAGGGACGTCCCTAATGTCTCACGCACTCCCTCCTTGCGCTTTGAGCCATGCGATGATTCGCATGAGACGTTAGAGTTGTCCCTTTGTCTCACACCCAACGCCTCACGCTACTCGCTGGGTTGGTCCTTCACAAAGGTTTGCACGACGATGGAAGCCACGGCGCACAGCAGGCCGCCGATCACCCACGCCATCCAGAACATAGGGCTGCGGTAGCCGGGCACCAACAGCATCACCAGCCCTACGATGGTGGCCACCACCATGATCACGCCGCACAAACCGCCGGTCAGCTGGCTTTTGCGACGACGGCGCTCCAAACGGGCGCGGGCGCGGGCCACTTCCTCCTCCGACGCGTCGGGCATGCCCAGAAGATCGCGAATTTGCTGGTCGCTGTACATGGTTCGCAGCGCCGCCGTGTCCTCGTAGGCCAGCGCCTTCCCCAAATCACTTTCGGCAATAGCCTGCTCGCGGGCATCGTTGTAGCCGGCAATGTTCAGCCGTCCCAGCATAATGCTGCCGCGCACGATGAGGGCCGCCCCTACCGCCACTGCGCCGATGAGCACCGACGCCGCCACCTGCTGCTGGACATCGGGGGCATTGTCAAAGTAAACGCACACCGTTACGCCGGCGAAGATGCAGATCAGGCCGCCGACGAGGTACCACACGAATTGCTGCTGGGCAATCCGGCGATCTTCGGCCGTGTAGAAGTCCTCCAAAAAAGGATGACTGCGCTGAAATTCCACATGCTGAAACGATGCAATCACCAAAAGCCCCACGCCTACGCCAATGCCTACGAACAGGGGAATCATCCCTAGCGCCTCTAAATTGGCATTGCCCCACAGCTCTCCCAGCCCGGCGATGCAGCAAAACAGCGCCGACCCCATTACGATGGAGAAGCAGCCCAGAGCAAGCTGCAGCGAGAACCGGCGCATGTGCTCATCGTAGCCGCACACGTCTTGCGGCGGGCCGCCGGCGCTCTCGCGCATAGCCCGGGCCTTCGCCTTCGCCGCCGCCGTTGGGGCCTGGACGGTGAGGTCGCCTTGCACCAAGTCGTCCAGGCTGCAATCGAATATCTGGCACATCTTCAGCAGCTTGTCCATTTCAGGGTAGGAGCGCTCGGCTTCCCATTTGGTGACCGACTGGCGGCTCACCCCCAAAAGCATGGCCAGCTGCTCTTGGGTCATAGAGTGGGTGGCGCGCAGGTACTGCAGGTTGTCGCGGAAACTCATTGTGCTATCGCTTTCTTTTCGTAGTCGGCCCCGTGAGACAGAGGGACGTCCCTAATGTCTCATAAGGCGGGAGACATTAGGGGCGTCCCTCTGTCTCACTCCTCTGTCTCACTTTCGTCTCACAGGCGCGGGCCGCAGGGGCTCATTCCAGTTGATCAACGGCCCTCACTCTATCGGTTGCGACGGGCCGGCTCCACCAACTTGCGGCATCTTTTTTCAAAATTTCCCGGCGCCTTCCGGTTGCTTTTCCCAGCTCAGCACCGCGCTTCCCCTATTGCAGCAGGTCCAGCAATATTTTATTTCCCGAAGAGGAAAACTCGAACAACCACTCGGTCATCCCCTCTGGCGAAATGGTCATGCCCGACCGCAGCCACTCCTTTATCACCTCGACGTAGGCGCTGGCGATGAACCGCGCTGCTTAAAGGAACTTCTCGCTGCAATCCCCTTCCTCGCCGAAAAAGAGGTTAATTGAGGTGGCGGCGGCTATATCCCGCAGCATCTCTGCCGATGCCGTGGCAGTGTACCACGACTCCACCAACTCCATGGCCGAACCCGCGCCCCAATTCGCAGTCTTCGCCCCCGCGCAGGAAGCCGCCTGCCTGTAAGGCCCGCGACATTTAAGCGCCAGCACCAGGCAGCCGCACCACGCCGCAGGCCACGAAAAAGATGCAGGCCACCAGCACAATGGCACCCACAGCCACAAGCCTTAAGCCCACTACCAGGCCTTTTCGGAATGTTTGACCAGCAAGGGCCGAGATGCGGCGCCGCAGCCAGCGTTTGTCCAACAAAGCATATGCAATGCCCGTAACCGGCAGCGCGAAGATTCCGCCGTATTCAAGAATACGGAACCACAGGGGCAGCGAGGCGTCTCCCACGTTCGGAACGAAGATGGCCACCAGTGCCACCACCACGAAAAACGCCCATACCAGGGCCAGCGCGCCGTTCCACACCATGCCCGCCACAAGCGACGGGCGCGACGGGGCAGCTTCAGGGCGTTCCGCATGGGGCTTCGGGCCACTTGAATTCGGGGCAGCCGGCCCCGAACCGCCGGGTGCCGGACCAACCGACTTGCCCCTCCCCTGCACAGCTTCCAGCTTGGCCATCGCGCTAAGAAAAGCTTTCTTCAACTGGCCCACCGTCTGGTACCGGGCAGCAGGGTCGAAGGCGCACGCGCGGGCCAACACCGCCTGCAGCGGTGCGGGAATTCGCTCGTCGGCGAACCCTTCCCGCACCATCGCTGGCGAAGGATCGCATTCGGTGAGCAGGTAATACAGAATCATTCCCATGGCGTATACATCACTGCGCACATCGGTTTGACCGTAGCCGAATTGCTCTGGCGGAGCGTAAGAACGAGTGCCGAAATGGGTGGTGTCCGCCTCGGCCCCGTCGCGGAACGACCGCGCTATGCCAAGGTCTATCACCGTCAGCTTGCCGTTGCCCACCAGGATGTTGGTGGGCTTCAGGTCGCGGTGAATCAGCGGGGCCGGTGCCAAACCGTGCAGCTCCGCCACCCCATCGCACAGCGCGGGAAACCATTGGGCCGCCAACTGGGGCGAAGGATCGCGGCGGTACACCTCTTCCCGCAGTGTGCAGCCCTCCACATACTCCATCACCACCACTAGCTCGCCATCGCGCTGGTGCACATCGTAGATATGAGGCAGGTGCGAGAAGTGGCGCCCGGCCCGCTGGGCCTCCAAAAGATGCGCGTACCCTTTCCCCATCTCCGCCTCGCTGCGAATGCGCTTGCGCACGAAAGGCCCTCGCTGAGCGCCGCCCGCGCCAGCAAGGTACACCAGCTCGGTCACCTCATGAGGGGCTTCCTTCAAAACTTTCTCCACGCGATAGCACTCATCGCGCTCCAGGGCATTCAGATACGTGGCAAGGGGATCGTTTTCCATGGAGTTCATGGTATCAAATCCGCAGGTCGCTTGGGCCCAAATGGCATCCGGGGATTGCCGGCCCCCTGGGCAAGACCCTGCAAGCGGAAGCGTCCCCCTTCGTCCGTTGGGAAAAAAGGAACGCCCCCCCCCGCTTTCGACAGAAGACCAGCGGGCAAAACATCAGCATGGGGAGCACTAGCTGAGAGTGGCTTCGCCGAATCGGTACAGGTCTTCTTCCGCCTGCTGCAGCGAAGCCCCCTGGGAAAGCGAGAAGATGATGATGGCGTCGCGGCGGTTTTTGCAGTACAGCTCGTTCACGCCACCCGCCTTCAGCAGCCGGTTTGCCTCCCGCAACGTGCAGCCCATGGCCAAGGCAATCTTGAGCAGGTTGTCCCGCGAGGCTTTTCGGGTGCCCGTGAAAACCTGGTAGCCGAAAGTCTCGTTTATGCCGGCGGCCCGCACCACCGCCGCGCGCTTCAGTCCCTTCGCCTCCAGCAGTTCGTTCAGATAATCAGAAAGGCTGCGCTGGCCCGCAGTGGCCTTCTTCATGAATGCCCGCGGATCGGGAGCGCTCAAAAGCTCGGCCAGCATGTCCTCTGTGAGCGGTTCCTCCACGCGCCTTTTTCTCCTTCGTCCCATCTCAGGCAGCCACCATTGTAAACGCGGGCCGCCGCGCAGGGCATCGACCCTCGGCGCAGCGGCCCCGTGAACTCGCTAGAACGAGAAAGTCTTTTCCGCCAGCAGCTCATCGCTGAAGCTGAACAGCTCTTCAACCTCCACCAGCACGTCGCTGGCGGTGTCGGTCAACTTATAAGCATCCTCATAGGTGATGGAGGCACCGGGCTTTACCTCGTTCATGGCCTTGGCGGTTTCGGCATCTTCCGTGAGAAAGGCCGTATCAAGCTCCACGCCGTTTTGGAACGCCTTGGCATGAACTGCCACCATAGGGCTTACCGCCTCGTCAGAGTTATTGGTGAACGTGTAAGACACCACCACAGCCGGGTTTCCCTGGTAGTCCTCCACCGTGCGCGCCTCCCCGATTACCACCTCATAAGGGGTGGATTCCTGGCTAGATTGCGCGGCCTGCGGCTGTTGGTCTTCTCCTTGAGCGGATTGCTGCTGCGCCGCCTGCTGCTGCGACGGGGCAGGGACGTCATCTGCCGTCTGTTGGCCGCTGCCCGCCGTAGCGTACATGGCCACCGTCACCACCAAGGCCAACACGCCTAACACCAGGCCAGCGATGGCGATGCCCTTGCCGCCCTTCGTCCCCTTCACCGTTTGCCAAATGCCCACACCCCCAAAAATCACGGCCAGCAGCACAAAGGGGAAAGACAGTAAATTGAGCAGCGGCACGAATGCGCTGAACAGCGCGATAATTCCCGTTACCAGCGAGGCCACCCCAAGGCCCGAAGTTGGTTTCTTTTCCATAACAGTCCCTTCTTCTGTAAGCTTGCGCTTCTGATAAACACCAGAGAAGGGTATCGGTTATGAACTGCGGTTTCATTAGCTGTCAGCTAAGGCGGCCGAACCCTCCACCGCAGCTGGCAGGGATAATTTCCCGGGCACCATAAAGAACAACCGAGCGGCCGGGAGTTAGCCCTGCTCCTCCCGAAGGCGCCGGGCAAGTTCTTGGCCAATGCGGTGCGGCACGCCCACTACCAGGGCGTTTCCCATGCAGAAAGCCCGCTGGGCATCGGTCATCCCAGTGTCAGTCCAGCCTTTGGGAAAGCCCTGCAGCCGGTCCAGCTCATCTGGTACCAAGCGCCGGTAACGGCCATCGATTTCCACCACATGCTTGAAGCGGGATGCCCCCGCGCCGCCCTCGCCGGTAAGAATGGTGCGCGATGGGTTGGTGAGCAAATCGGGGAAGGCCATCGAGCCCTCAGAATAGCGGTACTTGAACCCCGTGCGCTTGTCCACTCTCTCCTCGCTCTTCGAGCCTTTCAAATAACGCCATCGCTCCAGCTTGTCAGCAGGAATGAAGTAGCCTTCCGGCACCTCGGCCGTCGGCACCACCACATTCCCCAAGCAGCCGCGCTCCCCCTCGTAGGCCTCAGCAACGTCGCAAGTTGCCACCAAAAAGTTCTGCATGGTGCCAGCGGTACCGAACGGCGACTTACCCTTGCTGCCGGCATTGAACGACTGCGACACCACATAAGGGTCGTCCGGCAGTTGCACGCGGCCGAACGACTCCGGCTTCTTTATGGGCAACGCCGAAGACAGCACGCCGGAGGAAATGCGCCCTTCGGGGTCCCACGTCTGATTGGTAAGCTCCGCGAAGATGTACACCCGCTTGCGACGCTGGGGGAAGCCGTATTCGGCGCTGTTCACTACCCGCCATTCCACGGAATAGCCCAGGTCGGCTAAGCAGGTGAGCATAATGGCGAAGTCGCGGCCCCGCTGCGCGGCAGGGCTTTTCAGCAGGCGATCGACGTTCTCCAACAGAACGTACTTCGGTTTTTTCAGGAAGAGAAAGCGGTAGATGTCCCACCACAGCACGCCCTTTTTGCCCTCAATGCCGCCAGCTTGCGACAACGGCTTGGCCACACTGTAATCCTGGCACGGGAACCCTCCCACTACCATGTCGATTTCTTCGGGGATGCCATGGCGGTTATCGCCACGCTCGTAATCATCCAGCACGCGGTTGATGTCTTCGCAAACGCAGCTCCCCTGCCCGAAGCGCTGTTCATAGCAGCGCCAGGCGAACTGCTTGCCCTCACTTCCGGGCGGCTCCCACTGGTTGGCCCACACCGTTTGGAAAGGACCCGCCGCGCCCATGGCGAACTGGGGAAAGTCAGGGTTGTCGTACCCCTCCAAACCAAGGCGAAAGCCTCCAACGCCGGCAAAGAGCTCGGCAACTTTGATGGTTCTCATGGCACGTTTCTCCTATGCTGTCTGTGCCAGTATTCTCTTGCAGGCCATTCTATCCGATCCGCCCCATAAGATCAAGATCCAAAAATGGGACAGCGAGCAATCTGGCGCGAAAAACTCACTTTCCGGTGATTCGGGCAACCTCGCCTTTGAGATAGGCGGCGCTCAACCAGAAGCATTTCTTCACCACAGCGTCGCCCTGGGGCGTGGGCAGCGTGTCCTTGCTATCGCGGCCATGGGGCCTCACGTGGCAACAACGGTTCTCGGACGACTTGACGGACTCCTGGGCCCGGCCATCGCGCACCCGCCGCTGCATCTCTTCGTAACAGCGGCGCGCTTCTTCCACGTCCACCTCTGGCATTTGCCAAAAAGCCACATCCGCCAGGCGATAGGTTCCTCGCTCGGAAACGTCCTCCCGAAAAACAACGAAGAGGTACTTGTTGTCCAGATGTGCAGCGAAGTCGCTCTCCTCAAACGGCGTCTTCGCCAAGTCAAAGTAATCGAAGCAGGGAAACGACATCGACTCCTTGGGCGTACCGTTGGCTTTTACCCGCATCGTCTTGGGCTTGATGCCCGCTTTCTCGAATTCCTCGATTTTCGCATCGTTGGTCACGCCCAGAATGCGGCGGGTGATAAGCGCGCAGAGGTTTTTTGGCATTCGCGCCCCTGGTTTCCCAAGGCCAAACCGTTCCGCTAGCTGGGGCTCCGTCAGGCCGAAATATGGCGCGAACCGTTTGCGCACCAACTGCAGCAATGGCATGTTCTGCTCGTCTTGATCACGGCCAATGGGCTGCATCTCCCCCATCAGGCGATTGGTTATCGCCGTCATGAACGAGGCCTTCAGCGCCCAAGCCCGCGGCTTCGCCTCTATGGCGGAAAAGGGTTGCGGACGGCGAACCTGCGCATTGGCGGCTTTGGTGCACGCTTCCAAGTACAGCGTATCCGAGCCGGAAATCTCATGGGCCCGACCGCTGCGCACCTTCCCTACCACCGTTTCCCAATCTTGCTTAATCTGGGCAAGATCGCCCTTCGGCAAATTGGGAATGCTCACCAGCTCCGTCATAACCACGCGGTAATCCAGCGGACTGGCGTCAGGGGCCCACACATAGGAAACCAGCAGCATGTCCTTGGCTTTCTCCATAAGATGGCTGGTTTCAAAGGTTTCATGGACTACTCGCATGTAGTCGATCATACCGATGACCAGCCTTTCTTTGGCAACCAAGCGCCCATCCCGCGTCATCTTGAGCGGCGTTGTCTTCAACTCCAGCCCCGCTTCCCAGAAGTCCGCTTCCGACTCGTTGTTCACGTCCAACATGAAATAGCGGGATTCCACCGCGCTGCCGAACGAGCCTTTATTTTTACGGATGTCGTCAACCTCTTCGGCCCCCGTCTTCTCCCGCAACGTAGAACCCCGCAGCTGCTCCGCGTAGCGGCAGATGGACTGGCGATCCGCCGGATCGTACGGGAGGCTTTTACCAGCATTAGTCACCGGATGTTCCTTTCACTGCGCAGTTCCTCGCCAAAACAGGTGCGGCCAGCCGGGCCGCCGGCCGGCGCGGCCTTAGAACGAGCGGCGGGTGGGATCGGTTTTGGGGGTGGTGGCCACAAACTTCAGGTAATAGATGGCGTCCAGCACGGCGGGGATGCACAGCAACAGCACCGTGAACAGCGCCTCTATAAGCAGGTAGCTCATATCGTAGCTCACCGAGAACAGGAAATTCGCCCAAAAGCCCACGCGGTCGGGCGGGTAGAACAGGTTGGCCGACGCGATGTAGCAGGCCCCCAGGCAAAACACCCCCAGCACGTAGCCGGCCCTCAGCCCAAAGCTGTCGCGCGCCACGCCATCCTCCTCCCATTGCACGTTGCGTCGATTCAGCAAAAGGCCGCCCATGGCCATGGCGCCGCAGGCCAGCGGGTATTCCAGCAGCAGTGCCCCCGGATGGTAGTTGACGTATTCGCCGGTAAGGTAGGTTACCCCCAGTTTCAGCAGGCCAAACACCAGCCCGGCGCAAAACCCGTAGCGGGGACCGTAGAAAAACGTGATCAGCCACAAGAACAGCAAGCTGAAGCAGGTAACGGCTCCGCCATCGGGCAACACCACCGGCTTCACGGCGGAGAGCGCCGTGGCCACCGCCAGCAGCACGGCGGTCCAGAACAGCCGGTTGCCCCGCAAACGATCCAGCGGGCTCAGGCGAAATTGGGGGCGCGAATCAGTGGTTTCCACAGGCAACTCCTAATAACGGCGGGCTTCCAGGTGGCGCTTGCGGCGCTGGTTTATCAGCACCACCAGCACCAGCAGCAACGTGCCGCCCAGAATGCCATAATTGATGGTGGTTTGAGCGTACACCGCCTCGATGCCCATCTCCTGGTAAAACCCTTGCAGCAGCTCGATGAACAGCGGCTGCAGCTGGGCCACCGCCAACAAGATGGCCACGATGTTGATCACCATGCCGTTGCGGCTTTCCGTGATGGCCGCCTTCGAGGCCACCACGTGCTCCAGGTACTCCTGCTGTTCGCTGTAGGCGTCGTGCAGCTGCTGGTTCATAAACGCCTCCCGCAGCTGCGCCGCTTCCATCTGCGACGACAGGTACTTGAAGTTCTGCATCTCCCAAAACCGCACCGTGGCGCCGTATTCGCGGTCGATTATCAGCTTGGTTTCCGGTGTGATGTCGGTGCTTTCCTCCAGGATGCCCGTCACCCGCTTGGCTGCCTTCGCCAGCGCAGTGTTCTGGAACAGCGTGAGGATGATGACGAACAGGTAGTCGGCGAAGAAGTCGATGCGCTGGCTGATGTCGGGGGCAAAACGCTTGTCGACGTACACCACCGCCCGCTGCGAAAGGTACGCCTCATAGTGGTCGAACTGCGAGCGGTTGGTTTCGCTTGCGCTGTTGATGGGATCGCAGTCGATGCAGTATTCCCGCTCGAAGTTGTGATAGGCCTCCCCCGCCAGCATGTCCTGCAGCTCGCGCCGATCGCGCGGCTTTTGGGAAAGGCACAGCGCGCAGGTGGCGTTTCCGCAGGCGTGCAGGCCATATTTCTCCAGCAAATAGCCGGCGAAGAACACGTCCCGCGGCAACTCGGCGACCTGCACGGTGCCCTGCTCGCCGTGCTTCGCCAGTACCTGCTGCTCTTCGGCCGCGCCCGGCCGCACCAGCGCCTTCCAGCCCAGCACCGAAATGGCGCTGCCCAGATCGGCCGGCTTTGCCACTTTCAAATAATCGAAGGAAACCTGGTCCTCCATCTGGGTCATGGAATAGGGAAACGCCGGCAGCAAGGTGCACAGCACGTACATGTGGGTTTTCGGATGGGCCACCAGCACCGAGTGGCCGCGGGCGTGCCCCACCACCACCTCGCGGGATGGGTCTTCCAGCCCCGCGTACTCGTCGGTGGTTTGCAGGAAATCGAAGCTGCCCAGGTAGGCCAGCTGCAGCTCCTTCACCACTTCGTTGCTGCACTCGTAAGCGATGCAATCGCGCAAATCGGCCATCAGCTCGTCGGCCAGCGCTCGGTCGGCCGCCGTGCCCGGCACCTGCGCCGCCCCCGTTCGCGCGTCCTCCAAAAAATGACCGATGCGCAGGTTATCGCGATGGTCGGCCAAAGGCATCAGCAGGTACATATCACCCTTGTAGCTTTTTACCTCCAGCTGGCCCGCCAGAAAATGCTGCAGCAGCTTGCCGTCGCAGATGTACACGGTATTGCCGTCGGCCAGCGTGCGCACCTCGCGGAACAGGTAGTTCGCCAGCGCCTTCTTACCATCGGGCGATACCGCCGTGCCCATGATGTCGGTGATGGGAAAGCCTTGCGCTTGCAGGCGGTTCAGATAGTCGATAAGCCCGTTGGACAGCAGTTTGATCGCCTCGGTGCCCTGGTAGGCGGGGTGCACCGCCAACGAAATGATGAATAGGTGATTCTCGTCGGCCCGGTACGGCGCCACCTCTTCCGGGGCAATGTCGTCGTCGCGTATCACCGGGCTACGCTCCAGGTTGTCCCGGTACAGCCCCTCTTCGCAGGGGAAGAAGTTCACGTAACCGGCCAGCTGCCCCGTATCGGCGTCCTCCACGAACACGAACGACTGGCGGTTCTTCAGGAAGCGGTCCACCGTTTTCTGCGGGTCGCCCCAATAGGCTTCTTCGTAGCATGCGCGGTCTACCGGCACCAACTTGTCCAGGTAGGCAACGTCCACCTCTTCGCCGAAACGCACTATGTAGCTCACGGGCTTCCCTTCCCTGTTCTGCACGGCCCCTGCCGCCGCCCCGTCACAGATTATGCCAGATGCAGCGCCAGTTCGCGCACCCCCAAGCCGCTGTCGTAGCGCTCCAGGGCGTTAAACGAGATGGCCGACAGCACGCCCGCCCCGGCCAACAGCGACAAATGGCGCGGATGGAACTGTAGGCTCTCCTCATCGGCGTCCTTTTGGCAAGCCGCGCCCGCAGCCTTGAGCAGCCGCTGGGCCACCGGCACATCGCCGTCGAACACCTTGGCGGTTTTCCAGAAAAAGTCTTCCGTGTCGAACTGCCACAGCGCACCGTCCAGCCGCGCCTGGGTGTTCTGCTGGTGCATCTGCATGCGGTTCTTGTTCTCCAGCGAGCAATAGTGCACCCCCAGCGCAAGGCCTTCGTCCATGGCCCATTCCAGCAGCTCCAGACACACCAGCTCGCTGCCGGCCACCGGCAGGCCGCCGGCGTAGGTGTATTCGTAGGGGATGGCGAAGGGCGGGTTGGCTATCCGATAGCCGCGCTGGGCGAAGGGGGCCCAATCCCCCATGGGGTAGCCGAACTCCAGCAGGTTGACGCCGAACGCGCCGATGGCGTCCATGCCCCGCAACAGGCCCTTCATCTCTTCTTTCATCTCCGGGGCCACTGGCATTTCCACCATCACTTCAGGGATGTGCCGCTTGGCCATGGCCAACCGCCGCACCGCCTCGTCAAAGGCGCCGGGCTCGTCCGGCTTCACCGAAAGGCGCAGCTCCTGCAGCCCCGCTTGGGCCAGCTGGGCCGCCAGCGATTCGTCCAGGAAGTCGCCATCGCTGTAAAGGCGCAGGTGGGCCTGGGGGGCCTTCGCCTTCACGTGGGCGAAAAAGGCCAGCGCTTCAGTGGGGTGCAGCAGCGGTTCGCCGCCCGTGAGCGCCACGTGGGTCACCGGCACGTCGCCGTCCAGAAACTCGTCCACTTCGGCGCGCCAGTTTTTCTTCAGCAGCTTGTCTGCCTCATAGTTCACCTGGTTTTTATTGAAGCAGAAGTAGCAGTCGCGGTTGCAAGAGAGCGACAGGTAGAAGGTGCGGCTGCCGTTGTCGTCGGCGCAGGCCACGCAAGCGCTGGACAGCGGGCCGCAGGAAATGCTGGCGCCGCCGTTGCGGAACCGGGCGCCTTTTTCACGCAGCCGTTGCAGCACCGCTTGGCGCGCAGCGGTGTCCTGGTTGCGGGGAGCGAAGTCGATGCCGAAGCCAGCTAAGCCGTCCACGTATTCCTGGCCGATGGCGTCGTATTCCGCCAGCCACGCCGCCAGCGTGGGCCGCTGGGCCAGCAGGCGCTCCACCTCGTCGGACCGGGCGACGGAAACCCCGCCCCCCAAAGCCGCACCTGCCGAGGCGGTGTTTGCTGAGACGGCATCAATCGAAACGTCACCCGCAGAGGTGGCAACCGCCGCAACGGCACTCTCCGAGATGGCATCCTCCGAGGCGGCACCTCTCGAAACGGCGGCCGCCGGAACAGCGCTCCCTGAGATGGTGGTTGTCGAGGCGTTGCTTGCCAGAGCAGCTCCCCCCGAGATAGCGCCTCCCGAGACGGCATCTGCCGATCCAACGTTTGCCAAGACGGCATCCTCCGAAAAAGGACCCCTCTCAAAACCCTGCATTTCGCTCACTTGCTCCCCTTTGTCATCGACCCCTTTTCCAGCAATTATACCGAAGCCCTCCCAACGGCCATCGCCGTCTACCTCTCAGCAGAAAACAAGCTCGGGAAATTCACAGCCCACCCCTCCGCCGCTGCCACGAAGCGCTTTGGCGGAAATAGGCGCCTATTCCTGCCGCAAGACCAATCGACACGCCCCCCAACCCAAGTCGTGGCGGAACTAGGCGCCTATTTCTGCCAATGCCCAGCATAACGCTCTCCCCGTTCCCAACCGTGGCGGAAATAGGGGCCTATTTCCGCCACAGCGCCCGGACAAGCGGGCTAATCCGGGCAGAGGACGGGGCCAACGGAATTCCGGTCGAGGAGCTACCCGGACAAGCGCGGTAATCCGGGTAAATAGACAACCCGGCGACACGCCGGCAGGCCGTTTGCCCGGACAAGCGGGGCAATCCGGGCAGAGGGCTAGGTGCAACGCCGCATGGCCGGGGGTTTGCCCGAACAAGCGGGGTTATCCGGGCAAAAGGTGACGGGCGAGACAAGACAATGCAAAGCTTGACCGGACAAGCGGGCTAATCCGGGCAGAGGGCGGGTTTAGCGGGGATCCAGCCGGAGGTTTGACCGGACAAGCGGGGTAATCCGGGCAGAAGCGGAAGGGAGAGGTGGGTGTCGGCCGAGGACGGGAAGGAGGCCGGACGCAAGGACGCCCCCGCCGGAGGTGGCGAGGGCGCTGCGCGGGGAGGGAGGTTGTTGCGGGCGGACCGGGGGCCGGCCCTCAAGCGCACTGGGCCTGGCGTCCTTCCGGCATCAGGCAGGCGCACCGACCCGACCCTTCGTAGGGCAGAGATTCTATCTCTGCCTGAGCGGCGAGTCGATCCGGGGCCCCGGTCGGCCGGGCGACTGCCGAGCTGCCGCCCGTCGGCGGGCCGGTTCGGACAGGGGCGCCGCCGGGGGCACCGGGCCGGACGCAAGGACGCCCCCGCCGGAGGTGGCGAGGGCGCTGCGCGGGGAGGGAGGTTGTCGCGGGAGGCCGGACCGGCCGCCCTCTCGGCATCGGGCGGATGCGGGCTACTTGCCCCCGGCGGGCTTGAGGGGCAGGAGCTTCAGCCCCAGGAAGAAGATGAGGAAGGACAGGCCGACGACCCCGAGGGCGATGCCGAGCTCCAGCGGGGTGGGCCAGTACACCATGCCCTGATAGGCCTGGGCCATGTTGCCCTCCCAGTCGGTGACGGTGAAGGGGGTCAGCACGGCGGGCCAGTCGATGTTGGCCACCTGGAAGCCGCCCACCAGCAGCTGCACGCGCTTGCAGAAGATGGCGGCGATGGCGAACAGGCCGGCCGCCACCAGCATGGGCGTGGTGCGCAGCCGCGGCACCACGCAGATGATCACGGCCAGCGCGGAGAGGACGACCTCGCCCCAGAAGAAGGGAGCCAGCGGGCCGGACACCAGCATGGCCACGATCTCGGCGCCGGAAGCGGCCGGGAAGCCCTCGGTGAGCAGGTCGCAGCCGAAGAAGTAGAGGTCCACCAGCAGGAACGCGGCCAGCAGCTTCGCGAGCTTCACGAGGTCGGCCTGCTCCCACTTCAGGTACCCCGCGGCGCGAAGGGCGACCGCGGCGCAGATCACGAGGCCGGTGCCGCACACCAAGGCCGAGCTCACGAACCAGGGGGCCAGAAGGGCGGTGTGCCACATCTCGTGGCTCTGCTGCAGGCCGAAGATCCAGGCGGTGACGGAGTGCACCATGACGGCGCACACGAGCGCGACGACCGAGATGACGCGCAGGGCGGCGTGGGAGACCTTGCCCTTCTCGGCGGCGATCTGGGCCCAGAGGTACACGCAGGACAGCATCAGGTACACCATGAGCACGATGATGTCCCACATGAGGGGCGAGCCCAAGTTCGAGTACACGAACAGCTCCCACACGCGCAGGGGCTGGCCCATGTCCACCACCACGAAGCCGATGGCGCCCACGGTGGCGGCGATGGAGGTCATCACGGCCACCTTGCTTATGCCGCCGAAGCCCTTGACGCCGAAGGCCTTGGGAACGGAAGAGATGATCAGGCCGCCGGCGGAGAGGCCCACGAAGAACATGAAGCAGGTGATGTACAGGCCCCAGGAGTCCAGGTTGCGCATGGCGGTCTGGACCATGCCGCCGGACATCTGCACCACCCAAAGCGCGATGCCGATAGCGGCAACGATGGCGGAAATGCCGATGGCCACGTTCAGCCCGCGGCTCTTCGCGGCCGCGCGAGCGCCGACCGCCTCGCGGGCCTTCGCGGGCGCCGCGGCGGGCACGTCGAGGTCGTCCATGACGGCCTCGGAGTTGTAGTTAGTCATAAGGCTCTCCTTATACAGAGTTGCAATTCGTTTCGGGCCCGGCAGGGCCCGCATCCCCTCGCCGCCAAGGCAGAGATAGAATCTCTGCCCTACGAAAAAACAGCCTTGCAGGTCCTACCGAGCGAGCGAGGGGCGCTGTGGCGCCCGCAATTGCCCTGAAGGCCGGCCGAGCGTGCTTCGGCACGTGAGGGAAAGGCCTGAAGGGCAAGGGCGGGCGGCCGCAGTGCGCCGCAGCGCCGAGGACTTCCGATGGCCGGCAGGCTATTGGAGCCGAGCTACACCAGGTAGTACACGCTAGGCTTGGTGCCCTTTTCTTCCAGCAGGTGGGTGTATTGGCGGCTGGCCACCTTCTTCGCCACTTCGCTGTTCGGGTCGTCCAAATCGCCCCAGAAACGGGCACGGGCGGGGCACAGATCCATGCAGGAGGGCACCTCGCCCTTGGAAATGCGCTGATAACAGAAGGTGCACTTCTCCACCACGTGCTTTTGGTGGGCCGGCGCATCGGCATCGCCCACATCGTGGCCGAGGCAGTACTGCGGCTCGTCCCAGTTGAAGCTGCGCACGCCGCTATAGGGACAGGCGCTCATGCACATGCGGCAGCCGATGCACTTGTCGTAGTCCTGGCGCACCACGCCGGTCTCCGGGTCCTTGTAGGTGGCCCCCACCGGGCATACCTTCACGCAGGCAGGGTTCTCGCAATGCTGGCATCCCATGGGGAAGTAGCGCATGGACAGGTTGCCCCCGTCAGACGCCGGCGTGTCGGGCATGTCGCCGCCGTCGGTGAGCACGCGGCTCCACATCACGCCGTCCGGCACGTTGTTCGCTTGCTTGCAGGCAAGCGTGCAGGCATTGCAGCCCACGCAGCGCTTGGTGTCGATAGCCATTCCGTAGCGAGCCATTTATTCCACGCTCCCTTCGTAACGCTCCACTTCACACAGGAAGTCGTAGTAGGCGTTGTTGTAGCAGAAATCGTTCATCACGCGCGAGGTGAGGTTCTGGGCGTGGCCGCTGACGTACTGGTCCTCACGGAAACCGTGGGGAATGCCAATCACGCCCTGCATGATGCCATCGGTGACCAACGCCTTCAGCACCACATCGCCGCGGTCGTTGAAAGCACGCACGTAGTCGCCCTGGGCGATGCCGCGCTCGGCCGCATCCTGGCTGTTAATCTTCAGCACCGGCTCGGGCTCCAACTCGCGCAGCCACGGGGTGAAAGCGGTTTGGGAATGCACGTGGTATTTCGTGTGCTCGCTGCAGCCCATCAGCGGATACTGGCTGCGCAGCAGATTCTCCCAATAGGCCTCGTTAGCGGGCATAAAGTAAGGGCGCTTCTCGTAATCGGCCACCTCTTGGCCGCTCACGATGCGCGGCGTAGGCGCCTCCATGTAGAACTTCAGCCGCTCGCCCTCGGCCGAGCCGATCTTCATTTCCACATGCGATGCCGGCGAAAGCGGGCTGCGCACCATCTCGCCGCTGGCCAGCTTTTCGTAGGTGACCCCCAGCGGGGCGGTGGTTTCCGCCTCCACGATTTGCTTGATGAAGTCGCCGTCGGTGGGGCCGTCGGCGTAGATGGCATCCATCTGCAGCGCAGCCGCCACCAGGCGCATGATGTCAATGTCGGACTTGCTCTCATACAGCGGATCCACGCACTTCTGGTGGTACATCAAATACGGCGTGGGGCAACCGGAGTCGTAATCCTCCACCTCGAACACGTGCGGCACCGGCAGCACCACGTCGGCGTACATGGCGGTGTCGGTCATGGACACATCGGCCACCACCACAAACGGCACCTTCTTGAAGGCCTCGATCAGCTCCGTGCGGCCGCTCTCGCAACACAGCGGATTGCCGTTCATCACCCACAGCACCTGCAGGTCAACGGGGGTTTCGCCCCATATCTTAGTTTCCAGCACATCCGGCAGCGCCATGCTGGGAACGTTGGCGCCCACGCGGCCGTACATGTAGGGCATGTAGTTGGAAACGCCCGTGAACGGCGACGTGTTGCGGCAAATAGCGGTGCCCGGCAGGCCGTAGTTGGCGGTTTGGGCGCACAGCAGCGCCATGTTCTTGTAGTTGTGGTGGGAATTCACGTGATGGCCCAGCCCCTGATAACCCAGGTTCCAAATGCCGCCCTGCGCGTAAATCTCCGCCAGCTCCACCACCGTCTCCTCCGGCACGCCGGTAATCTCGGCGGCACGGGCGGCGGTGTATTCGGTGATGTGGTCCAGGCACTCCTGATAGCAAGTTTTGTAGCTGGCGCCATCGGCGGCCGCGTGGGTGCCCAGAATGGCCGGCTGCTGCGCCGCCTCCAGCGCCTTTACGGTGCCGTCCGCCTCGTCGAACACCGCCGGCGAATCCAAAACGATGGGCATGCCGGTCATGGGGTTGATGCCCGCCTCGATGGGCTCAACGCCGAACGCGCTCATACGCAGGAAAGTGCCGTCTTCCTTCACCAGGAACGGGGCCTGGGTGTAGGCGCGCATGTAATCCACATTCTCCAGCTGGTTGGCGGCGATGTGGTTGATCATGGCCAGCATCAGCGCGCCGTCGGTGCCAGGGCGGATGGGGATGTAGCGGTCGGAATGGGCAGCGGTGGCGCTGTACTGCGGATCGATGGTGATCAGCGGAATGCCCTTCTCGCGGGCGTCGCACACGTAGTGCCAGATGTGCACATCGGACTCGTCCGGCCGGCCGCCCCAGCAGATCATGGTTTTGGAATTCACCACGTCATCGGCGGAGTTGCCGTTCTGGCCGAAGCCCAGCATCTGCACGTGCATCTGGGCGTAGTCCGAGCACGCCCCCAGCACGGTGCAGCCGACCGCGGTGATGAAGCGGCCGTAGGCGAAGGACATGTAGCCGCCGGTGGCGCCGTTCAGCACGCCGTAGGAAGCGTAGGAGGACATGAAGCCGATGGAAGTGCCGCCGCCGCTTTGCAGCGCCGCCCCCATGTTTTGGGCGATGAGCCCGATGGCTTCGTCCCAGGAGATGCGCTCCCACTGGCCGGCGCCGCGCTCGGTGCCGTCAACGCGCTTCATGGGGTACTGCACGCGGTCGGGGTCGTACTGGCGCTGCGGTTGGGTTTGCCCCTTCACGCACAGGCGGCGCCAGCCCTCGTCCCCCTCGGGGTACTCCATGGCCGAAACCTTCACCACTTTGCCGTCGCGCACCGTCACCTTCTGATGGCACTTGCTGCCGCAGTTGCCGCGACAACCGCTGTGGAAGTACTGCTCGGCGGCCGAGGCCTCCGCATGGGCCTCGCCTGCGGCCACCCCGGCTAGCGTGGCGCCAGTGCCTGCCAAAGCGGTGACGCCCGCCACGGCCCCCGTAGCTTTCAAGAAGCTGCGGCGGGTGAGCTGCGCGGATGCTTGATGAGTATTCCCTGTCATCAATTTCCTCCCTCTCGTTTCGCCGCCCCGCAGGGCAGCGCCTCATCGGAGGGGCCAAATGGCAGGGCGAAGCGGCACGGGCCGCCCCCATCAGGCTGCACGAAATCAAGACCCCCGCAGGCGCCTCTTTCAAACAGTCCGATTGATTCCCTCTGCGAGCCGCTCTTCCCTTAGGCCGCTCGCCTTTCCCTCCAACTTACTGGAGGCAGAATAACAAATTGTTCCGTAACAATCAAGACTGTTACGGAACAATTTTCAGTGCCTCGCTTGCAGAAGAAACGCCCTGATGGGCAGGGAAGTTGGGCTATCGCCCCCGCTAGCGTCCCTCTTTTTCGGTCTGCTCGGCCTCTTCGCGGTACAGATCCATAATGGCGTCGCGGTTGTCGGGGTCCAGCGTGCGCGCTGCCACGGCGTAGGCCACAGCATCCGCCACTCCGTCCAGTGGCATGCCCATCGCCGTATAGGCATCGATGAAATCGTTAAGCAGCTTAGCGGCCTTCGGAAAGTCAGAGTCTATCATGTTGTCAGTGCGGCGCCGCACCCGCACACCACTGCCCTGTTGCGACTCAAGGTATCCGGTAGCGCGCAGATAGCGGTAGCACTGGTTGATGACCGATGGGCTAACTTCCAGCTGCTGGGCCAGGCCGCGTACCGTGGGCATCTTCTGCTCGGGCTGCAGCTGACCGTGGCGAATCATGTTCACAATTTGGCTACGCAGCTGAACCCATAGCGGCGTAGGACTGTCTTTGTCTAATTGGAATTGCGGTTGCGCCATTATGCCATCCTTTGGAACCATCGTATTTCCCCATAAGGATAACCCATCTTCCTCTTTTGGCAAAAGCGGATATCCCCTGCTCTTCGGCAAGTTTGAGCAGCACGACCCAGAATTAAAGCTGCGCCGTTGCACCCTCTCCTAAGTCGAAAGGCGCTTCTCCATCCACTGGTGCTCCACGTGCTCGTCAAATTCAACGGGCCCGTAGGCAACATAGCCCGCCTTCGCGTACAGGGGCTGGGCGTAACACTGGGCATGCAGATGCATCTCGGCAGCGCCGCTCTGCCGGGCAAGCTGTTCCGCCTCGGCCAAAATACGCGAGCCCATGCCCTTGCCCCGCCGGGAAGGCAGCACCGCCAAACGGCCAAACACCCAACGGCCAGGCGCGGTTTCAAGGCCCGGCTCCATGTCGGAGGGGAAAATGCGGGCACAACCCACCAGTTCGCCCTCGTCGTAGGCAGTCAGGTGAATGGTGCGCGGGTCTTCGTCCACTGCATCAAATTCGTTCTGGAAACCCTGCTCTTCCATGAACACCTTGCGACGAATTTCAGCTGCATCGGCAAAAACGTCGGAACGAAAAGAAAGCGTCATGCAAGCTCCTATCAGGCGAAAAGTATTTGCAAAGGATACCAAAACGAGACAAAGGGACAACCCTAATGTCTCATCGGGGGGTTGGGTCGGCCCGACAGGCTCGGCACTCGACGCTCCCCTAATCCGCTTGACCGAACCTCGCTTAAGACCCGCCGGGTCGGCCCAACCAAGGCGTGTCAGGGGGACGCCCCTCAGCATGCCGAAAACCTGACGTTATCCCCGTCCCCTGTCACGAGGGGGAGGGTTCAAGGGCGGCTTGGAGGGCGTACACCCGCTGGCGCAGCTGGCGGGCTACCGATTCCGAGATTTCGCCCGCCTCCTCCAGATGGCGCACCGCGTCCAACTCCACGATGAGCGCATTGGAATCCACAGCGTTGGCGTAACGGCGCGCCATAGCCAGCTGGTCGTTGAACAAGGGACGCATGCCTTCGGGTAAATCCTGGTGGGGCCTCAGCTCAAACGGCAGCGTGCCGGTATCCTGCGGCACTTCCTGACCGTAGTTGATGCGCCCCCACAGCGAATTCAGCGCCGCCTGATGGGAGGCCAGCAGCACCTGGGCGGCACGGGCGCTGCCGGGCTGCTTGGCGGCCACGTCCCGCAGATAGGCGATAGCGGCGTGTTCCAGCTCGATGGCGAACAGGCACGAGTCGTAGTATACCTGGGCCGCCTGGTCGTCCAGCACCTCGAATGGCTTGGTGCGACGCCACAAAAGCCGCACCCACCCATGCAGGCTGTGGAACCGCGCCCCCACGTTCACCGCCTGGCCCACATAGCCCACCGAAGCGCGAATGCCGCGCAATGCGGCGTAATAGGGCAGCGAATCCCCTACGCTCAACTGGTTGTCCTCGGCTCCCTGCAGCTCGTCCGCCCGCCTCTGCTGCACCTGCAAGCACTGCTGGGAAAGCTCGGCCAGCTGCTTGCCGCAATCGCCACCGGCTTCCCGCTGACGCACTAGGCGGGTTTGGTAACGAGCCGCCGTGCGCCGCATTGCCGGCACGTATTCGGCCGGTTCCCCCTCGTCCAGGCGCCGGTGCAGCTCTTGCAGCGTGGCTTCCAGCACCTTCACCGTGGCCTGTTGCAGCTCCTCTTCCTCAGTGGAGTTGCGCTTCTTCGGCGCCAGCATCGGCAGCAGGAAATTAGCCAAAAGCAGGGTGGCAAGGATAACGCCGGCCGTGAGGAAGATTATCAGGCCGCGGGCGGGAAACGGCGCATCGTTTTCCACCATGAAGGGAATGGTGAAGATGACCGAGAGGGTTACCGCTCCTTTAGGGCCGGCCAGGGTCATGACCAGGGCGTTTCGCAGAGCGCCGGCCATCTTGCGACCCAGCCGCATCCCATGGGCGCGCCGCACGTGCAAAAGCTCCATCACCCACAGCCACAAAAGGCGACACGCCATGATAAGCGCCGTAAGGGCCAGCACCGCGGCAAGTAGATGCGGCACAGCGTACAGCTCGGCAACCCCGGGGGTCATAGCCAAAGGCAACTGCATGCCCAGCATCACGAACACGATGCCGTTAATGAGAAACTCGATGATGCGCCAGAAGTTATCGGACACCAGTTGCTGCTTAGCGGCAGAGGCGGACATCAGCCGCGGGGCGCGCTCGGCCATCACCAGGCCAGCCGCCACCACCGCCAAAATGCCACTCACCCCCAGCCGCTCAGCCAGCAGGTACACCACAAACGGCGTGAACACCTCGTACAGCACGTGGATGGTGGTGTCTTCATAGCCGAAATGGCGCAGCACCCGCATGGTGCCCAGCGCCAACAGCCCCAAAACGGCGCCGACGCCGATGCCGCCGAAGAACATCACCAGAAAGTCCTCCCCTGCGCTCATGGCCGAGAAGGCGCCGGTCACAGCGGCAGCGATGGCAAATTGGAAGGCCACCACACCAGAGGCATCGTTCACCAGCGACTCCCCCGACAGCAGCGTGCGCTGCCGCGGTTGCAGACTTACCTGACAGCCCATAGCGCTCACGGCGGCCGCATCGGTGGGGGCCAAGGCCGCCGCGCAGGCCAGCGCCGCCGGAAGCGAGATGACGGGCATAATGAGGTGCAGCGAAAAGCCCGCCACAACCACGGTGGCCAACACCAATCCCACCGCCAGCGAGGCGATGGCCCCTTTGTGCTGCCACAGTTGACGGCGGTCGCTGCGGCGAGCCTCATCGAACAGCAGCGGCGCGATAAACAGCACCAGGAACAGGTCGGAGGGCATCTGCACCTCCACCACTGCCGGCGCCACCAGCGCCGCCGCAAACCCCACGGCAATCTGCACCAGAGGAAGCGCCACTTTGCGCACGATGCGCCCCGCCACCGAAGACACGATGACGCAGGCAAGCACTATGAGCGCAAATTCCAGAACCTCCACTGCTGTACCTCGAACATCCAACCAACCGCCTTGGCGACGACGCGCTGCCTCAAGGCGTTCGGCACCCATCGCGCTCTTAATCGTAGCGCCGCCAAACCCGCAATGGCGCCGCCGACGGGCGCCTCATCCCAACGGTCAGCCACCCGTTTCCGCTTCATTAAAATTGCCGTGACCAAGCGGGAGCACCGCACGCGAAAAGCCTTCACCAACCACCGCCGCGGGCGGCCGCACCGTGGAGATTTGGCCGCGCTGCCCCCACTTTTCAGCGAAATGCCTAAACTGGAAATGAACCCATTTTTAGCCCCTCGAAAGCAAGGTTATGAGCGCAGCGGAGCAAACGCCATCCACCCCTCCTCCCCCCGCAAAGCCGGACAACTACCGGTTCTCGCTGGATTCCACCTACCTGGTGGCCTTCGAAATGGCGCACCGCGCGTTCAAGCAGGGCCTCACTGAGGCAAGCCCTCTCAATATCACCCAGTACCGCTTCCTCTCAAAGCTGTGCCAAGCAGCTGGCGCCGTAAATCAAGCCACATTGGGAAAGTTGCTGGGACTGAAGGCGAACACCGCAACCCAAACGGTGGACGCACTGCAGCAGCAGGGGTTCGCCACCCGCCTTCCCGGCGCCACCGATGCCCGTACCCGCGTGTTGCAAGCCACCGAAGCAGGGCGCCAACACGTGGACACCGTGAACGAAGCCCTGGTGAACAGCTTGTACGCCACCTTCCCCACCACCAACACCACATGGCGCACCATCTTGGAAGCGGCCATTTTCGCCGGCTCGCGCATCGAAGGCGACCGGGAAGAGGGAGGCATCCCGGAACGCCCCGCCTCCCGCGCCCTGGCGGCGGTGGAGCTGATCCGGCAGGAAACCGAGCGGGTGCTGAAGGAAACCTGCGGCGCCAGTATGGTCGAATGTCGCATCGTGCAAAAACTGGCGGAAGCAGGCAGGCCGCTGCGGCTGGGGGCGCTGGCCGACGCGCTGCTGATTCCCCCCATCGGCGTTACCCGCACCGCCAGCAAGCTGGAGGGCCGCGGCTGGTGCCAGCGAATGAAGTCGCCCCACGACCGCAAGGCGGTGTACGCGGCCCTCACCGACGAGGGGCAATTCCAGGCGCAGTTGATCAACGCCACCATAAACGAGCTGGCGGAAAACCGACTGTGGGTGAACCTGAGCCCGGCCCAGAAAGAGGCCATCGAACAGATGGGGCACATCGTGATTGCCGGCATCCAAGCCCAACGGGACGCCCGCGAGCAGCAGCAACTAAGCGACCTCAGCCCCGCCTAAGGCGTGACGTTACCTCTTTTCCCTGCTCCAGAAACGAAAAGGCAGAGATAGAATCTCTGCCCTACGAATTTGACCTGGGATGGCGTCTTGGCGGGGCCTAGGCGGCCGTTGCCTTTGCCTTCGCCGGAGCCGCTGCTGCGCGAGGGGCGCGGGCCATACGGGCGGCCGCGAACAGCACCACCAGGTTAACCGCCACATCGGCAGCAAACCATGCCAAAAGCGCCGTGGTGTTGATGGCCACCGAGTTCAGCGTGGCGAACGTGCCCACCGTGAGCACCATCACCACCGCGCCGCACAGGGCCGTGGCCGCCAGCAACTGGGCGGAAAGGCTATGGCCGGCGCGGGCACGGGCGATGCAGGCGCACACCACCATGGAGGCGGCGCCCAGCAGCGTGCCCAAAAACGCCGCGAACACCACCAGGGCCAGCACCAGCACCGGCGCCCCCGGCAGCTTCGAGCTCATGGAGCCCACCTGCACCGCCGACAGGATGCCGGACACCACGATCAGCAGGCACACAATGGCCATCAGCGCCGTAGCCCAGCCCCACAGAAACGCCGTCAGCGGACGGGCCGGGCCGCCCTTCTTCGCAAACAGATACCCGTACAGCACCGGGCCGGCGGTGGACAGGCAAAGCGCCAGCCCCGCCGCAAACAGAAACGCCACGAAGGCAGATCCGGTGAGGATGGAGCAAATCACATCCAAGATGGCCACCCCACTGGCGGAGATGTAATCGAAGGCCAGCGCGCCGGTGGCGGCCATGATGGCCAGCCCCACGCGCCCGATGACCGCAATGATGAGGGCAATGCCGAACAGGGTGAAAAACGGCTTCGCCATTTGCTTCATGGAATCCATGGCCTTATGCCTCCATTTCGTTTTGAACCGCCGAAGTGCCGCACAGGTAGCCGCCACAGAAGGCCAGCCCCACGTCGCCCATGAGCGAGCCCAAAATGGGGTCGCCGATGTAGCTGTTCTCGCCGCAAGCACCGCCGGCGGTGTGCCAGCCGGCGTACAGCCCCGCGATGGGCAGGCCGTTGGTGCCCATCACCTGCATCTGGTCGTTAATCAGCAGGCCCGCCTTGGTGCCGTACAGGTTGCCGCCGATGCGGCATCCGTAAAACGGTGGATCGGCAATGGTGTGCAGCCACTCGTCGGGCATGGGGTACATGAAATCGTCGTGGCCCTTGGCGCAAGTTTCGTTCCACTTCTCCACGGCCCCCACCAGCACGCCGGGGGCAAAGCCCAAATCGGCCTCCAGCTCTTCCAGGCTGTCGCGCTTCTTCAGCACATCGGCGTCGATGGCGTCCTGCACGCCGTGGTGCCAATCGCGGTAATGGGCCGGCACTTTGTCGATCTGCTCCAAGTCCGGCGTGATCAGCTTGCGGCAGTGCTCCTGCGCGTAGCCGGCCAAATGGTCCTCGTAGTGGGAGTCGAAGATGATGTAGGAGCGGTGGCCCGGCGGGGTCATCTGGATGGTGGCCAAATCGCCCAGGGCGTAGATGGCGTTGGCGCCGTCCTCCCCCACGCGACTGTCCATGTAGCGCAGCCGGTTGCCGCAGCGGTCGATGGTGAGCCACGGCTGGCGGGACAGCTGGGTCATGCCGTCGTACAGGAAGCGCGCCCACTGGCCCCCCTCCGCCTGCCAATCCACGCCGCCGTCGAAAGAGGCCGAAGAGTTGAAGCCGGAAACGTCGGCCCCCACGCCCAGCCCCATGCGGAAGCACTCGCCGGTTTCGCCCGCGGTAAGGTAGCTGCTGGCGCAACCCATGGCGGCGGTGGGGATGTACTTGTCCAGCAGCGCCTTGTTATTGCAGAAGCCGCCGGCGGTGAGAATGACGGCGTTCTTCGCGTGAATGTACTTTTCAGAGCCGAACTTCTCGCAAATCACCACACCCACGATGCGGCCGTCCTCGTCTTGCACCAGCGCTTCAGCAGGGCTCTGGAAGAAGTACTCCACCCCTTTGCGCTGGCCATAAGCGAACATGGCGTCGGTGGCGTCCTTCATCTTCAGCACGTGGTGATCCAGCGTGGAGTTCTTCGGCGCCACGTATACCGGCACCTCGCCCAGGCGCCACTGCACGCCGCATTCCGCCATCCAGTCCAGGCTTTTGCCGCCTTGCTCGGCAATCTTATAAATCAGCTTGGGGTCGGCCGCGTAGTGGTACTCGTCCATGGCCCAATCGGTAAGGGCCTGGGCGCTAAAGGGATAGCTGGGGAAGGCGAACTTCTTGTCCTCCTGCATGGACATGCCGCCCAGAATGCCGCACATGCCCGCCTCTTGGGCGTTGCCGCCGTGCAGCCCCAGCGCCTCCACGCAGATGGTGTGGGCCCCCAGCTCGGCCGAGCGAGCAGCGGCGTTCAGGCCACCGCCGCCGGCCCCCACCACGCAGATGTCGCACTCGTAGTCCCAGGCCTCGGGCACGGCCCGCGGCGGAATAGGGCTGGCATCGTTGGCGGGGAAGGCCTCAGGGTTGTGGTCGCGGTAGGTGCCGTCGAAAGCCGATGCGTTGGTGGCCTCAGATGCGGGCAGCTCCACCTCGTGACTGCCGTCAGCCGCCCAGTTGCCGATGCGCTCATCGGCATAGGCCACGCCGGCGGCAGCCCCGGTAGCGGCAGCGCCAGCGGCGGCAGTGCCCCCTACGAACAGGGCGGCCCGCTCCAGAAAGTCGCGGCGCGAATATGTGCGCTCGTTTTCCATGGTCTTCCTCCTATTCGCTGGCGGCCTGCGCGGCAGCGGCCGGTTGGGCAGCGACGCGGGCCTGGTCGAGGGCGTCTTCTGTGGCGTTCTTCACAGCGGCCGTGGTGATGGTGGCGCCGCTTATGGTGTCGATGTCAGAGCCTTGCGCCTCTTCAATCATCAGGGCGTACTTGCCATCGCGGATGGCCTCGTAGCCGCCACGGCTCTGGCTCTCCCCCTCCTGGGTGGTTTCCAGGCAGGTGATGCGGTTGTCGTCCACCAAGAGGGTCACGCTCACGTTGCCCTCCATGCCGGGAGCCGTACCGGTGTACACGCCATCGGCCAGCTCGCCTTCCGCTTTCTTCTGGGAATCGGCCGAAATCTCGAAGGCCCAGGGGTCGTCTTCGTGCAACGCCAACTGCTCGGCGCTGGCGGCGTCCTTCGACCCCGACCCCTCGAACGAGGCGCCGCAGCCAGTAAGCCCCAGGGTGAGCGCCGCGGCCCCGCAGGCCACGGCGGCAATGTTCTTGTTCATGGTAGAACCTCCTTTTCCGGGCATTGGTCGGCCGCGCCTAAGAGGCATCGGCGGCGCGCTGGGGCTGGGCCCAGCCTTCGGGTACTTCATAGTCGTGGCAGGTGTTGCAGTACATCACCGATTGCTGGTGCACGCCGTGGCAGTTGCTGCAGTCGATGGCGTGCCCCTGATGCGACTCATGGGGGTTCACGCCCTCCTGGCCGCCCCAGTTCTCGGTGGCGGCCACCACCTCATCGAAGTCGTGGCAGCCGTTCGCGGTGCACATCTTCTCGTCCGAGCGCACCCCCACCGTGGTCAGCAGGCCATCTTTGCCGGTTTCGAAATCGCCGGACAACCACACCAAGCCCTCGTGCACTTGGTCTTCAATCTTGGCCTCATGACACTGCAGGCAGGTGACGTTGGCCGCCTGATGGGCGTTGGCGCTCAGGCTGGCGTCATGGTAGTAGCCCTCCACGTAGGCGTCCATGGGGCTGTGGCAAATGGCGTTGCAGAAGCTAGGCTGCTCGTGCCATGTCCAGAATCCGGCGCCCGCCACCACCAGCACCGCCGCCACTACCGCCACCGCGATGGGCCATTTGCGGCGGGGGCGCTTGGGGGCCGCCGAGGGGGCTTCCGGGGCGGCCGCAGTGCCACCCGTCGGTTCGGGTGCGCTTCCGTCGCGCATGATTTCGTCTTGCTGCATCATCCCTCCTATTGCCGATTGCCTTTATCCTCAGCAACGCTCATCGCAATTTCGGGCTCTCCATTGCAACTCCGAGTTTTCGCCGCAATTCCGACGCTCTGCGGTGGGCGTTTTTTCTTCCTAGAAGTTTCTTTTTTGTTTCACTTATGAACTTTACACGAAGATTAGCAGGGAAACTTGACTTCATCAAGGGATTAGTGACGTTAATTAACAAGCTGTCAACCATTGACGATTTGTCAAATGTGTTCATTGACTGCATGTCAATTCCTCATTATCTTCATCCCGGCAGCTATTGGAGGGGCCTGCGGAAAGCGAAAGCGCCCCACGGGGGCAGCGAAGGAGGGCGATCGTGGCAAGCGCAGCAGAAAACGGCGTGAAGCCTGTCCGCCGCCCCCGCGCCGTGCTGGACGCCGCAGAACGCCGTGAAGAAATCATCCAAACGGCCCGCGCCCTTTACGAGGAAAAGGGGCTCAGCCACACCACCATCCAAGACATCGCCAACCGCATGGGGGTGGCCCGCTCGCTGTTCTACCATTACTTTCCCGATAAAGACGCCGTGACCGCCGCCGTGCTGGACGCCTACGTGGAGGACTACCTGGAGGCACTGCATTACTGGAACGAGAACCGCCGCCGCGGCGACATCGAGCACGCGCTGCGCACCATCACCCACCTGCTGCGCACGGCTCTGTTCGAGAAGGATTCGTTTCGCACAGCGCTGGCTTCCCGCGAGAATTCGGCCCTCTACATCGACTTCATCAATCGCGTAGCGGAGCAGACGGCCCACTACCTCATCGACACCACGGTGCGTGACTACCAGCAGCTGCACGAGGTGCGCATCGATCACCTGTACGAAACCTTCTACGTGCTCATTGTGGGCATGATCAGCTACACTCGCCGCCACCCTGAAGTACCAGATGAGGTGGTGTGCGACCTCATCGCGCAGACCCTGCACATGGACAGAAGCCTGCCGCACACCACATAAGCATCACGGCTTTCCATTTGCCGCTGCTTTTGCCAAGACAAACTGCGGCAAATGGAAAGCTCCTGCAGGCGCCCGGGCCCGCCGGCCGGACGAAGAGACGGAAAGGAGCACAACCGGCGTTTCGAAGAGGCATGAAGTTGCAAGTGATTCATCTTAGGAGGAACAATGTTATTCGATGTTTACGGGCCGAACGCCCTGTACCAGTGGCTGGGTTTGGCCATGGTGCTAGTGGCCCTCATCCTGCTCAACGAGTTCGCGCGCCGCACCAAGTTCGGCGGTATGTTCATGTTCTTCGGCGTATGCGGGGCTATGACCATCTATTGCCTGGCAGTGGAAATTGGCGCCGCCATGGGTGCCGACTGGGCGCTCACCAACCCCACCCACACCGATATGAACAGCTGGTTCCACTACGCTAAGGTGTACGCTGCCACCGCCGGCTGCATCGGCTTCATGATGCTGAAGTACTCCTGGGGTAAAATCGGCCGCTCCCATTGGTTCAAGGCCTTCCCCTTCGTCATCGTGGCTATCAACATTCTCATCGCCGTGGTGAGCGATTTCGAGAGCGCCTTCCGCGCCTTTGGCACCACCTGGGTGTCCACCGAGGGCGTTACCCTGTACGGCGGTTGGCACAACGTGTTCAACGGCATCGCCGGCCTGCTGAACATCGCCTGCATGACTGGCTGGTTTGGCATCTACATCTCCAAGAAACGCCAAGATATGCTGTGGCCGGATATGACCTGGGTGTTCATCATTGCCTACGACCTGTGGAATTTCTGCTACACCTACAATTGCCTTCCCACCCACTCTTGGTACTGCGGCGTGGCGCTGCTGCTGGCGCCTACCATTGCCGGCCTGATTTGGAACAAGGGCGGATGGATTCAGAACCGCGCCTTCACTCTCTCCATGTGGTGCATGTTCTGCCAGATGGTGCCGATGTTCGCCAACGACTCCATCTTCGCCGCCAACTCCGTGAACAACCCCAACGTGAACCTGGCGGTTTCCTTGATCGCACTGGTGGCCAACATCGCAGCTCTGAGCTACATCCTGTACCGCAGCAAGAAGCTGGGCGTGAACCCCTACAAGCAGGAAGTGTTCGTGGGCACCAAGGACTTCACCGAGGCCATGGAGCGCCGCGCCGATACCGCCTACCTGCTGGAGACCGAGCCCAAGAGCGCTACCCCCGAAGAGATTGCCGAGATGGTGGCTTACAACGAGCTGCCGCCGGCCGGCCAGGTGGGCTTCGTGTACGTGGCGAAGAGCGCCGAGGGCACTGCGGTTGCGGTGGAAACCCAAAAGAAGGAATAGCGCTCGCGTCGGGATGCGCTAACCCTCTCCCTAATGCAGGAAAGGCCCTCTTCGGAGGGCCTTTCCTATTGTTGGCGCCGCACCCGACCGGAACCCGCGGGCCGCATTCGGCCGACCCACCCGGTGGACCACTGCGCGCCGCCGGGGCCGCGCCTGACCGGAATTCGTCCGCGCAATCCGGGGGCCACCGCCGCGGGCCGCGCCTGGCCGGAACCCGGCCGCGCCACCGGGCCCTGCAGGCCGCATTCGGCCGACCCCCGCGGACCGCATTGCGGGCCGCAACCGGACTCACCCCTGGGGCCCCGCGGACCGCACTACGGGCCGCAATCGGACTCGCCCCGCAGGCTGCCGCGGGCCGCGCTCAACTGGCCTTCGTAGGGCAGAGATTCTATCTCTGCCTGGGATGCAAGCACGTGCAGGCCGTCGGTCAGTCGGACGCAAAACCTCTGCCTCTTCTAGTCCAATGCCATTTGCTGGATGTACACGTCGTTGCGCAGCGCCTTGGCGCGATCGGGGGAAAGCTCGCCCGCCTTCCGCATGCGCTTGATCACCTCAAGCTCCCGCACCAGCGCCTGGGCCTGCACGTCTTCCACTGCATCGTAAGTTTCCCGCAGCATGCGGAAATGGGCCGTGAGCCGCGACGGATCCGGCCAGGGGCTGTCGTCGCCCTCTTCCCCGTCACCTCCGTCTTGGGCCAGCGCCGCCACTTCCTCCGCCAGCTGGTCGATGGATTCGTAGAGGGCGCCGCAGTGGGCCACCACCTCCCGCGCCTGGGCGGCGCATTCCGGGGAGGCGTGGGGCATCAGCTCTTCCAGCTGGTCGGCGTAACGCTTCATCACAATCACCGTTGCCGGCTCATCGGCCGCAAAGCGGCCGGCATTCGGGGTAGCCCCGTCCGCAACGGCCGCCTGGGCCGCACGCTCCACCGCGTCGCCCGCGGCATCGGCGGCCAGCGCACCAACCGGCGGCGCACCGGCGGCCGCCACATTAGCCGGCGCCACTTCCGTAACCACACCGGTCATGGGGGCGTCCCGCTGCACCCACTCAATCACTTCCATCAGCAGCCGCGCCTCTGCGTCCACCCGCTGCCGGGTCTTTTGGACCACGTGCTTGTGGGGCACCAGCGCCGGCACTGCGAAGTTCGCCAGCAACAAGGTGAGCAGGATCATGCCCGATGCCACCGACACCAGCGCCTCGCGCACCGGGAAGCCGTCCACTGTGGTGAGGGCCAGCGGCACCGTCAGCATCAGCGACAACGTTATGCCGCCTTTCGGGCCCGCCAGCGCCATCGCCAGCGCGCCGCGCAGCTCACCGCGGGTGAGGAAGGGGCCGGGGTTCTTCCCCGCGCGCCGCTGCTGCCGGTGATGGGCGACGTCCATTCCCAGCACCCAGGCGAAGCGCACCGCTTCCAGCAGCAAGGTGAGCAGCGCCATCAGCCCCATCAGCACCAGCGGGTTTCCCAGGCCGCCGTCGGTGGCTGGCGTGAGCACTCGCGGCAGCTGCATACCCAAGATGACGAATATCACGCCGTTCAGCATGAAGCTGATGGTGTCCCACACGCTGCGGGACTGCAGCCGCTGGCGCGCCGTTTGGGACGTTTGGCGGTGGGGCAACACCGACATCATCATGCCGGCAACCACCACCGCAATTACGCCGCCGATGTGCAGTTGCTCTGCTAGCAGATAGATAAGAAAGGGTAACAGCAGTTCCAGTGTTACGTGCAAAGTTGGGTTGTCGATGCCCAGCCGGCGGATGAATTCCAGCAGGCCCCAGGCCAACACGCCCATCACCAGACCGCCCAGCAGGCCGCCAAACAGATCGAGCGCAAATTCTTCCCCAGCATGCACCAGCGAGAAGCTGCCGGAGACGGCCACGGCGATGGCGCACTGGAACACCACCGTGCCGGTGACGTCGTTGAAGAACGCCTCGCCGGTGAGCAAGGTTTCGTGGCGCCGGCCGAACTTGAAGTCTTTGGACAGCTCCATCACTGCCACGGCATCGGTGGAGCCCATGGCGGCTCCCAGCGCCAGCGCCGCCGCCAGCGGGATGGCCGGCAACAGCGCGTGCAAGGTGAAGCCCAGGCTGAGGATAATGGCGAATACCAGCCCTACCGACAGCGACGCGATGCCCCAGCGGTTGGCCCACAGGGCGCCGGAGTCGGCGTGGCGGGATTCGTTGAAGTGAAGCGGTGCGATGAACAGGATGAGAAGCAGCTCAGGGTCGAGGCCGCTTTCCAGCGGCGTGTGCACCAGCAGCGCGATGAGTGCGCCGAGGACGATTTGCACCAACGGCAACGACAGGCGCGGCAGCAAGTTGTCCAGGATGCTTGAGGCCACCACCGCCGCCAACAGAAACAGAATCAGCTCCAAAGCTTCCACGCCATCAACCCCTTGTGCGAACGCGCTTTCCGAAAGGGGAAACTGTACCGCAGCCGCCCCGCCGCGCCGCCGCGTGGCCGGACTAGCGGCCTATTCCCGCCATGCCGCCGGATTTCGCCTCCGCCCCTCCCCCGCAAGGCCGTTCCTGACCACCTTCGCCC
>NZ_QIBY01000004.1 GCF_003725335.1 Parvibacter caecicola
ATTGGAAAGCCGATTGGCTTTCATAAGTTGTCTCTCAAATGGAATCTGCCCTGCCCTCTCGGGCGGGCGGGTCTTCCTAAATCGAAAGTGATGTCACTCTGACTTCTCTCGCGCTCCCCCTCTCGGGGAAGCGCTCTGCAGTATCCGGTTCTCAAGGTGCCGCGGGATGCTCCCGCCGCGCTGCTCTCGCGAGCGGCGCAAGGAATAATATTAGCAGCTTTCAAATCAATTGCAAGAACTTTTTTCAAAAAATTTTGCAGTGGCAAAACTGCCTACTGTGCATCGCTATTCCGCTTCGCTGCACAGCCCGCACCAAAAGTGTGGAGGAAATAAATTAGTACTTTACCTCCGTGAAATCAAGCTCCTATTTTTACCATCACATTTTCTTCACTATCACTTACGTAAAAGAAAACCGCCGGCCCCCACTGCGGGGACCGGCGGCCTAAGCGGCGCAATAGGCAGGTGCGTGGCTGCAGCTACACCAGGCGCAGGAACTTGCGCTTACCCACCTGGATCTTGGCGCCCTCCAAAAGAGCGGGATCGACGTTGTAGGACTTGGGGGGCAAAGCTTCCCCGTTCACCTTCACCCCTCCCCCGTCGATGAGGCGACGGGCTTCGCCTACGCTGGGGGCCAGCCCCGCATCGTGCAGCAATTTGGCCACATACACCAGCCCCTCGCTATTGGGGATGAGGTCGGCGGCGAACTGGGGGGCGTCCTCGGGAAAGTCGTGGTTCTTGAACAGGGCGTCGAAGGCTGCTTCTGCTTCCTGGGCCGCCGCGTCGTCGTAATAGGCGGAAACGATATTGCGGGCCAGGGCGCGCTTCACCTTGTTGGGGTGCAGCTGATCGGCGGCAAGCCCCGCCTCGATTCTATCGATTTCCTCCACCGACTCGTTGGAGGCCAGGCGGTAGTACTTCACAATCATTGGGTCGGGAATAGACATCACCTTGCCGAACATGTCGTTCGGCTCGTCGGTGAGGCCGATGTAGTTGCCGTAGCTCTTGGACATCTTCTTCACGCCGTCGGTGCCCTCCAGAAGCGGAAGGGTGAGGCACACCTGGGGCTCCATGCCCATCTTTTCCATCAGCTCGCGGCCGGCCAGCAGGTTAAACAGCTGATCGGTGCCGCCCAGTTCCACGTCTGCCTTGATGACCACCGAATCGTAGGCTTGCATCACCGGGTACAAGAACTCGTGCAGGCTGATGGGCTGGCTATTCGCGTAGCGGTTGTGGAAGTCGTCGCGCTCAAGGATGCGGGCCACGGTGAAATTGCTGAGCAGTTTCAGCAGATGCTCCATGTCAAGCGCAAGAATCCACTCGGAGTTGTAGCGCAGGGTGGTCTTTTCAGGATCGAGCACTTTGAAGGCCTGGTCCACGTAGGTTTGGGCGTTCTCTTGAATCTGCTGGCGGGAGAGCTGCGGACGAGTGGAGTTGCGGCCAGAGGGGTCGCCGATGAGCGCGGTGCCGTCGCCGATGATGAGGGTTACCTGGTGCCCCAGATCTTGGAACTGCCGCAGCTTGCGCAGGGGCACCGCATGGCCCAGGTGGATATCGGGAGCGGTGGGATCTACGCCCAGCTTGATGTTCAGGGGGTTGCCCCGCTTCAGTTTCTCAAGCAGCGCCGATTCAGGGACAATCTGCGCGGCTCCGGATGCGATAATGTGCAGTTGTTCTTCCGGTGAAAGCATGGGCTCTTCCGTTCCTTCCGTATGTCTTTACTTGCCCGCCAAGGAGCGGTGGTGATTCTAGCACATGGGCCGCTGGGGCTAGGAGACCCCGCGATGCAAATGGCCGCTGGTGGTGTTGGGCATCTTCGCCAGCGAGTTGCCGTCCGCCTGGGCTACCGCCAGCGCCCGCTTCACCCGCCCCACCGCCTGGGCCGTTTCTTCGCCGTTCATCAGCGTGGAGTCGATGAGGAAGGCAGTGACGCCGGCCGCCAGCAGCTGCGGGATGTCGGGCACGATGTCCAGCTGCACCGAGTTGTAGAGATGGCTGCGGCCCAGGGCATCGGTAACCACCGGGAACTCGTAGCCCTTGCGATCGCGCAGTACATGGGCGCCCTTGCGGCGGGTACAGCTGTCGCAGTTCTGGGCGCAGGGGCCCTTGGCCATCAACAGGCAGTGCTCGCAGGTCATGAGCTCTTGGGCGCCGATTACGGTAAGGCCCAGCTCCAGCGGCCGTACATCCCCCAGTTGCTTGATTTGCCCCAAGGTGAGCTCGGGGGAAAGCCAAGCGCGGCTGGCCCCGAAATCGGCGGCCGCCTGCAGGGCGGGAAGGTTGCAAAGCGGCAGGTGCGGGCCCACTGCCACCACGGCTTTGGTGGCAGTGGCGGCCTCCAGCCCGCCCAGGCTGTCCACGAACAAACTGTCGGCGCTCGCGATGGCGGAAGCCGCCGGGTTGGCGGGGTCGGAAAGGGCGCTCTCCCGCGTGCCTTCGCAAGATTCGTGACGGACCACCGGCAGTGCCAGCGTGCACTGCTTGGGGTAGCCGGCGCTCTCCACGTTGGCGCTGAGAACGCCGGCTACCTGGGCGGTTCCCCGGCGGTAGTTCAGGGCGGGCACGATGATCTCTGCGGCGCCGGCCCGCTTCGCCGCCCGGGCGCACACGGGGTTGGTGGCCCATACGGCTATGGTGCAACGCCCCAGCTCCTTGCGCTGCGGAGCCGGCTCCTTCTCCACCTTGGGAAGGCGCCGCTGCTTCCAGGGGGCCAAAAGAGCCTCGGTGAGCCGATCAAGCGCCTGGGCGCGCACGTGGTGCAACGTGGAAAAGCCCATGCCGGCCCTCTCGTCGAGGTGGAGCCGGAAAGAGGCGATGCAGTAAGGGGTCTGCCCCAAGCGATCGATATGGGCCTGCACCCCCTCCGCATCCAAAGGGCGGGAGCGGGCGGGCTCCACCACCGGGCCTTCCGCCTCCACGGGGCCGGGCGCGGCGCTAAATTCGGCCAAACGGCAAAGCATGCGACGCTGCACCGGCGAGATGTCGGGGCTGCTCGGATCGGCGAGGGCGAACCGCACGGACACCGGCTGCCCCATCTCGATAGTGGCGTCGCAGGCAAGGGGGATGCGCGGCGCCAGGGCATCGTCGTCGAAAGCGGCTTCGGCGCTGCGAACGCGAAACACCCGGTCGCCGGTGGCAACGCCGGGCAGCGCCGCCGGAGCGAAGGGGGCAAGCCTCCCCTCTCCCGTGAAATGATCGACGGTGAGGGTAAGGGGCTGATGGCCTTTGCGGGTCCAGAACTCCACCACGTCGCCCGGCATCAGCGGTTTGGCAGACTTCAGCACCAGCTTGCCGCCCTTGGCAGAAGCCATCTTCCCCACGGGCACGCCGCGGTTGTTCGGCCGCTGGTAACTCATGATGTCGTTGCCCCGCTGGCCAGACAGATAGGCGGTGGTGAACCCGCGGGAGAACGTGGCCGCCAGCTGCTCTTGCTCTTGGGGACTGGCGGCGCCGGTGCCCGCGGCCGCCAGTTCGCGATCGAGCAGACGGCGGTAGGTGGACACCACGCTGAACACGTATTCCGGCGACTTCATGCGCCCCTCTATCTTGAGGGAGGAAACCCCGGCGGCCACCAATTCGGGAAGCAATGGAGCAGATGAGAGGTCTTTGGGGGAAAGCAGGTGCTCGCCGGCCACATCGGCCGACTTGCCGGTGCTGCAGTCCACCAGCTGGTAGGGCAGCCGGCAAGCCTGGGCGCACAGCCCGCGATTGGCGGAGCGGCCGCCGATCATCGACGACATGAAGCACTGGCCGGAGTAGCAAATGCAGAGCGCCCCGTGGGCGAAGGCTTCCACCTCCATCCCCATCTCACCGGCCGCCTGGGCGAGGATGCCGATTTCGCACAGATTGAGCTCGCGGCCTAGGGTGACGCGCTTGGCCCCCAGCCGCGCGGCGGCGGCCAGACCGTCCAGATCGAGGGTGTTCATCTGGGTGGACGCGTGCACCCGCGCCTGGGGCAAGGTTTTCCGCAAGCGGGAGGCCAGGCCGATGTCCTGCACAATGAAGGCATCGGCGCCAGCGCGCCATGCTTGGCGGGCGCATTCGAGGGCGGCGTTCATTTCTTCCGGCAGAATGACCACGTTGAGGGCTACGTACACGGCAACGCCGCGCAAATGGGCGTAGTCGCAGGCCTCCTCCAGGGTTTCCAGGGTGAAGTTGTCGGCATTGCGACGGGCGTTGAACTCATCGAGCCCCAAATACACCGCGTCGGCCCCTGCGGCCACAGCGGCGTGGAGGGCCGTCATGTTTCCGGCGGGCGCCAGCAGCTCAACTGACTTGCGGCCTTCGGCGATTCCGTTGTCCATAGTGGTTCCTGTTCTTGATCGGTCATAGAAAAAGCGGCCCCGCGAGGCCGCTTGATGTCAGCTTTTCCTCTTGCCCATTATCACAGGTTCGGGAAAAGGGGCACGCCGCAAGAGGGGCGGCTCGCTTTTTTCCCAGACAAGCGGACGGGCGGCCTTACTGGTCGGAGCGCAGCTCGGTAACCTTTTGGTCGCCGGCCCTGAGCGCCTGCAGCCCCGTGTCGTAGGCGGACTGGATGGAGGACAGCCGCTGCTCATAGGTGGAGTAATCGAAGGGCTGCTGGTCGGTGGCCGAGTCGATCTCGGTGTAGAGATCCACGTAGCCGCTGAGGGCCTCTTTCAGCGAGGCGCAACCGTCGGAATAGTACTCCTGCACTTCCTTGAGGGCCTCGGGCGGCTGCAGCTGATCCAGTTTGTCCAGTGCGGCGAAGGCGCCGTCGGCCTGGGTTCGCATGGACACCACGTCGTTGCGGGACACCGCGTCGTCGAAAGCCCCCAGCTTGGTGCTGAGCTCTTCCACCGCCTGGTTCACCTGGGCCATGTACTGGCTGTTGGCGTTGGCGTTCTCGCCGGTTGCCGCCTGCTGCGGGCCGGCAACGCATCCGGCCAGCGCGAGGACAAGCCCCGCCACGGCCGCCAGGGCCAACACTTGCTTGCATGCGCTTTTCAGCACCTTCTGCATGTTTCATCTCCTATTCGCAACTGCCTTCTGGCAAAGCAGCATCGGGATGGCCCAACGCCGCTTGCGGATTTCAATCACTAAGGGTAGCGCTTCCGCCCTGTCCCTTTCCAGACGGGCGCTGGTGCGTAATCGCACCGTTTCCCCGCGCGCCGGCCCAGGGCTTACTGCCCCTCTCCCCCACCTGAGGGAGGGCCGGGATCGGGCTCGACAGGAGGGTCGGGCTCGGTGGGCGGGTCGGGCTGAACAGGAGGATCGGGCTCGGTGGGCTGGGGATCAACCGGCACCGGCTCTTGGGGCCCCCCGTTGGCGCCGCCATTGGGCTCAGTGGGATCGGTGGGCTCGGTGGGCTCGGTGGGCTCGGTGGGGTCCTCCTCTTCCGGCTCCTCCTCATTGTCCACCTCGTTTCCCGACTTGCTACCGAAATAACCGCCGATATGGTACTCGGAATTGTAGTAGTTCTTGTCGTACTGGGGCTTGTCCGCAGTGGGGAACTGCTCCAGGTTGTTGGGATCGAGCACCTGGTTCAGGAAGTTAGCGAACACGTCCGCCACCTTCCAGCCATCGGGCATGCGCTCGGCGTCCACGTAGTCGCTGCGGTCACCCATCCAGATGGCAACCGAGTACTGGGGGGTAATGCCGCAGAACCACACGTCGGCGTACTCGTCGGTGGTGCCGGTTTTGCCGGCGGCCACCTGGCCCGACTTCAGGCGGGCGGCGCGGCCGGTGCCGTCGCCGGCGGTAATCACGCCCTCCATCACCTCAACGGTGGCAGCGGCAACCTCCGGGGAAACCACCCGCTCACCTTCGGGATCATTGTTGTCCACGATGGTGTTGCCCTTGCTGTCCACGATGCGCTCGATGCACTCGGCGTCGTAGTGGATGCCGCCGTTGGCCAAAGTGGCATAAGCGTCGGCCATTTCCAGCGGAGTGACCGAAGAGGTGCCCAGCGTAATGGAGCCGGTTTCGGTAAGAGTGGATTCGATGCCCAGGCGATAGGCCATATCCGCCACCTTCATGGGGTGGATGGCCATGCACAGGCGGGCGAAGGCGGTGTTCGACGACACGTGGAATGCGCTGGCAATGGTACGGGTGCCGTAGTCGATGTTGCCGTAGTTGTGCAACTTCCAACCGGGGAACTCCACCTCGCGCCCGGCGTCCACCAGCAAGTTGGGGTCGATACCCTCTTCGATGGCGGCGGCCAACGTGAAGGTTTTGAAGCTCGATCCCGCCTGACGGCCGGTGCCGCCCGTGCCAGTTGCCATGTTCACCTGGGTTTCCTGGAAATCCTTGCCGCCCACCATGGCGCGGATGAAGCCGTTGTCGGGATCGATGGCCACCATGGAAACCTCGAAGGGCTCCCCGATGTCGTCCTCCTTTTCCTTGGCCGCGGCTTCGGCCGCCTTCTGCACATCCACATCGAGGGTGGTGTACACCGAAAGGCCGCCCTTGAAGATCTCATCGCGGGAGTAGGCGTACTTGCCCGAAGCGCTGGTGAGCTGGTCGCGCACGTAAGCGGTGAAGTAGTCGTAGGCCAGGATGCCGTTCTGGGACTGCTCGTGCACGTTCAGCACAATGGGCTCTTGCTTGGCGGCATCCGCCTCCTCGCGGGTGATGACGTTGTTGGACATCATGCGGTCCAGCACCACGTTGCGACGCTTTGTGCACTGGTCGATGTTGTCGATGGGGTTGTTGTAGGTGGGCGACTGCGGGATGCCGATGAGGGTGGCCGCCTCCACCAGGGTGAGGTCCTTCGCCGACTTGGAGAAGTAGCGCTGCGAAGCCGCCTCGATGCCGTAAGCGCCCGAACCGTAGTTGATGGTGTTCAGGTACATCAGCAGGATTTCGTCTTTGGTGTACTTCTCCTCCAGCTTCATGGAGATGTAGGCTTCGCGCACCTTGCGGGCCAGCGTGATGTCGTTCATCTCGTCGCTTAAGATGGTGTTGCGCACGAACTGCTGGGTGATGGTGGAAGCGCCCTCCAGCTGGCCTCCCATCAGGTTGTTCACCAACGCGCGGCCGATGCCCCACAAGTCCACGCCGCCGTGGCTGTAGAAGCGCTCGTCCTCAGTGGCCACAGTGCCCTTCAGAACGTAGTCGCTGATTTGGTCGATGGCCACCGGCTCGCGGAACTCCAGCTGGAACTCCGCCAGCACCGTGGTGCCGTCGCTGGCGTACACCACCGTGGGCAGCGACGCGTTGTAGGCGTCGGCGTCGGCGTAGTCGGGCAAGTCCTCCAACCACGTGTTCATTACGGAAATGGCGCCGAAACCCAGCGCTGCGATAACGGCCACGATGATGGTGATCACCATCAGGAAGCCGGTTTTCTTTTGACTGATCGTTGTGCCGGGGCGGCCTTTCATAGCCCGAGAACCCATGATCACCTCCACATAGTAAATGTCGGGTTCGTATTCTACCATCGCAGCTTTGCGCGCATAGGTTCTCTACGATTCCGCGATAAAACGCCAACAAGGCGGCAACGGCAGCCCGGGGAAGCATCACAAAAAAAGCCCCGAACGAATCGGGGCCTTTGAGGGCGATATGGGAATGGGGCGCCACTAGAGGGCGGCGGCGTCTGACTCCAGTTGCTGTTGGGCTTCGGCCATCTGCACCTTCACCGCTTCGTGGCCGGTGCCGCCGTAGGTGGTGCGGGCGGCCACGATGACGGGCAGATCCAGGCATCCGGCGATGTCCGCCTCGAAAAGCGGGCTCTCGTTTTGGAAGTCCTCCAGGGTGAGGTCTTCCAGGCCGCAGCCCCGCTGCTCGCACAGGAGCACCAGGTGCCCCACCGCCTCGTGGGCCTGGCGGAAGGGCAGCCCCTTTTTCGCCAGGTAGTCGGCCACATCGGTGGCGGCCATGTAGCCCTTCTTCGCTTGGGCCATCATGGCCCCGCCGTTCACCGTCATGGTGGCCACCATACCCGCCGCGCAGCGGTAGCAGTCCTCCAGCGTATCGGCGGCGTCCATGGCCCCTTCCTTGTCTTCCTGCAGGTCTTTGTTGTAGGCCAGCGGCAGCGATTTCAGCGTCATCATGAGCGCCATCAGGTCGCCCACCACCCGGCCCGACTTCCCCCGAATCAGCTCCGCGAAGTCCGAGTTTTTCTTCTGGGGCATGATGGAGGAGCCGGTGGAATAGCTGTCGGCCATGGTAACGAAACCGAATTCGCTGGACGACCACAGGATGAGCTCTTCGCACAGGCGCGAAAGGTGCAGGCACGACACGCTGCAGGCGTAGATGAGGTCCAGCAGGAAGTCGCGGTCGGACACGGCGTCCAGCGAGTTGGGGATGGGGCGTGCGAACCCCAGCGCCTGGGTGGTGGCAAAGCGGTCGAGGGGGTAGGTGGTGCCCGCCAGAGCCGCCGCCCCCAGCGGGTTGGCGTCCGCCGCCTTGCGGGCAGCGGCCAGGCGCTCGAAATCGCGGGCCAGCATCCAGGTATAGGCCATCAGGTGATGGGAGAACAGCACCGGCTGAGCGTGCTGCAGGTGCGTGTAGCCGGGCATCACCGCATCGGGGTGCTGCTGCGCCTTTTCCAGCAGCGTACGGCGCAATTCAAGGTTGGCCTCCATCAGCTGGCCGGCCCGCTTCTTCATGTACAGGCGCGTGTCGGTAGCCACTTGGTCGTTACGGCTGCGGCCGGTGTGCAGTCGCTTCCCGGCATCGCCGATGCGCTGGGTGAGCACGCTTTCGATGGACATGTGGATGTCCTCGTTGTTGATGTCGAAGGGAAACTCCTCCGCTTCGATTTCCCCTCTGATGGCGGCCAGCCCCTCCGCGATGGCCTCGGCATCCTGGGCGCTGATCACCCCTTGCTGGGCCAGCATGGCGCTGTGGGCCAAAGAGCCGGCAATGTCTTCGGCGTACATCTTCTTGTCCACGGGCAGCGATGCGCCGAAACGCTGGGTGAACTCCCCCACCTGCTCCTGGAACCGGCCAGACCAAAGTGCCATCGAATTATCCTTCCTTACCGCGCGAAACCGCTACACCAACTGCGACTGAGCCTGGGCCACAATCTCTTCCGCCTCTTCCACCAGGCCCTCGCCCAGGTGCTGGTTGGTGGCGTCCACCGTGGCGAAGGAGTCCATGCGGACGCCCATGGCCAGGCGGTTTTCGGCCCACACCTTGCAGGGCAGCGCGTGCAGGTCGATGAAGCCCTTGGCCGCCTGATGGTCGAATTGGTCGTCGGCGGCATAGGTGGCCAGCTCGTAGGTGTACAGCGAGAAGTCGCTCTTGCGGCCCACCACGGTGCAGCTGCCCTTGTACAGCTTCAGCTTCACCGTGCCGGTGACGCACTGCTGGGTGCTGGCCAGAAACGCGTCGAAGGCGTCCTTCAGCGGCGAGAACCACAGGCCGTTGTACACGCACTCGGCCCAGCTTTGCTCGATGCCCAGCTTGTAATGGAGCACGCTGCGCTCCAGGCACAGGTCCTCCAACGCCTTGTGGGCCATAATCAGGGCAAGCGCGCCCGGAGCCTCGTAGCACTCGCGGCTCTTCACCCCCACCAGCCGGTTCTCGATCATGTCGATGCGGCCGTAGCCGTTGCTTCCGGCGATGTCGTTCATGGCGTACACGATGTCCAGGTAGCTCATGGGCTTGCTGTTCAGCCCCACCGGCAGGCCCGCTTCGAACTGGATGTCCACATAGGTGGGCACGTCCGGCGCCTGCATGGGGTCCACGGTCATGGTGTAGATGTCAGCCGGCGGTTCGGCCCAGGGATCCTCCAGCACGCCACACTCGATGGCGCGGCCCCACAGGTTGTCGTCGATGGAATAGGGCGAGGCGTTGGTGGTGGGCACGGTGATGCCGTGGGCGGCGGCCCATTCCATCTCCTCTTCACGGGACTTGAGATCCCAGTCGCGCACCGGCGCGATAATCTGCAAGGTGGGGTCGAGCATGGTGATGGACGACTCGAAGCGCACTTGGTCGTTGCCCTTGCCGGTGCAGCCGTGGGCGATGTACTTGGCTCCGTACTGGTGGGCGATTTGCACCAGATGCTTGCAAATGAGCGGACGCGACAGGGCGCTCACCAGCGGGTACTTGTTCTCATACATGGCGTTGGCCGCAAGCGCGCTGGACAGGTACTCTTCCGCGAAGGCCTCGCGCATGTCCACCACGTGACAGGCGATGGCGCCGGTGGAAAGGGCCCGCTGTTTCACCAGCTCAAGCCCTTCGTGGTCTTGGCCAACTTCGCCCACCACGGCAATGACGTCCAGATTGTACTTGTCCTGCAGCCAGGTGATGCACACCGAGGTGTCCAGGCCACCGGAATAAGCCAGCACTACTTTTTCTTTGGGGGTGTTCTGCGTTTCCATCTCTCTCTTCCTTTCAAACGCACAAGGGGCTTACGCTCGGAAGCAGGCAACAAGAGCAGGAAACGATGTCTTCACAGGGAAAGGGAGGGCGCAACCCGATTGCTGCTTGCGAAAAGCCGAATTTCCCCCGCGAGCCGAGCAACTCGCAAAACTTAAGCGCCCATCAGGCGCTTACGGGGAAGGCTTGAATCAAGGCGAACTTTAACGTCGTCGCGCTTGATCAGCCGCAACGGCTCGTCGGCCTGCAGCAGCAGAAACACGAACGCTCGCGAAGCGCACAGCGCCCAGGCCGCAGGCCCGGTTCATCTGATATGCGCTTTCGGTATTCAAAAGGTTTTCTCCTCGCGTTCGGTTGACGGTATAGTAGCCCTCTTTTGTTTCGGCGCAATGAAATTTCCCCAGAAGTTTTCCGAACGGCGCCGAGCGGCGGGGCGAACGCGGGCAAAAAGAAAGGCGGCCATGGAGGCCGCCTGTTCGCAATCGGTTGCCAAAAGAGGGCTAGTCGTCCACTTCCACCAGTTCAAGGGCGAAGTTCAGCGCTTTGCCCGCCAAGGGGTGGTTCATGTCGAAAGTGGCCACGCCGTCTTCGATTTTTGTGACGGTGACCGGCATGGGCTGACCGCCCGGGCCCTGCATGTAAATCTGCTGGCCCACCGGCAGCTGCTCGGCGTTGGGGATGTGGGACAGGGGGATTTCCTGCACCAGCGCCTCGTCGAACTCGCCGTAGGCATCGGCCGGCTCGATGTGGATGTCGCGCTTCTCCCCCACTTCCATGGTCATTACCGCCTCGTCGAAGCCGGGAATAACCTGGCCGGCGCCGCACACGAACTCAATGGGCTCGCCGCGATCGACGGAGGAGTCGAACTGCTCGCCGTCATCGAGGGTGCCCACGTAGTGGATCTTTACCTTCTTGCCTTCGTTGCTCATGACAGATTTCCTTTCGAAAGGGATGAACATAAGTTCAGCGTTATCAGTATAGGGGAAGCGGCCCGCGGCGAAAGCGAGGGCCAAACCCACGAGCCATTCCGTCACCCAGCGTCCATAACCGCGGGATGAGGCGGAAGGACGAAGGACGTGCAAAAAGACAGATGGGGTTTCAGCTCCAGACAGATGGCCGATTCGCTCTCGCAGCTCAGGCAGAGATAGAATCTCTGCCCTACGAAAGAGCGCTGTCTCTAATGGCGCTTGGCCATCAGGTCAAAAACGGAAGCTGAGGGCTTTCCAGGTGCTTCAGGTTGACGCGCGCCGCCGCCCAAGCGTACTTCGGTACGCGCCGAGGCGGCGGGAAGCGGCAAGACGGGGCGCATGGAAGGCCCTCGGCGGAACGGCTAGTTGGCGTAGAGGGTGGCGTAGGGGCGGCTGGAGGCGGGGCGCAGGGCCCAAAAGCCAGCGCCGTCTTCGGCAATCGGCTTCCCCAGCTCACGTGCGAAGTGGCGATTGTAGGCCGCCAGCAAGGGCCGCAGCACCGCAAGCCCCTCTTCGTCCACTGGCTCGCACACCAGCCCGTCGGCAACCAGCCGCTCATCGGGGCGCCGGGCCAGGAACATCACGCCGCCGTGCATGCCAGTGGCAAGGTACTCCCCCGGCTGCCCCAAAAGCACGATGATGCCGCCGGCCATGTATTCGCCCAGAAAACTTCCGGCATCGCCGCCAATCACGATGGCGGGCACCTTTTCCTCGTACTGCTTCATGTTGATGCCCACGCGCCAGCCGCAGTTGTCCCGCACGAAAATATGGCCGCCGCGCATGGCGTAGCCGGCGGCATCGCCGCAACGGCCATGGATGACCACTTCGCCGCCGTTCATGGTGTTGCCAATCTGGTCTTGGGCGTTTCCGAACACCTCGATGGAGCCGCCGTCCATGTAGCAGGCCATGTCGTTGCCGGGAGTGCCGAATATCTCCAGCCGCTTGCCGGCGGGCATCGTGCATCCCAGATAGCGCTGGGCGAACACGTCTTCCAGCTGCACCGTGTCGGCCTGGGCCAGGGCAGCCCGCACCATCTCGTTGGCTTCGTGGAAATGCGTGGTGCCAAGGTACACTTTCTTCACGGTTGCCTCCATGTCAGCAGCCCTCCTTCCAGCCCCGCTGGTCGCGGTCGGTGGGATAGAAACGGTGCAGCCGGGCCCAACGCAACGGCTGAGGGAAATCGAGGTTTTCGGGGGCGGCCGAGAACATGGCCGGGTCCAGCTGGTCAACCGGCACGGCGTTCTCGATGAGGGCGGTGTAGATGCCGGCGTTGGCGGGACGATTCAGCAAGATGTAGCCCACGAGCCGCCCTTCGCGGAAAACGAACTTCACATAGGCGTCGCCATCCACTTCGGTCTTCACAGTGAAACCGCCGTCATCGGGTGGATTGATGCAGCCGGCCGTGAGCAGCGAGCTGTCGAAGAAGTCCACCGCGTTCACCGCGAATGCGCTGCTATAGGCCGGTGCTTCGGGCGCTTCGGCCATGGCGGCGCCGGCCACGCCCCCCTGGGCAACGGCCGCCGGCCACAGGGCGAGGGGGTGTTGGCTGCCGTCGATGGCGTCGGTCACTTGCACCAAATCGCCGGCGGCCCAAACGTCGGCTAGGCTGGTGCGCAGATGCTCGTCGCATACCAGCCCCCGCCCCTGCCGGGCGCCGGCCTCCACCGCCAGCGTGGAATTCGGGCGCACGCCCACGGCGGCCACGATGAAATCGCAGGCCATCACGGTGTCGTCCGTGAGGTGGCAGGCCACGGCGCTTCCCTGCTCCACTTCGATGTTGGCAGCGGTCACGCCCGGAAGGCAGGTGATGCCCCGCGAGGCTAGCTGCCGCTGCAGCACCTGGGCGCCCTCTTGGTCCAGCACGGCCGGCAGAATGCGGGGGGCCATCTCCAGCACCGCCACTTCGTCCACGAAACCGCACAGCGCCTCGGCCGCCTTCAGTCCGATGAGCCCGGCGCCGATTACCACACAGCGGCTGGGGCGGTTGGCCCCATGGGCCCGCTCGGTGGCCGCACGGGCCGCCTCTTGCACGGAAAGCGCCTGGTCGAGCGTGATGAACGGGTACACGTTGGCCGCCTGGCCAAGCCCCGGTATGGGGGGCATGAAGGGGACGCTGCCAGTGGCCAGCAGGCAGCGGCGGTACTCTATCTGCTCGCCGCCGGTGCAGATGGCCCGATGGGCGGCGGGGTCGAGCCGCGTCACCTGGAATTCGGGGCCCAGCCAGCGCTCCAAACGGTTCTTCTCGTAGAAGTCTTCTGGCTTGAGCCATATCTCGTCAAGGGTGGTCTTGCCCTCCAGCAGATAAGAGATGAGGGGGCGGCCGTAAGCGCTGTGAGGCTCGCTTCCCACGATGAGCACCGAACCCTCGCGGTCAGTTTTACGGATTGCCTCGGCGGCGGAGATGCCCGCAGCCGAATTGCCGATGATCAGGTAATCAACAGAAGCGGCCATATCAGTTACCCTCGCTTTCCACGTAAATCAGAGCGCGGTTGGGGCAGGCGGCAACACAACTGGGGCTTCCGGGCACCCCGGGCACTTCGCCGCACAAATCGCACTTGAAGGCGATGGGGTGGCGCGGGCCCTCCTCGATGGTCACCGCGCCGAAGGGGCACAGCGACACGCAGGTGCGGCAACCCACGCATTTCTCGGGGTTCGACGTGACCACGCCTGTTTCGGGGTTGCGGGTCATGGCGCCGGAAATGCAGCCCTCCACGCACTTGGGGGCGGGGCAATGGCGGCAATTGATGGCGATGGACAGAGTGCGGTTGCCTTCCACGCGCACGCGATTGCGCGGCCGGGGCTGCTCGAACAGAAACGCTTTCACCGGGTCTTTGCTCTTGGAATGGAACACTTTGCAGGCCACTTCGCAGCGCTTGCAGTCGATGCACCAATCCTCCAGGGCATAAATTCGCTTCATCGTCATCACTCTCCCGCGTATTTCACGCCGAGGATTTCCAGTTCCTTCTCGTTCAGGCCCACGCCGCGCAGCATGAGACGGTTCCCCCGCAGGCTGTCAACGGCGTTGATGCCCATGCCGCCCATCATTTCCTTGATCTCGTGGGTCCAGCCGTGCACCAGGTTCACCACCCGCTCGGCGGCGATCTCCGGGTTCAGGCGCCTCACCAGATCGGGCCTTTGGGTGGCGATGCCCCAGTTGCACTTGCCCGACGAGCAGTCCTGGCACTGATGGCAGCCCAGCGCGATGAGCGGCGCCGATGCGCAGTACACGGCGTCGGCCCCCAGCGCGATAGCGCGCACGATGTCGGCGGAGCTGCGGATGGAGCCGGCCGCCACCAGGCTCACCGTCGAGCGGATGCTCTCATCGCGCAGCCGCTGATCCACCGCCGCCAAGGCCAATTCGATGGGAATGCCCACGTTGTCGCGGATGCGGCGTGGGGCGGCGCCCGTGCCCCCGCGGAAGCCATCTACCACGATGATGTCGGCGCCGGCGCGCGCCATGCCGCTGGCAATGGCGGCCACGTTGTGCACGGCGGCCACCTTCACCGCCACCGGCTTGGCGTAACCGGTGGCCTCCTTCAGCGAGAACACCAGCTGGCGCAAATCCTCGATGGAGTAGATGTCGTGGTGGGGCGCCGGCGAGATGGCGTCGGTGCCCTGGGGAATCATGCGGGTGCGCGACACTTCGGCGCTGATCTTCTCCCCGGGCAAGTGGCCGCCGATGCCCGGCTTGGCCCCCTGCCCTATTTTAATTTCAATGGCGCCGGTCACGCCCAGGTAATGCGGGTCCACCCCGAAGCGGCCCGAGGCCACCTGCACTATGGCGCAGTCGGCGTACTGCTCAAGGTCGCGGTGCAGGCCGCCTTCGCCGGTGTTGAAGAACGTGCCCAGCTCGCGGGCGGCCATGGCCAACGCCTTTTGGGCGTTCAGCGAGATGGAACCGAAGCTCATGGCCGAGAACATTAGCGGCACGTCGAGCCGCAGCTGCGGGGGCAGCGGGGCCGACAGCTTCTCATCGCGCTCGTTCACCTTCAGTATCTCGGGGCGCGACCCCAGGAAAACGCGGGTTTCCATGGGTTCGCGCAGCGGATCGATGGAGGGGTTGGTCACCTGACTGGCGTTCAACAGCAAGTGGTCCCAATAGACGGGGAACGGCTTGGGATTGCCCATAGAGCCCAGCAGCACAGCGCCGGTTTGCGCCTGCTTGGCGATGTCTTGCATGGTTTCGAGCGTCCAATTGGCCGAGCCGCTGTCCACCTGCGGCCAACGGGTTATGGCCAGCGCCTGGGTGGGGCACATGACCACGCAGCGCTGGCAGTTTACGCAGGCGCCGTTGTTGGCGGTGACGCGGCCCAGCTCCTCGTCCACATGGTGCACCTCGTTGGAACACGAACGCTCGCAAACGCCGCACTGGATGCATAAATCGCCATCGCGCAGCACGCGATAGCGGGGCAGCACGTAATCAAGCATGGCTGCGCTCCTTTCTGCGGGGGTGAACTTCCACTTCATGGCGGAACGGCTTTTCGCGGGCAGGACAGTTTTCCGCCGACTCCCGGGCCTTGGCAGCGGCCACCGAATCCAGCTGCACCACGAAAGGCTGGCCCCCCTCGATGGAACGCACGTTCTCGGCATCGGGGCACACGATCTCAATGGCCGCCTGTTCGCTGGCCATATACACCATGGGGCCCTTTTCAGCCGCCATGAGCGCCCGCAGCTTCAAGCGGTCGTTCAAGGCCAGCAGCCCCTCGTCCGATCCGATGATGATGGAGAAGGGCCCGTTCACGAGCGCCGACGAGTACACAGTGCGCAGCGCTGTTTCGAATGCGGCCTGATCAGGCGGCATACGGTCAATGTCCTCCCACGACGGGGCCGCCATGATGCGGGCCGCCATTTCCTGGGAGAAGCCGTGACGGCGCGCCAGTAGGTCGAACAGATAGGTGATAACCTCGGTGTCGGTTTGCAGCTCGCAGTCGTAGCCGAATTGCTCCACGTAGCGGCGGTTGGCATCGTAGCTGGAAATTTCGCCGTTGTGCACCACCGACCAATTCAGCAGCGTGAAGGGATGGGCGCCGCCCCACCAGCCCGGGGTGTTGGTGGGAAAGCGGCCATGGGCCGTCCAGGCCCACGCATCGTAGTCTTGGATGCGGTAGAACTCCCCGATGTCCTCCGGGTAGCCCACGCCCTTGAAGGCCCCCATGTTCTTGCCGGAAGAGGCCACGAAGGCGCCGTCGATTTTACCGTTGATGTGGAAAACGTGCTGCATGGTGTATTCCGCCTCGTCAAGGCCGGAATTGGCCAAGCGCATGGGGTGGGGCGCCACAAAGTAGCGCCAGATGTCCGGCGGGTTCTTGATGGCCGCCACCGCTTCGGTGGGAATGCGCTCCTGCTTCTCGCTCATGAAGTAGCGGTCCAGATAGGCCTCGGTTTGCGCGCGCGCCTCGCGGCTTTCGTACATAATGTGGAACGCGTACAGCTCGCGGTATTCAGGGTAAATGCCGTAAGCGGCGAAGCCGCCGCCGAGGCCGTTGGAGCGGTCGTGCATGAGGGCGATGGATTTCAGGATGTCACTGCCATCGTGGCGATTTCCGCTGCGATCCATGATGGCGGCGATGGCACACCCGGACGGTATGCGCACCTGCCCTTCCCGCGGTCCTCTCGTTTCGAACATGGGATGTCTCCCCTCGCTTCGCCTATTCTTCCACCAGGGCCTGCGCCCCGAACCTCTTTCATCCTACGGAGCCTTTGTTTCGGGCACGTAAAAGGCAGGTAAAAGAAGGACGACGCGCAGCAGCGAAGAGAAACGAAGGAAGGCCGGACAAGCCGGCCTTCCTTGGGCAAAGCTATGGGGCGAAGCGGCTACTTCCCTTCGGCGCGGGACGCCTGGTAGGCCTCGATCAGCTTCTTGGTCACGTCGTGGGGCGCCTCTTCGTAACCCTCAACCTCGATGGTATAGCTGCCGGAGCCGCGGGTGAGGGAACGGAGGTCCTTGGTGTAGGTGATCACCTCGGCGTAGGGCACACGGATGCGGATGATGGTTTCGCCAGCGTCGTTGGAGTCGGTGCCCACGATGCGGCCGCGACGGGTGGAGATGTCGCCCATGATGGTGCCGGCGTACTCCTCCCCCACGGTTACGTCCATGGAAGCCATGGGCTCCAAAATCACCGGGTTGGCCTTTTCGCAGGCGGCACGGAAGCCAATGCGCGCGGCCGTCTTGAAGGCCATTTCGTTGGAATCGACGGGGTGATAGGAGCCGTCGAACACAGCGCATTTGATGTCCACCATGGGATACCCCGCCAAAAAGCCCTCGCGCATGGCTTCTTGCACGCCCTTGTCCACGGCGGGGATCAGGCCGCCGGGAATGGCGCCGCCCTTGATCTCGTCCACGAACTCGTAGCCGCCGCCGGGCAGGGGCTCCAGCCGCAGCCAGCAATCGCCGAACTGGCCGGCGCCGCCGGTTTGCTTCTTGTGGCGCCCTTGGGCCTCGGCGGATTTGCGGATGGTCTCGCGATAAGGCACCCGCACCGGCACCAGCTGCGCATCCACGCCCGTTTGCTCTTTCAGACGATTCATCAGCATGTCCACCTGGGTGTCGCCCATCGCGGTGAGGATGGTCTGGTGGGTGTCCTCGTTGCGGGAGATGCGAATGGTGGGGTCGGCCTCGGCGCTACGGGCCAGGAAGGTGCCCAGCTTGTCCTCGTCCTTTTTGTTCACCGCTTCCACCGCCACTGGGTACAGCGGTTCGGGCAGCTCAAGCGGTTCCACGGCAATCTCGCCGGTCTGGGACAGGGTGTCGCCGGCCTTCGCCTCCGCCAGCTTCGGCACCACGATGATGTCGCCGGCCTTGGCGCTCTTCACGTCCATGGGCTCTTTGCCCATCATCACGTACAGGCGGCCCAGCCGTTCCTTCTTGCCGGTACGGGCGTTGATCAGCTCCATGCCCGGCTCCAGCACGCCGGCCAGCACCTTCAGGAAGCTGAGGCGCCCCACGAAGGGGTCGGTGACCGACTTGAACACGAAGGCGGCGGGGCGCTTCGTCTCGTCGATGGCGATGGTTTCGCCGCCGGCCATCTGGTAGCGGCCGTGGGAGCGGGGGTGCGGGAAGTAAGTGGCGATGTCCTCCATGAGGTTTTGCACGCCCTGCATGATGATGGTGGAACCCACGAACACGGGGATGAAAATCTCCTGGGCGATGGCCTTGTCCAAAAGACCCTCCAGCTCCTCCTGGGTGATGGGCTCGCCTTCCAGGTACTTCATCATCAGCTCGTCGTCCACCTCGGCCACCAGATCGCACAGCTTCTCGCGGGCCGCCTCGGCCACCTCGCAGTAGGGCTCGGGGATGTCCACCACCACTTCGGAACCCACGTTCTTGTCGTAGTAATGGGCCTTCATGCGGATGACGTCGATGACGCCCTCGAAGTTCTCCGCCACTCCCATAGGGATGGTGACCGGCGCCAGGCGCGAACCGAAGCGGGCGTGCAGCAGCGCCATGGAAGTGTCCCAGTTGGCGTTCTCGCGGTCGATGTGGTTGATGTACACGGCGCGGGACAGGCGCATCTTCTCGGCTTCGCGCCACAGCTTGGTGGTCATGACCTGCGGGCCGGCAACGGCGTCCACCACAAACATGGCCATTTCGGCCGATTGCATGGTGGTGAGAGTGTCGCCGATGAAGTCGGGATGGCCGGAAGTGTCCAGCACGTTGATTTTGTAATCACGGTAAGGGATGGGGGCGATGGAAGTGCCGATGGTGAACTTGCGCTTGATTTCCTCGGGGTCGTAGTCCATGTAAGACTTGCCATCATGAGTGGTGCCCATGCGCGGTGTTTTGCCGGAAACGAACAGCATGGCCTCGGCCAGGGATGTTTTCCCGGCGCCGTCTTGGCCCACCAGCACGATGTTCCTCACGTGTTCGGTAGCAGGAGCTGCCATAATGACCACCAACTTTCCTGTTTGCGGCCGGCCGCCTTCTCCTTCGTCGTCCGGCCCGTCGGACGCGCGCGCCCGACCCCTCGGATACGACTCCGCTCGAAGCGAAGCATGTAGGTAAAGTTTACCGTATGGCGAAGGATTCCCCCTGCTCGCCGCCAAAGAAAAAGCCCCGTAATTATTTCGTTAAGAAAGGGCCTTGCGCGCCCGGTGCGGGATGGCAAAAACGATGACGCCCCTCCCCCTCCGAAACAGCGCCTGCCGGCAACGGGGCCCGCGGGCGATGAAAGGCCATTGTGAAACTGCACTTTTTCGGCTAGGGCACTTTGGCGAATCGCCCAACAGCGCCGAAGACCGGCGGCCGTACCCTGTGCCCATCGCAACAGACAACGCGCCAACCGAAAAGGAGACCATCATGTTCAAGAACATCGCCTTCAGCGATTCCGCCGACGCCGCCTACTGCGAAAAGCTGACCAAACACTTCGCAAACATGGGCATCACCCAGAAAGCCGCGCAGGACGCTGTTGCCACCCTGGTGGAGAAGAACGCCGTGCCCGACTTCATCTCCTGCGCCGCCACCCCTTCGATGTTCCCCGCCACGAAGGCAGCCCCTGCCCCTGCCGCCTCTTTCGCCGAAGAGCTCGCCTTCCAGGCATGAGCCACAAAGCGCTGACGGGGGGACGTACACTTTTGGCACGCTTCAGCGTGCCAAAAGTGTACGTCCCCCCGTCACCCCCAACGAGACATTAGGGTTGTCCCTTTGTCTCCCAAAAGTGTACGCCCCGCCACTCCTGACCAAACAGGTAGCGGGAAGGTTCCCAGGTGCCCGGAATTGGCGTGAAGAGCGGCTGAGCGTACTTAGGGTACGCGAAGGAAAGCTCTGAACGGCAAGGCCGGGTGCATGGGAAGCTTCCCGCGGACAATACGAAACGAGGGCCGTATAGGCCCTCGTGAAGTTTGTGGTGGAGCATAGGGGGATCGAACCCCTGACCTCATGGCTGCCAGCCATGCGCTCTCCCAGCTGAGCTAATGCCCCGTAAAACGTGCAAGGGATATACTACCAAACCTCAGAGATTGGTCAACACCCTTTTTTCTAAGCGGCGCAAGTTTTTTCAATCTGGTCGATGATGGAGTCCAGCGCACCTTCCACGTCGTAATCCTCCACGGAACCCTTGTCCACCAAACGGGCAAAGGAGGGGTCCAGCGGCAGGGTGGCCACCGAGGGGATCTCGTAGCGCTTGGCCACTTCCTCGCCCTGGGGCTCGCCGTAGATGAAGTGCTTCTTGCCGCAATCGTCGCACTTGAAATAAGCCATGTTCTCCACCAGGCCAATCACCGGCACCTCCATGGAGCGAGCCAGGTTCACGGCCTTGCCCACGATCATGGCCACCAGTTCTTGCGGGGCGGAAACGGTGACGATGCCGTCCACCGGCAGCGACTGGAACACGGTGAGGAACACGTCGGAAGTTCCCGGAGGCATGTCCACGAACATGTAATCGATATCGCCCCAGTTCACTTCCTGCCAGAACTGCTTGATGGCGTTGGACACCACCGGGCCGCGCCAGGCCACGAACTCGTCCTCGCGGCGCAGCATGAGGTTCACGGACATGATCTCGATGCCGGAAGCGGTGACGGCCGGGTTGATGCCGTCGGCATCGGCGGTGAGGCGGGTGTCCACGCCGAAGGACTTCGGAATGGAGGGGCCGGTGATGTCGGCGTCCAGGATGGCCACCTTGAAGCCGCGCTTCTGCATCTCGCTGGCCAGCAGGCTGGTTACCAGCGATTTGCCCACGCCGCCCTTGCCGGACACGACGCCGATGACGTTCTTGATGTTGGAGCGCTTGTTGGGCTCCAGCGAGCTGGGGCCGCTGGCCTCGGTGCGGTCGCCGCAGCCGGAAACGCCGCAGCTGGAGCACTCATGAGAGCATTCTTCTGCCATTTCTCCCTCTTTCTCATTTGCGGTGTCGGCAAACAGACGGCCGACCCATCCTCTTTGAACAGCGGACATGATAGCACAGGGCGCAAAAAAGGACGGAGCCCGTCGGCCCCGTCCTTGATTTATTCACGAGCGGAAATACAACGCGCGAGCGGCTATTCCTTGATCGACGCGTAGAAGGTGGCACCGTCGAAAAGATCGGAAATGGATTTGCCCTGCACAAACGGAAGCTCCAAGAACTCGCTGATGGTGGGCACCAGCGCACTGCAATCGACGTAATGGCCCTTGTCGTTTTTCACGGTGGTGTCCTGAACGCGCCAGTAGCGGTCGTTCACATCGGTCAGGTAGTAGGTGGCGTCATCGACGTCCATGTACATGGAATGGTTGGCGTGCAGGTACATGGGCAGGTCTTCGTAGGACACTTCCAATGCCTCTTCAGCTTTCACTCCCATAGGAGCCCCTTTCATTCGGGTTTTTCCGATGGAACAATCATACATGGAAGGCCGCAGAATTCCTGCGGCATTGCGGCGCAATTCGATAATCTTTTCCGAAGCGAAACCAAGGGGCGCCCGCGAAGGGACGAGCGCGGGCGGCGGGCCTGCGAAACGGCGCGGGGGAAACCACCCGAAACCCCCCCATCAGAGCAGTTGCTTGGCCACCTTTACGCTGGCGGCGGCGTCTTCCACGTAGAAATCGGCGCCGATTTGGGCGGCGTAGTCGGCGGTGAGCACCGCTCCCCCCACCATGACGGACACGCCGGGGGCCTCGCGCCGCAGAAGCGCGATGGTGCGTTCCATGGCCCCCACGGTGGTGGTCATGAGGGCCGACAGCCCCACCAGCCGCGCACCGGTTTCCCGCACCGCGTCGAGCACCGCCTGCGGCGCCACGTCGCGTCCCAAATCGCGCACGGCGAAACCGTAGTTTTCCAGCAGCATGCGCACGATGTTCTTGCCGATGTCGTGGATGTCCCCCTCCACCGTGGCGATGACGATGGGGGCGCTGGCAGCGGCCGGCACGTCGGCGTGCTGACCGCTGGCGGCGCTCAGCACGTCGAAGGCCGCCTTCGCCGCTTCGGCGGCGGCCATGAGCTGCGGCAAAAAGTAGGTGCCCGCATCGTAGCGGCGCCCCACCTCGTCGAGCGCCGGGCTGAGCACGTCGCCCGCGATGGCCACCGGTTCCTGCTGCGCCAGAAGCGCCGTGGCGGCTGCAGCGGCCCCATCGGGCCTGCCGGTAAGCACTGCCTGGTACAGGACGGCGGCCTCTTCTGCGGAAAACCGGGGGCTGTCGTCCGTTAAGCGCTCGGCGCCGCTGATGGCCGCGCTGCCAACGGCCGCAACGGGAGCCGCCTCTTCGGTTCCGGCATAAGCCTCCAAGTACGCGAGGCATTTGCCGTCCTGGCCGTTGATTACCTTGAACGCCCGCAGCGCGTCTTGGTAGCGGGGCTCCAACGGATTCAGGATGGGCATGTCGAGGCCCGAGGCCAGCGCCGCAGTGAGGAAGGCGGCGTTGAGTACCGGCCGCCGCGGCAGGCCGAAGCTGACGTTGGACACCCCCAGCACGGTGCGCACCCCCAGCTGCTGCTTGCACAGGCGCAGCGCCTCAAGTATCTGGGGAATTTCGTCCTGGTTGGTGGCGGCGGCCATCACCAAGCAGTCGATGGCTATGTCTTCCTGCGGAATACCGGCCGCTTCGGCCGCCTCCACGATGCGCCGGGCAATGGCGAAGCGCTCCTGGGCGGTGGGGGGAATGCCCCCTTCATCCAGCGTGAGACCCAGCACAGTGGCGCCATAGCGGGCCGCCACCGGCAGCACCGCCGCCAGGCTTTCCGCCTTGCCGGTAACCGAGTTGATGAGCGGCCGGCCCGCATAGGTGCGGCATGCCGCCTCAAGGGCTTCGGGACTCGAAGAGTCCAGCTGCAACGGCGCCGTCACCGTGGCCTGCAGCCGCTGGGCCACCGCCCGCAGCACCGCCGGCTCGTCCAGCCCCGGCACCCCCACGTTCACATCCAAAATGTCGGCGCCGGCACCCACCTGGGCCACCGCTTCCGCCACCGCCACATCGAAATCCCCCGCCAGAAGCGCCGCTTTCAGGCGCTTCTTGCCCGTGGGGTTGATGCGCTCCCCTATCACCGCGATGTTGGGGCTGTCGGGGCGCAGCTCGGCCATGGCCTGGGCGCTGGTCACTAGAAACGAAGGACGGTAGGCGGGCGCGGCAAAGGGCGCCTCCGCCAGCAACTGCCGCAAGCGGGCGATATGGGCGGGAGTGGTGCCGCAGCAGCCCCCCACCACCGCGGCCCCGGCGGCCAGGATGCCCTCCATGGCGGCGGAAAACTCGTCGGGCCCCACGTCGAACACCGTTTCCCCGCGCTCGTTCACCCGTGGCAGGCCAGCGTTGGGCTGCACCATCAGCGGACACCGGGCGTAAGGGGCCATCTGGCGCAGCAGCTCCGCCAGCTCGGCCGGGCCAAGCGAGCAGTTCAGCCCCACGGCGCTGGCCCCTATGGCGCTTAAGGTGGCGGCAGCGATGGCGGGCGTGGTGCCCATGAAGGTGCGGCCGTCTTCGCCGAAGGTCATGGTGCACAGCACCGGCAGCGCCGTGTTCTCCAAACAGGCCAGCAGGGCCGCCTTGGCTTCCAGCAGGTCGGAGAAGGTTTCCACCACTATAAGCTGGCAACCGGCCGCCTCGGCGGCGCGCGCCTGTTCGGCGAAGATGTCATAGGCCTCGTCGAAGCCCAGAGGCCCCAGCGGCTGCAGCAGCGCGCCGGTGGGGCCGATGTCGCCCGCCACCAGCGGCGCGCCGGCCTCTCGCGCGATGGCCGCGGCCGCGGCGTACACCTCCGCCACCGTTGCCCCCGAGCCCTCCAGCTTCAGGCGGTTGGCGTTGAAGGTGTTGGTGGTGATGCAATCGGCGCCGGCTTCCACGTAGCGCCGCTGCAACTGGCGAACGGCCTGCGGATGGGTGAGGTTCAGCAGGTCGGGCACCTCATGGATGGCGGCAAGCCCCGCCTCCTGGATAAGAGTGCCCATGCCGCCGTCCACCAGCAGGCGCGCCCGCCCTTCCAGGGCATCGTGCAGCAAGGGAGATTCCACGGTCATCGTGCGGGGAGCAGCCATGGGCTACCGCCTTTCCGTATCGCGCGCCTTCGGCCCGGCCAAGGGCGCAAGCCCCACCACCGCCGTGACGCTTTTCATCGGGGTCATGAGAAGGGAGGGGCCCACATGGATGCCCAGCAGCTTGTCGCCGCCGGAAAGCCGCAGCATGTCTGGCTGCAGCTGCAGGGGCAAATCGCCGTAACCGGCGCTGAAGCGCTTGGTGGGGCGGAAACCGGCCACCCGGGCCCGGCGCTCTATCTCGGCCGAGGCAGCGCGGGCCGCCTCTTCGGCCATCGAGGAAGCGCAGCCGTCGGCCAAAAGCCCCTCCAAGGGAGACAGCGCCTGGGCGCGGGCCAGCTGCCGTTCGCTTTCCATGCCGAGAGTAACCGCCAGCACCACCGCGTGGGTGCAGCCTTCCAGGAAGCGGGCGATGTCGGCACCGGGCAGCGCCACCCCCGTGCCCGCCAACTCTACCGGCCGGCCCGGGCCGCCCCATAGCAGCGGGTAGGCCCGGCCCACGCCGCGGGGCCGAGCAGCGGAAGCGCACTGGTCGGCCGCCTCCTGCAGCCGCTGCCCCAAATGCTCCGGCAGTCCTTCGCGCCGCTGCCCCAGATAGCGCAGCGCCCGCGGCAGGTCCACCGCGCACGGCAGCGGCTGGGGCCCGAACTGCACCGCAGCGGCGTCCCCCATCAGCGCAAACCTTCCGCCGCCAGCGCCTCGGCCGCGGCAAGGGCAATATCGGGCTGGTTCATGGCGTACACGTGCAGGCCGTCCACGCCCGCCTGCGCCAGCCCCACCAGCTGCTGGCAGGCGTAGCGGATGCCCGCTTGCCGCAGCTCTTCCGGGCTGTCCTCGTGCTTCGCCAGAAGCTTGATGATGGGAGCCGGCAGGCTGCTGCCGCACAGAAACACCATGCGCTGCAGCTGGCTCTTCGCCAAAAAGGGCATGATGCCGCAGGTGAGGGGCGCCGTAACCCCCGCCTCCTTCGCCTGGCGGCAAAAGCGCAGCAACACGTCGTTGTCGAAGCACAGCTGAGTGACGAAGAAATCGGCGCCGGCCTCTTGCTTCTCCTTCAGGTGCCAGAGGTTGTCGGCCGCGCTGAAGCAGCTGATGTGCCCCTCCGGATAGGCGGCCGCCCCCACCGTGAAGCCTTCCTGCTTCAGCAGCGGGATGATGTCCTTCGCGTAGAGGAAATCCCCCGGCTCTTGCCCTTCGGCCATGTCACCGCGCAGGGCCAACACCGTGGTAATGCCGGCTTCCCGCATACGGCGCACCTGCTGATCCAGGGACGCGCGCGTAGCGCCTACGCAGGTGAGATGGGCGATGCCGGGAATGGCGAATTCGTTTTGGAGAAGCGCGGCGATATCCACCGTTTGGGCCGAGTTGCCGCTGCCGCCGGCCGAGCAGGTTACCGACACGAAGCTGGGGCGCGCTTGAGCCAGTCCCGCGGCCACCGTGCGGGCGGCATCAAGCGTGAACTGCCCCTTCGGCGGGAACATCTCGACGGAAAACGGCAGGGCGAAAGCGGGGAACAGGGACGAAAGGGAACTCACTGGGATACCTCACAACGAACGGGACCGAAAGGGCAATTATACGCCCGCCCCCTGCAGCGCAGGCCAGGCGGGCCGGGGAACGCGCGAACGATGTCCGCACAAAGGCACCCCGCCCGCTAGCCGTGGCGGGCAGAACGGCGAAACACCCGGGCCCGCAAGAAACTGCCCTCCGGCACCGGCTGCGGGCAATCCAATCGGTACAGGTTGCAGGAGCGGTTGGCCACCGGCGCCGGCAGCCAATCGTCCGCGGCCGTCCGGTCAAGGGCCTCCGGCACTGTTGCCGGCGCCCCCTCGTCGTGCACGTCGGGACCGAAGGCGGGTAGCCAGCACAGGTTCCGCACCTCCACGGGCGCGGCGGCCCCGCCGGGCACCAGCGCTTCCAGCGCCTGCCCTTCCTCGAAGCGGTTGCGGGCCAGGGCGTACAGCTTGCCATCGCCGCAGGCCACCACGTCCGCCACGTGCATCGTTTGCTGTTCGTAGCCGTCGTAGTCCACCGCTTGGCGCGCTTCGCCGAAGTAAAAGCCCGTACCGTAGGGGCGGTGGGACACGTCCAAAAGCTCCGGCGCCACCTGTTGCCACGGCTCGCCGTCCAGCACGCGGCGATAGGCCCCCACCACGCTGGCCACGTAGAACGCCTTTTTGTTGCGCCCCTCTATCTTTATGGAATTCACCCCCGCCCGGGCCAGATCGGCCAGATGGGGCAGCATGTTCAGGTCCTCGGCGTTCATGAGGAAACTGCCGGTTTCGTCTTGCTCTAAGGGGAAGAACACCCCTGGGCGCTTCTCCTCTTCCAGCAGGTACTCCCCCGCCGTCTCGGACGCGCCGGGCGCGCCGGCCCCCACTTTGTAATTCCAGCGGCAGGGCTGGGTGCAATGGCCCTTGTTGCCGGAGCGGCCCGTGAGGTACGAGCTGATGAGACAGCGACCGGAAACCGCCATGCACATGGCCCCGTGCACGAAGGCCTCGATCTCCAAATCATCGGGAATCTGACGTCGCATCTGGGCAATGTCCGCCAGCGACATCTCGCGGGCGCATACCACGCGCGCAGCCCCCAGCGAATGCCACACCTTCGCCGCCTCGGCGTTGGCCACCGAGGCTTGGGTGGAAACATGGCGCTCCACCCGCGGCGCCACCTGGCCCGCAATGGCGAAAGCCCCCAGATCGCCGATGATGAAAGCGTCAACCCCCGCCGCATCCAGCGCCCGGAAGAAGTCCGGCAGCTGGGCGATGTCGCTATCGTGCATGAGGATGTTGCAGGTAACGTGCACCTTCACCCCATGGGAATGGGCGAAGGCCACCGCTTCGGGAATCTGGGCCAGTGGGAAATTGGCGGCACGAGCCCGCATGCCGAAACGATCGGCCGCCAGGTACACGGCGTCGGCGCCGAACAGCACCGCCGCCCGCAGCTGCTCCATGCCCCCTGCGGGGGCCAAAAGTTCCATAGTGCCCAAAATTCCGCCCTTCCGAAAAACTGAAGGGCCATTATAGCGGCAAGCACCGCCGTCGGCCGTCCACGCGCAGCGGCCCGGCCGCCCCGCGGGCGCCGTCACTCGTCTTCGGAGAAAGGCCCGCTCTATGGAGCCCCCGGCCTCTGCCGAAAACGAGCATCCCCCTTCTCGTTGCCGGCTTCCACCCACCCCTTCCCGAAACGGGTCAACAGATTACAATGGGCACGTTGACCGATGGGTCAACGCACCGGGGAGCGAACCGAGAGCTTCCCGCACAAGCCACCCCCGCCCTGAAGGAGATGCCCGTGCGCCCGCTCAAGCCCACGAACCGCCACGGCGATTTCGACGCCCTTCCGCCCGAGCGCCAAGAGGCCATCATGCGCGCCGCAGTGGAGGGCTTCGGCCGCCACAGCTACAAGGAAGCCTCCACGGAGGAGATTGCCCAGCGGGCGGGCATGTCGAAGGGGCTTTTGTTCTTCTACTTCCGCAACAAGAGAGCCCTTTACCTGCGCACCTTGGACCACCTTATGGACAAGGTGGTGAATTGGGTGGTGGACGACGAGTTCTACGCCATCGATGACTTCTTCGAGCTGATGCTGTACTCCGGCGTGCAGAAAATGGACAACCTGAAAAAGTGGCCCTGGGCAATGAAGTTCTCCATCCGGGCCTTCTACGCCGACCACTCCGATTTGCGCGATGCCCTGACGGGGTGGACGAAAACGCAGGTGGACACCATGTTCGATCGCTTCTTCCAGAACGTCGATTTCAGCCGCTTCCGCGAAGAGGTGGACCCCCGCGAGGTGCTGGACATGCTGATCATGCTGGGGGACGGCTACCTACACCAGCGGCTGTCCGACCGCGAGCCCATAAACCTGGAAGACTTCATGGCCGCCTACCGCAAATGGTGCGGCATCCTGCGCGCCTGGGCCTACAAGCCGGAGTACTTGTAGGCCTTTCGAGCAGGGGAAAGGGAGAGCAGCCCAAGTCGCTCATGTGTCAAGGGGACGAAAGTGAATGTCCCCTTGACACCCTACCCGCGAACGGCCGTAGGGAGGGGCGGGGGTGGCCCAACAAAGCGAGTTCCGCACGACGAAAACGCGCCAGTGGCGCGTTTTCCAAAGCAGGACTGTCTGAGCGACTTGGGTTACCCCCGCCCCTCCCCTCCAGAAACCTTACAAGCTGAAGTCGCGGCGGCAGAAAGCAGCGGCACCGGCGGCGAAGAGGGCAGTGGAGGCCCCCAGCAGGCCGACGGAGCCGGCAGCGGCGTCCGCTTCCCCCGCCGCCAAACCGTAGGCATCGTAGAGGGAAAACGGCGAAAGGCTCGCCACCCATTCCAACCCTTCCCCCACCGTGCCGGCAAGGCCCATCAGCAAAAAGAGGATGCACGCCCCGGCGCCGGCCCACAGCGCCACCGACGGCCTTTGGAAGGCGAAGCCGGAAGCGAAGCACAGCGATGCGGCAAACAGCCCCAAGGCGGCAAGGCCGAGGTTCGCCCGCGCCAGCGCCACCTGATCCAATTCCCCAGGAAAGAGCGCCTCGCAAAATGCCGCTTCCGAGGCCCACAGCAGGAGCACCGTAAGCAGCACCACTGCCACCTGCGCTGCAATCAGCGTGACGGCAAGGCGCGGACGGGAGCAGGGCGAGGCCAAAAGCCACGCCAGCGAGCCGTCCTTAGTGGGCCCCACCGCCAGGCGCTGGGCCATGTAGGCGCCCATCAGCGCGAACAGGCCGGTGAACATGAACCCGTAGAGGTAATTCAGCAGGAAATCGCACAGGGTGGCGGAGGGGTTCGCCATGCCGAAAGCGGCGAACAGCTCCGGCATGGCCTCTTGCATGAGTTGCAGGCTTTCGTTCACTTCCGGGTCGTAGAGGTAGACCACCATGCCAATGTAAACGGCCATCACTGCCGCAATGGCCGCAACGGCAACCGCCAAGCTGCGCAGGCTGCGCCGAAAGAGGGGCAAGCTCATGACCGCACCTCCTCCCCTTCAAAGGAGCGCGCACCCACAGCGCTGCGCTCCCTCCCATCGCCCCAATGGCGCTGCAGTGCCTGGGGCCCATAGAGCTGGCCCATCACGCCATCTAAGGTAAGCTCACCGGCAGATGCGGTGCAGACCAGCCGCCCCTGCCGGATGAAAACGGCCCGGTCGCAGGTGCCCTCCACTTCCCCCAGCAAATGGGAGGAGAGCATGATGGTGGCGCCGCGATGCTTCTCCGCCTGCACCAGCTCCACAAAGCGCCTTTGCATCAGCAGGTCCAGCCCACTAGTGGGCTCGTCCAACAGCAGCAGCCGGGGCTTCGTCATGAACGCGGCCACAATGCCCACTTTCTGGCGCGTGCCCTTCGACATGGAACGCAGCGGCACCGAAGGGTCCAGTTCGAAGAATTCCGCCAGCTCGTCGGCGCGCTTGCATCCCAGCCGAAAGCCGTCGCCTTCCACCGCCGCCATCGAAGCGGCGAAACGGAGGAAGGAGCAACCGGTCATATCGCCGGGAAAGGCCAGCTCCCCCGGAAGATAGCCCACCGACTTCTGGATTTCCGCCCGCTGTGAGAAGCAGTCGCGGCCGAAGATGCGCGCGCTGCCCGATTGGGGCCGCACGAACCCCATGAGCATGCGCATGGTGACGGACTTCCCCGCGCCATTGGCCCCCAGAAAGCCCACCACCTCTCCCGGAGCCACCGTCAGCGACAGGTCGAACACGCCGCGACCGCGGCCGTAGTCTTTCGTGGCGTTGCGTATCTCTATTGCAGAGCCCATAGGCCAAACCCCCTCATCGGAGGCGCCCGCAGGCGCCAGATGGTTGATAGGGTTTAGCCTACTCCGTTGACTTGTTTTGGGAAGGGGTTAGCCCTCGTAGGTGACGCGGGCGCCCTGGGGGGTGTCTTCGATGACGAAGCCCAGGCCCGCAAGCCCGTCGCGCACGCCGTCGGCCAGGCCCCAGTTCTTTTCCTTGCGGGCCAGGGCGCGGGCTTCCAGCAGCGCCTCCACCGCCTCTTCCGGGCTGGCGCCGCCGTAACCGGCCAAATCGGCCGCCAGGGCCACCACTTCCACCGGGTAGTTGGTTTCCTCGGCCATGTCGGTTTCCACGTCGATGCCCAGCACCGCCAAAAGCTCGATGATCACGTCGCGGGCGGCCACCACCGCCTGGGCGTCGTTCACGGAAAGCGACTTGTCGGCCACCGCCGCGTTCACGATGCCCACCAAGGTGAACACCGCCCCCAACGCCTGCGGGGCATTGAAGTCGTCGTCCATGGCCTCGGTGAAGGCACCGTTGGCCTGGGCCACCGCCTCCGCGAGCGCCTGGGCATCCACCGCATCTGGCGCGCCATCTTGGGCGTTGCCCGCCAGCCAGTCCATGTTCTTCACCGCGTTCTCGATGCGCGTGAGGGCAGCATCGGCTTCGTTCAGGCGATCCACCGAGAAATCCAGCGGCGAACGGTAGTGGGTCTGGGTCATCAGCATGCGCAGCGCCGCCGGACGGGTTTCGTCCAGCACGTCGTGCAGCAGCATGAAGTTCCCCAGCGATTTCGACATCTTCTCGGCGTTGATTTGCAGCATGCCGGAGTGCATCCAGTGATTGGCGAAGGTGCAGCCGCACGCCGCTTCCGACTGGGCCCGTTCGTTCTCGTGGTGGGGAAACACCAAATCCGACCCGCCGCCGTGGATGTCGAAGGGCAGCCCCAGGTACTTGCGAGACATGGCGGAGCACTCGATGTGCCAGCCGGGGCGCCCCTGCCCCCACGGCGAATCCCAGGCCGGCTCGCCGGGCTTGGCCGCCTTCCACAAAGCGAAATCGAGCGGGTCGCGCTTGCGATCTTCCAACCCCTGGCCGTCGGCCCGCAGCTCCCGATGGCCGCCTTCCATCTCGTCCACATTGCGGCCGGAAAGCTGGCCGTAGCCATCGTAGGAGCGCACGGCGAAGTACACGTCCCCCTCGTCGGTAGCGTAGGCATGGCCCCCTTCGATGAGGCTGGCGATGAGCTCTTGCATGGCGCCTATTTCCTCGGTGGCCTTGGGGCGAATGTCCGGGTCGGCCACGCCGGCGGCGTGCATGTCGGCGATGAAAGTCTCGGTGTACTCGGCCGCCACCTCAGCGGCGCTGCGCCCCTCTTCCTTCGCGCGGTTGATGATCTTGTCGTCCACATCGGTGACGTTCTGCACGAAAGTAACCTCGAAACCACGCCAGGTGAGGTAGCGGCGAATGGTGTCGAAAGAGATAAAGGTGCGGGCGTTGCCGATGTGGATGCGGTTGTACACGGTGGGGCCGCACACGTACATGCCGATCTTCCCCTCGTGCAGTGGCACCAGGTCCACCTTCTTGCGCAGCTTGGTATCGTAGAGTTTAACGGTCATGGCGAGAGCCTTTCTATTTGCGGAAACGAAAACGAAGCGAGAACAGGGCGCCTAGCAACATCGGGCGCACAGGCACACGGCGGTGGCGCTGATGCCTTCTTCGCGGCCTTCGAAGCCCAGGTGTTCGGTGGTGGTGGCCTTCACCCCCACGCTCTCCACTGGCAGCCCCATGGCGCGGGCCAGGTTCTCCCGCATGGCATCGCGGTAAGGCGAAAGCTTGGGCGCCTGGGCGGCAATCACGCTGTCCACATCCAAAATCTCGTAGCCGGCATCGCGCACGAACTGGGCCACGCGGGCCAACAGCTTCAGCGAGTCGGCGTCTTTGTAGGCGGGGTCGGTATCGGGGAACAGCTTGCCGATGTCGCCGCCGCGCACCGCCCCCAAAAGGGCATCGGAAATGGCGTGGGCCAAAACGTCGGCATCGGAGTGCCCCAACAGCCCCTTGGTGTGGGGAATGTCCACGCCCCCCAAAATGAGGCGGCGCCCCTCGGCGAAGGCGTGCACGTCCATGCCCTGCCCGATGCGCAAACGGGAGAAGTCTTCCATCGCAGCCGCTCCTTAAAAGCCCATATCATCGCTGCCGGCACTCTTCAGATACATCATGCGCACCGCCGCCGCCAGCAGAATGTAGTCCTCGGGAACCGTCAGCTTGATGTTGTCCCGCTTGCCTTCCACCACCAGCACCTTGCCCCCCAGGCGCTCAATGAGGGAAGAGTCGTCGGTGCCTACAAATCCGTCTGCCAAGGCAGCGGCATGGGCGCGGCGGTAAATGCCGCTGCGGAACACCTGCGGCGTCTGGGCGTTCCAGAACACCGAGCGGTCGGGAGTGCCCATAATCATGCCGTCTTCCACCACCTTCAGGGTGTCAACGGCCGGATGGGCCACCACGGCACCGTCGGCATCCAGGTTGCCCCGCACGGTATTGATGGTGTGCTCGATGAGCTCGGGGCTGATCAGGGGCCGGGCGCCGTCGTGCAGCACCACGAACTCGAAGCTATCGTCCACGTACTCCAGCCCCGAGAAAGCGGACTCCTGGCGAATGGAACCGGCCGGCGCCAGTACCACCGGCGTGACGAAGGGGAACGGGTCGATGGCCTTGTGCAGGTACTCGCTCTGGCGCTCTTCCGGGCACACGATGACGATGAGCCCGATGTCCCCCACCGCATCGAACGCCTCGGCCGACCAGGTGAGAATGGGCTTGCCGGCAATTTCCACCAGCTGCTTGCCCCCTTCTTTCCCGAAGCGCTCACCGGTGCCGCCGGCCAGGATGATGGCGGCGGTTTTGGGGTTCTTGTCCACTTTGCCCTGCAGCTCCAGCAGCGGGTGCTGCAGCATGTCGAAATCGAAATCGCTCAGCAGCAAATCGGGGGCCTGCAGCACGGAAGGTTCGTAGATGGGATCGATGGTGCGCGCCATGAATGGGCCCCTTTCTCAGGCTTCGTTTTTGTGAACAGTATAAACGAGGAAGGGAGGCCCGAAGGCCTCCCCTGGCAGAACGAACGCAAACGTAACGGCTACTCCGCCGCACCGCCGCCGGAAAGGACGCCGGCCGGAGCGCGGCCGGGGGCGCCGGCGTGGCCCAAGTCGAAATTGGTGAGCAGCAGCTCGGCGTCGCGGGCGATGGAGTCGCGCTTGCGGGGCGCCGGAATGGAACCGGTACCCGCCGTGAACACCAACTCGTCGCCGGCTTCGTTAAGCTGCACGTCCACCACGCTGCCGCTGGTCCAGCGGCCCTCCAGAATCTGCTCGGAGAGCGGGTCTTCCAGCAGCCGCTGGATGGCGCGGCGCAGCGGACGGGCGCCGAAGGTGGTGTCGGTGCCCTCCTTCGCGATGAAGCGGCGCGCCTCGTCGGAGAGGTTGATGGTCATGTTCAGCTCGATCATGCGGTCGCGCAGCTCCGCCACCATCAGCTCCACAATCTGGCCGATCTCTTCCTCGGTAAGGCTCTTGAACACGATGATCTCGTCGATGCGGTTCAAAAACTCCGGCCGGAACAGCTTCTTCATCTCCGCCATCACGCGGGACTTGATCTCTTTGTCTGACAGGCCCCCCTGCGAATCGGCCGAGAAACCCAGCGGGGTGCTCTGAGCGATGTCGCGGGCGCCCACGTTGGAGGTCATGATGATCACGGTGTTGCGGAAGTCCACCGTGCGCCCTTGGGCGTCGGTGAGGCGGCCTTCTTCCAAAATCTGCAGCAGGATGTTGAACACGTCCGGGTGCGCTTTTTCGATCTCGTCGAACAGCACCACCGAGTAGGGGCGCTGGCGCACCGCCTTGGTCAGCTGGCCGCCCTCGTCGTAGCCCACGTAGCCGGGAGGCGAGCCCACCAGGCGGCTCACCGTATGCTTTTCCATGTACTCGGACATGTCGAAGGAGATCAGTGCGTCTTCGGAATTGAACAGGAACTCCGCCAGCGCCTTGGACAGCTCGGTTTTGCCCACGCCGGAGGGGCCCAGGAAGATGAACGAACCGGCAGGGCGCTTCGGGTCTTTCAAACCGGAACGGGAGCGGCGGATGGCCTTGGAAAGGGCGGTGACCGCTTCTTCCTGCCCCACGATGCGCTCGTGCAGCACCCCTTCCATGCGCAGCAGCTTCTCGGTTTCGGCCTCGGTGAGGTTGGAAACCGGCACGCCGGTGGTCATGGACACGATGTCAGCGATGTCCTCCATCGTCACCGCTTGCACCGCTTTAGAGGTGTCGGCCTCCCATTGCTTCTCGGCATCTTCCCGCTTGTTGCGCAGGTCAGTTTCCTTGTCGCGCAGCTCAGCCGCCTTCTCGAAGTCCTGGTCGGCGATGGCGGCGTCCTTCTCCTGGCGCAGATGGCGCAGCTGCTCGTCCAAATCCCGCAGCTCTTTTGGCAGGGTCATGTTGCGGATGCGCATGCGGGCGCCCGCCTCGTCCAGCACGTCGATGGCCTTGTCGGGCAGGAAGCGATCTTGGATGTAGCGGTCGGACAGCGTGACAGCGGCCCGCAGGGCGTCGTCGGTGAAGTGCACCTGGTGGTGCGCCTCGTACTTGTCCCGCAGCCCTTCCATGATGCGCACCGCCTGCTCCTCGTTGGGCTCGCTCACCGTGAGCGGCTGGAAGCGGCGCTCCAGAGCGGAGTCCTTCTCCAAGTGCTTGCGGTACTCTTCAGAGGTGGTGGCGCCGATGATCTGAATCTCGCCGCGGGACAGCGGCGGCTTCAGGATGGCGGCGGCGTCGATAGAGCCCTCGGCGGAACCGGCGCCGATGATGGTGTGGATCTCGTCGATGAACAGCAGCACATCGCCCTTCTCCATCACCTCGTTGATCACCTTCTTCAGGCGCTCCTCGAACTCGCCGCGGTACTTCGAGCCGGCCACCAGGGCGGAAACGTCCAGCGTGATCAGGCGCTTGTTGCGCAGCAAATCCGGCACTTGGTTGGCCACGATCAGCTGAGCCAGCCCCTCGGCGATGGCGGTTTTGCCCACGCCCGGCTCGCCCAGGATGAGGGGATTGTTCTTCTGACGGCGGGAGAGGATCTGCATCACCCGCTCAATTTCGGCGGCGCGGCCGATCACCGGGTCAAGCTGGCCGTCGCGGGCCTTCTGGGTGAGGTCGGTGCCGAACTCTTTGAGCATGCTGGAATCGGGGCCGGATGCGGGGTCGAAACCGGAGCGGCCGGCGTACACGGGGCTTTGGCCCACCAAATCGTTCAGGGCAGAGCGCACGTCGTCGCCGCTGGCCCCCAGCCGCTGCAGCACCTCAAGGGCGGTGCCCTCCCCTTCCCGCACGATGCCCAGCAGCAGGTGCTCGGTGGAGATGTAGGACTGCCCCATCTGCATGGCCTCGCGCAGCGAGTTCTCCAGCACCCGCTTCACCCGCGGGGTGAAGGAAAGGTGGCCGGACACGTCGGTATCTTGGTCGATGGTGACCACCTGGCGGATGGTTTGCACCACGCCGTCGTAGGTGACGCTCAAACGATCCAGCGCCTGGGCCGCCAGGCCGTCCTTCTCCTGGATAAGGCCGAGCAGGATGTGCTCGGTGCCCACGTAGGGCTGATGCAGCCCGCGCGCTTCATCCTGAGCCAGGACAAGCACCTTACGGGCCTTGTCCGTGAATTTCTCGAATGACATGGTTGCCTCATTTCCCAAATTGGGTGCCCGCGAATGAACACTTTTCTCTCTCAAAAACAGACATGCCGGGCACAGAAATATAATCGAAGTCAGTTTAGCACTCGCGTCAAGCAATTGCTAAAATCCGCCCGCAGCGCCCCGTAGTTGTGGGCAGGTTGTGGATGGGAGCAGGCGGCGGCGAAGGAGCGCCCCGTTCCACGAACCCCAAACGAAAAGGCCCGCACCGGAAGGTACGGGCCAATTGTCGGAAAGCCGGCAAACAGCCGATTAGTACAGCTTGGCGCCGGCGGGGATGCGGTCGTCCACCATCAGCAGGTTCAGCTGCTCCTGCTTCTGGCCGTCCTCCCCTTCCACTTCGTTCACGGCGCTGATGATCATGCCGCAGGAATCGATGCCCATCATCTTGCGCGGAGGCAAGTTGGTGATGGCGATGAGGGTGCGGCCCACCAGGTCTTCCGGCTCGTAGTAGGCGTGGATGCCGGAGAGGATGGTGCGGTCTTGCCCGGTGCCGTCGTCGAGGGTGAACTGCAGCAGCTTCTTGCTCTTGGGCACCGCCGCGCACTCCTTCACCTTCACGGCGCGGAAGTCGGATTTGCTGAAGGTGTCGAAGTCCACCTCGTCGGCGAACAGGGGCTCGATGACCACCTTCGACAGGTCCACCGCCGGCGCCTTGGGGGCCGGGATGGCGGACGGGGCCGCAGAAGCCGCGGGGGTTGCCGCCGCGGCGGGCGCAGCCGCCTTACCGCCAGCGGGCGCAGCCGCCTTACCGCCAGCGGGCGCCTCATCCTTCATGTGGGGGAACAGCAGCACGTCGCGGATGGAGGGGGCGTCGGTGAGCAGCATCACCAAACGGTCGATGCCGATGCCCACGCCGCCGGCCGGGGGCATGCCGTACTCCAGCGCGCGGATGTAGTCGGCGTCGTAGCCCATGGCCTCGTCATCGCCCATGTCCTTGGCCTCCACCTGGGCACGGAAGCGCTCCGCCTGGTCGATCGGGTCGTTCAGCTCAGTGAAGGCGTTGGCATACTCGTGGCCCAGGATGAACAGCTCGAAGCGCTGGGTGAGCTCGGGGTTGTCGGGGTGCTTCTTGGCCAGGGGCGAAATCTCCAGCGGATGGTCAATCACGAAGGTGGGCTGCACCAGCTTTTCCTCCGCCACCGCTTCGAAAATCTCGGAAATCAGCTTGCCCTTGCCCCAAGCCGCCTCGGCATGGCCGCCGTTCTTCTCCAGAATGGCCACCAGCTCTTCGCGGCTGCGGGCGAAAGACACCTCTTCGCCGGCGTGCTCGGAAGCCAGCTCCATCATGGAAGCGCGGCGCCAATTGCCGGAAAGGTCCACGTCGACGCCTTGATAGCTCACCTGCAGGCCGCCACAGGCGTGCTGGGCCGCCGCCTTGATACAGCCTTCGGTGAGGTCCATCATCGAGTCCAGGTCGCCGAAGGCCTCGTAGGCCTCCATGGTAGTGAACTCGGGGTTGTGGTAGGGGTCCATGCCCTCGTTGCGGAACTGGCGACCAATCTCGAACACCTTCTCGAAACCGCCCACCAACAGCCGCTTCAGGGGCAGCTCGGTGGCAATGCGCAGGTAGTAATCGCGGTCGAGCGCGTTGAAGTGGGTGATGAAGGGCTTGGCGTTCGCGCCGCCGATGATGGCGTGCAGAAACGGCGTTTCCACCTCGTAGTAGCCCTGCTCCTCCATGTAGCGACGGATGGCGGACACAATCTTGAAGCGGCGCTCGAAGGTGGTGCGCACCTCCGGGTTCATCACCAGGTCCACATAGCGCTGGCGGTAGCGGGTTTCCTTGTCCTGCAGGCCGTGGAACTTCTCCGGCAGCGGGCGCAGGCTCTTGCTCATCAGCTCGAAGGAATCCACCGCCACCGAAAGCTGGCCGCGCTTGGTGCGCATCATGGTGCCGGTCACGGCAATCCAGTCGCCCACGTCGAGGTCCTTCAGCTCTTCGAAGGCTTCCTCGCCCAGAGCGTTGATGCGGCAGAACAGCTGGATGTCGTGGCCCGACTCCCGCAGCTCCAGGAAGGCTATCTTGCCCTGCACCCGCTTGGCCATGATGCGGCCGGCGATGGCCACCGCCTTGTCGGTGGACTCGCCCTCTTCCAGCCCGGCGAACTGCTGGTTCAGCTGTTCCACCGTGTGGCTGCGCTTGAACGAGTGGCCGTAAGGGTCGCGGCCGGCGGCGATCATCGCCGCGCGCTTGGCCTTGCGCACCTCAATCGGGTCGTCTTCAACAACGGCTTCAATCTCTTCGCTCATGGGCCCTCCTAACGTGTCCATGGAGAAACGTAAGAACCTATTTTCCTCAAATTCTTTCAGAGATGCAGGTCCGATAAAAGTAAGCGAGAAGGAGCCCGGTGCCCCAGATTGCCCCGCGCAGAAGGCCAAGCGTACTTCGGTACGCGCCGCGCCTTCTGGAAGGGGCAAGATGGGGTGCCCGGCTCCTTCGCAGCGCCCGAGCGGTTCCGTCGGCCGGAAGGCCGACGGAACCAACTTAATGCTCGATCTTGGTAATCGTCATCTCGATGGTGCGACCGGTGGGGCCGGTGGTGGACACCACGTCCCCCTTCTTGTGGCCCAAAAGCGCAGCGCCCACGGGCGACTCGTTGGAAATGCGGCCGGTGGCCACGTCGCTCTCGGCGGCGCCCACGATGGAGAACACGCGCTCTTTGCCGTTCATCTCCACTGTCACCGACGAGCCGATGTTCACCTTGCTGGAACGCTTAGGGGCATTCACCACGGTGGCCTCCGACAGGATGCGGTTGATCTCGGAGATGCGCGCCTCCATCATGCCCTGCTCATTCTTGGCGTCGTCGTACTCGGAGTTCTCGGAAATATCGCCGAATTCGCGGGCCACGCGGATGCGCTCGCCCACTTCGGCACGCTTCTCGTTCTCCAGGTAATGGAGCTCTTCTTCCAGCTTCTCCTTACCCTCTTGGGTGAGGATGTAATTGCCGTCAGCCATGAGCCGACCTCCTTCGGTAACGGAGGGCACGGTAATTGCCCCCGGACTGCAACAAAGACGCACCGCCAAACTGATAAGCAGTGCGTCTTCAGGGTTTCTGCGTTGAGCAGAGGAATTATAACCAGGTAATTGTGTTTTACAAAGGGCTATTCGGCCTTCTTCACTACCTTCTTCTTAACGGTCTTCTTGGGAGCAGGCTCTTCCACCACTTCCTCCACCACCTCTTCCTCATCGGTGGCCTCTTCGGCGTCCTTCTGGCCCTCGCCCATGCCGTCGCGCAGGTTCTTCACCGTCTTGCCGATGGCGTTGCCCAGTTTGGGCAGGTTCTTCGGGCCGAAGATCAGCAGGATAACGGCCAGAATGATGAGCAGCTCGGGCACGCCCATTCCCAGAAACTTCATGTTCTTCTCCTCGCGTTGGTTTGGTTCGGGCACCACTGCCCTTAAGTCAACTAGCGGGAAAAGATAGCACAACCGCGGGCGCGCGGCGCGCTGCCCTATAAAGATTCCACAGGGGAAACGGCGGCGGGCGCTACCGCCCCACGTCCCAGGCCACGAAGGCCCAGGTGGTAATTTGCGGGTCCTTCAGCCGCAGCCATTCGCCTGCCCCGCCGTCCTCTCGGGCGCCGTGCAGCTTGGCCGGGGCGCCGGCCTCGTCGCCGGCGGGCACCAGCTGCTCGTCCAACCAGCGCTCCAAGCGAGCAAGGGCCGCCGCCCGAGCCGATGCCCTCAGCTGGTCCAGCGCCTGCTCCGCCATCTTCCGATAGCGCTCCCGCGCGTCCTCCCGCGAGGAAAAGCGGTCGCGGCGCACGCTGCGGATGTAGCTCACCTCGGGGCAGAACCCCCCGTCCGCCAGCATGTTGAAGGCGAACAGGTAGTCCCGCGCCACATCTTCCGGCAGCCCCATCACCCGAAACACCCGGTTGTCCATCCGCGGGGACGAACCGGTGGCCAGCGTCACGCACACCCGGCGCCGGGCAGTGCGGCACAGCTTGTCCAGGGCGGCCTGCAGATCGGCCACCGCCATCGAGCGCGAGGCCACGCACACGTCCACCGACTTCTCCCCCACGCCACGGGCCTCCCAATCATCCTCCCAGCTCATCTGCACCGGGCGTACGGAGGCGATGGCCTTCTCGGCCAAAGTGCGCTCCATCACCCCCAACATGCCGGCGGAAAAATCGGCCGCCACCACTTTATGGCCGACGGCCCCCAGCGGGATGGACAGCGCCCCAGTGCCGCAGCCCATGTCCAGCACCGTCTCGCCGGGGCGGATGGCCGCCAGGCGCAGGAAGTCCTCCACGTAGGTGCTGGGGGCATCGGCCACCGTGAAGGTTTTGGAACGCTCATCCCAGTAGGCGGCGTCGTCGCTGCGGCGGCGGGCCGCCTGGAACGCCTTCCAGCGGCCGCTCCAATCGATGGGGGCAAGGGCGGGGGTTTGGGTCATGGGGCAACCTTTCCGTAACGGGCAGTCTCGCTATTATACTCGCTCAAGGCAAATGGACGGCCCTTATCTGCACTGGCGCAGACGGTCCTTCATCTCCGGAGAGATACGGCGGCTCTCGATGGCCTTCTGGATGGCCTTGCGGCGGGTCCACTCGTCCAGCAGGGCGCCCGCCCCCTTCGCCTCGAAATAGGGCATCGTGGCCGCCTGCTGCTTCGCCAGCGCCTCAGCGAAATACCAGGCCCGCATCATGTTCGCATAGTAGACGTCGTCTTTGCTGGCCGGCTGCTGGCGCGTGCTGGGCATGCAGGCCGCGGCCACCGCCTGAAGAAAGCGCTCCTCGAACAGCTCGTCCAAGAACAGGCGCATCAGCACCCCGATGCCGAAACGGATGGTGTAGCACTTCCCCGACGCCAGCCACTCCTGCACCTTCGCAAGCGTCAGGCCGGGCTGCTGCGCCAGCACCTGCACCGGCAGCTGGTCGCAGGTGGCCCAGTTGTCCACGTGGGGAAGAAAGGCATCGTAGAGCTCAAGCGCGGTGCGGTAGTCTTTTTCCAGCCCGATGGCGAAGGCGTGCACTTGGTTTTCGTCGTACAGCCGATGCGGCAGCGCCTTGAGGAAGGTCTGCTTGTCGGGGAGCTTCGCCAGCTGCTTGGCAATGCGCCGCAGCGCCGGGGTGCGCACGCCGGCAATGGTTCGCGAGTCCAAATTGGGCACCAGCTTGGAATGGAATTGCCGGTAAGACGCGTCCACGTTCTGGGCGATGCTTCGGTTGACGAACTCCAAAGCGCTGTCCTCGCCGAAACCCTCCAGCTCGGCGCCCAGCACCTCCTCGAAGGGGCGCTGGGCCGCCAGCACCAAAAGCCGGTCTTTCTGGCGGCGGTCCAACTTCTTGAAGCGGGCCTCGGCGCTCATGGCCCGCTCCTTGGTGTAGAAGCGGGCGCAGGCAACCAGCTTAACCGGCCCGTGGGACTTCGTGTACTTCGCCCCCGTGCCCGCCTGGTGGGCCGCCACGCGCGCCGCCACATCGGGGCTGTAGCCGGTGTAAAGGCTGCCGTCCCCGCACTCCAGCACGTACATGTAATGTTCGAACATACTCATGGGCCCAGTATAGGGCTTCCCCACCGGCGCGGTTGGGCGAAAAAGCAGCAGGACGACCGTCTTCACCTCGTCGGCTAATGCAGCGCGTTAACGATAAGCGTGAGAACGAATGCGACGATCAATCCGATTCCCGCGCCGCAAATGAGCTTCGTAAGGTTGGACAGCCACGGACTGCGTCGCGAAAGGGCTTCTCCGTCCTCGGGCACCTCTTCCCCATCCATGAACGCGCTGATTTCGCGGTATGTCACGAGATTATGGCTCTTCTTTATCCGTTCGATCCTCACCGATAGCACAAGCGAGGGAATCCAGAAGGCAACCATGGCGGCTATTCCCGCAAGAGCGCCCGTCGACAAAAACGGTATAGGCGAGGGATTCTTCCAGACAGCGTTAAGCCCGACCATGCAGGCAATGCCCATGAGTATGAGCGCAACAGACCCGACCGCCATCCGCTCCATCACCATCGCATCCTTGCTGACCATCTCTTTCATCGAAACCACGTCTCCTTTCACAAGATCATCTATGGAGACGCCGAATAGGTCGCTGAGCAAAAGAAGGCTTTGAACATCGGGATAGGTCTTCCCGTTCTCCCAGCTGGACATAGTCTGCCGCGACACGTATATCGCGTGAGCAACGTCTTCCTGGGACAGGCCCAGGCGTTCGCGGTTGGCCTTCAGTTGTCTTGGCAGCTCCATCGGCACCTCCTTTCCGAAGACGAGGTTTGCATTCGGCATTCGAAGATACCACCAAGATGGCTTTACATTGATGTATTGAGAGCAATTCGAAGCGTCAAAAGGTCTTTACATAAGCCTCTGAACTGGTGATTTCGATTCGAAGTCTATTTTAACGAATTCAATGTCAGCAGAACGTCGCAGATATCACCTTGAACAAGAGGTCGCATGCTATCGGTGTATTTAGAAAGATCCGCGTGCCTTAGCGCATCGGAGATACGGGCAGTAAGTTGCGGCTTCTCTTCAGCGACTTGCGCTAATGCTTTTACGCATTGACGAGCCGTGATAGGCTTCTCGTCAGTCACATGCTCAAGGTACTCGTCGATGATCTTTTCGATCTTGCCTGCTTCGTCCCATCTCGCATTGCAGGCAATTAGAGTCAGTCCGCGCGTTCGGACGTAGGAATTTTGATCGCTCATCATCTCGATGAAGGTATCCATATAGTGATATACCTCATCGCTCTGACCGCTGGCCTCGACGAGCGATTTCAGCGCGCAGTAAGCAACTTTGTTGTTAGGTGAGCGGAGTTGGCGCACCAGCATCTCGACGCTTTCTTCATTTATCACAATAATCCTTCCTTCTATTGAGATTGCCCGCAGCATGCGAACTTGAAACGAGCTGAAGGACACCGAGCAGCAGATAGAATGCAGACAGCCCATTCGGAATGAAGACCAGTTCAAACATGGTCCAGAAAATGAGCAGGATTCCCGCAGTGATGCCCCAGCGGTAAGAGACTGCAAGTTTCCCGCGAAAGCGGAAGACCAGAGCGATCGCGTTTGGAACCCCGTTTACGAGGAGAAGCGCAAACCCCGCCCAGAACAGGTCCTGCTTCATGAGGTCCGGTATAGGAAGCGGATCGAGGATCGATGCGGGCATCCAATCATTCCATGAAAGCGGAAGCGTAAAGAACGCGCTCGCCATCATCCAGACTCCGCAGACCGAGGCACAGATCCCGTCGAACCAGTTCATGAACAGCGCGAAAGCGCGGGACAGCCTGCCTAGCATTGCTCCCCTTTCTCCATTGCGCTCAGGCAGGCGAGCACCGGTTCTAAGTACTCGCGCCTTGTGCCGTCGAAGCCCTCGCCCATGACGCGCAGCATCTCGGCTGCCTTCGGGTCGCTCTCTGCTGCCTTGGCGTTCGCCTTGAAGAACATCTTCATCGCAATCTTGTCTGACGTCCCGAGGCGCTCAAAGTCGAACCCGCCTTGGCAGTAGAAGTGCGGGAGGGCGGGATACTCGTTCTCGGGGAACGTGCGGCGAAACGCTTCCTCCGTCTCTGATGCCGGCCACATATCGCACGGCATGGGCGTAGCTCCCGTGGCAAGCACTACAACGCGAAGGTTTGGATGATCTCGCATCACCTTCTTCAGCCATTTGGCGTCCTTGACGGATGCCGCATGGAACCAGCTGCAGAAGACGAGAGCATCCACATCGTCCAACGCAACACTATTCTTCTCGGAATAAGGAACAGCCTCGCACCCGAGGTCTTCTGCGAGCCATTCGGCGTACTTCTTCGTGAATCCCGTCTGTGAACAGTAGATAACAGCGGCTCTCATCCTAGGCGTCCTTTCTGTGGGCATCGTTGAACTGCTCGACATGGCGCAGACAGAAAGCACGGGCATGATCAGCTGACGCCTCTTGCTCCATCAGCATGAGCATGGGCCCGTGGAACTCCATGGCTGCGAGCTCGATATCGCATGGAGCAAACACCCCGGCATCGACCAAATGGGAGAAGATGGTCTTCTGCAGCTCGATGGGGCGCTCGATGAACATGGCTGCGTAGAGCGCGCGGAAGCGGTCTTCTCCATAGCGGTTGGAGGCGAGCATCCGCATGAAGAGCTTGATCCTTGCATTATCGAAAAAGGGCGCGTAGCTATCCCATACGAGAGAGGAGAGCTCTTGGCTCTTCGCACATGAGTAAGCGTGCGGGTCGTCTTCGGGAGAGGCCATCGCGCCCGCATCCCTCACCGTGCTCTCAACATATGAGCTCTCCCGCTCGGTCAGTGCGTCGAAGAGCTCTTGCTTTCCCTTGAAATGGTTATAGAGCGAAGCAGCCTTCATCCCGGCAGCTTCTGCGATATCGCGCATGGTGGTCGCTGCGTAGCCCTTCTCGCTGAAGAGGACGAGCGAATCATCAAGAATTCGATCCCGTGGGTTTCCCTCGATTTTCGGCATAAGGCTCCCTTGTACTAACTAACATTTGTTAGTTAGTATAGAGATCAAAGGAGGTTGCGTCAATCTGTGTGGAGAGTTAAAGGTATCGTCCTTGCCAATGAGGAAGTCTTGCCTTTTGAGCTGCATATGGCAAGTTCGGTTGACGCATTTCCAACCTTTGTTGGTTGAGTGCCAACCACAGCAGTCGGTACATTCAGCCCATCGTTGAACACGTAGAATATCCAGAGGAGTGATGAAGCATGAATTTCAACGAGAAGCTGATAGAGCTGCGCAACTCCAAGCACCTGTCCCAAGAAGAGTTGGGGCACGAGATAGGCGTGTCGAGGCAGACCATATCCAAATGGGAGTCCGGCCAGTCCTACCCCGACTTTCAGCGGCTGGTTCTTTTGAGCGACTATTACGGGCTGTCCTTAGACGAGCTCGTACGCAATCTCGACGTGCAGGATGTGCGCGATAAGAACATGAGTGCCGAGCAACTGAACTCCATCTACAACGACGTCGGGTTTGCGAAGAAATGCATCAAATGGTGGATCATCATCGCAGGCATTGCTGTGGGAATCGTGCTTCTGCTCGTCCTGCATTTCGTCATCAACGCCATCTTCGTGTGGTGAAGCGACTTCACGCGCCTGCACAAAATGCTTTTAGAGATGCTTCAAAGATTGCTCCCATTCAGCTTTAGTCCTTGAAGCATACGGAAAGGAAACGATGGGACGGGGCAATGCTTCGAAGAAACACTACCCCAATCTGTCCTTCTGACATGCTCTCCCACGTAAGCTTTGGGCTGGGCAGTTTTTTATTCTGCCTTTCCACAGGCTTTCAAGATCAGTGTCGCGGCACCGCAGAGGAGTCCTCCTATGGGCCAAGGAAGCCAGAAGAATTCGTCAACTTCGCTGCCGTTGCCCAAGGGGATGAATAACAAGCTAAGCGCGATGATGGTCGCCACTATCATGATGCAACCGCATATCGGCCCCACGAGCCTGCTCTCCTGTTTGAGCGCAAGCGCGCGCTCACGTTGTTCTTCCGTCAGGTTCGCTCGATCTATGTCAGATGCGCTCAGCTCCTTTACGGATTCCTTGTTGTACTCGTCGATGTTCACGCGCCCCAAGGCGAGCGCGCCGTGAACGATGAGCCAAACGTCTATCGCTATGCATACGAGCATGGAGAAAGCGGCGAATATATCGTTCATTGACGTTTCGTCTGTCTCGGAGCCGAAAAAGATGACAAGGACTATCCACAAGAAGATGAGGCAGATGCTAATAATGAGCTCCCGGGTGAATTGTTCACGCGCCTTCACCTTGTCGGCTTCTGTGTAGAAATCCTCCAGATAGGGATGGAGTTTGACGAATGCAGAATGTTCAAGCGCTGCCCTGATGATGAATGCCAGCCCCGAGCCTATGCCTGCGAAGAGGAGGAGCATGCCGAAACCCGCCGAGATCTTCTCCGGCAGAATACCGACATCGGACAATCCTCCGAAAATGACACAGAAGGCCACTCCTAAGATAATGAGCGATATGCCCGTCGGGATCTTCCAGCCAAAGGTTCGCATGATCTTGTCGTATCCGAAAAGGTCGGATGGCGCTCGATGCTGCACGAGGGCGGGCGTTGGCCCCTCTCCGGTAAGGTCACCCGTCACAAGATCATCGAGGGTGCAGCCGAACAGGTCGCACAAAGCAAGCAGCTTGTCCATCTCGGGGCTCGTTGTCCCCGCTTCCCATTTTGTGACGGCTTGTCGGCTCACGCCTATACGTGCCGCGATGGCCTCTTGCGTCATGTTGTTTGCTGATCGAAGATGCAGCAGGTTCTCTCTGAATGCCATTGGTGTGATTCCTTTTTTCATCGGTTGCAATTGTACTGTGTCGAGATGATCCAAATTAAAGCATTCTTCAGGTTCCTGCCATCAACCAGCCGGTGCAAAATACGTTTTTTTCTGGAACTTGGTGGTTGCCAAGGGCTGGTCACAAGCATCTTTTTTATACGTTTGGGCACGTACATGTACTCGGGGCTCATAGGGTGGGTGACGAGCTCGCAACCGTCGGCGAGGCTCCCGTCGTGCTTGAAGTAGAGGAAGTCGTTTCCGTACATGGAGCTGATGCGGGTCGCTGCGGCATCGGCGTCGCCGTCGTCCATCTCAAGCTCAACGCCGAGGTAGAGGCCCGTAGGCTCCGACTCAGGATCATCGCGGAAGATCGGGGCGGGCTTGAAGTAGTAGGACTGTATGGACTGCCCGTTGTCGTATGAGGAGCAGGACCAGCAGTAGCGCCCACTCTCGGTCTCTCGCGTGTCGCTTGTGCGGAAGAGCCGCCCGCAGCATTCGCAGCGGGAGTAGTTCGGGAGGCACTCTTCGCAGATTTCGCGCCCGTTGTGGGCGATGGCTGGCGGGTGCAGTTCCGTCTCGTGGAGCTGCCCGCAGTGGCCGCATGTGTATGTGCGGGCATCGGCGCAGCTGCGGCAAAGGACGCATGACTCGGAGGTGGTGAGCGTCTCCTCGGTGAGACGGAAGGTGCCGCAATGGTCGCATCGGGTGTATCGCGTCTCAGCGCAGTTCGGGCAGACGTCCTGAATCGGTGAGCTTGCGGGTTCGTAGATCGTCTCGCAATGCCGACAGAAGTTCAGCAGAGCCTCGCTCTGAGGAAGGTTTGCTCGCCTCGCTCTGGTTCGTGTGGCAGTTCTTGGCATGTGGATCGCCCCTTTCTTTTGCGTGCCTTGCACGCCCGGGGGCGCAGGTGACGTGCATTCGCGGCAAGGGAGGAAGCGAAACCCGGAGGGCTGGAGTTTTTATCGCTTTCGGATATAGTCACGCGGCGAGAAAAAGTTTTCGCGGCCCTTGCGCGTATGAGCGGATGCCTGCGAACATGCGGATTGCTAGGTGCGCTGAAAGGGCGATTAGCCAAGCCACCGCCTGAGAGCAAGAGCGGGACTGCGCTGCTCAGCAGGCTCATATGATGCTGAAGCAAAGGCGTTGCGACTTCCCGGAACCCGGCAAATCCCATCCAATTCGGAAAATCCACAGTCTGTTCGATTGACGGATTCACCCAATGGGTGCATCATTAGAAACCTTACAATCGTACAAATGTTCCCATTCCGAGGAGGTGCCTCTTGAGCGAGCGCGTCATAATGCATATCGACATGAACGCCTTCTACGCGTCCGTGGCCCAGCACCTCGACCCATCGCTCAGGAACAGGCCGGTAGCCGTCGCCGGAGACCCTGAGCGCAGAAGCGGGATCATCCTCGCCAAATCGCGAGAGGCCAAGGCGTGCGGCGTTAAGACGGCGGAGGCGATATGGCAGGCCAAGCAGAAGTGCCGAGACCTCATCGTCGTGCCACCGGACTATGCTGCCTACAAGAGGTACTCGACGCTTGCGCGCATGATCTACTACGAGTACACCAACCAGGTGGAGCCTTTCGGGCTGGATGAATCCTGGATAGACGTGACGGGTTCGATGCACCTGTTCGGCGAAAGCCCCATGCTCATAGCCCAAGAGATCTCGGAGCGCGTCAAGAAGGAGCTAGGCCTTACGGTGTCGGTCGGGGTCTCGTGGAACAAGGTGTCCGCGAAGCTCGGAAGCGACACGGACCCGGGAGACGGCATCATCGCCATCACCAAGAGCAACTTCAAGGACGTCGCATGGCCGATGCCAGCCTCGGAGATGATCTACGTGGGACCGGCCACCACCCGCAAGCTCCAATCGGCGGGCTACATGGCCATAGGCGACCTCGCGCATGCCGGGGACTGCTTCCTCGACAAGAGGTTCGGCAAGATCGGAAGGATGCTGCGCGCATTCGCTCGCGGCGAGGACCAGAGCCCCGTGCGCGTGATGGATCCCGCGAAGGCTGATGCTGACTACGTCGTCAAGGGCATCGGGAACGGTCTCACAGCCCCGCGTGACCTCGTTTGCGAGGCGGACGTGAAAGCGCTCGTGTGGCTGCTGTCGGAGTCGGTGTCGCAGAGGCTTCGTGAGTCGCATCTTCGCTGCAGGACAATATCGGTCGGGATCAGGCGAGCAGTGGACCTCACGGGATACTCAAGGCAGACGACCTTGCGCGTGCCGACCTGCCTGACGACCGATGTGGCCAACATCGCCATGGAGCTCATACGGGCAAGCCAGCCGCTCGATGAGGAGCACGCGATACGGACCATCCATGTGCGCACCACGAACCTGTCCTCGATGCTGGAGCCAACGCAGCACGACCTCTTCGGGGATGTCGAGAAGGTCAGCAAATTGGAGAAGCTCGACCTCGTGATCGACTAGCTCAGGCGTCGCTTCGGCAACAAGTGCGTCCATCGTGCCGTCGAGCTTACTGACGAGGTGATGTCCAGTTTGGACATCAAGCGCGACAACACCGTTCACCCAGTAGGATTTCTGAGGTAGGCGATGAGCGTGGTTCAGGGAATAGATGGAAGGGTGAAGCGGTACGTCTGCGTGACCGCTCGCATAGACGAGGACGGCAGGACGCGCCCCATGTCCGTGCAATGGTGGAACGGCGAGACCTATCCCATAGAGAAGGTCATCTCGGTTTGTCGCCGCTCATCTAAGCGCGTAGGGGGCGATGGTATCTGCTACACCGTTATCATTAACGGCAAGGAGACCTTCCTCTACCACGAGGACCCGCGCTGGTTCGTTGAGGAGAAGGTCGCAGAAGGGCATATCTGCTGAGCAGGCCTCATTCGCGCCCCGACGTATCGGTATCGGCATCTGCTATGAAACGAATCTCGCCCTCAGTTATTAACAACGCATTGGCACCGTTGAACATGAAGTCGAGATTATCAAGCTGGCTTATCTGCGCGTCAACTGTTGACGGCATGGACCCGTCCTTCGAGATTTCGCGGTAGAGACCGCGCTTTTTATCCTCGTTCTTTTTCTTGCCCTCTTTGAGCACAGCGAGAGGTGTGTGCCTATCAACGAACTCGCCAACGTGCTTGACCGCTCCATCCACGGGGTTCTTTGGCGGCTCTTTCAATTCGCGCTTCTTGGCTACGGCGATGGGAGAAAGACCTTTGACTTTATCAACCTTGACGCTCAGTTTCATGCAAACATCGTCGTGAGCCGATTGATATTCCTCAAGCATGTCCGAAGCAGATGCCTTCAGCTTGCCGACGCGTTTTGAGGAGAAGTCGTTATCGTATTGCATGCTGGTCTGTTCAACGAGCATTGCAAGCTGGAATGTTGACGCAGACGCCTCTTCCAAGGTTCGCAGCTTATCGATAGCCTCTCTTGTTTCCTTTTCATTCAATCGGCCACTCTTTGACAGCTCTTGCTTAAAGTCGTTCAGCGAAGAGATCTGATAGGACCAGAGCTGTAGTGCAGCGGTACTCATGCTTTCAAGGTTATTGATTACTGCCTGAAGCTTTACCGGGTCGGCGCTGTTGTCCTCAAGATCCGTCGCGTATTGCTTGAGCTTTCTGAAGATTCCATCGATCTCAGCTTCTTTGTCGCGCCCAAGCATCCGCTCGATGGTGGCAATCCCACTCTCGATGCTTTCGAGCTTCGAATTGATTTCGGTCATATACGCTTGACCTACTACGATTGCCGCGCCTTGAAGAGCCAAGTTCGCAACTGCGGCAGGGTTGGACTTCAGCCCCGCCTTTTTGATGGCGGCTTGGGGATTAAAATTTCCGTCCTTGTTGAATCCGCCCAGTTGCTTCCATTCTTCCCAGCCGGGCGTTTTGCGGTTGAGCAGATCGCTCCAACCAAGCTGCTTGCCATCGACCACTGGAAACCGGACTATGGCCGCATCTTTGCCTGGCACGGCTGCAGCAACGTTGCCAAGAAGCGGAATGAGGGCATCGAGTCTCGCTTTGAACCCGCTGAAACCAGAAGGGATTGCGAGTGAATGGTCTTCGCTTTCTAGCGGGACCGCATCAAGCTCTTCGCACCCAATCAAGATCATGTCATCGTCCTCACCTGGAGGAACGAGTGCGGCTTCAAGATTCAGCTCTTCGTTATCACTGTTGTTGTCTTTCATTTCTGGATCTCCCGAATCATTGCTTTGGGGTCGTCTATGCTTATTCCGATAGCCCGCACTTGCTTCGTGCCGGTTATTGTTCGCGCTAACACTGGGCACTTCGTGATGATCCAAAGATTTGCTTTGTAGAAGGTCCCAAAGTTGAGCGCATCCTCTTTTGGAAGGTCGCAGGCATCTCTTTCAGTAACGCAGACCTTCTCGATTTCGGAAAGCGGAATCACCGCCTCCATCTGGATGCCGCATTCCAGGCGAACGCAATCCTCGCCTATCGCGACAGGACGCATCACGCGAGCTCGCGCGTCACCTACGAGCCAGATGACCGCATAGACCGAAAGTGCCGTCACGACGCATGCGGCGGCTACGCTCCACTGCGATATGAGGAGGTGGACACCAACTATCTCAACCGGGAACGCGAGCGCGAGACCGAGCATCATGCTCATGTAGCCTCCGGCATTGTGATAGCTGAAAGCTCTCTCTCCCGGAAGCACGTAGGGCTTCTTTCGCCACGAGAGCAATGCGTAGTACCAGACGCTGAGCTCGGCTGCCGCCATGCCCGCAGGCGTATCTTTCCTCACGAGGTATAGCATCGTCTCCTTGAACCAGACCATGGGATCTGCGCTGGCTTTCCTCGCGGACTTGTAGACCCTGGCCACCTTCAGGCACTCCTTGACAGCGATGGCGATCTCGACAGGCACCAACGCAGCGAGCAGATACGGCAGCACACCAGCCTCGGCAGACCCGAGCGCGAAGACGCTCAGTCCATAGCCGATCCAAATGACGGGGATGACCGAAAGAAGCGTGAGCCTTCGCGGCCTTACGACGAGAAGGTAGAAGCCGACAGGGATCCCGACCATGAAGTCGAGCGGCAAAGCGACGCCTTCGATGTGACTTGGTATGTATGGAGCAGAGATGACGCCGTAGGTGTAGAGGGCGAGACCCAGCGTGCCGAAGCCGATCAAGCTCAATCGCTGCCTTCTTGCTGCATCCATCTCTTCTCCCTCCTTGCTTAACTGGGACAAAAGGGAGTGCGGATGTTTTCTTGGACCGTTCAGCTTGCATATCCAAGGGATTGCCTGTACTCCTTGGGACTTAGCCAGCCTAAGCGTTTCTTGATACGCTCCTCATAATAATAGCGAAGGTAGGAATCTAAGCGTTCGATGAACTCGTTAGCGCCAACACCCCGCCAATCGCGTCCGTGGTAGAACTCGATCTTCAGACGTCCGAAGAAGCCCTCGCATGCGGAGTTATCGGCACAGCATCCCTTCCTGGACATGCTTCTTGTAAGCCCCGCTTCCTCACAGAGCCTAATCCATGACGGGATACGGTAATGGACACCTCGATCGGAATGGATGATAGGATGCGATCCCTTCCGCTTCCTTGCGATCGCATCCTTCAAACTCCCATCGGAGAGCTCTTTTGAAGGATGCCTTCCGATCCGCCAAGAGACAGGGGCGCCGTCGAAGACATCGATCACGGGATGGAGATAGACCTTGCCACCTCCGGGAAGCGCGAACTCGGTCATGTCCGTCAACCAGACCTCATCGGGAGCATCAGCCAGAAAGTGGCGCTTGACATGGTTCGCTGGAGCATCTGTGATCTCCCCTTTGTAGGAGCAGTACTTCCTAGGCTTGTTCGGACGTATCACGTGCATGCCCCCGTCGCGCATGAGGCGGCGAACCACCTTCTCGGAGACCTTCACGCCGCCTCTTTTAAGGGTCGCCCAGATGCGCCGGTAGCCGAAGGTGCGATTGCTCGCATCGAAGAGCATGCGCACCTCTTTTCTGAGATCAGCGTACTTGTCGTACCTAAGACGGCGCTTGTGGTACTCATAGGAGCTCTTCGATATCCTCAAGAAACCTGTGATCGAGCGGAGGGGCAGGCCTGTCGCCATTCTCAATCTCTCGCCTAACTCGCATTTGCTCCTGTTCGAGATCGAATCCGGCGCCCACCCTTCCGCTTTTAGGTCGGCCAACACCGCCCGAAGCAGCAGGTTCTCTATCTGGGAAGGTTCAAGCCCCGCCAAGGGTCCCGAGCGTGGCGGCTCATAAAGATCGTCCATTTCTGCACCTTTCTCATCGTCATCCAATGGTACAGGTACGGCCTCTTCGCTAAGTGTGCGCGCAGATTCAATCCATCTGTGGAGCGTCCTTCTGCTTACCCCGATGATCTCGGCGGTATGCATGACGGTGGCGCCTTCCTCAACCATCTTGATTGCTTTTGCCTGAAGCTTCTGCTTGTACATGCGGACTCCTAACCTGACCGATTCTTAGGTCCAAGTTTTCGTCCGCACTCCAAATTGTCTCAACGATTGAGATGTATGCAGCGAGAGCCAACTCGCTCGTCGCCTCGAAAGGCACATCGAAGACTAGATCAACCGTGATTGCGCGATCTGGCAACTGAATGCCGTGGGCGAGCATAGCGGCTATGACCAGAGCCCTGATCTCGCTCGCAGCCCTCTCGGTCACACCGGTTATACGGAGGTCGGATGTGCCGGGTCCAGATGACGGTGTTGCTGATATGCAGCGCGATATGCCGTTCTCGGTTATGACCGTTGCGATGGCTACGTGGCTCATAGGAGCCTCCTTTCAGCTAGATACGACCTCTATCGCCACCGACGGCTCAACATGGATCGCGAGGTTCTCGTTGTCGCCGGATGTGCGGAACTCGATGTCATCCCAGCTCTCGCCTATACGGCAGAACTCGTAGGGAATCTCCTGCTCGTCGAACTCACCCAGCGCCTCTTCCACGTTGGTGACGTCGCAGAGGAGTCCGACGTACCATTTGATGTCGTCCCATCCGAATACGACGCTGCCGCCTTCTTCCTCGAAGTAGCCGGGGTCGATGTCGGAACCGATGAGCGGATATTCGACGTTGCCGCTCTTGTTCTTGAGATCCATTATTTCGAGAAGGGCGTCGTACCCCTCACGGATGGTCGCTATCTTGACTTCGCTTCTGTATCCCATCTTCGTATCCTTTCTCGTATGGGCGGCTGAACAAGGAAGCGCCGCCAGCTCTTGTGAGCCGACGGCGGCAGGGGCGGTTACCTGCGCGGCACGATCCTGCAGGTGTCTCCGTGGGGGTAGTTGTTCGGGTTCCAGGAGTGGTCGCCTTCGTGGTCGTATCGCTCGACGTATGCGACGCCTTTGCGGTCTGAGCCGTTAACCATCCCGGTGCCGAAGCCCACGACCGGATACGTCTTGACCGAACCGTTAACCTCGCACATCCAAACCTCGTCGCCGAGCCTCAGCTCGCATACCGGGACCACTTCCGCATCGAGGTAGGCGCCTAGGCGCTCTGTCTCGGGCATGCACTCATCGAAGGCCTTGAGCATCTCAGCGAAGTCGTATTCGGATTGCTCTTGGGATTCCGGATAGGCGACCATGCGGGAGGTACTGAAGTCGCTGCCGTAATCGGTGGTGAGGCGCTCGACAATCTCCCAGCCGTCGATGACGTAGATGCCGTTGTCGCCGGGGTCCATCTGGCGATCCGTCGTGTAGGTGCTGATGCCGACGCTGTTTGAGCCTCCGAAGAAGTTGCCCAGCACTTGACACAAGCGAGCCCAGCCGTATGAGTCGGAGCTAGGCGGACGGTATCCTTTCAGCTCGCAGTACTTGAGGAGAGGCTGGATCGTGTCACGGCCTCCATTCCAGTGGACATAGACGCCGAGCTTGCGGTCTTTTGTCGTGATGACTGCTCGATTTCCCATGGTTTGCGACCTCCTATTGTATCGGCGCAGGCCCTATGCCTTCGCCTTTCGGGCGGAGGTGCGACGAGGTTCAGCGGACGGCGCAAGGGGAAAAGCGAAAACCCGGAGGGCTATGAGTTTTGCCTGTTCGGGAATCCTCCACTCATGACAAAAGTTTTTCGAGGCCCTTGAGCCGAGGCTGGTTCTCGGCAAGTCTTTCAGCCAGAAGGAGAAGCGGGCTCGCCGCAATAGGGCGCAAGGCGAATCGAGTGGAAGTAGATTATTAGACCCAAAAAACGCTAGAATATGGGTCTGTTAGTCTAGGAGGCCAAGTGACCGAAACCATTGCAGAACATATCGAGAAGCTGGGAGGCGTCGCCACCTCATCTCAACTCAAGGAGGCTGGGTATGCGCCTGGTGTGATCGAGTACGCCTTGAGCAGCGGCAAGATCGACAGGCTGACCCGAGGCGTCTATTGCTCGCTCGATGTGCTGGACGATGAGTTCGCGGCGGTGACCATGCGCTGGCCAAAGTGCATACTCTCGCATGGAACCGCGCTGTATCTGCTGGGGCTATCCGACCGCGTCCCCGGGAACCTGAGCGTTAGTGTCCCACGGGACTATAATCCGCAGGAGCTGAGGCGAACCCATCCTGACATGAGGATCCATCGCGAGAGCGACAGACTCTACGGGTTGGGCAAGACCACAGTGAAAGACCCTATGGGCATCATCGTGCCCACCTACGATGCGGAGCGATCCATAGCCGACATCATCCAAGAGAGGGCCAAGGGAACCGCGAACCCGCAGATCGTGAGGGATGCCATAGTGGGCTATTTCAGGAAGGGCGACCGCGACCTGCCCAAGCTCGCGAAGATGTGCGAGGCCTTGGGCGTTCGAGATGAGCTGCAAAGGTACCTGGAGGTGCTCGAATGAGCGAGATGAGAAGCGATGCGAGCCTGAGAGGGAAAGTGCGCCACCTTGCCAAAGAGCACGGACTAAAGCCCCAGGAAGTGCTTCAGATGTATCTCTTCGAGCATCTGCTCATGCGCTTGGCGGTGAGCTCCTACGCTGACAAGTTCGTTCTCAAGGGCGGCCTTCTGATCTCGTCGATGACCGGCATCTATCAGCGCACGACAATGGACATGGATGCGACCGTCGTGGGCATGTCCATGGATGAGGCGACAATTACGAAGGCTCTGCGCGAGATCTGCGCAACCGATGTTGGCGACGGTATGACATTCGAGTTCGAGAGGATCGAGCCCATCCGCGAAGACGACGAGTACGCGAACTGGCGCGCGCACCTCAGGGCGTTATATGGAAGAATCGACGCGCCGGTGAAAGTGGACATCACGACTGGCGATGCCATCTATCCAACGCAGATAAGGCATAATTTCGAGTTGATGTTCGATCAAGGCACGCTCGATGTACTGTCCTATCATCCGGCTACCGTTCTGGCAGAGAAGCTGGAGACGGTGATTAGCCGAGGAGAGGCGAACACGCGCGGCAGGGACTTCTACGACCTGTATGCTATCCCGCGCTATTATTCCGGATCCATAAGTGAACAAGACCTTCGAGAAGCTCTTCGCCACACTGCAGAGAAGCGAGGCTCACAGCAGGCTATCGCGGACTGGAAAGACACGCTCGAAGGGATTCGCGCTTCAGCCATCATGCATCAGGTTTGGTCTTCCTATATTGCCGACGCCCCATATGCGAAGGGCACCTCCTTCGACGATTCGCTTGATTCGATCGAGAGATTGATGGGTTCGCTGAGGCTATAGCTGGACTCTAACCTCAGAGAGCTAAACGGTGAGACAAAAGGGAGTGCGGATGTTTTCTTGGACCGTTCAGCTTGCATATCCAAGGGATTGCCTGTACTCCTTGGGACTTAGCCAGCCTAAGCGTTTCTTGATACGCTCCTCATAATAATAGCGAAGGTAGGAATCTAAGCGTTCGATGAACTCGTTAGCGCCAACACCCCGCCAATCGCGTCCGTGGTAGAACTCGATCTTCAGACGTCCGAAGAAGCCCTCGCATGCGGAGTTATCGGCACAGCATCCCTTCCTGGACATGCTTCTTGTAAGCCCCGCTTCCTCACAGAGCCTAATCCATGACGGGATACGGTAATGGACACCTCGATCGGAATGGATGATAGGATGCGATCCCTTCCGCTTCCTTGCGATCGCATCCTTCAAACTCCCATCGGAGAGCTCTTTTGAAGGATGCCTTCCGATCCGCCAAGAGACAGGGGCGCCGTCGAAGACATCGATCACGGGATGGAGATAGACCTTGCCACCTCCGGGAAGCGCGAACTCGGTCATGTCCGTCAACCAGACCTCATCGGGAGCATCAGCCAGAAAGTGGCGCTTGACATGGTTCGCTGGAGCATCTGTGATCTCCCCTTTGTAGGAGCAGTACTTCCTAGGCTTGTTCGGACGTATCACGTGCATGCCCCCGTCGCGCATGAGGCGGCGAACCACCTTCTCGGAGACCTTCACGCCGCCTCTTTTAAGGGTCGCCCAGATGCGCCGGTAGCCGAAGGTGCGATTGCTCGCATCGAAGAGCATGCGCACCTCTTTTCTGAGATCAGCGTACTTGTCGTACCTAAGACGGCGCTTGTGGTACTCATAGGAGCTCTTCGATATCCTCAAGAAACCTGTGATCGAGCGGAGGGGCAGGCCTGTCGCCATTCTCAATCTCTCGCCTAACTCGCATTTGCTCCTGTTCGAGATCGAATCCGGCGCCCACCCTTCCGCTTTTAGGTCGGCCAACACCGCCCGAAGCAGCAGGTTCTCTATCTGGGAAGGTTCAAGCCCCGCCAAGGGTCCCGAGCGTGGCGGCTCATAAAGATCGTCCATTTCTGCACCTTTCTCATCGTCATCCAATGGTACAGGTACGGCCTCTTCGCTAAGTGTGCGCGCAGATTCAATCCATCTGTGGAGCGTCCTTCTGCTTACCCCGATGATCTCGGCGGTATGCATGACGGTGGCGCCTTCCTCAACCATCTTGATTGCTTTTGCCTGAAGCTTCTGCTTGTACATGCGGACTCCTAACCTGACCGATTCTTAGGTCCAAGTTTTCGTCCGCACTCCAAAATGTCCCAATGGAACATCCTTGCGTCTTGCAAATTACCGGAGGAACCGGTGAGCCTTTTGGGAGAATCTTTGCACAAGCTGAGGTATTCTATTGCCTGCAACACAGGGTCTATGCTAGGATGGCTCTTGCCGTTTTTCCGGCATCTGACGCGAGTCGGGTTGTGGCTCAGCTTGGTAGAGCGCTGCGTTCGGGACGCAGAGGTCGCAGGTTCAAATCCTGTCAACCCGACCACTGAATTCAAAAGGGAGCCGAAAGGCTCCCTTTCTTGTTTCCGCGCTTCGCTACGGGCGCGCGGACTGGCCCGAACCGCATCGAGCGCGACAGCCAGGCAAGCTGCCGGTATGGGCCGACCCCGCCGGCGCCGAGCGCGCAGGCCGGCAGGGCCCGCACCTTGCCCCTAGCCCATCGAGGGCACGCGGTGGGTCACCCGGCGCATCACCGTGTAGTACACCATGCCTATTACCAGCCACACCACGCCGATGATCAGCGGCAATGCCCCCAACGACACCAGGATACCGAAGCAGATGATGGCCCCCAGCGCCGGAAACAGCAGATGGGTGAACACCTGCCGATAGCCCCTTTCCTTGAACCAGCACAGCACTATCACGCACAGGTTCAACACCACATAAGTGGAAAGCGCGCCGAAGTTGCCCACCTTCGCCACCATGTTCATGCCCAACGGCGCCATGATGAAAATCAGCGCCACCGAAAGCGCCAGCACGAAGATGTTGGCCACCAGCGGCAGGTTGGTGCCCTTCTTCAACGTGCCCAGCTTGGCGGGCAAGGTGCCCTCCTTCGCCATGGAGTACAGGATGAGCGAAACGGAAGTTTGCGCCACCAGCGCCGTGAACACCCCTTGAGAGAGCGCTACCGCAATGGCGCACAGCACCGCCAGCCATGGGCCCGCCACCATCTGGGCCACCAGGTAGAAGCCGTTGTCGGGATCGCTGGCGAACACAGCACCGGTGGGGTCGATGCAGGTGGCGATGTAGCATTGGCCGGCAAACAGCACCACCAGCAAAAGCGCCATGATCATCATGGCCCGCGGCGGGCCCTTGCGCTCGTCTTTGGCCTCTTGGGTGAGGGTGGCTATGCAGCCGAAGCCCACATAGGACAGCACCGCCAGGCTAACCGCCGACATAGTGTCCGCGAAGTTGAACTTCTCCGGGTTGAAGAGCGCCATTGCGGTAAAGCCGCTGGTGGCCGGATGCTGCACGATGTAGGCGATGCCCAGCACCATGAACAGCCCCAGGATGATTATCTCGGCCACCAGTGCCAGGCGGTTCACCACCATGGTGGTTTCCATGCCGCGCAGGCTGACCACCGCCACAAACGCCCAGAAGATGAGGCACCAGCCCCACACCGGCACCGCCGGCACAAAGCCGTTCATGGCGGTTCCGGCGATGATGAACATGAGGGTGGGCGAAATAAGGTACTGCAGCAGCATCAGCCAGCCGGTGAGAAAGCCCATGCGGGGGCCCATGATGTGGGAGGCGTAAGTGAAGATGGAACCGGACGAGGGGAAGCGGCGAATCATGTTGCCAAAGGAGAACACCGAAAACAGCACGGCGGCGAAGCCGATGACGTAGGCCAGCGCCGGCATGCCATGGGAGCTTTGGAACACGCCGCCGTAGATGGCCATCGGGGCGATGGGCACCATGTAGATGAGCCCGTAGACCACCATGTCCATAACGGTGAGCACTGGGCGGAACTGCCCGCGCTCGGCATTCCCCTCGCCCTTATCAGCTACGGCATTGCCAGCCGATGCCGGCATCCCAGCATCTGCCGCCGGAATCGGTTTTCCCTGCCCCGCGTTTACGGAGACAGTTGACGCATTCGCCTTCTTATCCATAGTTATCCCCACCTTGCAAGAGGGGCCGCCCGCTTCCCAACCTTAAGCGGACGGCCCCGAAAACTCTTCCCGTCACCAGGAATTACTCAGAGGAACACGCCCAGGCACTTGCCCGTGCGGCTCTGTGGCCACGCCAATCTAGCGGCCCGTGTGGTTGAAGCTGCCCGCTGAGATGTTTGAATCCTGAGCACCGATAACGGAGGCGTTGTCCAGATTCTTGATCTCGGCAGCCATGTCCTTCAGGAACTTGTCGGCCATGGTCATGGACAAGTCGGCGCGGGTCACGATGCGTTGGCAGGTGACCTTCTCCATGTTGGCGGGCAGCGGGTAGGCCGGCACCTGCCAACCATGCATGCGCAGACGGTCGTCCAAGTCGTACAGGGTCCACTTCTTGCCGGCGGCCGGGTCGAGGCTCCAGCAAAGAATCGGGATTTCCGTGGCCTCTTCGTACATGGTGAAGATGCCCAGCGCCTTGATGCCTTCTACCAAGTGATGCGCCACGTCCATGGTGCGCTGCTGGATTTCCTTGTAGCCCTCGAAGCCGTTGCGCATGAACACGTAGTATTGGCCCACGATCTGCGAAGCAGAGCGGCTGAAGTTGATGGCCATGGTGGCTTCCTGACCGCCCAGGTAGCTCACCCAGAAGATCAAATCCTCCGGCAGGGCTTCCTTGCTGCGCCACTCAATCCAACCGATGCCAGGATAAACCAGGCCGTACTTGTGGCCGGAAGTGGAGATGGACCATACATTGGGCAGACGGAAGTCCCACTCAAGGTCAGGCTCGATGAACGGGGCCACCATGCCACCAGAGGCAGCGTCCACATGGATGCGCACCGGCATATTGGTGTGCTTGTTGTACTCGGTCAGAGCGGCATCGACGCCCTTCACATCATCGTAGCGGCCAGTATAGGTGATGCCCAAGATGCACACAACGGCAATGGTGTGATCATCAACGTACTTCATGCATTGCTCAGGGGTCATGTACAGATGGTCGGCGTCCATAGGCACTTCGCGCATCTCAATGTCCCAATAGCGGCAGAACTTCTCCCAGCAAATCTGATAACCGCTGGTGATTACCAGGTTAGGACGATGGGACGAATAGATATCGATACCAGCGGCCTTTGCCAAAGCCTTCCAGCGGAACAGAGCCGCCAGGCCGCCCAGCATACAGGCCTCAGACGAGCCCACGGTAGAGGTGCCCATCGGCTGCTCGTTTTGATCGGCATGCCAAAGGTCTTGGATGATGCGCACGCAACGGTTCTCCAAATCGGCCGTCATTGGATACTCGTCCTTGTCGATGGCGTTCTTCTCCAGCGTGTCCTTCATCAGTTCGGTGGCCTCGGGCTCCATGTAGGTTTGCACGAAGGTGCACAGGTTCTGATGGGCGTTTCCCTCGGTGCCCAGGTATTCGCGAATCACTTCGCTGGCAATGCGGGGCTCAATGGGATCGTGGTTCAACTTAGTTTCCGGCATTTCCACATCGGTGGCGTAAGAGCCAAAGATAGGGGTGGTGTAACCGGTCTTGGAATTCATCTCCGACAGCTGTTCCGTGGAAACGAGCTTGGTATCCTTGTCAGTCATTTCAAATATCTCCTTTGCTTTGTGCGACGTCGTTGCAAAGTGCGGCGTTGCGGATCGGATAATCCAAACGCTATGTGAAACGGGGCGCCTTCAACGCTCCGTGGGCTTTCGCCTGCGGGGGCTTAGACCGCATGTGGAGCGCGGCTTTTACCGCCGCGCGAAGCCGCTTTGGGGCTAGAGGGTTTTTTGGAGCCATCCCAGTGATGGCGCAGGCCATAGATGACGAACGGGATGGCCACCGAAACCGCCCAGCAAATCAGCAGCGTAATCACGTACACCGTATTTGCCTGAGGCGTAAGCTCGCTGGAAGGGAAGAACGAAACCACGAGGGCGAACAGGGTAAGCGCCAAACCGCAGCCGGCCACGATGAGCTTGCCCACTTTGCCGCCGAACACGTTGAACACGCGCGGCAAATCGCCGTGCTTCAGCACCAGCTTGAAGTAACCCAGGAAGAACAGCACATAGCCCACCAGGTAAATGACCACCGTCAAACCCACGGCCGTCAGGTACGACACCGAGGAACTGGAGCCTCCGGACAGGGCCATGGAGCCGCACAGCACCGCGTCCCAAATGGTTACGATGATGCCTTGGATGACAACGGTCTTGACGCTCACGCCATGTTTGTTGGTCTTGGCGAAGGAGGCCGGAAGGATGCCCTCCTTGGCGGTGTCCAGCAGAGCACGGGACGGACCCACAATCCAGGAGGAAATCTCCGCCAACACGCCGGCAGCCAGCAGAAATGCGATGACGTACACCAGCCACCCCATGTGCAGGTGGGTATCGAACATCGCCGCGAACGAAGAGATGACGCCAACGCTCATATTGCCCTCAAGCTGGCTCAAGGGGATGGTCATGGCCACAGCCATGCCGCCCAGAGTGTCCAGCAGGATGGTGAGAACGCAGAGCACGATCATTACCAACGGATAGGTGCGGCCAGGGTTCTTCAACTCGTTCACATGGGAAGCGGACGCCTCCACGCCGGCGAAGGCCAAGATGAACGAGGCAAAGATGACCAGGGTGCCCACCTGTGTGAAGTCGGGCACAATGGAGCCGGCGCTTAGCTGCAGCTGGGAAACGCCGCCGGTGGCCAAGTAAGCCACCAGGCCCACCATCAGCACGATGGCCGGAACCAGCACGCCACCGAAAAAGCCGATCTTAGCGATACGGGCCGTCAGCTTGGTGCCGCCCAACTGGGTAAGGGTAAGGCCCCACACGATGATGGCCACGCCGATGAACATGACCAAGGGGTTGTTGTAAAGGGCGTCCCAACCCACGATGTAGGAAAGGGCCGCCAGCACAAAGAATGCCATGGTCACAAAACCCACCGTAATTTGGAACCACTGGTAGAACAGCGCCGCGAAGCCCCAGCGCTTCCCCAGCGTATTGCCTACCCATGCGAAAATTCCGCCCGATTCCCAGCCTTTCACAGTTGCCATCTCGGCCGCGCACAGCGCGACGGGAAGGAACCAGAAAACACCGCCGAGAACCAGGAAGAAAATTAGATGCATACCCGAAGAAGCGAAGTTCGGATACGCGTACACCGTCATTACCATTGAAGCGGTGATGGCAAAGAACCCGAAGAAGCCCAGCGTTTTCAGCGGGGATCCCGGGGCCTTGGCCGGCGTGCCTGCGGCACTCGCGGCGGGTGCCGCGGCCGTTGTCGCAGACATATCATGTGATGCGCCCATGATGGCTCTCCCTTCTTTCCGTGCACTGAAACTGCACGATTCAAAAGGGATCATCGGCACTTCCAGCACGGCGAATAACAATGCTGAAAGTACAGGCAAAATATGGAGGGCGAGTTACAGATGAATGGCCGTTACCGAAAACGCCCCCATGCGTTTTGCTGCCGACACTTTGGTACCCGGTGGGAACTTGCATTCGTTGATGCACTGTAAATTACCAGGTAAACGTACCCGACCTCCGCAAGGCCAGAGGCAAACCCCGCACAGACGCAAACCACTGGCCAAACAAAAAGGGCCCGAAGGCCCTAGAGTGCTACTCCGCAGATTTGCAGCTCGCTGAATCGCCCGCCATGCCGTCCGGCAATGGCTGCGCCGCCGAATCGCCAGAATTCCCGGAGTCGTTCTCCGGCAGCACCTCTTCGGCCTTCGCATCGGCCACTTGCGGCTGCTTGCCCTTCTTCCCCGAGTCCTTGAACGCGCTGGTGCGCTGGATGAGAATCGCACCCACCAAAAACGGCAGCCAGAACACGATGGAGCGGTACACCAACACCGTTGCCATGGCGGTGGCCTGCGACAACTTGAACAGCGTGAAGGCCACCACCACGGCTGCCTCCACGACGCCCACCCCCTGGGGCACGAAGGAAATCATAGCGAACAGCGTTGCCACCACATAACCGCAGATAAGCGGTTCGGCCACGTCCACCCCGAAAGCCATGCCCGTGAACACGAAACAGGCAAGCTCGCAGGTGGATGCCAGAAAGGAAAACCCGAAGGCCTTGGCGGTGATCTTGGGGTTCTTCACAATCATGCTGGAAGAAGACGAGAACGAGGTCACCAGCTTGTCCGCCCAGGGGTCGATAGGGCCCTTCTTGAAACGACGGGCCACCTTGTCCACCAAGCGTTCGATGGGAGTGAGCACTTTCACCAGCCACTGGGGGCGCACTCCGCCAATCACCATGAACGTGACCAGGCCACCCACCAGCAGAACCGCCACCATGCCCAGCGCGAACCAGCCCGGCTGCAGCCCCACGGTAAACGATAAAATGCCGAAGCCCAGCAGCATGATCATCACGAAACCACTGTCGATGGTCACCTGCATGAGGAGGGCGGCCGAAGTCGCCTGCCCCGTGGAAACGCCACGCTTCTTGGAGTCGTCCACCACCAACGTGACGCCGGCCAAATTGAACGAGGGCGCCACCGTGTTCATGAAGAAGGTGCCGAACACCAACTTAATGGCCTCGCGGAAGCGCAGCGTGGCATCCACCGATCGAAAGCAGTAAATGTAGGCGCCCCCCTGGGCCATGTACTTGCCCAACTGCAGCAACACTGCCAGCACCAGGAAAAGCGGAGTACCCTTTTGGATGGTCTCCCCCAACTCCACCAGCTGATCGCCCCGCAGGAAGATGACCGCCAGCACAATGACGATTACCACGCCGCCAAGGATTTTTTGAATGTTTCCCTTCATGCAGGCCAGCCGTTCTTTCCCTTAGTGGCGGAAATGGCGATGGCCGGTGAACACCATGGCCACACCCTGCTCATCGGCGGCAGCAATAACTTCCTCATCGCGGATGGAGCCGCCCGGCTGCACCACGGCGGTTACCCCCGCCTGGGCCAGCACGTCGAACCCATCACGGAAGGGGAAGAACGCATCGGATGCGGCAACGGCCCCCTTCGCCTTTTCCCCTGCCTGTTCCACGGCGATGCGGGCGGAGTTCACGCGGTTGGGCTGGCCGCCGCCGGCCCCCACCGATGCATGGTCGCGGGCAATGAGGATGGCGTTCGATTTCACCGACTTGCACGCTTTCCAGGCGAAAATCAGCTCGTCCATCTCTTCGGCGGTAGGCTGGCGCTTGGTGGGCACCGTCCAGGCGGCAATGTCGGCCGCCTCGGCCACGGCGTCGGATTCCTGGCACAGAAGACCGCCCTCCACCGAGCGGTACTCCACTTCCCCGCCGGCCGGGTTCACGCCGCCTGTGGCCAATAGGCGGGCGTTCTTCTTGGCGGAGTACATCTCCAGCGCCTCCTGGCTGAACTCGGGGGCGATGATGCACTCCACGAACTGCTTGTTGTCGAAAATGGCCTGCACCACATCGCCCCCCACCGCGCGGTTGAAGGCCATCACGCCGCCATAGGCGGAAACCGGATCGCACTCATGGGCGCGCTTGTAGGCGTCCACCAGGTTGGAGTCCTCGCACACGCCGCAGGGAGTGAGGTGCTTCACAATCACACAAGCCGGTTGCTCGTACTCGCGCACGGCCGCCCATGCGGCGTCCACGTCCAAATAGTTGTTGTAAGACATCTCCTTGCCCTGGTGCTGAGTGGCGCGGGCCAGGGAATGCTCGGCCCCCTTGTAGCTATCGCGCACGTAGAAGGCTGCCTTCTGATGAGGGTTCTCGCCATAGCGCAGGTCTTGCTTCTTGGTAAGCCCCAGCGCCTCCTTGGCGGCAAAGCCCTCCCCTTCCAGCTGGGTGCCCAGCCACGCGGCGATGGCCCCGTCGTAGGCGGCAGTGGTACGGAACACCTCCAGCGCCAGCGCCTCGCGGGTGCCGTAAGTAGTGGCACCGCCGTTGGCGCGCATCTCCTCCAGAATGCCCTCATAGGCAGCAGGATTGATGACCACGGCCACCGAAGCGAAGTTCTTGGCAGCCGAGCGCAGCATGGAGGGGCCGCCGATGTCGATGTTCTCGATGCAGGTGCCGAAGTCGGCCCCGGAGGCCACCGTCTTATCGAAAGCGTAGAGGTTCACCACCACCATGTCAATCATCTGGATGCCATGATCGGCCGCCTGCTGCATGTGGGCCGCGTTGTCGCGCTTGGCCAGAAGCCCGCCGTGCACCCGCGGATGAAGGGTTTTCACGCGCCCGTCCATCATTTCGGGGAATTCGGTCACCGCGTCGATGGGGGTGACAGGAATGCCCGCTTCGCTGATGACCTTGGCGGTGCCGCCGGTGGAGATGATCTCGCACCCGAACTCATCCACCAGGGCGCGGGCGAAATCGACCACGCCGGTTTTGTCGGTCACCGACATCAGTACGCGCTTGATGGAAGGATTTTCAGCCATGAGCAGCCCTTCTACTTGGGAGTTGAAAGCGTTGACGGCAAAAGGATAGCGCAAACTTGGAGATATGCCCCGAAAAGCGGACAAACCGCATGACCGATGGGCAAAAAAGCAGCGCTGCCGCACGAAGGCGACAGCGCCGTTGAACCGCCGTTGCGAGCCGTTATCGGCCCAAGTGGGCATCGTGCAAATCGCGCGCCTCTTGGCTGTAGCGCTGCCGGTAGCGCACGTCCACCAGTTCGGCCACGATGGCGATGGCCAGATCGGCCGGGGTTTTGGCGCCGAACTTCAGCCCGATGGGCCGCTTCACCCGCTGCCAATCCGCTTCGCTCACGCCCCCTTCCAGCACCAGCTCGCGCACCCGGTCGTTCTTGCCCGAGCAGCCCATCATGCCCACGTAGTGCACACCGTTCTGGCAGGCCCAGACGCAGGCTTCGGGGTCGAACATGTGCCCGCGGGTGAGCACGCACACATAGTCTTCCGGCCGCGCCGGCATGTTGGCCAGCTCGGTAAAGTTGCCGCCGTGCAGCAGGATGCGCTCTGCCTCCGGGAAGCGCTCGGGGCTCAGGAAGGCAGGGTCGTAGTCCACCGCAATCACATGGAAGCCCACATGATTGGCCAGTGCCGCCACTTCCACCGCCGCATCCGATGCCCCCAAAAGCCACACCCGCACCTTGCCAAACAAAGGCTCGCTGGCCCAGGTGAGGCCGTCGAACTGATCGTTGTGCATCGACGGGCCGCGGGTGACGTCCTTCATCTGGAAGGTGTCGCGGGGGCTGTAGGGGCGGCTGGCCACAATCTCCTTGGCATCGTTGCAGAAGAATACCAGCGGCTGCCCGTCGGCCGATCCCTGCTGGCCGTACTTCTTGGTCACCTCGTTGTCCACGTTTGCCACAGCCGCCTGCGGATCGAACACCACTTTGAAGCCCAGCCAGGCCAAATCCCCTTCGTCGACGGCGCGGATGGCCCGCTGGAAGGTGGGGATGTCGGCCGGGGTGAGGGTGGCGGCGATGGCCTGGAGGGTTTCGGGGCCCTTGTGGGCATCCCCCGCCGTGGCCTCCTCCGAGAAGCAGGCGAACTCCTCCACCGGCAGCACCGGGGTGCACCCCTCCTGCAATGCGGCCACAATCGCCTCAAGCGTTTCTTTCTTCATAAGAGCCTCGTTCCGCCCTTGCGGGCACTAGGTGTCTGGTTTCGCTGATTATAGCATTTTGAGGATGATTGCGAAGCGGCCGTTTCGCACTGGAAACCCGCGGCAGGCGGCGACGTAACTAGCGCGCCTCCCCGCTGCGCCGCTGCGAGCAGAAGGCCCGCGGACAGGCGACGCCTCTCGGAAGCGGAAGGCCGCAGGGCAGCAGGCGGCGCCTCCCCGCCGCGGAGGGCGCACGCAAAAAGCCGGCGCAGTTCCCCACACCGGCTTCCCCATTGTTTGCAAAGCAGCGCCCTTAGGCGATGTGTACCTTGCGCTGGGCATCCAGACTCATGCGCCCTTCGGCGATGGCAGCGATAACCGCCGGATACAGCTGGTGCTCGGCCTGGTGGATGCGCTCTTCCAGAGTTTCGATGGTGTCGTCTTCCCGCACCTCCACCGCCTGCTGCGCCACGATGGGGCCCTTGTCGTAGTCTTCGTTGGCCAAATGAACGGTAATGCCCGTCACCTTCACCCCCGCCTCCCATGCGTCCTGGATGGCGTGGGCCCCCTTGAAGGAGGGTAGCAGCGCCGGATGCAGGTTCAGCACGCGGTCGGGGTAGGCAGAAAGCACCGCAGGCGTCAGCTTGCGCATGTAGCCGGCCATCACCAGGTACTCGGCGCCGGCGGCCCGCATGTTCTCCACAATCAGCGCGTCGGCCGCCTCCGGCACGGCGTACACGGCGCGGTTCAGCACCAGCACCGGGATGCCGGCTGCCTCCGCCCGGCGAATGCCAAAGGCGTCGGGGCGCGAAGACACCACGGACACAATTTCGGCGTTCACCTGGCCCGCGGCGATGGCGTCGATGATGGCCTGCAAGTTGGTGCCGCTGCCGGACAGCATCACACCGATTTTGAGCGGAGCCCCCATTACAGCAGCGCCCCCTCGTTTTCGTAGCGCACCGTGCCTTCGCCGGCGGCCACGCGGCCCACCTCGTAGAACGCCTCTCCCGCTTGCTGCAGCGCGGCCTTCACTGCCCCTGCCTTCTCCGGCGCCACAATCAGCACGCAGCCAATCCCCATGTTGAAGGTCTTGAGCGCCTCCGCCTCGGAAAGCCCCGCCTTGTCGCACACATAGCGCACCACGGGGGGCACCGGCCATGCGACCAGGTCCACCACGGCGTCCACGGCCGGGTTCAGGGCGCGGTTCAGATTCTCGGTGATGCCGCCGCCGGTGATGTGGGCCAGCGCTCGCACGGCGCCCGGCACCTCCTTCAACAGGGACAGCACCGGCTTCACATAAATACGCGTGGGGGTGAGCAGCGCCTCAAGCACGCTGGCGCCTTCCAGCGCCTCCACCGGCACCCGCAGCTCTTCGGCGGTTTTGCCCTCCACGCACACCTTGCGGGCCAGCGAGTAGCCGTTGGAGTGCAGCCCCGTGGAGGGAAGGGCAATCAGCACATCGCCTTCGCGCACCGCTTCCGGGTCAAGCATGGCCGGGCGGTCCACCAGCCCCACGCAGAAACCGGAAAGGTCGTAATCGTCGGGGTCCATCACGCCGGGGTGCTCGGCCATCTCGCCGCCGATGAGGGCACACCCCGCCTGGCGGCAGCCCTCGGCGATGCCCCCCACAATTTCGGCCATGGCGCCAGAGTCCAGCTTGCCCACCGCCACGTAGTCCAGGAAGAACAGCGGCTCGGCGCCGGTGGCCAGGATGTCGTTGGCGCACATGGCCACAAGATCGATGCCCACCGTGTCGTGCTTGCCCAGCATCTGGGCCACCTTCAGCTTGGTGCCCACGCCGTCGGTGCCCGAAACCAGCAGCGGGTCAGCCATCTGCTTGGCCGCCGCCAGCGAGAACAGGCCGCCGAAGCCGCCGATGTCCCCCACCACCTCGGGTCGATAGGTGGAATGCACCGCCCCCTTGATGGCGTCCACCGCGCGGGCGCCCTCCTCGATGTCCACGCCCGCCTGGGCATAGGTGACTTGCTCGGTCATGGCCGTCCTTCCCTCAAGTTTTCGTATGGGCACCAGTATAAAGGAGAACGACCGCGCAATCGCGAAACCGCCCGGGCAGCGGGGCAACGGGCGCAGGTGGAGCGAGACAGTAACGCCGCGGCGCTAGGGTAGCGGCACAGGCACCACGTAGTCGCCGGTGAAGCAGGCTTCGCAGAAGCCGGGATGGCACACGTCGGGCAGGCTGGCCCGCAGCCCTTCCAAGCTGATGAAGGCCAGCGAATCGCTGCCAATCCACTCGTTCATCTGGGGCAGCGTCATGTTCGCGGCAATCAGCTGATCACGGGTGTCGGTGTCGATTCCGTAGAAACAGGGCCACAGCACCTCCGGGCTCACAATGCGCAGGTGCACCTCGGCGGCCCCCGCCTCCCGCAACATGGCCACCAGCTGACGGGAGGTGTTGCCGCGCACGATGGAATCATCAATCACCACCAGCCGCTTTCCCCCGATAACGCTGGGCAGCGGGTTCAGCTTCAGGCGGATGCCCATTTGCCGCATCTCCTGCGTGGGCTGGATGAAGGTGCGCCCCACGTAGCGGTTCTTCACGATGCCGTCGGTGAAAGGGATGCCGCTGGCCTCCGCAAAGCCCAGCGCCGCCGGCACGCCGGAGTCGGGCACTCCCAGCACCAAGTCGGCGCGGGCCGGCGCCTCCCGCGCCAAGATGCGCCCCATGGCGCGGCGGGCTTGGTACACGCTTTGGCCGTCCAGCACCGAGTCGGGGCGAGCGAAGTACACGTACTCGAAGATGCAGCTGGCCCGGCGCGCGGCGGGCACCCCCTGCTCGGCGGTGAGGCCGTCGCGGTTGAAGCGCACGATCTCCCCCGGCTCCACGTCCCGCAGGTAAGTGGCCCCCACAATGTCGAGCCCGCACGTTTCGCTGGAAACCACCCAGCCACCGCCCGGCAGCCCTCCGATGCAAAGCGGGCGGATGCCGTTGGGGTCGCGGAACGCGTAGAGGGCATCGGGGCTGGCCAGCACCATGGCGTAGGCGCCCTCCATGTGCTCCATCAGCCAGCGGATACCCTGGCGCAGATGGTGGGTGTCCTGGGTGATGTGGCCGATGGCCTTGGCGGCCACCTCGCTGTCGGTGCCGGCCCGAAGCACCACTCCTTCCGCGTCCAGCTGCGCCCGCAGCGCTTCGGTGTTCACCAGCGTGCCGTTATGGGCCAGCGCCACCAGCACGTTGTCGATGGCGGAGATGTGAGGCTGGGCCGCTTCCCAGCTGGCCGCCGCGCCCGAGGTGGAGTAGCGGCAATGGCCCACCGCCACAAAGCCCTCCAGCGCCGCCAGCTTGGCCTCGTCGAACACCTGAGTGACCAACCCCAGGTCCTTCGCTTCCACCATCGAAGCGCCGTCGCCCACCGCGATACCGGCGCTCTCTTGACCCCGGTGCTGCAGCGCCTGCAGCCCGAACCCGGTGATGCGGGCCACGTCCTGCCCCGGGGCGAACACCCCGAACACTGCACACTCCTCTTCCGGCGTATCGGCCAGCTGGCCGGGCAACGTGAAGCTCATCGGGCCCCCATCCGTCTCAAATCCGCGCAACGCCCGCCGCTCCGACTCCGCCCGAAAACAACAGGGCCCTCCCCCGCCTGCCGCGGCCGAACCGGCGCGCAGCTGCAGGGGAAGGCCCAAGCGTTTCAGGCGCATGGCCGCCTCACAGCGGCATAGAGTGACTACTCTTCGCGAGCCTGCGCATCACCTGCGATATCCAACGCGGCATCTTGCCCCACCACGGTTACATCTATGTTTCCAGAGCCGTCGGCGGGCACGAATTTGTCCGTGTAGGCGAACACGATGCGCCGGTAATTGGTGTTCTGATTCCAGCACGTGGCGAACGCGAAAATCTTGTGCATGTCCTCAACGGGAGGGGCCGCCGGGTCTGGCGTCACCTGCGACTCGGCCATGATGCGCTGCAGGTACTCCACTTCCTCTTCGGGAGTGTCGAAGTTGGGATGCACGATGGAGGCGTCGTTGGCGGGCCACTGAATGGCGGCGAAGGTGGTGAGCACGTAGGTGCCCTTCGGCGTGATGATGTACATGCGGCGGTGGGCGTTGAACTCCTGCGAATCCAAGAAGCCCTCCAGCACGTGGAACATGCCACCGTTGTAGAGGTTATGGCCGTAGATGAAGTTCAGCTCGTCCGAGAAGTCGGCCGTGTTGTCGCCGGACAGCATGATGGCCCCGTGCTCGGCGCCGAACTGGGACGACTCCCGGTTGAAGTTGCGGTGCAGATAGTACTGGTCGTCGCCGTCGCGGTGCACGATGGGGTAGCTGATGGGGGTGTCGGGCATGTACACCCAGCCCACCAGGTCTTCGTTGATGGCCCGCAGGGCATCCCAGTCCACCGAGAAGTCCAGCTCGTCGGCAGAGGCCTCCATCACCTGCAGGTGGTCGGCCGCCAGCTCCTCGTACACGGCATCGCCCTGGTGGTAACTCCAGATGAGCGCCCCCAGCACGCCGCCGCAGCCCACCAGCACCACGATGGCCACCCAGAACACCACCGTCCACAGGCGCCGCTTCTTCTTCCGCTTCTTGCGCTGGGCCTTGGCTTCTTCCGAGCCATAGGCCTCCCGGCTCATCTGAGCCTCGTCCGGCACAGGCCGTTTGTTCCCAACCATATCTCTCTCCTGCCACGGGCCGCGAGGCGCAGCCCCATTCAGATAAAAAGACCCCTACACCACTCGGTGACAGGGGCCATGCTTGTCAGTACCGTAAGCCAGATGCGGCTATTTTTTCTTCATCTCGTCGATGAACCCCTTCGCGATGAACGCGATGAGGATGATTACCACCACGGCCACAATAACCCAAAGGGCCTGCGGAGGCAGCACGCCGAAGATGAGCCCTGATTCGTCCATGTTAGCTTCCCTTCTTACGCAGTGAACTTGAAGCTTAAGAATTTAACTTTCCCAGTTTACCATTGGCCGCCGATTTCGCCAAACGGCGCCGCGGGATTTTGATGGGGCCGCGGGCCGCCCCCGAAGTTCGCGCCCCGGCCGCCGCCGCAGACGGCCACTGCCCCTGGCGGCGCCCCCTGCAGCCCTCGAAGCGGGGATCACGCGGAGCCAGTTCAACCGTCAGCCAATAAATGACCCAGCGCCCGCCGCCGTCCGCCTACAATGATGGGCACCAATCAAAGGGGGCATTGTGACCAACAACGAGAACCTGGTGGCCGAAGAAGCGGCCGCCACCGAAATAGGCGCCGAGCCGGGCGCCCAAGGTCCGAAGAAGCGCGATACCTTCGCCACCCGCGCCGGATTCATCCTGGCCTGCATCGGCAGCGCCGTGGGGATGGCCAACATTTGGCTGTTCCCCTACCGCGTGGCCCAGCTGGGCGGCGCGGCGTTCCTCATTCCCTACTTCGTGTTCGTGCTGCTGCTGGGCTTCACCGGCGTCATCGGCGAAATGTCGTTCGGCCGCGCCATGCGCACCGGCCCCATGGGGGCCTTCGGCAAGGCCATGGAGATGCGCGGCGTGAAAAACGGCAAAGTGATCGGCAAGGCCATCGGCCTTATCCCCACCTTGGGCTCGCTGGCCATCGCCATCGGATATGCAGTGGTGCTGGGCTGGGCCTTCAACTACCTGGTGGCCGCTCTCGACGGCCAGCTGATGGCCCAAACCAACATGGGGGCCTTCTTCTCCGGCATCGCCTCCAACTTCGGCAACGTGGGCTTCCATCTGCTGGGGCTGGTGGTCACCTTCCTCGTCATGATCGCCGGCATTTCCCGCGGCATCGAGCGGGTGAACAAAGTGCTGATGCCCACCTTTTTCGTGCTGTTCTTCATCATTGCGGTACGCGTGGCCACCTTGCCCGGCGCCGACGCCGGTTATATGTACCTGCTGGTGCCCCGATGGGAGGCGCTGCTGAATCCCACTACCTGGGTGTACGCGCTGGGGCAGGCGTTCTTCAGCCTGTCGCTGGCCGGCTGTGGCACGCTGGTGTACGGCAGTTACTTGAAGAAAGATGTGGACGTGGTGTACGCCGCCCGCAACGTGGCCATCTTCGACACCATCGCCGGCATGCTTGCCGCCTGTGTGGTGGTGCCGGCGGTGTTCGCCTTCGGGCTTGACGTGTCCAGCGGCCCACCGCTTCTGTTCATTACGTTGGCCCAAGTGTTCCAGGAAATGCCCTTCGGCGGCATCTTCGCCATCATCTTGTTCGTGGCAGTGGTGTTCGCCGCCATCACCAGCCTCATGAACCTGTTCGAAGCGCCGGTGGAAGCGCTGCAAGAGCAGCTGCGCCTCTCCCGCGGGGCCGCCGTGGGGGTGGTGGCCATCGCCGCGGTGGGCATCGGCCTGTTCCTGGAGAGCGGCGACGTGGTATCGGTGTGGATGGACGTCATCTCCATCTACGTGATTCCCGTAGGAGCATTCTTGGCGGCCGTCATGTTCTTCTGGGTATGCCCAAAGGGGTTTGCGAAGAAACAGGCGGAACTGGGGCGCGCCAACGCCCTGCCTCTGGGCAAGTGGTTCGATTTCGCCACCCGCTACGTGTTCGTTATCGTAACCGCCGCCGTCATCGTGCTGGGCATCTTCTTCGGCGGCATCGGGTAAGGCCGGCAAGGCACGGAGAAGTCTCCCACCAACTGCGAAAGGGCCCCTCGGGGCCCTTTTCTTGTGGCAGCGCTCGGGCGCGGGCAGGCGCTTCGCGCGCTTGCTAACACGGACACCCCTGCCACCGGGTGCTCCTCGCCGCCGCTCTTCATAGGGCCGAGATTCTATCTCGGCCTAAATGCACAGCTACGTCCCAGCTGTCGCCCAGGCAGAGATAGAATCTCTGCCCTACGAAAAACGCTGCATCGGAAGCCTCTGCCCCCCCCCCCGAATAACATCACCTCGGAAGGTTTGGCCCCATGAGCGAAGCCACGCTGGAAGCCTTGGCCCCGCGAATGACCACTCAAGCTCCAAATCAGCTAGTTGTCCCGCAGCAGGCGCTTGTACAGCAAGCTGAAGCACAGGGCGCTGAGCGCGATCCACACAACGGTGGTGGCCAGCGGCACCATAGCGCCGGCGGTGGTGAGCGTGCCGTTGACGGCCATATGCAGCAGCGCGTCCATGCCGCCGGTGGGGGCGAAGCGCACTACGTTGCTGATGTCCGACGAATAGCTGCCGAAGATGGGCGCCAGCGCCAGCAGCAAAATGGGCACACTGTAAAGACCGGCGGTCATCTGGTCACGGGAAGCGAGCCCCGCCACCAGCGACAGCAAGATGATGGCGATGGCCCCCAAGATGCCGAAGCCCACATAGGGCAAGAACAGGGAGAACGGCGCGCCGGAAACCAGGAAGCACAGAATCTCGGTGGCCACCGTCACCAGCAGGGCCAAAATCCCCTTCGCCAGCACAATCTGGTTGGCGGTGACATTGGCAAGCATCAGGGTGCGCAGGGTGTGCTTCTCCTTTTCCTCGGCGATGCCGTACACCAGCGACATCGATGCCCCCATGCCGATGGACATGCACAGCCCCATCGACAGCACCACATAGGTGACGGCGCTGGCTACAACGGGGGTGGCGCTCTCATCCCGCAGGGCCGATCCCAAATCCATGTCCCCCAGGAAGAACCGGTAGAACAGGGCGAAACCTACCGGCAGGGCCACGCACAGCACCATGGTGGGGTTCTTCGCCAAATCGGCGGCGTCCTTCCCCAAAAGGGCGCCCAATTTGCGCAAAAACGGGCTCATCTAAAACTCCCTTCCCGTCAGTTCCAAAAACACTTCCTCAAGGTTCGGCTCGTCGGAGTGCACCGACAGCACCTCGTTCTCGGCGAACAGCTGCTCCAGCTGCTGCGCGCTTTCCCGGCTCTTGCTCAACTCCAGGCGCCCGCGGGTGCGGGTGCGCACGGTGAGGCGGTTGCGAGCATAGCGCAGTTTCAGCTCTTCCGGCTGATCGCAGGCCACAATGGCGCCGTCGTTGATGATGGCCACCCGCTGGCACACCGTTTCCGCCTCGGCCATGTCGTGGGTGGTGAGAAACACCGTGGTGCCCCGCTGCCGCAGCTCCGCCAGCATCTTGTGCACTTCGGCACGGGCCGCCGGATCCAGGCCGCTGGTGGGTTCGTCCAAAAACAGCAGTTCCGGCTGATGCACTAGCGCCGCCCCTAAAGCCGCCCGCTGCCGCATGCCCTTCGAGCAGTTTTTGATGAGAGTCTTGGCGTCTTTGGCCAGCCCCAGCCGCTCCAGCAGGTAGGGCACCCGCCCGCGGCTGATGCCCCGCAACCGGGCGTAGAGGGCCAGGTTGTCCGCGATGGACATGCGGTCGTACAGGGCGCTGGTGTCCGACAAGATGCCGATGCGCTCGTAGTCGGCGGCGGTGGCGTTTTCGATGGGGCGCCCCAGCAGGCTGATGCGGCCGCTGTCGCGGGTGAGCTGGCGGGTGAGCAGCTTGATGGTGGTGGTTTTACCGGCGCCCGACGGCCCCAGGAAGCCGAAGGCCTCGCCGCGAGGCACGCTGAAGGTGAGCCCGTCCAGCACCCGCTTGGGGCCGAAGGACAGATCCACCGCCTCCATGGAAAGCACGGTGCTACTCATGGCCCAGCTCCCCTGCCGCTTCCAGAGCGCCCAAGCGCTCGTTCACCTTCGCCAAATCACGCCGGTGCACTTGCTGAAGATGCACCGTCGCCGCGGCGATGAGCACGAATGCAAGCGCAAGCGCCATCACCAGGATGTTCAGAGCGTGAGCGGTAATCATAAGGGGCCTCCCTCTTCTCTTGGCGCCCCCTCCCAAGGGCGGCGCCGACGAACTGACGGGGCCCATGATGGAGGCGCCGGTCCGCGACGGCAACGGGTTTCGCCCGAGAAGAGCAACGGGTGCATGAGAGGAGCAGGGGGGCGCATGAATGGAGCACGATGCGCCGGCGACAGGTTGCGCACGGCGGATTGCGGCTTTAACGGGTTGCGGCTGGAGCTGCGCGCAGACTGCGGCAGACGCGGATTGCGGACGCCGCCCCCGACGGGCCGCGCCCGGACACGCTACTTCCAGCCGAAGCGCTCGCGCATCTCCTCGGCCCGTCCCTTGGAAAGCGGCAGCGAGCTGCGGTTCGCGTCCGAGAGCACCAAGTTGAAGGTGTTGCGGGTAAACCGCTCTACCCGCAACACTTTCTGCACGTTCACGATGAAAGAGCGGTGGCAACGGAAAAATCCGAAGCGGGACAGCTGCTCGTCCAGCTGGTCCATGGAAAGGGCGGTGGGGTACAGCTCGCCGCGTACCGATGCGTAGTTCACCCGGTTGGCGCTTTCGATGAAGTCGATTTCCCGCGGGTCCAGCAGCAGGGTGGCCGTGCCGGCCCGCACCGCTATCTTGCACACCCGCACCTCATCGGGCACCGGGCCGTCGTCCGGCTCCTCCTCTTCCACTTGGGCGGGGAGGAGCCGCCCCTCCTCTTCCCAGTAGGCGCTGCCGGGCATCAGCAGCGCTTCCCGCAAGGGCTGGCCCACCGTCACGAACACGGTGCCCGCCTCAAAGCGCTCGGCAATCCACGCCAGCACCAGCGAGCGGGATTCGGGAGATAGATCGGCCAGGGGGCGCTCGCAGAAGCACAGCTCCGGCGAGAACAGGCTCATGCGGGCGAAGGCCAGAAGTGCTTTCTGCTCTGCCGAAAGGCGCGACACCAGCGTGCGGCTATGGTCCCGCAGGCCGAAGTGATCGAGCGCCCGCTCCCCCTCCGCCGGCGGCATTTGGGCCAAACGGGCGAAGAACCGCAAGTAGGAGCGCACCGTGTCACGATCGAAACCGCCGTCCTCCTCAAGGAAGTACGCTGCGCGCCGAGCCCCTTGCGCCTGCTGCAGCGCCCGTCGCGCCCGCCGTCCGCACTCCCGCGAACATTCCAGATGAAGGCTGCGGCCCCCTTGCACCGCTTCCCTCTCAACCAGCGCTTCCACTGTTGCGCACTCCGCCACTGCTTCCCCTTTCGCACCGCGGGCCCTGCCCCGACGCACCGTCCGCTTCTTTTGTGGGCTCTATTATAATGGAGCCCACTGGGAACATTCGAAGGAGCACCAACCATGCAAACCACAACGGCACGCGCTTTAGGCGCCTGCACACTGCGGGACATCGGCTGCGCCCTGCGCAACCCCACGTCCATAGCCTGCATGGCTGTTGCCTTGGTGTTCAGCGCATTCTACGGCCAATTCTGGAGTGCCGATATCCAGCAAGGCACGGCGCTTTCTGCCTTTATCGTCGCCTTTGTCTCCGCTATCCCCGTACTTGAGGCAGGCGGCGTTATAACCCTTTTCGCCACCAGCGAAGAAGTGGCCCACAACAGTTATGGGGCTATTCTGCGCACCGGCAGCTCGCTGCGGGCCATCGTTGCAGGAAAGCTGATTGCCGGATGGCTATTCGGCTGCGTTCTAGGAGTGCTGTGCTTTTGGGTGGCCGGCGTGGGCGGCCCGCGCCTTGCGCCCATCGCGGCGGTTTTCGCCGTGGGCAGCCTCCCCTTCCTCGCGTTCTCCAGCGGGTTCGGGCTCGTTTCAAAAGACCAGATGCACACCAACTTTTGGGCCTGGCCGCTGGCGCTCTCGGCACTGCTGGCCCTGCTGGGCACCTTGGGGCCCGAGGTGAGCTTTCTCATGTACCTAAGCCCACTGGGGCTTCAGGTGGCCGAATGCGTTGCCGTTGCGGGCCCCGGACTTGAGCAGCTGTATCTGCTGCAGCCGGCGCTCATCGCCAGCTGGTGCGCCTGGATGGCGGCCAGCGTCTTCTGCCTGCGTCGCTGCATGGCGAAGTGGCGTCAGCAAAACCCGGGCGTTTAGCGCCGGCCTTCCCGAACCGCCAAAGCGGGCTGCTCTTGACCGCATGTCCGCAAAGCAAAAGGCCCGGCGCGTGCCGGGCCTTTCTTGTTGAAACACATTTGGCTGAAGTGCGTTCGGGAGCGCTTAGGCCCCTACCACCTCGGCAATGGCTTGGGCACATTCGCGGGCCAAATCGGCGTCCAGCGCCTCCACCATCACGCGCACCACCGGTTCGGTGCCGGAGGGGCGCAGAAGCACGCGGCCGTTGTCGCCCAGCTTCTCCTCGGCAGCCGCCACTGCCGCCACCACGTCGGGGCGGGCAGCCACGCCCTCCTTGTCAGCCACGCGCACGTTGATGAGCTCCTGCGGGAAGCGGGTCATCACCGCGCAGGCGTCCGCCACCGCCTTGCCGCTGCGCTTGATGGCAGCCAAAAACTGCACGGCGGTCATCAGGCCGTCACCAGTGGAGTTGTGCTCCAGCAAAATCATGTGGCCCGACTGCTCGCCGCCGATGGAGTAGCCCTTGTCGCGCATCTCCTCCAGCACATAGCGGTCGCCCACCTTGGTTTGCACCACGTCGATGCCGGCATCGCGCATGGCGTGCACGAAGCCGAGGTTGCACATCACGGTGGACACGGCGGTGTTGCCGGAAAGCACGCCGCGCTCCTTCATGTCCAACGCGCACACCGCCTCGATCATGTCGCCGTCGATCTCGTCCCCTTCGGCGGTCATCAGCATCACACGATCGGCGTCGCCGTCATGGGCGATGCCCACGTCGGCCCCCACTTCCGCCACCAGGGCGCGCAGCGGTTCCAGGTGGGTAGAGCCGCACTTCACGTTGATGTCCATGCCGTCGAAATCATCGTTAATCACCATTACCTCGGCGCCCAAGCGGCGCAGCGCCTCAGGGCTGGTGAGCGAGCTGGCACCATGGCCGGTGTCCAGTGCGATCTTCATGCCCTCGAAGGAAATGCCCTGCGCTTGGATGCTGCTCACCGCATGGTTGATGTAAATCTCGCAGCCCTGCTCCACCGGGATGGCGAAGCCCAGATCGTTGCCGGTGGGCATGGCGGCCTCTTCGCCCGCCGCCACCTGGCGCTCCACCATGGCCTCCAAGCCGCCGGCAGTGATGAACTCCTCGATGCGGTCTTCCAGCTCGTCCGGCAGCTTAAAGCCCTTGGCGTCGAACAGTTTGATGCCGTTGTACTCGGGCGGGTTATGGGAGGCAGAAATGACGGCGCCGCCAGCCGCCCCCAGTTCGCGCACCAGAAGCGCCACGCCGGGCGTAGGAATCACGCCGGCCAGAAGCGCGGTGCCGCCGGCGCTGGCGATGCCGGCCACCAGGGCCGATTCCAGCATGTCGCCGGAAAGGCGGGTGTCCTTGCCCACCACAAGGGTCTTGCCCAGAAACACCACGGCCGCCTGCCCCAGGCGATAGGCCAAAGGCGCCGTCAGCTCGGCGTTCGCCACACCGCGTACGCCGTCGGTTCCAAACAGTCTTGCCATTTCAGGCCTCTCTCTCAATTCCTGCCAGTTTCCACTCGGACGTCCGTCCGTTCTTTTTCGTAGGGCCGAGATTCTATCTCGGCCTGAAACCGCCGCATCGGGGTTGTAGCTTAGGCAGAGATAGAATCTCTGCCCTACGAAATCCGGATAGCAACCCCGCACCATCCGGACAACCCCGCACCACCGAACAGTGCCCGCGCCACGCGGGCAGCCCCCGCACCATCCGGGCAATCCCCGCGCTTTCCGCTAACGACGGCGGACGTACTCGTCTTTCAAGCGGATGGCGCCTTCGGGGCGCTCCTGCTCGGTCATGCGGTTGTTCAGTTCGGCGGCGAACTCCTCCAGCCCCACGCCGTAGCGCTCAAGCACTACCAACAGATGGTAAACCACGTCGGCCGCTTCATAGCGCAGATGGTCCACCGCCTGCCCATATTCGGCGGGCAACTGAACGTCCACGGCATCTGGCTGCGCGCCGCGGGCGGCATCGAAGCCCAGCGCTGCCGCCACAGAAGACGTAGCCCAGCCCTCCACGTCCTTTGCCGCCAGAGCCACCTCGCCGGCCTCTTCCATCAGTTTTTTCAACGGCGCGTCCACGCTGCCGACGAGCAGTCGGTGGGTGTAGCTTTCCTCCCCCGCTTCCCGGCGCGCGGCGATAGTGGCCGCCAGCGCCTCCATCGTGGCGCCGATCTGCGAAGCCGGCGCCACCTCCCCTTCGGGGATATAGGTCTTGTCCACCGCAAGTCCTTTCAAACAAGAAGGGGACGCGGATGCCGCGTCCCCTTGGCTTTCGGGCTTATCGCCTAATCCTCGTCGTCCTCGTCGTCGGAGGGGCTGGGGCTCATCACGCCGAAGCCGAAGTTGCCCACCGAACCCAGCAGAGCGTCCAGCTCTTCCAGGTTGCGCTGATAAGAGCGAGGCGGCAGAGCCTCGCCCAGCATCTCCTCGTTGTCGAGGTTGTAGCTGGGAGTTTCCGAACCGCCGATGAGAATGGTGTCATCTGGCGAGAACACCATATCCAGCAGCTGGGACATGTCGTCGGAAGTGGCGGTGAGGTCATCCTCGATGATGCGCAGCAGGTCGTGCTCCTCAAGGCCCTCCTTCAGCTCTTCGATGGCCTTCACGCCAATGCCCTCGATGCGCAGCAGGTCCTCCTCGGTGTGGCCCACCAAATCAGCAACAGTCTCAATGCCCGCCTCGGAGAACTTGTTGGCCCAACGCTGAGACACGTGCAGGTCATCGTAGATGTAGAGACGAGCCTGTTCATCGGAGAGGGTGAAACCGCGATGCCCGATGGGGAACGCGCTGTAGAACCCGCCGAACGAGCCAGCAGTGTTGAAGTAACCATCGGCGTCCAGCGACCAATCCTGGGGCTGCGGCAGCAGCTCTTCAATTTCTCGCAGGGCATCCGGAGCATACTCAGGCAGCGTCTCGTTGGTAACCTTCTCCACCGGGCGACCCTTGTAGGTGAGACGCACGTCGCGGTAACGCTGCAGACCGGTACCAGCCGGAATGGGCTTGCCGATGATGACGTTTTCCTTCAGGCCGGCCAAATGATCGGTCTTGCCCTCGATGGCGGCATCGGTGAGCACCTTGGTGGTCTCCTGGAATGACGCGGCCGACAGCCACGAATCGGTGGCCAGCGAGGCCTTGGTGATGCCCAGCAGCAGCGGCTGGCCCACCGGAGGCTCCTTGCCCTCGGCGATCAGCTGGTTTGCTATCTTCTCGAACTCGAAGCGGTTCACCTGGCGGCCCGGCAGGAAGTCGGAGTCGCCCGCCTCCAGCACCGCCACCTTGCGCAGCATCTGGCGCGCAATCACTTCGATGTGCTTGTCGTTGATGTCCACGCCCTGGCTGACGTACACGCCCTGCACCTCGCCCACGATGTAGCGCAGCGTGGTGTTGGGGTCGGTCAGACGCAGCAGGTCGTGGGGGTTCACCGAACCGCGGGTGAGCTGCTGGCCCACCGTCACTTCGCAACCGTCGGTCACGCCCGGCAGCATCTGGGCGCGGGCGGAAACCAAGTACTCGCGGTAGTTGCCCTCTTGGTCGTGGATGGTGATGGTCTTGGAGTTCTTGTCACCGGTGATCTGCATGGTACCGGAAATCTCGGCCACCACAGCCTGACCCTTGGGCTTGCGAGCCTCGAACAACTCTTGCACGCGGGGCAGGCCATGGGTGATGTCCTCGCCGGCAACGCCGCCGGTGTGGAACGTGCGCATGGTGAGCTGGGTGCCGGGCTCGCCGATGGACTGGGCGGCAATGATGCCCACCGCTGTGCCGATGTTCACCGGACGGCCGGTGGCCAGGTCCCAGCCGTAGCACTTCTGGCACACGCCGTGGTCAGCATGGCAGGTCATGATGGTGCGGATGACCACTTCCTCCACGCCGTTGGCCTCCAGCATGCGCAGGTCGTCCAGCGAGCGGATGTAGTCCTCGGTCTCCATCAGAATCTCGCCGTCACCGTTCACCACCGGCTCCAGCAGGCAGCGGCCGATCAAGTTCTCGTCCAGCTCGCCCTTGGCGGTGTGGATGGGATAGTTCACGCCCTCGGTGGTGCCACAGTCGATCTCGCGGATGATTACGTCCTGGGCCACGTCCACCAGACGGCGGGTGAGGTAACCGGAGTCGGCGGTACGCAGGGCGGTGTCGGCCAGGCCCTTGCGGGCGCCGTGGGTGGAGATGAAGTACTCCAACACCGACAGACCCTCGCGGAAGTTCGCCTTAATGGGACGGTCGATAATCTCGCCCTTCGGGTCGGACATAAGGCCGCGCATACCGGCCAGCTGGCGAATCTGCTTGATGTTACCACGGGCGCCGGAGAATGCCATCATGTAGATGGGGTTGAACTTGTCGAAGTTCTCGGCCATGGCCTCGCCCACCTCTTCATTGGCGAGGTTCCAGATGTCCACTACCTGCTTGTGGCGCTCTTCGTTGGACATGAGGCCCATCTCGTAGTCCTCATCGATGGCGGAAACCTTCGCGTCCGCCTCGGCCAGGATCTCGCCCTTGTTCGGGGGCACCGTGGCGTCGTACACCGAAACGGTGACGCCGGCGCGGGTGGCGTAGTGGAAGCCGGCATCCTTCAAACCGTCCAGGATGGGGGGCACTTCCGACAGCGCGTAGCTGTTGGTGACGTCCTCCACCAGGCGGCTGATCTCCTTCTTGTTCATCTCGTAGTTCAAGAAGGGGTAATTGTCCGGCAGCACGTTGTTGAACACGATGCGGCCCACGGTGGTTTGGATGCGCTCACCGGCCGCATGATCCTCGAACTGGCCGAAGGCGGTGGCCACACGGGTGTCCTCAGAGAGGCGCACGAAGATCTTGGCCTGCAGGTCCAAATCGGCGCGGGCGTCGTAGGCGTTCAGGGCGTCGGCGAAGTCGATGAACACGCGGCCCTCGCCGGGGAAGCCGTCGCGAGCGGCGGTGAGGTAGTACAGGCCGATGATCATGTCCTGGGTGGGCACAGTGAGCGGGCGGCCATGGGCCGGTGACTTGATGTTGTTGGAAGACAGCATCAGCACGCGGGCCTCGGCCTGCGCTTCGGCGCCCAACGGCACGTGCACGGCCATCTGGTCGCCGTCGAAGTCGGCGTTGAAAGCGGTGCACACCAGCGGGTGCAGACGGATGGCCTTGCCCTCCACCAGCACCGGCTCGAAGGCCTGGATGCCCAGACGGTGCAGGGTGGGTGCGCGGTTCAGCAGCACCGGATGCTCGGCGATAACCTCTTCCAGCACGTCCCACACATAGCTGGCACCGCGGTCAACGGCGCGCTTGGCGGCCTTGATGTTGGCGGCGTACTCCAGCTCTACCAGGCGCTTCATCACAAACGGGCGGAACAGTTCCAGCGCCATCTGGCTGGGCAGGCCGCACTGGTGCAGCTTCAGCTGCGGGCCCACCACGATAACCGAACGGCCGGAGTAGTCCACGCGCTTGCCCAGCAGGTTCTGGCGGAAGCGGCCCTGCTTGCCCTTCAGCATGTCGGAGAGCGACTTCAGCGGACGGTTGCCAGGGCCAGTGACGGGGCGGCCGCGGCGGCCGTTGTCGAACAGGCTGTCCACCGCCTCCTGCAGCATGCGCTTCTCGTTGTTCACGATGATTTCCGGAGCGCCCAGGTCCAGCAGGCGCTTCAGGCGGTTGTTGCGATTGATCACGCGACGGTACAGGTCGTTCAGGTCGGAAGTGGCGAAGCGGCCGCCGTCCAGCTGCACCATGGGGCGCAAATCGGGCGGGATGACCGGAATCACGTCCAGGATCATGTCGGAGGGCTTGTTGTCCGACTTCATGAACGCGTCCACCACTTTCAGACGCTTGATGGCCTTGGCGCGCTTCTGGCCCTTGCCGTTGTCTATGATGTCGCGCAGCTCTTCGGACACCTTCTCCAGGTCCATATCGTCCAGCAAATCGCGCACCGCCTCGGCGCCCATGCCGCCCTTGAAGTAGTCGCGGTAGCAGGAGCGCATCTCGCGGTACAGGGCCTCATCGGGCACCAGCTGGCGCGGCACGATCTTCATGAAGGCGTCGAAGGCGTCCTGGCGCAGCGCCTTGCGCTCGTTGAACTCCTCGTAGATGTCGGCAATCTCTTCTTCCACCTCTTCGGGGGTGAGGCGCTCTTCGTCGCCCAGATCGTCCACGAACTCGTCCTCTTCGGGCTGGTAGGCCTCGGACAGGCGGCGGGTGGCCTCGATCAGGCGGTCGCGCTCGGCGTCCAGCTCCTCAAGGTCGGCCGCCAGCTCGTCGCGCAGCTCTTCCTCGTCCTCTTCGCGGGCCTCGGCGTCAACCCAGGTGACGATGGAGCTGGCGAAGTACAGCACCTTTTCCAGCTCTTTCGGCGGAATGTCCAGCAAATAGCCCAAGCGCGACGGACTGCCCTTAAAGTACCAAATGTGGCTCACCGGGGCGGCCAGCTCGATGTGGCCCATGCGCTCGCGGCGCACCTTGGAGCGGGTAACTTCCACACCGCAGCGCTCGCACACGATGCCCTTGAAGCGCACCCGCTTGTACTTGCCGCAGGCGCACTCCCAGTCTTTGGTGGGGCCGAAGATCTTCTCGCAGTACAGGCCGTCTTTTTCCGGCTTCAGGGTGCGGTAGTTGATGGTTTCCGGCTTCTTCACTTCGCCGCGGGACCAGCTGCGCACGTCCTCGGCGCTGGCCAGCGAGATGCGCATGCCGTCGAAGTTGTTCACGTCGAATTCAGTCATGCTTTAGGCCTCCTCTCCACCAATCAGATCGTCCAGATCGTCGTTACGGTTGAAATCGCTCATCAAATCTCCCAGTTCAGCGGCGATGTCGTCGATGGCGCTGGCGGTCTCGTCTTCCTGGCCGCGGGAATCGGCGGCCAAGGCCTCGTAGAGGGCCTGGTCAACGGTCACGTCTTCGTCATCCTCGTTGATAACCTGGTCTCCGTGGCCCTCCAACTCGATGTTCAGGCACAGAGACTTCATTTCCTTCACCAGCACCTTGAACGACTCGGGCACTTCGGGGGCGGGGATGTTCTCGCCCTTCACGATGGCCTCGTAACTCTTCACGCGGCCGGCAGTATCGTCGGACTTCACGGTGAGGATTTCCTGCAGCACGTTGGAGGCGCCGTAGGCGTACAGCGCCCACACTTCCATCTCGCCGAAGCGCTGGCCGCCGAACTGCGCCTTGCCGCCCAGCGGCTGCTGGGTGATCAGGCTGTAGGGGCCGGTGGAGCGGGCGTGGATCTTGTCGTCCACCATGTGGCCCAGCTTAAGCATGTAGGTTTGGCCCACGGTGATGGGTTCGCGGAACTTCTCGCCGGTGCGGCCGTCGTAGAGCCAGGTTTTGCCGGTGCGGGACAGCTGCGGCACGAACTCGTCGCGGGCCTTGTCGCCGTACTTGGCATGGTGGATGTTGATCAGATTGCGGTTGGCGCGCTCGATGCAGTCGGAAATCTCTTCCTCGTTGGCGCCGTCGAACACGGGGGTGGCCACGTAGATGGGGCCCTCCACCACCTCGTTGGAGTTGTCCTCATCGGCCCAGCCCCACTTCGCAGCCCAGCCCAGGTGGTTCTCCAGCAGCTGGCCCACGTTCATACGGGAAGGCACGCCCAGGGGGTTCAGGATGACGTCGATGGGGGTGCCGTCGGCCAGGTAGGGCATGTCCTCAACGGGCAGCACCTTCGAGATAACGCCCTTGTTGCCGTGGCGGCCGGACAGCTTGTCGCCCTGCTGCACCTTGCGCTTCTGGGCAACGTACACGCGCACCAGCTCGTTCACACCGGGGGCCAGCTCGTCGCCATTCTCGCGGCTGAAGCGGTTGATGCCGATCACGCGGCCGCCGGCGCCGTGGGGCACCTTCAAGCTGGTGTCGCGCACCTCGCGAGCCTTCTCGCCGAAGATGGCGCGCAGCAGGCGCTCCTCGGCGGTCAGCTCGGTTTCGCCCTTGGGGGTCACCTTGCCCACCAGCACGTCGCCGGGGAACACCTCGGCTCCGATGCGGATGATGCCGTCGGCGTCCAGGTCGGAGATCATGTCCTCGGACATATTGGGGATCTCGCGAGTGATCTCCTCGGGGCCCAGCTTGGTGTCGCGGGCGTCCACCTCGTACTCGGAGATGTGGATGGAGGTCAGCAGGTCCTCGGACACCACGCGCTCGGAAACGATGATGGCGTCCTCGTAGTTGTAGCCTTCCCAGGGCATGTAGGCGATCATGAGGTTCTGGCCCAGCGCCAGCTCGCCGCCATTGCAGGAGGGGCCGTCGGCCAACACGTCGCCCACTTCTACCTCGTCACCCTTGCGCACCAGCGGCCGGTGGTTGATGCAGCCGGACTGGTTGGAGCGCTGGAACTTGGGGATCAGGTACTCGTCGTACTCGCCGTCGTTGTTCAGGATGATGATGGTCTGGCCGTCCACGTAGTCCACCACGCCGGCGCGCTGGGCCACCAGGATCTCGCCGGAGTCAACGGCGATACGGTGCTCGATGCCGGTGCCCACCAGCGGCGCCGAGGGGCGCAGCAGCGGCACGGCCTGGCGCTGCATGTTCGAGCCCATGAGGGCGCGGTTGGCGTCGTCGTGCTCCAGGAAGGGGATGAGCGAGGTGGCCACGGAGGTCATCTGGCGCGGCGACACGTCCATGTAGTTCACCTGCATGGGGTCCACTTCGTCCGGCTCGCCGAAGTCGCCGTCGGCGTTCTTGGTGCGGCACAGCACGCGGGCCGACTTGTGGAACACGCCGTCGGCGTCGCGGTAGCCGAACTCGCGGGTTTCCGGATCGAACAGGTCGTTGGCCTGGGCGATAACGTAGTTCTCTTCCTCGTCGGCGGTCAGGTAGTCCACCTCGTCGGTAACCTTGCCGTCCACCACGCGGCGGTACGGGGTTTCGATGAAGCCGTAGGGGTTCAGGCGGCCGTAGGTGGCCAGCGAACCGATAAGGCCGATGTTGGGGCCTTCAGGCGTCTCGATGGGGCACATGCGGCCGTAGTGGGAGGTGTGCACGTCGCGCACCTCGAAGCCGGCGCGCTCGCGGGACAGACCGCCCGGGCCCAGGGCCGACAGGCGGCGCTTGTGGGTGATGCCCGCGGCGGGGTTGGTCTGGTCCATGAACTGCGACAACTGCGAAGAGCCAAAGAACTCCTTGATGGCGGCCACGATGGGGCGGATGTTCACCAGGCTCTGCGGGGTGATCTCATCCGGCTCCTGCATGGACATGCGCTCGCGCACCACGCGCTCCATGCGGGACAGGCCGATGCGGAACTGGTTCTGGATTAGCTCGCCCACGTTGCGGATGCGGCGGTTGCCGAAGTGGTCGATGTCGTCGGTGGTGAAGCCCTCGTCCCCCTCGTGCAGGGCGATGATGTAGCGCATGGTGGCTACGATGTCGTCGTCGGTGAGGGTGGAGCAGTCGTGGGTTTCAGGGTCGAAGCCCAGCTTCTTATCGATCTTGTAGCGGCCCACCTTCGCCAAATCGTAGCGCTGGGGGTTGAAGAACAGGCCCTCCAGCAGGGTACGGGCGGAGTCGATGGTGGGGGGCTCGCCGGGACGGAAGCGCTTGTACAGTTCGATCAGCGACTCTTCCTTGGTGGTGGCGGGGTCGCGGTCCAGCGTGCGCAGCACCATCTCGGAGGAGCCCAAAAGCTCGATGATCTCTTCGCGGGTCTCGGCCAGGCCAAGGGCGCGCACCAGCAGGGTGGCCGGCTGCTTGCGCTTGCGGTCGATGCGCACGGAAAGCAGGTCGCGCTTGTCGGTTTCAAACTCCAGCCAGGCGCCGCGGGAGGGGATCACCTTCGAGGAGTAGATGGTTTTGTCGGAGGTTTTGTCGCGCTCGGCGGAGAAGTACACGCCGGGGCTGCGCACCAGCTGGGACACCACAACGCGCTCGGTGCCGTTGATGATGAAGGTGCCGCGCGGGGTCATGAGCGGGAAGTCGCCCATGAACACGTCCTGCTCCTTGATTTCGCCCGTTTCACGATTGATGAAACGGATTTCAACGAACAGCGGCGCCTGGTAAGAGACGTCTTTCTCTTTGCACTCGTCAACGGTATACTTGGGCTCGCCGAATTCATGGCGACCGAACTCAACAGCCATATCCTTGGTGCTGTTTTCGATCGGGCTCATGTCGGCGAAGGCTTGCGCCAGGCCTTCTTCCTTGAACCAACGGAAGCTTTCCGTCTGGATGGCGATAAGATTGGGCACGTCCATGACGTCCGGAATCTTCGCAAAGCTTCTGCGGTCCCTATAAAGGCTGGTGGGAGCGGTGGTTTTTCCTTGGGCCACGAGGCTGATCCTCCTTCACGAGCATCGCAAATTTGCAAAAAAACGCAATTTGCTACCTTATTACGCAGGAAGCACGCCGTCAAGAAAATTTTTTACAAATAATGGTGAATTCGTGGTTATTTGCCTTCAGGCGCCATGAACGCCCCGCAAAACCAGAGTTTTTCCCTCAGTGATTTTTTGCAGGCGCACTCACCCGCGCCACCCACGGGCCCCCTACCCGCAAAGCTCCGCCACCGCGGCAATTCGCCGCTCGATGCCTTCTCTCAGGTACTCCAGGCGCCAGCGGGACAAGTTGCCCTCCTCCAGCACCTCGCAGGCCTCATCGGGAAAACCGTCGAGAGAAGAAAGATCAAGCCAGTCGAGCGTAGAGGCGTACATCAGCTGTCTGTTGGGACGGGCATCAAATGGGCGGGAGGCATAAGAGTAATCACCTCGGGCCACCTCCCCCTCGTCCTTGTCGTACCAAAGACTGTTCCCCGTATCGAACAGGGGTGCAAACCTCCAACTTAGATTGTCGATGTCGCGAATGAGGCCAAAGTTGCGCAAGTGGCGATCGGTGTTCGCCATGATTCCGTCGCATACGATCATCTTCGAGAGAAAGCGCTCTGTCTCCTTCTCGGCAATGCCCAGCTGCCGGCAGAGGCGCACCACGTTGTCGTACGCCGTCTCCCCTGGCCGCTTTCCTTCCGATTCCGCTACCAAATTGAAGGGCACGTATTCTTCGCGCTCGCCCACGAAGCAGGAACAGCTGCTCGCCACGCCAAGCTTACCGAGATTGACCACCTCGTAGGACACGTACTCCCCTTCGCGCAAAAGGCGCCCATGGAGAAGCGTCGCCACCCTTTCATTGAAAACCTGCTGATCGGTCCAGGGCACGTGCCCCTTCAGCAGAATCCGCAAAGGCCCCTCGCAAAGCCAGCGCTTCGGAAGCACTCCTTCGGAGGTGTTGTCGGGAGAAGAGAGGCCCACTTCCCCAAGCCACTCGTCCCAGCCTTGACGGGAATCGCCAAACGGGTTCCGGAAGTAATTGACGTCCTCCCAGTTCACTTCCTGCGACACGGGGCACACCCAATACTGATCGGAAAGAGACAGCCCCAAGTTGCGAAACGGAATCTGGGACGGGTCATCGAGGCCGAGCCGGCGCAGCTTTTCGTCCATGCCACTGCGAGATTCCGGAATGGACCGGTGATCCCACCATTGTCGGAGGCCATCCGCCCGGCCACGGCCGTTGCGAGTCACCGTGCCCAAAGGAGCGCGCAGGGCATCCCGCACCTTCCCAGGGGCGAAAGAGCCGTCGCTTTCCCGGTAAGAGAACTCCATCGCCTCGTACGGGCCGTTCATGAGCATATACGTTTCGCCGGAAAGCGGGCGGCCGCGGCGCGGCGGACGCCCCAGCGCCGCCTGCACGGAAGCCGCATCCACGAACCAGCGCCCGTTAAGCTTCTCCGCGCTCAGCGAGCCCGAACGTATGCGCTTATGCACCGCCTGATCGGAAACGCTCAGCAGCTGGGCCGCTTCGCGAATGCTCATTTTTTCGGACATCACTACCCCCTTTTGAACCTTTTTTCATAATAAAGGTTCAAAAGTAGAAAATAAAGGTTTAAAAGCAAGCGTTAAAGGTTTAAACAGGTTACAGTGAAAAGAAGAAAGCGCGAACAACGGCTTTTCGGGCTCCGGGAAAAGGAAGGGGGCCGCACATGGCGACCCCCTGATGGCTCCACTGGGGAACCAATCTTTAGCGCATAATGCCTACAGAGGCGCGAGCGGGAGCAGCAGCGTAAAAAGCAGCGGGGTAAGGATTTGGGCGGTAATTATGGTCAACCAAATCACTACCAACACCACGAATACCGCCCGAAGCCACTTTCGCGCAGACGTGACCACCCTCTTAATGTCGCGCAGCAATATCGTATTGTCGGTCGCTTCTCTCTCTTCTTCCGCTCTTGCAAAAAATCCTACACCCCCAACGGCGTTACGTTCCCCTTCATCCCTCTTCAATGAAGTTAATTTACCGCCTCCTCGTGTTCCGGTAAATTAAAAACAAAAGCACAATCACAACCACAATAAGAATAAATGGTATTCCTACAGTACAGAAAAGAACAGTCAGCTCTGGGGTACCCATTCCAAGTATTTTCATTACACCCCTTCCGAAAAATACCAGCCAGCTTCTTACATAGTAGTCACGCGTATAGCCTTTCCACCCGACACCCCGAATTCAGCATAGACAGATACTCCCTGGTTTAAGCCAATATAGTTCTGCATAACAGCCGTATAGTACAAAGCCATCGTCCGCCCATTATCGAGAATCGTTTTATTATAATGCAGCTGCGTTGCTGAGCTTGCACCCCCATATAAACCTGCAGTGTACAAGCTCGTAATCCTATTCGCAGAAGAGACCTCATAACTGGCATAGGCAGTGATGTAGTCAGGCTGCCCGAACAGAAAAACCATTTCCGATTGGATGGAGCCAGTAACGCGAGAAAGAGGAACCGGAGAATTGCCAGGGGTTAAGCCATACTCCACCTCGCAACCCTGGATCCTTGCCTTCATTTCCGCTTCAGCCCATAGCTGCGCAGCTGTTTTCGCTATCGGCTCACTACCAATTACGGCATAAGCATCCTGGCTTTCAAAGCACTGCAACGCCGACACCCCCAGCACTCCAGCTACCGCAATCACCAGGTCTCTGCGTGTCATCATTTTTTCTTCCATGATTCTCCCTTCTCGAAAAGAACCTTGAGCCGCTCCCCTCCTCATCAGGCAACGCGCCAACAACAGCGAGGAGCACGTAAACACAGGAATGGGGGTGCACTTAACTACACTCCCGAAGAAACCGATTCGGGCTAAATCATCCCAAAGGGCTCGTAGCTTCCGCCGCCGTAATAGAGGATATGTTCACCTATCTGATTACCACAGAGGTCGAACACTGGAATAGCCTCTGAGGTCTCTTCACAATACAAGACAGAAGCCTCGTCGGGAGAGCGGGGCGGTTCGGTACGGATATCGCCGAGCCTCACAAACCCCTTTTCACCCTCTTCGGTAACCGCTGAAACAAGATCGGGCTCTTTGCCCACGTACGCCGCTGACAGAAGGGATCCGTACGTCAGCCCCATTTCGTTTACTGGATATTCCTCAATTGCGAATTTTGGAATCGACCGGCCAACATTGGGCGTCCTGGTAATAACCTTGGATGTGTAGTCCTTTCCGTTCCATCCATAAAGCCTACCCTGGGCGTAGAAATACCCTCCGACAGGCGTGTAAAGCTTATTGGTCGAAACATTGAAGTACTGAGTGCTTGTGGAGCAATACGACTCCTTAGATGTTTGCCGAACACCTCCGGAATCAAAGGTGGCAACGTAAGCTCCAAGCCATCCGCTGCTCACTACGCTCGACGCACTTGTAATCGCCCATCCTGTTACCGCGCTGCCGTCCCCGTTGCCCACCATGCATTTTCCGTAATAAGTCTTTCCACCGGCTGAAAGCGATGTCTGCGATCCATATGCACTACCCGCATGGGCCACGCCAGGACGCAACAACGTTCCGCATCCTGCAATAACAGTCAGCGCAGCTGCGCCAACAAAGCTCCTCCGAGAAATATAATTATCCATCAGATTCATCCTCCTGCTTCTTTATTTCGACACCCTCGATGGTATGCGTCCCAATGACCTCCATCGTTTCGGCGTCATAGACATCAACCGAGAAACCTTTCTCATAGCGTTCCGTAATCTGCGCCGCTTCTTCTAGGGTTTTTGGATCTTCCCCAAAATCCCGCTCAAATGCATACCCAACTGATCCGTCATCCGCGACCACAGCCACAAGATCCGGAGTAGTAATGCGCCTGTAGTCCTGCCATTCCTCGTTGGTTTCGGGGTAGCCGAACTCCTTGATGTATCTTTCCTGGACGAATTCATCGCTTCCGGACCCATACGAATACCCGGCATCGTTAACGGGGAAATAGTCGTGGCTTGTCTTTTCTGCGGAAGAACAGCCGACGAGAAAAACGGCCAAAAGGACCGCTGCGCACCAAAGCGCCAATCGGCTAAACGGCATTGCCACCACCTCCATCTCGACGGTTGAAAACCGTGGCGGTTAAAGTTGCCTTAGCTTCGAAACTGGCCTCATAATACTATGGATGAACGGGACATATTCGCAGGTCAAACGATTATGGCATTTCTTTGGCATTTTGCCGTTTGCGCCTATAGGCGCAGGGTGACACGGGTGATACTGCCCACCACTTCCATGGTTATCTCGCCGCCCATCAGCTCGGCGTACTCCCGCGAAACGGCGAGGCCTATACCCGTGCTTCCGTTTTCCCCTTTGTAGAAGCGATCGAACGCATGGGCCAACTCGTCCGGCGACGGCGGTTGACCGTCGTTTTCCACCACCAGCTCTATCTCGCCTTTCAACACTCGGCCCTCGGCCACCCGCACGAAGCCCTCCGCATGGCGCACAGCATTTCCCAGCATATTGCGAACTACGGTAGCGGTCATCGATTCGTCGCAGGGGCGCAGCAGCGGCCGCGGCAGCCGCACATCCAACGCAACGCTCTTTTCTCGACAGGCGTCCTCCACCATGCGCGCTTCGTCGTAAACAATCTCCCGCACCTCCCACATGCCCAGCACCGGCTGCTTCAACCCGGAATCAGCGCGACTTATCTTCAGAATGCCGTCCACCGTGTCAGCCATCCTGTCCGATGCTTTGATGATGCGCGGCAGCGCGAAATCCCCGGCGACTGCCCCCGTCTGGACCCCTTCCGCATAGCCCCTGATAGCCATGAGCGGGGTTTTCAGCTCGTGCGAGGCGTTGGCAAACGACGACTCCAAAGCTGCATCGACGCGATCGCGCCCGAGCACATAGCGCCGATACCCCAAGCGAAAGCCCAACAACACCACGAACGCCAGCAAGGCCGCAACGGCGCAGGCAAACCGGGCCACCGAGTGGGCGAAGGTGGTGTCCACGAACAGCAGCTGCGCCTTGCCGGCCACAACGTCCCGGTCCGTCACCAGGTAATAACCGTCCGACCCCCATGCGGAGAAGTGGAACACCTGGTTGCCCACCGCGTCTTCATCCAGCATCCTGTTCCCCCGGTAATGAGCAGCCAGAAAATCATCGAAGAAGTAGTCGTGGGGGTAGTGCCACTCATGGACAATGGTCATGGTCTGAACCGGAAGAGACGGCCGGTGAATAGGCATTGCGTTCGCATCATAGTCGCGCAGCGCAGAACTGGCGGCTGCGCCGATCACCGCCCCCGAAGCCAAAAGCGCCGCCAAGAACACACCCAGGGAAACGGCCAGCGTTGATACCGTCACCTTCACGTAGCTCCACCAGGGGCGATAGGCGAAAGGGCTCATTTCTCCCTCGCCTTCAGAACGTACCCGAACCCCCAGATGCTCTCCAGCGCCACAGTGGATCCAAGCTCGACCAGCTTCATACGCACGCGGCGGTTGGTCTCGTCCACCACGCGGCTTCCCTGCTCCTTCAAGCCCCACACCCGCTCAAGAGCCCCCTCACGCGACACCGGTGCATCGAAGTTTTCCATCATGAGCCGCAGGTAGCTGCGCTCCAGCGGGGTGAGGGCCAGCGGCCGCGACCCCACAAAAAACAACTTGCCGCCGGCTTCCGAGCGGAGGTTGCCGCACTGCAGGTCCTTCGCGAGCGGGCTTGAAGGCCTTTCTTCTGTGCTCAGTCGCGCCCGGGAGAGCAGGGCGTGCACCTTGCCCCGCAGAAGAATGGGGCGGAAAGGCTTGCCGATATAGTCGTCGGCTCCCCGGGAAAAGCCGCAGACGCAATCTTCCTCTTCGTTTTTCGCAGTGAGCATGATCACCGGCACGTCCGACACGGCCCGCAGGCGCTTGAGAATTTCCAAGCCGTCCGCCCCTGGCATCATTACGTCCAAAATTACCAGGTCGCAAGGGTTTTGCAGGAACGCCCCCAACAAGGCTTCGCCGCACTCAAAGCACTCAACCGCATGGCCATCCAGAGCTAGATACCCCTTGACCAGGGCACGGGCATCGAAGTCATCGTCGGCGAAATACACCAGCCCCATGCGCCCTCCCCTCTCTCGGTTTTCAGCTGCGGTCCCACACGCCGTCCGGCCGGGCCACGGACGCACCTCGCACCGCGCATGCCCGATGGCCACCCTGACCCAACTTTGGGAGAGAGTATACAGGGCGGCGGACCGCGCAGGAAGAATCACCTGCTCAAATTGGCAATTCTTTGGCATTTCCCCTTCCACCCCGATGGCGACGGAGCTGCCTGTGCCAGATTTCGACAGGCAGACCGCCCCATAGCAGAAATAGGGGCCTATTTCTGCCAACGCAGCATACGGACCACTCCCTGCGCCGCTCGATGGCGGAAATAGGCGCCTATTTCCGCCAAGGCAGCGCAAAAGAGGCGGCCCGGGAGTTGGAGGGGTCCGGGCCGCAGCATCAGGGGTATGTCGATGGTGGCGAAAGGGGTTCTGCTCCTCGCCGGGCCGAGGTTCGGCCGAGGCGGGCAGCCTGCCCCTCGCGGGGCGGGAGCCGGACCAGAAGGAGCGGCTATTCCTCGCCGGGGAGGGGTTCGGCCAGAAGGTCCTGCAAGAACTGCAGGTCGGTGGCGATAAATCCCAGGGTAAGATGGGAAAGCCCCAGGTAGAACTTCGTTTTGGCGAAGCGCTGCATGTCGGCCGCCAGCATGGGGTACCAGCCCATCAAATGCTCGTCCAGGAAATCGGCGGCGCCCTGCAAAATCTTGCGGGCCTCTTCCCCGTTGCCCTCCGCCAGCGCAGCGGCGGCGCGGTTGCCCATAATGGACTCGAACAGCAGCTCCAGGGAAATGTGGTCCTCCCCTTCGCGCCAGTTGGGGTCCTTATCCACCGACCACACGTGGTAGGTATGCATCACCTCGCGGCGCGCCTCTTCCATCATCAGGCGCTTGGGGCTGGTGTACACCGACTCATAAGGGTACGCGGCCGAGTAGCCGTCCACCCCCTGCCCCAAAAAGCAGCGGGCGAAATCCACCTTCAGCTCCCGTACCGACTCGCTCCACAGGTTGGAGAGGAACGTACTTATATATAAGTAGCCTTTGTCAATGTCCGCGTCGCCGGTATCGGCCGGGTACAGGGAGTCGTGCATGTCCGCCAGCAGCTGCTGGTCCACTTCCTTGTGGAACAGGCGGGACAGCAACAGGTAGGTGCCGCTGCGGGCCTCAAGCATCGCCGCCAGCTCGGCGCCGGCGTCGGCCGCCTGGGCCTCGTCCAGCTCCGCGTCCAGCGGGGCCTCCGCCAGATCTTCGGGGGTAAGGTTCTCGAACTCTGCCATGGGTTACTCCTCCCCCTCGTCGATGCCGCGAACGTCCGCCAGCAGCTCCTCAAGCGCCCGCCGCCCCAGGGCAGTGGTGCTCCAATTGCCCGCCCACACGGTGGCGCCGCAATCCTCCAGCTTCTTGAGGAAGGAGGTGCAATGGCGCATGGGGTTGCGGGACAGGGGGCTCTTGTTCACCAGCACGTCCACATCCCCCACCGAACGGCCGCCGTCCTCGGCGCAGAAAACCAGCACCGACTTGTACACCGGCAGGTACTTCTCCTCGGCGGCGAACAGCGCCTGCAGACGGCCCCACGGATCGTCGGCGGCCACGTAGGCAGCGCCCTCCGGCGTGATCACCCAGTACACTTCGCGGTACGGCCCCGGCTTGTAGAAGCGCACGCCGTCCTCTTCCACGATCTCCGGCTGGGCCTCTTCTCCCTCTACCCAGGGCTGCCCCGCTTCGTCCACCTTGGCGATGGCGCCGGCTTCTTCCAGAAGCAGCGAGAAATCGTAGCCCTGGTACACCGAACGGTCGAACTCCTGCAGCCACTCTACCTCGGCCTTCAGGGCATCGGCCCGCTGCGGCTGGGACACAAAGTCCAAAATGCCCAGCAGAACCCGGCGACGGGTGGCGAAGCGCTCGAACAGGTTGGCGATGCGCTGCTCTGCCGGCAGATCGGCATCGATGGAGCGGCGGCGAATCTGGGCGCCGGCGGTGGGGCCCAACTGCCCCGCGTCTTCGGCGAAGTCCTCGTCCTCCTCCCCGTCGGCCACGAACTCGTCGGCGGGAACATCCTCCAACGGGTTGTAATCAAGATCTTCGAAGTCGTCGTCAAACCCAACTTCGCGGTTGGCGTCGGTCATCAACCTTCCCCCTCTCTGGTCTTGCGAAATCAACCCGCCACTGGTTTGGCGGCTGCGAGCGATTGAGCCAATCACCCGCAACTGGCAAGCCAGTTTAGTTCAAAGAAGCCGAAACCGAGGGCAGAGATGAAATCTCTGCCCTACGAGTTCCAGCCGCAGGGCCACGCAAGCGAACGAGAGCCCCGGAAAGCCCGGCCGCCCGCCAATGAAGCATCGGGCGGCCGGGCGCGGTCGCGCAGAGCGAGTTCCGCACGGCGCGAAAGCGCCAGTGGCGCTTTCGCCAAAGCAGGACTGTTTGAGCGAACGCGATTGCGTCCGGCCGCCGCCCCCGCGATGAGCTGCCGGGCGGCGGCACGGACGCTGGAGGGGTTCCGCGGGCCGCAAGGCCCGCGGAACGAAAAGCTATTCGCCGCCCTTCCAGGAACGACCGCGCAGGATGTAGGCGAAACCGGGGTGGTTGCCCACATCGGCCAAGCGGTGCACGTCCGCATCGGTGTAGGGCTCGCAGTGGTCCGCCAACTTCACGCGGGTCTGCTTCATGGTGGCGTAGCTCTTGTCGGCGCCGTCGGCGTAGTAGGCGGACGGGTCGGCCGGCGCCTCCAGATTGCCCACGCCGCCGTCGATGTCGCCGAAGAAGCGGGCACGGGCGCAGCACTGCTCCACGCACTGGGGCAGCTCGCCTTGGGCCGTCTTCTGCTCGCAGAGGGTGCACTTCTCCACCACGCGCTCCTCCTCGTTCAGGTAGCGGACCCCGTAGGGGCAGGCCATCGCGCAGAACTGGCAGCCGATGCACTTCTCCTTGTCGATTTGGATGGTGCCGTCGGCGGCCACGTGGCTGGCCTCGGTGGGGCACACGCTCACGCAGGCGGGGTTGTCGCAGTGCTGGCAGCCGATGGGCAGGAAGTACATTTCCACATCGGGGCACTGGGTGGCGCCCTCCTTCAGGTTGGGACCGATGCGCAGCACCTTGTTCCAGTAGCTGCCAACGGGCACGTCGTTGACGGCTTTGCAGGCCACCACGCAGGCCAGGCAGCCAACGCAGCGGTTCAGGTCGGTGACAATGACGTTATGCATTAGTAATCACTCCTGTTCAGCGAGTAGTCCGGCAGCCATTCCTTCAAACGCGGGTCGGAGGAATCGTGGATGATCTCGGTGCCGTCGTCGTCGCAGGGCACGGGATTGCCGAACGGGGAATTCTCGGGCGTGGCCTTGTACACCTTCACCGCGAAGCCGCGCATGCAGGGGCTGCCCATGATGGGGTCCACGTTGTCGGGGTTCAGCAGGTTGTTGCAGTTGCACAGCTTCTCGCCATGGTTGGGGGCGGAAAGCTCCGGGAACCACCAGGCGTGCTCCAGGTTCACAACGCCCTTGTCGATGCCGTAGTAGATGTCCACGCACTCGCGGATCTTGCCGTACTTGGTCTCAATCCAGGCCCAGTCGCCCTGCTCCAGCCCCAGCTCTTCAGCGTCAGCGGGGTTGATTTCCATGCGGGGCACCGGCCAGTTCTCACGGCACCAGGGCAGCTGCCGGTGCTCGGAGTGGAAGTACACCGGGATGCGGCGGCCGGTGGTGCAGATGAGCGGGTACTCCTTGGCCAGCTCGGGATCGTTCACCGGACTCTCCAGCGGCTCGTAGTACTCGGGGATCATCCAGTCCATGAACGGACGGTAGTGGGCCGAGTTCTCGTCCATGGCCTTGTTGCCCAGGCCGTAGCGCTCCAGAACCGTGGGCCACAGCTCGTACTTGGTGGTGGGGGTGACGTAACCGAAGCGGCGGGTCTTGTCGCAACCGGGGATGTCGAAGTTCTCCACGCCCTCGGCACGGCCTACGCCGGGCTTGATGGCCATGTAGCCGGTCTCCCAGCGGCGATAGGTGCCCATTTCCTTCGGGTACACCTTCGCGGCGGACACCCAGCCGTTCTTCTGGAAGTCTTCCTGCCACTCTTCCCAACTCTCGAAGGGCATGCGCTCGCCGTTCTGGGCGATGGAGTGCTCCTGGGCCAGGCGGTACATCTGCATGCAGGACTCGTGGGTGTCCGGGTCGGGCACGTTGGGGTCGATGGACCACGGGAACCCGTAGGCGTTGGCGAACGCCTTCATGAACATCGGATCGTCGCGGCAGTCGCCGGGCGCCTCCACGCAGGGCACGTTCATGGCCAGGCCGCAGTGAGGGCCCTGCGAAATGCGGGGGAACTCCATCTCCAGCCAGTGGTACACCGGCACCAGGATGTCGGCGCAGTCGGCGGTGGGATGGTGCCACAGGTTGGCCTCCATCCAGAAGTCCAGTTTGTTCATGGCTTCCCAGGCCATCATCGAGCTGCCCTGGTTCATGAAGGAGCCGGAGTCGTTGGCGCCGGCCACGATCGGGTAGGGATCCTGGTCGATAACGGCGCGCCAGATGCTGTGGGGCTCGGACCACTGGCCGTACCACTTGGTCATGGGCCAGTCGTCGCCGCCCACCTTCATGGCGTTGGCGTCGAACTTCGAGCCGGCCTCGGGACTGGCGTCGAAGGTGCCGCCCAGGATGAAGTAGGGCAGCCAGCACTCGTCGTTGATGTAGGCGTGCGTCGGGCCGCGGTTGCCGGTGGGGGTGTCCATGTTGCCAGTCATGTGGGACAGCATCATGATGGCGCGGATGGTCTGGTAGTTATTGCCGTTCTGGTCCATGGCCAGGGAGATGTGGATGCCGCCGTTGCCGTAAGGCTGGCCCTCGGGGCGGGTGGCCCAGGCCAGGCAAGCGTCGCGTATCTTGCCGGCATCGACGCCGGTCACTTCAGACGCCCACTCGGGGGTCTTGTTCGCCAGCATATCCATGTAGTACGACCACACGGTGCGGGCCTTGTGCACGGTGCCATCGGCCAAGGTGACGTCGATTTCGGTCACCAGGGTGGGGTCGATGCCGCTGGTGAACTGGGAAGGCTCCACCAGCCAGCCCTCGAACGGAGTGCCCTCCATTACCACCTGACCGCGGTTCATGGCCTCATCGGTGGTGATGGCCTCGCCGTCCCACTGGGAAATCTCGGCGTCGAAGAACGACAGGGCATCGTTGCCGGTAGCGCCGGCGGCCACCTTGTTGGCGTCCACCACGAAGAACTTCTGATACGAGCCGTTGGGGTCGATGTCCGACTGCTTCAGCAGGCGCGTCTTCATGTCGTGGGCACCGGAGTTGTCCACCATCCAGCCGCCGGAGGGCTCCATGTCCTCCACCACCAGGAAGGGGGCGTTGGTCCAGCGCTTCATGTACAGCTCGTCCATCAACCCCGGGGTCTCGGCGATGATCTTCGCCCAGGCCAGCGCGATGGCGGCGTCGGTGCCGGGCCGCACGTTAAGCCAGTAGTCGGCCTCCTTGCCCACGCCGGTCATGCGGGGGTCGATGATAATGAAGGTTTCGGCCTTCTGGGTGGCGTTCACCACGTTGCGGCAAGAGTCGTCGTAGTTGGAGTACTCGATGTTGCCGCCCCATTCCACGTACACACGCGGCTCGGTGACCGAAGTCATCCAGTTAGAGCCGTACTGATCGGTGGTGGAGGTGGTGAGGAAGCGCGGGCCCTTGCAGATGCAGGAGGCCACGTGGTTGTTGGCAGCGCCGGTGATGATGGCCAGCGTGGCGTAACCGCCCATGGCCCACATGCGGCTGGTGCCGTTCATGGTGAAAATGCCGGTGCCGGTGTACTTGTCGGCCACCTCGTGGAACTTGTCGGCTGCGATCTGCATGGCCTCGTCCCAGCTGACGCGCTCCCAACCGGGGTCCTCGCCCTTGGGGCGGGTGCGCTTCATCGGGTAGCGCAGGCGGTCGGGATGGTAGCAGGCCTGAATGGACGACTGGCTTTTGGTGCAGCAGTTGCCGCGGCTGGTAAAGGCCGACTGATCGCCCTCCACGCGAATGACCTTGCCGTCTTGCACCGTCACCCACACGCCGCATTCCATCTTGCCGCAGGCGCGGCACACGCTGCGGATGCGCTCCACGTTGCCGTCGCCGGCCGTGGCCGGGGCCGCCGTCTCCGCCAGCGCGTCAACGGTGATGCCCGTCGAGAGCGCGGCGATGGAAGCGGTTGCAGCTGCCATTTTCATGAAGCTGCGGCGGGTTAGGGTATGAGCAACCTTCTCCCCCATGTTTCCCTCTCTTTCTCTTATCCCCCGGAACGTGCCAGGGGGATGTGCGGAAATTGGGAATCCCCCATGGATTCCGCTGTCAACTATCCGTCAATTTCGCGACGGAGGGAATCTACCCAAACACCTGAAAGTGGGAAAAACCGCGAAATGAGCCCTACTGTCTTTTATGGTATTTTTCCGTTTTGCCTGATGGGAAGATGAGGGGCCCCGCGACAGCGCCCACGGCGACCGAAGTTTACGCCTTGTCCCAAACGGGCTTCCGATAAAATAACCCCATCGAGTACAAGCGAGGGGGCGCATACATGTTTCGGGAATTGAGAGACGGTCTCTCATGGGCTTTCGTGGCGGGCTTCGGCATTAACTTTGCCTGGACCTCCAGCGTGTTCTTCCACAGCCTGCTGTTCACTTCCGCCGGCCACTCCTTCACCTTCTCCAATTTCTATCTGGCGTCCATGGCGGTGCTCATCGTGTCGCTGGCGCTCATGGGAGTGTGCTTCCCCGTAGCGCGCAAGTCGTTCCAGAAGCCGCCGGCGCTGGTGTGCGCCGGCATCATGTTGCTGGTGGGCACCTACGGGGCCGCCAACGCCTCTTTCGACGGGCTGCCGGGAATCGCCTGCTTTTGGGCCGGCGTGCTGTTCACCGGTTTCGGTAGCGCCTTTATGCTGGGGCTGTGGGGATGGTTTTTGGGCACCAAGGTAAAGACGCCGGCCGCCAACATGTGCGCCGCCTACCTGTTGGCCACACCCCTGTACTTCCTGCTGTCGTTGCTGCCCGCCTCCATCACCGTGGCCGTGGTGGGGCTTTTGCCGGCGCTGTCGCTTTGGGTTTACTTCAGCTTCGGACGCAATACCGACGACCTTCCCTCCATGGCCAAACGCACCGATGCCGAGGCCGCAGAAGCGCTGTTCCCCGCACGATGCGCAGCTGCAGACGGCGAAGGCGCCAACTCCCCCGCACCTGAGGCCTCCCCCATCCCGCGCATCTCCATTGCAGCGGTACTGGCGGGTGTGGTTCTCTCCCTGATGAACTACACCCCCAGCGGGGACGGCCCTTCAAATTTCACCTTCGCCTTGTACTTTTTGCTGGCCAGCGCCGTACCGCTGGTGTGCTTCCTCTTGTACTTCCAGGCTTACAAGGGCAGATCGTCCGCTGCCGACCGCCTGGTGATGGCATACCGCATCGCGGTACTGGTGATGGTGGGGTCGGTGCTGCTGTCCATTGCCATTATGGATCGCAACCTGGCGTTTCAGGAAATTGCGCTAGCGGGCTACATCTGCCTGAAGATGGTGTTCTGGAGCCTGTTCGCCGCGCTGTCCCGCACTGCGAAATTGAGCCCTATCACCATATTCTGTTTCGGCGAAGGATGCTTGACAGCCGGACTGTTCATCGGCAATCAAATCAGCTCGGTACTGGGGCTGCAGTTTGCCAGCGCCACCGCTGCCCTCACCTTGGCCATTTTGCTGGCCACTTACATGTTCGCCCTGCCGGAGCGCAAGATGTACGCCATGATGCAGGAGCAAGAGGACGATGACGAGCCGCGTCATCAGCGCTTCCGAGCCCGCTGCGAAGAGATTGCCGCCGCCTACAAGCTGTCGCGGCGGGAAACCGAGGTGTTCACCCTGTTCGCCCGCGGCCGCTCCTCCAGTCGCATCGCCGACGACCTCTACGTTTCCTCCGGCACCGTGTCCACCCACCTGCGCAACATCTACCGCAAGCTGGACGTGCACTCCCGCCAAGAACTGCTCGACCTCATCGAAGGCGCGGGGGAATAGACGGGAGACGGAGGGCAGCCCTAACGTCCCCCTGACACGCGTATCCCCGCCTCCCGCAACCTTATCCCTACGCCCTCTCGCCAGCGCACCTGGCGCCCCTTCCCCTGTGCTAAACTTTTGCGTTTGACAACGCACCTGTTTGAAAGAGGCCCCATGGCAGACTACATAGAAGGACGGCGCCCGATTCTGGAGGCCATGCGCAGCGGCATGCCCCTGAAGTACATCCTGATGGCCGACAACGTGAAGCGGGACGGCCTGGTGGCCGACCTGCTGCGCAAGGCGAAGAACCTGGATGTGCCGGTGAAGCAGATTTCCAAGAAGAAGCTGGACGAGATGTCCGAGCGCGGCAGCCATCAGGGCTTCATCGCCGAGAGCCGCCCCTTCGAGTACGTGAACGGCACCTTCCTGCTGAATGCGGCGAAAAGCTACGCCGAGGCCCACGAGGGGCGGGCGCTCATCGTGGTGTGCGACCACATCACCGACGCCGGCAACCTGGGGGCCGTGGCCCGCAGCGCCGAAGCGGTGGGGGCCAGCGGCCTGGTGATCCCCAACAAGCGGGCCGCCCGCGTTACGCCGGCCACCTACAAAAGCTCCGCCGGCGCCATCGCCCACATCCCGGTGGCCCAGGTGGCCAACATCCCCTCCACGCTGGAGCGCTTCAAGGAGGAGGGCTTCTGGGTGGCCGCCGCCAGCGAGCATTCTGCCGACGTGGTGTGGAAGGCCAACCTGAAGGGGAAAATTGTGCTGGTACTGGGCAACGAGGCGGAAGGGGTGTCGCGCCTGGCGCTGGAAACCAGCGACTTTTCCGTGAAGCTGCCCATGGAAGGCGAAGTGTCGTCCCTTAACGTGGCACAAGCGGGCACGGCCCTCATGTACGAGTGGCTGCGCCAGAACTTCTAGGACGCCCATGGCCCGCCAGCGGAAAAAGATGCTCATCGTGGACGGCTACAACGTGCTGCGCAGCGGCTACCGCTATCGGGCCGCTAGCGAAGAGGACTACACCGACGACTTCTTCAACAAAGCGCGGGACACGCTGATAAACGACGTGGTGAACTTCGCCGGGCGCGAGTACAAGGCGGTCATCGTGTTCGACGGCGCCAAGAACCAGTACTCCGAGGGGCGGCCGGAAACGGTGGGGGGCGTGCAGATCATATTCTCCCCCGCCGGGCAATCGGCCGACAAGGTTATCGAGAAGCTGGCCCATGACGCCCGCGAACGCATGGTGGAGGCGCTGGTGGTCACCTCGGACGCCACCATCCAAGACACGGTGTTCGGCGGCGGCATCGACCGCATGAGCGCTGACGGCTTTTCCCATGAAGTGGGCGAATACTACGAGGGGGTGCGGCTGGACGAGCGCCCCGAAGTGGCCCGCAAGAACACCATCGCCGAGCGCATTTCCCCCGCTGCGCTGGCAAAGCTGAAGCAGCTGCGCGACGCCCGATAGCTGCTTGCGCGCAAAAAGGGCCACCTTTCGGCAGCCCTTGGCGGTTTCCTTGGCTATGCCTTCGCAGGTTAGCAGATTTGGAAGGTCGGCGGGTTCTCGGGCGCCTCTTCCTCCGTCACCGTTTTCACGGTTTCCACCGCATCCACCGCTTCGGCCGTGGGAGCCTTTTCGCCCTGCTGCTCTTGGATGGCTTCCACTTCCGCCACCTCTGCTTGCTTCGCGGCTTCTTCCTCGGTCACGCTTACGGCCATCTGGGCCACCTTGGCAGCGTACTCGTCCCGTTGCTCCTTGGTCATGGAGCGCAGACGGGCGGCCAGCAGTTCGTCGGAAATGCGGGTGGTTGCCTCGGCGCCACGAGACACCAGGCTATCGGTCATGTCTTTGCCTTGCTCCACGGTAATCTGGCCCTTGGCCACCAGGTCGTCCACCAGTTCCTTGGACTTTTCCGCCCCCAGAGCCAGAGCCCCAACACCGGCCAGGAACACGTTCTTGAAAGCATCGGTTACGTTGTCCATGACAACCTCCAATCTTTTGATGCCCATTGTTACAAACCTATCATGCCCATTTTGCGGGCCACCCCGCAGCCCCGTTACGTAAAAGTGAACTTAGAAGCAAAACAGCGAAGCCGGCATCTACGACGAATGATGAGCGGCATCCATGGCGCGTTGGGGCGTGCGGTTAGCAGTTCAGCTCGTCGGCCAGTTGCTTGAGGAAAAGGCCCACGTCGGTGATGATGCCGATGGTTTGGAAGCTGCCGCGGTCGGAGAGTTTCGTGACCACCGCCGGGTTGATGTCCACACACACCGTGGTGACCGCCGCGGGCAGCATGTTGCCAGTGGCGATAGAGTGCAGCATGGTGGACAGCATGAGACAGGCGCCCGCCTTCTGGCACCAGGGGCGCATGGCCTCCTGGGCCACAACCGTATCGGTGATCACGTCGGGCAGCGGGCCGTCGTCGCGGATGGAGCCGGCCAGCACAAAGGGCACATTATTGGTGACCAGCGCGTGCATCAGCCCCTCACTCACCACCCCCTGTTCCACCGCCGCCATCAACGAGCCGGCAAGGCGGATGCGGTTGATGGCCCGCAGATGATGCTCGTGGCCGCCCGGCACCGGCAGCCCCGTTTGCATGTCGATGCCCAAGGAGGTGCCGTACAGCGCCCGCTCCACATCATGGGTGGCCACCGCGTTGCCGCCGAACAGCACGCTCACATAGCCGCCGCGCACCAGCCGCGCCAAATCCTCGGAAGCGCCAGTATGCACAATGGCGGGGCCGCACACCACGATGACCGCTTCTTCGGCCGCCTTCACCTCCCGCAGAATGTTGGCCACCTGGCGAATCACCTGGGCCTTCGGCTTTTCGCTGGAGGCGGTGGAGTTCATGAACTCAAAATCCGCAATCTCGCGGGGACGCTCTTGCTGGGTAACCCGCAGCCCCTGGTTGCCCACCACGAACAGGTCGCCCTTGCGGGCATCGGATATGGCCACGCCCCGCACCTCGCCGGTAGCCGGGTTGTAGCGCAGCCCCAAGTCCATCTCGGCATTGGGCACCGTACGCCATTGGCCCTCCAGATGCACGGCAGTCACCAGGTTGGTGGTGGAGTAGAAGTTCTCAGGGAACACGCCATCTGCCGGCGATGGTGCCAGCTGGGCGTCCTGCAAATCCTCTGGGCTGGCCCCCAGCGACGTGAGGCGGGCCAACATCTGCTGCATATGGTCGGCGCTCTTGCCGAACACCCGCATCCGCACCCGCGAGGGATCGGTGTTCTGGCGCCCGATGTCCAGGGTGAGGAACTCGAAATCGCCCCCCAACTCCATCACGTTGCCCATGATGCGGGACAAAATGTTGGAGTCGATCAGGTGCCCTTCGAGGAGAACGTCTTGGTAAATGTGCCGCTGGATTTCGCCCATGATGCGCCTCTCTGAAACTAGGAGGCGAACAGCACGTCGAAGGTGCCCACGCCGGACTTGTTGGCCTTGGCCTGGCGGCGGGCGAAGGACATGAGCTCCACCAACGTGGACAGGGGCACGTCCCGCTTCTCGCCGGTACGGCGCAGCTTCACTTCAATGGTGCCGTTCTCCAGACCGCGCTTGCCCACAACCACCTGCAGCGGCCAGCCGATGAGGTCCGCATCGGCAAACTTCACGCCCGGGCGCTCTTTGCGGTCGTCGATGACCACTTCCAGATCAAGGTCGGCCAGCTGGGAGGCAATCTTCTCCGCCGTGGACATAACCGTGTCGTCCTGGGAAAGGGGGATGACGCACACATGGGCCGGCGCCACCGACATGGGCCAGGCAATGCCGCCCTCGTCGCTGTGCTGCTCCACGATGGCGGCCACCGTGCGCGACACGCCCACGCCGTAGCAGCCCATGATGAAAGGCTTTTCCTTGCCGTCCTCGTCCATGAAGGTGGCCCCCATGGATTCGGAGTACTTGGTGCCCAGCTGGAACACCTGTGACACTTCGATGCCGCGGGCCCCTTGCAGCGGCAAACCGCAATCGGGGCACATGTCCCCCGGCTTCACCACGGACAGGTCGGCCCATTGGTCCACCGTGAAGTCGCGGCCCAGCGCAGCGCCCACATAGTGGTAGCCGTCTTCGTTGGCCCCCACCACCCAAGCGGGCACCGCTTCCAGCGCACGGTCGGCAATAACGTAGGTGCCCTCGGGCAACCCCACCGGGCCCATCGAGCCCTTGTGCAGCCCGAACGCCTCCATCTCCTCGTCCGTAAGCAAGGTGAACCCGCCGGCAGCGCGGGAGGCTTTGATCTCGTTCAGCTCGTGGTCGCCGGGCACGAACATCACCACCAGACGGCCGTCGTCGCTCTTGCCGGAAAGCGCCTTCACCGTGGAGCTTTCCGGAATGCTCAAAAACTCCGCCAGCTCTTCGATGGTGTGCACGTTGGGGGTGGCGATTTTCTCCAGTCCCTCGTTCTTGTACAGGGTGGGATGGCAGATGCACTCCCCCGCCTCGGTGTTGGCGGCATAGCCGCAGCTGCAGTGCACCAACTCCGCTTCGCCAGCAGGGGCCAGCGCCATGAACTCGGTGGTCACCTTGCCGCCAATTTGGCCGGAATCCGCCTCAACTGGGCGATAGTCCAGCCCGCAGCGATCGCATATGTTGCCGTAGGCGCGGCTCATATCGTCATAGGTTTCCTGCAGCGACTCCTGGGTGGCGTGGAAGCTGTAAGCGTCCTTCATGATGAACTCGCGGCTGCGCAAAAGCCCGAAGCGCGGGCGAATCTCGTCGCGGAACTTCACCTGGATTTGATACAGGCTGAGCGGCAACTGTTTATAGGAGCGCAGCTCGTTGCGCACCAGGGAGGTAATCAGCTCTTCATGGGTGGGGCCCAGGCAGAAATCGTGGTCGTGGCGATCGCGCAGGCGCATCAGCTCAGGGCCGTAATCGTTCCAACGGCCCGACTCGTGCCACAGCTCCGCCGGCTGAAGGGCCGGCATCATGATCTCCTGCGCGCCGATGGAGTCCATCTCTTCGCGCACGATGGCCTCCACCTTCGCCAGCACCTTATAGCCCAGCGGCAGGAAGGTGTACACGCCGGAGGCGGTTTTGCGCATCATGCCGGCCCGCAGCAGCAACTTGTGGCTGGCAATTTCGGCATCGTTGGGGCTTTCCTTCAGCGTGGGGGCGTACAGCTTGCTCATACGGAGAATCGGTGCGGTCATAGTCTTCCCATCTCTTCAAACAGCGCGTCTACAATGGCATCTTCGCTTACTTTGCGCACAATTTTACCAGAGACGAAAACCGCCCCCGACCCAGCGCCGCAAGCTACTCCAATATCGGCATCGGCGGCTTCTCCGGGGCCATTCACCACGCATCCCATGACGGCCACCTTAAGCGGGCGGTCCACCGTTGCCAGCCGCCGCTCCACCTCGCCGGCGATGTCGATAAGGTTCACCTGGCAACGGCCGCAGGTGGGGCAGCTGATAAGCTCGGGGAAGCGGCGGCGCAAATCCAGCGCGGAAAGCAGCGTCCAGCAAGCGCGCACTTCCTTCACAGGATCGTCGGTGAGGGAGATGCGCATGGTGTTGCCGATGCCCTGCTCTAGCAAAGCCCCCAGGCCAGCGGCGGATTTGATGATGCCTTGGAAGGCAGTGCCCGCCTCGGTGACGCCGATGTGCAGCGGCACTTCCGGCATCTGGGCCGCCAGCAGCCGGTAGGTTTCAATGGTGACGGGCACGTCGTGGGCCTTGGCGGAAACCACCACGTCGAAGAAGCTGCGCTGGTGGAAGTGCTCCACGTACTGGCAGGCGGAAAGGGCCAGCTTTTCCGGCAGCGTAAGATCGGCGCGGGCCGCCAGGGAATCGTCCAGCGAACCGGCGTTCACCCCCACCCGGATGGGGATGCCGGCCGCCCGGGCCGCCTCGATTACCTCGTCGGTGGGGCCCCATCCGCCGATGTTGCCGGGATTGATGCGCAGCTTGGCAGCGCCGCGGCGGGCCGCTTCGATGGCGATTTGCGCATCGAAGTGCACATCGGCCACCACCGGCAAGGGGGAAGCGGCGCACACCGCCTCAAAGGCGCCGAGGCAGCTGCGCTGGGGAATGGCCATACGCACGATTTCGCAACCGGCGTCGGCCAGCGCCTCGATCTGGCGCAGGTTCGCTTCCACATCGGCGGCAGGAGCGTTCAGCATCGACTGCACCGCCACCGGGGCATCGCCGCCCACGGGCACATTGCCCACCATGACCTGCCTCGTTTTCTGCCGCGCCTCCATCGCGCCTCCTTCTTGCAACAGCGGGGCCACCTCTACGAAAAGGCGCCGGGCGAGGTGCCGCGGCGCCGTGTGAAGCTAGCTCCAGTAACCGGTGATGAGTCGTTGGATGTCTTGATTGAGCATTATAAGGAAAAACCCGACGAACAAAGCCATGCCCGCCATGCTGAGGCCCGTTTGCACCTTGGGCGACACCATGCGGCTAGAAACCTTCTGCACCGCCTCCACCGCCAGCTTGCCGCCGTCCAAGGGCGGAATGGGCAGCAGGTTCATGATGCCGAGGGAAACCGAGATGGCGGCGGCGAAGAACAGCGTGTCCACCAACCCCTGCTCGAAGAAGGTTTTGGACATGGCCACGATGCCCACCACCGAGGTGGAATTCGACACCGTTTCGGCGGCGGTTTGGGGGTTGAACAGCCCCAGGATCATCTGCACCACCATGCCGATATAGGTAAAGCCAGCGGTGATGGCGTCCAGCGGCGGAATGGTGATGTGCAGCATCTCGCCGGTGGAGGGCACCTGGTAGTCGAAGCCGATGATGGAATAGATGACCACGAAGGCCAGCATGGCGAACAGCAGGTTCATGAACACGCCCGCCACCAGGATTACCGCCCGCTTCCAAAACGGCAAAGAGCGGTACTGCTGGCGGTACTCGTGCTGGAACAGCTGCTCGGCGTCGTCTACGGGGCGCGCCTGGCCCAAGTCCCAGGCCTGCGGTTCGGGGGCACCGGCGGCGGCCGCCTTCTTCCGCTGCCGCTTGGTGGGGCGCACCTCCATGGCCCGGTAGGTGTTGTACTTGTCCTTCTTGGTGGGAGCGGCAACGCTGCCCCATTCCACCAGCTCCTCCAGCGCGTTGTAGGCTTCGTCGTCGGTGATGCCGCAGTCGGCGGCCACTTCCTCCATGTTGGCGGTGCCGCGGCGATGCACGCTGGCCAGCACCTCTTTCAGATGCGGCTGCATCTCTCCCGGCTCCATGCCGCACACCCGGGCGTAACCGCCCAGCGGGATGCAGGTGGCGCCGTATTTGGTTTCACCGTGCTTGAAGCCGATGTGCGGGCCAGGAAGGCCGATCATGAACTCGGTGACGCGCACGCCGAACAGGCGCGATGCCAGGTAATGGCCCCCCTCGTGAATGAACACGAGGAAGCACAGGATAAGTATGCCGCCGATGATGGCGAGAAGAAGTCCCATTTCCGTCCTTTGCAGTTTAATTTGCTCAACCCAGGGGGCGGCACCGGGCCGCCGTTGTTTTCCCGTTCATTATAGAAGGGACGCGCAACCCGGCACCGTCCTCCGCAAAAAACTACAACCTCTTGCGGAAATGTTCAGAAGCCCTGCGGCCCCGGCAGGCGAATACGGCCAAACCCGCCGCCCCCGCGGCCACGGCGGCCGCCAGCGCGAAGGGAAGGACGCCGTCGCCGGTCTTGGGCAGAGGCGACGCCTTCTCGGCCGGCGGCTGGGGGCGCTCCACCGTCACCGACACCGTTTGATTGGCGTCCTCGGCGTCTTCATGGGCCGCCACCAGGGCATCCCCTTGCAGCAGTTGCTCGAAGGCCACCAGCTGGCTGTCTTCCTGCAAAAGTTCGCCGTCGAAAGAGAACTCCACCAGCGCCGTGCCGCCGGATCGCTCCGGCACCAGCTGCACCTGCGCTTCTACGGGGTTGCCGGCCGCATCCAACAGCGGCTGGGCCGTAACGGCGCCGCCCTGGGCCGCCACCGTGCGCATAAGGCGCCCCTGCAACCAGTAGCTGCGGCCCGGCTCCAGCCCTTCGTACTCCACCGTGTCCACCAGAGTGCACGAGCCCTGCGCCTCGAAGGTCTTTTGGCCGTCGGCCGTGGCCAAAGTGGTGCGCAGCAGCGGATGGGCCACCGCCACCGTTTGGAAGCTGTTGCTCAAATCTTGGTGCAGTGCCACCACTTCGTCCTCCTCCCCCTTCGCCAGTGTTTCGTAGAACACCACTTCAGCCCCTTCCTCCAGGGCCGCCGTGTTCAGGGGCACCGAAATCTCCACCTCGCCCGACTCGGCCTCAGGCACGAACCTCAGCTGCGATGCAAGGGCTTCGCCGTCTTGGTACAGGAACTCCCCGGTTTTGCGATCCACCAGCTGGGCCGTGAGAAGATAGCTCTCCCCCGGCTGCAGGCGGCCGTAACTCACGCGGTCGGTGAGCACCACGCTCTCTGCCGCCGGCGCCACTGCCGTGCCGTTGTCGGCGCGGGCCTGGGTGAATATCTCCGGCTCCGGATGGCCGGGCGCATCGCTATCGTCCAGCGTTCCCAAATCCACCGCCACGCCATCGCGGGTAACCGAGACGGAGGGGATGGAGATGAGCTGCAGCCCCTGATTGGCCGCCACCGGCAGCTCCTCTATCGAGTACCGGTCAAAGGGCAGGGCGCCGCGGCTATTGGGGGCGCACAGCCGCCCCTCGCCAAAGGCGCCGAACCAAATGCCGCGGGCAGCATCCAGCAGAGATTCGTCCACCGTGCCGTCTTCGCGCAGCGCACCATCATTGCCATTGGGCTCGAACTGATGACTGTTCCAATTATCGGCACTGTTGAACTGGCCGTTCTCGTCGGTCACCGCCACATGGGCCTCGCCGGTGGTGAGGCTGGTGATCAGGAAGGGCACACCGGCCAGCCGCCCCATGTCCGCCTCGCGCGCCTTCACAAACGAAAGGTTGCCGCGCACCGTTTGGTTTTCAAACAGCAGCGGGCCGCCGGCCACGTCCAGGTTGGTGAAGCCGGCTTGGCGCACCGCCACCGTTTTGGTTTGGGCGCCACCAAACAGATATCCCAGCCCCGGCTGGGTTTCCGCCACTTCGTAGGTGCCGAAGGGCAGCAAATCCTCGGCCGTGGCGGCTCGTCCATGGGCATCGCAGGCGATGGTGGCCACCACTTGGCCAGGGGCGAAGCGCTGCCCCGCCACCACCACATCGCAGGCGGACACGTTTCTGATTTCAAACTGGGTTCCTTCCAGCTGGGCGCGCCCCAGCGCCAGCCCCTCTTCGGTTTCGGCGTCCACCTTCTGCAGGCTGATGCCGCCGCGCACCACCGGTTCCGCCACCGCAACGGCAGCGGTTTCCGGCAGCACCGCTGCTGTGCCACCGGGAGCCACCTGAATTACGAATACCTCATCATTGGCCTCGTATCCGGCCGGCGCTTGCGTTTCCTGCACCAAGTAAGTGCCCAACGCCAACACCCCGGTGCCGCCGGCGTCTCGATAGACATCCGGCCCCGACACCTTGCACTCCTCCGCAAACCGGGCCACACCGCTCTCGTCGGTGGAAAACACCCAGGTGGCCAGCGGCCGGCCCGAGCCCTCGGCCGCCTGGGCCGAACCGTAAATGCCGGCGAAATGGCGTACCGTGAATTGGGCGCCGGCCAGGCTGGCATCCCCTTGCGGCGACTGCTCGCCCCGGCCAAACTGCAGGTCGTGCTTCTGCGCCAGCACTTCCACCGGGCTTGCCTGAGGCGTCTCGGGCACTGCGGCACCATTCACACTGGCGGTGGCCCCGTCGGCCACGTCCACCGGATACACCGTTTCATCCAACCCGTAGCCGGGCGGCGCCGCCAGCTCCCTCACGTAATAACGGCCCGGGACCACATCCCGCAGCTGGGCGCAACCGTTACGGTCGGTAACCATCTCCCCCGCCTTTGCACGGCAAGCGTTGTCGGAAAACACGCCGTAGCGGGCCCCTTCAAGGGAATACATGCCGTTGCCCCGGGTAAGGGCCGGCGCGTTGCTGGCTTTCTGCAGCTGGATATGCCCCAGCGGGTTGTAAGTGAACGAGATGAGCGTTTGGGTGCCGGTGCCAGTGGGAATTTGGAACGCCTTGAAGCTGGCGGGCACTTTGCCCCTGCCCGCTTCCACCTTGAAGCGGGTGGCATCAGGGTTGATCACCTCTCCCCTGTCCCAGCCCAGCACTTCCTGCTTGGCCCAGGCAACGAACTCCTGGCCGCAGCCGGCCGTGGCGTGCTTCTCGCTGCTGGTGAACAGCTGGCTAACCAGCAAATGCCCCAGCACCACGTAACGGCCGTCGTTCATGGGAGTGCCGTCTAACCACTTGTCCGGCCACATGGCCGCATCAAAGCCCGGGCCGCCGAAAGAGTACCAGGCAGCCGCCCGCAGCGTGGAGGCGTTGGCAGGGTTCGCCGGCGCCAGCTCTTCCACCGTGCGATAGGTGCCGGGAGCGGGCGTGGGCAATTGAGGGTCCATGCAATAGGCCACCGATCCGTCCGCCTCCATATAACAGGTGCGGGCGCCGTCGTAGTATATGTAGTCCCCCACTGTCAGATGCACCGCCGATGCGGCCAGGGCATTGCGGGGGGCGAGGGAAAGCCCCACGGGCACCGCCATGAGCACCATGAGCAGGGCCAGCAGCGCCGAAAGCCACGCCCGTTGCCGCCGGCGCATCCGCCGGCGACGGGCCTCGAACGCCACCTGGTCGGGCAAAGGGAGCCCAAGAGGGCCATCGGGAACGGAATTAGGCATAGACGCCTCCTTTCCGCGGAGCTAGCGGTTGGGGCGCTGGCGGCCGCACCCGCACCCCCAGCGCCGCCGTTGGCGGTCGGCGCCGGCGGGGGGATGGGCGGGGCGCGAATCGAACGAAGTTGTCCATGGGGTTGTCCTTTCCTCGTGCATCGTCTGACTGCACCAAGAAAGCCTAATGTCCGCAATCGCCAACGCGGCGCCAAACGGCTATCAGCCCGACCCCGGCATTACCGCCGCAACGCACCGTTGCTGCCGGAAACCAGCGCCGCGAAAGGGGGCGTCTATGCACGAAAAGGCCCGCGCCGACCGGCGCGCCGTAAACAAAGAGACGGCACAAAGGCCGCCCCGATTCGCCAAAAATTCTCTTGATGTTCGCTAGGTTTTCGCCAAATGCCGCCTCCGATGGCGCCCCAGGCGATGCCACTGCCAGCCCCGAACAGGCCCCGCCGACTAGCGTTGCTCCACGAATTGCCAGGCCAACGCGCGGGCCTCGTGATCAATGGCGGACAGCTGCTCCAAGCTCTCCACCGGCTGGGAGCCCAGCGCGCTCATGGCGCTCTCCACGCATTCGGCGATGCCCAGATACGGCAACCGCTCGCTCAAAAACGCCTCCACCGCCACCTCGTTGGCGGCGTTCATCACGCAAGGCAGCGTTCCGCCGGCCTGCCCCGCCCGGCGCGCCAGGGCCAGGCAACGGAAGGTGTCGGTGTCGGGCGCCGCGAACTCCAACGTGCCCAGCGTGCGGAAATCCAGCGGCGCCACCGGAGCCTCCCAGCGCTTGGGGTACGAGAGCGCGAACTGGATGGGGATGCGCATGTCGGTGGTGCCCAAGTGCGCCTTCACGCTGCCGTCGGAGAACTCCACCATGGAATGGATGGCGCTTTGGGGCTGCACCACCACCTCGATTTTGTCGTAGGGCATGGCAAACAGGTGATGCGCCTCTATTACTTCCAGCCCCTTGTTCATGAGGGTGGACGAATCGATGGAAATCTTCGCCCCCATGTTCCAGGTGGGATGGGCCAGCGCTTGGGCCGGCGTGATGGAGCGCAGCTGGTCGCGGGTGCGGCCGCGGAAAGGGCCGCCGGAAGCGGTGACCCACAGCTTGGTCACTTCCGCCATGTCCTCCCCCAGCAGGCATTGGTAGATGGCACCGTGCTCGGAATCGATGGGCATGAGGGCCCCGTTATCGCCGCGACGGCGGTTGAGCGATGCCGCCAGCGGCATGATGAGGTCGCCCCCCACCACCAGCGACTCCTTGTTGGCCAGCGCCAGAACGCGCCCTGCTTCCAGCGTAAGGTAGCTGGCCCGCAGCCCCGCGGCCCCCACCAGGGCGTTCACCACCACATCCATCTCGGGCAAGAGGCACAGCTGCTCCACTGCCGCAGCGCCGAAGGAAAGCGTGCCGCCACCCGCTTCGCACCACGCGCGCAGCTCTTCGGCCGCCGCCGTGCCCGCCAGCCGCTCGTCCGCTACCGCTACATGGCGCACGCCGAAGCGACGGGCCTGGTCAAGGGCCACCTTCACCGAGCGGTGCACTGTCAGAGCCGCGCAACGCAGCTCGTCGGGGTGCTTCGCCACCACATCCAGCGTCTGGGTGCCGATAGAGCCCGTAGAACCAAGGAGGCAGATGGTCTTCATGGGATTCCCCTTACTTGAATTCGCCTAGAAAAACACCGAAACCGGAATGCAGCCGCCGGCGATGAGCAGAATGGCCGCCGTGACCGAGGCCAAAAACAGCGAGTCGCAGCGGTCGAGCAGGCCGCCGTGGCCGGGCATTATGGTGCCGGAATCCTTGAAGCCCAGGTTGCGCTTGATGCGGCTTTCGCATAAATCCCCCAGCACCGACATGAGGCCGCACACCAGGCCGAACAGGATGGCCTGCCCGACGCCCATGGTAACGCCGGGCACGAAGGTCATCACCACCCAGAACACCGCTGAGCCCACCAGGCCGGCGAAAAAGCCCTCCCAGCTCTTCTTCGGGGAAATGCGAGGGGCCAGCTTGTGACGGCCCAGCTTGGAGCCCACCAGGTAGGCGAAGGAATCGTTGGCCCATACGCTGAGGAACACCAGCAGCACCATCACGCCGCCCCACGGCGCCGGCAGCGATCCGCGAATGAGGATGAGGCCGCACAGCAGAAGGCCGGTGTAGGTGGCGCCGAAGAAGCTGACGGAAACGTCGCTGATGCGGGCGCGGTGCCAGAACACGTACCACACGATGAGGGCCAGCATGAGCAGGATGGAAACGCACAGCGCCCCGGCCAGCCCCAAAAAGTACACGCTTAGGGGGTACAGCATGGCACCGATGATGCCCAGCACCTCGTTGGGCAGGCGGGCGTCTTTGCGCAGCATGTAGAACAGTTCGCCGGCGCAGATGGCCGCCACCACCATCAGCATGAGGGTCATGGGGATGTTGCCGGCCAGCACCCCCAATACGGTGACAGCGGTGTACACCACACCAGTGCGGAAGCGCACCTGCAGGTCGGTGGCGTTTTTCAGCTTATTGGGAACCTTGTCGTAGGCTTTGGCCTTCAGCGTTTGGCTGCGCTCGCGGCGCGCCTCCTGCTTCTGCTCCCGCTGCTGACGCGCCGCGGTGGAGAAATCGTGGGTCCAGGGCTCGTCGCCGGAAACAGCCGGCTGCGAGGCGGGCGTCAGTTCTTCTGGCCGCTGTTCGCCCATCCGCTTAGCTCACTCCTCCGAAACGACGGTCGCGCCCCTGGTAGTCCAGTAGGCAACGCAAGAACTCATAGCGGTTGAAATCGGGCCACAGCACGTCGGTTACCACGAACTCGGCGTAAGCCGCCTGCCACAGCAAAAAGTTGGACAGGCGCATCTCGCCGCTAGTGCGGATGACCATCTCAGGGTCGGGGATATCGGCGGTGTAGAGCCCCTGCTCGAACACTTCTTGCGTGGGAACGGTCACTTCGCCGGTTTCCTCGGCTCGCAGCACCGCCCGCTGCACGCAGGCGTTCACCGCCCGCATTATCTCGTCGCGGGCGCCGTAGTTCACCGCCACCACCAGCGTCATGCCAGTGTTGTCGCGGGTCTTCTCCCAAGCTTCGTCGAAGGCGCGGCGCGTTTCCTCCGGCAGCACGGACAGGTCGCCGATGGTCTGCACTCTCACGTTCTCTTCGTGCAGCCCGTCCACCTCCGCCAGCATGGTTTTGGCGAACAGGTCCATCAGCCCCACCACTTCTTCCTCGGGGCGTTTCCAGTTCTCGGTAGAGAACGAATAGATGGTGAGATAGCGAATCCCCAGGTCGGACGCACAGCGGATGGTCTCGCGCACCGCTTCGATGCCCGCCTTGTGGCCCTTCAGCCGATTGAGGGCGCGCTTTTTGGCCCAACGGCCGTTGCCGTCCATGATCACGGCCACGTGGCGCGGAATGCGCGCGAGATCCAGCGCCGCAAGGTCAAGCCCGGCGGGCGGCATGGGGAATATGTAGTCCAAAGGCTTGTTCATCAGCCCACCCTACCTCGCAAAACACCAGTCACTAATCGATAAACGCCAATCGCTAGTCCCTCGCAGGTCCACCAATCCCTCGCCGACGCGCTAGTTCTGAGACATCTGTCGTCCCAGGACCAAGTCAGCAGCTGAAAAGTCGCCCGGTGCGCCAGATTGCCGTGCGCTGCGGGCCAAGCGTACTTCGGTACGCGCAGAGCCCGCAGGAAGCGGCAAGGTGGCGTGCCCGGCGGCTTTTCAGCGCCGACCGGTTCCGCTGTTCGTAGAACAGCGGAACCTACTTAAATCTCCATTACCTCCACTTCCTTCTTCTTGAAGGCAGCGTCCACATCGGCAATGTACTTGTCGGTGAGCTTCTGCACCGCTTCCTCGGCGCGCTTCACCTCGTCCTCGGGCAGGTTGTCGTTCTTCTTGGCCTTGTCCAGAGCGGTGTTGGCGTCGCGGCGGGCATTGCGCACGGCCACGCGGGCCTCCTCGGCATAGGTTTTGCACTGCTTCACCAGTTCGCGGCGGCGCTCCTCGGTAAGGGCCGGGAACGGCAGGCGAATCACCGAGCCATCGTTGGAAGGGGTAACCCCCAGGTCGCTTTCGAGAATGGCATGCTCGATGGCCCGCAGCACGCCCTTGTCCCAGGGCTCGATGACCAGCATGTGGGCATCGGGGGTTTTCACGCCGGCCATCTGGTTGATGGGGGTAGGCACGCCGTAGTAATCCACCTTGATGCGGTCGAGCACCATGGCGTTGGCGCGGCCGGTGCGCACGGTGGAGAACACTTCGTGCAGCGAAACGAGGGCCTTCTCCATGCGGTCCTCTGCGGTCATCAAAATCTCGTCGGTCATGAAATTCTCCTCTGCGAAAACAAGCCCCGCGCGGGGCGGGAATGGGGCCAGTGGGTTTATTCTACGGTGGTTCCGATGGCTTCGCCCTTAAGCGCCCGCGAAATGTTACCGGGCACCGTGAGATCGAATACGATCATGGGCACGTGGTTGTCCATGCAAAGCGAGGTGGCGGTGGCGTCCATCACGTGCAAGCCGCGGTTCAGCACGTCCATGTAGGAGATGCGATCGAAGCGATGGGCGTCGGGGTTTGCCACCGGGTCGGCGTCGTACACGCCGTCCACCTTGGTGGCCTTCATCAGGCAATCCACGTCCAGCTCGCAGGCGCGCAGGGCAGCGGTGGTGTCGGTGGTGAAGTAGGGGTTGCCGGTGCCGGCCGCCAGAATGACCACGCGCCCCTTCTCAAGGTGGCGGATGGCGCGGCGGCGGATGTAGGGCTCGGACACCTCTTGCATGTTGATGGCGCTCTGCACGCGGGAGAACACGCCGTGGCGCTCGAAGGAATCCTGCAGGGCCAGGGCGTTCATGACGGTGGCCAGCATGCCGATGTAGTCGGCCTGGGCGCGGTCCATGCCCTCGGCGGATCCGGCGAGACCGCGGAAGATATTGCCGCCGCCCACCACTACCGCCAGCTGCACGCCGTCGTGCACGATGTCGGCGATCTGCTCGGCCAAATCGTCCACCACTTTGGGGTCGATGCCGTAGCCTTGGTCGCCCGCCAGGGCCTCGCCGGAAAGCTTCAGCAAAACGCGCTTGTACTTGTACTCATCCGCCATAAAGGCCTTCCCTTCCCACTAATTTTGCATACCGACCCATAGTAAACGAAAACAGGGCGGGCAAGGGCGCCGGGGCGGACAAACTCGCAGATTCCACGGCCGGGCAACAAAAAGCGCCGTTTAGGCAGAGATAGAATCTCTGCCCTACGAAGCACGGCCGGTGAGAACGCCTTTCGGCGGGGGCGCCCAACGGGGGCGCCCCTTGGCCGCTCGCCCCCGTTGGGGCAGAGCGCGAGCCCGCCACGGGCATGCGCGCCCGTCGAGAGCACGACGGGCGCGTCAGCAGCGGCGTTCCCGGCACCTGACATTACCCCCCGTCCCCTGTCATGAAAAGCGCCGCCTCGGACTTGCCGGGGCGGCGCTTCGGTTTTTATAGCTTAGCTGCTAGGCGCGCAGGTGCTTTAGCGCTGCTGGCGGGGCTGGGGCTGCTGCTGGTCCTGGCCCTGTTCCTGCTGCTGGGAAGCAGCAGGGCTGCTCTCGCCCAGGGTCACCTTGATGTCCTGGGTTTGGCCGTCCGCCTTCGCCACGGTGAGGGTAACCTCGGCGCCCGGCTGCTCGCCGCGCACGTCCAGCATAAGGTCGCTGGAGGAAGCCACTGCCTTGCCGTTGAAGCCGGTGATGATGTCGCCTTCCACAATGCCCGCCTGGGCAGCGGCGCTGTCGGGCACCACTTCGGCCACGTAGGCACCCGCGTCAGAGCTCAGGCCGTAGTTCTCAGCCACCGCAGGGGTGATGTCGGAAAGCGACACGCCCAGCTGCGCGTAGGTGGGCTCCTCGCCGGCCATCAGCTTGTCGGCAATACCCATGGCGTAGTTCACCGGAATGGCGAAGCCCACGCCGGAGTAGTTGCCGGAATACGAAGTGATGAGGGTGTTGATGCCGATCAGCTTGCCCTCGGCGTCCACCATGGCGCCACCGGAGTTACCGGGGTTGATGGCGGCGTCGGTCTGAATCATGTTGGGGTAGATGGTATCGGTGGCAGAGCCGCTCTCGGCGCCGCTCATGATCTGGGAGCGGTTGGTGGCGGAAACAATGCCGGTGGCCACCGACTGCTCCAGGCCGAACGGGCTGCCAATGGTCATAACCCATTCGCCCACCACGAGGTCGTTGGAATCGCCGATTTCCATGGGGGTGAGGCCGGAGGCGTCCTTGGCCTTCAGCACGGCCACATCAGAGGAAGGATCGGTGCCTACCAGGTCGCAGTCGTAGGTTTTACCCTCGATAGTCACCGTCCAGGCGGCGCCGCCCTCCACCACATGGTTGTTGGTGAGGATGTAGCCGTCCTCGGTGAGCACCACGCCCGAGCCGGTGCCGTACTCGGTGTAGTTGTCGTCCACCACCTGCTGGCTGCTCATCTGGAAGCTGTTCTGCTGGCCCCAGCCCCAGCCGTAGCCGTCGCCGTAGCCGTCGCCGTAACCGTAGTCATCGCCGTAACCGAAACCGTAGGGAAAGCCCCAACCATAGCCGTACTCGTTGCCGCCGTAGCCGTAGCCGTTGCCCTGCGACTGGGCGGAGGCGTCAACGTAGGTGGCCACAAACGCCACCGACGGCAGGCACTTGTTGGCCACCGCTTCCGGCAACGTGGTGTCTTCGCCGTTCACCGTGATGGTGGTGTTGCCGTCGCCGTTGGTCACCGTGGCGGAGGGGCTGTTGTTGGCGGAACTGTCGGCCGCATGGAGGGTGGTCACCGCTCCGCCCACGCCGAAGGCAAGGATGCACGCCACGGCAGCACCGGCAAAACCGTATAGGAACGTGCGGGCGCCGGTCTTTTTCGGGGCCGCATGCTCAGGGGCATGGCCGGTCTCCGGGGTGGTGGTCTCGGTGATCACCGTCTGCTCGATGATGTCATCGGTGGCGGGATCGCTCACAGGAAGGTTCTCTTTATTCAAGTCAGTCATGGGTTCGCTCCTTGCTTTGTCTAAGACTGCTCTTACCAATGGGGCCGAGCTTTCCAAAGGCGTCCCTGCCGCATCGGCGGCGACGCCATTCCCGCTCGGGCGATGCCCAATTTATCACGGGGCATTTTTTGCCTTCCGGTTAAAACCGAAACGTCATTTCTGCGTCATTGGATTACACCAAACGATGTACTCCCGTAAGATGACGGTAAACTTCTGCCTGTCCAAACCGCGCCTCCCCCAACTCCATGCGGGGAAACGCGAAGAGGTGTCCATGGACATCGCATTGCAAGTTTTCAACGCTGGCCGGCGAGGGGCCGATTGAGCGGGCACGGTTCCCTACAATGGGGGAAATAAGCAGGGCCGGGGGCGGTGCGTGCCCGCACCGGCCAGAGAGGAGTCATCCATGCAACTATCCGGACTTGTCACCCTCGAACCCACGGAAGGGCCCGTGTTGGCGAATTTGGCCGACATGGCCGGCGATGCGTTTTTGGAAGAGCTGTGGACCCAGGAGCTGCTGAGCGCCCTGCCGGAAACCAGCCGCGGCTCCGACCGCGAACGATTCCTGTCCCGCGCCATAATCTTGTCAGACCTGGCGGTGGGCACCCCCTACCAGTGCGGTTACTGCACCCCCGACGGCAAGGGGCTGATGATCGGCTTCCGCAACAGCGAGCTGGCGCCGCAAACCTGGGAAGCGCTGGAGGAAAAGGGCTGGAAGGACCTGTGCAAATCGGTGCTCTCCATCGAAGAGCAGGAGGCCCTGAACAAGCAGCTGGAGCGCATGGCCCCCATTTCGGTGTTCGACTACCCCGAAAAAACCCACAAGCATGACGACTTCATCCACCTCATCATGTTCGCCGTGGCCCCCGACGCCCAGGGCACCGGTGTGGCCCGCAAGGTGCTGGAGCCGTTCTTCAAACTGGCCGACGAGGAGAATCTGCCTATCTACCTGGAAACTTATTCCAATAGGTTGGAGGGGCTGTACAAACATTTCGGCTTTGAAATGGTACGCGAGTATCGCAGCCCCGAGTTCGCCGTATACGAACGGGTGATGGTGCGCAAACCGGGCGGCGAACGGTAGTCGCGCGGAAACACCGCCTCACTCGTTCCCGAACCGGCCACCAGCCGCATGACCTGTTGCTGACAGCGAACGGCAATCGCGCAAAGGCGTCGCACTCCCCCTGCAAAATTTGGGAAGCCGAGACAGCTGTCACCAAAGTTGTCTTTTTGCGGTAGCGGGTGCGCGGTTTTGCGACTTCGGTAACTTCTTCCGCATGTTTTGGCGACTTTGGTACCGGCCCACCTGGGGTTTTGTGGGCTATCCATACCAAAGTCGCTTTTTTGCGCATATTTTGGGTACCAAAGTCGAAAAAACGCGTCTTCGGAAAGAGCCGCAGCCCGTCGGAGCCAGATGGAGGGCCAAGTGAAAGCCCCCGGCCTACTGGGTGCCGGGGGCTTTCTCGTCCGTTAGGACTTTCTCCTTGTTTGTCACCTGCGCGTAGGGGGTACTCCAATCCGCCCCACTGTGACCTCGTCATTATCCCATATGAGCTCGGTGAACGACGCGTTGCCGATCTTCTCGGGCTCGTTCACCCGCGCGCGGTCGAACAGGTACACCAGCGTGCGCACGGTGAAGGCATGGGTGACCACCAGCACGTTGCCGCCTCCCTGGGATTCGATTTGCCGGCCCACGTCCTGCAGGAAGCTGCGCAGCCGCGCTTCGATGGCGGCGAAGTTCTCGGCCCGGCCGGTGGTGTCAATGGCGGCGAAGTAGTCGGCAATTTGGGGCAGTTGGCGATTGTGGTGGCTGCGCGGCAGCACCTCGCCGAAGCAGGCGGCCAGCGCGTCTTGCATGAACTGGCGGTCCTCCCCTTCCAGCTGACCGTAGCACCATTCCCGCAGGCGGGAATCGGCGTGCAGTGGCAGCTCTTCGGGGATGCCCTGGCCGCGGGCAGAAAGCCACGCCTTCCACGCGATTTCCAGGGTGGCACGGGCGCGGCCGCTGTCGGAGGAGTAGCCGGCCACGAATGTGCGATTGGCAAGGCGACGCCCCAATTCCGCTGCGGCATACTCGCCGGCAGCCGTGAGCGGGGTGTCGCACCAGCCCTGCACCCGGTTCATCACGTTGAAGATGGTTTCGCCGTGGCGGGCCACGTAAAACGTAACGGTCATGGCACGCCTCCTTTCATGCCGCACACGTTTTCAGTGTAGGGCAAGCCGCCAACCCGCCGCATCAGCCGATACGCGGCGGTAACCTGTGAAGAGGCCACCCCCGCCCGTCCGGGCGCAATCGCAGCCGGCGCATAGGCAGAGATAGAATCTCTGCCCTACGAAAGCGACAGAGACGAACGTTCAAGCACGAATAGAGCTGCCCCCTTGGCTGGCCCGGTTGGGCGGGGCGGAGCGAGGTGAGGCAAAGCCCAAGGAGTGCCGAGACCACAGGCTCGGCACGACGACGCGTCGAGCGCAGCCCCGCCCAACCGGGCCAGCCTCCAAAAACCTGACGTTATCCCCGTCCCCTGTCACTCCCCCGTCACGGACGCGGGCGCGGCTTAGTTGTTGGCGTAGTTGGAGAGAAAGGCTTTGGTACGGTTGTGCTGGGGGTTGTTGATCAGCTGCTCCGCCGGCCCCTCTTCCACAATCACACCGCCGTCCATGAAAATGATGCGGTCGGCCACGTCGCGGGCGAAGCTCATCTCGTGGGTGACGATCACCATGGTCATGTGCTCGCTGGCCAAATCGCGGATCACCTTCAGCACCTCGCGGGTGAGCTCGGGGTCGAGCGCGCTTGTGGGCTCGTCGAAGAACAGCACGTCGGGGTTCATGGCCAAGGCGCGGGCAATGGCCACCCGCTGCTGCTGACCGCCGGAAAGCTCACAGGGCACCATGGCCTCCTTGCCGGAAAGCCCCATCTTCGCCAGCAGCTCCACGGCCCGCGCCTCCGCCTGTTCCTTGGGCATCTTCTGCACGCAGATCAGCGGGTCGGTGATGTTTTTCATTACGGTGTAGTGGGGAAATAGGTTGAAGTTCTGGAACACCAGGCCAAAGCGCTCCTTGGCCTTGGCCAGCACCTGCTTGCCGCCGTAAACGGCCCGGCCGCCCGCATCGGTGGCCACCGCCAAATCGCCGTAAGCGAGGCTGCCGCCGTCCAAGGTTTCCAGCAGCGTCATGCAGCGCAGCAGCGTGGACTTCCCGCCGCCGGAGGGGCCGATGATGGCCAGCACGTCCCCTTTGTTCACCGTAAGAGAGATGTCCTTGAGCACCTGATTGCTCCCAAAGCTCTTCTTCCCGCTCTCAAGACTCACCACAGCATCGGTCATGTTGTCCTCCGTATAACCTCAGGCCTGTACCGGCCCGTCAGCACTAATAAATCGAATCCTTACCTGTCCGCCAAAGCAAGCGAGGGTTTCTCTGGCGCCCTAGATTGCCCTGAAATCCGACTGAGCGTACTCGGGTACGCGAAGGTAGGAATTGAGGGGCAAGATGGGGTGCCGGAGGACTCCGCAGCGCTAATCGTGGTAATAATCAAGCTTCTTTTCCACCTTGTTCATCACGAACTCGATGAGCAGGCAGAACACCCAGTAAATGAGGGCGGCGATGGCGTAGGGCACCATCGACACCTCGCGGGCCGCCAGCGCTTTGGCAGCGTTGAACATCTCCATGATGCCCAGCACGAAGGCAAGGGAGGTGTCCTTCACCAGGGTGATGATTTCGTTGCCCATGGCGGGCAAGATGCGCTTGATCACCTGGGGCAGCACGATTTTCATGAAGGTCTGCGCCTTGGTGTAGCCCAGCACGCTGGCGGCTTCGTACTGGCCGCGGGGGATGGACTGGATGCCGGAGCGGTAAATTTCCGCGAAATAAGCGGCATAGTTCAAGATGAAGCCGATGGCGCAGGCGCCGAACTTCCAATCAGCCCCCATCTCAAGCCCGAACAGGTAATAGGGGCCGAACATGATGGCCATCAGCTGCAGCATGAGCGGCGTGCCACGCAGGATGGAGATGTAGAAGCGGGCCACCAGCGAAAGCGGCTTGAAGCGGCTCATGCGGGCCAGCGCCACCACAACGCCCAAAGGCAGCGCGCCTATGAGCGTGATGAAGAAGATGGCAACGGTGAGCTGAAGGCCCCCCAGCAGTATTCCCATCATTACGCCGAATTCCATGGCATCCCTCTCTCTTCCGGCGCCCCATCGCAGGGCGCCAAGCCAAGGCAAACCCCAAACCGCTGCAGCGCCAGCGGGCTGGGGTTTGCCGGGTCCGCACGGAGCCCTTCGGCAAAACGGCCCCGCCCCGAAGGGCAGGGCCGGCAACGGGGTCGCCGCCAAGCGGCTCCGGCTTAGGGCGCGTTACTCGAACAGCACCCAGTTGTCCACGGTCACGCCGTAGTCGGCGTACTTCTCGCACAGCTTCTGCACGGTGCCGTCGGCGTAGAGCTCTTTCAGGGCGTCAGTCACCTGCTTGGCCAACTCGGTGTCGCCCTTCTTGAAGCCCACGGCGTAGTGCTCGGAGCTCAGAGAGGTGGGCAGCTGGGTGTAGGCACCAGGGTTGGCGGCCATCTGGTAGGCGGCGATGGACAGGTCACAGGCCACGGCGTCCACCATGCCCGACTCCAGCTGCATGAAGGCGTTGTTGTAGTCAGTCAGCTGATCCAGCGCGGCGAAGGTGTCGGCCAGCTCTTTCTGGTCGCCATCAAGCACGTCCAGCGCGGCGGAGTCCACCTGGGTGACCACGGTCTTACCGGCCAGGTCGGCCAGGTCGGCGATGTCAGAACCGGCCTTCACCACTACCACTTGCTCGTTGAGCATGTAGGGCTCGCTGAAGGTGTAATCGTTCTCGCGGCCCTCCATGGTAAAGCCGTTCCAGATGCAGTTGATGGAGCCTTGGTTGATGAGGGCGTCCTTGGCATCCCAGTTGATGGCGGTGGCTTCAAACTCCCAACCCAACTTGTCGCACACGGCGGCGGCCAGGTCCAAATCGAGGCCGGTGGGGTTGCCGTCGTCGCCGATGAAGCCGTAGGGCGGGTAGGAGTTGTCGTAGCCCACAATCAGCTTGGTGGCCTGGGCGGGAGCATCGGCCTCGGGGGTCTGCTGCTCGGCCGGGGCGGGCTGGGCCGCGGGCTCTTGCTTCTCAGGGGCGCCGGAGCAGCCGGCCACCAGGGCGGCCGCCAGACAGGCGGTGGCGGCGAACGCCAGAATCTTCGTAAACTTCTTCATAGGGTTCCCTTCTATGGCGAACCGGAAAGCCGGTTCATTTGCATTTGCACTTTATCACGCTAAAGCGAACGGAGGGCAGTATAACACACAAGATTCACCCGTGGGGAGCGAACAGGCAGCGGGAGCTCCCTGAAGGGCAACGGCGGCCCTGGCCCCGCAAGCCACCGTGGCTGGGCCAGTTGGGCGGGGCGGAGCGAGGTCCGGCCAAGCCAAAGGAGGTCCGAGACTACAGGCTCGGGCCGACGACGCATCGAGCGCAGCCCCGTCCAACCGGCCCACCCTCCAGGAACGTTTAGGCAGAGATAGAATCTCTGCCCTACGAATTCGACCTGCGACGGCGTCTTCGCTGGGCCGACCCGGCGGGTCGGAGCGAGATCCGGCCAAGCGGAGTAGAGGGGAACTAACTCGCCCGCCAGGGCGAGTTAGTTCCCCTCGTACGGAGCGTCGAGCGCAGGCCTGTCGGGTCGGCCCACCCTCCAGAGGCTATTTGCGGCCGAAGAGCTGGGGTTTGGGGCGCGCCTTCCCAATCTCTAGGAGACGCGGCTCGAAGTCGAACAGCTCGGCGGTTTCCACCGTGTCGCTCACCTCGATGCACTTGGCCATGCAGGCATCGGCGCACAGCATGCACTGGGTACAGTCGGCCATGGAGAATTCCACCAGGCGCGTCTCGTCGTTTTGCGACTCCACCTCGCTGTAGTTCAGGGCATCGGTGGGGCAGAACATCACGCACATGCCGCAGCCGGTGCAGCGCTCCACGTCGATGGAAACCGAGCCGAAGTCGCGCCCCTGCAGGGTGTCCTGGCGCGGCGCCGGGCCCAGTTGGCACATAGCGTCCATCAGCCGCAGCGTGCGCTCGGCGGAAAACTGCGGCATCTTGCCCGCCTGCGACACCTTCAGCCGCTCGCGGATGGAGGCCACCTTCTCGTCGCGCCCCATGCCCAGCGAATCCAGCACCGTCTTTTCCGCCACCTCGATGGCCGCCTCTTGGGCAAAGGCCTTGGCGTCGGTGAAGAAGCTGCGGCGCGACGCCCCCACCGCTTTGGCGGGGTTTTCCGGGATGTCCAGCGGGAAGTCGGACATGCGCGACATCAGCACCTTGCTGCCCATGAGGTTACGCAGGCTGCGGGCGCAGGCCAGCGTGGCGTCCACGGCCGGCACCACGTCGCGGTACTTGCACGTGGCGCAGGTGCCGTCCACCAGCACTATCTCCTCGGCGCCGGCAGCGGCAATTTCCAAAAGCGACGTTTCCTCGATACGCCCCAGGCAGGGCACCACCGCGTACATGTCGGGGTCGGCGATGTGGCGCGCCTCCATGCGGGCGCAGGCGATCACCGCTTTGGGCTTGCCCAGGTTCTGCTGGGCGGCGGCCACCCGCGCCGCCAGCTGCTCGGCGGTGGGCTCTAGCGGCACCAGCGCCTGAGTGGGGCACACGGCCACGCAAGAGCCGCAGGAAACACATTGGGCACCGGAAATGGCGATGGAATTCAGCTTGATGTCGATGGCGTGGCTGAAGCACACCTCCTCGCAGCGCGAGCACTGGGAATTGCGGTTGCGCACCTTCACGCAGCGGTCGGGCATGGCAACAACGGCGGCCGTGTCCAGGGCGTTGGCAACTTCCACCACATCGTTGAGGCTGGGCATGGGTACTTCCTATTCTCCGAAAAAGGTCTCTTCCACCCGCTTGAGGTCTTCGGGGGTGTTCACGTTCACAAAGCAGCCGCCGCGGGGCTCCACCTCTATCACTTCCTCGCGGGTAAACTCCAGCACCTCCAGCCCCTGGCCGTCGAAGAGGTCCTGGGCGCGCACGCAGCCATCGGCCAGGGCGCGGTTTGACGCGGCCAGGCAGGCGCTGCGGCGGTAGAGGGCGTGGAAGGGCTCGAAGCCGTACTGGTTCACCGGCACCACAATGTCTGCCTTGGTTTGGGACATGCGCACCGCCTCGGCCACGATCAAAGACGGGCTGGCGAACACCATGTCGCAGGCCACCACGGCCACATAGGGGAACCGGGCGGCGGAAAACGCCGTGTTCAGGCCGCGCAGGGCGCCCCGCTGCTCGTGCACATCGGGCACCAGGCGAATGTCCAGATGCGGGAACTCTTCGTGCAGGAACTGCAGGTTCTCGGCTTCGTTGGTGGTGACGATCAGCTCGTCGGCCACCGGGGCAAGGCGGGCTATCAGGCGGCCGATCAGCGGCTTTCCCCGGAAGGGCACCGTGGCCTTCGAGCGGCCCATGCGCCGGCTTTCGCCGCCCGCCTGGATCACCACCGAAACGCAATGGCGGGTGTAGTCTTCCTGAAGGAAATCCCCCAGCTTCTCCACGTCGTCGAAGCCGAACACGGGAATGCCGTATATGTCGGCCGCTTCCTCTGCCTGGGGGATGTCGGTGACGATAGCCACCGTGCTGGCGCGGGGCATCTTCGATTCCAAATCGGCCTGGTAGGCCCCTTGGCCGCGGGAGGCTTGGATGAAATCGGTGCCCAACGAAGCGCCATTTTTCGCCCCTTTGGCAAATGCCTCGGCTACCGCCACATCGGCGGGGTTGCCCGAGCGCATGATTTCGATGGTGGGCAGCCCGCTTTTGCGATAGCCCTCCACCAGCACGATGTCGTGGCCGGGCATGGAGCGCACAATGTCGCGGCACTCCATCTCCCCTTCCACCGTTTTGATGCGGGCCATCTGGCCGGGGGCGGCGATAACCGTCTCGCTGGCACCGGCGGCGCGATGGCGGTAGGAATCTTTGCCCGGATAGTCGATGTCGAAGCCCTTGTGGCTGTGGTGTTTCACGCTGCCCACATCCAAACCGCGCGACACCAACTCGGCGATCAGCTTCTCCACCAGCGTGGTTTTCCCGGAATTATGGCGGCCGACGATGGCCACCGCCGGACTTGGAACGTTGATCATGCTTCCCTCCCTTGTGGGCAGGAATTATAGCAGAGCGCCCCGCGCCCCATAACATTCCCAAACAAGATGCAAAGCCGGAGTTGCAGTGCTGCGCTACAATAGAGGCAACCGTTTTTGGACGTTTGGACGAAAGGCACCGAATGGTTACCGTTGCAGATGTGCTAGCGCTCCCGGTATTCGACAACGTGAACCTGGCGGCCCCCTGCGAGGGCTTCGAGGGGCGCGAGATAATCAACTGCGGCACGCTGGACTACGAGCCCTTCTTCCACGACTACCACGCCTTCGTGCCCGGCGAGTTCATCTTCACCACGCTGGGGTTTGCCCAGATGCACCCGGAACTGGCGGAAGAGGCGCTTCTGGCCCTCATCGAACACGGGGTGGCGGCCATCGCCATCAAGCCAGTGGCCCTCACCGAGCTGAGCCCGAAGGTGCAAGAGGCCAGCGCGGCGGCGGAGGTGCCGGTGTTCTTCTACGACGGCCGCTACATGGAGCGGACGCTGGCCAGCGTGATGGCCCTCATCGACGAAGAAGCGGTGAACTCCGAGCGCAACCGCCTCATCGACCAGGTGCTGGCCCCCTCCGACGAGCGCCACGTGGCCAACCTCATCTTCTCCATTGCCGGCATCACCGGGGCCACGGTGCAGTGCCTGGCCATTCAGCCGCTGGTGCTGGAAACTGCCACGCTGCGGGCGCTGCACGGAGTGGTGCGCAACGTGGCGGAAGACTACGGCCGCCGCTTCGAGGAAGTGGGGGGTACGTTTACCTGCGTGTACGACGACGTCATCTTGGCGTTCATCTCGTTCAAGAGGCCGCCGCAGTCGGTGATCACCATCTCCGAGGCCGACCTGGCCGCCAATATCGCCCAGGCGGGGCCGCTCCTGTGCGGGCTTTCCCAAGAGCTGCCCATGGGCGAAGGCGATTTGGCCATCCGGCAGGCGCAGGCGGCGCTGGCCACGGCGCGGCTGGACGACTCGAACATCGTGCGCTGGACGGCGCTGCGCTTCGACGCCTTCTGGGCCGCCGCCACCAGCGACCGGCTGTTCTCCCGCACTGCGGCGCTGATCATGGACTTGCTGCGCGAATACGACCGCGCCCACGACGGCGAACTGGCCCCCACGGCGCTGGCCTACGCCCGGGCGCTGGGAGAAGTGCGCACCGCCGCCGAGCAACTGTTCCAGCACCCGAACACCGTGCGCTATCGGCTGCGCAAAATCAAGGAAGTGCTGGGGATGGGCGAAGCCACCGATCGGGAGCTGGGGGCCATCCTCACCTTCGCCGCCCTGGCAGTGGACGGCCAGTTCCGCGATTCCTTCGACTCGTACCAGTAAAGGCGTGTCGGGGGGACGTACACTTTTGACGTCAGCCCCGTCTCCGCGTCAGCCCGCCCCGCAAAAGAAAAACGGCCCGCCAGTAGCGAGCCGTTCATCTTCGCCTAGCCATCAAGAGGTTTATGTCCCCTCCAAAACAAAAACCCCGCGAAGCCCAGGCTGTTAGACTGGAGCACCAGGTGCTCCCGAAAAGATCTTGGATAGTATAGCAGTTCACTCATTTTACAAAACCTTAATATTCAGTTTTGTAACCTTCGCTGGCCCCCGCGCGCCCTTCCCCGGCGAAAAAGCGCCTCTCATGGGGCGAAAACAGCTACTCGTCGGCGTTTTTCAACCAGAAGACCGGCGCCACCAATCCTTCCCGAGCGCTGCCGATAACCTCTTGCGGCCCTTGGCGCACGTACACGCCGGCGAATTGGCCGCAATGGCAGTACAGGCCGAACAGGTTGCCGTAGGGCTGCGGCGCGGCGGTGAAATCCGCTTCACGCCCGTAAAGCGGGATGGCGGGCGACGTCGCGGGGGCCACGAACCGCTGCACCAGGTACGGGGAGCCGTCACGGGAAGCCAGCGCCTCGTCGATCAGGCGGTTCCACTGCTCGGTGGTGCACTCAGCGCCAGCCGTGACGTTCTTGGTGGCGTACCAGTCGGTGGGCTTCAGCACCCAGTCGGCCGGGCACGCCCGCACCTCTTCCAAATCCAGCGACGGATCGTCCAGAAACGCCGTGAAGGGGATGCGCTCCTCCACAAACGCCCGCTCCTCAAAAGTGAGCAACGGCTGCACCTCCGGGTGCCGCAGCAAGGCGAAGAGCTGCTTATCATGGGCGATTTGAGTGGAAAACGCCCCCACCAGGGTAACGGCGCCGGTGCGCACCGCTTTGATGAACGGCTGCACCTCGTCCCAGTATTTCAGCAGGTCAACCACAATGCAGAAGCGCCATACCAGGTGGATGGGCACGTTGTTCTGGCCGGCGAGCGCATTGCGGCCCACCAGCCGGCCGTCTTCGACGCGCAAGTCGCGCACGTCGTAGATGGAGCAATCCCAGCCCAGATCCTCGATGATTTCCTGATAGGCGTCCAGCTCGCGCACGTCGGGGTTGGGGCTTTCCATGCACACGGCAATGGCCACATGGGGCACCTGCCCCTCCCGCTGCAGCTGCTTGAACGCGGCAGTGGTGCGGAAGATGGCCATCAGCTTCTCGGCCCAGCCCTCGAACTGCTCGTCGCAACGGCTCTCCAGTGGGTAGCGGCTCTGGAACTCCCAGAAGGCGTCGCTTTCCGCCACCGCGGCGCAGGCCTCGGCGTTTTCCAGCATGCCACTGGAGGAGTCGGTGTTGAACTCGCAGAACTGGAATGCTTCCGTCTGCTGGTTGTACAGCAGATCGAAGCGGGCCATCGGCAGCGGCTCCTCGTAGCCGGAAGGCAGCAGCACCAGCTCTTCCACCCGCGGATCGAAACGGAACAGCTTGCGGAACTGGGCGTCCGATTGGTAGCAGTGGATCACCTTGCGCAAAATGCCGTAGGTGGTTTCCACGATGGACGCGAAGCCGCGACGGCTGGCAGGGGTGAACAGGGTGGGCAGGAAATCGAAGGCCACCGGCAGCCCCCGGTAGTAGGCCTGGCCGTCCTCCATGCGCTCCCAGGCGCGCCAGCGGCCCGGCTCGTCGCCGTGCAGGCCTCTCACCACCTGCAGGTACTGGCGGGCCAGCTGCTCTTCGGTGGGATGGCCGCCGTCCGGGACAGCAGACTGCACCGGCGGCTTGCCGGAAGCGGCAGGGTTGCGTGGGGTCATGGTTGTTCTCCTTAGACGGCCGCGGGGTCGGATGCGAAACGGGCGCCGGGGCGGGCGCTACAGGGGGCGGCGGGCTTCCAGGGCGCGGCCCAGGGTTACCTCGTCGGCGAACTCTAAGTCGCCCCCCACCGGCAGGCCGCTGGCCAGCCGCGTGACCGTTATGCCCAACGGTTTGATGAGACGGGCCAGGTAGGCGGCGGTGGTCTCCCCTTCTATGTTGGGATTGGTGGCCAGCACCACTTCCCGCACGTCTTCGGAAGCCAGCCGGCTCATGAGCGGCGCGATGGTGAGGTCGGCCGGGCCAACGCCGCCCATGGGGGAAAGCTCGCCCCCCAACACGTGGTACACGCCGCTGAACACGCCGGTGCGCTCCAGCGGCGGGATGTCGCGGGGCTCCCCCACCACGCACAGCAGGCCGCCGTCGCGGGAGGGGCTGGCGCAGATGGCGCACAGGTCGTCTTCGGCATAGTTGAAGCAGCGCTGGCAAAAATGCACCGTGCTCTTCACCTCTTGGATGGCCTGAGCCAGCCGCAAGGCGTCCGCGGAATCACTATTAAGTATGTAATAGGCAATGCGCTGAGCCGACTTGGGGCCTACGCCGGGCAGCCGTTCCAGCTCGTCCAGCAGCTTTTGGATTGCCGGGGCAGATTGCATGGAGGGGCACCGGACCTACATGAGGCCGGGGATCTTCACCCCGCCCATGATGGAGTTCATGCGCTGGGCGGAAGCGTTGGTGGCGCTGGCAACGGCATCGTTCACCGCCACTACAATCATGTCCTCCAGCATCTCCACGTCTTCGGGGTCTACCGCGGCGGGGTCGATGGAGAGGGACTTCAGCTCCATGTTGCCGGTCACCACGGCCTTCACCATGCCGCCGCCGGCAGTGGCCTCGAACTCCATGGAGGCGATTTCCTCCTGGGCGCGGGCCGCTTCCATCTGCATCTTTTGGGCCTGCTTCATCATCTTCTTCATATCCATGAGGATGGCTCCTTGTCTAGCGAAAACAAACTGCAGAAACTATAGCGTAAGTTGGGGGCGCCGGACCGCGCGGGAACGGGCACGCAACCCATCTATTGCTCGGTGAACACAACCCCGTCTCCGAAGGCGCCGGACAAGATGGAATTCAGCTCGTCGGGGCTGGCCTCCTCCCCGGCCGGGGCCGCCGGGGGCACGCCGTCTCTTATACAC
>NZ_QIBY01000005.1 GCF_003725335.1 Parvibacter caecicola
CCGGTACAGGATGAAGGCCGCCAGCGCGAAGCCCAGCACGTAGGCCAGCCCCGCTTTTGACACACGCGTGTGTCAAAAGCGTACGTCCCCCCTGGCACGCCCCCCTGGCACAGCTGCTCTACAAAAGGAAGCGGTTGGGGTTGCCCACGCGGGGCACTTCTTTGGTGCGCTCGGCCACGGTGGGGCCGTTGGTGAGGAAGTGCTCGCAGAAGCGGCACACCTGCTTCAGGGCGGCGTCGTAGTCGCGCTCGGGGTTCAACAGCAGCCCGAAATCTTCCGCCACCTTGTGGGTGGGGCGCACGCAGGCGGCGTAATGGCAGTCAGCAGGGCATGCCTCGCCTGGGGTGTTGTGGGGGCAGCGCCCCTGCATTTCGTCGTCGCAGCCGCGACGGGCCCAGCATTTCACCACGACGGAACCTCCTTCTCTCTTAGGGCCATTAAAACAAAAGCGAGGGCAGCCAAGGCCCTCGCTTTGCAAAACTATCGAATTGCGGCTACATGCCGGCCGGCACCACCGAGGTCACGCCGGGAACGCGCTCTTTCAGGATGCGCTCAACGCCGTTGGCCAGGGTCATCTGCGACATGGGGCAGCCCTTGCAAGCGCCCTGCAGCTCCACGGTCACCACGCCGTCTTCGGACACGTCCACCAGCGACACGTCGCCGCCGTCGGCCTGCAGGGAAGGACGAATGAGTTCCAGCACAGCGGCCACATCGGACTTTTCAACCATGAGAATGCTCCTATCGAGTAGTGTTTTCAAACAGATGGAATGATACCACACCGCCGTCGCGGCCGATGCGGGCCACGAAAGAAGCGCAATCCCGCAACGCCCCCGTCACAGGCGTCCCGGCAACAGGACAAGACGCGCGGGCTACTGGGCGCCGGTGCCGTCGGGGGCCACCCAATCGGTGCCCACGATCACCAGAAGGTCGGTATCGAAGCTGTAGAAATCGCCCCCGTCGAAGGAGCGCCCCACTCCGATGTCGGCCAGGGCCACCTGGGCGGCGATGGCGTACTTCTCATCGTGGTAGATGACGAAGGTTTCCTTGTACAGGGCCCCATCGTCCACATTGCCCACGCTGCTCACGTCAAAACCGGTTTCCAGCAGCACGTCCCGCATGCGTCCCGCCTGCCCGTCTACGCGGCAACCATTGCGCACCGTGACGGAAATCTGCGACAGATCCAACTGGTCGCCGCCGTCGATGGAATCGGGACCGCGGCCGTTCTTGATGTTGTCCAACATCAATTGCCAGGCGTTGTCGGTGATGATGTAGGCGTCGCGGCCGTTTTCAGTGGCCATGCGCCCCGGCACCAGCGAACCGGTAACGGTGACTTCGCCGAAGGGAGTGAACGCCTCCCCCAGCGCCAACAGCCCCGAGGCGTCCCAAGACACCTGCACATCGGCGGAGAGTTCGGAAAGGTAGCCGGCCAAATTGGCGCTTTCATCCCCCAGCGCCTTGTCCAACACCGCCACCATGAAGGCAATCTGGGCGTCGGAGGCCTGCTTCAGGGTTTTGTAGTTCAGCTGGTCGGCCGCGGGAGCGATGGGTACCGTGGCCTCGTCCAGCCCCAACTTGGCCGCCACCGACTTCAGCCCCTCCGCCTTGATGGAGGCAAACTGGGAAATTTTCACATCGGCGATGCTCTCCACGCTTTTGATAAGCTCGGCGTCGCCGCCCACTGCGGCGGCCTCGTAGAGATAGTGACTCTGGCCGTCGCTCAAGGTGAGGGTGATGGAGGAAGGAACGGTGACGAAGGCCAGGTGCTTGTTGGCAGGGTCTACCCGCACCAGCAGATAGGCGGTGTCAGTTTTAAGGCCGGCATCAGCCGAATCAGATCCCTCGCCGCCTTCGCCCTCGGGGTTCTCCCCTTCAGGGGCCTGGCCGCCTTCGCCCTCGCCGGCCGGCTCGCCACCCTGCTGGTCGTCGGCGGAAGCGTTGTCGCCGCCCTCGCCAGCGTTGTCGCCTTCGCCGCTGGCGTTGTCGCCCTCGCTAGCATTGCCGTTGTCGCCCTCATCGCTGTCGCCGCCTTCGCCGGAGGTGTCTCCCTCCCCTGCTGCAGCCCCGTCAGAGGTGCCGGGCAGCTGGGCCGCGCACAGCACGTAGAAGGGCTGCCCCTCTTCGGCGGCCGTCAAAGCGCCGGCGGCGTTGGAGTCCCCCAGGCTCAGCTTGGCGTTCGAGCTGGCGAAGAACACGCCAATGCCCACCGCCACGGCAATCACCAGCACCACGATGCCGATGGCCGCCAGCGTGGCGCCGCTTTTCATGGAAGCGCGGCGGCGCAGCTCTTCGGCATAGGTGCGCTTGGAGATGCGCTTCTTGTATTCGTCGTTGGATTCGCCGGTGCGGGTGCGCGGTTGCACCTGGCGCACGTAACCCCGCTTTGCCTGATTGGTTTTGCGGGCGTCTGAAAAGCTTACGCGGTCGGCGTTGCGGGGCCCCTTCGAAGGCCGGTAGGGCTCGCGCGACGCACCCCCTCCCGCGTTATGGGTGCCATAGGTGCTGGAAGATTCCATTTGCCTGGATATCCGTCGGGTTTGCTGAGCTCGGCGTTTGTTGCTATCTAGCATGGCGTCTCCTTGCACCAATTTATACAGCACAAAGATTGTACCCTATGGAAGCCCCAAACAGATGTCGGAACCTCTACAGAACCCGACGGGTCACATCGGCCCCCAGCGAAGCCAGCTTGCCCACGTAGTCCTCGTAGCCGCGGTCGATGTGCTCGATGCGGTGCACCTGGGTTTGCCCGTCGGCCACGATGCCCGCCAGCACCAGCGCCCCGCCGGCGCGCAAGTCGGTGGATTTCACCGGCGCCCCCTGCAGCCGCCCCACGCCGCGCACGATGGCGTGATGGTCCTCGATGGAGATGTCGCCCCCCATGCGGTGCAGCTCGGCGGCGAACATGAAGCGGTTCTCGAACACGTTTTCCGTGATGACCGAAACCCCGTCGGCCATGGAAGCCAGCAGCATGAACTGCGCCTGCAGATCGGTGGGGAAGCCCGGATGCGGCAGCGTTTGGATGTCGATGCTGGAAAGCGAACGGGTGCGGGAAATAGTGACGGAATTCTCGCCGGTGGTCACATCGCAGCCCATGGCCCGCAGCTTCACGATGGCCATGTGCAGGTGGTCCGGGTTCACCCCTTCCACCGTCAGGGGGCCGCCGGTCAAGGCGCCCCCCACCAGGAAGGTGCCCGCCTCGATGCGGTCACCCACCGTGGTGTGCTCGCAGGGATGCATGGCGGAAAGCGGCACCCCTTCCACCTCTATCACCGAACTGCCGGCGCCGGTGACTTTGGCCCCCATGGCGTTCAGCATGTTGGCCAAGTCCACGATTTCCGGCTCGCGGGCGGCGTTTTCGATCACCGTGCGGCCTGGCGCCACCACGGCCGCCATCAGCATGTTCTCGGTGGCGCCAACGCTGGCGAACTCCAGCAGCACCGATGCGCCGTGGATGCCGCCCGGGGTTTCGGCCAGAAGATCGCCGTGGTCGACAGTGAACTGCACCCCCAGCGCTTCCAGCCCCACCATGTGCATGTCTATCTTGCGCGCGCCAATTTGGCAGCCGCCGGGCATGGCCACATGCGCCCGGCCGAAGCGGCCGATGAGCGGCCCCAGCACCGAGATGCTGGCGCGCATCTTCGACACCAAATCGTAGGGAGTGGTGTAGCTGTCCACCGTGGAGGTGTCCACAATCACGGTGTGGCCTTCCCGCTCCACCGTTGCCCCCAAACGCCGCAACACCTCCCCCATCAGGCGGATGTCGGAAATGTCCGGCACGTTGTGAAGGATAGTGCGCCCCTGGCCCAGGATGCTTGCAGCCATCAGCTTCAGCGCCGAGTTCTTGGCGCCGGATACGCGCACCGTGCCCCGAAGGACGCCGTTGCCTTTCACCACAATTACTTCTTCGGACATGAAACCACCTTTATCGGGTAAAACCGCGGCCGGGATACGGCCGCGTCGCGGGTTGGTTTCCCTATTATAGGAGAAAACCGAAACCTCACCTTCCCGCTTCGCAATAACCCCACGGCCGTCGCGCCGAGGCGCACGCCAGCGCCGGCTCCGCGCTCCCCCTTCGACCGCCGGGCATCCGGCATAGCGCCCCTTCCGGCCGCCCCCATGCCCCGGGCGCGAAAAAATCCCCGGCCGAAACCGGGGATTTCCAAAGCTCAGATCTTCGCGCCTCAAAGGCGCCGGACGAAAAGTTACTCGCCCAGCTGGAAGCGGATGAAGCTGGTCACCTTGATGGTGCCGCCCAGCTCCTTGGCGGTGTCGTCGGTGTACTGGGATACGGTGACGTCGGGGTTCTTCACGAAGGTCTGCTCGGTGAGGCAGTTCTCCTTGTAGAACTTGTCCATGCGGCCCTGGGCCATGCGCTCCTGGATGGCCTCCGGCTTGCCGGACTCGGCCGCCTGGGCCTTGTAGATGGCCATCTCGTGGGCGGCCACGTCGGCGGGCACGTCCTCGCGGGTGCAGGACACCGGGTTGATGGCAGCCACCTGCATGGCAACGTCGCGGCCGTAGGCCTGGAACGCGGCGTCGGCGGGGTTGATGCCCTCCACGTCGAAGGTTACCAGCACACCGATCTTGCCGCCACCGTGGATGTAGGAAGCCACAGCCGGGGCCTCCACCACGGCCACGCGGGCCAGCTGGGTGTTCTCGCCCATCACATGGATGGCGTCGGTGAGGATGGCCTCCACAGTCTCGCCGTCGATCTCGGCGGCCTTGGCGGCTTCCACGTCCTGGGCACCGGCGGCCAGGGCAGCGCGGGCGATGCGGTCGGCGTAGGCCTTGAACTTCTCGTTCATGGCCACGAAGTCGGTTTCGCAGTTCAGCTCGATGCAAGCACCGGTCTTGCAGTCGTCGGACACGATGGCCATGACGGTGCCCTCGTTGGTGGCACGGCCGGCCTTCTTGGCCACAGCGGCCAGGCCACGGGTGCGCAGCACGTCAACGGCGCCGTCCATGTCGCCGTCGGCCTCGGCCAGGGCCTTCTTGCACTCCATCATGCCGGCACCGGTCATCTCGCGCAGCTCTTTAACCATAGAAGCAGTGATAGCAGCCATGTTGTCTCTCTTTCTAAAAGTTAGGAACGAAAAGTGCGCCTTTACTCGGCGAAGGTTTCGGAAACTTCAACGTCGTCGTTGGCAGGGGCGGGGGCGGCAGCGGCCGGAGCGGCCTCTTCCTTGGTCACCACGCTGGTGCCGTCAGCGGTGCCGATGGCCTCCACCTCGACGGTGCCCTCGGGGGTTTCCACCACAGAGGTGACCACTTGGCCCTCGGGAACCGCGCCGGCCATCTCGGCCACGGTCACTTCGGCGCCCGAGCCGGCGATTACGGCGTCGGCGATGAAGTCGGCCAGCATGCGCACCGAACGGATGGCGTCGTCGTTGGCGGGAATGCCGAAGTCCACGTCATCGGGGTCGCAGTTGGTGTCCAGGGTGCCCACCACGGGAATCTCCAGGCGCTTGGCCTCGTGGATGGCAATCTGCTCGCGGCAGGTGTCGATCACGAACACGGCGTCGGGCACCTTCTTCATGTTGCGGATGCCGTTGAGGTTGGTCTGCAGCTTGGCCAGCTCTTTGCGCAGCAGGATCTGCTCCTTCTTGGGCAGCAGCGCCATGCGGCCGTCGGCCTCCATGGCCTCCAGCTCTTCCATGCGGTTCACACGGGCGCGGATGGTGACGAAGTTGGTCAGCTCGCCGCCCAGCCAGCGGGAGTTCACGTAGGGCATGCCGCAGCGGTTGGCGGCTTCCACGATGGGCTCCTGCGCCTGCTTCTTGGTGCCCACGAACAGCACCACGCCGCCCTTGCGGGCCAGGTCGGACACGAAGGTGTAAGCCTTGTCCATGCCGATGAGGGTTTGCTTCAAATCAAGGATGTAGATGTCGCCGCGGCTGCCGAAGATGTACGGCTTCATTTTGGGGTTCCAGCGACGGGTCTGATGACCGAAGTGCGCGCCTGCTTCAAGCAGCGACTGAATGCTGACTTTCGCCATTTCATTCTCCATTCGTTAGTCCTCTGCCCGCGGTCTTCCTTGCCTTCCGCAGCCTTTTCCGGTGGCCACTGGCGGAGCCAAGTCGCGCGAGCATGTGTGATAGTTGCCGCCGCGTCCGCACCATTGCGAACACAGCCTGCCTAAAATACCACAATGGCCGGCGTTTTCAAGGGAAAACCGGCGGAATGCACGCACTCGTCACGAGAAGCGGCTGGCATTTCGTCCTCCGCGTTGAGCCCTCGTAGACACAGGTCCTCGCACCAGGGGTTCTTCGTAGGGCAGACATCCTATGTCTGCCTGGGCCGCCAGCACGGGCGGGCCGTCCGTTAGGCAGAGATAGAATCTCTGCCCTACGAAAACTGCGGTCGGGATTTTCAAGGGAAATATTGGCCAGCGCACGTAAAAACCGCGCGCCACCAAAACGGGACGCTCCCCCCGACATGCCCTCTCCAGACGCCCGGCAAGGGCGGCCCTTACTTATTTATATTGGCTCTCGTGCTTGCGGAAGAAGTCGAAACGGGGCGGCAGCGGCTGGATGCGGTGGGCCCCCTCGTCGATCTCCATGGCCGAGCACAGCTCCTCCATGCCCTCGAAATCGTAGTTCCAGCTGAAGAAGTCGGCGAAGTCGAAGGAGAGGTAATCGCAGATGGTTTCGCAGCCCCTCGGCACCACCGGGTGCATCAGCAGCGCGGCCACCCGCAGAAGGTAGAAGGAATCCACCAGCACCTGGCGGCGCGCCGCGGCGGCAGCGGCCTGCTGCGCTGCGGTTTCGGCGTCGTCTCCCAGCTTCTGGGCGGCGGTGATGCCATCGGTCCAGCACTTGTTGGCGTAGCGGATGAACTCGTCCATCTGCGACATGATGCTGTGCAGCTCCACCCGGTGCATGGTGGCCTCGTAGGTTTGCAGCACCTGGGCCACCCGGGCCACCACATCAGGGCTCACCGCCCCCAGCGGCATGCAGCCGTCGAAGTTCTTCTGGGCTTCGTAGAAGCAACTGCGGGCCAGGCGGTTGAACACGTTGGTGAGCAGCGCGCCCTCCTTCAGCACCGGGTCGGCCACGCGGGGGTCGTCGCGCTTCTTCTCGTCGGGGTCGAAGGGCTTTGGGCTGAAACCCACGGACTTTTGATCCAGCCCCAGCGCCAGGAAGTGGGCGCGCAGCTGTTCCACCGTGTAGTGCTCCAGCAGCTGCTCGCCAGTGGGCGGCTTCACCTTCCCCGACGACGACGCCTTGGTTTTGCCGAACAGCATGTGGTGGTTGGCCACCAGCGTGGTTTGGCGCAGCGGCGTTTCGGTGGCTTCGCCGGTGAGGATGTCCAGCGGCTTCAGCGCTTCCCACATGGCCGGCTGGGCCACCCCGTAGAAGTAAAGGTTGTCCTGGCCGATGAACTGGTACACGCAGGCGTCGTCGGCGCACCAGAAGTCGCGCCAGGCGCCGCGGGGCAGGCCGCGGGCATCGTTGGCGGCGATGGTGAAGGAGATAGGGGCCCACAGCGATTCCGGCCAGCACCACACGGTAAGGCCTTCCACCCCTTCCATTTCAGGGGCGCGCACCCCCCACTCGATGTTGCCGGTGATGCGGAAGGGCACCAGCGCCTTGCCGGTGCGCAGCCGGATGCCGGCACCGGTGAGCACCGGACGGGCGGCGTCGCGGTCTTCGATGGTATCGAACTCCAACTCGAAGCTCTGCTTGCCCTTCTCGGCCGGACGGAACACGTGGGGCGGCAGCTGATCGGCCAGCGCCAGGTAGTCGTCGTAGGCCTCGTTCTTTACGAAGATGATAGGGGGGACCAGAAATTCCTTCACCGCCTGCGGCACGATGGCGCGGATTTCCGGGTCCGCCTCCATGGCCTCGGCGCTGGCGTCCAGGTAGTCGCGGAAGGCGGGCAGGTCGAAGTACCAGTTTTCCACCGGGCGCATCTCGGGCACGGTGCCGGTTATCGACGACACCGGGCTGATGAGGTCGGCAGGCTCGTACTGATGGCCCAAATCACACTCGTCGGCGTAGGCGTTCTCCGACTTGCATCCGGCCACCGGGCAGCGGCCGTGCACCTGGCGCCCGTTTAAGAAGGTGTTGGCCTGGGTGTCGAAGAACTGCAGCGTAGAGCTCAGCTGCAAATGGCCGTTATCGTGCAGGACGCGGATGAAGCCGTCGGTGACTGTTTGGTGCACGTCGCCGGCGTGTCCGATGCCGGAACCCTCGTAAATGTCCAGGCTAATCTGGTAATCCTCCAGCGTGGACTTTTGGACCTCGTGATTGGCCATCACGTAATCGGCAATGGAGCCATCGCACGTGCCCGCCTCCACCGCCTTGCGGTAGCCTTCGTTGATGGGGCTGCCGAAGCAGTCGGTGCCGCTGACGAAGCGCACGTTTTCGGCGCCGATGCGGTCGCGCAGAAAGCGGGCGAAGCAGTCGGCCGGCACGAAAACGCCGCCGATGTGGCCGAAGTGAAGCGGTTTGTTGCCGTAGGGCATGCCTGCGGTGACCACGGCGCGCGCCGGCCACTCCACCTTTTCGCTCATGTTCAGGTCAGCCATGAGTTTCCCTCTCTTGCCGCCTGGCTCGGCCCTCGCCGGCCGAAGCGGCCCTTATGCTTCCAAAAGGCCGGGCCCCGCACATCCGGAACCCGGCCTTGCCAATGTTAGCCCATAACAGGGTCCCGTCGGGCGGAATTTATGCCGCCATCCCCAGGGCTGCCTGCGCCTGCAGCGCCTCTTCGGCCTGAGCCGGCTGGGCCTCGTCTTCGCCCATCAGCCCCAGCAGCGAGCTGAGGTCGGCGCCGCTCTGCTGCAGGTAAATCACGTCGTAGGAGGAAACCCCGCCCAGCATGGCGGCGAAGTCCATGGCGTCCTCCAGGGTGCCGATCTCATCCGCCAGGCCGTTTTCCACCGCGTCGATGCCGGTGAAGGTAAGGCCGGTGGCCAGCGCCCGCACTTCCTCTTCGGTCATGCCGCGGCCGGCGGCCACCTTCTCGATGAACGTGGCGTTGATCTGGTCCACCATCTGCTGGTAGTAGGCGCGCTCCTCTTCGGAAAGGGCGCGGTCGCCGTAGGTGGAGTCCTTCGACTCGGCGGAGGTGATGTTGTCGATGCGGATGCCCAGCTTCTCCAGAAGGCCGGAGTAGTCGGTTATCTGCATGGCGGTGCCGATGGAGCCGATAGCAGTGGTTTCGGCGGTGAAGATGTAATCGGCCTGGGAGGAAATCTCGTAGGCGGCGCTGGCGTTCATGGAGGCGCTGGACACCACGATGGGCTTGCTGAAGTCCCGCACGTAGATGGCCATTTCTTCACCGGCTGTAGCGGTGCCGCCGCCGGAATTCACCCGCAGCACCACGGCCACGATGTTGTCGTCGGCTTCAGCGCGGTCAAGCTGGGCTTTCAGCCCCTCGGGACTTGCGGTGCTGCCGTCGTACTGGATGGTGCCATCGATGTTGATGACCCCCACCGTGTCGCCGTAAGTAACCTCATCGGCCACCGAGCCCAGGCCGCCCAGGCTGCCCATGGAGGCGGAGAACACCGAGGTGCACGAGCCGATGGCGATGGCGCACAGCAGAAAAAGGCAAATCACCACCGCAAGGCCCACAATCCAGCCCTTGCCCCCCTTCTTCGGGGGAGCCACCGGAGTCGGGGCTGCCGCCGGAGCCGGGGCGGCACCGTACGGGGGCACCGCGCCGCCGCCGTAGCCGTAGGTGGCGGCATAGGCGGAAGCCGGCGCGGCAGCGGGCTGCGAATAGGCGGGGCGGGCGGGCGGCGCAGCGGAGGCCGGGGCAGCGCCAGGGGCCGCAGCGGGGGCTTCAGTGTACAGGCCACCGTAAGGGGCCGTGGAAGCCGCCGGGGCCGGGGCCCAGCCGGCCTCCTTCCCCGCAGCTTCACCGCCTGCCGGGGCGCCCTCCCCCGCGGCAGCATCATCGCCGGCGGCGGGCCACATGTCGTTCTGCCATTGTTTTTCGGAATCGCTCACAGCGCATCTAGTCCTTTGGTTTTCCAGCCCTACAGTTCCATGTTCTCGTCCATGCGCCCTTGGGCCACCTGGGCCTTCTTGGCGGTGCGCATGAGGAACTGCTGGTTGTTCTCGGTCTTCTTCAACGATTTGATCAGCATGTCCATGGCCCGCTCGGTGTTGTTCAAATTCGCCAGAATGCGGCGCACAGCCCAAATGAGCGGCGCTTCCATCTGGTCCATCAGCAGCTCTTCCTTGCGGGTGCCGGAGGCCACCGGGTCGATGGCGGGGAAGATGCGGCGGTCGGCCAGGTAGCGGTCCAGCTTCAGTTCCATGTTGCCGGTGCCCTTGAACTCCTCGAAAATCACCTCGTCCATCTTCGAGCCGGTGTCGATGAGGGCCGACGCCAAAATGGTAAGGCTGCCGCCGCCCTCGATGTTGCGGGCGGCGCCCAGAAAGCGCTTGGGCGGGTACAGGGCGCTGGAGTCCACGCCGCCGGAGAGCACACGGCCCGAGGCCGGCTGGGCCAGGTTGTAGGCGCGGGCCAGACGGGTGATGGAGTCTAGCAGAATCACCACGTCAACGCCGTTCTCCACCAGGCGCTTCGCCCGCTCTATCACCAGCTCGGCCACCTGGATGTGGTTTTCGGTGGGCATGTCGAAAGTGGAAGAGATCACTTCGCCGCGGATAGAGCGCTGCATGTCGGTAACTTCTTCGGGGCGCTCGTCCACCAGCAGGCACATAAGGTGCACGTCGGGGTTGTTGGCGGAAATGGCGGCGGCGATGTCCTTCAGGATGGTGGTTTTGCCCGCCTTCGGGGGCGACACGATAAGGCCGCGCTGCCCCTTGCCGATGGGAGCCACCAGGTCGATGACGCGAGCGGTGATGGTGTTCTTGCCGTGCTCCATCACCAGGCACTCGTCCGGGTACACCGGCGTGAGGTCAGCGAATTTGGGGCGGCTCCCCAGCTCTTCTACCGGGATGCCGTTCACGGAGATGATCTTCTGCAGCGCGGCGAACTTGTCGTTCTCGCGGGCGGGGCGGGTTTGGCCCCGCACCATGTCGCCAGGGCGCAGGCCGTTGCGGCGCACCAGATTGGCGCCGATGTAGACGTCCTTCTCGCCCGGCAAGTAGCCGGAAGTGCGCAGGAAGCCGTAGCCGTCGCCCATGATGTCCAGGATGCCCTGCACTTCGATGAAGCCCTCCGCCTTCATGGTGGCCTCGAACACGGCCTCCACCAGCTCCGACTTCTTCATGCCGGCGGCGTCAAGCTCCAACTCGGCGGCGCGGGCCCGCAGGTCGGCCACCTTCCATTCAGCCAGCTCTTCCTTGGTGACAGACGGCGCTACCTCGCGGTTGTTCTGGCGGTGCTGGCGCCGCTGGTTGCGGTTGTTCTGGTTGTTCTGGTTGTTTTGGCCGTTCTGGTTGCCCTTGCCCTGGTTGTTGCGGTTGTTCTTGCCGCCCTGGCTGTTGCCCTGGGCCTGATTGTTGCCGGGACGCTTCTCGGGGCGCTGCTTCTCGCGGCGCAGGGGGCGCTTCTGGCGGCCCTCCCCATCGGCGGCCGGGGCCCCCTCGGCGGCATCGGCGGCCGGGGCCGCCGCCTCAGCCGGCTCTGCGGCCGGGACGGCGGGCACATCGGCGCCCTCGTCGGCTGCGGCGCGGGTGCGACGGGTGCGGCGGGGCTTCGCTTCTGCCTCGGCGCCCCCGTCGGCCGCGGGCGCGGCAGCAGCTGCGGCATCGGCGCCCCCGTCGGCCGCGGGCGCGGCAGCAGCTGCGGCATCGGCCGCGGCAGCCTGCGCCCCTTCGGCTTCCATAGCCTTCTTGCGGCCGCGAGCGGCCCGTTTCGGGGCCTCCGGGGCCTCATCGGCTACGGGAGCGGCAGGGGCGGCAGCCACCTCGTCCGCCTTCGCGCGGGCGCGGGTGCTGCGCTTTTTGGGAGCCGCCGCCTCTCCTTCCGCAGCCCCTTCTGCCAGCGCCTCGGCCGCGGCTTCCGCCTTTTTGCGGGCAGCGGTCTTGCGCTTCGGCTTCTCCTGGGCCTCGTCTGCCGCCTCCGCTGCGGCCGGCGCCCCTTCGGCAGCCGCCTTACGGGTGCGGATGGCGCGGCGCTTCGGCGCTTCTGCCGATTCGGCTGCGCCCTGGTTCTCCTCAGTTACTTCACTCATGCGTTCTGAACTTTCTCCCAGTCCTTAAGGAATGCGTCCAAGCCGCGCTCGGTAAGCGGGTGCTGCACCATCTTCTTCAGCACACCGAAAGGCACGGTGGCGATGTCGGCCCCCATCAGGGCGGCCTGGGTTACGTGGTTGGCGCTGCGGATGGACGCAGCGATGATCTCGATCTTCTCGCCGTTAACGGTGTTGGCGGTGAAGTCGTAGTTGCCGATGGCGCTACATACCTGTTCCAGCTGGAACAGGCCGTCTTCGGAGATGTCGTCAAAGCGGCCCACGAACGGCGAGATGTAACGGGCGCCGGCGCGGGCGGCCAGAAGCGCCTGGGGCACGGTGAAGCACAGAGTCATGTTCACGGGAATGCCGCGACCGGCCAGGGTATGGGTGGCGGCCAGGCCCTCCACCATGGTGGGAATCTTCACCACTACGTTGGGGGCGATTTCCGCCAGCTTGCAGCCGTCGGCCACAATTTCGTCGCGGGTCATGGCCACCGACTCGGCCGACACGGGGCAGTCGGGCCCCACGATATCGCAGATGCGCTTGATGTGGTTGTGAAAATCGTCCAGCTTGCCTCCAATGCGGGCGTACAAGCTGGGGTTGGTGGTCACACCCGCCAACGCGCCCCAGCTGGCCGCCTCCTCGATTTCCGCCAAGTCAGCGGTGTCCAAAAAGAACTTCACGGTTTCCTCCTCAAAATAGGGAATGGGCGGGAACAAACAGCGCTTGCGCGCACAGTACCTGAGGGGTCAAAAATACCTGAGGAATTTCCCATCTTGTCAAAGCGAAAGGATAAGAAGCGGCCGAATCATCACCTCTGGCACCGGGCGAAAGCCCTGGCCTGCTGCATTTGTTTCACGAAAAGGGATAAGGCCAGCACCTATAGTAGCGCAAGGGGGGCGCCGGTTCAAGCAACCAATAGCCATCAGCGGCAACCAACGGCCATGCCCGCACGCCGTCCGCAACCCGCGTCCACATGCCCCCGCGCGCCGCACCCGCATGCCACACGCCGTCCGCCGCACACGCCCGCATGCCGCACGCCGCCCGCATGCCGCATGTCCGCATTCCCGCACGCCGCACACGCCGCACACGCCCGCTCGCAACCCACATCCGCCGCCCGCATGCCCCCGCGTGGCGGAAATAGCCGCCTAGTTCCGCCACTGGACCCGAAACGAAGCCCTGGCATCGAACTGGTGGCGGAAATAGGGGCCTAGTTCCGCCACAACTCGGAATAAGCGGGGTTTTTGTCCCGCCGTGGCGGGATTAGGCGGCTATTTCCGTCACGGCGGGCACAACGGAGGGACTCGGCGGCGCCGGCGGCGGGATTAGGCGGCTATTTCCGCCACGGGGGATGAAATGCGGGACGATGAAGAGGCGGAAAAGGGCTGCGCGGGACATCTTCTCCAAGTTAGCTGCCTGTAGGAGCGTCGAAGGCGCGGAAGAAACAGGAGCGGGCGCCGGTGTGGCAGGCGGGGCCGGCGGGGCGCACCCGGGCCAGCAGCGTGTCGCCGTCGCAGTCGTAGCGCAGCTCCACCAGCTTCTGGGTATTGCCCGAAGTTGCCCCTTTGTGCCATACCTCTTGACGGCTGCGGGACCAGAACACCGTTTCGCCGCACTGCAGCGTGCGGGCAAGGGTATCGGCGTTCATCCAGGCCATCATCAGCACCTCGCCACTATCGGCATCTTGCACGATGCAGGGAATGAGGCCGTCTTGGCTGAATTTCAACAGGGAGAAATCCATCGTGGAGTTCCTTTCACCGGGTACGGGCCGAGCAAACCGGGGCCGTGCGCCTAAAGCCGAAGCGCCGACGCCCCACAGGGCTACAGCCGAACGGGAATACCGAAGCTGGCCATCGATTCCTTCACCTGGCGCACCGTGAATTCGCCGAAATGAAACACGCTGGCGGCCAGCACCGCATCCGCCTCCCCTTCCAGGATGCCCTGGGCGAAGTGCTCCAGCTTCCCCACGCCGCCGCTGGCGATAACCGGCACGTCCACCGCCCGCGCCACCGCACGGGTAAGGGCACAGTCGAAGCCGTCGCGGCTGCCATCGCGGTCCATCGAGGTGAGCAGAATCTCCCCCGCGCCGCGCCGCGCCGCCTCGGCCGCCCATTCCACCGCATCCAGCCCCGTGGCCTTGCGACCGCCGGCCACGTACACCTCCCACTTGTTGGGATTGCCCGGCACCTGCTTGGCGTCGATGGCGCACAGGATGGCCTGGGTGCCGAAGGCATGGGCCGCATCGGTGATGAGCTGGGGGTTCGCCACCGCAGCCGAGTTCACCGACACCTTGTCGGCGCCGGCGGCTATCATGCGGCGAATGTCCGCCACGCTGCGGAATCCGCCCCCCACGCAGAAGGGCAGGTGCAGCCGCTCGCTGGCGTGGCTGGCCAGCTCCACCGTGGTGTCGCGATTGTCGGAGGTGGCGGTGATGTCCAGAAACACCACCTCATCCGCCTTCTGCTGATCGTAGCGGCAGGCCAGCTCGATGGGGTCGCCGGCGTCCCGCAGCCCCACGAAATTCACGCCCTTCACCACGCGCCCGTCCTTCACGTCCAGACAGGGAATCACCCGTTTAGTAAGCATGTGCACCTTTCCTTCAGGAGACAAAGGCTTTCCTTGTCAGTTTAGGCAGGGATAGAATCTCTGCCCTACGAATTCGACCCGCGATAGCATCCTGGCTGGGCCGACCCGGCAGGTCGGAGCGAGGTCCGGCCAAGCGGAGTAGAGGGGAAATCCACTCGCCTGAAGGGCGAGTTAGTTCCCCTCGTACGGAGCGTCGAGCGCAGGCCTGTCGGGTCGGACCACCCTCCAGAAACCTGACGTTATCCCCGTCCCCCGTCATATGCGCGTTTTACGCGAGGTCTTCCAAGGTGAGGGGGGTTTCTTCGGCGGAGAGGGTGCCGGCTTCCAGGGTGTGGTGGCAGGCGGCAACGCCTTCTTGCACGGTGAGGGTGCGCTCATATAGGGCGCGGCCGGCGATGATGCCCTCGATGGCGTCGGCAATGGGGTAAAGGGCCTGGATGTCGGCCACGGTAGAGAGGCCCCCCGACGCGATGACAGGGTTGCCGAAGGCGGCGGCCATGGCCTGATAGGCGGCGGCATCGAAGCCGGTTTGCATGCCGTCGCGGGCGATGTCGGTGAACACTAGGCGCTCGTAGCCCAAAGCCGCCATGCGGGCCGCCAGAGCTTCGGCACCGATGCCCGAGCCTTCCGTCCAACCGGCCACAGCCACCTCCCCTGCCTTGGCATCGATGCCAGCCACCAGCGCATCGGGGCCGAACTTCTCGATGGCCGCCTGGGCGAAATCCGGGTCGCGCACCAGCGCCGTGCCCAGAATAACCCGGTTGGCGCCGGCGTCCAGCAAACGGTCGACCACCTCCAGACTGCGCACGCCGCCGCCCACTTCCACCGAAAGCTTCGTGCGGGCCAAGATGGCGCGCACCACCTCGATGTTATCGGCGTTGCCGCTCTTGGCGCCGTCCAAATCCACCACGTGCAGCCACTGGGCGCCGGCCTCCTCGAACAACTGCGCCTGCAGCACCGGGTCGTCGTTGTACTCGGTCACGGCAGCGTAATCGCCTTTGGCCAGGCGCACCGCCTTGCCCCCCAGTATGTCTATGGCAGGAAGCAGATACATGCGATCATCCTTTCCTTAAAAACCTGACGTTATCCCCGTCCCCCTGTCACGAGCAGCGAGGCGGACGAAGTTCGCGAGCAGCCGAGCGCCGGCATCCGAGCTTTTCTCCGGGTGAAACTGCACACCGAACTGGGGATTTCCCGGTACTGCCACCGCCGAGGGAAAGCTCTGGGCATGGCAAGTGCAGGCCACGGTGGCCGGCGTTTGCGGCGCCTGGAAGCTGTGGGTGAAGTAAAAGAACTCCCCATCGCGGATGCCCTCGAACAGGGCCTGGGGCAGCGAAGGGGCGCCTGGCACCAGCTCAACGCTGTTCCAGCCCACATGGGGCACCTTGAAGCTGCGGCCGGCCTCATCGGTGGCGGGAACGCGCCCCACAACCCCCGGCAAAAGCCCCAGGCCCGGCGCCGGCGCGTCCGCTGAAGCGTGCTCTTCGCCGCCGGCGAACATGAGGTGCATCCCCAGGCAGATGCCCAGAAACGGCACGCCGGCCGCGCAGGCCTCCCTAAGCGCTGCGGCCAAACCCAGCTGGTCCAACGTGGCGGCGGCGTCGCTGAAAGCACCCACGCCGGGAAGCACCACCGCATCGGCGGCGCGCACGTCGGCAGGGCGGTCGGACACTAAAACCTCGGCGCCGGCCGCCTGCAGCCCCCGCTCCACGCTGCGGATGTTGCCCTTGTGGTAATCGACTAAAACAACGCTCACCGGTCTGCCCCGCTTCCTACAGCGCGCCTTTAGTGGAGGGCAGCGCCCCGGCGGCCCGCGGGTCGGGCTCTACCGCCTGGCGCAGCGCCCGGGCCACCGCCTTGAAGGTGGCCTCGATCACGTGGTGCGCGTTGTCGCCGGCCAACTGGCGCACGTGCAAGGTTATGCCGGCGTTGGCGGCCAGCGCGATGAAAAACTCCCGCGCCAGCTGGGCATCGAAGTCCCCCACCATGCCGAAGGGCAGCTGCACGTCCCAGTACAGGGCACCGCGGCCGGAGATATCCAGCGCCGCCATCACCAGCGCCTCGTCCATGGGCAAAACGCACTGGCCGAAGCGGGAAATCCCCCGCTTGTCCCCCAGCGCGCTCGCCAGCGCTTGCCCCAGCACAATGCCGGTGTCCTCCACCGTGTGGTGGCCGTCCACCCGCAAATCGCCCTTGGCGTCCACCTGCAAATCCAGCAAACCGTGGCGGCCGAAGGCGTCCAGCATGTGATCGAAGAACCCGATGCCGGTTTGGGCGTCCACCGTGCCGGCGCCGTCCAGCCCCACCTCGATGGTGATGTTGGTTTCCTTCGTGGCCCGGCTCACCCGGGCAGTGCGCATGTCCATCATGTCGTCCCTATCTGCTCAAACACCAGCGGCACCAGCCGCCCCTTCGCGCCGTCGCCCGCAGCTGCGGCGCCCTCAAGCCTCCCCGGCCGGCGCACCGCCCATCACGAAGCGGCGCAGCGCCTGCAAAAACCGGTCGTTCTGCTCGGGCGAGCCCACGCTCACCCGCAGGCAATTCTCAAGCAAGGGCGCCCGGGAGAAGTCCCGCACCAGCACCCCTTCGCCCAGAAGGTACTCCCAGGCCTCCCCCGCCCGCGGCATGCGGAACAGCAGGTAGTTCGCATCGCTTTCGAACACCTGAACCCCGGGGATGGCCCGCAGCCCCTCGAACAGCCGCGCCCGCTGCTGGCGAATGGCCTCGATGCCCTCTTGGAACAGGGCGCGGTTCTGGAACACCACCTGCCCCACCGCCTGCGACAGCGCGTCCACCGAATAGGGCTGGCGCACTTTCAGGAACTGGCGAATCACCGAAGGGTGCCCCAAAAGGTAGCCCAGCCGCACACCGGCCAGCGAAAATGCCTTCGAGAAGGTGCGCAGGATGAGCAGGTTCTCGTGGCTTTCCAGATAAGGGCGCATGGTGCGGTGGGAAAACTCGAAGTAGGCCTCGTCCACCAGCACCAGAGCGTCGGTGGCGTCCAGCAGCCGCAGCAGGAACTCCTCGGAGGCCAGCTGCCCCGTGGGGTTGTTGGGGGATGCCACTATCACGTAATCGATGTCCCCCTGGGCAACGCGCGCCAGCACCGCCTCTTCGTCGATGGAGAAGTCAGCGCGGCGGGCCACCGACACCACTGTGGTGTTGGTCACCTGGGCGTTGGCGGCGTAAACCGAGAACGTGGGGGGCAAATCGAGGAAGGTGCGCCCGCTGCCGCCCCAGGCCAGCGCCACGTTGAACAGCAGCTCGTCGCCGCCATTGCCCAGAAGCACCCAATCCGCCTCAAGGCCGTTGGCCTCGGCGATGGTGGCTCGCAGCTGGTTTCCCAGCGGGTCGGGATAGCGGTTGAAGGGCACCCCCTTCAGGGCGCGGGCAAGCTCTTGGCGCAGCTGTTCCGGCACATCGGAAGGGTTCTCGTTGGCAGACAGCATCACCTCGGCCGGAATGTACTTCGGGTCGTAGGGCACCAGCCCCTCAAGGCGGCTGCTGGGGGGACGCAGGCTACCCACGGGAGGCCTCCACCGCACGGCCAGCCGCCCCCAGCCCTTGGGCTTCCAGCTCTTCCAGCCGCAGCTCCACGCTGCGGGCATGGGCCCACAGTCCCTCATGGGTGGCGATGGTGCGCACCGTTTCGCCGTCGCGGGCAAGGGCCGCCGGCGTGTACTGGATGATAGACGACTTCTTCACGAAATCGTCGGTGGAAAGGGGGCTGGCCCAGCGGGCGGTGCCGCCGGTGGGCAGGGTGTGGTTGGGGCCGGCCACGTAGTCGCCCACCGCCTCGGGGGTCCAGGCCCCCAGGAAGATGGCGCCGGCGTTGCGGATGGCCCCCAACAGGTCCATGGCGTCGGCCACGTGCAGTTCCAGGTGCTCGGGGGCAATCACGTTCACCGCCTCCAGCGCCTGGGCCATGGTTTCGCACACCACGCACAGCCCCTCGTTGTCCAGCGAGCTTTGGGTGATGTCAGCGCGGCTGGAATCGGCCAGGTGCCGCTGCACCGCTGCCTCCACCGCGTCGGCGTAATCCTGCGAGAAGCACACCAGGTAGCAGGCGGCCAGCGGGTCGTGCTCCGCTTGGGCCATAAGATCGATGGCCACCAGCTTCGGGTCGGCGGTGAAGTCGGCCACCACGCACACCTCCGAGGGCCCGGCTATCATATCGACGCCCACATCCCCCGACACGATTTTCTTCGCCGCCGCCACGAAGGCGTTGCCGGGGCCGGTTATCTTGTCCACCGGCGCGATGGAGGCGGTGCCGTAGGCCAAAGCGCCGATGGCCTGGGCGCCCCCCACCTTGTAAATCTCGGTGACGCCAGCGATGTCGCATGCGGCCAGGATGGCCGGATCGAGCGCGCCGCTTTTCGTGGGCGGCGTGGTGCACACGATGCGGCGCACGCCGGCCACCTGGGCGGGAACGGCATTCATCAGCACGGTGGAGGGGTACAGGGCCCGGCCGCCGGGCACGTAGATGCCCACGGAATCCAGCGGGGTTATCTTGGCCCCCACCAGCGCCCCGTCGCCCCGGGCGAAAAACCAGCTCTGCTCCACCTGGCGCTCGTGGAATTCGCGAATCTGATCGGCGGCCTTCTGAAGCGCCGCCAGAGTTTCCGGTGCAACGGCGGCCCGCGCGGCGGCAATCTCTTCTTCGCTCACCCGCAGCTGCTCCACCTCCACCCCGTCGAACTTCAGGGTAAGTTGCCGCAGGGCCGCATCGCCTTCGGCGCGCACCTGCTCCACGATGGCGGTGGCGGCGGTCATGGCGGAGGCGTTGAACGCACCGGTGCGGTTGATGAGGGAGGCCGAAAACAAATCGTTGGGGCCCAGCACTACACGACGCATGGATGTTCTCCTTAACACTTGGGAAGGGGCCGGCGGCACGCCCGCCCCGAGGGACTATTTTACTGCGGTTGGCCGGCTATGGCCTCGAAGGTAACCCCAGCGGTGGCGCCAGCCAACGCGCGGGCCAGAGGGCCGATGCGCTCGTCGGTGCGCAAGGCCGCCGGGTTGGCGAAGAAGCGGGCGGTGGAGCCCAGCACCTCTTCGGTCACCTCAAGGTTGTTCTCCCGCAGTGTGGCGCCGGTGGCGGTGATGTCCACAATACACTCGGCCATGCCGGTAAGCGGCGCCAGCTCGATATTGCCGTGCAGCTGCACGATTTCCACCTGCATGCCGGTTTTGGCGAAGTGGGCACCGGTGATGCGCGGGTACTTCGTGGCCACGCGGATGGACCCCAGCCGCCGGTAGCGCTCATCGGCCGCCTCTTGGGCGCCGGCGGGCATGGCCACCACGAAGCGGCAGGCGCCGAAGTGCAGATCTTCCAATTCCACCACGTCGGAATTGGCCTCCAGCAGCGAATCCTTCCCGCAAATGCCGCAATCGGCCGCCCCCAGCGCCACGAAGGCGGGGGCGTCGGAGGGGCGCACGATGATGTAGTCAACCCCGGGGTTCGAGACGATGAGAGCGCGGCCCGGGTTCAGCAGCCCTTCCACGTTCAGGCCCGCCGCCTCCAGCACCGCCACCGCGTCTTTGTGCAGGGCGCCTTTCGGCACCGCCACCCGCAAAGGGCGCTGGGGCGCGGCGGCCGCATCCGCCGCAGAAGCGCTGGATGCGGCCGCCATGGCGTCTTCCAAGGCGAAGGCGAAGCCGGCGGCAGGGCGCGGGCACCCGAAGGCGGCCATCATGGAATCGTAGCGGCCGCCGCCCCCGACGGCCGACCCCAAATCGGGAGAATAGGCACTGAACAGGATGCCGGTGTAGTAATCCGGCGAACCGATGAGGGAGAAATCCACCAGCAATCGCGGCTGGCCGGGCAGGCCCTCCAGCGCGCGGCAGGTGGTCTCGAAGTCATCCAAATCCGCCTCGCAGCCCAAGGGGGCCACCAGCTCCCGCAGCTCCGCGATGGCCTCAAGGCCGCCGCGAATGCTGGGCAGGCGGCGGATGGCCTGGGCAAACACTGGCGCAAGCCCCGAGGAATCCACATCTTGGGGCGGGTTTTGGCTGTTGGTGAGCCGCTCTAGCTCTACGAAATTGGAGGAATGAAAGGCGGCCCGCACCTGTTGCTGCCACTGCAGCGGCGCGCCGCTGCGTTGCAAAAGCGCCTGCAGCACCCCCACCGTGGCCAGCCCCAGGGTGTAGCCGCGCACTCCCGCCAGCGCCAGCGCCTCGCAGAACAGCCGCACCACTTCCGCATCGGCGGCGGGCCCCGCCTGACCTATCAGCTCAAGCCCCACCTGCGTTTGTTCGCGGGCGGCCGAGAGCATCTCCGGCACCGCCTCGCGAAACACCCGCTGTTGGTAGCGCAGCTTCAGCGGGCCCTCCACCTGGGAAAACCGCGTGGCCACCATGCGGGCGATTTGCACGGTTACGTCGGGGCGCATGGCCAAAAGATCGCCGCGGGCATCGAAGAACTTGAACGGGGAAAGCACGCTGCGGGCCCCCATCTGCAGCACGTCCATCACCTCAAGGGTGGGGGTTTCGATGGGCCGGTAGCCGCGGGCGTCGAACAGCGTCGCCACCTCGCGGGCAATGGCCTCCCGCTCTCGCGCTTCGGCGGGCAGAATATCCCTGAACCCCAGAGGCGTCACCAGATCCACAACAGCTCCTTTCCGGTCGTTTGCTTTCGCAATGCTCCGGGCGCTGAGGGAGGCCCGGCATCGTCAGTGCCGATACTTTAGCACAGTAGAGTAATAAAGCAACCTAGGAAATCCAAAAGGCGCGCACCAAGCCGGAAGTGGGGTAATCCCGCTTGCCGGCCCCCATGCCGCAGCCCTCGATAAGGTACTCGTCCGGCAGTTGGCCCCGGGTGCGCACCGCCGCCAGCAGCGCCGCCCCCGTGGGGGTTACCAGCTCGCCTTCCACCGGCAGCGGCCTGGTGGGAATGGCGGCCTGCCGCAGCAGGTAGGCGGTGGCGGGCACCGGCACCGGGATGATGCCGTGCTGACAGCGCACCGTGCCCCGCCCTTCCGCCACGCGGGTTACCACCACCTCTTGGGGGGCCAGGTTGTCCAGGCACACGGCCGCGGCCACGATGTCCACAATGGAATCCACCGCCCCCACCTCGTGGAAGTGCACCTCGTCTCGCGGACGGCCATGGGCGGCCGCTTCGGCATCGGCCAAAAGGCCGAACACTTTTTTGGCCAGAGCGTTTGCCCCCGGCGTGAGGGCGCCGGCGTCGATAATGGCCTCTATTTCCGGAAGGCTGCGGTGAACGTGCTCGTGCCCGTGGCCGTGGCCACGGCCCTCCCCCGCCTCTTCCAGCGTGCCGTGGAGGTAGGCCATGTCGTGATCGTGGTTCTCATGGGCCGCATCCAGCCGCACGTCGAAGTCGCAGGCAGAAAGCCCCGACTTCTCCACGCGGGAAACCACCACCTCGTAGCCTTCCAGGGGCAGGCTGGCCAGGGCTGCCTCCAGCACCTCTCGACTGGCCCCCAAATCCAGCAGGGCCGCCACCAGCATGTCGCCACTGGCCCCCGCCTCGCATTCCAAGTACAAGGTTTTGCCCATTGCCAGCCCCCTTACAGATGATTTATCAGGCTGGCCTGAAACGCCGCCCCGAAACCGTTGTCGATGTTCACCACCGAAATGCCGCTGGCGCAGGAGTTGAGCATGGCCAAAAGCGCCGCCACGCCCCCCAGCGACGCCCCGTAGCCCACGCTGGTGGGCACCGCCAGCACCGGGCACGGCACCATCCCCGCCACCACGCTGGGCAGGGCCCCTTCCATGCCGGCCACCGCAATCACCACGCGGGCCTGGGCCAGCACGTCGGCGCTGGAGAACAGCCGGTGGATGCCGGCCACCCCCGCATCGTAGACGCGCTCCACCTTGTTCCCCAGGGCCTCGGCGGTAATGGCCGCCTCTTCCGCCACCGGCAAGTCGCTGGTGCCGGCGCATACCACCACGATGGCGCCCTTGCCATCCGGCTGGGGCAGGGGCTGGGTGAGCAGCAGCCGCGAATCGGGCCAATAGAGCGCCTGGGGCAGCGCTTCTTGCACCGCCCGGGCCTTTTCGGCCGCAAGGCGCGTAACCAGCACCCGGGGCTGCCCCTCTTCCGCCAGCGCCTGGCAGATGGCCGTAACCTGGGCGGCTGTCTTGCCTTCGCCGTACACCACCTCGGTCACGCCGCAACGCAGCTGCCGGCGCGTGTCCACCCGGGCAAACCCCAAATCGACGAAGTCGGGGGCGTCAACCTGCGCCGCCGCCTCCTCCGGCGACAGCTCCCCTGCCGCCACCAGCGCCAGCAGACGCTTCATTTCCTGTTTGTTCACGCAAGCTCCCTTCGGATTTCCGCGAAATGCGGCCGCAACAACAGGAGCGCAGGCATCGCCCGCGCTCCCGAGTAATTCCGTTGCCCTCCAAAAGGCTAGGCCATCAGCTCCCGCTCCGCCGAGGAGGTTTCCTCGTAATGGTCTATCCTGTAGCTGAGACGGGTGAACGCCTCTTCCAGCTCGGAGATGCGAGCCCGAATCGTATCCCGCTGGGCCTCCAGCAACTTCTTGCGCTGGCCCTTGGTGTGATCCCCTTCGTAAAAAAGGTCCATGTACAGCTTCAACGATTCGATGGACATGCCCGCCCCGCGCATGCACTTCACAAACTCAACCGCGTTGCAATTCTTCTCGGAATAATCTCGCAATCCGCTGGGATTGCGGGGTACGTCCCGAAGAATTCCGATCCGCTCATAGTAGCGCAGCGTGTCGGCGGAGATGCCATACCGCTTGCTGACTTCTGCAATTTTCATAGTGCACCTCATTGCATAGTTAGCTTCATCCCCAACAATCTGCCCTATGTAAGCACATAGAGTTCACTCAAAGTCAAGAGAAAACAGGTCAAGCGGGAGAAAAACGCCCGCTTGAACCTGCCGAAAAACACCGGAAGTTACCCCAGTGCCGCCACTGCCGCGTTGTAGTTCATGGCCAAGGCCACCACCATGGCCACCAGCAAGATGCTCACCACGATCTTGGCCGCCAAAGGCCAGCTGCTGCGCCAGCACAGCACTATGCCCACCGGCCAAAACAGCAGCAAAAACATGATGATGTAGAAGTTCTGGTCGTACCACTTCTTCTCGTTGGGGTCTTTCACGATGCGGTTGGCCTCTTCACGGGTGCGCTGGTCGCGATGGGTCCAGTCGCCGTAGCTGCGGCCGTTCTCGTCTTTGAAAATGCCCACGGTGCCCCCTTACTGCAACTTCTGTGCCAGCAGCTGGTTGATTACCTGCGGATTGCCCTGGCCGCGCATGGCCTTCATGCACTGGCCCACAAAAAAGCCCATGAGGCCGGTTTTGCCGTCGCGGTACTGGGTCACCTTGTCGGGATTGGCGACCAGCACCTCGTCCACCACCGCCTCAATGGCGCCGGTGTCGGACACCTGCTTCATGCCCTTTTCCTCAATGATTACGGTCGGGTCTTTGTCCTCGTCCAGAATGGCCGCAAACACCTGCTTGGCCTGCTTCGAGGAAATGGTGCCGTCGGCCACTAGCTGCACCAGCCCCACCGCACGGGCCGGCGTGAGGGGCGTGGCAGCCAGCTGGACGCCGGGATTGGCGTTCAGGTGGGCGGTCACATCGTTGATCACCAGGTTGGCCAGGGGTTTCGCAAACTTCGAGCCCTCATCTTCCGCTTGCACCAGCGCCATGCACTCGTCGAAGAAGCTGGCGGTGGCACGGTGGTCCACCAAATGCCGGGCATCGTAGGCGGAAAGCCCGAAGGTGGCGCTGTAGCGGGCCGCCTTCTGGTCGGGCAGTTCGGGCAACTTGGCCCGCACCCCCTCGATGAACTCGTCGCTCAAGTCGTAAGGGGCCAGGTCGGGATCAGGGAACAGCCGGTAGTCGTCGGCGGTTTCCTTCACCCGCATCACGATGGTGCGCTTGGCGGAGGGGTCCCAATGGCGGGTTTCCTGGTAAATCACGCCGCCTTCTTCCAACACCTGCGCCTGGCGGCAAATCTCATAGGCCAAGCCGTCATGGAGGTTCTTGAACGAGTTCATGTTCTTCAGCTCGGTTTTGGTGCCGAAGGCCTCGGTGCCCCGACGCCGCAGGCTCACGTTGCCGTCGCAGCGCAAGCTGCCCTCCTCCATGGAGCAGTCGGAGATGCCGATGGCCAGGTAAATCTGGCGCAGCTTCTGCATGAACAGGCGCGCCTCCTCGGGGGTGCGCAGATCCGGCTCGGTCACCAGCTCGATCAAGGGAGTGCCGGCGCGGTTGTAGTCCACCAGACTCTCCTTCGCCCCAGCGATGCGGCCCTCGCCGCCCCCTAGGTGCACCATCTTGCCGGCGTCTTCCTCCATGTGGATGCGGGTGATGCCCACATGGGCCCGGTAGCCGTCCTCGGTGCGGGTGATGTTGCCGTTGCTCTCCCCCACCTTCAGGCTGTCAAGCCGGTACCGCTCCTTCGCCGCCGGCCCGTCCACCTCCAAATCCAAATGACCGCGCATGCAAAAGGCGATGGGGCCCTGGGTGGTTTGGAAGTTCTTGGACATGTCGGGGTACATGTAGTTCTTGCGGTAGAACATCGAGTGCTTCTCGATGCCGCAGTTGGTGGCCAGGCCCGCCAGCACAATGGACTCGATGGCCGCTTTGTTGGGCACCGGCAGCGCGCCGGGCAGCCCCAGGCACACCGGGCAGGTGTGGGTGTTGGGGGCGGCGCCGAACTCCAGCTTGCAGCCGCAGAACATCTTGGTATTCAGGGTGGTCAGCTCGGCGTGGATTTCCAGGCCGATAACCGCCTCCCAAGTTTCAAATACCTCTTCCAGCGTTTTCATCTAGGCCACCTTCCCGTCCGCGAAATCTGGGGCCACCGGCGCGGGACCGTACACCGTTTCCAGCGCCGCGGCCACCCGCAGCATGTTGGCGTCGTGGAACGCCGGGGAAATGAGCTGCACGCCCACCGGCATGCCGGAGGCCTCCCCCAGACCCACCGGCATGGACATGCCGCCGTTACCGGCAATGTTGATGGAGATGGTGAACATGTCGGAGAGGTACATCTCGGTGGGATCGCCGATTTCGCCGAACTTGAAAGCGGTGCGAGGGGCCACCGGCGTGAGGATGCAATCCACCTTTTCGTAGGCCTGCTGGTAGTCTTGGATGATAAGGGTGCGCACCTGCTGGGCCGGGTAATAGTACTTGTCGTACACGCCGGCGGAAAGCAGGTAGCTGCCCAGCATGATGCGGCGCTTGGCCTCAGCGCCGAAGCCCACCGCCCGACTGGCGTCGTACTGGCTGCCCAGGTCGGTGTGGCCCGGGTCGCAGTAGCCGTAGCGCACCGAGTCGAAGCGGGCAAGGTTGCTGAAGGCTTCGCTGGGGCCCAGCACGTAATAGGCGCTCATGGCAGCGCGGGCGTGGGGCAGGTCTATCTCCACCAGCTGCGCCCCCAGCGCCTCCACCTGCTTGATGGCGTCGGCCACCTTTTGGCGCACCTCGTCGGTGAGGCCCTTGGCCTCCATGAATTCCGGCACCACGCCGATGCGCATGCCGCGCACCCCTTCGGCCAGATTGGCGGTGAAGTCGGCGCTGCAGGGCTGGCTGGTGCAATCCAGCGGATCGCGACCCGCCAGCACGTTCATCATCAAGGCGGCGTCCTCAACGCTGCGGGTGAAGGGGCCCACCTGGTCAAGCGAGCTGCCGAAGGCCACTACGCCATAGCGGGAAACGGTGCCATAGGTGGGCTTCAGCCCCACCACGCCGCAGAAAGCGCCCGGCTGACGGATGGAGCCACCGGTGTCGGAGCCCAGCGTGGCGCACACGAGGCCCGCCGCCACCGCCGCAGCGCTGCCGCCGGAAGAACCGCCCGGCACCCGCTGCAAATCCCACGGATTGCGGGTGGGGCCGAAGGCGCTGGTTTCGGTGGAAGAGCCGAAGGCGAACTCGTCCATGTTCAATTTCCCCATGGGCAGGGCGCCCGCCTGCAGGCACTTCTCCACGCAGGTGGCGGTGTAGGGGGAAACATAGTTTTCCAGCATGCGGGATGAGCACGTGGTGCGGGTGCCCTCCAGGTTCATGTTATCCTTGAAGGCCACCGGCACGCCGGCCAGGATTCCCATTTCGCCGAAGGTGCCCGCCGCGATGGCCTTGTCCACCTGCGCCGCTGCGGCAAGGGCCATCTGCTCGGTAACCTCCAGGAAGGAGTGCACCTGCTGATCGGCCTCGGCGATGCGGGCCAGCGCTCCCTGGGCCACCTCCGCCGCCGAGAATTCCTTGGCAGCCAAACCCGCCTTCAGCCGGGCAATGCCCATGGCTCCGAACATCTCGCTCATCTAGCGATCGCCCCCTTCCCCCAAAATAGACGGGATGAGAAAGCTGCCGTCCTCTTGCTTAGGGGCGTTCATCAGCGCCTCCTGCTGGGTGAAGCCGGGCACCTCCACGTCGTCGCGCATGACGTTCGCCAGATCGCCGATGGGATGGAAGGTGGGCGGCACCCCCTCCAAGTTGTACTCGGTGATGGGGGCGAGCGAGTCGATGATGGCGTTGAGGTCGGCGGTCATCGCCACCACCTCTTCGGCCGTCAGCCCGATGCACGAATACTCCGCAATGGAGCGCACGTCGGTTTCGGTTAAATGTTCTGCCATGGTATGTCGGTCCTCTTCCACAGGAATTGCGCCCAACGGCCAAGCGGGGCTTCGCCGCACGCAAGAAGGGCGCGTAAACATAACTTGCCTATGATAGCAAAGCCCGCGCCTTCCCCCGCCGCCTGGGCACCAAGGATGACCAACTTTTAACAGAAGGGGTGCCGGACGGTTGTGGGTTTTTGGCAACAACGGTGCAAAGGCGGCAGAAACATTGCCCTCAACTGGCCTCATACGCTGGCACCTTCGCCGTGGAGTTTGCCCAAACGGCACTGTCAAGGTGTTACTTATTCGTTTCCTTTCGGCTACAATGGGGCAATGCACAAAAGGGCGCTATACGCGCGCGAACAGGAAAGGCTCGCCATGGCACGCCAATCATCCAAAAAATCCGCGGAGGCCTCCCCGGCCGCCGATGCTCCCCAGGCTGCCCAAACCGAAACCGGCAAGGCCGCTAGCGCCAGCGCTTCTAACAAGCCGAAACCTTCTGGAGCCACCGCCAAGAAGCCAGCGGCAAAGCAGACGGGCAGCTCTCAGGCCGCTTCCGCCAAAAAGGGCGGCGCAAGCACGGCGAAGAAGGCCGGCGGTAAGGGCGCATCCCAAACCAAGACGACCGGCAAAGCAGCGGCGCCCAAGAAGGCCGCCGCCAAAGAAGCCGACGCCGACAGCGCCCCCGCAGCTGCCGCAGCCCCGATGCCCGCCATTTCCGTAGGCACCGAGAAGGCCCCCGCCAAGGGGTCGGCCAAGGGCGCAGCGGAAAGCCCAAAGCCAAAGGCGGCTGCCGCGCCCGTAGCGGAAACCGCCGCGACGCAGGCGCCGGCCGCTTCCGCAAGCACCAAGAAGGCCTCCGCCAAGAAGACGCCGACCAAGGACGCCCCCGCCAAAGCGCAGGAAAAGGCGAAAGAGGGAGCTGCAGCCGAAGCCAAAACGGAAGACAGCGCGCAGGCCGTGCCAAAGCCAGAAGCCAAGCCGAAGAACGGCGGCAAGGCCAAGGCCACGGCGGAAAGCCCCCAGCCGAAAGCCACCGTCGCGGCAAAAGCCGCCGAACCGAAAGCCAAGGCCGTGGCGAAAGCGGCCCCGCAACCGGCAGCAGAGGCCAAGGCAGAGGAGAAGCCGGCCGATGAGCCCCGCGCGGCGGCCGAGCCGGCACAGGGTGCCACCGCTGCCGCCGCCTCAAAGCCTGCTGCGGCCAAAAAGGAACCGGCCGCGCGCGCCGCTGTCCCCGCGCCCGTAGCCCCCATCGCCGCCACCCCCGACAACCGGGTAGTCACCGCCCGCCACAGCGTGTACGGTCAGGTAAAGCCCTTGCAAAAGAAGCACTCCCGCAAGGGGGCCATCGCCGCAGTGGTGGTAATCGCCGCGGTGGTTATCGCCGCGGTGGTGGCAGCGCCCAAGATTGTCGAGGCCATGAGCCCCGCCCAGATGCTGCCCAGTACCTCGGGCCCGGCAACCGTGCTCACCACCTCCCGCATCTCGGACGACCTGAACAACGCCGACATTCCCCTGCCCGACCTCTCCTCCTATGCCTACATCCTCACCGACGACCTCATCGGCCCCCGTTTCAGCACCCCCGACATCGAGGACATGGTGCAAACGGTTTCCGGCCAGAACCCGGTCTATTCCCAGAAGGTCACCACCAAGGCCACCTACAACAACAAGGGCATCCGTATCATCGTGCCCATCTCGATGGTGTACACCTACGATGAGGCCAACGAAACCTGGGTGCACGACGAGCCAGTGCTGGGCACCCCTGAAACCACGCCGCTTTCCGCCGCTTCCTACGATGCGGTGCTGGCAGACATCGATCTCATTGTGCGCGGCTACGAAGACGACAACTTCAAGGCCCTGTTCAAAACGGCCGAGGCCACCAGCCACACGTCCGAGCTCACCAAAGACGGCGGCACCATCGCCGTGGGGCTGTACGCCCAAACCGAGACCCAAACCGCCAAAGCCACCATTACCGTAGAGCTCACCTGGGACAACGCCAAGGGCTGGGTGCCGGCCATCACCGAAGCCAGCACTCCGGAAGTGGCCGAGCGCAACCTGAAGCAGGAAATCCTGGATAAGGAAGAGGAAGAGGCGGCCAAGAAGGAAGAAGAGGAGTACGCCAACGAAGAGCGGCCCCAGTACCACATCGAATGCACCAGCTCGCAAGTGGTTGAGTTCGAGGGCAAGATGACCAAGGCAGGCAACGGCTACGTGCTCACCCTGAACAATCCGCTGCGGCTCACCCTGGACGACAAGCTGTGCTACGTGTACACCGTGGCCCTGAACTTCGGCGAGTACGAGGCCTACAAGGCCTATAAGCCTGAGGACATCGACCCCAGTGCCCTGGTGGGCAAAAACAAGGGCTTCGCCGGCACCTTGAGCTTCACCGGCGCCGGCAACGAAGCTGTGGAGTACGCCGCCTCGAAGGACCGCGACCACGCCTCCGAAAAGGGCGCCCCTCTGGTAGCCATGCAAGTGATCGAAGCATAAGCGCTGCCATTGCTGCACTTCAAAAGGGCCAGGCAAATCTGGTCCTTTTTCATTTCCCTTCGCAAAGCAGGAAAACCGTGACCACAGAACTTGAATTTCCCGATTACGAATCTCAGCTGGCCGCAGACGGCCCGGACACGGGCCCGGGCCAACAGCTGGAGGCGGAACCGCTCGACCAGTTCCTGGCCCGCGAGCGCCGCTTTGCCGTAGCGTTTTCCGGCGGCACCGACTCGGCCCTGCTGCTGGCGGCGGCGAAACAGGCCGGCTGCACCGTGGCCGCCTATATGGTGAAAACTGCTTTCCAGCCGCAGTTCGAGCTGGAGGATGCCCGCACGGTGGCCCAGGCGCTTGAGGTGCCCCTCGCGGTGGTGGAAGCGGACGTGTTGGCCCAGGCGGACATCTGCGCCAACCCGCAAGACCGCTGCTACCTTTGCAAGCGCTTCATCTTCCAAACGGTGGCCAACGCGGCAGCGGCAGACGGGTTTGCGCTGGTAGCCGACGGCACTAACGGCACCGACAACCCGGCCCGCCGCCCCGGTTTCAAGGCGCTGGCGGAAGCGGGTGTGGTTTCCCCGCTTCGCCGCGCAGGGCTGTCGAAAGCAGAAGTGCGCCGCCGGCTGCGGGAACAGGAGCGAACGCGGGGGCTTGCCCCGAACGCCCTGAAAAGCGCCAAACCCTCTTTCCCCTGCTTGGCGGTGTTTGTGCCGGAAGGCTGCCAGATAAACGAAGCCTCCCTGGCGGCTGCCCGAGAGGCTCGGGGGTTGTAGCACTGTCCGCAGCATATGCACATGGTCTTTCGTAGGGCAAACATTCTTTGTCTGCCTAAACCGCTGCAACACGGAGGCTGTCCGCTTAGGCAGAGATGGAACCTCTGCCCTGCGGCAATCGGGCGTCCACCAAAGCCTTGCCGTCAATCCTACACGTTGAACTTGAAGTGCATCACGTCGCCGTCCTGCACCACGTATTCCTTGCCCTCTTGGCGCAGCTTGCCCGCCTCGCGGCAGCCCTTGTCGCCCCCAAGGGCCACGTAGTCCTCGAAGCTGGCGGTTTCCGCCTTGATGAAGCCGCGTTCGAAATCGGTGTGGATCACGCCGGCCGCCTGCGGGGCCTTCGCCCCCACCGGAATGGTCCACGCGCGGGCTTCATCGGGGCCGGAAGTGAAATAGCTCTGCAGCCCCAGCAGCTGGTAGGCGCCGCGGATGAGGCGGGCCAGGCCGCTCTCCCCCAGCCCCAGCGCTTCCATGTACTCTTTGGCCTCTTCCGGGTCCATCTCGGAAAGCTCGGCGATATCGGCTTCCACCTTGGCGGAAATGGGCACCGGCGTGCAGCCGTCTATCTGCGGCAGCTCGGCGGCCACCTCCCCTTCGTCCACGTTAGCGATGTAGAGCATGGGCTTCATGGTAAGCAGGTGCAGCTCGTAAAGGGCCGTCGCCTCCTCTTCCGTGAGGTCGAGCGTGCGGGCGCGATGGCCCTCGTTCAGCCCCGCCAGCACCTTCTTGGCAGCGTCCAGCTTGGCAGCGCCGGACTTGTCCCGCTTCGCTTCCTTTTCCAGGCGCGGAATGGCCTTTTCCACCGTGGCGATGTCGGCCAAGATGAGCTCGGTTTTAATGGTGTCCACATCCGACAGCGGGTCCACCTTGCCGTCCACGTGGGTAACATCGGGGTCTTTGAAGAAGCGCACCACCTCGGCGATGGCATCGGTTTCGCGAATGTTGGCCAAAAACTGGTTACCCAGCCCTTCCCCTTGGCTCGCGCCCGCCACCAGACCGGCGATGTCCACGAACTCCACCGTGGCGGGGATGATTTTGGCGGGGTGGTCGATGGCCGCCAGCGCCTGCAGCCGCTCATCGGGCACCGGCACGATGCCAACATTGGGCTCGATGGTGGCGAAGGGGTAATTGGCCGCCAGGCCGCCCTTGTTGGTGAGAGCGGTGAACAGCGTGGACTTCCCCACGTTGGGCAAACCGACGATACCGATAGACAAAGCCATACAGATTCCTTTTCCGAAACTAGATTGAGAACCGAACCATGATACCCCAAAAGCCAGTCCCCCATAAAAAGAAGGCAGAGATAGAATCTCTGCCCTACGAATAACCCGTCCAAAACGGAGGCCCGTCAGGTCCAGCGCCAAACGGAAGATGCAACCAGAAAAGCCCGACAGGTCCAGCGCCAGCAGCAGAAACGCCCCCAGGTGCCCCAGATTGCTGTGCGCCGGCACCCAAGCGCACTACGGTGCGCGCCGAGGTGCCGGGGAACGGCAAGATGGGGCACCTGGGGGCGTTTATGCGGACGAGTGGTTGCGGCGGCCTGCAGCCGCCGCAACCCCCCCTACATGCTGAAGAGCCCGAACTGGGCGGCCACGTAGGCCACCAGGATAACCGTCACCAGCACCGGAGCGATGAACTTGATCATGATGGTCCAAGCGGAAGCGGCCTTGAAGGGGCCGGACGCTTCCACCTCGTCGATGATGGTCTTCGGCTTGATGATCCAGCCAACGAAGACGCAGGTGAGCAGCGCCACGATGGGCATCATCACCGAGTTGGAGATGAAGTCGGCGAAGTCGAGCATCGAGCTGCCGGCGCCCAGGGGCTCGATGAAGCTGAGCACGTTGTAACCGCCGTTGATGAACACGCCGGCGATCACCACAAAGGCAATAACGATGCCCAGCGCCTTTTTGCGGGTGCACTTCATGCCGTCCTGCACGATGGACACCAGCGTTTCCGTAAGGGAGATGGCGCTGGTGAGGGCTGCGAACAGCACCAGCAGGAAGAACACGAAGCCGATGATGGCCGCCATGCCCTGCATGTCCACGAACACGCTGGGCAGGGTGATGAACATGAGCGACGGGCCGGCACTGGAGGCCACCGCTTCGCCGGAACCCATGGCCACAAAGGCGGCGGGCACGATCATGAGGCCGGCCAGGAACGACACGCCGATGTCGAAGCCGCCCACGCGCACCACCGAAGAGGTGAGGGACTCTTTCTTGTTCAGGTAGCTGCCGTAGGTGATCATGATGCCCATGGCCAGCGACAGGCTGTAGAACATCTGGCCCAAAGCGGAAATGACCAGCTCGGGCGAGAATTTGCTGAAGTCGGGAGTGAGGTAGTACAGGGCGCCGTCCAGCGCTCCCGGCATGGTGAGGGTGTAGATGGCAATGGCGATGGCCATCACGATGAGCGCCGGCATCATTACCAGGTTGGCCTTCTCGATGCCGCCCTTCACGCCCAGGCCCACCACAACGAACACCAGCGCCATGAACACCAGCATCCAAATGTAGCTTTCCACGTTGGAGGTGATGAAGCCGCTGAAGAAGCCGCCGCCATCTGCCAGCGCCTCGGGGCCGGCCCCCAGATATGACACCGTGTATTTGGTCACCCAGCCGCCGATGATGCAGTAGTACGGGGTGATGATGAAAGGCACCGCACTGGCCAGCACCCCGATGAAGGTGAACTTCTTACCAAAGCTGGAGAAGGCCCCGATAGCCGATTGGCCGGTTTTGCGCCCCAGCGCCGTTTCCAGAAGCAGCAGCGATACGCCGAAGGTGAACACCAGCACCAGATAGGTGAGCAGGAAGGTGCCGCCGCCGTACTTCGCCGCCAGATACGGGAAACGCCACATGTTTCCCAAGCCCACCGCCGATGCGGCAGCGGCCAAGATGAACGCCCACTTGCCAGACCAGCTGGCACGGGCCCCCTCGGTGGTTGCCATACAAACCCCTCTCTTCGCACCCCGGACGGGCGCGCGAATCACGGTACAGATAGGGGGAGATTATACTGGCTGGCCCCGCAAGCCGGGAACGGGGTTCCGCCTGCGCGCAACCGCGCCGACAGACGGCGGCCAAAGGCGGCCGATGGCACCGTTAAATCAAACGGCGGGCGTCTACGGAGGTCAAGTGCCCCTCGGCATCCTCGAAGGTGCACAGGCAGCCGTCGCTGCTCTCGTACAGCAGGCTGAAGGTGGCGGGGGCCGCAGCGGCGGGCCACTCTTGCTTCGGCGGCGGCACTGGCGCGGGAACGGCCGTCGCCGGCCCTTCCGCCGCCGGCTCGGAGGCAACGCAGTAATAGCCCTTCTTGTGGTTTTGGCTTCCCATTACGGCCTTTCCTTCACCCAGGCGGCACGCGAATTGGCGGCCTGCAAATTGGCGAATCGCGGATAGCGGGGCTTACCAGACGTTTCACCTGGTCAACAGCTCATATCGCAATATATCACCAATTACGGCAAGCCTGAGGGCAAAGGGCCCTTTTCGGAAGCCAAACGAAACGGTGCGGCGCGGCGCCCTTACGCGCCATAGTCCACGTTCCAGAACACGAGCCCCTGAGCCGGGGCGTTCTCGCCGGCCGCGGCGCGGTTGCGAGCCTCAAGCACTTCGCTCACCCATTCCGGCTTGCGCTGGTGCCGCCCCACCATTACCAGAGTGCCCACGATGGTGCGCACCATCGAATGCAGGAAGGCATTGCCCGCCACGGTAATCACCAGAGCCCCCTCCCCCAGCGCCACATCGCGGGAGAAGGTAATGGAATGCACGTTGCGACAGGTGGGCTTCCCCTCCGCCGAAGCCGCCAGGCAAAAGCTCTTAAAGTCGTGCTCCCCTGTCAGATAGGCAGCGGCCCGTTCCATGGCGGCCACGTCCAACGGCGCCTTCACATGCCAAGAGGTAGCGGCGCGAAACAGCGGCGGGGTGGCCCCTCCGCAGATAAAATAGCGGTACTCGCGCCAATTGGCATCGAAGCGGGCCGAGAAACCGTCGGGGCGCTGCTGCCACTGGCGCACCGCGATGGAGTCGTGGGTGAGGGCGTTCAGGGAGCGCACCAGGCTTTCCGGCGTGCGGTCGCGCAGTTCTTCCGGTTGCAGTTCAAACGACACCACCTGGGCACGGGCATGCACGCCGGCGTCGGTGCGGCCGGCGCACACCGTATCCACCGGATGGCGGAACAGCAGCTCCAAAGCCCGCTCCAGCTCCCCCTGAACCGTCAACTGCCCCGGCTGCCGCGCGAACCCACAAAACGGCGCCCCGTCATAGCCCAACGTTATCGAATAAGTGGCCAACCTTGATTCCCCGATTCCTCACAGGCCTGGGTGTGCCCCGCACATTCGTAGGGCAGAGATTCTATCTCTGCCTCTATCCCGAGCCCCCTTGCCGCCCCAGGAAGAGGCAGAGCCTCTTCCCTACGAAAACCATCCAAGAGCTCATTCGCTCTCGATGCTCCGGCAGGACAACGCAACATCCTACGCCATTCGTATCTCCTGACCGAACAGCGATTGGATTTCCGAACGCATCAGCACCGAGCGGGAGTCCACCGACACCGGCAGCTCTGCCCGGAACTTGCGGCCGTCGCGATGGTGCACCATCAGCACCACGCCATCATGGCCCGGATACGACCCCAAAATGCGGTTCAGCCGCGCCGCTTTCGCCTGATCGAAGGCCCAGGCCCCCAGCGACAACTCGAGATGGGAGGGCCGTGCGTCCTCCTCGCTCAACTGCAGCGGCTCCGCCTCGAACACCATAAGCTGGGCACCGCGGTCGTTCACCTCAAACTTCGCCTTCACCTTGATGATGGCGTCTTCCTGGATGGCCTCCGGGAAATCCTCGTACTTGAAGGTGATGGCGTCCACCGCACCGGTGGTGTCCTCCAAGCTGAAGGTGGCCATCTTGGTGCCCCGTTTGGTCAGCTTCACCACCACGTTGGAAACCATGCCCACAAAGGTGGCGGACTTGATTTCCTTGGTGCGCTCTGCCAAATCCCCCAGCGCGTACTTGGTCATGCGGGCAATGGTGCCCTCGTAGGGGCGCAGCGGATGGTCGGACACGTAGATTTTCATGATCTCTTTCTCAAACCGCAACAGGGTGCCCTTGTCCCATTCCACCCCATCGGGCGCCGGCACCTCCTGGGCGTAGTCGGAATCCGGCTCTTCGGCAAAGATGTCGAAGATGGACCCCTGCCCCACATCCTTGTCCTTCTGGCGCTTTGCGGCATCCTCCAAAAGGCTGGTGTCGTCCACGAAGTACATCAGCTGGCGACGGGTGTAGCCGGTGGAATCGAAGGCGCCGCCCTTGATGAGGGCTTCCAGCGTTTTGCGGTTGTAGCAGCGAGCGTCCAAGCGGTCCACGAAATCGTGCAGCGAGGTGTAGGGGCCATTGGCCTCCCGCTCCTCGATGATGGCATCGGCCACGTTGCGGCCCACGCCGCGCACGCCCACCAGCCCGAAGCGGATGCCCTCGTCCACCGGGGTGAACTCGGCGTTGGAAGAGTTGATGTCGGGCGGCAGTACCGGCGTGCCGTTGTGGTTGCAGCTGGCGATGTAGCGGATGAGGCGATCGGTGTTGCCCATGTAGCTGGTAAGCACCGCAGCCATGAACTCGTTGGGGTAATGGGCCTTCAGGTAAGCGGTGCGCATAACCAGAATGGCATAGGCGGCCGAGTGCGACTTGTTGAAGGCGTACTTCGCGAACTTTTCGGCGTCCTGCCAAATCTGCTGGGCCACCTGCAGTGAAAAGCCGTTTTCCACCGCACCGCTATCCCAGTCGGCTTGCAGCTGGCGCATAATGTCCAGCTTTTTCTTGCCCATCGCTTTGCGCAGCTTGTCGGATTTGCCAGCGGAAAATCCGCTCATGTGCATGGAAATTTGCATGATCTGCTCTTGGTAGACCATGGTGCCGTAGGTTTCTTCCAAAATGGGGCGCAGACGGTCGTCGTAGTAGTGCACTGCCCCGGGGTTTTTCGCCGCCTTGATGTAGTCTTCCACCATACCCGACTCCAATGGACCGGGGCGGTTCAGGGCAATGGAGGCCACGATGTCGGAGAAGCGCTGCGGGGGCAGTCGCTTGAACAAGCTTACGTACAGGGCTCCCTCTACCTGGAACAAGCCATCCATGTTGCCGGACTGCATCAGCTTGAAGGCCGCATCGTCCTCGATGGGCAGCTCTTCCGGCACAATCTTCTGACCCGTGCGTTGCTCGATGTTGCGGCAAGCAAAAGACAGCACGTCCAAAGTGCGCAGCCCCAAGAAGTCCATCTTCAAAAGGCCCAAATCAGGAGTGTAGTGACCGTCGTACTGGGTGATAATGCCGCCGCCCTTGGTGTCGCGCTTCATGGGCACGTGGTCGCTCATCGGATCGCGGCAGATGATGGTGGCGCAAGCATGCACCCCCTCGCCGCGCACATGGCCCTCGATGGAGCGGGCCGCGTCAACGATCTTCTTTACGTCCTCTTCAGTGTCGTAGGCCTTCTTCAGGTCGGGGTTGGTGGCAAGGGCTTTGTCGATGGTGATGCCCAGCTCGTCGCCGATCATCTTGCAGATGCGGTCGCCCACGCTGTAGGGGTAATCCAGCACGCGGGCCGAGTCGCGCACAGCGTTTTTCGCCTGCAGCGTGCCGAAGGTGATTACTTGGGACACGTGGTCTTCGCCGTACACGTCCTTGATGTGGTCGATAACCTCTTCGCGGCGCCCCTGTTCGAAGTCAACGTCGATATCGGGCATCTCCACACGTTCGGGGGAAAGGAAGCGCTCGAACATGAGGCCGTTGGGCATGGGGTCAAGGTCGGTGATGCCCATGGCATAGGCCACGATGGCGCCAGCGGCCGAACCACGGCCCGGCCCTACGCCGATGCCCTGGTTGCGGGCCCACTCGATGTATTCCTGCACGATGAGGAAGTAGGCTGGAAAACCCTGGCCGATGATGATGTCCATCTCGTAGTCGGCCTGTTTCTGCTCCCGCTCGGGCACCGGAGTGCCATAGCGCTTCTCCAGGCCCTCTTGTACCCGCTTGCGAAACCAGCTCTCCTCTGTCTCGCCTTCCGGCAAGGGGAATCGGGGCAAAATGGAGTCGCGCTCCAGCTCTACGTTGCACTTCTCAGCAATCTCGATGGTGTTGTCGATGGCCTCGGGGAAGTCCGCCAGGGCGGCACGCATCTCCTCTTCCGTCTTCATGTAGAACTGATCGTTGGAGAACCGCATGCGGTTGGGGTCGTTGATGGTGGACTGGGTGCCGATGCACAGCATGATGTCCTGGGCGGCGGCGTCCTCTTTCAGCAGGTAGTGGAAGTCGTTGGTGGCGATGGTTTTGAAGCCGCAGGCGTTGGCCACGCGGGTGAGCTCCATGTTCAGCTCCCGCTGGGTGATGCCGCCGTCGGTGCGCAGTCCCTGGTCTTGCAGTTCGATGTAGAAGTCGCCGGGATCGAAGCAGCTGGCCAGCTTCTTCGCCCATTCCACGGCATCGTCGAAGCGGCGCTCGTCAATCATGCGGGGCACGATGCCCGCCAGGCAGGCGGAGGCGGCGATAATGCCGTGGCCGTACTTCTGCAGCATGGCGAAGGTGGTGCGGGGCTTGTAATAGAAGTTGTCCACGTGGCTCTCGCTGACCAGCTTCAACAAATTGTGGTAGCCCTCGTTGGTTTTGGCTAGCAGCAGCAAGTGGTACAGGCGGGGCGTCTTGCGGCCCGGCTCCGGCGTGTCCTGCGCCTGGAAATACACCTCGCAGCCGTAGATGGGTTTCACGGTTTTGCCGGTTTCCTTGGAAACGGCGGCGCAGGCGTCGCAAAGCTCCGGAATGCCCGACATCACGCCATGGTCGGTAAGAGCCACGGCCGGCATGTCCAGCTCGGCGGCGCGGCGCACCATGTCCTTCACATGAGTCAGGCCATCAAGCAGGGAATACTCGGAATGGTTGTGCAGATGAACGAATGCCATGACAGGGCAACCTCTTCATTCAAGCAGGCGCACGGGTTCGGTTGGGGTGTGTGTACGCGCAGGTCCGTTAGGGGTAGGCGAAAACTCTCAGTTTTATCGCCCGTCATGATACCAGCGAAACCCCTTCCCCGCCCCGAACAAATAGTGGGTTTTGGATGAATCGGGCGTGATTTCGTTTGGGCGATGCCGCGAGCCTTCGAACTCCATCACGGCCCACGATTCCAGCACAGCATCCAGCCAAAACAAATCCCCACCGATACGCCAACCCCCCCCAAAAAAACTAAAGGGGCGCCCCCAATGGGTGCGCCCCTCCAAACAGGCTCTCAGGTAAAAGCTACCTTACTTGCCGATGTAGGCCAGCTGGAACGCGTACCAGTCAAGCCGCTGCTCGAAGTTCTCAGTCGCAATCCTGCGCTGTTCCTCCTCGTTGCCTTCGGCGGCTTTCATCATGTCGCGAATGGCCTGCTCCTTTTCGCGGATCTCATCGGCGTTGATGTCCTCGACCGCCCGGCCGAAACGGGCCAGGATGGTCACCTTGTCATTGAAGACTTCTGCTGCGCCATCGTAGACCAGAAACTCGCGCTTGTCGTTGCCCGCTTCGTCCACTTGAATCGTGACCAGCCCTTTCGAGGTGGTGGTCAGCAACATCTCGTGACCGGGGCACACGCCGAAGCTGCCATCCTCGCCCGGAATTTGGACGTAGGAAGCGGCCCCAGAATACAGCTCGTGGGTCGGGATGGCCAGCGTGCACAGCATCTGAGGCATTAGGCCTCCTTATTCTGCATGGCTTCGTAGGCGGCGTACACGTCCTCGATGGCTCCCTTGTACACGAAGCACTGCTCGGGAATGTGGTCGCACTTGCCATCCAGGATTTCAGCGAAGGAGCGAACGGTGTCCTCTACCTTCACGTACTTGCCCGGGTTGCCAGTGAACACCTCGGCCACATGGAACGGCTGGCCCAGGAACTTCTGAATCTTACGGGCGCGGTTCACGGTGAGCTTCTGCTCTTCGGAAAGCTCGTCCATACCCAGAATGGCGATGATGTCCTGCAGGTCTTTGTAGTTCTGCAGAATCTGCTGCACGCCCACGGCCACGCGGTAGTGCTCCTCGCCCACAATCTCGGGATCGAGCGCGCGGGAGGTGGACTCCAGCGGGTCAACCGCGGGGTAAATGCCCAGCTCGGCGATGGAACGGGAGAGTACCGTCTTGGCGTCGAGGTGGGTAAAGGTGGTGGCGGGAGCCGGGTCGGTAAGGTCGTCAGCGGGCACGTACACCGCCTGCACCGACGTAATGGAGCCGGTGGTGGTGGAGGTGATGCGCTCCTGCAGGTCGCCCATCTCGGTGGCCAACGTGGGCTGGTACCCTACAGCGGAAGGCATACGGCCCAGCAGAGCGGACACCTCGGAACCGGCCTGGGTGAAGCGGAAGATGTTGTCGATGAACAGCAGCACGTCCTGGCCCTGATCGCGGAAGTACTCCGCCTCGGTCAGGCCAGCCAGGCCCACGCGCAGACGGGCTCCGGGAGGCTCGTTCATCTGGCCGTACACCAGACAGGTCTTGTTGATAACGCCGGACTCTTCCATTTCCAGGTAGAGGTCAGTACCCTCGCGGGTGCGCTCGCCCACGCCGGTGAACACCGAAGTGCCGCCGTGCTCTTGGGCCAGGTTGTTGATGAGCTCCTGGATGCACACCGTCTTGCCCACGCCGGCGCCGCCGAACAGGCCGGTCTTGCCGCCCTTAACGTAGGGCTCGATGAGGTCGATAACCTTGATACCGGTCTCGAACACCTCGGTGGTGGTGGTGAGGGTGTCGTAAGGCGGAGCCGGGTGATGGATGGGCATCCAGCTCACGTCGTCGGGCATGGGCTTGCCGTCCACGGGCTCGCCCATCACGTTCCAAATGCGGCCCAAGGTAGAGGGGCCCACCGGCATCATGATGGGAGCGCCGGTGTCCACCGCCTCGATGCCGCGCACCATGCCGTCGGTGGACGACATGGCAACGGTGCGCACCAAGTCGCCGGGCAGGTGCGTCTGCACCTCCAGGATGGTGTTCACCTCCCCCATGGGGGTGGTCGCTTTCACGGTCAGGGCGTTGTAGATGGCCGGCATCGCGTCCGGCGGAAACTCAACGTCCACCACAGCGCCCACGATACGGACGATGCGTCCGGTGGCGCCTTGGCTGACCGCTTTTGTTTCAGTAGTTTCAGCCATTTATTCCTCCAAAGCTGCGGCGCCGCCAACAATCTCGGTGATCTCGGTGGTGATAGCACCCTGGCGCACGCGGTTGTACACGCGCGTCAGCGTCGAGACCATCTCATTCGCGTTGTCGGTTGCCGACTTCATCGCGTTACGTCGAGCACCCTGCTCGCCCGCTGCCGAGTCCAGCAGCGCATAGTAGAAAGCGTTGCGCAGGTATGCCGTCATAAGGTAGTTCATAACCTTACCGGGCTCGGGCTCGAAATCAACGTCGCCCGGAAGCTTGGACATGTCCTTCTCGCGCCATTGCTTGAAGATGTCCTCCTCCCGCGGCTTCAGTCCCAGGAGTTCCTCATAGCCCTTCTCGTCGATGGGCAGCACCTGCTGCTCCACCAGCGTCTGCTCGGCCGCGTTCTTGGCGTGGTTGTACACCAAAAACACCTCGTCCAGCTTCATGGCCCCGTAGTTCTCGGCCACGTACTGGGCAATCTGGGCCGCTTCCCCGAAGGTGGGATCGGCAGAGAGGTCTTGGAATTCCATCACAGGCTTGATGTTGCGGTAGTTGAAGTACCCGATGGCCTTCTTCCCACACGCAACAACTTCAACTTCGATGCCCGCACGCTCCTTCTCCCGGATAATTTTCTCGGCGTAGCGCAGCACGTTGGAGTTGAAGCCGCCGGCAAGACCGCGGTCGGATGCCAGCACCACTACCAGCGCCTTCTTCACCTCATCGTGCGTCTGCAGCAGAGGCTCGATGTCGATGGGGGCGTGTTCGGCGGTGGTGTGCATCATGTCCGAAACCGCCATGGCCCACGGCAAAGCGTTGGCCACGCGATCGGACGCGCGACGGATCTTGGCAGCCGCAACCATCTCCATGGTGCGCGTGATCTGCTTCGTCGAGGAGACGGAGCTGATTCGCCGTTCTATATCGTGAAGGTTGGGCATGGTCTACCTGCCTTAAGCCGTCTCGGCAAACGTGTGCTTGAACTGCTCGATGACGGCCTTCAGCTCTGCCTGAATCTCGTCGGTGAGCTTCTTCTCCGTGTTGATCTTCTCGATGATGCCGCCCTTAGTGGAACGGATGAAATCGAGCAGCTCGGCACGGAAGCGCACCACATCGGTCAGGGGCAGGCTGTCCAGGTAGCCCTCGTTGCCGGCGAAGATGGCGATAACCTGCTCGGCCACCGGCATGGGGTTGTAACGGCCCTGCTTCAGCAGCTCGGTCATGTGGGCACCGCGGGTCAGCTGATCCTGGGTGGCCTTGTCCAAGTCGGAACCGAACTGGGTGAACGCCTGCAGCTCGCGGTAGGAGGCGAGGTCCAGACGCAGCGAGCCGGCCACCTGCTTCATGGCCTTGATCTGGGCGGAGCCGCCTACGCGGGATACGGAAATACCCACGTCCACAGCAGGGCGCTGGCCCTGGAAGAACAGGTCGGTCTGCAGGAAGATCTGGCCGTCGGTGATGGAAATCACGTTGGTGGGGATGTAGGCAGACACGTCGCCGGCCTGGGTTTCGATGATGGGCAGAGCCGTCATGGAACCGCCGCCGTTGGCGTCCGACATCTTCACCGCGCGCTCCAACAGGCGCGAATGCAGGTAGAACACGTCGCCGGGGTAAGCTTCGCGTCCGGGCGGGCGGCGAAGGGTCAGCGACATCTGGCGATAGGCCACCGCCTGCTTGGAAAGGTCGTCGTAGACAGCCAGCACGGCGCGGCCCGGGTTCTCGGCGGAAGCGGGCTTGCCGTCCTCGCCGTTGTAGATGAAGAACTCGCCCATGGCGGCACCGGCCATCGGCGCGATGTACTGCAACGGGGCAGAGTCGGAAGCGGTGGCGCACACCACGATGGTGTTCTTCATGGCACCATGGCGCTCCAGGGTTTCCACAACCTGCGCCACGGTGGAGGCCTTCTGGCCGATGGCCACATAGATGCAGATCATATCGGTGTCTTTTTGGTTGATGATGGCGTCCACCGCGATGGCGGTTTTGCCGGTCTGGCGGTCGCCGATGATCAACTCGCGCTGGCCGCGGCCGATGGGAATCATCGAGTCGATGGCCAGGATGCCCGTTTGCATGGGCTCGTTAACCGGCTGACGGGAGATAACGCCCGGAGCCTTGAACTCGACGGGGCGGTAGCCTTCGGGCGTAATGGGGCCCTTGCCGTCGATGGGCATACCCAACGGGTTCACAACGCGGCCCAGAAGGCCCTTGCCCGCGGGAACTTCCACGATACGACCGGTGGTGCGCACCTGGTCGTTTTCCTTGATTGCGGTGACGTCACCCAGCAGCACGGCGCCGACTTCGTCCTCCTCAAGGTTCTGGGCCAGGCCGTAAACGGTCTTGCCACCCTCCCCCAAGAACTCCAGAAGCTCGCCGGCCATGCAGTCGCGCAGGCCGTCCACGCGGGCAATACCGTCGCCCACCTGGATAACCGTGCCCACTTCGCGGGACTCCACAGATACATTGAGCGCATCCAGCTGCTTGCGCAGCGCTTCGTCAATGGATTGAGCGGTGATCTCAGTCACTAGCATTCACCTCCATCAGATGTGTCGCAGAGCACGTTGCGCGCGTTGGCCAGCTGGGTTTTCATGCTGGCGTCGATGCGCTTTCCATTGGTGCTCATGATGATGCCGCCCAAAATGGACTTGTCGATGTGCTCGCGGAGCACCACCTTCTTGCCCAAATCGGCCTCGGCTTTGGTTGAAATAATGTGGCGCAGGTTGTCATCGAGGGGCACAACGGTGGTAACGTCCACCACACAAATGCCCAGCTGGCTTTCCAGCTGGTTGTTGTAGGCTTCGTGCACCCGCTTCAGCAGCGGGGCGTTACCGCGCTCGGCCATGACAGCCAGCACAACCCGAAGCGGCTCCACACAGCCGGCGAACACGCCTTCTGCCAGGGTTTTCCGCTGTTCGGGGGTGTAGTCGGGATTGGCCAACGCCATGGCCAAATCCATATCAGAGCGCAAGATGGACAGAATCTGCTCCATCTGGTCGCGCACCTCAAGGACCTCATCCTGCCCGCCGGTAGCCAAGGCGGCGTCGAACAGGACGCTGCCGTAAGTTTCTACCTGGCCTTCTTCGACAAGACGATTAGTTGGCATTGAAACTACCTGCCTCTGCCACGTAGCGCTCGATGATCTTGCGATGCTCGTCGGCGGAAAGATCGTCGCCAATCAGGCGAGCAGCCACCGCAACCGACGTGTCGGCAACGGACGTTTGCAGCTCGGCGATGGCAGCCTTCTTCTCCGCCTCGATGGCGCCCTTGGCCTTGGCGATCATGTCGGCAGCCTCGGCCTGGGCCTTCGCAGTGATGTCGGCCTTCACCGCTTCGCCGGCGGCGCGCGCCTGGGAAACGATTTCAGCCGATTGAGCCTTTGCGTCGGCCAGCTGCTTTTTGTACTCCGCAAGCACCCGCTCGCTCTCGATTTGAGCTTCCTCTGATTTCTTCAGGGCTTCCCGAATGCTGTTCTCGCGCTTCTCCAGCATGCCATTGAACATGGGCCAGCCGAACTTCGCCAGAACAATCCAGAGGAGGATGAAGGCCACCAGCATGGGGATGAACTCCAGCATGTCGGGAATGATCTGGCCAATCCCGGCACTGGTGTCTTCAACTTCAACCGCGAACGCGAGCGCAGGAGACAAAGTGTTCACGGCAACTACGGAAGCCGCCGCAACGCTTGCCAGTTTCGCTCTTGTTTTCACGTGCTTTCCTCCTTTACAGCCTTCTCGGCGTGGATGTAACCGAAACGACTTGAGTTAGGAGATCATCGCAACAACGAAGCCGATGAGGGCCAGAGCCTCGGCAAGAGCGGCACCAATGATGAAGTTGGTGAACAGACGACCGGCGATTTCCGGCTGACGGGCGGAACCGACGCAGCAGCCGTAGCAGGCGATGCCGATGCCAAGACCGGGGCCAAGGGTGCCAAGGCCGTAGCCGATGACCTTCATGGCAGACAGAATGATGGTAAGATCCATTACTTCCTCCTTTTACCGTTTCTGAGCCTGTTTCTCAAAAACATGGATACTACGGTCAACCGGCCCTTCTCTGTCATTGGACCGGAAAAACCCAAAGGGAAATGAGGCCCCATGCGCTGGGGCGGGCGCCCGCGCTTAGTGGGAAGAGGTGGCCAGCGACACGTACACGGCGGAAAGGACCGTGAACACGTAGGCCTGGATGAACGCCACCAGGCATTCCAGCGCGTACATGATGAACAGCAGGGCGAACCAGCCTACCGACACCGCGGCAATGGGGCTGGCCATTTGAATGCCCACGTTGATGAAGATGGAGGTGGCCAGGGCGAAGATGCCCAGCACCATGTGGCCGGCGAACATGTTGCCGTAAAGACGGACGGCCAGGGTGAGCCAGCGCAGCACCAGCGAGATGAACTCGAAGATCCAGATGATGGGCACCATGGGGGCCGGCAGGCCAGAGGGGGCGATGGACTTGATGTAGCCCAGGCCGCCGTGGGCCTTGATGCCCCAGTAGTTGAAGTACACGAACGAGATGGTGGCAAGGGCCCAAGTTACCGAGATGGCGCCCGTCGCGGCGCCGGCACCGGGGATGAGGCCCACGAAGTTGGCCACCAAGATGAAGAAGAACAGGGTGGCCAGAAACGGCACGTGCTTCTTGAAGCCGTGGCCGATAACCCCTTCGCCGATGTCGTTGCGGACGAACTGGTAGCCGTATTCCACCGTGTTCAGGAACTTGTTGGTGGGGATGAGGGTGAGGCGCTTGGCCACGAGGCACACGATGAGCGCCACGATAATCCACACGAGGATCATATAGAAGGTGTACTGCGTCAAGCCGACGGTACCGTTGCCCAACACCACGTGGGGGACGAACGACTCCCGCAGTTCCTGCGCGTGTTCTGTAAGCATTTCCAGAGCGTCCACGAAACCCTACCCTTTCCTTAGCGGTTATGGAGCAAGCGCCATACGCCGAACGCGATGGCAGCAAGGGAGAGGCCCAGGGCCTCGGAAAAGAGGAACGGCAGGCCCAGATCCTTGTTGATGGCAATGGCCGCGAAAACGGCCGCCACCAGAAGGACGAAGGACACTACCAGGGCCAAAAGAAGCCAGAACACCGACCCGGCCAAACCCTGGCCCGGAGCCTTCTTCATCAGCAACAGTGCACCCCACAGCGGCAGAAAGCCAACTATGCCCGCAGCGAATCCGATGATAATGGCCGGCAGCATTCGCCTTCTTTCTCTTCGCTTCCCTCATGCGCTTGTGTTCCATTCAAGCCCATTTCAAACGGCCCTATTCTAGCCCGAAACACATTTGCAACAGTGGAGAGCCCGATATTCAAGCAATAGGCGGGGTGAGTGGTTTCTTTTTGTTCTGCCGGCCTAACGGCCGTCAGAACGGCTCGACGCTGCGGCGCACAGTGGCGCCCGTCCTTGCCCTTCAGGCCTTTCCTTCGCGCACCGAAGTACGCTCAGCCGGCCTTCAGGGCAATTACGGGCGCCACTGTGCGCCTCGCTCACCTTTTTAGCTGCAATAGTTTTCCTGCGTTCCGGGGAAACGGTTTTATTCGCCAACGAACTCCCGTACCAGGATGTCGGTTTCTGCCAGCATGTCTTGGGAGAGCTGGTCGGGATAGGGGTTCTTGTACACGATTTCCTTGATGCCGGCGTTGATGAGCATCTTCGCGCACACCACGCAGGGCTGGGTGTTGACGTAAATAGTGGCACCGTCGATGTTGATGCCGTAGCGGGCCGCCTGGATGATGGCGTTCTGCTCGGCGTGCAGGCCGCGGCAGATTTCGTGGCGCTGACCGGAAGGCACCCCCAGCTGCTCGCGCAAGCAACCGGTTTCGGCGCAATGGGCGCAACCGGTGGGAACGCCGTTGTAGCCGGTGGCCAGGATGCGGCGGTCCTTCACGATAACGGCCCCCACCCCGCGCCGAAGGCACGTGGTGCGGGTGGCCACCTCTTCCGCCAACATCATGAAGTACTCATCCCAGCTGGGGCGCGTTTCGGGATGAGGGGTTTGGACAGCGGCGTCAGCCATGGGTGTGCCTTTCGTTTGAGCGCGAGCGCGCGGTTAGTTCTCTTCCAGGGCCATGATTTTCTCCACGCGCCCCGCATGGCGGCCGCCGCCGAAGGGGGTGGAGAGGAATGCATCGATGATGACCTCGTTTTCTTCCAGCGGCACGAAACGGCCTGAAACCGTTACCACGTTGGCGTTGTTGTGCTCGCGGGAAAGCTCGGCGAACTGCGGAGTTACCACGTTCACGGCGCGGATGCCGTGCACCTTGTTGGCAGCGATGGCCATGCCGATGCCGGTGCCGCACACTAGCACGCCGTAGTCGGCAGCGCCGTCGGCCACATCTTGGGCCACCAGCTGGGCGAAATCCGGGTAGTCCACCCGGTCGTCGTTTTCGGGGCCGCGGTCGGCCACCTCGTGGCCCTCCCCTTGCAAGTAGGCGGCAAGAGCCTGCTTCTGTTCGAACCCGGCGTGATCGCTGGCGATGCTGATGCGCATGGAGGTGTCCTTTCTGGGAAATGGCCGCATGGCGCCCATTGTATTACAACTGCACCGGGCCCTGGCGCAGAACCACCGGAGCCGCCCCCGTGCAGCCCACCACGGTGGATGCGGCGGCACCGGGCGCAGGGCGCTCGCCCGCAAGCGGCGCCACCACAGGCACGCGGGCCGCAAGGGTTCGGTCCACCTCATTCACACAGGCCACCGCCGATGCGCCGGAAAGGTTGGCCGAAGTGGTGGCCAGAGGCGCCCCCAGCGCCTCCATGAGCGCCAGGGCCGTGGGGCTTGCCGGCATGCGCAGCCCGATGGTGCCCGCTGCGGAGGCAAAGGGGGCCGGCACGCGGGGGGCCGCCCGCACCACCAGCGTAAGGGCCCCGGGCCAATGGCTGCGGGCCAGCCGGCGCGCCCAATCGGGCACCGCGCTCCCCCACTCGTCCAGCGCATCGGCTCCTGACACCAGCCAGGCCACCGGCTTGCCTTCGTCGCGCCCCTTGAGGGCAAACAGCTCCGCCGGAGAAGCGGCAAAGGCAGGACACAGTCCTAAGCCGCACACCGTGTCGGTGGGGAAAATGACGGGGCGCCCCGTTTTCAGGAGCGCCGCCGCTTCATCAACAGTTATAAGCTCGGGAACGCCGCCCCAAGCGGGGCTTTTCGCCGCAGCCGCCATCGAGCGCGGGCCCTATTGGGCCACCCAGGCCTTCAGGCTGGCGGCGGTGGCCTCTAGGATGTCATTGCGCTCGAACATCCCCAGCGCCGTGGCGGCAGGGGCGGCCGCAGCCGGGAAGCCCTTGTCGCACAGAGTGATGGCCGCCATCGCCACCAGATGCTCGGCCGCATCGGTGGGAGGCAGCGGCACGCCGGCCAGGCGCAGCGCGGCAGGGCCGTCGTAGCCGCCGTCGGGGGCGCCGCCCATGTCGTTCAGCACGCCGTTGCGCTCGTCTTCCATGGCGCTGGCAAAGGGGCTGTCCTTGGCCACGCGGTCGTAGGCGGCAAGCGCCGGCACGTACTGCCCGGTGCGCCAGAAGGCGTAGCCCAGGCGGTAGTACAGAAGCGAGATGTCGGAGCGCACCACGGCAAACTCCAGCGCCTTCTTGCACACTTCCACCACCGCTTCGTAATTCTCCTGGTTGGCGTAGGTGTTGATGAGGTCCATGTAGGGAGACGTGGAAGTGGGGGCCAGCTCCAGCATCTCCTGGCACAGGGACTCGGCAGATTCGCTGTCCCCCATGTCGCGGTTGACGTCCACCAGCGCAGAGCGCGCCCCGTAGCCCACATCCGACATGCGGCAGAAGCGCACGGCGGGGTCGGGGTTGGCAAGGGAGGTGAGGAAGCGACAGAACACGTTCTCGCAGTACAGCAGGTTCACTTTGTCGGGGGCGGCGGAGGCCTCGCGGGCCTGGGCCAGGCGGGCGTCGTCGGCTTCCTTGGTTTGGGCCACGATCTCTTCCAACTGGGCCGCAGCCAAAAGCAGCGAGTCATCCCGCTCGTCCATGATGGCGCGGTAGCGGGCGAGCAGCTCTTGGTCCTGCGGGGAAATCACGTCAAGCTCGCAGGCGCGGGTGGCCTGGAACAGCCCCTGCAGCTCCTCCGGCAGCTCGCGGGTATCGTCGGTCAGGGGCGCAGCGGGCACCGACAGCTCCACCTCCAACGGCTCGATGGGCTGAAGGCGTCCGTCTTCGCCCAACTGCACCGCTTGGTTGCTGCAGTGCAAAAGCCCCAGCAGCTGCGCCGGCTGCGGCGCCCCCGGCCGCCCCTTCAGGCGGCCGTCCTTGGCCGCTTCCAGCGCGGTGAGGGAAAACGCCATGCGGGCGAAATCCATGGAGATGAGCGGCGTGCCCTCCAGCGAGCCATCGTAGCCGGTGACCACCACGCGGCTGATGCCGATGCTGCAGCCAAAGGCGCAAGCAGCCACCAGCACCACCAGCCGCAGCGCATAGGCGGCCGCTTGGGCAGCCAGCTCGGCGGTGCAATCTACCCATTTCCCTTCGGCCGCATCGAAGCGGGAATGGGGGAAATCTTCCGGACAGGGCAGAGAGATCTTCACGGAAATGGTGCTGGTTTGCGCATCGGCGATGAAGCGGTACTCCAGGCGATAGGGCAGCACCACCGACTCGGCCGCCTTCGCAAAGCGGGTGGAGAGATCCCAGTTGCCGCCGCGCTCGCCGGTTACCCCGTGGAAGGACAGCAGGTCGTTGCCCTCTTGGGAGCAGTTGAAGAACTCGCCGGCAGCATCGGCCACCGAACGCAGCGCCTCATCGTCGAAGGCGGAAAGCTGCGCCTCGGTGAACGAACCCACCGAGCGGAATCCAGATTCCTGCTCCATCTTCTGCGCCACCAGGGCAAGGCGGCTCAAGGCCGACTCAGTGCGCAGCACCAGCCGACGGCCCTCCTCCCCCACTTCCTGGCCGTTGAAGTTGGTCCAAAACATGCCGGTGGAATTCAGCCAGCGCAGATCCAGCGGGCTTTTCACCGCCACCGAACGCAACCGGCCTCCGTCCGCTTCGGTGAGCAGGCGGGCCGCATAGCGCTCGAAACCGCTGAAGCTGCCGTCATCGGCCCCGGCCATGGAGGCACGGAACAGCAGGGTGTCCACCGCATCGGGCAAAAGAGAATCCATAAAGGAGCGCAGCACCTCTTGGGTGGTTTTGTCGGACTGCGCTGCTTCCTTCTTCGGGGAACCGTTATCTCCGGAGTTCTTGCGCTTGAAGAAATCGAACATGAAAGGACCTTTCGTTGAATACAGAGCGAGTGGCATTTTCCCACAACTTGGGCGCGGGCGCCACAGGCGGAAGGGAGCTTAAAAACTAAACCCGATATTTCGCGGCAAGAGCCTCCGCCACCCGCATGCCGTCTACCGACGCGCTCATGATGCCCCCGGCGTAACCGGCGCCCTCGCCAGCGGGGTACAGGCCGGGCACCCCCACCGAGGCGAAGTCGTCGCCGCGCAGGATGCGCACCGGGCTTGAACTGCGGGTTTCCACGCCGGTGAACACCGCCTGGGGGTTGGCGAACCCGGCCAGTTTGCCGTTCATGAGCGGCAGCGCCTCGCGCAGGGCGTCGACGATAAACGGCGGCAAACACTGGGCAAGGTTCTCCCAGGCCACTGCCCGGGGATAGCTGGGCGCCACCCAGGTGCTGGGGGCGCCGCGGCGGTCCGCCAAGAAATCCTGTACTGTTTGCACCGGCGCCGCAAAGGGCAGGCCGGTGGCGGCGCGGCCCAGCCGGAAGGCCGCCTGCTCCACCTGTCGCTGCAGTTCCACACCCGCTAGCACATCGGTGCCGGGCAGATCGCCCGGCTCCACCGAAACCAGAAGAGCGCTGTTGCAGTTGGCGCCGTCGCGGGCGTAATTGCTCATGCCGTTCACACACAAGCCGCCCTCCTCACTGGCAGCGGCCACCACCGTGCCGCCCGGGCACATGCAGAAGGTGTACACGCCCCGCCCGCCGCGGTTGCGCACCGCCAGCTTGTACTCCGCAGCCCCCAGGGCCGGATGCCCGGCGGCCGGGCCGTACTGGGCGCGGTTCAGCCATGTTTGCGGATGCTCGATGCGGGCCCCCATCGAAAACGGCTTGCGCTCCATGGGCACCCCGCGCTTTTGCAGCAGCGCGAACACGTCGCGGGCGGAGTGGCCGCAAGCCAGCACCAAATCGCCCGTTTCCACCCGGACGGGCTGGCCGCCGCCCGCCGGCGCTAAAACGGCCTCCGCCATATGGCCTTCCCCATCCAGGGAATAGCCCTCAAGCCGGGTGGAGAAGCGCACTTCCCCTCCCGCTTCTTCGATCATCTGCCGCAGCCGCACCACCACGTCCACCAGGTAGTCGGTGCCAATATGGGGTTTCGCCTGCCACAGGATGTCCTCGGGCGCGCCGGCTTCCACGAACGTTTCCAGCACGTGGCGTATGTGGGGGCTTTTGGTGCCGGTGTTCAGCTTCCCGTCGGAAAACGTGCCGGCCCCGCCTTCGCCGAACTGGATGTTGGAGAAAAGGTCAAGGGCGCCCCCTTCGAAGAAGGCCCGCACCACTGCCGCCCGCTGCGGCGCCGGCTGGCCTTGCTCCACCACCAATGGTCGCAACCCGGCGCGGACCAGCACCAGGGCGCAGAACAGGCCCGCGGGCCCCGCCCCCACTACAACCGGCCGCCGCAGGGCGCTCGCCGGCGCCACGCTCCATGGCTGCCGGGGCTTCCACGGCGCCACCTGCACTCCTTTTTGCGGGCGCGGCAGAGCGCCGTCGGCCAGCTGCACCCGCAGGTTCACCACGAAATGCACCGCGTTCTTCTTGCGAGCGTCCACGCTGCGCTTCAGAAGCTGCCACGAAACCACCGAGGCGGGGGGCACCCGCAGGGCCCGGGCAACCTCGCCCGAAACAAGGCGCTGCCCCGATTGCGCGAAGCAATCAAGGGGCAGCGGCAGATTTGATATCTGGTATTCCAAGGGCGTCTACTTGGAGTCAAGCTGCGGGATGGGGGCGTCGTCCCGCTCGTCCAAATTGTGGTCGTACACGTAGTGCTTGGTCTCACGGGCAATCATGCCGGAAAGCAGCAGCACCATGATGATGTTGGGCACCGCCATCAGCGCATTGGTGATGTCGGAAACGGTCCAAATGACGTCGCCCACCCCAACGGCGCCCAGGAAGGCCACCAGCACGTAAATAACCTGGTAGGGACGCACGGCGTGCTTGCCGAACAGGTAGGTGACGCAGCGGTTGCCGTAGTAGCTCCAGCCCAGAATGGTGGAATAGGCGAACAAGATCATGCCGAACACCAGAATGGGCGTGCCCACAAAGGGAATGCCGGCGAAGGCGGCGCTGGTGAGTTGGGCACCGGCAGTGATGTTGCCGGCCATCACCTGCGCCCCCAGTTCCTCGTTGCCCAGCATGGTGGAAACCAGCACCAGGCCGGAGAGCAGGCAGATAATCACGGTGTCCCAGAAGGTGCCGGTCATGGACACCAGCGCCTGGCGGGCTGGGTTGCGGGTAGCGGCCGCAGAGGCCACGATGGGGGCAGAGCCCAGGCCGGATTCGTTGGAGAACAAGCCACGGGCGCAGCCGAATTGCAGGGCCAGCATGATGCCGCTGCCCAGCGCGCCGCCGAAAGCGGCCTTGGCGGTAAAGGCGCTCTCCACGATAAGGCACAGGGCCGGCCACACGAACTCCCAGTTCATGCCCAGAATGACAACGCAGCCCCAGGCATAGGCGATGGCCATGAAGGGCACCAGCTTCTCGCACACCTTCGAGATGACTTTCACGCCGCCGAAGATAACCACCGAAACCATGATCACGATGGCCAGGCCGATGCCCCAGCCGGGGATGCCGGGCAGGTTGGTGGAAATGACGTCGGTCATGGCCGAGGACTGCACCGCCGAGCCGATGCCGAAGGAGGCAATGGCGGCGAACAGGGCAAAGGCGCCGGCGCCCAAAAGCGCCCACCAGGGGGTGGAGCCGTCTTCCTTGTTGAAGGCGCGCTTCCAGGCGTACATGGCGCCACCCAGCATGTTGCCATTGTGGTCCTTCACGCGATACTTCACAGCGGCGAAGGTTTCCGAGTACTTGGTGGCCATGCCGAACACGCCGGTAATCCACATCCAGAACACCGCGCCGGGGCCGCCGGACAGGATGGCGGTGCCCACGCCCACGATGTTACCGGTGCCGATGGTGGCGGAAAGGGCGGTGCACAGGGCGCCGAACTGCGAGATGTCGCCGGGAGCGTCCGGGTCTTTCGTGACGGACAGCTTGATGGCGGTGGGCAGCTTGCGCTGGATGAAGCCAGTACGGAACGTGAGGTAAATGTGCGACCCCAAAAGCAGCACCAGCATGGGAACACCCCACACCCAGCCGTCCAGTAAGTTGATGAAGTCCACTATGCCGTCCATCGGCAACCGCCTTCCTTTTGTCACGGGGAAATGGCGCGTCGCCCGGCGACTGCCCCCAGAACACTTTAGTCGAGTATAGCAAGAGCTCTGTTAACAGCCTGTAACATAGAAAAGCTGGGGCGCGAACGGCAACCCCAGCGGCAACGGAAATGGCGACGATAGATGGCCTACAGGAGATTGCCCCGCAGGATAACCGCCTTCACTTCCAGGGTCTCCTCGTCTAACAGCACGGCATCGGCCACATGGCCCGGTTGCAGCGAACCATAGAGAGTTGAGAGCCCCAAAGCGCGGGCGGGGTTGGCACTAGCGGCCTTCACGGCACTGGCCAGCGGAATGCCCATCTGGGTCACCGCCACATACAGGCAGCGCATGAGATCGCTAACCGAGCCAGCCAAGGCACCGTTGTCGATGCGGGCCTCGTATCCCTTCACCGTTACGTCCTGGCCCCCCAAATCGTACACCCCGTCGCCCAGGCCGGCCGCCCGCAGCGTGTCGGAGATGAGGATCATGCGGTCGTCGCCGAACAGCTTGAATGCCAGCCGCACCATGGCCGGGTGGATGTGCACCCCGTCGGCGATGATCTCGGCCGTCACCTCATCGTGCTCGGCGGCGGCGGGAATGGGGCCGGGGGTGCGGTGGTGCATGGAGGGCATGGCGTTGTAGCAGTGGGTGAGATGGCGCGCGCCTTCCTGGAAGGCATGGGCCGCCGTTTCGTAATCGCAGGAGGTATGGGCCACCGAAATGCGCGCCTCGTCGCCCAGCTGCTGGATGAAGACGTCGGCGCCGGGCTCTTCGGGGGCGATGTCCACCAGCTTGAACAGGCCGCCGGCCGCCTCTTGCAGGCGGCGGAACTCCTCAACGGAGGGGTTGCGCACATAGTCGGGGTTCTGGGCCCCCACCTTGCCGGGGGAAATGTAGGGCCCCTCCATGTTGATGCCCACCAAATCCGCTTCGTTGGCGGCGGGCACGTAGGCGGCCGCTGCTTCGGCGGCCCGCAGCAGCACGTCTTCGGGCAGGGTCATGGTGGCGGGGCACATGGCGGTCACACCGCGAGAGGCCTCGTAGGCCCCCATCTTGTGCAGCCCCTCCTCATCGCCGTCGGACACGTCGGCGCCGGCGCTGCCGTGGAAATGCAGGTCCACCAAACCGGGAATCACGTAGCAGCCGGTAGCGTCCACCACTTCCCCATCGGCGGCGCCGCCCACATCCCCCGCAAAGCGGCCTGCGGCAATTTGCAGCTCGCCCTCTTCGAAACCGGATCCGTTGAACAGCTTTCCGCCCACTACGGCACTTACGGGAACAGTCATCGCGCCTCCGCCTTTCTCTCTGGAATAACGGGGCCATGGTAGCGCAAAGGGGAGCCGAGCGCTCCCCTTCGACAGATTCTTGAAAACTTTTCACACCGGCCCGCACGGGGCCGAAGCGCGGCCCTAGCAGAGGGCGCCGGCCTCTTTGTCCACGATTACCGTTACGTTGGGGTGGAACTGCAGCACCGACGCGGGCACCTCGGGGGTAACCGGGCCGAAGAAGGCGCGACGCACGATGTCGGCCTTGTCGGCGCCGCTGGCCACCACCAAAATCTCCTTCGCCGCCATGATGGTGCCGATGCCCATGGTGTAGGCCTCGCGGGGCACGTCGTCAATGGAGTCGAACAGGCGGGAGTTGGCGTTGATGGTGCTCTCGGTGAGGGTGACGCAGTGGGTGTACTTGGGGAAGTCGGGCGCCGGCTCGTTGAAGCCGATGTGGCCGTTGTGGCCCAGGCCCAGAAGCTGCAGCCCCAGCCCGCCCGCTTCGGCGATGGCCTGTTCGTAGGCGGCGCAGGCGGCCTCGGCGTCGGGGCAGGCGCCATCAGGCACATGGGTGCGGGCCGCCTCGATGTCCACGTGGGAGAACAGGTTGTGCTCCATGAAATAGCGGTAGCTCTGGTCGTGCTGCGGGTCCAGGCCGCGGTACTCGTCCAGGTTGAAACTGGTGACGTCCGAGAAGCTGAGAACGCCGGCCTCGTAGTCTTTCACCAGGCAACTGTACAGGCCGATGGGGGTGGAACCGGTGGCCAGGCCCAGCACGCAGCCGGGATGGGAGGTCACGTAGCCGCTGATCACGTTGGCGGCGGCACGGCTCATGGCATCGTAGTCTTCGGTGATGATGAATTTCATGGGTAACCTTTCTCCTTGGTCAAAGGCGCATCCGCAGGCGCTAGCGCGCTGTTCCATACTAGCCCATTTTCGCACAGGTGCGCCTTGGTTTCGCAATTTGGGGAATGCTTCGCCGCTAACGCTGCCGTCCGCGCTGGGCCGCCCAGGCAATGGTGATAGAGGCCATGGCCACCAACAGCAGCACCGTGGCCACCGTGCACAGACCGTCACCAGTTTGGGGCATGCCCTTTGCCGCCACAGAAGGTTTGTCCGCGCTGTGGTAGGTGGGCTTTTCCTTGGCGGATTCGCCAGCGCCCTTGTCGGGAGCCTCTTCGGCATCGGCACCGCCGGCCTGTCCGTCATCGGGGGCAACGGCATCGGAACCCCCATCGACGCCCGGCTTCACCACATCATCGGTGCCGCCGCTTTCGCCGGGAACATCCGGCGTGTCGGGAGCATCAGGGCCATCGGGGATTTCCTCCGCCCGAGGCACGAAATAGGCCAGATAAAGGGCAGGCACATAGGACGGTTTTTCTCCACCCAGGCCCAAACCCGCGCGAATAACATCCACGCCAAGCACCGGATCGCCAGACACAAGAACACCGTCATGACGGAACCATCCAGCAAAGTCGTAGCCCTCGGCGGCAGAGGCAGTCACAGGGCTCAGGCCACTTCCGGAGTCGTCCTCTACCACCTCATAGGGCACGTCCACCGTACCTCCTGCGGCAGGATAGGCCCCGCAGATCACATAAGTGGACTGCGGTGGGGCTTCCTTCACCAAGGCCGCAATGCTAGCCGGCTCGCTTTTAATCACCTTGGTGGCCCACCCCTTAACTGAGGCCTGAGCCACTGCTACATTGCTCACGTAGCCGGCATCCAGATCGGCCTCGGTCACCGTATAGTCATAACTCACGGTACGACTTTCACCAGGCACCAGATTCGTCAGGGGGGCCAGACTGGCCAAGGTGTCATCGATGACCACCTCAGTCAGGGTAATGTTACCCGTATTGGTAGCGGTGATTGCGAAATGCACGGTATCTCCCACCACAAAATGAGTGCCGTTGGCGGGCGGCGCCGTTATGGCCTTGGCCAAGGCAATTGCCGGCGAGGGCTTTTCAAAACGGGCCACAAACGTCGTGGACTTCAAGCCGCCGGTGCCAGCGGTAACCATATGGGCGCGCACCTGAGAGGGGCCAAGCAGTGCATCGGAGGTAACAAGCGTATTCCCCTGGTACCAGCCGACAAACACCCTACCATGGTTGGGCATGGCGGTGGAGCCGGTAATGCCCTCCCCTGTCATTGGATTGACGACGTTCTCAACCACCGAAACCGCCCCCGCATCAGCCGGATCGGGTACGTAAGTCACGGTAACTGAGCCACCGGATGCCCCAGCCGCCTCATCACCCGAAGCCCCAAAGGCCAGTTCGCGGGCAGGGCCGCACAAACAGGCCAGCAGCATGCAAGCCGCCGCCAGCGCCGCCAACCACCTCAAGCCTTTTCGTTCGCAAACGAATACCGCCGCGCCTTTCCCTGCCCCGCTCATCCGCATTGCACAGTTTCGCATGCACATCACCGTCTTTCCCAGCCCCCTCCGTGGAGGCTTGGCCTTTGGGCCAATGTAGACCCCTTGCAGGCAAAATGCAGCATCGGTGTCAAACCGTTGCCCGCCAATGACGGTTCTGACAACAACGGGAAACGATGATCGCGATGGAGAAAGAACGGGCGCAGGCGCAAGCCCACGCGCAGTCAAAGCTGCGCCAAGCCGGGACTAAGTCCAAAACAGCACAGCATCCAGGAGGTTCTGATAAGCCCAGGGATACACATCGGAATACCAACCAATTTCTGGAACAAAGCACAAGAGCGAGGAATAGGCTACGCTCAAAGTAACTAGCACGATAAGCACCTTCAGCAGCACCTCCTTCAATTGCGGCCGTTTTTGCAGCGCCTCATTGGCAATCAGCACCAACAGCACCGTAGCCGCCAAGAACATGAAGCTGAAGTCGGCATAGTAGCGCTGCAAGATGCCGGCCATCTCCGCATCCAAAAGCGCGATGACCACGCCGCTGGCCAGCAGCACGCATACCACCCCGAATACGGTGCGGGTTTGGCGCGCCTGGCGCCGCCACCGCAAAAGCCGAGGCGCAAAGGGCAGCAGCCACAGAAGCGGCAGGCAGGCGAAGATGCCGCCGAACGTGGCCTCCTTCACCGTTTGCCCCATGTAGGTAGTGGCGAACGGCTCCGGCTGCAGGAAGGGGAATACCCCGTTGGCGCAGGGAGGCTGCAGGAAATAGGCGAACAAGGCCGGTGCCAGGCGGCCGATTTGCCAGCCGCGCTTGGTCATGTCGTTCACCGTGAGGTTGTAGTTGGCGCCGAAGTTGAAGGGGCTGCCGAACCGGGCGGCATTGTAGGCCATGATGGCACCCCCCACCAGCAGATACGGCGCCACCAGGCAGGCGAATTGCCGCCGCCCCTCGCGGGTGCGGATGCGGCCCTCGGTTATGAAGGGACGCCAGAACAGCGGGAAGGCCAAACAGGACAGCAGCACCAACTGCGGCCGGCACCCCAGCACAAGCGCCATGCACAGCGATCCCGCGAAGTAGCACAAGCAGGGGCGGCGGCTGGTGCGCCCCCGCATCCAGAAGTACAGCCCCCATACCGAGAATGTAAGGCCGCACATGATGGGAAACGAGTAGAACGTGGGGAACTTCACCAGGTACAGAATGCCGCAACAACACACCAGCGGCACCTGCAGAAGCAGGTACAGCCCCAGACTCACCGACTTGAAGTTGTTGCGGCTGAAGCGGTCGAGCAGGGCCGAACAGCCCAGCATGAAGGCGATGGCCATCACCAAAACCCCGATGGCGGTGGGGAAGTTCGCCCCGGTGAGCAAATAGAATGGCAGGTAAAACAGCACCACCGGCACCACGCCGAAGTACACGTAGTAATGACCGTCATAATAGGCCACATCGAACAGGTAAGGCTCCCCCGACTGCTTCTGGGCCTCGTCTCGGGCGCCCTTGTCGTAGGGATCCTCCATTTCCTGCAGCCACTGAGGCGGTTCCTCGTCCAGGTACAGATGGCCATCGGCCATGGCCCGGGCCAGATCGGCGTACTGCTGGGCGTTATCTCCCCCCACCTCAAAGGTGTTCACCAGGCTCGTTCCATCCCAGGCCCCATAGTTGTAGCTGGAAGTGGCCACTCCCACCAGGTTCGACCCGTACAGGCAAAACATGGAAAGCGCTATGGCCTCCACCGCCACCGTTGCCACGATGGCCGCCTTCGAACGCAGCGGATTCTTCCGCATGTCGATGGAATAGATGCCCGACCCGGGCCTGAACAGGTACACCACCGATATCACCAGCAGCACCGCCAAAAAGCGGGTGGTATTGAAGGCGAAGGGGCGCGGCACGTTGATGAGCACTTGGTCCAGATATATGGGATAGGCGGTGTCCTCCCCCACTATCTCGATGCGCATGTTGCCCACTTTGCCCGCCGTATTGAGGTTTATGTACTTGCTTTGGCTGCCGTTAGTGGCCACCTCCACCAACGGTACGCCCTCGGTGTAATCGGTGGTATCGAAGAAGGTGAGGTGAGCTTCGTCGGTGAACTGGATTTTGATGGGCAGGTTTTGGGCCGGCTGCTGCGAGTCGAAGCCCAGGTACAGGTTGTGCACTTCGCAATCCAAGTCGCGGAAGTCCAGCACGTGGTCTTCCACTGTCATGCGGTAGCTGCCGTTGTCGGCCCGCTGCAGGTTTATCTGAGAGGTGAGGTCCACCGGCTGGTATCCCAGCGTGCGAAAGTGGTTCATGTTGAACAGAAACACCTCGGCCGCCAGCGCCAGAAGCACAATGAGCACCCACGAGATAACGCAGCGTTTGGCCTCCTCCATGTCGTTGTGGAAGGCCTTCATGACGAAAGAGCGCATGTGGGCGATGAGATTGTCCATGGGTCCATTATAGGGAATGGCGGCAAGCGGCAAGAACGAGGCACAAAAAGAGGGCCGGAAGCGCGCGACTTCCGGCCCTGTGCCGTCGGTTGATGCGGACGCTTACTGCAGTGCCTCTTTTACATCAGCGTACACCACGTCCACGTCGCGGTCGCCGTCGATGGACACCAGCAGATCGCAGCCGCGGTAGTAATCGATCAGCGGGCTGGTGGATTTTTCGTACACGTCCAGGCGATTACGCACCGTTGCCTCGTTGTCATCATCGCGCTGGTACATCTCCCCGCCGCACACGGGGCACACCGCATCGGCAACGCTGCCGATGTAGCCGCACTCGCGGCACATGCGGCGGGAGCACAGTCGATTCACTATCACTTCCGGCTTCACGTCGATCAGCAAGGCGGCATCCAGCGGGCGCTCCAGCTTGCCCAGCTCGGCGTCGAGGGCCACCGCCTGAGCCGTGGTGCGGGGGAAACCGTCCAGGATGAAGCCATTGGCGGTATCGGGCTGGGAAAGGCGCTCGGTCACCAGGCCGATAATCACGTCGTCGGGCACCAAATCGCCGGCATCCATATACTTCTTAGCCTGAAGACCCAGCTCTGTGCCTTCCTTTACCGCAGCGCGCAGCATGTCGCCAGTAGAAATGTGGGTAAGCCCGTACTCTTCGATGAGTTTGGCCGCTTGCGTGCCCTTGCCAGCGCCCGGAGCGCCCAACAGCACAATGTTCATTGGCAGTTCCTTTCCGGAAGTATTTAAATCGGTAGGCCCATTGTAGCAATCGCCAAAGAAACCCCTCACCTACTCCACGAATAACCGATAAATGGTTCAGAGTGAATTAAAAAAGCCGCCCCAGCGGCCTCTTAAAAATAGAATAGATCGAAAACAACAGGTCCACGCAGGAAGGCTTCAACGGCGAATGACGAACATCCCACCGCAAGCAGCAGAAAAGCCGCCCGGTGCCCCAGATTGCCTTGAAGAGTGGCTGAGCGCACTGTGGTGCGCGAAGGCAAGCTCTGAATGGCAAGATGGGGTGCCCGGCGGCTTTTATGCGGACAAGTGGTTCCGTCGGCCGTCAGGCCGACGGAACACCCTATTTAAAGAAGCCCTCGTAGTTATGCATCTTCAACTGCGACTCCACTTTACTCATGGTATCGAGGGCAACGCCGATCATGATGAGGATGGACGTGCCACCGAACGCCTGGATAAGCTGGTTGCCGGTGAAGTAGAAGATGATGGTGGGGATGACCGCGATGCAGGCGATGTACAGGCCACCGGGAAGCGTCACGCGGTTGATGACGTTCTTGATGTACTGCACGGTGGCCACGCCCGGACGAACGCCGGGGATGAAGCCGCCCTGCTTGCGGATGTTGTCCGCCGTTTCTTCAGGATTGAACACCATAGAGGTGTAGAAGTAGGCGAAGAACACAATCAGCAGCACCGTGATCAGCCAATTCAGCCAGCCCGTGGAAATAGCGTTCGCGAAAGCAGTGAGCCAACCCACGTTGAAAATGGCGGCCAACTGGGCCGGGAAGTAAATGATGCAGCTGGCGAAGATGATGGGGATAACGCCCGCAGCGTTCACCTTAAGCGGAATGTAGGTGGACTGGCCGCCCATCATGCGGCGCCCCTGCACCCGCTTGGCGTAGTTCACCGGGATGCGGCGCTGAGCGCGCTCCACAAAGATGATGGCGGGGATGCACACCACCACAACCGCGATAATGAGAATGGTGAGCGCGATGCCCATGCCGGTATCGGCGGTGAGGTTCACCGACGAGAAGATGGCGGAAGGCACGCGGGACACGATGGACACGAAGATGATGAGGGACATGCCGTTGCCGATGCCCCGCTGGGTGATAAGCTCGCCCATCCACATGATGAAGGCAGTGCCCGCCACCAGCGTGAACACGATGATGACGCTGGTGAGCCAGTAAGGCACCTCCGTGGAGAACTGCACACCGTAAGCGGAAGACTGGAACAGCAGCAGGTAACCGATGGCGTTGATGAGGCCCAGACCCAGCGTGAGATAGCGGGTTACCTGGGTGATCTTACGGCGACCGGCGTCACCCTCCTTGGCCCAGCGCCCCACCGCGGGAATTACGCCCTGCATCAGCTGCATGATGATGGATGCGGTGATGTAGGGCATGATGCCCAGCGAGAACACTGAGAAATTGGAAAGCGCTCCGCCTGTGAACAGGTCGAGCATGGTCATGGCTACGCCGGAATCCTCGAAAGCGGTGGCGAAGTCATGGAACGGAATGCCCGGGACCGGTACATAGGCGCCGAAACGGTACAGCGCGAGAATCGCAAGGGTGAAGAGAATCTTCTTGCGAAGCTCGGGTACCTTGAACGCATCGATAATGGAGCTTAGCAAGGCTCTTCGACCTTTCCTCCGGCGGCCTCGATCTTCGCCTTGGCAGAAGCCGAAACCTTGTCCACCTTCACGGTAAGGGCCTTGGTGATCTCACCGTCACCCAGCACCTTAACAGGAGCATCGGAGTGCTTGATGATGCCCTTGGCCTTCAGGGAGTCGCCGTCCACAACCTCGCCGGCCTCGAACTTCTCCTCCAGGCGGCTGACGTTCACCGGCAGGTACTCCACGCGGTTGACGTTGCGGAAGCCCGGCAGCTTCGGCAGACGACGGGCCAGCGGGGTTTGACCACCCTCGAAGCCGGCGCCCTTGCCGCCACCAGCGCGGGACTTCTGGCCGTTCAGGCCGCGACCGGCGGTCTTGCCGGTACCGGAGCCGTTGCCACGGCCCACGCGCTTGCGGTTCTTAGTGGACCCCTCGTTGGGGACCAAGTCTTTGAGTTCCATGTTTACTCCTAGCTTTTCGCTTACCGCCCCGCCTTCGGGGCGGCGCTGGCAGATCGCCGCCAGCTAACTTCCATTTATCATGGCAATGGCGTGCCCTTTCGGGCACGCCAATTTCCATCACTTTTTCCCTCTGAACCTCGTAGATTCTGAAGGGTGAGCGAGGGTTCGTCCGGTACTCGCAATTGGCTTGAAAAGCGGCTGAGCGTACTTAGATACGCGAAGGCAAGCTTTGAAAGCCAAGGGCGGGTGCCCGACGAAACCGCAGCGCCAAGCCGAAGGCTACTTAAAGCTCTTCCACTTCCACAAGGTGCTTCACCTTGAAGATCATCCCGCGCACGCTCTCGTTGTCCACCTGGTCAACGGTGCGGCCAATCTTGCCCAGGCCCAGCGCCTTCAGGGTTTTTCCCTGATCGGCGGGACGGCCCACGGCACTGCGGGTTTGGGTCACACGCAGCGTCTTCTTAGCATCAGCCATGATTACTGCTCCTTCCAGCCAAACACCTGGGCCACGGACAGGTCGCGGCGGTTGGCCACGTCCTGCGGGTTCTCCAGGCCCTTGAGGCCCTCGGCCGCAGCCTTCACAATGTTCATGGCATTGGAAGTGCCCAGCGACTTGGTGATTACGTTCTTCACGCCGGCCAGCTCCATGATGGCGCGCACCGGGCCACCGGCCATAACGCCGGTACCGGGAACAGCGGGCTTGATCAGCACGCGGCCGGCACCAAACTCGCCCATGATCTCATGGGGAACGGTGCCCTCAGCGGTGATCGGCACGCTGAACATGTTCTTCTTGGCATCCTCGACGGCCTTCTTGATGGCGGAGGGCACTTCGGCGGACTTGCCCATGCCCACGCCCACGCGACCGTTGCCGTCGCCCACTACCACGAGGGCAGACAGCTGCATGCGGCGGCCGCCCTTGACGGTTTTGGCCACGCGGTTGATGAAGACCACGCGCTCCTGAAGCTCGGGAACGGCGCTCTCCTGCTGACGGTTGTTATTACGAGCCATAAGCTTGATTCCCTTCTAGAATTTCAGACCGGCTTCACGAGCCGCCTCGGCCAAAGCCTTGACGCGGCCGTGGTACAGGTTACCGCCACGATCGAACACGATCGTGGTCACGCCGATCTCCTGAGCCTTGTTGCCAATGATGGTGCCCAGAGCACTGGCACCTTCCACCGTGGAGCCCTTGGCGCCAGTGGCCTTGAACTCGGGGCCCAGGGTGGAAGCGGCGCAAAGGGTGTGGCCCGTAACGTCGTCGATTACCTGAGCGTAGATGTTGTTGTTGCTGCGGGTCACGCACAAACGCGGACGGGCAGCGGTGCCGGAAATCTTGCCGCGCACACGACGATGGCGACGACGCAGACCGGCTTGCTTTTTCTGAAGTTTGTTCATAATGATCCCTTCGATGAAATGCCAGTAAGCGCTTAGTCTTTGCCGGCCTTGCCGACCTTGCGGCGTACGTACTCGCCCTCGTAGCGAATGCCCTTGCCCTTGTAGGGTTCCGGCTTGCGCCACTTGCGGATGTTGGCGGCCACCTGGCCCACCTGCTCCTTGGAGGGGCCGGTCACGACGATTTCCGTCTGGCTGGGCACTTCGAAGGTGATGCCTTCGGGGGCCTCCACCAGCACCGGATGGGAATAGCCCAGCTGCATCTCAAGGTTCTTGCCCTTGAGGGCGGCGCGGTAACCAACACCCACCAGCTGCAGCTTCTTGGAAAAGCCCTTGGACACGCCCTCCACCATGTTGGCGATCAGCGTGCGGGTGAGGCCGTGGAACGCGTTGGCCTCGCGGGTTTCATCAAGCGGGGCGCACACAATTTGGTCGCCCTCCTGCTTGATGGAGATGACGGGTTGGAACGAACGGGAAAGCTCGCCCTTGGGGCCCTTTACCGTTACCGTGGAACCGTCGATGGTAACGGTGACACCGGAAGGAACGGCGATGGGCAGTTTACCGATACGAGACATGTAAAGCCCTCCTTTCCTACCAGATGTACGCGATGACTTCGCCGCCGACGCCGGCCTTGCGGGCGTCGCGATCGGTCATCACGCCTTTGCTCGTGGACACAATGGCGGTGCCCAGGCCGCCCAGCACGCGGGGCAGATCATTCTTACCGGCGTAAATGCGCAGACCCGGCTTGGAGATGCGCTTGATGCCGCGAATGGTCTTGGCCTTCTTGGGCCCGTACTTCAACGTGATTTCGAGGGTAGCGCGCGGCTCGCCCTCGATGACGTCGTATCCGCGAATGTAGCCTTCCTGCTCCATAATGCGGACGATCTCGATGAGCTTCTTGCTCGACGGCATGGACACGGTGTCCTTGCCGGCAGACTGAGCGTTACGCACGCGCGTAAGCATGTCTGCGATGGGATCGGTCATTGTCATGTTTTGTTCTCCTTTGGTTCGTGATGAACCGCGCTGTCCGGTTCGCTTGAGCCCTTAACCCAAACGCCTCGACGCGCCGGCCCACCCTTGTGCGCGTTACCGGGGTGACTTACCAGGAAGCCTTGGTAACGCCGGGCAGTTCGCCTTTGTTGGCCAGTTCACGCAAGCAGATACGGCACAGACCGAACTTACGGTAGTAGCCGTGGGGGCGTCCGCAACGATGGCAGCGATTATGCTGGCGCGTTGAGAACTTGGGCTCGCGCTTGGCTTTGGCGATCATCGATTTCTTAGCCATGCATTTCCTTCTTTCTTATGCTTAAAGGCCGCAGGATTACGACCTTTTTGCCCTAAGTGGTTTTTACGCACGGCCGGCTATTGTACGCCAGACCGTGCGTTTTGGTGGCGAGATTGCCGTTATTCCGCCTTGAACGGGAAGCCGAGGGCCTTCAGAAGGGCGAAGGCGCGCTCGTTGGTGCCGGCGTTGGTGACCACGGTGATGTCCATACCGCGGGTGCGGTCAACCTTGTCGTAGTCAATTTCCGGGAAGATGAGCTGCTCGGTGACGCCCAGCGAATAGTTGCCGCGGCCGTCGAAGGACTTCGGCGAGATGCCGCGGAAGTCGCGCACGCGGGGCAGAGCGGTGGCCAGCAGACGGTCCAGGAACTCCCACATGCGGTCGCCGCGCAGGGTAACCTTGCAGCCGATGGCCTGGCCTTCGCGCACATGGAAGCCGGCGATGGACTTGCGGGCACGGCACACCATGGGCTGCTGCCCGGTGATGATACGCATGTCGTTCATGGCAGCGTCCAGCAGCTTGGAGTCGCCGGAAGCGGCGCCCACGCCCATGTTCACCACGATCTTCTCCAGACGGGGAATGTCGTTCACGTTGTCGATGCCCAGCTCTTCTTTGATGGCGGGGGCAACTTCGTTCTTGTACTTTTCCTTCAGACGAGGAGTAGCCATTTCGCTAAAACCTTTCGTTCGATGAATTAAACGCAGGATTTCCGACCCTGCGTCCCCTCAAGCATCCAACCAGAGGGGCCATTTGGCGTTTTTGCTCACCACCCCGAACCCAACACAGGTCCAAGCCAGCGAGCGAGGCTTTCCCAGGTGCATGGGGAAGCCGCAGCGCCGAGGGGTTGCGCCGGCCGGGAAGGCCAGCGCAACCAATTTACTCGGTATCGATATCCTTGCCGCACTTCTTGCAGACACGGATCAGCTTACCGGCTTCGGTACGCTTGTGGGCCACGCGGGTGGCCTCGTTGCAGCTGGGGCACACCAGCATGACGTTGGAAGCGTCCAGCGGAGCCTCCATGGTGGAGATACCACCCTGGGGGTTTTGCTGGGTGGGGCGCATGGCCTTCTTCATCATGTTGACCTTTTCCACCACCACACGGCCCGTGGACGGGATGGAGCGCTTCACTTCGCCCACCTTGCCGCGGTCTTTGCCGGAGATCACCTTAACGGTATCGCCCTTTTTCACGTGTATCTTGGTCATTTATCGCACCTCCCCTACAGCGTTTCCGGTGCCAGAGACACGATTTTCATGTACTTCTTGTCGCGCAGCTCGCGGGCGACGGGCCCGAAGATACGGGTGCCGCGAGGAGAGCCATCGTTGTTGATGAGCACAGCGGCGTTCTGGTCGAAGCGGATGTAGGAGCCATCGGCGCGGCGCACTTCCTTCTTCACGCGAACGATAACGCAGCGCACCACATCGCCCTTCTTCACGTTGCCGTTGGGCATGGCTTCCTTCACGCTGCAGATGATCACGTCACCAAGACCAGCGTAGCGGCGCTTCGAACCGCCCAGCACCTTGATGCACTGCACCTTGCGAGCGCCGGAGTTGTCGGCCACCGCGAGCATGGATTGCATCTGAATCATATGCTTTTCCTATCTTTCCTGATAACAGCTGACGTGCTTTCGCACACCCGCTATTTGGCCTTCTCTACGATCTTCACCAAACGCCAGCGCTTCTGCTTGGACAGCGGGCGGGTTTCCATGATTTGAACGGTGTCGCCGATGCCGGCCTCGTTGTTCTCGTCATGGGCGTGCAGCTTCTTGGTGCTGGTCATCATCTTGCCGTAGACCGGATGGGGCTTGCGCTCCTCCACCATCACCACGATGGTCTTGTCGTTGACGTCGCTGACCACGACACCCTGGCGCACCTTGCGCAGATTGCGTTCTTCAGTCATTTCAAATCTCCTTCCGGGCCTACGCGCTCAGTTCACGAGCACGCATCTCGGTGAGGATGCGCGCGATGTCCTTCTTAACCTGCTTCACGCGTGCAGTGTTGTCCAGCTGGCTGGTGGCCATTTGGAAACGCAGGTTGAAAAGCTCTGCACGGGCGTCCTTCAGCTTTGCCTGCAGGTCTTCGGCAGAAAGCTCACGAATCTCTGCTGCTTTCATCTATTCCTGCCCTTCCGTTTCACGAGTGACGATCCTGCACTTGATGGGCAGTTTGTTGATGGCCAGGCGCAGGGCCTCGCGGGCCACCTCGTCATCAACGCCGTCGATTTCGAACATGATGCGGCCGGGCTTCACCACAGCCACCCAGCCTTCGGGGTTGCCCTTACCGGAACCCATGCGGGTTTCAGCCGGCTTGGAGGTGATGGGCTTGTCCGGGAAGATGGTGATCCACACCTTGCCGCCACGCTTCATGTGACGGGTCATGGCGATACGGGCAGCCTCGATTTGGCGGTTGGTAATCCAGTGGGGCTCCAGGGCCTGGATGCCGTAGGAGCCGTGGTTCAGCCGGGTGCCGCCCTTGGCGTTGCCCTTCATGGAACCACGCTGCACCTTGCGGTGCTTCACGCGCTTAGGTACGAGCATTTACTTCTGCCCCCTTTCACGACGATCGTTGCGGCGATTGCGGTTGTTGGGACGACTGCTGCCTTCCAGAGCCGGCTGGGGAGCCTTCTGGCCCGGCAGCACGTCTCCGTGATACACCCACACCTGCACGCCGATGGCGCCGTAGGTGGTGGTGGCAATGGAGAAACCGTAGTCGATCTTGGCGCGCAGGGTGTGCAGCGGCACACGGCCTTCGCGGTACCACTCGCGGCGGCTCATCTCAGCGCCGCCCAGACGGCCGGAGCACTGGATGCGGATGCCCTTGGCGCCCGACTTCATGGCGGCTTGCACCGCTTTGCGCATGGCGCGACGGAAAGCCACGCGGCCTTCCAGCTGCTCGGCCACCGACTGGGCGATCAGCTCGGCGTCCAGCTCGGGGCGCTTCACCTCAACCACTTCGATGGACACGGGGCCGTTAGCGATCTTGTCCAGCTTCTTGCGCAGCACGTCGATCTCGGCGCCCTTCTTGCCGATCACCACGCCGGGACGGGCGGTGGTGATGGACACCTTGATCTTGTCGCCAGCGCGCTCAATGTCCACGCGGGACACGGCGGCACGGGCCAGGTACTTGTCCAGGAACTTGCGGATGGCAAGGTCGTTCTCAAGGGTTTCGGCGTAGTCTTTGCCGGCGTACCAGCGGCTGCGCCAATCCTCGGTGATGCCGAGACGGAACCCAGTAGGGCTTACTTTCTGACCCATGAACTTAGGCCTCCTCTCGCGGTGCGACAACGATGGTGATGTGGCTAGTGCGCTTGCGAATGCGCGACGCAGAGCCCTTGGCGCGGGGACGAATGCGCTTCAGGGTGGGGCCTTCGTCCACATAGGCGGCCTTGACGAACAAGGTCGAAGGGTTCAGCTGGTTGTTGTGCTCGGCGTTGGCCACGGCGGAGTTCAGGGTTTTCTCCACGGTTTCGGCAATGCCGCGGTTGGTAAAGGCCAGAATCTCCTGGGCCTGGGCCACGGACTTGCCGCGGATGAGGTCCACAACGATGCGGGCCTTGCGAGGGCTCACGCGGACGAAGCGCGCAACTGCTCTTACTTCCATGATTCCCTCTCCTATCGCTTCTTCTTATCGGCCGCGTGACCCTTGAAGGTACGCGTGGGGGCAAACTCGCCGAGCTTGTGCCCGACCATGGATTCGGTAACGTAAACCGGCACGTGCTTGCGGCCATCGTGCACGGCGATGGTGTGGCCCACCATGTCCGGGAAGATGGTGCTGGCGCGAGACCAGGTTTTGATGACGTTCTTCTCGCCGGCCGCGTTCATTGCCTCAATGCGGGCAAGCAGGCGCGGTTCGACGTAAGGACCTTTTTTCAGGCTACGACTCATTCTTACTCCTTAAGTCTTATCCGCTACTTCTTGCGGCGACGGATGATCAGGCGGCTAGAGGCCTTCTTCGGGTTGCGGGTGCGATGGCCCTTGGTAGGAACGCCCCAGGGGGTAACCGGGTGACGGCCAGCGGACTTGTTCTTGCCCTCGCCGCCGCCATGGGGGTGATCCACAGGGTTCATAACGGTACCGCGAACGGAGGGACGGATGCCCTTCCAGCGATTGCGGCCAGCCTTGCCGATCTTGATGTTGGAGTGCTCGGCGTTGCCCACCTCGCCCACGGTGGCGCGGCAGGTGATCAGCACGCGGCGCATCTCGGAGGAAGGCATGCGCAGGATGGCGTAGTTGCCTTCCTTGCCCATGAGCTGGATGGAAGTGCCCGCGGAGCGAGCGATGGCAGCGCCCTTGCCCGGCTGCAGCTCAACGTTGTGGATGAGCGTACCAACGGGGATGTTGGCCAGCGGCAGGGTGTTGCCGGGCTTGATGTCGGCATCGGGGCCGGAAACCACGATGTCGCCCACCTTCAGGCCCTTGGGGTGAATGATGTAGCGCTTCTCGCCGTCAACGTAGTGCAGCAGAGCGATACGGGCGGAACGGTTGGGGTCGTACTCGATGGTGGCCACCTTGGCCGGCACGCCATCTTTGTTCCGCTTGAAGTCGATGATGCGGTAGCGCTGCTTGTTGCCGCCGCCCTGGTGACGGGTGGTCACCCGGCCGTTATTGTTGCGGCCCGCCTTCTTCGGCTTCGGTGCCAGCAGAGACTTCTCCGGAGTCGAAGTGGTGATCTCGGAGAAATCCGAGACCGTCTGGAAACGACGTCCGGGGCTCGTCGGCTTGTACTGTTTGATACCCACAGTAACACAACCTTTCTACTTTGGACCACTCGCCATCCGATAGCTGGTAACGGCAACTACCTTCGGGCCGGGCCCCTTCTTCGGAACTTCCGCTCGCGCGCCTCTCCGCACACCGGAAGATCCCCTACTAGGGTGAACAGGCGATTGCCGATCGGTGAAGATGGAGGCTCTCCATCGCGACGCCGCTTGTCCACGCGTCCGGGTGTGTCCATAACGCACACAGACGCAACCCGATAGTATAAATAGCGGAGATTTGCGGGGCAAGATGTATTTTCGGTTTTCGGCGAATGTCACAAGGTTGCCACAAAGGCGCCCCTAACGGATGCCTCCCTTGTGGCCATTGGCCTTGGGAGGGCGCCCGCCCTGGCGGCCGCCGGCGCTGGCGCGGGGCCGCGGCGGATTCCCCTTCGGTGGTTTCCCCCCACCGCGGGGCCGGCCGCCCTTCGGCGCGCTGCCCTTCCCCCCTTCTGCCTTCGGGCGCTTCGGGCGGATGAGGCACTTCTCCCCCCAGCCGATGAGATCGGGGCGATGGGCCTTCAGCAGCGCCTCGCGCACCAGTTCCCAGTTGGCGGGGTTGCGGTACTGGATGAGCGCCCGCTGCAGCGCCTTCTCGTGCGGGGTTTTGGGCACGTAGATGGGCTGCATGGTATGGGGGTTCAGCCCAGTGTGGTACATGCAGGTGGCCACCGTTGAGGGAGTGGGGTAGAAATCCTGCACCTGTTCGGGGTTGAACCCCATGTCCCGCACGTATTCCGCCAGCTCCACCGCTTCTTTCAAGGTAGAGCCAGGGTGCGAGCTCATCAGGTAGGGCACCACGTACTGCTTTTTGCCCACCGCTTCGGTTTCGCTGCGGAAGGCCTCGCAGAAACGGTCGTACACCTCCCGCGGCGGCTTGCCCATGGCCTCCAGCACTGCCGGGGACACGTGCTCGGGGGCCACTCGCAGTTGGCCGGACACGTGATGGGCCACCAGCTCGTGCAAAAACTCGCCGCCTTTGGGGTCTTCCATCACGTAGTCGAAGCGGATGCCGCTGCGCACGAACACCCGCTTCACCCCCGGCAGCGCCCGCAGCTTGCGCAAAAGGAGCGTGTAGTCGCTGTGGCTGGCCTTCAGCGCCTTGCAGGGCACTGGCGACAGGCAGCGCTTGTCCGTGCAGGCGCCCGCCTTCAGCTGCTTGGCGCAGGCGGGAGCGCGGAAGTTGGCGGTGGGGCCGCCCACATCATTGATATACCCTTTGAAATCGGGGTGGGCCGTCATGGCCCGTGCCTCTTCCAAAAGCGATTCGTGGCTGCGGGCGGAAACGATGCGCCCCTGATGGAACGTGAGGGCGCAAAAGGCGCATTCCCCGAAGCAGCCGCGGTTGGAGGTGAGGGAGAACTGCACCTCGGCCAGGGCCGGCACTCCCCCGGCCTCGTCGTAGGACGGGTGCCAGGTGCCCGCGAAGGGCAGCCGATACACGGCGTCCATCTCGGCGGTGCTTAAGGGTTCGGCCGGCGGGTTCTGCACCACCAGCCCTTCGCGGCCGTAGTCTTCCACCAGGGTTTTGGCGGTGAAGGGGTCGCTGTTGGCGTACTGGACGGCGAAGCTGGCGGCGTAGGCGCGCTTGCTTTCGCTCACCTCCTGCCAGCTGGGCAGCATCTGGAAATCCACCAGGTTATCAGTGGTTTTGGCGCGGTACACCGTACCAGGGATGAAGGTGAGGTCGCCCACCGCAAGGCCGCTTTCCAGCGCCTCGGCGATGGCCACGATGGAACGCTCCCCCATGCCGTAGGAGATGAGGTCGGCGCCAGCGTCCAGCAGCACCGAGCGCTTCATCTTGTCGGCCCAGTAGTCGTAATGGGCCAACCGCCGCAGGCTGGCCTCCACCCCGCCCAAGATGATGGGAGCGTGCTTGTAGGTGCGGCGGATCAGCTGGCTGTAGGCCACCACCGCCCTATCGGGTCGGCGAAACGGCGCGCCGCCAGGGGTGTAGGCGTCCTGGTGGCGGCGCTTCTTGGCCACCGTGTAGTGGTTCACCATGGAATCCATGTTGCCGGCGGACACCAGAAAGCCCAACCGCGGCTGGCCAAACTCGGTTACAGAGGCGGGGTCTTTCCAATCCGGCTGGGCGATGATGCCCACCCGGAAACCCTTGGCTTCCAAAAGCCGCGCGATGATGGCGGTGCCGAACGAGGAATGGTCCACATAGGCATCGCCGGTGACGTAGACGAAATCCACCTCATCCCAACTGCGGGCACTTGCCTCCTGCCGCGTCAGGGGCAGGAATGCGGCCTCACTGCGCGGGCACATCGACGTACTTCCCCGTTACGGGCACCGGGGCCGGATACCCTTCCGGGCGCTGGCTGAAGGCGCTGTTGCTCTGCCAGCCCTTTGGTGCCAGCACCTTGAGGGCGCGGGGCGCCATCGAGACGCGGAAGCTACTGCCGGTGAGGTCTTCGCCGTCTACCTGGGCGGGCACCGAGCGGTCGAAGGTTACCTCCACTTCCCGGGCACGGGAAAACTGCAGGTTCTTGAAGCCCATGTGGTGGCCGTCCTTGGCCATCAGCAGCACCGCCACCGCCTTGGGCTTGGCCAGCGGCGGCCGGGCGATGCAAATGTCGAATTGGCCGTCGGCGAGCGACGCGTGGGGGCAGATGGCGAACCCGCCGCCGTAGGTGATGCCGTTTTGCACTGCCATCAGATACATCTCGCCGCTCTCGGCCGCGCCGCCGTCCAGCGCGATGCGGTAGCGGTAGCGCTCCAGGTGGTTGATCAGCTGGTCGAGAGCGGCGGCCAAATACAGCTTTGTACCGGTAGCGCCGGTGCGCTGGCGCCGCTGCACGGTATCCAGCGCAATGGCGGCGTCCAGTCCGAACGACAGGGTTTCCACGAAGAAGCGGCCGTTCACCAGGCCCAAATCCATCGGCACCGGCTGCGCGTCGGCCAGCTGGGCCACCGCCTGGGGCAGTTTGGGGGATATGCGCAGGGTTTTGGCGAAGTCATTGCCCGAGCCCACCGGCACAACCCCCAGGGCGGGGCGCTCGGCGGCGTCCACCTTCATGAGGCCGTTGACGGTTTCGTGGATGATGCCGTCACCTCCCAGCGCCACCACCGAATCGAACCCCCGGGCACTCGCGGCAATCTCAGCTGCATGATAGGGATAAAGGGTGGTGCTCACTTCCAGCCGGCCCTCCCCCAGCCGCTCTTTCAGCAGCCCCGCCACCTCGCGGGCCGCCCGGGCCCCTTCGCCGTTTTGGGCGGCGGGATTGGCTATCAGCAGAGTTTTGCCCAGCATGGGGGTTCTCCCATTTCTTCTCGGGGCAGAAAGTACAAGGGCCGCCGGTTTCGGCGGCCCTTCGCCTTCTGCCTTTTTGCCTCGCGCTAGTGCAGCGAGATGTCCGATTCCTTCAGGGCGTCGGCCACTTCCTGCGCCGTGGGGGAAACCACGGCGGCGGTGGGGTCGCCCAGGGGGTTGATGGTGCCGGTGGACACCAGCCACTGGGCCGCCTTCATGCGCTGGGCGGTTTCGCGCAGGGCGAACATGCGGCCGCCGTCCTTGAAGCGGGCCAGGGTTTGGCGCGGGTCGGCGCCGGGGTTCATGGTGTTGCAGGCCTTCAGCAGGTCGTTGTCGCCAATCTTCAACTTCTCGTGACGGTAAATGGCATCCAGCGTGAAGCCCTGCACCAGCATCTCGCGGGTTTGCAGCATCAGCATCATGCCCATCTGCTGCTCGCCGCCGTTCTGCTGCATGAACTGCTCCCAGCTCATGCCCTGCTGGGCCACTTCCTGCTGCAGGTTCTGGATTATGGCCTCGCGGGTGCGCTCGTACATCTCATCGGAAATTTTGCCGGTGAAGCGCTTTGCGGCTTCGGCGATGGCCATGCCCTCCACCTGCTGGTCGTACTCGCGGCGCGCCTGCATGCTCATGGTGAGGGTCATGTCGTCTTTCAGGGCCTGCAGCGACGAGTACATGGGGAAGTTCATGGACACCCACTCGTCGTTGGGTTCGGGGGCCACCGGCTTCTGAATCTCGATGATGCGTACCTGAGCCTGCACATCGTTTTCGGTGGGTTTGCCCTCGGCGTCCACGCCCGGGGCCTTGAAGGTGAATTCCTTCTCGTCGCCCGGCTGCATCCCCAGCAGCCCCTCGTCGAAGCTGGGGGGCATGTAGCCCACCCCCAGCTTGTAGGAGCGGCTTTCGGTGGTGAGGTTCTTCAGCTCTTCGCCGTCCTCGAAGCACTTGAGGGCGATCAGGCAGTTGTCCCCCATTTCCAGCGGCTTGGGGTCGGCGGTCTCGAACTGCGGGAAGCCCTGCACCATCTGGTTCAGCTGAGCCTCCACCACACTGTCGTCAAAGCGGAAGGGGGGCACATCGATGGTGATGGGATTATAGGAGGTGAGCTCGTACTCGGGCTTGGTGGTGACGTTTATGACAAACCGGAAGCTGTCGCCGCGCTTCAGGGCGCCGTCGATGATGGGCTTAGGGGGCCAGGCGGGGATGATTTCCTTCTCGTCCAGCGCGAAGGGGGGCAGAAGCTCCACCGCATCCTTCTCCACCAGCGAGTCCAGGTTCTTAATGCCCAACTGCTCCTGGCAGCACTGGCCCACGGTTTTGCCCGGTTGCGGCTGCACGCCGTTGGCCTCGGCAAACGCCCAGCTGGCCATGTCCAGCACGTGGCCCACTTCCTTCTCATTGGCAACGCACTCCAGGCGCAGCGTGTTGTCGCTGGTCTTGCGCATGTTGACTTTCATCGGTTCGGTCTCCTCTGCCGTAAGGCGGGCCCCCAGCGCCGCAGCGCCGGCCCCGCGAATCAATATCCGCGCTATTCTAGCGCATCGAAGGCGCCGGCGCCCAAGCAAGCTTGGGGATTCAACCATATCCACACCCAACAGTTACCGCCTGCGCCTGAACTGCCCGCCCCTCACGGGGGTGGACGCACGTCCGAGCGTGTCCGATTCGCAGCAATTACGTCACAGATTGCTGCGCACGATGCGGCGGGGCCCCCGTTGCCCTAAGGTTTTGCCAAAACCGCGAGCTTCACAGGAGGGACTATGGACGAAACCGCATTGGGCATCTTGCTGGCGCTGCTGCTGCCGTTTATGGGCACGGCGCTGGGGGCGTCGTTTTCCCTCACCATGAAACGGGAGATGCGCCCCTCCGTGCAAAAGGCGCTTCTGGGATTTGCCGCCGGCGTGATGATCGCCGCCAGCGTGTGGAGCCTCATCGCGCCCGCCATCGAGTCGGCCGAGGCCCAGGGCATGGTGGGCTGGCTGCCGGCCGCCGTGGGCTTCCTCTTGGGGGTGGGCATGTTGCTCACCTTCGACCACCTGCTGCCCCACATGCACCTGGACGAAGAAGTGGAAGGGCCGCCCAGCGCGCTCAAGAAGCCCACCATGCTCATCTTCGCCGTAACCCTGCACAACTTGCCCGAGGGTATGGCGGTGGGCGCGGTGCTGGCGGGATGGCTAGCGGGAGACGCCGGCATGAGCCTGGCGGCGGTGGCGGCGCTGGCCATCGGCATCGCCATTCAAAACGTGCCGGAAGGAGCCATAGTGGCGGCGCCTTTGTTGGGCAACGGCTTGTCGAAGAGGCGCGCCTTCGCCTACGGCGTGGGCAGCGGCGCCGTGGAGCCGCTGGGGGCCCTCATCATGCTGGCCATCGCCGGCATCCTGCAGCCCTTCCTTCCCTTTATCCTGGCATTTGCCGCCGGCGCCATGATTTACGTGGTAGTGGAAGAGCTCATCCCCGAAACCCAAATGGGCACCCACACCAACATCGGCACCATCGGCGTGGCCCTGGGTTTCACCCTCATGATGGTGCTGGACGTGGCCCTGGGCTAAACAATCGTTTTTGTCAGAGCTTCGGCGGCGGTTATCCTGGGGACAACCGACCGCTGGAAAGCCTTTTTGTCATAGGAAACGATGGCGCTCACCTGTAACGCCTCGGCGGCAGCGCGGATGAGCCCATCCTCATAGTCAGGCTCGTCGGAATCAAGGGCCTCGAAGACAAACGGCCCCGCCAAATCCACCAAATCGAACAGCTCGGCAATATCGCGGACGGATTCGCGCGCAGCCGCCTCGCTCGAATAATGGCGGCGCATAGCGTAATAAACATCGTTCAGCGACGAGGCGAGAGCAAATACAGGCATATTCTCCGAAACGGCCTTTCGAATGAGCGCTGAAACATCGCCATGGGGCTCCGCCCCTTCGTTAACCCAGTAAATGAGGGCATTGGCGTCAAAGAGAAACGATTTCATCTGCCCTCGCATCCCGCGCTTCGCGAATGAAATCGTCTGCCGTCTTGCCTTTTGGCCATGGCGCCAGCCTGCTGCGCTTCGAAATGCGGGCCTCCACCTTTTCCAGACGGGCAAGACGGTCTTCAACGTCGTCGTGAATAGCCGTTATCACCACCACTCCCTTGCGCGGCGAGTCGATGCTCAGCTTTTCACCCGCTTCGAACCCCGCTTGCTGCCGCAGGCCCTTCGGCAGCACAACCGCCATGCTGTTGCCAACCTTCGTGAGAGTAGCCGTAGTCATGCCAACTCCTTTCGTTGGCGTCATTATAACACGTTATAACAGCTGCGCACATAAAGGAAGGCAAAGGAAGAGAGACAAAGGGACGACCCTAATGTCTCATGCAATATGAGGCATTAGGGTCGTCCCTTTGTCTTGCAACAAGCGGCCGCCGCGGAGGGGGCGGCGGCCGCTGCCGTCTAGAAGCTTAACTAGGCTAAGCCATGCCTTGCCATTTCATCTCACGCATGATATAGGCCATGGAGGGGCCATTGCCCACGTTCACCAGGCGATACACCTGAGAATCGTCGAAGGGGTTGAGGAATGAGCCGAGAGTCTCGCCGCGCGGGCCTTTGAAACCCTCAATGCCCTGTTCGGCATCGCCGAACCAGCGGGCCATGCCGCAGCACTGGGAAACGCACTGGGGCAGCTCACCTTGGGAGATCTTCTGCTCGCAAAGGGTGCACTTCTCCACCACGCGCTCTTCCTCGTTGAGGTATCGCACTCCGTAAGGGCAGGCCATAGCGCAGAACTGGCAGCCGATGCAGCGCTCCTTGTCAATCTGCACAGTGCCGTCGGCCGTCTTGTGGCTTGCCTCGGTGGGGCACACGCTCACGCACTCAGGGTTCTCGCAGTGCTGACACTGCACGTTCAGGAAGTACATCTCCACATCCGGATACTGACCGGAGCCGCCCTCTTTGGGGTGGGGCCCGATGCGCAGGGTCTTGTTCCAAAAGTTTCCGGTGGGAACGCCGTTTACCACCTTGCAGGAAACGCTGCAGGCCAAACAACCCACGCAGCGGTCGAGGTCGGTGACGATGGAATACTGGGTCATGTTCGCTCCTCCCCCTATTCACCGAAATTGTCGGGATGGATGCCCTCGGCGCCGATCTCCCACAGCTTGAGGCGCGGATCGGAGGCATCGTGGATGATTTCCGTGCCGTCATTGCCGCAGGGCACGGGGTTGCCGAAGGGACTGTTCTCTGCCGTGGCCTTGTACACCTTCACCGGATAGCAGCGCACGGTGGACGAGCCATTGTACTTGTCCTGGGCATTGCGGTCGGTGATGCAGTTGATGCAGGAGAGCGAGAAGCCCTTGTCCGCCTGTCCCAGCTCGGGATACCACCATTGATGCTCGGCGTTGATCATGCCGGGGCGAATGCCGTAGTAGAGGTCCACAGTTTCGCGCACCTTGCCCCAGGGGCTTTCGATCCACACCCAATCGCCCTGGTCGAGCCCAAGCTCGGCAGCGGTTTCGGGGTTGATCTCCATGCGGGGCGCCGGCCACAGCTCACGGCACCAGGGCAGCTGGCGATGCTCGCTGTGGAAGTACACCGGAATGCGACGGCCGGTGATGCAGGTGAGCGGGTACTCCTTGTAGGTTTCCGCGTCCGCCACCGGGCCATGCGCCGGCTCCACGTAATAGGGCAGCGCCTCGGACTTGAACCCGGGAGCCAGCTCGGGGCCGTCGGCGCCATCGGGATAATGGGACTCGATGGCGGTGCACCAGAACTCGTGCTTCATCGTGGGCGTGGGAAAGCCGGGGATGTTGATGTCCAGCTTCGTGGGCTGCTGATGCGGCGCCTTGCGGTAAGCCTGGCCCACCTCGAAGCGACGATAGGTGCCCCAGTCGTCGGGGAACACCTCCTTCATGTTCCAGGTGCCGTGCTCTTGATAGGCCTCCACGAACTCCTCCCAGGAGCTGTAGGGAGCGCAACCGCCGTTCAATTCGCTCTCGAAGCACTCGTGCTCCAGCGCCAGGATGTCGATGGTCTTGCCGGTAGCAGCCATGGCCTTTTCGTAGTTCGGGTCGTCCGGATAGGGGCTGGAGGCCAAACCGAAGTACGGGGCCAGCTCCATGAAGTACAGCGGGTCGCTCTTGCACTCTCCCGGAGGGTCAACGGCGCGGACGCACAGGCTGAAGCTGCCGCCAGAACCCTGGGCGATGCGCTGGGCATTCATTTCCAGCCAGTGGCACACCGGCAACAGAATGTCAGCGGCGCCAGAGGTGGGCGAGTGCCACAGGTTGGCCTCGAACAGGAAGTCCTGCATCAGCAGCGCCTCCCAGTTATAGGCAGCGTTGCCCATGTTCATGTGGTCGCCAGAGCCAATCATGCCGCCATGGATGTGGTACGGCGCATCGGTTTCGCGGTGCGCCGCCTCCATGGTGGCGTTGGCGTCGGCCCACACCGCGTACCAGTACAGCAGCGGGTGCTTCTCGTAACCGGCGATGCGATCGTAGATGTCCATGGGGAAGCGATCGAAGCCGATGCCGATGTCGGTGCCGGGCATCATGGCCGTGGGACCGGACTGGGTGGTCCAGCCGTTAGTGGCGCCACGCTGGCCGCCAGGGGTGTCGATGGCGCCCACCATGGCGCAGGCGGCCATGATGGCACGGCAGTTCTGGGTGGAGTTGCCAGCATGCTCGACGCCAAGGCCGTAGTTGATGCCGCCGTTGGGGATACGCGGGTCGTCGCGGGTGGCCCATTCGGTCACAGCCATCTCGATGAGGTCGGCGTCCACTGTGGTGATTTCCGACACTGTCTGGGGGTCGAAGCCCTCCAGGTACTCGGCCCACAAATCCCAAACCGGGCGGCCCTGATGGGTGCTGCCGTCCTTCAGCTTCACCTCGAACTCGCCGTAGAGGGCGGGATCGATCAGCGGATTGAATTCGGAAATGTCGTAGATCTTGCCAGGCTTCTTCGACTCGTCGTCGCGCAGGCGGGACAGATCCTGATCGAAGTAGGACGTGGACTTCTGCCAGTTCTCCCCTTCCCAATGGGCTTCGCCCACGGCCGGATGGGCCTGCCAGTAGGTCCAGCGGTTGTTCAGCTGGTCGAACACCAGGTAGCGTTGCGGATCGCCCTCGCCTTCCACTTCCCAGTCCACCATAGCGGGGTCGATGTCCGCCTCGGTGAGCAAGCGGGTTTGGTACTGCCACGGATAGCCGCCGTTTTGCACCGCCTCCATGTAACCGGTGGGGTCCATGTCGGGCACTACGATGAACGGAGCGTTGGACCAGCGCTTGATGAACGGCCAGTCCACCAGGTCTTTCTTCAGGATGATGTGGCACCAGCCTAGGGCAAGAGCGTTGTCGGTGCCAGGGCGGATGGGCAGCCAGTACTTGGCAGTGCGACCCAGGTTGGTCTGGCGCGGGTCGACGGAGATAAACGCATCGGCGCACCGGGCGACGTCAACCACTGTACGGGAAGCATCGTCGTAGTTGGACATGGACTGGTCGGTGGCCCACTGCACGAACTTGGTGGAGTGGTTGATCAGCTCCGACCAGGAATAGGCCTGCACGTTGTCCAAGCGCGAGCTGAAGTGGCGCGGGCCCTTGCACACCTGGTAGGCGGCCACGATGTTGGGGGTGCCGAAGTGGGTGAGCGCCATGCCGGCGTCGGACTGCATGCACCATTGACGGCCAGTGCCGCACCAGGTGAAGGTGGCTTCGCGGCCGTACTTGTCGGTGATTTCCATAATGTTGTCGGCGATGGTCTGATAGGCCTCGTCCCAGGTGATGCGGGTCCAACCGGGGTCGTCGTCGCCCTTGGGGTTGGTGCGCTTCATGGGGTACTTGATGCGATCGGGGTGGTAAGCCGCCTGAATGGACGCCTGCCCCTTAGAGCAATGATTGCCCATGGTGAGGAAGCAATCCTCGTCGCCCTCGGTGCGGATTACCTTGCCGTCCTGCACGTACACCCACACGCCGCATTCCACCTTGCCGCACCCACGGCAGGTGGAACGAATGCGCGTGACAGCGCCGCTGCCCGTCGTTTTCGCCTCGCCCTCGGCCAGCGCCTGCAAAGGGGCACCGGTACCGACGAAGGCAGCGACGGCCGCACTGGCTGCGGCAGTCTTGACAAACGAGCGACGCGACATTGTTAGCGTACTCATTTCCTCCTCCTTCTCTCTTGGAGTTTCCTTTGGCGAACGGCCCCGCAGCTTCCGGAGCAAAAACATCCGCCTTCCCAACGGCCATTATGGGAAGGCGGATGCGAATAAGGAAGCGATGTTTGAGAATGCTAGCGCGTTGTGATTCCTTTCGGGAATCAGTTGATTCCCCCTTGGAAGGCATACTCCTGCTGACGGCCATCGGAAAAGGAAATGCCCCAGGCGTTGTAATCGAGCGGGATGTCCGAAACGGGCGCAGGCTCGCCCTCCCCTTCCGCTTCGCACTCTTCAGCAGCCATCGCGGCCTCCTCTAGCGCTGCCCTTCGCGCCGCCAAAGAGGCAGCCGAAGGGATGGCCACTGTCGCCACTTCCCCTTCCCCAAAAGAGCCGTCGGCCATAAGCCGGCGCAGTTCTTCCACCATCGCGGCAGCACTTTCCGGAAGCCGGTTGTCCGCAAGAGCGAAGCGCACCGAAACGTTGCCGCCGAACTCCAGCTCCACCGAAGCGAAGTCCAGGTTATCGGCTCCTGCCGGGTGAAGCACCTGGTTGAACGTGCGCATGGTGTTGTTGAGGTTGCGCAGCAGGTTTTCCAGCCACAGGCTGAGCGAACCCTCCCACAGCTCCTGGGCAGCGGGGTCGGTGCAGTCCCAATAAGGACGATGCATGCGCACGCACAAGCGCAGGCAGTTGCCCTCGCCGGCCTCTTCATCCGGCAGCGGCTCAACCAGACTTTGGGCGATGATCATGAAACTGCGCTTGAATTCGCACTCCATCGCCTCCGAGCACAGCTGGGGTTCGAGAAACGCCTTGATCACCACTGAAGGTCTTGGAAGCGGCATGACGGCTCCTTCCGTCGAGGGCGCAATGCGCCGAGGCTAAACACCCGCATTGTACGCCCCAGGGCTGCGGCTGCTCTTTCGCATACGGAATCAGACGGTGCGGAATCGCCATCACCAGCAGTTTGACACTGGGTTTCACGCTTTCGTATGCTGCTTGCACGGACAACCGCCGCGGACCCAAGAGCCGGGCGGACAAAGGCAACCGTTTGATTTGGGGGATCGATGAGCAACGAAGATTTCAGCCCGCTGCAGGGCTTCGACCCATTGCAAGACTTCGCCTTCGACGACGACCTGGAAGGCGAGGCGGACCCGGGCACGCTGGACGACGGCCCGTACGGCCTGCCGGTGGGGGCCAACGCCCCCAAGCTCAGCTCAGACGCCTTCGACAAGGCGGAAAGCGCCGAGGAGCGCATCTCTACGCTGTTCGAGCGCATGGTGCCCCACACGCGCGTGCTCATGGCCATCATGGACCTGGCTCAGCAGCCCGTGGCGCCCCGAGAGGTGAACGACCAGATAACCGAACTGCAGCAGCACCATCACTCGGTGTACGCCCCCTCCACCTTCTGCGATTTGCTGGATCGCGCGGGGGCCATCTGCCAAACCAACGAAGAAGGGGTGCCTCTCAAGGATATCGAGCGGGAGCCGGACGTGGTAACGGTGGACGGCGAGGACTTCTGGATGGTGGCCCCGCCGCCAGAAGTGTTCTGGACCCTCACCGACGAGGGGCGCGCCTATTTCGACGCCTACCAGCCATTAGAGCAGATCCGCACCCTCTTCGCCGATGAGCCCCATTACGCCCACCTCTATCGCCATGTGCTGGAACAGACGGCCCTCGATGGCGGAGCAACGGTGGGCCAGCTGGACCCCTTCATCCTGGCCGACGAGGCTGCGCAAAACCCCAAGCGCTACGCCACCTACTTCATGGACAAACTTGAGCGGACGGGCGCCGTGGACTGGCAGGGTTCGTGGATGGCAACCGCCGCAGGCCGCGATTACCTGGCAGATTCCACCGATGAGAGCGAGGAGTAGACCATGGCCGAAGAAACAATTGCAAACGATTTCGAGGAGCTTGCCGATGCTTGCGAAACACGGTCGGAAACCTACGCGCTGCTCTCCCGCTTCTTCCGCACGGAAGTGGACGAGGAGTTCCTTCAGGCCCTTTGCGCCACCATGTACCCGGTGAAGTCTGGCAACGAAAAGATTGACGCGGGCCATTACGCCATCGCGAAATACCTGAGCAACGAATGGGTTGACCCGCTACGCAAGCTGGGGGTGGATTACGCCCGGGCCTTCCTGGGTGATGGCATGGACACGTATTCCTGCGCCTACCCCTACGAATCGGTCTACACCTCCCCCAAGCGGCTGCTGATGCAAGAGGCCCGCGATGAGGTGCTGGCCATCTACCGCTCTTGCGGGCTGGACAAGCAGGCGGAATGGAACGTGGGAGAAGACCACATTGCCGTAGAGCTGGAGTTCATGCGGGTACTTTGCCTGCGAAGCGCCGTCGCGCTGCGCAGCGAGGACGAGAAAGAAGCGCAGCGGCTGATTGCCACCATGGCCAACTTCTTGGACGAGCGCCTGCTTGCTTGGGCGCCCATGTTCACCGCCGATGTGCGCCGTTTTTGCAAAACCCAGTTCTACCAGGGCGTTGCCCAACTAACCGAAGGGTTCCTTGAGGCCGACCGGGAATTCCTGGCCGACGTTTTGGGGGCGAACGCGGAAGGCGACGCGCAGTGATACGCACCGATGACATGCTGTACATCATCAGCCAGATGAACAGCCCGCTGCTTGCAGTGGAAGGCAATCGCTGCGTGCTGGTGCGCCATCGCAAGGCAGAGTGCCTGCGCTGCGCCGCCGTGTGCACCACCGGGGCCATCTCACGCGCACCCGAAGGCGGCATCGCCGTAAACCCGCAGCTCTGCATTGGATGCGGCACCTGCGCCACCGTGTGCCCCAGCGGGTGCTTAGAGCCTCAGAATCCACCCGATGAAGCCCTATTCGGCACCATGGCCGAGGAGCTCACGGAAGGCGGCGCCCCCGTAGTGCTCACCTGCGCCACCGCTGCCGCCGCTGCGGGCACGCGTCCTACAGTGGAATGCCTGGGGCGCATCGACGAAACGTTCTTGGTAGAAGCCGTCGTTCGCGGGGCCGTATCCATCACGCTGATAAGCGGCAACTGCAGCGATTGCCCCCACCAGCGCGGCGGCCAGGAATGCGATGCAGCGTTGGCGTCGGCCGCTCGACTGCTGGCATGCTTCGGCCGTAATGTTCCGCTGCAGAAGCTTACGTTGGCCCAAGTTGAACCCCAGCAGGCCGCCAGCGCCCTCTCCCGCTCGGACAACCCCTCCGAATCGCCCGTCCCGCTCCCCAAACCCGCGGCCGAGGAACTGAGCTTCCAGCATGTGCAGAGCGATGGCACCCTCCCCCATTTCGTACCACAAAGACGTCTGCGGTTGTTCAACAGCTTGAAAGCCCTGGGGGAACCGTGCCAGCAAACGCTCAACACCAAGCTGTGGGGGCAAGTGAGCGTGGACACCGACATCTGCCGCTCTTGCCGCATGTGCGCTGTGTTCTGCCCGACAGCTGCCATTTCCCCCTACGACAAGTCGGATGGCTCCTTCGGCATCAGTCACCGCAGTGCGCTTTGCATGCAATGCCGACTGTGCGAAACCATCTGCCCCGAGCGGGCGATATCCGTTTCGGACGAGGTGTCCCTTGAGGAATTTCTGACAGGCAAGCAATTCCGTTTCAAGATGGACCCCATTGGCTGGAACCCCAGTGCGCCCGACTCCATATCCACCCGCATGGCCCGCTATTTCGCCACTGATGCCGTGCAAGACCCGCAGGCCACCAACAAACCCGGAGAGATGGCCGAACGGCGAGCCTACGCGCAAAAGAAAGAAGCCGCCCGCAGGGCAGCCCGGCAGGAACGGAAACAGTAGGGGCTGGCTGACAGGGGACGGGGATGGCGCCATGCCGAACCCCCGCTAATCCTCTCGATGCACCACCATGTCGCGGGCTTGGCGGTACACGTCCATCACCGCCCGCACCTTCTCTTCCTTGTCCCTCTTATATATTGCGTACAGCGGAAAGAAAGCGTCCTCGTCCGTGAAGGGCAAGGCAACCACTGGCGCCACTTCGCTCAAAAACCGCATCTGGGGGATATTGGACGAGAGGATGGAAACCTCATTCTCCCCCACCGGCGTGGTCACGTAATTGTTCTGATTGCGCCCCAGCACCGTGCGGGAAGTGGGCGTGAAACCGCGATCCTTGCACCGCTGCTCAATAATGGTCCAGCCATTGATGGAATAAGTGTCTGCGAATTTCAGCAGGCACGTATCGCGCAAAGCGTCTATGGTGAGGAACTTTCGCGAGGCCAGAGGGTGGTTTTTACTCATGAGCCCCACAAAGCGGGTACGGGTCATGGGGATGGTAACGAAACCAGCCTCCTCGCACTCCTGCGGAGACACGGACGAAAACGCGATATCTATCTCATCCTCCATCAGGAGGTCCAGGCAGTCCTTTTCAGCTTTATGAGAGTAATCCACCGGCGGGAGCCCCGCGCTTTCCAGCAACATGGTGGCAACAGAAAAAATTGACGAGAGGGTGTTGTCGTACAGCACGCCATCTACTCGCAGCGGCTCCTGCTGCTCCAAGGCCCCCAACTCTTCCTGCATGCGATCGAAAGTGTCGATAATGGTCATGGATGCGGCGGCGAATCGGCGCCCCGCCTCCGTCAGCTCCACCTTCCGGCGATCGCGATCCAACAGGCGGCAACCCAACTCGCGTTCAAGCGCGTTGATGTGCTTGCTCAGCGTAGACTGCGTAATGTAAAGCCGGCTGGCCGCTTTGGCGTAATTCAGCGTTTGCGCCAGTTCTTTGAACTCGCGCAGATAGTTCAAGTCCACGGATGTCACCCCCTTGAAAGCAAACGGAAGCACCCGTTTGCCGCCCCTCGACTTTCTTCCCCTTCTTTCGCATTCTAGCAAACGCCCCGGCCCAAAAGCTCAGGCGCGAGCCGCAAACCCAAGGCCTGTAATTCCATTACCGCATCAGAGAATGCCACCGGGGAATGAGAAGGGAGGCAAAGGAAGGGAGGCAAAGGGACAACCCTGATGTCTCATGCAACATGAGACATCAGGGTTGTCCCTTTGCCTCGCCCCCCCCCAGAGCATGAAAAAGCCCCGAGGCTCGATGATTGAACCTCGGGGCCGTGTCAGAAAGCTGGCTCAGCGCTTGGCTACACTAGGCGCTGAAGATTTCGATGGTGTCGCCTTCCTTCAGGGTCACCATGGCCTTCTTCCAGGTGCGGGTTTTGCCCGCATGATAGCGCACGCGCTTGGGCTTCGGCTTCACGTTCAGGGTGTTCACCTTGACCACCTTCACGTTGAAGATAGCCTCGATGGCCTGCGCGATTTCAACCTTGTTGGAGTCCTTGGCCACCTCGAAGGTGTAGGTGTTGTGCTCCATGAGGTCGTAGGAATGCTCGGTGATGACCGGGCGGATGATTACCTCGCGGGGGTCTTTCATTATGCCAGCACCTCCTCGATTTTCTCCAGGGCCTGCTTGGTCACCACGAGCGCCTTGTTGTCCAGGAAGTCGTAGGTGTTCATGCAGGAAGCGGGCAGGATGTTCACGCGCTGGATGTTGCGGAACGACAGGAACGTCTCCACGTCCTCGTCGCCGATCACCAGCGTAATGCGCTTGCCGTCCAGGCCGAAGGCCTTCAGGAAAGCCACCGCGTCCTTGGTGCAGGGCTTCTCGAAGCCGAAGTCGTCAACCACGATCAGCTCGCCGTCGGCCAACTTGGCGGAAAGGGCGCTGCGCATGGCCAGCTTCACTTCCTTGCGGTTGGTCTTCAGCTCGTAGGAGCGGGGATGCGGACCGAACACGGTACCGCCACCGGCCCATTGGGGAGCACGGATGGTACCCTGACGGGCGCGGCCGGTGCCCTTCTGGCGCCACGGCTTCTTGCCGCCGCCGCGCACCTGGCCACGGGTCTTGGTGTCGTGCGTGCCCTGGCGCCAAGAGGCCTGCTGCGCGCGCACCACGGAATGCATGACGTGCATGTGGGGCTCGATGGCAAACACTGCGTCGCTCAGCTCAGCGGTGCCGACAGCTGCCCCCTTCACGTCTTTGATCTCGATGGTAGTCATTCAAATCTCCTCGATAAAGTCGGATTAAGCCATGCGCACGCGCACGATGCCGTTCTTGCCGCCGGGTACGGCGCCCTTCACCAGGATGAGGTTCTGCTCCTCGTCCACGCGCACCACTTCCAGGTTGCGCACGGTAACCGTTTCGCAGCCCATGTGGCCGGGCAGGTGCAGGCCCTTGAACACGCGGGAAGGGGTGGCGCACTGGCCCACGGAACCGGGGGCGCGATGGAAGTGCGCACCATGGCCGCCCGGACCGCCGGCAAAGCCCCAGCGCTTCATAACGCCGGCGAAGCCCTTGCCCTTGGAAGTGCCGGTGACGTCCACTTTCTTCACCTCGGCGAAAGCGGCCACCGTCTGGGTGTCGCCCACCTGGTACTGGGAAGCGTCCTCCACGCGCACCTCGCGCAGGTAGCGCACCGGCTCGGTGCCCTGCTTAGCGAAGTGACCGGCCATGGGGCGGTTCACCTTCTTCGGCTTGATAGCGCCAAAGCCCATCTGCACCGCTTCGTAGCCGTCGGTGGCAGCGGTCTTCACCTGGCACACCTTGTTGGGCTCGGCCTGGATAACCGTAACGGGAATCACGGTGTCGTCTTCTGCGAAGATCTGGGTCATGCCCAGCTTCTTGCCGTAGATAGCGTTAATCATGCCCAAACCTCCTTACAGCTTGATCTCGATGTCGACACCGGCCGGCAGATCGAGGCGCATCAGGGAGTCCACCGTGTTGGGGGTGGGCTCCAGGATGTCGATGAGGCGCTTGTGGGTGCGCATCTCGAACTGCTCGCGGGAGTCTTTGTTCACATGCGGCGAACGGATGACGCAGTACAGGTTGCGCTCCGTCGGCAGCGGGATAGGTCCGGAAACCTTGGCACCCGTCTTAAGGGCGGTGTCCACGATGAGCTTGGTGGACTGATCCACGATCTCGTGATCGTAGCCCTTCAGGCGAATGCGAATCTTCTGATTAGCCACTTACCTTACCTCCAATAATGCTGCTGCGGCGCGCCCTTAGGCGTTTCCGCCAGCCTTGCTGATAATTTCTTCCGCCACGTTCTTCGGCACCGGCTCGTAGGAGTCGAACTGCATGGTGTACACAGCGCGGCCCTGAGTGCCGCTGCGAAGATCGGTAGCGTAGCCGAACATCTGGGACAGGGGCACCTTGGCCTCCACCACCAGCGCGTTGCCGCGCTTGTCCTGACCCTGGATCATGCCGCGACGAGACGGAATGTCGCCCATGACGAAGCCGGTGTACTCCTCGGGAGTTTCCACCTCCACCTTCATGACGGGCTCCAGGATAACCGGGTTGGACTTGCGCAGGGCGTCCTTGATGGCCATGGAACCGGCCACCTTGAACGCGGCTTCGGAGGAGTCCACCTCGTGGTAGGAACCGTCGATTAGCTCCACCTTGATGTCCTCCACCGGGTAGCCGGCCAGAACGCCGGTGTGCAGGGCCTCTTGGATGCCCTTGTCGATGGCGGGGATGTACTCCTTGGGCACCACGCCGCCAACAATCTTGTTGACAAACTCGTAGCCCTTGCCCGGCTCTTGCGGGTACATGTTGATGATGGCGTGGCCGTACTGACCGCGACCACCGGACTGGCGCACGAACTTGCCCTCGGCGCCCATGACCTCTTTGCCGGGGCGCTCGCGGTAGGCTACCTGCGGTTTGCCCACGTTGGCCTCAACCTTGAACTCGCGCAGCAGGCGGTCGATGATGATCTCCAGGTGCAGCTCGCCCATGCCGGCGATGATGGTCTGGCCGGTCTCGTGGTTGGTGGACACGCGGAAGGTGGGGTCTTCCTCGGCCAGCTTCTGAAGGGCGATGCCCATCTTGTCCTGCTCGGCCTTGGTCTTGGGCTCCACGGCGATGTCGATAACCGGCTCGGCGAACTCCATCGACTCCAGGATGACCGGGGCGTCCTCGGCGCACAGGGTGTCGCCGGTGGAGGTGTCCTTCAGGCCCACCACGGCCACGATGTCGCCAGCACCGCACTTGTCGATGTCGACGCGCTGGTTGGAGTGCATCTGCAGCAGACGGCCGATACGCTCCTTCTTATCCTTGGAGGCGTTCAGCACATAGCTGCCGGCATCCAGCGAACCAGAGTACACGCGCAGGTAGGTGAGCTTACCCACGTAGGGGTCGGTCATAATCTTGAAGGCCAGAGCCGAGAACGGCGCCTTCGGATCGGCCGGACGGGACTCCTCCGCGCCGGTCTCGGGGTTCTCGCCCTGGATGGCGGGAATGTCCACCGGGGAGGGCATGTAGTCCACCACGGCGTCCAGCAGCTCCTGCACGCCCTTGTTCTTGTAGGCAGAACCCACGAACACCGGGTTGATCTTGCAGTCGATGACGCCCTTGCGGATGGCGGCCTTGAACTCCTCGACCGTCACCTCTTCCTCCATCAGCACCTTCTCCATCAGGTCGTCGTCGCAGTCGGCGGCGGCCTCCAGAAGCTCCTGACGGTACATCTCGGCATCGTCCTTGAATTCGGCCGGGATCTCGGCCATGGGCTCGGGATAGGTCATGCCCTTTTCGTCGGCCTTGAAGTCCCACGCGGTCATGGTGACCAGGTCGATGACGCCCCAGAAATTGTCCTCGGCGCCCATGGGAATCTGGGCGGCAACGGCGTTGGCGTCCAGGCGGTCGCGCATGGTCTGGATGGCATGGAAGAAATCGGCGCCCACGCGGTCGTACTTGTTGATGAAAGCGATGCGGGGCACGTGGTAACGCTCGGCCTGACGCCAAACGGTTTCGGACTGGGGCTGAACGCCGGCCACGGCGTCGAACACGGCAACGGTGCCGTCCAGGACGCGCAGCGAGCGCTCCACCTCGGCGGTAAAGTCCACATGGCCGGGCGTGTCGATGATCTGGAAGCGGTACTCTTTGCCGTCGGCCTTGCCGCCGGGGTATTTCCAGAAGCAAGTGGTGGCGGCGGCGGTAATGGTTACGCCGCGCTCCTGCTCCTGCACCATCCAGTCCATCGTGGCTGCACCGTCATGGACCTCGCCGATCTTGTGGGTTTTACCCGTGTAGTAAAGAATGCGCTCGGTAGTAGTGGTTTTGCCCGCGTCGATGTGGGCCATAATACCGATGTTGCGCGTATCTTTAAGATCGATTTTAGCCATAAAAGTCAATCCTGCCTGTTCTTAGAAGCGATAGTGTGAGAAGGCGCGGTTTGCCTCGGCCATCTTGTACATATCCTCGCGCTTCTTCACGGAGGCGCCGGTGTTGTTGGAAGCGTCCATGATTTCGGCGGCAAGGCGCTGCTGCATGGTGTGCTCCTTGCGCTTGCGCGAGAAGTCCACGATCCAGCGGATGGCCAGCGTGGTGGCGCGACGGGAATTCACTTCCATCGGCACCTGGTAAGTGGCGCCGCCAACACGCTTGGGCTTGCACTCAAGGGTGGGGCGAACGTTGTCCATGGCCTTTTTGAACACGGTCAGGGGATCTTCCCCGGTCTTCTCGGCTACGATGTCGAAGGCACCGTAGACGATGTTCTCGGCGATGGACTTCTTGCCGTCCAGCAACACCTTGTTGATGAGCTGGGTGACAAGACGGTTGCTGTAACGGGCGTCCGGCGTTACTTCACGGCGGACAGCTGCTGCACGACGCGGCATACTTTTACTCCTTTTTTCCTGCGTGCTTCGAGGGAAGCCCTTCTTCCCCATTAAGGCGCTTATCCGAAGCGCCCCGCACGGCTTAACGGCTTACTTATTTGGGGCGCTTGGCGCCGTAGCGGCTGCGGGCCTGCTTGCGCTTGTCAACAGCGGCGCAGTCCAGAGCGGCACGGATAACCTTGTAACGCACACCAGGCAGGTCCTTCACACGACCGCCGCGGATGAGCACCATCGAGTGCTCCTGCAGGTTGTGACCCTCGCCGGGAATGTAAGCGGTCACTTCCATTCCGTTCACGAGACGCACACGGCACACCTTGCGCAGTGCCGAGTTCGGCTTCTTAGGGGTGGTGGTGTACACACGGGTGCACACGCCGCGCTTCTGCGGGTTACCCTTCAGAGCCGGGGTCTTCGACTTGTCGACCGTCTTTTGACGGCCTTTGCGTACGAGCTGATTGATAGTAGGCAAAGTCTCAACTCCTTCTTCTTATCGCTTCTTCTACTACATCTCACACTTTCGCGCGCTGGGTTAAAAGCGCACAAAAACAAGCGCCTCATAGAGACGCGAGGATGCATATTATCAGGGTTAACCAGTATGTCAAACGCCACGCACCCGGGCGTATCCATCGCTGCCGGTAAGCGGCACGAAGGCTTCACAAATGCCGGGAAACGGGCCGCTTAACCGGCGGCGACCGCCTTCTGGCCATCGCGGGCGTAGAGGGCTATCAGCATCTGCACCAAGCGGGCGCAGCCCTCGATGTCGCGGACGGCGATGTACTCCTCTTCGGAATGGATGTCGGTCATGCCGATGCCCAGCGTGATGGCGCGGGCCCCCTTCTCCCCCATCACGTTGGCATCGGCACCACCGCCGGTTTTCACCCGCCGCGGCACCAGGCCTGCCAATCGGGCGGCGTCCTTGATGCGGATGACCAGCGGATCTTCGGCGTCGTAGGCCACCTCCGGGTAGCTGAACTCCCAGCGCACCTCCACCGTGCCGCCCCCATCGGCGGCCGCCTTCTCCATGGCAGCGGTCATGGCGTCGCGCTGGGCCAGCGCCTCCTCGCGAATGAGCGAGCGGCACTCCCCGCGCACTTCGCAATGCTCCGGCACCACGTTCACCGTGCAACCGCCCATGATATAGCCCACATTGGCGGTGGTGTGGTCGTTCAGGCGGCCCAGCTGCATGGCATCCACCGCAGCGGCCGCCATGCGGATGGCGCTCTTGCCATGCTCCGGCTCGATGCCGGCATGGGCCGCTGTGCCATAGAAGTCGGCGAAGAACGTGAGGTGGCACGGGGCCTGGGTGACGATGGACCCGGGGCGGCCGTTGGCGTCCAGCACGAAACAAGGGGTGCCGGGGGCGAAAGCGTCTTCTGGCAGCGCGGAGGCGCCCAACAGGCTCAGCTCTTCGCAGGTGGTGAACACCAGCTGGATGTCGGGGCGCGGCGTGCCCTTTTCCAAGGTGGTGCGCACCCCCTCGATGATGGCGGCAAGCCCCGCCTTGTCGTCGCCGGAAAGGATGGTGTTTCCCGCCGAGCACAGCACCTCCACCAGGTCGTCCTCGGCAAACAGGTTGCCGGCGGCGTCCACCGGACGCTGGGCCAAGCTGCCGGCTGGGCGCATTTCCCGTTTCACCTGGATGTTCTCGCAGGGTTCCACCGTGTCCATGTGGGCGGAAAACGCGATGCGGCCGGGCACCGTTCCGGGCAGGTGCGCGATCAGATTGCCGGTGTCGGAGCCGGTAGCGGCAGCGGAATCGTCGAAGCGCACCGTAAAGCCCAGCTCCTCCAGCAGCGGCTGCAGAACGCGGGCCATGGCGCCCTCGTGGCGCGACGGCGAACTTATCTGGGCAAACGTCACAAAGCTGTCAATCAGCCGCTCGGAGTTCATATCTCTCCCCTTTCCGCCCGCGCCCCGAGAAGAGTCTGGCGGTCTTCGTCTTCGCCTAATTTCCCAAAATGCGGGGGGCCACTTGCTTTTTGCGAGACAGGATGCCGGGCATCCAGGTGCCGCCCACGCCGGTGCAGTTGATGCCGAACACGCGGTTCACCACGCGGCGGTTGCCCTCGCAGATGAACTGGCTGCCCTCGGCCAGAATGTCGGTCACCATCAACAGCACGAACTCGTAACCGTGGTCGGCAGCCAGCTTGCGCATGTGCTCGCGAATCTCCTGCTCGCGCTCCAGCACGCCGGCCAAATCCACCGTTTCCCGCTGGCAGATGAGCACCGTGGTGTCGTCGAAGGGGAACTCTTTGGAGTCCGCCTCCACCAGCCGGTCGATGGGCACGTCGTTCACGCTGCCGCGGGCCTTGAACACCTTGAGGCCGAATTCGGTGGGGTCCTCGCCGATGATGGCGCCCAGGAACTGCGCCTGCTCTCGGTCGGTGTCGGTGGTGGTGGGCGACTTGAGGATAATCGTGTCGGTCATGATGGCGGAAAGCAGCACCGCCGCCATGGCCGGCGGGATGTCCACGCCGTACTTGCGGTACTCCATGCACACGATGGTGGCGGTGGAGCCCACCGGCAAGTTGATGAACTGGATGGGGTTGGTGGTGGACACGTCGGCGATGCGGTGGTGGTCGATGATTTCCACCACGTCGGCCTCCTCGATGCCATTGGCGGCCTGGCGGGTTTCGTTGTGGTCCACCAGGATGGCCTTGCGCTTGGGCGGGTTGGCGATGTCGGAACGGGTGACGATGCCGATGGCGCGGCCCTCGTCGTTGAGCACCACGCCTTCCCGCAGCTCGGAGGCCACGAGGTCTTCGGCGGCGTCCTTCAGCAGGGTCTCCTTATCCAGGGTGAGCACATCGGTGGCCATCAGCTCGCCCACCTTCTGCCCCAGCGACTCGATGAGCGATGCGGCAACGGCCATGTGGTTGGGGTTGTCGTCCTCCAAAAGGTCGGTGGCGGAGATGTAGCGCTCGGCGATGGCACGGGTGGAGATGAGGCCCTCGAACTGGCCGTCGGCCCCTTCCACCACCAGGGCACGCACATTGTGCTTGCGCAGGCGGCGACCGGCTTCCAGCATGGTTTCGTCATGGCCGATGGACACCGGGTTCGGGGTCATCACGTCGGCCACACGGGTGTGCAGGTGAGCGATTTTGCGCGGCTCCGGCAGGCCGTTTTCCTTCAGCACCCAAGCGCTTTCGGGCGGCAGCGGGCCCAGACGGCCGGGCACGTACTCCACGCGCTGGGCGCTGCCGTCGCGGGCGGCCAGCTGGTTTTTCAGGTAGGCATACGCAACGGCGGACGAAATGGAGTCGTTGTCCGGATTGCGGTGGCCGATTACTACAACAGGTTTGGGCATGGGGTGGTTCCTTAACGCTTTGGCTTCTTATGCAAACAGGTTCACAAAGCCGATGAGTATAGGGGGCAAACGGCGCCAAACAGCGAAGACGCCCCCGACCAGTCGATAAACCCCCAGTATTTCCACAGCAAACGGCGGCTAGCGGGCCTCCTACAGGGCCGCCGCGATGGCTTTGGAAACGAACTGATTGAGGGATTCGTTTTTGATTGCGGCAACAGTTGCGGCCGCCCGATGAAGCTCGGGGCTTATGCGAACGTTGAACGAGCCCTTGTAGGATTTCTCGGGGCTCTTGCCCTTCTCCGCGCAGAAGGCAAGGTAGTCGTCAACCACCTCACGGAAGGCCCGTTCGATGTCGGCAGCCGATTCGGCCTCGAAATAAATGCCGTCCCGCAATACCCACGACGGAACCGCAAAGCAGCTTGGAGCCCCCATCGAACTCCACCGTCGCACAATACCCCTTATAAGCAAGCACATTGCTCATGAAATGTCCTTTACCGCTTGATAAGCCTTACGACTCGTGGCACAGCCTTTACCGCCGCCATAGCCGCTCCCGCCACAACAGGGACAGCCAACTTTGCCACATCAATTACTTTGTTCACGGCGATGTTTTTTCGCTCGACCTCTTCTTCCACCCTATTTTTATTCATTTGCATCGACATCCTCCAATGCTTGCATCAGCTGACCAGCGGCAACCTTCACCTCTATTGAGCCGTGGGGCCCTTCTGGAAGAAGCCGATATTCGGCCTCCCCTTCATCGATATATGCTTCAAGCTCATTAATCCAGCGGTACTCAAGCGTGGTCGCCGGCAAGAGATGCTTCAACGTCTGAAGCTCAGTCACATTGAGGCCCTCCAAAAAACTCCTTCGTTGAGCCAAAATTGATTTTATTCCACTCTCTCCGTTGGCCAAATAGGCCCCAACCACCAGAGCCTCCTGTGCTTTTTCGTACAAATCGAAGTATTCAGAAATTTCCTCTAATTCGCTTTTCTTTTTGCCCGAATAATCCACCCCGAAAAGCATTTTCGCAGCAAGCCCAAGTTTTGAATCAGGCACTTTCTCGAAAGAGGATACGAGCGTCTTGAGAGATTCCCCAAGTACCCCTACGCTGCCTTGAAGAGCGCCTATCGCGTTTTTTAGCGCCGCCTTATCGCCCGTATCCAGGGCATAACGAATCTGGTTGATCGCCCTGTTGCCCTTGCTTGATTCGGCAAACGCAGTCTAAAGTCTCCTCCAGCTGTGCCGCAATCATTGGCAACTGCTGTTGTAGGTAAATGCCATTTAGATCCTGAGTCAACGCTCTGCGCATGTCGTCGGGCACCAAAGGCATTGCTTCAGCTGTAAGCATTCTCTTAACTTGCTTTCGACCGCTTTCGGTTTCAACCATGACCTGCGGCAGTATCCCGCTCCCATCTTTTCTTTTGTTTAGCCAGGCAACTCCTTTATCGATTTCCGATTTTACATCGTTAGGAATTTTGATAATGAGCACTTCTTCGGGCTCAAACGACTCAAGAACATCCTTGCCCAGTTGCGCATACTGGGCGATTTTGGCCATAGAGCTTGCAGCAATTTCCGACAGCTTTGCGACATCGATGCACGCCACTCTGTTCCGTTTTTCCCCTACCGGAACAGCATCCAGCCAAATTTCCGTCTTTGCCATCTCATCCACACGAATCCTTCTTCTATAAGGAGGCCCAGCTCAGCATCGGACCAATCGCCCCGATGCTATCAACTGCAATAGCAGCGCACTCGGGCCGATTATGCCAGCATCCTTCGTTTTCCACAACCGGCATCGGGCTCCACATAGGCCGTAGTAATACCGCAATGGCCGTTACCATGTTTTATCTCAACGCGTCCAAACGGAATCAGGAAATGGTCGCGTCATCCTATTTCGCAACTTGCTTAATCGCCTTACCCGACCACATTTCAAGCGCCTTTACAGTAGACGTAATTTTTTCCAGCTCCTGGCGTATTTTCTCAAACTCAGCTAATTCGTCTTCGCTAACATCCCCATCTGCAGCAATCTCTATAAGCCTGTTCTTCATCTGGCTCGTGCTATTTAGAGAGGCGATCATCTGCAGCACTATAATAGGCAGCTCTGATTGCTCAGGCTGCTCAATGTAGGGAACACCCTCATCCCTTCCAATCGGACACTGCATTGCACAGTAATAATTGCACAGAGACGGCTCGTCATAAACCTCGGCCAGAACAAGCACCTCATCGGGCCTAATTGCCGCCCGGTTCTTTTCTATCCGCTCGAGCCTGTTCTCGTCTATGCACTTCAATTCAAGAGCAGCCTTTGCCCTAGTCCAGTGCAATTTTTCACACCTGATCTGCTCGTACAGACTCGAATATCGCTTTTTCTTGCTGTCGCTCATCGCGGAACCCTTCGTTATTTTCGCGAAAATTGAGGAAAAAAGACCCCGGTTTCCACGAATCCTGCATGCGTCTATTTTCCCCTTAATCCCCAAAATATGAAACATCAAAGTTCCCGAGACCGAAGGAGAGAAACCATGGGACTGAGATTGACCAAGGCTGTAAGGCAGCAGCTGTTGGACGACAACGACGGCTTCACCACCTCGACCTACTACGAGGGTAAGAACTTCCGAGAGCAGCGCGATTACAGCATTGAAGGCGGTGAGCTTCATATCCGAGCTCGAGGAAAAACCTCTTGGGCTGATAGCCGTTTTGACGATGAGTGGGTTGCCGACGAAGAAGAAACTCATCACTTCCTTTACCGGCACCTACATGAAATTCAAATTCCGAAAGAATAGCAAGTATCGAGGCTAAAGGTCGCAGAACAAGAAAAGGAGAGAACAATGGCCAGGAGAACGCGGAGCGATTGCAGGATCGGCACCCTAGAGAAGAAGCTCGGTTTGGGCAAAGGAGCATTTCGCCACCCAAGCGGTCGAGACATCCGGAGCGATATGAAGCTCGGCACATTGCGAAAGAAGACAAATAAATAGAGAGGGAGAATCATGAAGCACCTTTTCAAAGCAACAAAACTTGGATGGGACGAAGAGAAAGAGGGTATCTGGTTCGACTCGGACAAGTACACAGAAGAGGCAGCCAGGACGGAATTTGAAGAGTACGAGGGAACGACTCAAGAGGGGTATCCGTACACGGGTTACGAATATGATGGGCAGCGCTACCACAGCATCGCATACTTAGGCGAGTTCGAAGACGACGAAATGCCGCATAATGATGACGAGTTATTCGAGATTCTTGCCAAGCAAAAACGGAACTCGTGAGATCTGCGACTCATCACCGGGAAAGACCTAAGGTCTTTCCCGGATGGCTGCCCAGCATAAATGCGCTAAACAGACGATCGATGGAATGCGGATACCCACCGACCGTCTGCACTACTTTCGATACCTTATTCCGCAAGGTTCCAGAGGCATCCATCACAGCAAAACTCTCTTATCTTCTTTACGCCGATCTGCGCCGCCGCAGATGCCAACCGCGCGACGATGTCAAAGAAGGGGCGAAATTGACGGGGCCCGGCGGCCGGAAACGGAGCGCGTGGGCCATCACACCCCCTATTGAGAAACTCAAAAGAGCTCACCATGGTCGTCGATGAAATTCTTGACGCTATCGAGCGCTTCACAGTGGGTCCCTCCAGACCGCACACAGCCGATGCCCAGACCATCGCGCCCATGGCCCACCGCCTTCTGGACGCCGGACCCGTGAAACACAAGGCTTACGCAAATGCTGAATGAGTCAATGCAGATTCCTCAGGACTCTTGCCTTTCTCCACGCAGAAAGCTAGATAATCGTCTACGGTCTCATGAAAGGCCCGCTCGACATCGGCGGCCGATTCGGCCTCGAAGTAAATGCCGTCCCGCATGCCCACAACGGACCCGCAAAGTAACTTGGAATCCCCGTCGAACTCCGCCGTCGCGTAATACCCCTTGCAAGTAAGCACATTGCACACGAAACGTTCCCTTTGCGAAGCAACGCGATGCACGCTTGCGCCGCATTCACCTCGCTTGACGGACGGGGGATGCATTATAAACATTCGCCCATCGTCGCGGCGATAAAACCTAACGCGAAAGCCCGATGCAGCGCCATCTGGATCCATTTCGAATCCATAAAGTGAGCTTACAAAGCGTCCTCTAGCTCTTCCCTCGTATAGCCAAACATGTAATCCTCATCCTTGCCATTGGACATCCAGATATCAGCCGCATCGTATACGCTGATTGACTCTCCTTCGCCGTCGTCATCATCGCATTCGCCATACGGGCTATTGTGACACGTATCACACCACCAACCGCTATAGCTATAACGCCGATGCATTTCGCTCCCGCAATTTGGACATGTTCCCGTCTCGTAATAATCTGAGTCTTCCGAACTGCTGCCGGAAAAGGCACTCAAAACGCCATCCAAAATACCCATATTACTCCCTTTCAAATCCTCCAAATGAAACGTGAATATTATGCCTGCGTTCAGACGCACGCTCCATTTTGCTGCCCAGACAAGCAGGAAGGCACTCATGGCCACCGCAATTCCAAGTAATGAGGATCCTTGAGACCAAACTGTGCCGACTTCTCAAGCCAGTCCGGCTAGAAGCTCATTGTCTCACCGCCAATTCCTTCATCCTCAAGCATTTCACGCAATGCATCGCTGACACCGTATTCGAAAAAACCATCTATGTCGCTATCACCCTGCGACTGATCAATATGGCTCTCATCCGGACAATAGTAACACACGCCATACCCTCCGACAGAATCGTCCCAATCGACGTCGACTTCCATACAGGCCGTAGCAATGTCGTAATTGTCGTTACCATGATTTGTCCTAATGTATTCGAATGGAATCGAGAAATGGTAGTGATCCTCCTGTTTCAACGACCCCAAATCGGCGCCATCCCAATCGAGCGCAGCATTCACCCCCACCGTTGCTGACAGACAGCGCAATTGTAACAAGGCCGCTTTTGTCGTAGAGGTACAGCGTTCGCTCGCTCACGCCGGTCATGCGCACCACTTCGCGAACCGTCAGCAACTCTTCCATCTGGGTTCCTCTTTCCCGTTTCTCCACGTCATGCGGCAATTTTAGCGCTGCGGGCGCCGCCGTTCCTCAGCTGTTGGCTGAAACTGTAAACGCCGACCACGCGTTGACGTCAAGAGGAAAAGCGAAATCCTGTTGACGGAACGGGCCCGGCGGGCGGAAAACGGGGCGCATGGGCTATCATTTTCCCATCGAGAAGCTCAAAGGAGTTCGCCATGACCACTTACGGAATCCGCGACGTTATCGGCCCCTTCATGGTGGGCCCGTCCAGTTCGCACACGGCCGGTGCCCTGCGCATCGCGCTCATGACCCGTCGCCTTTTGGGCGCCGAGCCGGTGGAAGCGGTGTTCAAACTGTACGGCAGCTTCGCCCACACCTACCACGGCCACGGCACCGACCGCGCCCTGGTGGCGGGGCTTTTGGGGCTGGCCCCCGACGACTTGCGGGTGCGCGACTCGTTCCAACTGGCGAAGGAGGCGGGGCTGGCCTTCTCCTTCCACCCCGACGACAAAACCCAAACGCCCCACCCCAACACGGTGGACATCCGCGTGAAGGACGCCTCCGGCGCCGTCACCGAAATCCGCGGCGAATCCATCGGCGGCGGCGCGGCGCAGATCACCGCCATCAACGGCGTGGACGTGCTGCTCACCGGCCAGTACCACTCGCTGGTGGTGAAGCAGAAGGACGTGCGCGGCGTGCTGGCCTTCATCGCCGCCTGCGTTGCGGAGATGGAAGTGAACATCGCCACCACCAAGCTGTTCCGCGAGCGCAAGGGCGACGTGGCCTACACGGTGATGGAAACCGACGACCCCATCCCGCCCGCCATCGGGCAGATGCTGGCCGCCAACCCGAAGATCCTGCAGGTGCGCATCGTGCCCAGCGACCGCTCGGCCGAAAGCGCGGCCCCCATCAGCGAACAGGAAGCGCTGGAAGAAGGGCTTGCCCCCACCGGCTTCGGGGCCGATCTTTCCGCCGAAGAGGCCAGCTTGCTGTTCGAAGCGGTGGACTTCAAAAACGGCGCCCAGCTGCTGTCCTTCGCCGAAAAAGAGCATCTGGCCCTGTCTGACGCCATCTGCCGCCGCGAGCGCTGCCTGCTGGCGTCGCTGGGCATTGCCGTGGACGACACCCACCGCTACCTGGGCGAAGCGCTGCAGGTGATGAAGGCGTCGGCCACTGGCCCCCTCACCGACCCCAAAAAATCCATGGGCGGCCTCATTGGCGGCGAGGCCCAAAAGCTGTGGCAGCAGATGCAGAAAGGCGACGGGTTCGGCGACAGCCTGCAAACCCGCGCGGTGATGTACGCCCAAGCGGTGCTGGAAACCAACGCCTCCATGGGCCGCATCGTTGCCGCACCCACTGCCGGGTCGGCCGGCGTGGTGCCGGCGGTGCTGATGGCGCTGCAAGACGTGTACCACTTCACCGACGAGCAACTGGCCCGCGGCCTGGCCAACGCTGGCGCCATAGGCATGCTGATCATGGAGAACGCCAGCGTGTCCGGCGCCGAGGGCGGCTGTCAAGCGGAAGTGGGCAGTGCCAGCGCCATGGCGGCCAGCGCCGCGGTGGAGCTAATGGGCGGCACCCCGGCCCAGTGCCTGGAGGCGGCCGCCATCGCCATCGCCGGACTGCTGGGGCTGGTGTGCGACCCCATCGGCGGCCTGGTGGAGGCCCCGTGCCAGAAGCGCAACGCCACCGGCGCCGCCAATGCCCTGGCCGCGGCCCAGTTGGCGCTGGCCGGCATCGACAGCTACGTGGGGTTCGACGAAACGGTGACCGCCATGTACGCGGTGGGCCGCAGCCTGCCCTTCGAGCTGCGGGAAAGCGCCTTGGGCGGCCTGGCCGCCACCCCCAGCGCCTGCCAACTGTGCGGCGCCTGCGCCCCCGGCGCCCAGCCCTGCAACTAGGGGCCCGTGGCCCAGGCAGAGATAGAATCTCTGCCCTACGAAGAACCCGCGCGTGCCAAAAGTGAACGGCCCCCGGCACACCCCCGACACATCACAGGTCCACGACAGTAGCCGAGGGTTTCCCAGGTGCCCCAGATTGGCCCGAAGGCCGGCCGAGCGCACTTCGGTGCGCGAGGGTAAGGCCTGAGCGCCAAGATGGGGCGCATGGGGAAGCCTCGGCGGACGAGCAGTTCCGTCGTCCGCCAGGACGGCGGAACCCCCGGCGCAAGATGGGGTGCATGGGGAAGCCTCGGCGGAACTACCCTACCTTCACTATGGGGGCATAGTCTTTCAGCAGCTTTTTGGTTTGGCCTGATTTGGCGAACTTGATGTGCAGGGTGTCGCCGTCCACCTTCACCACGCGGCCGCGGCCGAAGGTTTTGTGGTCCACCGTGTCTCCCACGGCGAAGGTGGCGCCGGCACCGGACTTCTTCCGGGAAGCCGCCGAGCCCAATCCGCCCGATCCGCTGGCGCCGAACGCGCGCCCGCCGTCGCTGCCGCCGCGGGTCATCTCATTGAAGGAGCGGCCCGTGCCTGAACCGAACGAGCCGCGGCCGGAATAACCGCTGCGTCCCGCCCGGTCGCGGTCGCCGCGGCCGGCCGACCCGGACGCGCTGGAGCGGCCGAACACGCGCCCCTCCCCCGCCTCGGTGCCGCTGCCGGCAATGCCGCGACGGCTGCCGCGCTTCTCCCAACCGGTACCGGAAAAGCCGGAAGACCCCAAACCGGACGTTTGGCGCAGCTCTGCCGGAATCTCCTGCAGAAACCGCGATGTGGGATTGGCGGACGTCTGGCCGAAAATCTGCCGCTGCTGGGCGCAGGTGAGGTACAGGCACTTGCGAGCCCGGGTGATGGCCACGTAGGCCAGCCGCCGCTCTTCCTCCACCGCCACCGGGTCGCGCATGGAATTCACGTGCGGGAACAGGCTCTCTTCCATGCCGGCCACCCACACGCAATCGAACTCCAGGCCCTTGGCGGCGTGCACCGTCATCAGCGTCACCGCGTGGCCGTCGTCGGTCATGGTGTCCAAATCGGTGCGCAACCGCACCCATTCGATGAAGTCCGCCAGCGAATTGCCCCGCAGCACCCGCACCGGCTGGTCATCGGCCGCCACATCGGCAACTCCAGCGAACAGCCCCTCGCCTGTGGCCGCGCCAGCAGCCGCCTCGACCGCCACCGCTTCTCCCGGCACGGCCGCTACCTGGGCGCCCTCTCCCACAGCCGGCGCCGCATACAGGGCGTCGTCGTCCTCGTGGGTTTCCTGGAACTCCTGCACCACGCCCATGAACTCCTGGATGTTCTCCACCCGGCTCTTGGCCTCGTCGGTGCCCTCCGCCAGCAGCGCCTCCACCAGCCCGGCCCGGTCCACAATCGTCGAAATCACCTGGCGCAGATCGCCGCTCCAGGTGCCCGCTTCCTTGATCAGGGAAACGAAGGCCGCCAGGGCGTTGCGGGTGGCGGCCCGCAGGTCGTCCTCGGTCACCGCCTGCTCGCAAGCCTCCAAAAACGTAATGCCGAAGGTGCGCTGCAGCCCTTCGATGCGCTCCACCGTGGTTTTGCCGATGCCCCGTTTGGGCACGTTGATCACCCGCTTGGCGGCCAAATCGTCGGCGGGGTTCACCGCCAGCGTGAGGTAGGCCATCACGTCGCGGATCTCGGCGCGGTCGAAAAAGCGCGTGCCCCCCACGATGTGGTAGGGCACGCCGGCCCGCAGCAACATGTCTTCCAGCATACGGGACTGGGCGTTGGTGCGGTAGAACAGCGCCATGTCGTCGTAGGACTGGCCGCGACTATGGCGCTTCTCAATCTCGCCGGCAATCCAGCGCCCCTCGTCCCGCTCGTCGGTGGCCAGGTACACCTGAATCTTCTCACCGTCGCCGGCAGTGGTGAACAGCCGCTTCTCCTTGCGCTTCGAGTTATTGGCTATCACCGCGTTGGCGGCGGCCAAAATGTTGCCCACGCTGCGGTAATTCTGCTCCAACTTCACCACGTTGGCATTGGGGAAATCCTGCTCGAAATTCAAGATGTTGGTGATGTCGGCGCCGCGCCACGAGTAAATGGACTGGTCGTCGTCGCCCACCACCATGATGTTCTTCTCGGGCCCCACCAGCATCATGGTGATGGCGTACTGAGCGTGGTTGGTGTCCTGGTACTCGTCCACCATGATGTAGCGGAAGCGCTGCTGGTAGGCCTCCCGCACGTCTTCGTGATGCTTCAGCAGCAGGTAGGCGTACAGCAGCAAATCGTCGAAGTCGAAGGCGTTGGCCGCGCGCAACCGCTCCTGCAGCCGCGTGTACACCCGCGCGGCCACCTTCCCCACCGGGTCGGTTGCCGCCTTCGCGAACTCGCCAGGCACCAACAGCTTGTTCTTGCCATCAGAAATGCGGTTCATGATGTTGTTCAGCGGAAACACCTTGGGGTTGATGTCCAGTTCGGCCATCACTTCCTTGTACAGCCGCTTCATGTCGTCGGTGTCGTAAATGGTGAAGCTGTTGGTGAACCCCAGCCGGTCGGCATCTTGGCGCAGGATGCGCACGCACATGCTGTGGAAGGTGGACACCCACATGCCGCGGGCCCGCTGCCCCACCAAGCGACCCAAACGCTCGCGCATCTCGGCGGCCGCCTTGTTGGTGAAGGTGATGGCCAGAATCTGCCACGGCCAAACCTCCTCGTCCTCCAGCAAATGCGCGATGCGGTAGGTGAGCACGCGGGTTTTGCCCGACCCGGCCCCTGCCAGCACCAAAAGCGGCCCCTGGGTGGTGAGCACCGCCTGCCGTTGCGGCTCGTTCAGAGAATCGATGTCGATGGGCATAAAAACCTCCTGGGGCGAACAAAACGCGCGCTGAGGCGCGGAGAAGTCAACGGCTCGCTATTGTATCGCAGCCCACAACACCACGGCCCTAAGCCTCGGCAAAGAAACGAAACCTACGCGGGGCGCCGCGCGCCCTTCGCGCATCCGCCAAAGCAAGCGCCGCGCGGCCTTCGCGCAACCCCCGAAGTAAGCAAAGCCCTACGCAACCACACCGCGTGGCCCTCACGAATCCACCAAAGCAAGCGAGAAGCCCCCTGGTGCCCAAGATTGCCCTGAAGAGCGGCCGAGCGCACTTCGGTGCGCGAGGGAAAGCTCTGAAGGGCAATATTGGGTGGCAGGGGGCTTCGCAGCGCCAAGCAGTTCCGATGTTCGACAGGACATCGGAATAATTTTACGCGATGGTTTTGCCGAACACCGCGGCGATGTCGCGCAGCTGGGCCACCAGCACCTCGAACTGGGCGGGGGTGAGCTGCTGCGGGCCGTCGGAGAGGGCCTTGGCCGGCTGCGGGTGCACCTCGATCATGATGGAGTCGGCGCCGGCGGCGATGGCGGCGTAGGCCAGCGACGGCACCAGGTCGCGCTGCCCGGCCGGATGCGACACGTCGATGCACACCGGGAACAGCGACTGCTTGTGAATCACCGGCACGGCGGCGATGTCCAGCGTGAAGCGGGTGGCGGTTTCAAACGTGCGGATGCCGCGCTCGCACAGCACCACGTTGTTGTTGCCGCAGGCGGTGATGTAGTCGGTAGCAGCCAGCCATTCGGCGATGGTGCCGGCGAACCCGCGCTTGTACAGCACCATCTGGTGGCTGTCGGCGGTAACCTGGCCGATCTTCTTCAGCAGGCTGAAGTTCTGGAAGTTGCGGGCGCCCACCTGCAGGCCGTCCACGTAATCGGCCACCATCTGGCAATGGGCGGAGTCCATCACCTCGGTGAGGGTTTTCAGCCCGTACTTCTGGCCGGCGTCGTGCATGATCCTCAGCGCCTCTTCCCCCAGGCCCTGGAAGGAGTGGGGGTTGGTGCGGGGCTTGAAGGCGCCGCCGCGGATCCAGGTGAGGCCCAAATCGTGAATGCACGAGGCCACTTCGTCGAACTGCTCCACCGACTCCACCGAGCAGGGACCGGCGTAGATGGTGATGGTATCGTCGCGGGTGCCCAAATCGGGGATGCCCGGGATAACGGTTTCGTTCACGCTCATAGGGCCGGCGTCTCCTTCATAACCTTGAGAATGGTGGTGTAAATCTCGCGCAGGTACTCGTTGTACAGCGGCCCGTCGTTGTAGGAGGCAATGCGGTCCATGATCTCTTCCTCGCGGCGCGCGTCGTAGAGCCCCATGTGGGCGCCCGGCTTCAGGCCGCGAATCACCAGCGCATGGCCGGCGCGCTTGTTCAGCAGCTCCACCAGCTGGCGATCGATGGCGTCGATCTGCTCGCGATGCTTCTGAATTTCCTCAAGATTCGCGTTCTCTTCAGACATTGAATGTCCTTTCCCGTGATGCTTTAACGAGAGAAACGCCCGCAAAAGCGCGGGCGGCTGACTCGTGTGGGCACATGATAGCAAAACGGGGCGCAACCCAGCGTTACAGCCCCGTAAAATGCAATCAGGAACAGTGGCGGCGCAGCGCGAAGCCGGCGGCCTACTTGGCCGGCGCGCTCACCAGCCGGTGCAGTTCGCCGGAAACGTAGAGGTTCACCACGCCGTTCACGATGAGCACCACCCCCAGCACCATCACGAAAGCCGAAGTGGCGCCGAAGGGATTGGCGATGATGAGGATGCCGCCCAGGGCCACCAGCGCGCTGGGCACCACGCCAGCCACCCAGTGGTAGCCCCCCAGTTGCCGCAGGTCAAGCGCCCGCACCAGGCTTACCACGCCGCACAGCGCCAGCGCCGCCCCCAGCACAATGGCCCCCACCGAGGCGATGGGTTCGGGGAAGATGAACACCACCAGCGCCAAAATAAGGTAGAAGATGCCCACCGTGAGCACGCTGCCGTTGCGGTAGCGGTCGCTCTTGTCGCGGAAGTAGCTGAACAGACTGGCGATGCCGGAAATGGCCAGCCCTGCTGCCAGCAGGTAAATGACGGTTACAATGGTGGCACCGGGCCACACCAGCAGAAGCAGGCCGAACAGAAGCGATACCACCGCTTGGGCCAGCGTATTGGAACGAAGCGTGTTCATCAGGTTTCCCATGACGTCCTCCTCGGGGCATTCGTGGCCGACACCCACGCCGGCCGGTGAAACTTTTCGCCGATGATAAAAGGACAGGCCCCGAAAAGGGCACACAGGGACAATCCGAAACCGTGCAGTAAGCGAACTGCTGCGTTTGGGCGGGCGCTACAGCACCCCAACCGCCTTGGCGCCGAAGTAAGCCAGCACCACTACGCCCACCACGATGCGATACACGCCGAACGCGGTAAAATCGTTCTTCTTGATGTAGCCCATCAGGAACTTGATGGACACCACCGACACCACGAACGCCGTGAGGATACCGGTTACCAGCACCGCCACCTCGGTGCCGGTCATGGCAAGCCCCAGCTCGGCGATGTACTTCACCGTCTTCAGCAGGCCCCAACCAAACATCACGGGAATGGCCAGGAAGAAGGTGAACTCGGCCGCCGCGGTGCGAGAGCAGCCGCACAGCATGCCACCGATGATGGTAGAGCCAGAGCGGCTGGTGCCGGGAATGATGGCCAGCATTTGGAAGCAGCCGATCTTGAGCGCCGTCTTCCAATCGATGTCGTCCACCGTCTGCACCTTGAACAGGGCCCTCTCGGCGTCGTCGCCGTCGAAGCCGGGGCGGGGCTCCTCATGGCCCAGCGCGGTTTCCCGCAGCTGGGTTTTGGGCAGGCGCCCCGAAATGGAGGGATCGTTGTAATAAGAGGCAGTGTTGCGCACCAGGCGGCTACTTTGCGCCGCAGCCGGCTGAACCTCAGGGCGCGCATGGCGGCCGCGGGGGCGCTGGGCGCGACCGCTGCGGGCATTGCGGCCGGCCAGGTAGGCGGCCTCCCGCTTGCGGTTGTGGTGCTCCAGCACGATGAACACAACGCCGTACACGATAAGGGCGATGGCCACCGTCCAGGCGTTGTAGAAGTGTTCGTTGAAGAAGTCGTCCAGCGTGAACCCGATGATGGCAGCGGGAATGCAGCCGATTACCACCATGCCCCACAAGCGCCAGGTACTGCGCTTCTGAGCCGGCGTCTTGCGCGGCGAAAAGGGGTTCAGCTTGTGGAAGTACAGAATGAGCACCGCGCAAATGGCACCGATCTGGATGACCACCAAAAACAGCTCCAGGAACTCCGGGCTCACCGCCAGCTTGACGAACTCGTCCACCAAGATCATGTGGCCGGTGGAGGAAACGGGCAGCCACTCGGTGATGCCCTCCACGATGCCGATGACCAGTGCCTTCAGGATTTCCGTGATCATGTTTCGCCGCTTCCTAAAAATCGAACCCGCCGCTGATGTGCGGAAATGAACCCTACCGCCCCGCGCGGGGGCAAATCGGCAACAAATGGTACCAGAAGCCGGCGGGGGCATTCTATACTTTCAGAAATGCATCATTTATGTGAAGCGGAAGGAACGCCCGTGGACGCCCTCTACGACATGCACTGCCATCTGGGGTTCGCCGCCAACAGCGCACAGGCGGGCGCCATCGCGGCCGCAGCGCACATCGGGGCCCTTTCCTGCACGGTGACGCCGGAGGAGTTCGCGGCGCGGGGGGCGGCTGGCGGCGTGGGGGGCGGAGGTGCCGACGGCGGTGCCGGACGGTGCAGCGGCTCCCCCGTCACGTGGGCCCTGGGGCTGCACCCCTGGTACGTGGCGGAGAACTGGCGCCCCCAAGTGGAGGCCTTCGAAGCCTTGATGCCACAGGTCAGGGCCTTTGGGGAGGTGGGGCTGGACTTCTCCGCCCGTCACCAGGGCAGCGCCGATGCGCAAATGGCTGCCTTCCATCACCTGCTGCAGGCCATCGTCGCCCGAGCGCGGCAATCGGCAACCCCTCCCATGCTATCGCTGCACGCGGTGCGCTCGGCCGACGCCGTGCTGGAAGCGCTGCGGAAAACCGGCGCCCTTGAAAACTGCCAGGTGGTGCTGCACTGGTTTTCCGGTTCCGGGGAAGAGCTGGCGGCGGCGCGGCAGGCCGGCTGCTACTTCTCGGTAGGCCCCCACATGCTGGCCAGCCGCCGGGGACGCGCCTACGGAGCGCAAATCCCCCTGTCAAAGCTGCTGCTGGAAACCGATGAACCGCCGCAGGGAGCCGTGCTGGACGGCGCCGCCTGGCGCTCGCAGCTGGAGGGAGCGCTGGAGCAGCTGGCCACCCTTCGCCGCACCGACGCCGCAGAATTGGGGGCCACCGTCGCCGCCACCAGCCGCCAACTGCTGGGGCTGGGCCGCTAGCCCGCGCAGAGCGGGCGGCGGCCTCGCCCGGCCCACCGCTCACAGCCGACCCGCACCCCGCGCGCCACAAAGGCTTTTTTTTGCGATGAGTTGCGGGCGGCTGCGGGCGAATGGGCAATTCGCTGGTACCATTTACCCGTTTGAATCCGGCGCCCCTCGCGGCGCCGCCCCCGCCACGGCCCTGGAACCCGATCGCCGGCGGGGCATCCCTTCGCTATTAAAAGGAGTTGCGCAATGGAACCTATCCGCATTGGCATTTTGGGATACGGCAATTTGGGGCGGGGCGTCGAGCTGGCCTGCGCCGCCAACGAGGACATGCAACTGATGGCGGTGTTCACCCGCCGCAATCCTGAGTCGCTGACGCTGCTCACTCCCGGCGCCGCCGTGGTGGCCGCTGCCGAGCTGGAGCAATGGACGGACAAGGTGGACGTGCTGGTGCTCGCCGGCGGCAGCGCCACCGACCTGCCCCAGCAAACGCCGGAAGCGGTGCGTCTGTTCAACGTGGTGGACTCCTTCGATACCCACGCCAACATCCCGCAGCACTTCGCCGCCGTGGACGCCGCCGCCAAGGAAACTGGCCACATCGGCGTCATTTCGGTGGGCTGGGACCCGGGCATGTTCTCAGTGGCGCGCCTGTACGCCAACGCCATCTTGTCCGGCGGCGCCGACTACACCTTCTGGGGCCGCGGCGTTTCCCAAGGTCACAGCGACGCCATCCGCCGCATCCCCGGCGTGGCGGACGCCCGCCAGTACACCGTGCCGGTGCCCGCGGCGCTTGAAGCGGTGCGCGCCGGCAAGAACCCGCAGCTGACCACCCGCGAAAAGCACACCCGCGAGTGCTATGTGGTGGCGGAAGAGGACGCCGACACCGACGCCATCCGCGAGGCCATCGTCACCATGCCCAACTACTTCGCCGACTACGACACCACCGTCACCTTCATAAGCCAGGAAGAGCTGAACCGCGACCATGCCGGCATTCCCCATGGCGGCTCGGTCATCCGCGCCGGCACCACCGGGCAAAACGGCGAGAACACCCATGTGATCGAATACTCGCTGAAGCTGGATTCCAATCCCGAGTTCACCGGCAGCGTGCTGGTGGCCGTGGCCCGCGCCGCCAAGCGCCTGGCCGACGCCGGAGAAACCGGCTGCCGCACCATCTTCGACATCGCGCCGGCGTTGCTGGCCCCCCAAACCCCCGATTACCTCCGCGCCCATATGCTGTAAGCGCTCAATGCCGGGCCGGGTTCCACTCCGGCCCAAAGGCACGGCCGATTCGCCCTTGTGGCATTAGGCAGAGATAGAATCTCTGCCCTCCGAAAACCGCGCGATGCGCCTTCGTATCATTTCAGGTCCACGCCAGCAGCCGAGGGTTTCCGCGGTTCGCCAGAACCGCGGAACATTACCACCCGCGGTCCACGTATGGCAGCACTATGGTGAACACGGTGCGGCCGGATTCGCTGGCGGCGGTAATGATGCCGCCGTGGGCCACCACAATCTCGCGAGTAATGGCCAGCCCCAGCCCCGTGCCGCCGGAATCGGACGAACGGGCGCTGTCTTCACGGTAGAACTTCTCGAACACCGTCTTCAGGTGCTCCGGGGAAATCTCGCGGCCGTAATTGGTGACGGCGATCACCGTGGCGTTGTCCTCCCCCTGGACGGCCTCCAGCGTGATGGGCGTGCCCTCCTCGGCGTGGGCCACCGCGTTGCGCATGATGTTGCCGATGGCGCGGGCCAGCTTGTCCGGGTCGATGAAAAACTGCATCTCGCTGCCGGCCACCACGCGAATCTCCAGGTGGCGTGACTGGGCTTCAGGGAAAAAGCTCTCCGCCACCTGCTGGCAGAAGAAGCGCACGTTCACCATTTCCCGCTCGATGGGAATGGCAGAAAGGTTGTAGCGGGTAATCTCGAAGAACTCGTTGATGAGGTCTTCCAGCCGCACCGCCTTCGCGTAGGCGATGTCGGCGTACTTTTGCTGCACCGAACGGGGCAGCTCGCGCCCCTCCCGCAGCAGGTCCAGATACCCCAGCACCGAGGTGAGCGGCGTGCGGATGTCGTGGGCCAGATAGGCCACCAGTTCGTTTTTGCGGGTTTCGGCCGCCTGGGCCGCCCGCTCGTCCGCCAGCGATTGGGCCCGGATAACCGCCAGCTCGTTCTGCACGATGGACAAATCATCCGGCAGCTCTATCTTCGCCTGGCGGTTGGAAAGCAGCCCCGCCACCGCTTCAGAGAGGTCGTCGAAGTAGCGCATTGACTTGTTCAGCGACAGCCAAATGATCACGAACCAGCCCACTACCAGCACCAACAGCAACAGCGGTATGCGCAGGCTGCGGATGAAGGAGTAAATGGAGATGTCGCGGATCTGCACCTGGCCCGCGCTATCGGTGAGCACCTGGTACACCGGATCGGGGGTGACCAACGAAAGCGACAGCTGCTGCGCCTGCTGCTGCGGATCTTGCTCGCGCCACACGTCCAGCGCCTGCTGTTGGGACTCGCGGTAGAGCCCCTCCAGCATGGTGGCCGCCTCCGATTCGCTCAACTCCGCCATGCGGGCGCAGCCGTACACAGTGCGAGCCAGCACGTCGTCCTCGGTGTGCAGCCGGTTCTTCACCGCGCGGAAATAGTTTTCCCGCGCCTGCTGCTCCTGGGCCTCTTCCCAGGTGAGAAGCGTGTTGTCGGCAGACGGGGCGCCCTCGGCGTCGTTTTCCCCTTCGCCCTCAACGAAAACGGAAACGTCCCCGGCCCCTTCGGTCGGACCGTCCGCCTTCTGGGAAGTGTCCGCCGACGCAGACTCCTTGCCCAACTCCCTCATCTCCTCGATGGCCGCCAGCTCCTCGTCGTACTCTTCGCCGGAAAAGGGAATGGCCAGCGGGTCGAGGCTGGAATCAGCGTAGGCCAGCGCCACCGAAGTGTCCATGAGGCCGTTTTCCCGCAGCACGTGCTGCAGCTGGGCATCAGAGTTCAGCGACACCCAGCGGGAGGTGTTATCGGCCACGAAATTGGCCACACTGTCGCGCAAAAACAAGGTGAATCCCACGGCCGCCAGTGCCACTACCAAAGTAAACACGCCGATGCGCACGAAGGCGGAGCGCACCACCTTGCGCCGCAGGATTTTCGCCTGGTCGCTCCTAAGCGCCACGAGTGCCCCCGCGCCGGCCCAGCAGCGGCAGGCGGCCAGTGCCCTTACCCGCGCCGCGCTTGGGGTGGACCGCCGGCTGCTCGGCGGGAGTCGCGGGCAACTCCGGCATCTCAGGGCCCACTGGCTCCATATCGCCGGTACGGCCATCGCCGCCGTGGCTGGCCTTCAGGCGATAGCCAACGCCCCAAGCGGTTTCGATGAACTGAGTGGAGGAATCGATGGCAGCCAGCTTTTTGCGCAGATGGCGGATGTGCACCATGATGGTGTTGCTGGCGGCGTCGTCGAAGGGCTCTTCCCACGCGCCCTCAAACAGGTCCTTCGCGGAAACTGGACGCCCCGCCTGCTGCGCCAGCAGCGTTAGAATAGCGAACTCCTTGGGGGTGAGTTTCATTTTCTGACCGTGCAGCGATGCGCTATGGGCGGCCACGTCCACTTCCAGCGGCCCCACGGCAATCAGCGAATCGTTCGGCGCCGGCACAGCGGCGGCGCGGCGCAATCGGGCCCGCACCCGGGCCACCAGCTCGCGGGGACGAAAGGGCTTAGTCACGTAATCATCGGCCCCCAGGGTGAAGCCCACCACTTGGTCGGCTTCTTCGTCCTTCGCCGACAGAAAGATGATGGGGATGTCGCGCATCTTTCTCATGCGGACGCAGAGCTCGAAGCCATCCATACCCGGCATCATGATGTCGAGAATGGCCAAATCAAACGGCTCCTTTTCCAATGCTTCCAGCGCCTGTACGCCGCTGTAGCAGGCTCGCGCCTGCATCCCCTCGCGTAGCAGAAGGCTTACCACCAAATCGGCAATGGCACGCTCATCGTCTACGACCAATATGCGTTCGTTCTCAATCATGGGATTCATTGTAGCGAACTTGAGGGCCGGCGTGCGCGCTCGTTGGCAGTTTTCCCACCCGTTTAGAAAACCTTAAGCGACAGCGCTCTTTCCTGCGAAAAACACTACCGCAGCAACAGGAACACCATCACAGCCACCAACGCCAATGCCACTACCGTAAGCGCCACCACTAGCCCACGGGGCGCAACGCCGCGACCATAATTTGGACCGCCGCTCATCACACCACCGGAAAAGCCGATGTTCGACGGCGGCCGCGGCGCGATGCGGCGGGCGGCACCGGCATCGGGCACGGCGTCGAAGCCCTGGCCAGCACGGGAATGCCAGCTGGTGTGACTCATGGAGTCTAATTCGGCGGCATGGCGGTCGCGCACGTCTTTGGTGGTAGAACTGATCTCATGAGTTTCGTTGAACGTGCGGGAGTCGATGCTGCCGCGGGCGTCTATCACCTCGCGACTGCCACCGCTGCGACGCGCGTGGGCGCCCCGGTGCGCAGGGCGCTCTTGAGCAAGGGGGCTGCCGAGGGAGCCGGAAGCGGAGGGAACGGACCGGGCCGTGCGACGAGGAGCCGGGGTTTCGCCCGGTGCCGCATCGCTGAAGCGCTGGTGGTTTTCTCCGTAAGCCATATCTGCTGCTTGCCCCTTGCCGCCATGTTATCGGTAAACGCAATTATGCCACAAGGCCCGTTGAAACAAACCCCCGTTCAGGGGATTTCCAAACGGGCCCTCGGCGCTTTAGTACATAATAGCGAAGCGGAACCGTCGAAGCGGCGCCCTTCCGCGACCGCGCCCCCACCTCGCCGAAAGGAACCACCATGTTCGTCACTTGCCTCGACCTTGAAGGAGTCCTCGTTCCGGAAATTTGGATCGAGTTCTCGAAAGCGGTGGACATTCCGCAATTGGCTCGCACTACCCGCGACGAGCCCGACTACGACAAGCTGATGCAATCTCGTCTGGACATCCTGAAGGAGCACGGACTGGGCATCGCCGAAATCCAGGAGGTCATCGCCACGCTGGAGCCTATGCCAGGCGCCCGCGAATTCCTGGACAAGGTGCGCGACCTGGGGCAACTGATCATTGTCTCCGACACCTTCTCGCAGTTCGCCAAGCCGCTGATGGAGAAGCTGGGCATGCCCACCATCTTCTGCAACGAACTGACGGTGGGCGAAGACGGCACCATCACCGGCTGGCACATGCGCTGCACGCCGTCAAAGCTGACCACCGTGCGGGCGCTGCAGAGCTGCGGGTTCGAGACCATCGCCGCCGGCGACTCCTTCAACGACCTGCAGATGATTCAAAACAGCAAAGCAGGCTTCTTCTTCCGCACCACCGACCAGCTGAAGGCCGACTACCCCGCCATCCCGGCGCTGGAAACCTACGACGAGCTGTACGAGGCCATCGCTTCCGCGGCGGCCTGCTGCTAGTCTTCGCGCACCAGCAGCAGGTACTGGTTCAGGGCGCCGGTGCGACCGTCGGCAAAAAAACTTGCCGTAAGGCACGCGCGGCTTTTTACAGAGGCAACCAGCGCACGAGCTTCTTCATCGGAAAAACTGTGACAGTAGCGAAACAGCGGTGCGGCAGCGTCTGCGCCCTGACTGGCGGCGTCAGCGACATCTGGGTCTTGCGCGGCTTGGCCGTCGCCTCCCCATCCCAGCAGGTAGTCCCCCGGCTCCAGGCCGCCCGCTCCCGCCAGCGCCGGCACTGCGGCCAGGGCCGTTTCGGTGGAGCGAAGGGCCTTCTCCCGCAGCGGGCCGTGGTCGGCGAAGCGCCAAAGCGACAGCGCCACCGTGCCCCCCGGCTGCGCTAAATCCAACAACTGCCCCAGGAAACGGGCCCGGTTCTCGGCACCGGGGATGTGGTGCAGAAAGCCGGAGCTGGCCACCAGCTGGTAAGCGCCCCTGTCGGCCTCGGCCCACCAGGGGTCGCGCTTTTCCCCCAACAGCGGCGCCAGCACGTCGGCCCGGTGCAAGGCGGCGCCCTCCGGCATGTTCGCCGCTGCTTCCCGCAGCAGGGCCTCGTTGCCGTCCCATCCCGTGTATCGCAGGGGCGATTGGGGGAACTTCTGCCGCAAGAACTTCCCGAACCGACCGTTGCCGCAGGCCACATCGGCCACGGCCACAGGACACCCCATCCGGGCCGCCTCTTCGAACAGCGGCTGTACCTGCGCCGCCAACTGCTGCCAACCGGCCCACGAGCCTTGGCGGGTGGCGGAAAAGTCGGCGGCCCGCGCCGCGTAGAAATCGGCGATCATACGGACCAGCAAGCAGGCTGTTTCTCCATTCATCATGGGGCTATTCTACCAATTCGCCCTTCCGGGATGGGCCGGAAGCCGTTTGCTCTAAAATTGGCCCCGCAGAAAGGAGCGCGCCATAACCGCCACCGCCGACAACCCCCAATGGAACCAGCAGCCCCCGGGGCTGGATGCCGTGCTGGCCGACGTGGCCCAACTGGTGCGCAGCAACCCGCAGGCCACCATGGGCCAGGTGAACGAGGTACTGGGGCGCCACAACCGTGCCGCCGGCACCGCCGAGCGCCGCTTCGCGAAAAAGCACCTGCTGCCGGGCTTTTTAGATTTGGAGAAGCGGCAACCGGGGCAGCTGGCCCAGTGGGGCCTGGACGGTGCCGCCCAGAAGCGACTGTTCGCCTTGCTGCGCATGAAGCCGCGGCGCACCGCCTCCGGCGTGGCCACCATCACGGTGCTCACGAAGCCCTGGCCTTGCTCATCGAGCTGCGACTACTGCCCCAATGATATCCGCATGCCCAAAAGCTACCTGGCCGGCGAACCTGCCTGCCAGCGGGCCGAGCGCAATTTTTTCGACCCCTACCTGCAGGTGCACGCGCGGCTGCACACCTTGAACCAGATGGGACACCCCACCGACAAGGTGGAGCTCATCGTGCTGGGGGGCACCTGGAGCGACTATCCCCTGCCCTACCAGATTTGGTTCATGGAGCAGCTGTTCAGCGCCCTGAACGACGGCGATAGCGAAGCAGCTGCGGCGAAAGCAGCGGCGAGACGGGCGGCCTACCGGAAAGCCGGATTTGCGGAAGGGGCCGATGCGCTGGCGCGCCAGTGCGAAGAGCTGCAGGCGCGGGTGAGGCGCGGCGAGGCCACCTACAACCAAGCGGTTCGGGCGCTGTACGGGCTGGATGAGGAAGGCTCTGCGCTCCAGTGCGAGGGGCCGGGGCCAGCGGCGGCGGCTGGCGATGGGACGGCCCCCACCGTCACCCATCCCACCTGCGAAAATGCCGGCACCGCGGGTAATGCTCCAGCTTCGGGCGCCTCTTCATCAAGCGATGCCGTGGCCGACCGCTGGCGCGCGGCAGCTGCCACCCAAACCGCCACCTGGCAGCAGCTCTTCGCCGCCCAGGCTGTCAACGAAACCGCCGGCAGCCGCTGCGTGGGGCTGGTGGTGGAAACGCGCCCCGCCCTGGTAAGCGCCGAAACCCTCTCCCAACTGCGCGCCTTCGGTTGCACAAAGGTGCAGATGGGCATCCAAACCTTGAACCCCGTCGTGGCCGCCGCCAACCACCGTATCCAGGACAATAGCGCCATTGCCCGCGCCTTCGCCCTGTTGCGCCGCTTCGGATTCAAAATCCACGCCCACTTCATGGCCAACCTGCAAGGGGCCACTCCCGAAACCGATTGCGATGATTTCCGCCAACTGGTGGAAGACCCGCGCTTTTTGCCCGATGAGGTGAAGCTGTACCCCTGTGTGCTGGTGGCGGGCACTGCGCTGGAGCGACAGTGGCGGACGGGGCGCTGGAACCCCTATCCCGAAGACGAGCTGGTGGAGGTTCTGGCCCAAAACGTGCTGGCAGCGCCCCCCTTCCTGCGTATTTCCCGCATGATCCGCGACATCTCCGCCCCCGATATCATGGCCGGCAGCAAGAAAACCAACCTGCGGCAGATGGTGGAAGAGCACATCCGCGAAAGCGGGCACGCCGGCGAGGTGCAAGAGATTCGCTTCCGGGAAATCGCCGGGCAGGCAATCGACCAGGCCGCACTGACGCTGGAAACCGTGAGCTACCAAGCCACCGGCAGTCGCGAGCATTTTCTGCAGTGGGTAACGAGCGAAGGGAGGATTGCCGGGTTTCTGAGGCTGTCGCTGCCGGAAGCGCCGGCCGGAAGCGACGAGGCGGGCGGCACTGCAACTGATGCCACAGCCGACACCCCGCCCGAAACGAAAGCGGTGGTTCCCGACGCCGCCGATTCGTCCGCAGCGAAAGCGCTGGCTCCCGACGCGGCAGAAAACGGCGAAGTGGGCCGCCTGACCGATGCCGCCAAAAGCAATGGAAGTGCCGATGCCGCTGGCCTGCCCGAGGCGCTGAGGCCCGACGCCGCCATGATTCGGGAAGTGCACGTGTACGGCACCGCCGCTCAGATTCACGGGGAGGGGCAAAACGCCCAGCACACGGGGCTGGGACGGGCGCTCGTGGTCCGCGCCTGCCACATGGCGGCCGATGCCGGGTTTTCCCGTATCAACGTGATAAGCGCTGTGGGCACCCGCGAGTACTACCGCAACCTGGGCTTTTCTGACAACGGCCTCTACCTCACGAAAGACCTCTAGGGCTCGCAACCCAGGCAGAGGTAGAACCTCTGCCCTACGATACCCCCCCAATCGAATCCCTGCCTTCGCCCCAGGGCGGCCGCCGACAGCGCCGCCAACGCGGGGCGGTCCTTCCTCCCCGCTTCGTAGGGCAGAGATTCTATCTCTGCCGCCCTACCGGACAGCCCTCCGCAGGGCAGAAAACCCGCCTCCACCTCCTGGCCGGCTGCCGCTTCGTAGGGCAAAGATTCTATCTCTGCCGTCTGGTTCTTTAGGCGCCGCAGAGCAGCGTGCCCAGCACTTCGACCATGGTGCGCACGTTCAGGGGCTTGGTGATGTGAGCGTCCATGCCCGCCTCCCGCGCCCGCTCATAGGCCTCGGCGAAAGCATCGGCGGTGGCGGCCACAATGGGCACCGTCGCCGCATCCTCCCGCCCCAGCCGGCGAATGGCCCGCGCCGCCTCGTCGCCGTTCATCTTCGGCATGCGCATGTCCATGATGATGGCGTCGTAATGCCCCGGTGCGCTGGCCCGCACCATCTCCACGCCTTCGGCGCCGTCTTCGGCATCTTCCACCACAGCCCCACGCCGCTCCAGCGCATCACGAATAATCTCGCGCGAGAACATGTCATCGTCCACCACCAGCACGCGCCGGCCGCTGAAATCCCAGCCCTGGCCCCCTCCAGCCTGCGCAGCCCGCGGCCGTACAGGAGCAGGCGCCTCTTCTTCTGCCCCCTTCGCCCAGCGCAGCGGCAGCGTTACCATGAACAGCGAGCCCGCGCCCAGCTGGCTTTCCACTTTTATAGAGCCGCCCAGCAAGTCCACCAGGTTTTTGGTGATGGTCATGCCCAGTCCCGTACCGTCGTTGGCGCGACCCCGGTGCGACGCTGCCCGCTCGAAGGGGTCGAACAGCATCTCCAAAAACTCCGGGCTCATTCCGATGCCGCTGTCGCGCACCGTGAACACGTAGGTGCCGTAATCGATGGAGGACTGGGGCGGGGCCGGCTGCTCGCGCATCTCCAGGGCTATCTCGCCGCCGGCCGGGGTGAATTTAAAGGCGTTGCCCACGATGTTCACCAGAATCTGGGTGAGCCGCAGCTTGTCCGCCAGCACCATCGAGCGGTTCAGCCCCTCGACGTTTACCTGGTAGTCCATGTGCTTCTTGGCGGCTTCCCCTTCGAACATTTCGCGGAACTCCTCCGCCAAATCCCGCAGGCCAAACTCCTCTTCGGTCAGCTCCACCTTGCCGCTCTCGATGCGGCTCACGTCCAAAATGTCGTTCACCAGGTTCAGCAAGTGCTCGCTGGACAGCAGTATCTTCTCCAGACAGTCGCGCACCTTGGCGCCGTTATCCAGGCTTTCCAACGCCATGTTGGCAAAACCGCTGATAGAGTTCATGGGGGTGCGGAAGTCGTGGGACATGTTGGTGAGGAAGGTGGATTTCGCCTGGCTGGCGTGCTCGGCGGTTTTCAGCGCGCTGCGCAGGGCCAGCTTTTGGCGCAGTTGCTCGGCCACCTCGTTGTTGGTACCGCGGGCCGCCAGCACCACGTGCCCCTCCGCCTTGTCCAGGCTGATGATGCGCAGCTCCAAGTAATGGGGCTCGCCGTCCACCAGCCGCTTGTAGCTCACGGCGAATTCCCCATCGGAGCAGGAGGCCAGCTCCGCCCGAATGGCCGCGGGGCTCAGCTTCGCCCACAGCTCGTCCTTGTCCTCGCTGTCCACGAACTTGTCCAGGTATTGGCCCAGCACCTCCGTATAGCAGCCCAGGTTCTCCACCAGCTGCCGCACCGGCTCGGCAATTTCGCCGCGGGTACGGTAGGGCTCGATGGTGTCGTTGTTCACGTCCACCAAGTACAGCGCGAAGTTCTCCTTGCTCAGGCTTTCCACGATGCGCATGTGGCGCAGGCTGTGCTCCTCGGCCGCTTTGCGCCGGCTGACGTCTTCCAGTATGCCAAAGGAAAACCGGCCCGACTCCCCCACCTTGCCGATGCTCAGCTGCAGCCAGCGGCCGTCTTCCGCCAGACCCTCGTACAGCACACCACCGGCGTCCGGCTCGAAACCGTTGCCCTGCAGGCGCGCTTCCACCTCGGCGGCGCCCGTGGGGCCGAAGATGCGGCACACGAATTCCACCAGAGTCATGTAGCTATCGTCGAAGCCGCACAGCTCCAGCGCCGAGGGGGTGAGCAGCAGCAGACTGGTGCTTTCGTCATAGAAAAACAGGCCGGCCTTCACCGCTTTCAGCGACGTGTGCGCCTGACTCACCCACATGGTTACGTCTTGGATAGCGAAAATGCAGCGCAGTTGACCGGCGGGGTACACCACCACGTGCAGAAACCGCCGCAATGGCAGCGACACCGCATCAAATTCGCACATCTCGCCTTTGCATGCGGCCTCGTAGAAGGCATCAAGCCATGTGGTGTCTTCTTCGGGCCAAATCTCAAAGATGCGCTTACCCAGCAAATCGGCAGGCTGCTGCCCAGTGAGGGAGGCCATGGCGGGGTTGAGATACTCGTACACGGTGTCGCGGGGGGTGCCGCTTTCGTCTAGCACCATGCGCCCCACACCGTAGGGCTGCGGGTTCGGGTCGAACACGGCAGCGTAAACGTTCAGCGCATTGTCCATGGTCAATCATCAACTCCCCTCCGTAGCGCATATTCAATATAGCATGCATTGCTCCGCCCTCAGAGAAAAGACCTGAGAGACAGCGGTCAAAAGAAAACCCGCCGGTGCGGCACCTGCGGGTTTACATGCATAATCATCGGAAGAGAGACGGAGGCCTTCACTTGGCCTCGCTGCAATACGGGCAACTAGGCTTTGGCCCTTTGCGAACGAGCGAACAAGGCACCAGCCAGAGCGCAACCCATTACCGCTGGCAGCGAAACCACCCCCGATGCGTCGTCACCAGTGACGGGCAAAACCTTGGCGCTCAGTTCGGCTGCGTCGTCAGGGTTATCGGACCCAATGTTTACCGCGTCATCGGCAGGGGTCGTGGTGCTGGGTTCATTGCCGGATTCCGCTCCGCCAACGGGACCGTTGCCGTCATCGGCGCCTTCATTACCCTCGTCGCCCGAACCGTCGCTCTCGGGGCCGCTACCGCTATCATCGCCCTCAAAACCGCCCTCGCCGAAAGATCCATCGCCCTCTTCCGGCTTGTCGCCGTTGACTCCCGGATTATCGGGGTCAACCGGCGACTCGTCGGGAAGGCTCGCCGAGGCAGCTGCGTAAAACAAGCTTATTTCATTCCTCTTCTCGTCAGTGGAGACGTACATCTGCGATGGATATGAGCCCACCAGCGTCATGCCCTCCAGCAGCTCATCAGGATTGGATGGGTTTGGCAATTTGTTCGCATCGGCATAGTCTTCGCTCGTAAGCAAATTCCCAAACAGCTGATTGGGCAGCTCTTCCTCATACACCTTCGCCACTGCAATAGAGGAAGAATCCAACGCCTCCAACGGGAGCGGCAGACCGCCCGATTGCATGGGCAGCGGAGCATTGCGGTCATAGAGCACATAGTGGTTAACCACACAATCACTCGTATCGCGGAAATAATTAAGCTGAAGAACGTTTTTGCTCTCGTCCTCGCTCACCACCAGTTCGCGCGGCCAACCGTCAAAGAAGGTAAAGCCCTTGGCAGTGCCCACATAATCCCAGGCGTTTACCACGTCGCCAGCCTTAAAGCCATCAATGGTCACCGCTTGCATCAAGCGAAAGCCCTCGTAGCGGGGATCATCTTCCGGCACGAATGCGGGGTCGTCGTAGAACATCATTTCGGAATGGTAAATGGTCACCGAATAGGTTTTCTCGGCGCCCGCTTCGGAAGAGACGGCGTCATCGGTTCCTCCTTCAGCGGAAGCATCCGGGCTGGTCGACGTGGTAGGGGCTGGAGCAGCTTCAACATTCACGACAGCCTCGTTACCGCCATCGCTTGCGGCCAGGGCCGTAGAGGGAGCGAGGGTCAGGAACACCGCCAATCCCAGGGAAAGGACCGCCAGCGCACCGCGACGCCAAATGGCCACCGAGTTGTTGCGGTTCTCAATGGAGTTTCTCATGATCCATCCAATCACGTTTCATCCGGGAATCAAACCATGATCCAAAACCGCAATCTCGAAAAGTCCCCCGGTGAAAACAAAGTCTAGAAGTTTACTGGTTTATAAGGCGGCCATTTTTACCATCTTGATAATGGCAATTCAACGCAGTTCACAGCAAAACTTCAGCATTCACCCAGTCTTCACCGCCGCCACACACCGCCCACACAACAGCCTGGAAGCCCCGCGCAGGCGCCCCCCCTCCGCACCAGCCGCACAGGCCAGCCCCAACCGTAAAGCCCCAAAACGGCCGCACAGGCCAGCCCAACCCAAAAGCCCCGCACCGGCCGCAGCCGACAGCCCCTCCCCGCCAGTCCACTCTCACCGCCCCCATGGCAGAAATAGGCGCCTATTCCTGCCAGCAAGGCGGCAAAGCCCTCCCAAATCCCCAGCCATGGCAGAACTAGGGTCCTATTCCTGCCAACAGAGCCGCCCAGGACGCTCCCAGCCGTCGCCGTGGCGGAAATAGGGGCCTATTCCTGCCAGCAAGGCGCAACGGCCCTTCCAACTCCGCGGCTTTGGCAGAACTAGGCGCCTATTCCTGCCACGGGCCCCGCGAAACCTCCTCCAAACCTGAGCTGTGGCGGAAATAGGCGCCTATTTCCGCCACGGTGCCCGGACAAGCGGGGTAATCCGGGCAGAAGGCAACGGGCGAGACAAAGCAACGCGCAGCTTGACCGGACAAGCGGGGTTATCCGGGCAGGGGGCGCGCTCGGCGGGGCTCCCGCAGGCACTCTGCCCGGACTAGCGGGGTAATCCGGGCAAACGCAAGCGACCCGCGCGCTTTCCGCAGGACAAGCGCCCCGCAGCCGGCACTCTGCCCGGACTAGCGGGGTAATCCGGGCAGAGGGGTAGGCGCAACGCCGCACGGCAGGAGGCTTGCCCGGACTAGCGGGGTAATCCGGGCAGAGACGGAGGGCACAGCCGGGCGTCGGCCAGGGGCGGGAAGGGGGCCGGACGCAAGGGCGCCCCCGCCGGAGATGGCGGGGGCGCCGCATGGGAAGGGAGGCTGTTGCGCGCCGAGCGCATCGACACGGCCGTTCGTAGGGCAGAGATTCTATCTCTGCCCGGGCGGCGGGCCGGAGGGGCGGGCCGCCGCATGACAGGGGGCGAGGACAACGTCGGGTTCCGGGGACCCCTCCCCGTGTCAGGGGGTGTCAGGGTGACGTTCACTTTCCCGTGCCAGGGGGACGTTCACTTTTGACGCACGTTGCTGGCCATCGGCCCGGCAGCGCTTCTTCGCGTGTCAAAAGCGAACGTCCCCCTGACACCCATCGGAGGGGCGGGCGGGAGCCTGACATTATCCCCGTCCCCTGTCAGCCCTCAGAGGGGCGGCCAGCCGTCGAGCGCTTCGGGCCGGCCGCCCTCTCGGCATCGGGCAGATGCGGGCTACTCGTCCCCGGCGGGCCTGAGGGGCAGGAGCTTCAGCCCCAGGAAGAACACCAGGAAGCCGAGGGCCACGACGCCCAGCGCCACGCCGAACTCCAAGGGGGTGGGCCAGTAGACCAGGCCCTGGTAGGCAGTCGCCATGTTGCCCTCCCAGTCGGTGACGGTGTAGGGGGTCAGCACGGCGGGCCAGTCGATGTTGGCCACCTGGAAGCCGCCCACCAGCAGCTGCACGCGCTTGCAGAAGATGGCGGCGATGGCGAACAGGCCGGCCGCCACCAGCA
>NZ_QIBY01000006.1 GCF_003725335.1 Parvibacter caecicola
TCTTCGGGAACATTCGAAGACTGTATCCAGGGAATTGCGCCGTTCCAATACTGCTCGTTATCGGTCGAAGGGGTGCCACCCCCATACGTCTTGCCAACAATCTCCCCCAACCTACGCTGTTCCCAAGGGTCAGTGAAACCCTCGAAACGAATCTCAGGGATGCTCTCTCCCTCTCGGGGGAACATCTTTTCAAGCAGTGATTGTTTCACTGTCTTAAGCTTATCCGCCTTACGCTGATGAAGGGTGATGAGCGAGTCGAGAGCATCCGCAAGAGAGCCTATCGCCTCCTGCTCTTTTCGAAAGAGAGGTACGCTGACTTCGATTTCTGCAAATTCCTCAAATTTAAGAACCTGAGTATCTTTCGAATTTCCTTGAGATCGTCGCTGATATTGACAGAGCAGGTTGGGGCGCTTGAGCAACCTTGCGAAAAAGCGAGAGGCGGTCATCGAAACCGGTCTTGCCACAACGTAAGCTGGGCTAACAATGCCATCATGCAGACTCGAGTCTACGGCACCTTGCCACATTCTCATGCTGTTGTATACCACGTCCCCCTTGCGCACCACCTTATAGTCGACAAGACTCGCACCGGGATTTATCTCCCTGTCGGAATCCGACGCAGGATATATTCCGTTCGCAACACTAACCGAGAGTATCTCCAAATCGGATGAGCGATCTTCGCTCTCGACAAATAACTCCCCCAACGTACGCTGTTCCCAAGGGTCGGTGAAACCTCGGAAGCGAAGGGCCGGCACAAGGGCGTTTTCACACTTACGCTGCTCTGACATGCTATTCACCGCCCAAGAGCTTGCGCAGCTCGGCGACACCCAGCATGTCAAACTCATCGCCCACAAGCTGCCCCAGCATCTCGTCCAGCTCCCTTTCGGCCACGCGTATCTGCCCTGCTATGTCGGCATAAGTGTCCTGATACTTTGCCCGCAGCGTCTCTATCTTCTTAACCAGCTCGTCAATGGACCGCTGCCGCAAATCCACCAGTGCGCTCATTAGCGGATCAATCCATTTCTTCTCAAGCAACTCGTACACTTGCTCGTCGGTCAGCGTCTTCATCGCCTCGCACGTTGCCGCACCCAAAGCGACAGCCTGCTCCTTTACTGCTTTCTTCAAAGCCTTCTGCTGCTTCTGAGCAACGGACAGCAGCTGCTGCTTCTCCTCTATCTCCTCCTCGGTCAAATCGCAGGAAGCCCCCTCGGCCCTGCCGCCCTCTTCTTCCTGGGGCAGCTCTTCCTTAAGGCTATCGCATTCGCTGGAAACCCGTGCTAGCTCGCCCTCTGCCGCCCGCAAAGACGCCAACTCTTCGCGAAACAGAGCCTCTTGAACCAAATCAAATGGCAACACGTGCCCTACCCAGCCCTCCTGAACCTCAACATCTTTGCCGCCCTTCTTCTTTATTACCATCAAAGGGTCAACCTGCCGCACAGCCTCAAAGCCCTCGCTTTGCAGCACCTCCAAATCAGCGGAAATGTCCTTCCAGGCATCGTCCAGAACCTGAAAGGCCCCGTACTTATCCACTAATTCGAACGGCGCAACGCATTCGAATACAGCCTCGGCAATGGACTCCTCCTCGCCCAGCGAGTCCACCGTCTCCCAATTGCCAATCAAACCACCCACAAGCTTCCTTCGAAGACCCGAGAAAGCATCTTTATAGTTACGGACGTAGGCGCGGACGGCATCGTTCTCAGCCACAGCTTGCGTCAAATCATCAACCCTCAGCGATACCGCATGCTCGTTTGCGGTTGCGAACAACGCCGCCCGCAACCCAGGGAGCGCCTGCCACCAGGCGCTAAGCTGGTCTACTTCGCTTTTCGGAATACCCCCGAACATCGTCGAATATAAATCCCACGTGGCAGCGGGCTCGGAAGAATCGACATATCGCGGGATGTTCAGGTTATAGTCGTTGGCGCGAATCTCTTCTTTCTCCACTAAGCGGGAGAAACCCTCGACAGACACGCGGCCATCAACCACATCCACAATACGGCGGATGTCAGAGGCGCGGAGCCGGTTGCTCTTCCCGGCTTTCTCGAAGCCCTTCGAGGCATCCACAATCAACACGTTGCTTTCATCGCGCTTCTGACGCAACACCATGATGATAGTGGGGATGCCGGTGCCGAAGAAAATGTTTGCCGGCAAACCAATGATGGCGGCAATCTTATCATTCTCAATAAGGTTGCGTCGAATGTTGCCCTCTTCACCGCCACGGAAAAGCACCCCGTGTGGAAGCACGATGCACATAATGCCCGAAGGCTTCAAGTGATACAAATCGTGCAGAAGAAAGGCGTAGTCTGCCTTTGAGCGAGGTGCCATGCCGTAGGCGAAGCGAATGTCGGTGTCTTTTCCTTCGGGCTCCCAACGCTGCGAATAGGGAGGGTTTGAAACAACGGCATCCACATAGAGGGGGTCGTACGTGCCGCCGGGGTCGGAATCGTCGAAGTAAGGCCAGTCGTCCTCCAACGTATCGCCGTTGCGAACCACCAGGTTCGATGGCTTTATGCCGCGCATGACCAAGTTCATACGAGTGAGGTTAAAAGTTGACTGTATCAGCTCTTGCGCATAATAAATTATGCCGTCGTCGTTTCCCATCCGGCGCTTTACAGCCTCGCCTATCGTAATAAGCAGCGAGCCTGAGCCGCTGGTGGGGTCGTAGATGCGAATCTGGCTCTGATCGCGAAGATGATCGGCCACGATCTCTGAAATAAGCACCGACACCTCGTGAGGGGTATAAAACTCGCCAGCCTTCTTGCCTGCGCTTGAGGCGAAATTAGAGATGAGGTATTCGTAAATGTACCCAAGTACGTCGTAGTCTTGGCGCCCGCGCATCGGGATAGTTTGAACCAGGTGAATGAGGTCACGAACTGAACGGGTTTGGGAAGCCGCATCGCCTAACTTGCTAAGGCCGGTCTGCAATGTTGCAAACACGTCCTTGAACACCTCTTGGTACTCGGCGCTCACCAAGCGACTAAACGCGGAAAGGGCATCGTATACGCGCGCAATCGTGAAATCGTTTCCAACTTCAACCCATGTTGAGAAGAGGTTTTCATAACCGATGAAATAACCAAGGCGGCTCTGGACATATTCGACCATCTCACAATCTTCCTCTGTGAGCTGCGTCATATCATCGGCCGACATGCCCTCATCTAGGAGAAACTGCTCCTCTTTCTCGGAGAGATATTTGTAGAAGATGAAACCCAGGATAAAGTCCTTGTATTCGCTGGCTTCCACCTTGCCGCGCATGCGATTGGCTGACTCCCAGATTTTTGCTGCGAGCTGCTGCTTGTTCATAAGTTCCCCTGTCTGCGTTTGTCCAGTTCAGGAAATTATACCCAACGCTGCGATGCAGCGTGGGGCGGTTGTGGGACACCGAAGGAGCGTTTTTGGTTTTTGGCCCACCTCGCAAAACCGCCCTCGGCGCGAGAGTGAGCACCGGGGGCGGTTGGTTGGATCGCAAGGCCGCGGACAAGCGGCGCCGGTTTGGCGGCGGCAGCTACTCGTCAATCACCATAGTGGGGTTTTCGCGGGTGATGATTTCCTTGGCGAAGATGTTAGCGCCCAGGTATTCGCTCATCATTTTCGCCAGCTCGTCGATGGCGGCTTGCAGGTCGGCACTGCGGGCAGGGTCCACCGACTCAATGATGAGGAAGGCCTTTTCCGAGTCGTCGGAAAGCGCGGTGCGCACACCGTCGCGCCAGTTCCAACAGCGGCAGATGGCGCCGGCGTTATCGCGATAGCACAGCTCCCCTTCCAACGTGGGGGCCTCTTCCTCGTCCCCCAGCGCCAGGAAGCTGTCGCCGCCTTCGGTGATGCCCAGACGGATGTCGCCGTCCATGGCGTCAATGTCCTCGCCGCCCATCGGTAGCGCGTACTTCAGCGAAATGGTGTTGTAAATGTCCACCGACGGATTGATCGACCCCACCGGGTTGCCCTTCAGCACGCGCTTGAGCAGGTTCTCCACCGAGCAGCGGGCGCCCTTCTTGGTCTTGAACTTCTGATAGGCATCGCGCCACACCGCCACCACTTCATTCTGGGAAATGGTGTTGGAAGTGAGGTGCTGGTCGGCCGCGCCATTGGCCTCGCTCAGCCGGCGGCGAATGGCGGCGGCGTCTTCCTCGGCCACCTCGTCGGCCGGACGCATGTCCTGCGCCACCACGATGCCGATCTGCGCTTCGGGGAACAGCTCCCAAAAGGACTCTTCGGTCACAAATTGCTTCATGGCAATTCCTTTCTCGGCACGCGCCGTTCGGTGCGTCTTTCGTCATGGGCCGCCATTTCGGCCGGAAACAAAAAGCGCCTCCAGTGCGAGCATCTTCAAAGGCCTAACGATGCACGCGCGGAAAGCGCTTTTCCCACCCGGCGGCAGGCTATGTTTGAGGGCATTATAGTCCATAGGAGGCTTCCCACATACACTCTTCATGTAGTTCAAAATTAGTGCAATATATGTTATATTTTTAGCCTATTGAAAGGAGAGGCCATGGCTCCCGCAGTTCCTGCAATTCGCCCCATCAGTGATCTTCGCACCGATCTCAATGGCATTTGCGAACAAGCAGCTGATTCCCAGCAGCCCATCTTCATGACCAAGAACGGCAAGGCCACCCTGGTGGTCATCGATTGCGAAGCCTACGAACGTCAGCGTCAGCACGACCGCTATGTCATAAAGCTTCGGGAAGCCGAGCTGGAGCAGCAATATCATCCGGAAACGGTCTCGCAAGCGGAGGTCACAAGCCGAGTGGAAGCCATATTGGAACAAGCGCGAAAGCTCGCTTCCCATGCGTGAGGTGGTCTACCGTCCCCGCGCGGCCTTTGACGTCGAATCCATTGTCACCTATATCAGCGTGGTCCTTCACTCTCCGCAAGCAGCTGAGAACTGGTATGCGCAGCTGCTGGAAGCCCTCGATTTGCTCTGTGGCCAGCCAATGCTGGGGCGCGAATTCAATGACACTTACCTGAAGCACCATAACCGCCGCAGCTTCCTGGTGGGGAGCTACCGCCTGTTCTACTCGTTCTCCGCGAACACCCTAACGGTCTGGCGCGTTCTGCACACCACCCAAGACATGGACGACTTCGCCCTTGTCGAATGGGAAGAGGGATAGGGGGCATCTCCGCAACCTGCCGTTATCCCGACACCTAATTAATCCGTACCTCTGCAAATCAAGATTCAGCTGAACCAGAAGTTTCGCGTTTTGCTTCCACCCGCTGCTCTACCGAATCGATTACCGCCTGCTGGGAATGAAGATCGGTCTTCTTATAAATGTTGAGAATATGGGCACGGGCCGTATGGTTCGACACCACCAACTGCTCCTCAATGTAGGCAGCGTTCCTGCCGCGGGCCATAAGCGCCAGCACTTCGGTCTCCCGACGAGTAAGGCCGTGCTCCCGAGCCATTTCTTCCACGGACTCCTTCCACAGCGCCCGAGCGCTTGCAGTCTCCCGCGGTGCAAGACTTTCTTGGACAACAAGGCGAGAGGTGTCCCAGCTGTGGTTCGTGCCCATACCCAACACGGTGACTAAGTTCACCAATCCCATGGAGGCCACGGTGAACACATCTAAGTTCTCTATCGATCCGCTGAGCACTAGCAACTGACCCAAGAAAAGCCCTGTCAAAATTGAACCGAACAAAAGCGCCACCAAGCAAACCGGCAGCAGGAGAGGAAAAGAGAAGGTGGCGTAAAAGTCGAACGCCATGCAAAGCGCCAACGCCATAAAGCAACAGAACCCTATGGCCAAAATCATGAGCGAGACAAACGACGCCTGGAAGAGCAGGAATAAAGAAAGCCCCGCAACTAGAAAGACCAGCATTGCCTTCGCCAAAACTTCAAGCGGCCGCGTTTTTGTAAGACAGGGCAGGCCAAGCACCACTGCGCCGGCGAAAATGCAGCCCACGAAAAACCCCAGCTGCGACAGCCCCTTATTGAGTCCCCCTACATGAACCATGAAAACACAGCCAAACACCGTTCCAATTGCCACCACCAGCAGAAGAAGATAGCCCAAAGGGAAGGCGAGCAGCTTATAGGACAATGGAGCACGGCTAGCGAATTGTTCTAAGCCCTCGGCCTTCCTTGTCATAGCGAAATAGGCCGCCAGAGCCGCAAGCCCCAGCAATACGAGCACCAGCGTAAGCGCAACGGTGCTCGCCCGGCCTATGACAACAGCCACAAGCGAATCCACCAAAGCACCCGCCGCCATTGAAGCAGCGAGGATCGCCGGCAATCGTGCCGGCAATGCGGTGGTAATTCCCACTAGCAGGCCTAACGCCAAAGCGCTGCTGGCCCCAATGAGAAAGCCCACTTCGCCCATCGAGCGAAACGTCGTGGCTCCCACCAATGCCCGAAAAAACGCTGCGAACAGAAGCGCCAGGGCAACACCCGCCAGCAGATCCGATTTTTTGACCGAGCCCCAAATGGCACCCCCGTGAATCGTTTCCCCCATGGTTTCCCATCCCTCCTACGGCAGGCTCGGACGGTCTACCGCATTCTCTTGCGAAACACTGGCTTCAAAAAATCCTACCACAGTAAAAGCATTGCCAAGCGCCCCCGAAGAGGCGCTTGGTGCAAGCTTTCGTTATGTCATTTGCCCGCAGGCGCTTACGAGGCGGCCCCCTCTGTCACCAAGCCGTCCAAAGCCTCCTGAGCAGGATCCTTAGAACCGGCCGCTGCTGCCTTCTTGGATCCTCCGAGCATTTTCTTGGAAAGGATCAGGAAGGCCAGCGTGCCCAGGGCAAAAACGCCAGCCACTATCACATACTCTGCCCAGGTGGGCGAGTAACCCACGGTGGCCTCCCAAACCTCCGCGCCGCCGATCACGCCCAACGGAGTAGAGACGGCAAACCCGACGAAAGAAGTGAGCAGCACCCACAGGCGCTTGCAGAAGACGCCCACCACAACGCAGGCGCTGGCAAAGACCACCATTCCCGTCTTCTGACGGTTCTTCGCAAACACCAGGATGCAGAAGGGAACCAAAATGCCCACTATCAGCTCAATCCAGAAGAAGAGGGCAGTGGCACCGGAGGTCATGATGGCCAGCATATCCGCCCCTTCGGCACCGGGGTAGGCCATGGTGAGGGCTTCGCAACCCACCATGTAGCCGTCGATGGCAACGCAGGTGGCCAAAAGCCCGGCAAGGTTAGAGAACAGCTTCTTCTCCACGGTGAACCAACCGGCCTTCTGAAGCCCCGCCAGTGCAAGGAGCAGCAGCGCCAGGCCGGAGTCCATAGCGGAAACCACGAACAGCGGCGCCATAATGGCGGTGTACCAGCCGTCGCGGGCAATCTCCAGGCCGAAGATCCATGCGGTCACCGAGTGAACCAGAATGGCCACCGGCAGCGCGAAACGGGAGACGATGCGCACCTTGGACCGAGTCTCGAGGTTCTTGGAAGTCATCATGACCAGATAGATGATGTTGATTATCAGGTACAGCGTGATGACGATCATGTCCCAAGCCAGCGGCGACATGAAGTTTAGCCCCACCAGCATGCGCCACACATTCTGTATGCCGCCCAAGTCGATGAAGATGAACATGCCGGCGCAGCAGATGCACACCGTCGACAGGATGATGGCCGGCAGCGCAACCTTTTTGTACTCCTCGATGTGGAACACGCTGGCCGAGGAAGCCACAATCAGACCGCCGGCAGAAAGGCCCACAAAGAACATGAAACAGGTGATGTACAGGCCCCACGAAGTGCCGTCGCTCATGCCGGTCACCGCAAGGCCGCCCATTAGCTGGTAAATCCACACAGCCACACCAGCAGCGGCAATCAAGCCAAGTGCGCCGCAGAGCGCCTTGAATCCAGAAGATGTCTTTTCCATTGCTTTTCTCCTAGTCCATATAGTGAACTTGCGGCAGAGTGCCCTTTTCCGGAAGGAGCGTGTAGGTCCTGCCAGTGGCCACCAGTTTCGAGACCTCGCTCGTGGGGTCGTCGAAGTCGCCGAACACCAATGCCCGCGCCGGGCAGTTGTGCACGCACAGCGGATCCAGCCCCTCGTCGGTGCGGTTCTTGCACATGGTGCACTTCTCGGCCACGCCCACCCGATGGCGGGGCGCCACCGCTTCGTCTATGACGTTGCCTGCTTCAGAGTGGGGGAAGTAGCTCTGCTGCGGCCCCCAGTTGAAGGTGCGAGCCCCATAGGGGCAGGCGCCCATGCACATGCGGCAGCCGATGCACTTGTCGGGATCCACCTGCACGCGTCCTTTGTCGTCCTTGTAGGTGGCACCGGTGGGGCATACTTTTTCGCACGCGGGATTCTCGCAGTGGTTGCAAAGAGCGGGGAAGCTAGCGCGCTTGGCGTTGGGATATTTCCCCACTTCGAACTTATGCACTTTGCGATAAACCACATTCGGCCCCAAGGCGTTGTAGGTTTTGCAGGAAACCGTGCAACCGTCGCAACCAATGCAGCGCGATGGCTTGATGACCATTCCCAATTTCATATCGTCCTCCTCTCCCGCTTAGGCCTTGATCAGCTTGACGGCGGGGCTTACTTCCAGACCGCCCGACAGCACATCCACGGCTTCATAGGCGGTGGACATGAGCTTGTTGTACTTCACATGCTGTTTCACCAGAGGATCAAGGTTTGCGGAATACCTGGCATTGCCGCCCGCCACAGCCATGGCATCGGGATGCACCAAATTCGTCGTCTTCACCGGGTACGGCCCAATTTCCGTGCCGTATTGGCTCTGCACATACACCATATCCCCATCGGCCAAGCCCTTCCGCTCCGCCGTGACAGGGTTGATGAGAATCTTGCCCTGGAGGCTGTCGGTGAGCGCCGTCTCCACCAGCATCGGGTTCTGCACGCAGCCGGCAACGTCGAACAGGAACTGGGGAATCTTGAATACAACGCCGTTCAGGTCGAAATCGTCGCCCGCGGTCATTACCGGGGTGGGTTTCCAGCTGGGGAATCCCTTCGCGTAGAACTCGTAATCGTCCATGAATTCCTGGCCAAGGGGGTATTCGATTCCAGCTTCCGCCAGGCCGGCCTTCAGCTGCTTCAGGCCCTTCACCACCGCAATGTTGTAGAGGGGATGACGGGTGGTCTTGCCCGGGAACATGGAGTAGTTGTACTGCTCGTTTTCCGGCAGCATCACTTCGTAGTAGCCGGTCTCGGCCAGCTTGTCCCAGCTGGCATCGGGGCCGAAGACGTTCTTCATGCGCAGCTCTTGCATCTCGTTGATGGTATAGGCGCGCGAGGTGTCGAACTCGTACTCCGGCTTCATCTGCCAACGCTTGTTCATGGCGAATTCCAGGCAGTTCATGCCGTTGCCGGTCAAGAAGCCCACTTTGTCCGCAAGCTGGAGGAAGAAGTCATCGGGGTTCGGCTGGCCGTAGAGCGGTTCGATGATGCGCTTGTGGCCCACGTAGCTGCGGCCCACGTTACCGTTGCCAGGGCGATAGGCGGAATTCTCGTAAAACACGTCGGCTTCGACGTTGGTCAAGTCCGGCAGAACGATGTCGGAGAGCATGGCCATCTCGTCTTCGGCGTAGGTGTAATGCACCATGAAGGGGATTTTCTTCAGAGCCTCTTCGATGACCGCCGGGTCGCCGCCCTTCGAGAACAGGCTGCAACCGAAGCCAATGAACATGTCCGGCATATAGTCCACGTGGTATTTCTCGGGATCGAGAAGGGTCCAAATGTAGCGGTTACCCGGGCAGTAGGAGTAGGGAATGAGCTCCGGCACGTCCAGAGCGTCAAACGGGTACCGCCACTCGTAATAGGGGCTACGGCTATTCTTGGCAATAGCCTCGGAAATAACCACGCCATCCTCGTCCGGCTGCAGGCAGTGACCGTTGTAATTTATGACAGTGTTGCCGCCAGGAACGGCAATGGCTCCCAACAGCTCGTTGATGACCATGGCCATCCAGAAGGCCGCCTGGCCATCACGATGGCAGGTGCAGCCACGGGAGGGATTCACGTGGGCCGGGCGCAGCGGCAGCGTTTGGCCGTTGATTTCCACTGTGGCGCCAATCTGGGCGTTTTCCACCAAGTCGGCGGCGATCTGGCGAATGGTGCTGGCGGGCACGGTGGTTATTTCCTCCGCCCATTCCGGCGTGTATTCGCGCACAGTGTCCAGAAGGTACTGGAACGCCGGCTGCACCGCCTGCCCCTGCACCTCATAGGTACCCTCAAGCGCGAAGTCCAAATCGCCAATTGTCGGATCGTCGAAGGTTTTCGCGCCGTTGGCGGCAGAATCCCACACCAGCGGTTTGTTCGTCGCGGGATCGCGCATGTAGTCGTCGCCAGAGGGCGCCATCAAGTAAGGGCCGGTGGTGCGGTTCTTCACGAACCACTCGTCGTACTTGCCCACTTCGAACAGAATACTGTGGGTGACCGCCTCCAGGAAAGCGAGGTCTGTGGCCGGCTTGATGGGAACCCACTCTCCCAGCGAGGCCTCTATGCCGCAGCGGGGGTCAACCACCACCATGCGGGTGCCATTTTCAATCTTGTCGATGATGAAATCGGTGCCGGCGTCGGCAACACCGTGGTTCGGGCCCACTGTGGCGCCCACGCACAGAACATATTTGGCGTAATTCATCTCGGAGGTCTGGACAAACTCGCCATGAACGTGAGCCGCCGCCAAATGCACGGAGCAAAGCGAACCAGTGGCGCTCTTTACATTGGGGGTGCCGAAAACCGTGGCAAAGGGCCAACCAGCTCCCACAATGGGGAAATGCCAGCTGGGGAAGCCCGGCAGGTAAATCAGCTTCGCGGGATTGTCCTGCCTGACAGCGATGAGCCGCTCGGCAATTTCATCCAGAGCTTCGTCCCAGCTTATCTCCACCCAACCGGGATCCACTTCAAGACCCTTTTCGGGATTGGTGCGCTTCATGGGGGTCTTAATGCGATAAGGGTTGTAGACGCGCATGGGAGCCGCGGCACCGCGCACGCAGCACTTGCCCTTGTTGTACAAGCCATCCGGATCGCCCTCAACGTAGGTGAGCACCCCATCCTTCACATGGTAGAGTTGCGTGCACTTCGCATAGAAGCAGCCGGCGCAATGGCCCTTGCGTACCACTTCACCGGAGCTTTCATTGCTCTCGGCATAGGCGAAGATGGGGGCAGCTTCTGCTAGCCCGCCCGCAGCCAGCCCTGCAGCCGCCAGCGCCATGCTCCCCTTGAAGAAGCTGCGACGACTGACGCTGTTTTTCGTTCCTTCCATAACCTGTCCTCTCTCTTTTCCTTCTTTCTATCCCTATTGCTAGTTGCAGTTGGTTTTCCCTTTCCCCTCCTCTTCTTCAGTTAGGCTTTTGATGAAATCTCCCATTAGAATCATCGCAAGACGGAATAGTTCGCTGTCGGTCGCCTCTGCCGCTTGCTCGCAGTAGGAAGGCCCCCATTTGCCAAGATGATTTCGAGTGAATTTGCCCGCCTCCTGGCACAAAGCATGGGCGGCTTCTATGTCGTCCCTTGAAACTGCCTGCGCGGCTTCGCCGAAGAGTTGAGCCAGGAAGGACAACTCAGTGGCAAGGGAATCGGGGCGGTTCAACAACTCCTCGGTCAGCTGAAATCCTGCAACGCGGTAAGCGCCTGCCACCGACGCTATTTCCTCCAGAGAATCGTTTTCCGTCAGATATAGCGACTCGAACGGAGGCTTGACCGAATTGCCGGCGCGAAGCCCACGCACATAGCGAGTGCGCTCCACCGCCAGTCGTTCTTGGGCGGCCACTGCATCAGTTGCCATAGCGGCTTTTGCGGCCGCAAGAAGGCTTTCATCCATCGAGGCCTCTGCCGCTCCGAGAGCGGAATCCTCTTGACGGGCACTTGAAGCCCAAAGGCCCTCGAGCGCCTCCATGAGCCCCGTTGCATATTCGGCGTCTCCCACAGAAATCTTAGTGTTAAGAAAGTTGGCGAAAAGGTTGCATAAGGCGCTTGCCCCCCGCAGCTCCTCCTCTTGCTCCCAGCCGGTAGCTTTCATTGGAATCCTCCTTCATACACTGCAGTCTTCTCCGTCAAACTGCGCTGCTACTGTATGAAAAAGAAAAGCCACAGAAATTCATCTCCGTGGCTAGATTCCCCCGATAAGAATTAGTTGGAATGACCTATTTTTTCCTTAGCTGAATTGGCTAATTCTCCTACTTTGAAATGGGATTATGCTGCCCAATCAGCATGGGTCTACGCTTCACCGTTAGTTGGACTCTTTATACGCTTCTCCCGGTTTGATTCTCAGCCTATCCCCTACTGCCAGGGCTCCTCCGGTGATCTTTACATTGATTACGGTCTTCTCGTCTCCAACGCTGAAGGATCCCGCCGACTGAGAAAGATCCGGGAAAGCGTCCGCATCGGGAAAGTAGGGTATCAACCCTCCTCCGCTGCGTTCGTAATGCAACAGACAGCCCTCAGAGGCATCCAAGCCAACAGAGGCAAGGCCGCCATTTACCTCAATCTGCATCGTATCCGAAGCATCTCCCTGACAAATGATGGTGGAATCACCGTTATTTTGAACCAGATCCATTGCTTGCGAGAAACTGCCCTCCATATTCAATAGCCCCTGGGCAAGTTCCGCACGCCCATTCATGACAGTATCGCCTTCGAAAAACGCACTGCCGGAATACTGGTGGAGGGCTAGATTCATTAGAGAAAGATTTTCAACCTTCGCGCTACAGCAAAGAAATCCTTATCCACAAGGTCCTTCATCGGATACGTCGCGGACACCTCATAAGAATCATCCTCGGATTGCACGGCAAAGCCACCTGGCATGAAAGCGAGGGTAAAGGCCACCACCTCCAGCAGCAGCACAACGACAACGATGACTGTCGCAACCGCGAACGTGCGAATGAGTTCGCCCTCCCCTGTTTAATTCGAAATCCTTTGATCGGCCGATACGAGCGTATTGGAATGTTCGGCGTTGTCGCTGTTGCATTCCAGGCTTCCTGGCCCCTTCCCCCGCAACAGTTCATCCACCGTCACGTCATAAAGATCCTCCAAGGCCAAAACGTTGCCAATATCCGGCAGCGATTCCGCCCGCTCCCATTTGGAGACGGCCTGCCGAGATACGCTCAGCCTTTGCGCTAACTTCTCCTAGCTTAACCCTGCATCAAGCCGGTACTCCACCAAACGGGCAGCAATTTCTTGGTTCATGGTGTACCTCTTCTTATCGCGGACGAATGTCTTTGCATCAAAAACTGCTCGCCCTTTTCTCCGGCAGACGCGCACTTTCAATTCGCTTGGCTTGCTTGTCCATGAGCAATGGCGGTCTTTCGGTGCTGTCAATTAAGCTACCGGATCCGTGTACCTTTGCCCACCAAATTCTGTGGTCATTTTGGCTAAATTGACGCAACTATCGGTTTCTCCGTTCGTTGTAGCGCGATAGCCCTTTAAGGCAAATTCGCGAAAGCGTGCACTAGTCCATGTCGAGTTTCCATGCTGTCATCGCCCGAGTAAACAACTTCGCGAGCTTCTGGAGGTATGCCTAAGCTCTCACCAAGCACATCAAGCGTGCCGAAGAATTTCGGGTTGTAGGTGGCAGAAGCCTTTATTTCAATAGCCCGCTGAATCGATCCGCCCTTTTCTGTGAGCAGGTCAATTTCGCGGCCAGAGGAATCCCTCCAGAAGTAAAATTTCGGTACCTGTCCTTGAGCGTATGCCTCTTTCAGTAGCTCGGTGTAAACGGCATTCTCGAATAGTGCTCCCTTGAAGTCGCTCGTTAAATAATCTTCGGGGGTTTCGATTCCCAGCAACGTGCAGGCAAGTCCGGTATCAGTGAAGTAGAGCTTTGGGGTTTTGACAAGACGCTTACCATAATTGCAATGATATGGATACAACAAATGGACGATGAAGCTCTGCTCGAGCAATGAGAGCCACTCTTTCGCGGTACGCACGTTGATCCCGCATTCTGTTGCAAGAGCCTGAACATTGACTAAATTCCCTATGCGCAATGCGCACAAAGAGACGAAGCGGTTGAACTCTGCAATTTTGACAACACCAAGCTCGCGGCGCACATCGCGGTCGAGATACGTCTGGATGTAACTGGGGAAATACTCATCGGGACTTATCGGCACATCATATAGCCGGGGATAGCCGCCCCGCACGACCCATTCCCCTACGGTTGCCGGAAGCCGATCAGCCTTTTTCATCTCGCTATAAGACAGAGGGGGAAGGTACCGCACGGCAACTCGCCCCGCAAGCGATTGCGAAATTGCCTCCATAAGAAGGAAATTCTGCGACCCCGAGACAAGATATTGCCCAGGCTCTCCTGTTTTATCTACTTCGCCTTGGAGATACGCAAAGAGCTCTGGAACTCGCTGGGCCTCATCGAAAATAGTATGCTTCCCATGAAGAGAGAGGAAGGATCGCGGGTCATCCTGAGCCATCGCACGTACATCAGGATCTTCCAGGGATACATAGGAGAACTCAGGGAACTCATTTCGCAACAGGGTAGTCTTCCCGCTTTGGCGGGGTCCCGTCAAAGACACAAGGGGAAAATGCGCCAAGTTATGTCTTAGCGTATCGGCGATAGAGCGCTTTATCATGGTTTCATCTGGCCTTTCAAGATGCAGGCTGTATGCATTGAAATTGTGCGTTAGGTCGAGAATACCAGATTATCCTGAGTATGAATACAAGATTATCCAACATTTGACTACCAGATTATCCTGAGTATGACTACAAGATTATCACGGCCTATAGGTGAAGAGGATCAATGCCGGAAAGCCGATGGCTTGGACAGAGCGCCACGGCCTAGATGGATTTAGCTGCAAGGTGATTAGTTCGGAAAGCTATTTATCCGGAATCGAAACAGTTCCTCCGCGACTTGTATGTTGTACATATCATGTTGTACGCTCCTGTTAACGGAAGGAGCCATCATGGCAGACGTAATGGTTACTGGGCGCATGCCCGAAGGGAAAAAGCTGCTGGTATACGCGTTTTGAAAGCCGCGGGGCTTAATGCGTCTCAGGCAATCAACCTTCTGTTCGATCGTTTGGCAGAAACCGGCAACGCCGATTTCCTAACTGGTCAGACAAGTTCCGCAGAAGACCGATGGGAAGAAGCACTGCGTTTCGTGGACTCCATCCCCCGAAAGCGCGCCAGCCAATTCGACTCCATGTCCAAGACGGAAGCGAAATTGAGTCGCCTGGCAACACACGGATTGACCGACCATGAATAAGCCGCAGCTGCTGCTAGATACCAACATCGTGATCGATTTTCTCAATATGAGGGAACCGTTTTTTCGAAAGCGCCCATCCACTGATGGCCCTCGGAAAGTTCGGGGAATTTGATCTGTGGATCTCCTCTTCGCAGGTGACCGGTCTTGTGTACATGCTTTCCAACGGGGGAAGAAGACAAGAGCTTCCAGAAGTGCTGCAGCAGCTGCAAAGCCTTCGCACATTCGTGAACGTTTTAGCCACAAGCGAACGGGAAATAGACGCAATGCTTGGAAATACCTGGAAAGACCCGGAGGATTTTCCCCTGCACGAAATTGCCCTTGCGCTAAATGCAGACGCCGTAATCTCCCGGAACCAGTCCGATTTTCCCGAGGGCCTCATTCCGGTAATGGATTGCGATGAGTTTTCTCCTGGATGGAAGAAACCCGCGGCCTCGCTTACTCCGAAATAGGCTTCTAGATGCGAAAGGGCACCCCCGAAGGAGCGCCCTTGTCTAGTATCCCTTGGCTGCTTGCCTCACGTGGGACAAGCTCCCTTGCAGCCGTAAGCGCTAGAACCGTCCGCTAGCCTTGCCACTTGCGATTGCGCAGAATGTACTGGATCTGCGGGCCGTTGCCCACGTCGGTGAGGGTGTACACGTCGGAGTCGCTCCAAGGCTCCACCCAATCCGCCAGCGTGGTGCGGATGCCGGTCATGGTGTCGTAGTCGGTGGACAGGTCCTGCGTGGGGGCCGGCGCCTCGAAGGTGGCGATGCCCTTCTCCAAATCGCCGAAGAAGCGGGCGCGCGAGCCGCACTGGGAAACGCACTGGGGCAGCTCCCCCTGGGAAGTGCGCTGCTCGCAGAGGGTGCACTTCTCCACCACGCGCTCCTCCTCGTTCAGGTAGCGGACCCCGTAGGGGCAGGCCATGGCGCAGAACTGGCAGCCGATGCACTTCTCCTTGTCCACCTGCACGGTGCCGTCCTCCAGCTTGCGAGAAGCCTCGGTGGGACACACCTTCACGCACTCCGGCTCGGCGCAGTGCTGGCACTGGATGGGCAGGAAGTACATCTCCACATCGGGCCAGTCGCCGCTGCCGCCCTCGATGGGGGTGGGGCCGATGCGCAGCGTTTTAATCCAGAAGTCGCCCACGTTTACGCCGTTCACGGCCTTGCACGCGGTAGAGCAAGCCAGGCACCCAACGCAGCGGTTGAGGTCGGTGACAATTGCAAATTGGGTCATTTAGATCACATCTCCTGTCCAATCCGGCTCGCCCTCGAAGCGCGCGCGGTTGCCCTTGCCGGCCTGCACCCATTCCTTCAGGCGCGGGTCGGAAGCATCATGGATGCACTCGTTGCCATTGGGGTCACAGGGCACCGGGTTGCCGAACGGCGAATTCTCCGCCGTGGCCTTGTACACCAGCACCGGGGTGGAGCGCATGTTGGCGCAACCGGCAACAGAGCACTGGCCGTAGGGATTCATCACACAATTGATAGATACGGTCTCAAAGCCATGGCTCGCGGTGTCAAATTCAGGGAACCACCAGGCATGGTTGGCGTTCACCACGCCCTGCTTGATGCCGTAATACACATCCAGCACCTCGCGCACCTTGCCCCAGGGGCTCTCAATCCACACCCAATCGCCCTGCTTCAGCCCCAGGCGCTCGGCGTCGTTGGGGTTCATCTCCACGCGGGGGCTGGGCCACAGCTCGCGGCACCAGGGCAGCTGGCGATGCTCGCTGTGGAAGTACACCGGCTGACGCGAGCCCGTAGTCATGAGGAACGAGTTCTCCGGCATGGCCTTCAGGTCGTCAACATACTCCGGCAGCATAAAGTCGGTGGTATCAATTTGGTCGGCCAGCGATGCGTCGAACAACTCGGGGGTGGAGATTGGTGAGGTGGGGGGCTCCACATAGGCGGGGAACTTGGCTTCGTCTCCCACATAGGCTTCGCAGATTAGGGACCAGATTTCCACCAATCCGCAAGGCGTCATAAAGCCAGGATGCAAGTCAACCAGGGGGAACAAATTGAAGCCAGCCTGTTGACGCCGCCATCCCATTTCATGACGGCGATAAGTGCCCCAGCGCTCAGGATGCCACTCGCGGCAGTCCATCCAGCCGTTCTTCTGGAAGTGCTCCTTCGCCTGCGCCCAGGTGGGGCCGTCGGGGAACTCGGCGGTCTTCCAGGCGTCCACATTGTCCTTCAGCACCCGGTCATGGTCGGGCCATAAGTAGCTGGGGGCTCCGGAAGCATCGTAGTCGTCACCCAACTTCTCCGTCCATTCGGCGATAACCGAAGCACACTGCGGCGCGAAATTCAAGTTCTGAGCCGGTGCAGCATCGGGATCTTTAGTGTTCCACGGCACACCGAGCGCCTTGTACATACCCACATTCCAGTCGGGGTCGTAGATGGTTTCGCCGGTGGGCTCCACCGCCTTGCAGCCGCAGCCGAACATGCCGCCGGCACCCTGGGACACGCGGGTGGTGTCAATCTCCAGCCAGTGATCACAGGGGAAGATGACGTCGGCGTTGCCGTTGTTGGGGCAGAACCACAGGTTGATGTCAGCAAAAAAATCCAGCTCCTTGGTGGCGTCCCACGAGCGAGTAATGTTCCCCATGTTCATGATGTCGCCAGATTGGCACACGCCGCCATGAATCTCGTAAGGGGTTTCATGCACGCTGTAGGCCACATCGGCGTTCTGCAAGCAAGCGTCCCAAATGGTGTTGGAGTCGGCCCAACGCGCCCAATAGCGGTTCAAGGGGAAGCGCTCAGCATCTACCTGAGCCGCCCCACGCTCAAACGGAGTCTTGGGAATGGGCCAGCTCTGTGAGCTCAGCATAGCACCGCCCATACGCTTTGCAATAATGACGGCCTCGTCATGGCTGGGCACCTTGTTACCATAGCGCTCCGCCAAGGGTGAATTATTGTCCAGCAGATACTGCACAAAATCCTGTACGTACTTCGCCATATCCTCCAGACTGTAATCGCGACCGGGCCACACTTTTGCCGCCGGCCCAAAGGAAGCGGACGCCTGCATGCCGAAGAATCCAGGGCTGCCGTTAAACTGGGTCTTCGTAGAGCCCCTGTTCCCAGCCGGTTCGTCAGAGTTGCCGGTAATGCAGGAGAGAATCTGCAGGCCACGGTTGTTCTGAATGGAGTTACCGTTTTGGTCGCAGGCCAGCTGGAAGTGCAGGCCGCCGTTGCCGTAGTCGGGATCGATGCGGGTGGTCCAGATGCGCACGCCTTCTTCCAGCTTATCGGCCGGCACGCCGGTAATCTGCTCCACGGTAGCGAAGTCATACTGGCTGGTCAAATCATGGAAGGCGTCCCATACGGTGCGAGCCTTATAGGACTTTCCGTCCTTTAGCGTCACTTCCACCTCTCCCGGGAATAGCGCCGGGGACTTCGGCAATCCCAGAGGATTGCAGGCATCAGCGCCCTCAGGAAAACGATCTGGCTCAGTTGCAGGGTCGGCAAAAGACGACGGGGTGGGCAACCATACGTCGGCCACCAGTCCGGTGAGCGGATGCTTGATGAAGCGACCATCAGTGGGAACACGGTGCTCTTCCCCTTCCCACTTGCCTTCTTCGGCATCCCAATAGGTAAGACGGTTGTTGTTCTCGTCCCACACCATGAAGCGCTGGTACTTGCCGCCTTCCACCAGGTCAGCCTCAGTCAGCAGCTTGGTCTTCATATCAATCCCGCCATTAGCCTCCGGCAACCAGCCTTCGGTAAGCCACGGTTTGTCTTCGATAAACAAAAACGGGGCGTTGGACCAGCGGCGCACCATGGTGTCATCGTAGGCCTCGTTTTCGATTACCCAGTTAGTCCAACCCAGCACAATGGCGCCATCGCTGCCAGGGCGCAGCGGCAACCACACATCGGCTTCCTTCCCCAACGGTGTAACACGCGGGTCCACGATGATATGGCTTTCCGCATGGGGGGCCACATCAGAAATCGTGCGGTTGGTACAATCGTAATTGGAGTATTCCGGCGCCGTGCCCCACTGCACATATACCTTTGGCTCGGCTTCCACTTCCATCCACGGAGAGCCCATCTCATCGGTCATGATTCCAGCGAAGTGACGTGGGCCCTTGCACACCTGGTAGGCCAAATGGGCGTTGGGAGTACCAAACAGTTGCTTCATGCTGAAATAGGGACCCATTGACCATACGCGAGAGGTGCCACACATTACGAAAATGGACTGGCCGCCAAACTTGTCCTTAATCTCACCCAACTTTTGGCCCGCCAACAAAAAGGCCTCATCGAGGGAGACACGCACCCAACCGGGATCGTCGCTGCCCTTGGGATTGGTGCGCTTCACAGGGTAGCGCACGCGATCGGGATGGTACAGCGCCTGCATGGACGACTGGCTTTTCGCGCAGCAATGACCACGCGACTGGGGTGCCGATTCGTCGCCCTCCACCTTCAACACCTTGTTGTCTTGCACGGTCACCCACACACCGCACTCCACCTTGCCACATGCGCGGCAGCAGCTGCGCACACGCTTCACCTCGCCCGTGCTCGCATTCTCCTCCACAGCCAACGCCTGCTTAGGCGCGGCGGCGGTGGTTGCCAGCGCGGCGGCGGCTCCGGTTATCGCCATCGTCTTCATGAAGCTGCGACGCGACATCGTGAGCTGAGTCATAAACCCCACCTTTCCTCTCTCTCGTCTTCGGGGTAGCCCGGCGCATAAACCGTCGGACCGACCGGCTCATAGTAGGACCCCGGAAACCAATGACCTCACAGGGATACGCTGATTTTATCCAAACATCGAACTTATGTTCGTAATACCAACTCGCTGATTTTTGCCAGCAAGCCCAGCTAACGAGAAGTTTTTGGGAAAGCGCTAAAAGGTATGATTTAAGATAGAGAAGGGGATTGCTCGCGATTGCAGCAAAGGGGGACGAGACGTGCGGTTGCCAAAAATAACCATTGCGGTCGATAAAGACGACGGTTTTGCCTTTGGCGAGATTTCCCCTGCACTCGTCATAGGCTTTGGCATCCGCTTTACTTGGATGTTTTCGATGCAGTTTTCTGCCAACCGGCTCTTTTTTGCCACCGCCACCGCTGAAACATCATCGATAAGTCAGATTGCCTCACTTGGTTTTTTCCTAACCACATTTTTTGTCTATGTCGTCTTTTTTCCCCAGATGTGTCGCATCTTTGACACTCCCGATCACCGCAACCGCAATCGACTCATCGCGGCATTAGCCACCGTTCTAGGAGGGTTTCTTCTATTCGGCTGCACAACTGCCTCTCTCTTGGGCTGGAGTTGCATTATTGCATCGGGCTTCCTTACCGGCGTCGGTTCAGCCGTGCTTCTGATGAGCTATGGGGTCTCCTTTAGCGTCCTCGAGACTCCCACCATTTCTCTCGGTGTGGCGTTCTCTCTTCCTGTGGCCTCCCTTGCCTATTTGGCAATTTCTGTTATTGGCTCCATAAGCCCCGCCTTCTCAGCAATCGTCGCCGTGCTCATTCCTCTTGCCGAGTTTTTCTGTCTACAAAGCTGCAGCCGTCAGCTGGTTGATCGGCTCTCCTTTGCCTCCTACACTATCTCCGTACAAAAAGCCTCTTTCGCCCTACACATCATTGCTCCAAGCTTCCTCTTCGGCTTGGCTGTCGGCGGCATTCGTCACTATGTGCTAATCGGTACAATCTGGCTCCCCACCTCGGAGGTGACCAACGCGGTCGTGCTCATGGCAGCCTGTCTGATGGCAGGGCTTCTTGTTCTGGGGGCTGCCATACTCCAGCATTCCACGGTAAACTATATGTTCCGTACCTTATTGCCAGTTTCAGCCACCTGCCTTGCAGTCGCCCTATTCGATAATCAATACGCAAGCCTTTTTAACAGCGGGTTACAACTTACAGGCTACCTGCTCATAGAGGGCTGCTGTTGGATGTTTTACGCCGACATCTCCCAGCGCTACCGCATCAGTGCATTCCAGACCTTCGGTTTGGGGCGCGGCGCTCTGGCCTTAGGCATTTTGGTGCACGCCCTGTTCAGTTCCCCTGCAGACATTTCTATAATTACTGCCGAAATGGCTTCGCAAAATTTAGTAGCAGTTCTTACCTGGCTCTGCATAGGGTTCGCCTTATTACCCACCAACAAGGAAATGCTGAAGCTCTTAAAGCGAGGAACCCCTTGTCCTGCTTTAACATTTGACGAGGACTTCCTCTTCGCTACCACCACCAGCAATGCGCCTGCCGACTACAACGGTCCTGAATGTTCTCCAGCAACAGTTGAAACTTCCCCGGACGACTCTGCATCCGCCAAAGACAACAAACCAGCGGCGATGGCTGCGTCCCCTGTTTCACAAGAAACCACCACAAGCGTTGCTGCAGAGGAGCTTTGCGTTTCCGATGAGGCTCCGACAAAATCATCTCCAGCTGTCGCAATTGTCCAAGATCGCGCCTCCGTCCCGGACGAGGAGGGGCGGCGACAACAAGGGCGCTTCCGCCGCCAGTGCGAGATCGTGGCCGACCGCTACCTGCTGTCGCGTCGCGAAGCGGAAGTGCTTTTCCTGCTGGCGAAGGGGCGCAACGCCGCCTTCATCCAGGAAAAGCTGTTCATCTCCGAAGGCACCGCCCGCACCCACATGCGCCACATCTACGCCAAGCTGAACGTCCATTCCCAGAAAGAGCTGATGGACCTGGTAGAGCAAGAACAAACCGAAGCATGACAGGGGACGGGGATAACGTCATACACCGCCGCATCCGGCCAGGCCGGCGCCTAAAAATCCACTTCGCCGTAGACGACGCCTTCTCGCTCTTTCCACCAGGCGAAGAACTCACCGCAATCCAGCACCGGAATAAGCCCCTCTGGGAAATCCCGCTGGTTGCGCGACAGCAGCGCGGTTGCCCGCAGCGCAATGGCCACCTCGTACAGCAGGCTGTCCTCCGGGGCGCGCCACGCCTTCGCCAGCATGGCATCCACCTCCCGCTCGCCCGCCGTGTACACATTCACGAACCCGCGCAAATCACGCAGCTGCTCCAGCACCTCGGGAATCAGTTGTGCGCGACCGCCGTCTGAAAGGATGTATACAAGGTCGGTCACCTGCGACGATGAAACCCACAACTCGAACTCGCCCAATCGCCCCAGAATCATAAGAAGCCGGGCATCCTCATAGAAGGGTTCTCTCTGATTGAGGAAATCGATGACGATGTTCGTATCCAAAAGCAGGCGCGGCTTAGTCACGGCCCATCAGCCCCCGAGCCGCCAGGCGCTCTCGCTTGATTTCCGCTTTCGTCATGGTGTCGAAACGGCTGACCCGCTTCCGGGAAATGCCATCCACGTACCGGGCCGCGCTGCGCCAGCGCTCCTCATCGGTCGCGCGCTTCCCCGTGAGAAAATCCGCATTGCCCGTTTCCGCCAAACGCTCAAACAGCAGGTTCACCGCCTGGGACGCGTTGAGCCCTTCACGTGCCAAAACTTGCAATCCAGCATTCTTTTTCGCCTCGTCCATGCGGCCAGTCACCATCACGTCAGCCATAACGCCTCCCATCTTTCCCATCATTGTACAACATATAATGTACAACAACAAGCAGCGAGCATGACGTTATCCCCGTCCCCTGTCCTCCCATCCCATAACCCCTGCTCAGAACATCATACTTGGGAATCATACTGGCAAATCATAGAGGCGCTATGACAAGGCGGCCTCCCCTGTTCCCTAAACTGCAGGCCGTTGGGAAAGAGAGAGGAGACGTCATGACCGAACGTGACAACGCCGCCTTCGACAGCTTCGAAGAAGAGTACGACCCCCTGGCCGACGACTTCGACAGCAGCATCTTCGATGGCATCGAGGAAGACGACGAAGCAGTAACCGAGTTCTTAATGCCCGATCCCAGCCGCATCGAAGCGGTGGAGGGCACCCCCAGCCGTCAATCCGACGGCTATCGCCAGCGCCCGGCAGAAGAGCGCACCGCCGAGCTGTTCACCCAAATGAAACCGTACCGGCTGATGCTGTTGCAGCTCATCCGCGCCTGCCAGCAGCCGCGCACCACCGAGGAGATGCTGCAGCAGTTCGAGCAGCTGCACGCCAACTTCAAGTCCACCTACTCGGGCGCCAACCTGCTATCGATGCTAGAGGCGGCCGGCGCCATCGACTGCATCGCCGAGGACGGCACCCCCTATGCCCAGGTAGAGGTGGAGCCGGTGGTGAAAACTGATGAGAACGGCGTGGAGTACCTGGCCCCCGGCGAGGCGCCCACTATGCTGTGGGTGGCAGCGGAAGCCGGCCTTGCGATGGTTGAGGCCAACAACCCCCAGCAGCGCATCCAGCAGCTGTTCGCGAAAGAGGCCGTCTACCTGCCCATTTTCAAACGCATCCTGCGCCTGGCTGCCGCCGATGAAGGCGTATCCATGGCCCAGCTTTCCGGCGCCATCGACGAGGATCCCCTTATCCAAGAGCCCCGCTACTTCAGCCAGCATTTCCTGAAGAATCTGGAGCGGCACGAAGCGGTGGCCTGGCAGGGCAACCGCTGGCACACTACCCCGCTGGGCCGCCAGCTGCTGGAAGAGATGGCCGATGTGGACGATTCCTACAGCCCCAGCGAAGCGGCCGAGCAGGCGCGCATCCGCGCCATCGCCGCCGAGTCCACCATGGGCGCCGTCTGGTAGAAAGGAGCGAACATGACCACCAACACTGCCCCCGAGGCCATCGCAGACTACGAAGAAATCGCCCGCGCCATGGAAAGCCGCGCCGCCACCTACGGCCTGCTGGCGCGCCTGTACCGCCGCGAAGTGGACGCACCGCTGCTGGACGAGCTGAAAACCGTGCACTTCCCCCTGAACACCGGCAACAGCCAGGTGGACAGCGGCTATCGCCTGATGGTGGGCTACCTGTCGAAGACCTGGGAAAACACCCTCACCGAGCTGGCGGCCGACTACCTGCGCACCTTCCTGGGCCACGGCATCGACGGCCACTCCGCCGCCTACCCCTACGAGTCGGTGTACACCTCCGAGCGGCGCCTGCTAATGCAAGACGCCCGCACTGAAATCCTGGCCCTGTTCCGCGCCAACGGCCTGGAGAAGGACCCGTCTTTCAAAGACGCCGAAGACCACATTGCCCTGGAGCTGGAATTCATGCAGCTGCTGGCGCTCCGGTGCGCTGAGGCGCTGCGCACCAGCAACAGCGACGACGCCCTGGCGCTGGTGCGCAGCCAGGCCACCTTCCTGGACGAGCACCTGATGGCGTGGGCGCCGCTGTTCACCACCGAAATGCTGAAGTTCGCGAAAACCGATTTCTACCGGGGCCTCAGCCGCATCACCGAAGGCTTCCTGGCCGAAGACCAGGCGATGCTGGAAGAGATGGCCGCGAGCGCCGAGGAATAGCGCCAGGAGAAGGCGGTCGTTCCGCCTTCAGGGCTCCGCCGCGGCTCACTTCCCCTCCTCCAGCCGCGGCAGCCCCCACCTCCCGGCCTCAACCAACCCCTCGCTCCCGCCGAACCCCTCCTCCCGGCGGGAGCGCCCTGAAGGCAGGATGCAAGCCCCCGACTCCCCCATTACCCATTGGTGTTTGCATCCTCCCTCCAGGGCGGGCGCCCTCTTCCCCAACAAAAGACGTCAACGCCCGCCCTTTTCCGGGTTACAGGGTGCTGACAGGGGGACGGGGGTAATGTCATGCCGGTGCGTTGGCGCACCGGCATGACATTACCCCCGTCCCCCTGTCAGCACCCCCCCGTCACTCCAAGGCTCCGGGTTTGGTGCCCGGAGCCTTCCACGTTTTACCTCGTTAAACTATCTGCTACTGCAGCACTGCGGTTTTGCCATCATGCAAGGTCACTTCCACTGAAGCTACCGTCCCAGGATCAACCAAACGATTAAACGCCATGCCGCACTTAGTGCCGCTCCCCAGCATGTACATGATGTTTTCTAGGTTCTGGCCGCCATCGAGCACCACATAGCTGGACCCGTCCGTATACCTCACCTCGATGGAACTCACCAGTCCCAGCTCTGCGTACTCTTCATCAACGCCAAACACATCGGCGATGTCGAAGGTCAGGCCCAGAGGCGATAGGCTTGCTTCGGTGCCGTTTTGCGCCTTCAGGGTTGTACTCGGAACCACCGGGATGGCCGTCAGGTCAACGGTTTCCGTTTCCGCCGCGTCCACCATTTCCCTCATTGCGCCATCGTTCCAACCAACTTCCAACTTCAACTCAGTGTTTTCGGGGACGCCATCGGGGAACAGCAGGTACTCGTAGCAGTACAGCATGTCGGCCGTGCTGCGCTGCGGATCCACGTAGATGCTGCCGTAAATGGGGGCAAACACATCAGAGGCCTCAGCATCGGATGAAGCCGACTCCGCCGGCATCTCGCCTGGCTCTTCGCCACTGCCAGCCGCCGCGTTCTTCAACCACTCCGGCGCTTCGGCCGCGGTCATATATCGCCAGCGCATGCAGGCGCCTTCGGCGAATTGCGCCCCCTTCGTTACGTTGCTCCTCTCATCCCATACCAGCGTGGGATGCTCTGGGTCATCCTGCAGGGTATAGGCTACGATCATGGCGTTTTCCGAACGCACCACCGAGTTGATGGTCAGCGTGCGCGGCCCCGCCTGCACCACCTGCGGCGAATCCATCAGATAGTTGCCCAGCAGAGCTTCGGCAACCTGAGGATCAGTATCCACATATTCATGGGCGGGAATCGTAGCGGTGTGGGAAACGCCGTCGCCTTTCTCGTACTCGTAAGTCTGCATCGGAGTGCTGGTGCGCGCATCGGTGCCGAACAGCTGCCCGAACAACTCCTCGTGGTTGGCCGCCGCATAGGCACCCACCGGCAGGGCCACGCACAGCGCCACCACCGCAGCGGCAATCTTCCACGACAGGTTGCGCGCGGCATGGGGGCTGGCGGAGCGGCGGCGCCAGTGGCCTCGATCCTGGCTGTGCGCCGTCACCACAGCAGGTCGAGCGACAGGAGCCGCCTGTTCGCCGCGGGCCACCTCGGCAATCAGCGCCCGTTTGCGCATTTCGTATTTGGCGGAGAACTGATGCAGCTCGCCGCCTTCGTTTCTGCAATCATTGTTATCGGCAGTACAGGGGTTCATTGAACTCCCCTCCATTCCTCTTTCGACGGAGCAAATCAAGCCCTCGCTGTTGGCGTTTGCGCACATTGGCCTCGCTGATCCCCAAATGCTCGGCGGTCTCCCGCGTGGAGCGTTCTTCCACAAAGCGGTCTCTCAGCACTTCGCGATACGGGGCGGGAAGGGCGGCCAACATCTCATCCGCACTGGCATCAACGCCCTCTTCGGGGGCGCTCATCCCTGAGGCAGCACCTTCCTGGGAAGCGGCGGCGCACGCCGCGAACGCCTGTTCTTCCGGGCCATCCGCGCTAATGCCAACCCCGGCGGCCAACCCAACCGCATCGCCAGCAACCTGCACAAAGCGCTCGCGCTCCCAGGCGTTTTTCCGGTAAATGTCGATGGCGCATTGGCGCGCCATGGTGGTCATAAGGTTTTTGGCGTGGGCGGAGTCGGGGTCGCAGGGCACCCCTTGGCGCCGCACCACCCGCTCGAACGCGGTCATTACCGCATCTTCGGCTTGCCCTTCGTCTTTCAGCACCGCGAAGGCAATGCGATACATCTGCTGCTCGTACAGGGCAAACAGGCGCTCTATGGCGTTCAGCGGATTGTAATCAGACAAGGACTCACCTCCTTTTCTGTCAGTTTAACTTCTTGCAGCTGCGTGAACGTTCATCTCATATAACGTTCAGAAGCGCTAAAACGTGACAAAGGGAACGGGAAAGTCCCGCGCCAGGAGCGAGGGCGAGGAGGCGATACCCCACGTATCGGGCGTGACGGGGGGCTTACGGGGGATTCGCGAATGGGTTTCTGCTGGCTGTTGCGGCGTTTGACGAAAGCCAGGGCCGCTATAGTAAAAGCGCCTTCCCACCAGAAGGTGCCGCACAGGGTGGCCAGCAAGCAGCCGCCCGACTAACAGCGGCGGACGAGAGCACGACGGAAGCGCCCACGGAAACTCGCAAATGCGGCACGAGGCCAAGACCCCTGAGCGACTTCACCAAGCCCTGCCCTCGAAGGCTGTCGAGCGATTGCGTTCCGCCCGCAATCCTTCTTGAAAAAAGGCTCCCCTATCTCACCGATAGGGGAGCCTTTTAGGTCATGACAGGGGACGGGGATAACGTCATGCGCCGGGGCCCTACGATTCGGCGCCCTCTTCTTTTGCGGCTTCGTCGGCGGGCTTGGCCTTGCGCAAGCCGCTGAACAGGGTCTTCTTCGCTGGTTTCTCGGCTTCGGCAGCTTCCTCAGCCGCCTCCTGCCCCTTGGGGGCCTCGGCCTTCTTGCCTTGCGCGGCCGCCTTGCCGGCTTCCGCCTTCGCCTTTTTCTTCTGCTTCTCCTCCAGCGCCACCATGCGCGCCTGGTAAGCGGCGCGCTCCTTCTTAATCTTGGAGAAGTCGATGTAGAAGGCCAGGATGATGAGGGCGTAGGCGCCAATCAGAATGCCGAAGGCCAGCCAAACCGGCATGTAGCTTTGGAACACGAACGACACGATGGTGCACACCGCCGCGCCGATGAGGCACAGCCACCAACTGCGGCGCAGCTTTTTGTAGCGCTCGGTGTCGGGCTTGTAGTATTTGGCGTCTAGCTCGCGCTGCTTGGCCGCCTCTTCCTTGCGGCGGGCCTTCTCCTCGGCCTTCTTCTGCTGCGGCGTTTTCTTCGCCGACTCGATGCGCACACTGGCGGCGGCCTTCGCCTTGGGCTTGGCGCTGGCGGCGCTCTTGCGCGTTTTGCCAGTGCGGTCCTCGGCGGTGTAGCGCTCGTTCATGGGGTTGCGTTGGCTCATGGGTGCGTTCCTTCTCTACGCCAGCGGTTTGCCGGTGATCAGCTCGTAGGCCTGCAGATATTTGGCGGAAGTGTTGTCGATGACCTCCTGCGGCAGCCGCGGCGGGGCGCCGGTGCGGTCCCAGTTGGCGTTCAGCCAGTCGCGCACGTACTGCTTGTCGAAGCTGGGCTGGTCCTTCCCCTCGGCGTACTCGTCGCCCGGCCAGAAACGGGAGCTGTCGGGGGTGAGTACCTCGTCGGCCAGGATGATGTTGCCGTCAATCACGCCGAACTCGAACTTGGTGTCGGCGATGATCACGCCGCACTCGGCCGCGTGGTCGCGGGCGGTGGTGTACACCTTCAGCGCCAGGTCGCGCAGGGCGGCGGCGCCCTCGTCGCCGATGATTTCGGCGCAGCGTTCAAACGAGATGTTCTCGTCGTGGTCGCCAATCTCGGCTTTGGTGGAAGGGGTGAAGATGGGCTCGGGCAGCTTCGACGAATTCACCAGGCCCTCCGGCAGCTGAATGCCGCACACGGTGCCTTCCCGCTGGTACTCCTTCAGGCCGCTGCCGGCCAGGTAGCCGCGCACGATGCACTCCACCGGGAACATGTCCGCCTTCTTCACCAGCATGAAGCGGCCATCCAGGTAGTCGGCGTAGGGCTTGAACTGCTCGGGCAGGTCGGCCACGTCGGCGCTAATCAGGTGGTTGTCAATCACGTCGGACAGCAGGTCCAGCCAAAACAGCGACAACTGGGTGAGCACCTTGCCCTTGTGGGGAATTTCGTCTTCCAAAATGTAGTCGAAGGCGGAAATGCGGTCGGTAGCCACCAGCAGCAGCTTGTCGCCCAGGTCGTAAATGTCGCGCACTTTGCCCTGCGCGTCGGGGGTGATGTCAATTCCAGCCATGGCTTTCCTCTCTGAAGAGCCGCCTGCGGCGGCGCAATCGCATAGCGGCTATTATGGCACAGAACGCCCCCGTCAGCCCCGATTTCCCGCTAGAGGCCACAAGGCGCCGCCCCCTCGCCATCGCAGCGCGCAGCGGCGGTTTAGCGACGGGGCTTCTTGGGCGGCTTCTGGGGTTTTTGGGGCTTTTGGCCGTTGCGCCCCAGGCCCACGGCGGGCCAGCCGGGCTTTTCCTCGGCGTACAACGGCAGATAGATGGTGAAGCAAGCGCCTTTGCCCTTTTCGCCTTCCACCTTCACCCAGCCGCCGTGGCGATCCACAATTTCCTTCACCACGGCAAGCCCCACGCCCAGGCCGCCCACGTCGCGGTTGCGGCCGGCGTCGGCGCGCCAGAACCGGCTGAACACCATCTTCGCCTCTTCCGGCGAAAGCCCGATGCCGGTGTCCTTCACGGCGATGGAGGCCATGAGGTCCCCTTTGCCCACGGTCACGTCGATGCGGCCGCCCTCTTTGGTGTAGCGCACCGCGTTGGAGATGAGGTTGGCGGTGGCCTGGCGAATCATGTCGGGGTCGCCCAGCACGAACACATCGTCGTCAGCGTGGTAGTTCAGGGTGAGGCCGGAGTCGGCCACGAACATCTCGTGGGTGGCCACGATACCGGCGATCAGCTGCCCCACATTCACCTTTTCTTCCTTCATGGGGGTGGAGCGGTTTTCCAGCCGCGACAGTTTCAGCAGCGCGTCCACCAGCCGCCCCAGCCGCTGCACCTCGGAATTCACCGTGTTCAGCCGCTCTTCGTCCGGCTCGTACACGCCGTCGATCATCGCTTCCACGGTGGCCTGGATGGCCATCAGCGGCGTGCGCAGCTCGTGGGCCACGTCGGTGGTCAGGCGTCGTTCCAGCTCGCGGTCTTTCTCCACCGCTTCCGCCATTTCGTCGAACGTCTCGCCCAGGCGAGAAATCTCGTCCTCGCCCCGCAGCCCCGTGCGGGCGGAAAGGTCGCCTTCGGTGATGGCGGTGGCTGTTTTCGACATGCGATTGATGGGGCGCACCAGCCCGCGCGCGAACAAAAAGCCGATGCAGGAGGCCAGCAGGATGGCCACCAGCGCGGCGATTAGCATGGCCTGGTAGGAGTTTTGGCGAAACACCTGGTCGGGCTGGCGCATCAGCGTTTCCGAGCCGTACACCCAAATGCGCACCGACCCCACCGTTTTACCCTCGCTGATGATGGGGGCCGTGGCCACCCGCGAGGGGTCCAGCGGCTCCAGCGACTGGTACCAGCGCCGCCCCCCCAGCACCTCCTCCACCACGGCGGACGAGTCGTACACCGTCTGGTTCTGGGCGTCCACCACGCGCACGGCAACGCCGCTGGTCATCTCGGAGGCCTGCACCGCCGGCGAAATGGTGGCGGGATCGTCCAGGCTTTCCGTTTTCGCGTAGCTTTGGCCAATACGGCGGGCAGTGGTTTCCGCCAGCGTATTCATGTTTTCAGTGGTGTAGGTTTTGAAGTGCTCTTCCCACACAAACGAAACCACCCCCATAGCCACCAGCGCGGTCATGGCGGCTATGAGGGCGAACATTACCGTGAGCCGGGTGGTGTAGGAAAACCCCGACCAGCGGAAACGCTTTTGTTCTTTCATGACGGCCTTAAGCGAGGGGCGGCGCGGCTAGTTGCCGTTTTTCGTGGGGTCCTCGAAGCGGTAGCCCACGCCGTGCACCGTGTGCAGCCACTTGGGGTTGCGCGGGTTGTCGCCAATTTTGGCGCGCAGGTTCTTCACGTGGGAATCGATGGTGCGCTCGTAGCCCTCGAAATCGTAGCCCAGCACCTTCTCCACCAGCTCCATGCGCGAGTACACGCGGCCGGGGTAGCGGGAAAGGGTGGTGAGCAGCTTGAATTCGCTGGCGGTAAGGTCGATCTCTTCGCCGTTCACCAGCACCTTGTGGCCGGAAACGTCGATGGTCAGCTCGCCGAATTCCAGCACCTCGCGCTGGGGCTCGGAGTCGGCGTGCACGCGGCGCAGCAAGGCGCGGGCGCGCGCCACCAGCTCGCGGGGACTGAAGGGCTTCACCAGGTAGTCGTCGGCGCCCAGCTCCAGGCCGATGATGCGGTCTTCCACTTCCCCCTTCGCGGTAAGCATGATGATGGGCACATCGGAAGTGTCGCGGATTACGCGGCACACGCGCTCGCCGGAAACATGGGGCAGCATGAGGTCCAGAATGATCAGGTCGAAGTGGTGCTTTTGGAATTCGTCGAGGGCATCCTGGCCATCGCCCACCGCCGTAACCCAGTAGTTCTCGCGCTCCAGGTAGGCGGTCACCGCGTCGCGGATGTTCTTTTCATCTTCCACAAGGAGGATACGACGGGTCTCGTTGCTCATAATGGCTCCCTCTTTTGGATGTACACGTTTGCCGAGGCAGAAAATATGCCTCCAGCAGGCCTAGGTTATATAACCTGTGAGGTAATTGGGGATTATTTTAGCAATTGCCCCCAAACCACTGCCAAGGCGTGCGGTAAATGACACAATACACCCATGCCAATCAGAAGAACCCCCAGCGGCAGCAGGGCATCGTCGGCCTCCGGGCCGGGCGCATCCCGCCAGCCCTCCGCGCCCCTGGGCACCCATAGTCATAGCAGCGGCGCGAAAAAGCCGCGCGTCGCACCTTCCCGCGCTTCCCATGTGTCCCGGGCGTCGCTTTCCCCTGCCGCCGTGAAGTCGGCCTGCCGTCGGCCTGCCGGGGTACGGGGCAGCTCGTCCGCCAACGCCGTGCATCGCCGCGACGGCGACGGCCTTTCCCTCAACTTGCCGGGCGGCGGCCAGGCTACCATCACCCGTCGCCAAATGGTGATGGGCGCCACCGCGGTGGCCGGGCTGGCGCTGCTGGGGTCGGGCGCCTACGCGGTAAGCGAGCTGCTGCCCGAAGCCCCTTCCGGCGTGCCGGTGCTGGAAGTGCCGGAAAGCGCCGTGTTCACCTCCGACGGGCTTGACCAGATGGAGGGGGACTGCCCGCTGGGGCTGGCCACCACCATCAACCTGCCTTATGGCAGCCAGGTATACGCCAACGGCGACACCTACGGTGTGGCGCTGGTGCCTGGCGAAGAGGCTCGGCCGCTGAATTCCATCAGCCTTTTGGGGCTGGGCAACGGCACCGACAACACCGTGGTGGCCCATGCGGTGGGGCAAGACGACGGTTTCGAAATTTACGACGTGCGCGGCTGCGACCAGGGCATTGTGTGGGCCGAGGCCAACATCTTGCGCGATACCTGGCGCATCTACACCGCCACGCTGATCGACGGCGCTTTGGGCGAGCCGGCCCTTGCCCAGGAGGGCGACGAGGCCTGGGAAATGCCCGCGCTGGCCGCCGCCGGCAGCTGCGGCTGGTGGCAGCGGGTGCCGCGCAAAAACGGCGCTGCTCGCACACAGCCTTCCCAGCTGTGCCGCGTCATGTTCGGCACCGATGACGCCGAGGTGGTGTACGAAGCCAAAGGCCGGCCGGCCACCGCCCCGTACGGCGGCGGCTCCTATGTGGTCACCACCCCGCGCGCCGACACGAGCGGCGTGCGATACCAGCTCACCTGCCTCGATGCCAACAGCGGCGAGGTGCTGGACACCCTCATTTTGCCGTCCTCCATGTCGCCGCTGGAAACCTCCTACGGCCCCAACGGGTTCTCGTTCGCCTTCGACGGCATCTACTCGTTTGGGGACGGCATCTCCAACCTGGGCACCTACTACCCCATGGAGGCGCCGGAAGGCACGGCGCAGGTGGGGGCCGCGCGCGTGGAGGGGGAAACCCAGCGCGCCGCCACTATCGTGCCCGCTTCTTCCGCCGAGGTGAATGCCCAGCGTTACAGCAGCGCGCCGTGGTTCCGCTTCGCCCGCGCCCCCGTCAGCGCTCCCGCCTGGTGCGGTGGCTGGACCATGGTGAAAAGCACCGCTGCGGTACTGGCGGTAGATTTGCCCAACAAGCGCTACTACGCGCTGGAAACCAAACCCGGCAGCGATACCTACGGCGATTTCCTAGCCTCCACCGGCATCAACCAGAAAGTGGTCACGTTCTCCAACATCGACCACACCGACATAGAAGGCGAAAACGAGCGCACCTGTCTCGTCCGCGTGTGGAGCGCCTAACCAGCTGAACCCGGCGGCGCATCGCGCAACACCGATGCGTGGGGGCGCGGGGGCGGCGCGCGTGGTAACCTCTGCCGTGAAGGTTTTTCGTTCGGAAAGGAACCGCGGAAGATGATCGGTCGCTACACCCGTCCCGAGATGGGGCGCATCTGGGAGCTGGAAAACAAGTTCGCCATCTGGAAGGAAATCGAAGTGCTTGCCTGCGAGGCGCAAGCGCAGCTGGGCCAGGCGGGCATCACCGCCGAAGAGGCGCAGTGGATTCGCGACCACGCCAGTTTCACCGTGGAGCGCATCGACGAGATTGAGAAGGTGACCAACCACGATGTGATTGCCTTCACCACCTGCATGGCCGAGTACATCGACGCCGACATCCCTGAGGGTGCCGAAAAGCCCAGCCGCTGGGTGCATTACGGTATGACCTCTTCCGACCTGGGCGACACCGCCCTTTCCTACCAAATCACCCAAGCCTGCGACATCATCATCGCCGACATCAAGCAGCTGGGAGAAACCTGCAAGCGCCGCGCCTTCGAGTTCCAGAACACCCTGTGCGTGGGGCGCACCCACGGCATCCACGCCGAGCCCATGACCTTCGGCATGAAGTTCGGCAGCTGGGCCTGGGCCCTGAAGCGCGCCCTCGACCGCATGGAGCAGGCGCGCGCTGTGGCCGCTACCGGCGCCATCTCCGGCGCGGTGGGCACCTACTCTTCCATCGACCCGTTTGTGGAACAGTACGTGTGCGAGAAGATGGGCCTTACCCCCGACCCGCTGTCCACCCAAGTGCTGGCCCGCGACCGTCACGCCCAGGTGATGGCGGCGCTGGCGGTTACGGCATCCACTCTGGAATCCATCGCTATGCAGGTGCGCCTGCTGCAGCAATCCGACGTCATTGAAGCGGAAGAGCCCTTCACCAAGGGGCAAAAGGGCAGCTCGGCCATGCCCCACAAGCGCAACCCCATCACCGCCGAGCGGGTGTGCGGCCTGGCGCGCGTGGTGAAGAGCAACGCCCAGGTGGCCTTCGATGACGTGGCCCTGTGGTACGAACGCGACATCTCCCACTCCGGCGCCGAGCGCGTGGCACTGGCGGACAGTTTCATCGCGCTGGACTACATGTTCGGCAAAATGCAGTGGATGCTGGACGGCCTGCAAACTTACCCGGCGAAGATGGAGCACAACCTGTGGCGCACCAAGGGGCTCATCTTCAGCAGCAAGGTGCTGCTGGCGCTGGTGGACGCGGGCATTTCCCGTGAAGACGCCTACGTGATTGTGCAGCGCAACGCCATGAAGGTGTGGGAAGACATCCAGAACGCTGTGGACGGCTCCACTTATCGCCAGCGGCTGGAGGCGGACGAAGAGGCCATGGCCCTGCTCACCGCCGAGAAGCTGGATGAGATTTTCGATCCCTGGGATTTCCTCACCCGCAAAGACGTAGTGTTCGACCGCCTGGAGAACCTGGAGTTCTAGCCGCGCAACGTGTCAAGGGGACGTTCACTTTCGTCACATCACCCGTAGGGCAGAGATTCTATCTCTGCCTTTTTCGTTTCCGGAGCAGGGGGAAGGGCGGGGGCAGCTTTCTGGAGGGTGGGCCGACCTGGCAGGCCTGCGCTCGACGCTCCGTACGAGGGGAACTAACTCGACCTGCGGTCGAGTGGATTTCCCCTCTACTCCGCTTGGCCGGACCTCGCTCCGACCCGCCGGGTCGGCCCAGCCAAGATGCATCGCGGGTCCGGCTATGACATTATCCCCGTCCCCTGTCACGTTCCCGGTCGAATTCGTAGGGCAGAGATTCTATCTCTGCCTAAACGGACGGCCCTTTTGCGGTCGCAACCCAGGCAGACATAGAATGTCTGCCCTACGAGACCAAGCACAAACGCCCCAAGCATCCAACGCCATCTTTGTCCCCTGCCCCACGAAAAACGCGCACCAGCCCTAACGCCATTCCCTTCCCCTGTCACAAAGAGAGCAAGCGCCCCGAAAATCTGACATTACCCCCGTCCCCCTGTCATGTCAGGTCCACCAAGGTAGCTGAAAGTTTCCCAGGTACTCCAGATTGGCTTGAAGGGCGGCTGAGCGCACTTGGGTGCGCGAAGGAAAGCCCTGAAGGCCAAGATGGGGTGCATGGGGAAGTTTCAGCGGACGAGTGAGTGTGTCGTTCGTCCGAACGACACACCTAAATAAGCTTCATCTGGGAAAGCGTGTTGTTGTACCAGTGATCCGTGAAGGGCGGGCAATACTTGCCGGCAAAGCTGTAGCTGATGGTAAAGCCGTAGCCATTGGCCAGGCCGCGCACGTGCGAGTAGATGGCGTCGGTCCAGTTGCCCCACGAGCTGCTGCCCCAGCCCCACGCGTTATGGGGAAGGAAGCACACCTTGCCGTTGCCGCTTTCGGTGTTGGAAATGGCGGGGGACCAGCGGGGGTCCACGCCGTACTCCCACGCAGCGGCGGCGAACGTTTCGCCATAACCGGCCAAGGCGGTGCCGGACAGGTAATCGTCAATGCGGCTGCCCCACTCCTCAATAAAGGCATCGCGGCCGATGGAGAAATCCACATCGCCGGCGGGCAGGCTGCCAAATTGGTTCAGGTATTTGCTGCGGGCATCGTTGGCCCGCTGGATGGCCTCGGCCTCGGCAGCCGCGGCCGCTTCCTCGGCGGCAATACGGGCGGCCTCTTCCTCCTGGGCAATTTCCTCGTAACCGGCAGACATGTCGCGCACGATAACCTCGGGGGAGGACTCGGAAGCCACCGCCATGGTGGCGTTAGAGGAAGCCTCTTGCATCTCGAAGGAGCCACTGGTTTCGTCGATGCCGAAGAAACCGGCGCCCTGGGTGTTGGCAGCGCCAGCGAAACCGATAAAGGTGGAAAGCCCCACAGCGGCCAGCACCAAAGCCACCACTACGGCAAACAGCCGCAGCGCGAGGGGCGTTCTATGCTGGGTACGTGAAACCACGCCTGTACTTCCTTTACCGTACGGTAAAGCGTCGATGCAGCGTGGTGTGAATAAGTAGGGTGTGCTTGCAAACGCTTTGTTTGGGCGCGCCCATCAGCAGCGACGCGCTTGTTTGAGTTCGTATATTTTAGCGGTCTTCGGCCTCCAATGGGACTAGATTTGGCAACAATTTCCCGGATTTGAAACCGTTACCATTTGCCCTCCATTGCCCCAGTTCACAGCCGTATTTAGAGCCTACTCCAACCACCGCTCGCCCCACTGTCGCAGCCCCTCGCGGCCACCGGCGCCCCCGCGGCGCCAACGGCCCCGGCGCGCCTGCGCTACAGGTTGCGAAACACCGCCCGCACGTCGTCCAGCACGTCGTTGTCGGCAATCACAATCACCTTGTCGCCGGGGTAGGCCAGGGTGTCCTCCCCCACCACTTCCACGTCGTCGGTGCTGGCCACCGCCGCAAGAATGGCCCCTTCCGGCACGGGGATGGAAGCCACGTGCACCCCCTCGTCGTCGCTGTGATGGCGCCGATGGGGCACCACCACCTCGGAAAGCGACACGTTGCCATGGGTAAGCGACGTCACCACGCTCACCGATCCCAACATGGCCTCTTCCTCGATCAGGTTGGCAATCAGCGTGGTGGAAGACACGCACTCGATGCCCACCTCGCGGAAAATGCGCAGGTTCTTGGGGTTGTTCACGCGGGCGATGCAGCGGTTCACCCGAAACACCCGCTGGGCAATTTCGCAAGAAACCAGGTTGTTGTCGTCTTTGCCGGTAGTGGCCACGAACACGTCCGCCTGACGAATGCCGGCGTCTTCCTGGAAGCGCGAGTCGCAGCCGTCGCCGTGAATCACCAGGTAACGGCCTTCCAACTGCATGGACAAGCGGTCGGCAGTTTTCAAATCCTGCTCGATCACCGCCACCTCGTTGTCGCCCTTCAGCAGCACTTGCGCCAGGTAGGCGCCCACTTTTCCGCCGCCGGCAATAACAATGTTCATCGCTTCCCCTTACCTTCTAATCCTGGATGAACCGGGAAAACTGCGGCAGCAGGTCGTGGCGCACGCAGGCCAGCACCAGATCGCCGTTGTACAAAATGGAATCCGGCGCTGGAATGGAGCTGGCGCTGCCGTCGCTGCGCTCGAAGGCGATGATGCGCACCTCGTGGTCGCGCTCCATTTCCGACACGCGGATGGAGCGCTTGTTCTCGCGGCACGATAGGTCCAGCGAAAACCGCATCACCTCGAATTCGCCGAATGTGTCCAGGTGAGAGCCGTGCCCCGACACAATTTTGGAGAACACGTCCTCGGCCACCAGCGAAGTGCCGCACACGTAATCCAGCCCCAGCTGCATGTAGGCGCGCTCGTGGTCGGGGTTGTACAGGCGGGCGATGGCGCGGGGCACGTCGTAGAGCCGCGTGGCCACCTCGGCGCACATGAGGTTGGCGTTGTCCGACTGGGTTACCGCCGCCAACACGTCGCAGTCCTCGATGCCGGCGCGAATGAGGGTTTCCTCGTCGTAGCCGATGCCCTGGATGGTGGAGCCGTTGAACGAACGCCCCAGGTTAGAGAACGCATCGGCGTTCATATCGATCACGCACACATTGCCGCCGGTGTCGGAAAGCATGTTGGCCAGCTGCGAACCCACGCGGCCGCAGCCCACCACTATGACGTTGCTCATGAAAGCATCCTTCGCTCTTCGCTCGGTGTTTCCGCCGCCCCGCAGAGCAAACGGTTTCGCAGCAGTCATCATAGCGGTTTTGCGGGCGCTGCCCCGCGGGAACTCCCCCAGGGCGCAAAACGGCTATACTGATGCGATGCGTGAAACCAGAGCAGAAAAGGCGGTCATGGACAAACCCAAGCCGGCAACGGCAGAAACCCCCGAAGACAAAGACAAATCCCGCGGCTTTTTGGACTTCCTGCGCCCCGTGCGCCGCGATGCCCCTTCCGAGGAGGAACTGCTGGATTTGATGGACGAAAACGCCGAAATCCAGGAAGACGAGAAGCGCATGATCCGCGACATCCTGGGGCTGGCCGACATGGCAGTTCGGGAAATCATGACGCCCCGCGTGGACATGATGCTGGTGGAAGACTGCGAAAGCTGCCTGGTGGCGCTGGAGCGCATGCGCGGCACCGGCTATTCGCGGCTGCCGGTGTACCACGACGACATTGACGGCATCGTGGGCATCGTGCACTACAAAGACCTCATCGGCCCCCTGATGGACGGCCGCACCGACGAGCCGGTTACCAAGTACATGTACGATGCGCTGTTCGTGCCGGAAACCAAAGACGTGGTGCCCCTGCTGGGGGAAATGCAGGAGCAGCGGCAGCAAATGGCCATCGTGGTGGACGAGTACGGCGGCACCGACGGCCTGATAACGGTGGAAGACATCGTTGAGGAAATCGTGGGCGAAATCATGGACGAAACCGACGCCGACGACGAGATGATCACCCTGGTGGAAGCCGGCGTGTGGCGGGCCGACGGGCGCATCTCCACCGACGACGCCATCGAGCTGGGCTGGCCCGTCACCGATTCCGACGATTACGAAACCATCGCCGGCTGGCTGCTGGCCACGCTGGACTACGTGCCCAAACCCGGCGACGAGCTGGAAATCGGCGGCTACCAGTTCCGCATCGAGCGCATGCGTCGGCGGCGCATCTCCACCGTCCGCGTGCAGAAGCTGGCCTAAGCCAGGCCCATCAGCTGCATGATGAATAGCGCCACCGTAAGCACGGCCACCACGCCGACGGTGGCCCACAGCAGCACCTTCGCCACGCGGCCGCTGCGATAGCCGCCCATCACCCGCTTGTCGGCGGCGATGATGGCCATGAACGCCAGCAGCACCGGCAAAATGACGCCGTTCACAAACTGCGCCGTCAGCATCATGGCCAGCAAATCCACCCCCGGCATCAGCACCACTACCGCCGAGAACACGATGACGAAGGTGAACAGGCCCTTGAAGGTGGGGGCCTCGCGCCATTTCAGCGACACGCCCGCCTCCCAGCCGAAGGCCTCGCAAATCACAAACGCAGTGGTGAGCGGCAGCACGCAGGCGGCCAGGAAGCTGGCGGCCACCAGCCCCACCGCGAACAGCACCTTCGCGTAGGGCCCGGCGAAGGGGGCCAGCGCGGCGGCGGCATCGGCGGCGCTTTCGATGGCAATGCCCTGGGGAAACAGCACCGCCCCCGTGGTGACGATGATGAACCAGGCCACTAAGCAGGCGGCGATGGTGCCGGAAACCGAGTCCACCCGCTGCGAGAACAAGTCGTCGCTGGTGAGGCCCTTTTCCACCACGTTGCTTTGGGTGAAGAACATCATCCACGGGGCGATGGTGGTGCCGATCATGGCGATGACCAGCGAAATGAAGCTGGCTTGCCCCACAAACTGCGGCACCACTGTGTGCTCAAGCGCGCTGGGCCAATCCGGCTGCGCCATGAAGGCGGCCACAATATAAGTGATGAACACCAGCGAAAGCCCCAGGAACACCTTCTGCACCCGCCGGTAACTGCCCCCCACCACCAAAAGCCACACGGCTACGGTGGCCAGCGGCACCGAAATGTACTTCGACACGCCGAACATCTCCATGCCCGACGCGATGCCGGCAAACTCCGAGAACGTGGTGCACACGTTGCCGATGAGCAGCGCCAACATGGCCAGCGCCGTGAGGCGGATGCCAAACCGCTCGCGGATGAGAGCGGCGAAGCCCTTGCCGGTGACGGCCCCCATGCGCCCCGCGGTGGTTTCCACCACAATCAGCAGCACGCACATGATGGGAATCACCCACAGCGTGGCGAAACCGAATTGCGCGCCGGCGGTGGAGTAGGTGGAGATGCCGCCGGCGTCGTTGCCGGCCATGGCGGTGACGATGCCAGGGCCCATGGCCGCCAGCACCAGCAGCATCTTGGAAGGCTTGCGCTGGCGCACCTCTTCCTCGCGGGTGTCCTCCCGCTCCATTTCCCGCAGCTCCGCCTGCACGTGGTCGTTGGAAAGGCCGTTGGTGGCGAAGCCCCCTTTGCCCTTCAGGGTTTCGGCAGCCGCCACGGCACCGGCGGGCGGAACCGCCTCCGCCGCCACAGCGCCTTCCCCGCGGCCGCGGCCGAAACCCAGCCCGCGCTTCTTCGCGGCGCTTCCCTCCACTTTTTCCAGCACCTTCGAGCCGGGCACCGGGCGCTTGCCCGTCATGCCCCGTACCGGCAGCCCCCGGCTTTTGCCCCGGGCGCGCGCCACCTGCATGTTCTTGTTGTTCTTGTTGCTCTTATCTGCGGCCATGGCGCACCTCACATCAGTTGGCGTGCCAGGTTCCGGTGGCGCTCATGATCTGCACCACCACAAAGGTGTACAGCGCCAGCACCAGCAGAGCCACCAGCGCGATGCCCAGCCCCATGCCCAGCGACACCTTGGTGCGCTCGCTGCTCACGTCGTCTTCGATGGCGTCCCAGGCGTCCTCGGTGGTCACGATGCCCACAATGGCGCCCCGCTCGTCCACCACCGGCATGGCGGGAATGTCGTACTTGAAGATGTCGGCGGCCACGTCCTCTTCGGTCTCGTTGGGGCTCACGGAAATCACGTCGTCGTACATGATGTCGCCCACCACTTTGCGGTCGTCGGTCAGCACCAGCGTGCGCAGCGACAGCACCCCCACCAGCTTGTCGTAGTCGTCGGTCACGTACACATAGTGCACAGTGGGGTGATCGTCGTCCAGCTCCCGCAGCACCTCGATAGTCTCCCCCACGGTGGCAGTGCGGGGCACGGCCACGAACTGGGTGGTCATCATGCCGCCGGCAGTGCCGTCCTTGTAGCCCAAAAGCCGGCGAATCTCCGTGGCGTCCTCCATGCCCATCAGGCGCAACAGCGTTTCCGCCTTCTCGTAAGGCAAATCGCGCACGATGTCGGCGGCGTCGTCCGGGTCCATGTTACCAATCAGGCGCGCGGCGCGGGCATCGTCCAAATCGTCGATGAATTCCGCCTGGTACTCGTCTTCCATTTCGGAAATGGCCTCGGTGGCGCGAGCGTCGTCCAGGTGCTCGAACACCGTGGCCCGCTGCTGCGGGTCCAGCTGCTCCAGAATATCGGCCACGTCGGCCGGGTGCAGCTCGTCCAAACGGCGATGGGTAACCGACAGCTGCACTTCCGAAAGGTCGCGGTCCAGCAGGTCCATGTAGTTCCAGGCAATCAGCTGCTCGTCGATGCGCTTGCCGAACAGCTTGGCGCCGGCCACCGCCGCCTTCTCCAGCAGCGGGTGCAGGCCGCGCAAAATGCCGCGGGCCCCCACTTCCGCGCCCAAAAGCCGCAGTTGGCTGCCGGATTGCGAAAGCTTCAGGTCGTTTACCCGCACCACCTTCATGCCCTGGGTGTCCACAATCTGGCGGTTCAGCAAGTCGCGCGCCAGCAGTACCTCGTCCGGCTGCAGATAGCTGAAGCGGATGTCGTGGGCGTCCACCCCCAGCACAATGCCGTCTTCGGTGAACTGGTCCACGTACTTGCGCCACGAAATCATGAACGGCACCTTGCCGGGCCCCTGAAAGGCCAGGCTGGTAATGCGGGGGAAAACCTCGCCAGTGGAAATGGCTAGGTCGGAGATGGTTCCAAGCTTCTCGCCGGTGGCATCGACGACAGGCTTGCCTATCATTTGGGACAAATAGAGCATTGGCGTGTTCCTTTGCGCATCCAGTCGTTTCCCGACGGAGCGCCAAGGCAGCCGCCGGAAAGGTTACATACTGTGAGGCTTCGATTTTCGAACCTTCACGAATGTCCTTCCTCTTCAACAATAGAAATGGGCCTGCGAAAAACCGCAAGCCCATTGATTATAGGGTATGAATCCGCCGCCGCAGCCCACTTTAGTCTGAAACGGCCATTTTTCCCGCATTTCGCCCCGGGCGCCAAGCAGCGCGTCCGCACCGCGCAGGGGAAGCGAGCTCCCTGGGCGCCCTAGGCGTCCAGCACCGCTTCCGGACCCTCCGGCAGCGATTCGCCGTGCAGCTCGCGGGCGAACTCGCGGTCGATGGCGCCTTCCGGCGTGGGCGGGTTCACCTCAAACGGCACCGCCGGCGTAACCAGGCTCACCAGCGGCACCACCGCCAGCGACAGCAACATGCACAGCGCGCCGCAGTTGATGGGGCTGGCAATCAGCGGCGTGCCGGCAAAGCCCATGCACATATTCACCGCGGTAAGCCCCACGCCAATGGCGAAGCTGCACCACACCGCCGCCTTCGAAATGCGCCCGGAATACAGCCCCCAGAAGAAGGGGCCCAGGAACGCGCCGGCCAGCGCGCCCCACGAGTAGCCCATCAGCTGCGCGATAAACACGATGGAGGAGTGGTACTGCACCAGCGCTATGGCCGCCGAAATGGCCACGAACACCACCAGCAGCACCCGCATGCACACGATCTGCTTCTTCTCGGACATGTCCTTCACCACGTTGCCCTTGATGAGGTCGATGGTGAGGGTGGAAGAAGACGTAAGCACCAGCGACGACAGCGTGGACATGGAGGCGGACAGCACCAGCACAATCACCAGACCGATCAGCAGGTCGGGCAAGGTGGACAGCATGGTGGGGATAACCGAGTCGTAGATGGGGGTGCCGTTGGCGGCGTACTCGATTTGCCCCTGGTACAGACGACCGAAGCCGCCCAGGAAGTAGGAGCCGCCGGCCACCACGAAGGCGAACACAGTGGAGATGATGGCGCCCTGCTTCACCGCCGAGCTGGATTTGATGGCGTAGAACTTCTGCACCATCTGCGGCAGGCCCCAGGTGCCCAAGCTGGTAAGGATGACCACGCCCAGCAGGTTGAACAAGTCGGGGCCGAAGAAGCTGATGTAGGCCCCTTGCATGGCGGTGCCCTCCGCCTGAATCTGCGACAGGCCGATGATGGCCTCCGAGAAACCGCCGTTGTTCAGCAGTACCGCCACGATAACCGCCGTGATGCCCAGCAGCATCACAATGCCCTGGATAAAGTCGTTCATCACCGTTGCCATGTAGCCGCCCACCACTACATATATGCAGGTGACCACGGCCATGCCGAGCACGCACCAGTCGTAGGGCAGGTTGAACGCCATACCGAACAGCCGCGACAGGCCGTTGTACACGCTGGCGGTGTAGGGGATGAGGAACACGAAAATGATGGCCGCCGCCGCGATGCGCAGCGCCTTGGAGCTATAGCGCTTGCCGAAGAATTCCGGCATAGTGGCTGCCTTCAGGCGATGGGTCATCTCGCGGGTGCGCGGCCCCAGCACCCACCAGGCCAAAAGGCTGCCCAGAATGGCGTTACCGATGCCGGCCCAGGTGGCCGCCAGACCGTACTTGAAGCCGAACTGCCCGGCGTAGCCCACGAACACCACCGCCGAAAAGTAGCTGGTGCCGTAAGCGAACGCGCTCATCCAGGGGCCCACCTTGCGGCCGCCCAGCACAAAGCCGTCCACCGTTTTGGTGTAGTGGCGGCAGTAGATGCCCACACCCACGGCCACCGCCACGAATATCAGCACCAGAAGAATTTTTACGAACATGGTTCTTCCCTATCTTCCAATTCCCAAAAGGCGGAGCTGCCCGCCGCTTGCAACAACCAAAGGCGCACACGGTTTCCGCGGGTTCCGGGGCAAAAAAATAGCCACGGGCGAAATCCGTGTGCTATCAGTATCGAAACTCAAATTGTGGGGGATGCTGGCAAGCCCGTTGCTGGGCCGCCTTGTGGGCGCTCATTGCTGCGCACTCATGGGCAACCGCAACGCCGCAACACTGCGCGGCCTTGTGGGCTCTCATCAGGGCGCACTCGTCCATGGCGAGGTTTTTCTGTTCAGCCCAGCGGGCACTCATCACGGCGCAGGCGCTCTCGTCGCGCCCGCTGCTTGCGCGCCGCCCCAGGGCGGCTTTGCTCTGTTTCCATGTCTGCTGCATGGCGGCCACTTTACCACACAAAAGCAGCGGCAGCCGGCAAAAACGCCAGTGGCGCCCAGGCGCGGCGGCGCAACGGAAGGCCCGCCACGCCGCACAAAGAACCCCTTTTGTTCGCTCCCCCTGCAAATAACCGTGATTTTCCTGCTCATTGTTCGATATACTGACACGTGCTTGCCAACACCCTTTGGCAGCGCGCGGGACACACGCGACCCCGCGGAATGCAACCCATCAGCAAAGGGGAAAATATGGAAGGGTTTGATCTGATCAGCTGTGGGATCTGGTCGATTGTTCCCCCGCTTCTCGCCTTAGGGCTGGCGCTCATCACCAAAGAGGTGTATTCGTCGCTGACCATCGGCGTGTTCGTGGGCATGATCATTTACCAGTTCACCCTCAGCGGTGCCGGGGTTGACCAAGTGGTGGCATCGTTTGCCATGGTGCCCCAAATGATGGCCGAACAGATAGCCGGAAACGGGGCGCTACTACTCTTCCTTGCCCTGTTGGGGGCGCTTACGGTGCTCATCGCGGCATCGGGCGGCTCCCGCGCTTACGCCGAGTGGGTTTCCCAGCATATCAAAAACGCGAAAATGGCCCAGCTGCTCACCGCTGTTCTGGGCATCATCATCTTCGTGGACGACTACTTCAACTGCCTCACCGTGGGCGCCGTGATGCGCCCCATCACCGACCGCTTCCGCGTCAGCCACGAAAAGCTGGCCTGGATCATCGACTCCACGGCCGCGCCGGTGTGCATCATCGCGCCGGTTTCCTCGTGGGCCGTGGCGGTGGGCGGCTACATGGGCGAGGACGGCTTCAATACCTTCGTGGCCTCCATCCCTTACAACTTCTACGCCCTGCTCACCATCTTCTTCGTGTTCTTCATGCTCATCGTGGGGAAAGACTTCGGCACCATGCGCACCGCGCAGCTGAAGGCCGAGGGGCTGCCGGTGGCGGCCGAGGCACAGCAGCAAGAGCAGCAGGTTGAGGCCGACGTGACGAAGGCCACCGAGGACCTGCACCCGCGCAACATGAACGCCATCGTCACCGAGCACGCCGACTACGAGCAGGCGGCCGAGGCCACCATCGAGGAGTACAAAGGCCTTGAGGTGTCCGAGAAGGGCCGCGTGATCGACCTCATCCTGCCCATCGTGGTGCTCATCGTGTTCTCCATTCTCGGCATGTTGTACGTGGGCGGCTTCTTCCAGGGCGTCGATTTTGCCACCGCTGTGGGAGAAAACCCGGTTATGGGCCTTGACGTGGGCGTTTGTGTAGCGCTGGTGGCTGCTGCCATCATGTACCTGCCCCGCAAGCTGATGAACATCAACCATTTCATGGATTCGGTTTCCGAAGGCGTGCGCTCGATGGTGGGCGCCATCATGATCCTGGTGCTGGCCTGGAGCTTGGGCGGCACCTGCCGCTACCTGCTGGGCACCGGCGAATTCGTGTCCGGCTTCCTGAACGGCCTGGGCGTGGGGCTTGAGCTGCTGCCGGCCATCATCTTCCTGGTGGCTGCCTTCATCGGCTTTGCCATGGGCACCTCTTGGGGCACCGTGGCGCTCATCCTGCCCATCGTCATCGGCGTGTTCTCCACTTCCGACCCGCTGTTCCTGGTGGCCATCGGCGCCACGCTGGCGGGCGCGGTTTACGGCGACCACATCTCCCCTATCTCCGACACCACCATCCTTTCGTCGGCGGGCGCCAAGTGCAACCACCTCAGCCACGTGTCCACCCAGATCCCCTATGCCTCGCTGGTTATGGTGATCTGCTTCGTGGGCTACATCATCGCTGGCCTGGTGAAGAATCCGTGGGTTTCGCTGGCCGTGGGCGTGGTGCTGATTGTGGTAGCGGTGCTGGTGCTCACTTACCTGAGCAACCGGAAGGCCCCGAAGGCCACCGAGGCGCCGGCGGAAACCGCCTAAACCTGCGCTCTTCGCAATCAACCAAAAAAACGCCCGGGAATTCCGGGCGTTTTTTTGGTTGTACTAGGTTGCCAACATCCGGGGCGCCCCCTCGCATCCCCGCGATGCGACCCTAGGCGATTTTCGAAGCGCTGCTGCAACCAGCCAAGCGCTCACTCTCAAGGGAGAGGTGCTGGGCCAAAAATCCCCGCTTATCCTCCTGGCGAGTTGAAGCCTCCAACAGCATGCCTAGGTTAATGCTGTCCAGATACGCGTCGTAGCTTTCCAACACCAGTTCATAGACTTCCCTCATGTCGTCCGCCAACGCGGTGCTGCGCTCTTCGCGACGGGCGCGAGTGTTTTCCGAAAGCTCCTCCTCGAGGGCATTTATTATATCCAGCAACGTGATGTCGTGCGGGTCCCGCGCTAAACGGTAACCACCGTTTTTGCCTGGGTATGCTGTGATAATTTTCGCGTTGCGCAGCAATTGGGCCAACTGAATGAGGTAATCGCGGGGAATGGCCATCTCCTCCGCGATATCTTTGGACGAGTTGATTCCCGGATGCTGGGCCAGGTAGAGAACGGCACGCAGCCCGTAATCCGTAGATGCTTTCAGTTGCACTGCAACCTCCTCACCGAGGCTACCAGCACGAACGCCTGTGGCAAGCGCCGGAGGGTAGTTCTCCGTTTCGAATCGCGGGTTGATAAAAAACGAAGCGGACAAACCCACGAGCGACAACTCAAAGCGCATCAGGCCACAACCGTTAAGTCAGTTTCTGCAGCGATTCAATCATTCGCCATAAATACCTGGTATTCACTAATCGATGAGCCGCTCGATGCCTGTATAGTAGCATGCTGCTACCCTAAACTTTGAGCAAACTCAAGCAAATTTTCGGAAATACGGGAAACTGTCACTTTGTTCAGCGGGTTTGCTATTTTTGGCCTACCAAAACGGTAGGCCAAAAGGGCTGTGGCGTGTCCCCCTGTCAGCAGCACGTTGGCAACCTAGCCTTCGCTCTTCAGCTGAAAGGTCATCTGCACCGGGTTGTGGTCGGAGTAGGCGAAATCCAGATCCACCGTTTCGCAGCTGATGCACTCGATGTTGCTGGAGTAGATGAACGTGTCCATCACCCAGCGGTCGTTAGTGCCGTCATAGGGGCGGCCCGCATCGCGGCAGGTGGCAGCATCGGCAAACTGCCCGGCGTCGTACTTCGCCTTCGACGCCACCGTGAAACCATAGGGCACGCTGTCGAAATCAAACGGCTTGGCCCAGCTTTCCACCGCCTGCACCTTGTTTTGGTATACCTCCCCCGACACGCCAATCATGTCGTGGTTGAAGTCGCCGCCGGCAATCACATAGTTGCCCGCCGCCAGCTCCGCCTCCATGTCGGCGAACAGCATGCGCCGCTGCGCCGCCATGATGGATTCGTCGGCCCCGTAGGCGGAAAGATGCACGTTCATCAGCACCAACTGCTTGCCGTCGCTCACCGGAATGCGGCAGATGGAGTAGCAGCGATCCAAGTCCAAAAACTTGCTGAAGCTGTCGGAAATGGGCAGGCTGCGGCGCAGCGGGTCTTCCACCGCGTACTTCGAGAACGTGGCCATACCCGCTTTGTTGGCACCGTGGGGCGCGTACAGCGGCCACATGAGGAAGGGGGAATCGTAGTTCTGGGCGAACACCGTGGCGTCGTAGGGGAAGATTTTCCGCAGCAACTGGTACTGGTCCACAAAGTGGCTGCGGGTGCCGTTCACGTCCACTTCCTGGAACAGCACGAAGGTGGGGTCCAGCGCTTTGATGGCCTCCCCTTCGCCGTTGATGTCAGCGGTAACCACCTCGGCCGACTCCGCCACCGAACCGCTGCCGCCGTCCATGAAGAAGTCGAACTGCTGGTTGTAGGCGCCGAAGCCCAGGTTGGCCGTCACCACCTTCAACTGCGGGTTCGCGCTGGCGTCTATCTGGGCCGTGGGCGGCGTGCCCCCCAGCGGAGCGTCCACCTCCAGGGGCAGCTTGTCGTCCAGCCGGTAATAGGACAGCATCACGTAAGCCACGTACAGGGCCACCACCAGCACCGCCGCCAGCACTACGCCCAGCAACACCTTCAGCGCTTTGTTCATTCCGTTCTCCCTTTTGCCGCGGCCCGGACGGCACCTGACCACCAGCCGCCTTTTGCGTCTGCGGTTCATGATAGCGCCTATTGGCGCGGTTTTGCTCCGGCTGCAAGTCCTCTCCAAAACAGTGGGGTAAAATGCAGTTCGCTGTTAAATCAGAATCGCCAGACGTTGCTGGCGGCTGGCTGCGCCATCGTGGGGCAGAGATTCCCTCTCTGCCTAAACGGACAGCCCCCATGCGGGCGCAGCTTCAGGCCGAGACAGCATCTTGGCCCTACGAAAAATCGCCCAGGACAAAAACTGTGCCGATTCTGATTCAGCAGCAGAAACGCAGCTTATTCCTCGCACCCGAAGGAGATCCCATGCAGATGACCCCCGAACAGCTCGCCATGATAAAAGGCGAGTTCAAAAGCCTGAAAGCCCGCAGCCCCTTCTACGCGCGAAAGTTCGAGGGCATCGATTTGGCCACTGTGCAAACCCAGGCGGATTTCGAGAAGCTGCCCTTCTCGGAGAAAAACGACCTGCGCGAGGCCTACCCGCTGGGGCTGCAAGCGGTGCCGGACGACGAGGTGGTGCGCATCCACAGCTCGTCGGGCACTACGGGCACGCCGGTGATCATCCCCTACACCCAGCAGGACGTGATCGACTGGGCCACCCAGTTCGCCCGCTGCTACGAGATGGCCGGCATCACGCCGCTCGACCGTGTGCAAATCACCCCCGGCTACGGCCTGTGGACCGCCGGCATCGGCTTCCAACTGGGCTGCGAGCGGCTGGGGGCCATGGCCATTCCCATGGGCCCCGGCAACACCGACAAGCAACTGCAGATGATGCAGGACATGGGCTCCACCGTCATTTGCGCCACCAGTTCCTACGCGCTGCTGCTGGCGGAGGAAATCAACCAGCGCGGCCTGCGGGACAAGATTTCCCTGAAGAAGGGGGTCATTGGCTCGGAGCGCTGGGGCGAGAAGATGCGCAACCGCATCCAAGACGAGATGGGCATCCAAATCTACGACATCTACGGCCTCACGGAAATCTACGGCCCCGGCATCGGCATCTCCTGCGACGCCCACGCCGGCATGCACATTTGGGACGACTACATTTATATGGAAATCATCGATCCCAAAACCGGCGAAGTGCTGCCGGACGGCGAGGTGGGCGAACTGGTGCTCACCACGCTGCGCAAGCAGGGGGCGCCGCTCATTCGCTACCGCACCCACGACCTCACCCGCATCATCCCCGGCACCTGCCCCTGCGGCAGCCGCTTCCCCCGCATCGACACGCTGGTGGGGCGCACCGACGACATGATCAAGGTGAAGGGCTGCAACATGTTCCCGGCGCAGATCGAGGAAGTCATCAAGATGACCAACGGCGCTAGCTCGGAATACCAGGTGATGATCGAGACCATTTCCGGCCACGACATTCTCACGGTGCTGTTTGAAACGCCGCTGGAAGGCGAAGAGAAGGCCCGCTGCGAGCAGGAGCTGGCGCTGATTTTCAAGGCGAAGCTGGGCTGCACCCCTGAAGCGAAGGGCGTGCCCATGGGCGAGCTGCCTCGCTCCGAGAAGAAGACGAAGCGCATCTTTGACAGCCGCTACTAGGCGCTGCCGCACCCGTTGCCCCAAGGAGGCCCTTTGCTCACCGACTCCCAATTGTTTCGCCTGCAAGACGTGCTGGGCTGCCTGGCCTGCTACGCCAACGACTTGTTTGGCCTGGTAGAGCACGAGCAGTTCCTCAATCTCATGGAGTCGTATGACCCGGCCCGCGTGGAAGTGATCCACGATGTGCTTGAAACGCTGTGGGAAAACGCGGATATCATCGACGGGTTTGTGGAGAAGAACCCCTTCGGCCTCTCCCCCGACGATTTGCAGCTGGCGCTTTCGTGGAAAGACGCGCTACATGCCACCGGCGTGTTCGTGGGCACCGAGGAGGGGCGGGAGCTGTACCTTGTCGAGGGGCGGCTGGTGGCGCTGGCCCAGGCCGAGCTGCACGAGAGCGGCCCCTGCCTGGTGAACATCACGGTGCTGCCCTTCGAGAATATGCTGGTGGAAGACTACACCAGCATGGCCATGGACCTGGATGTGCGCTACGCCGCCTTCCCGTTGCAGCGGGACGTGGCGCGGGCGCGGGGCCTGGGCATTCTGGAAACGCCACAACAGTTCGTGCCGTTTTCCCGCGAGATAAACGGCCGCCGCCACGAGGCGGAGATGAACCGCCTGATGGACGACCTCGACCGGGAATCGCGGTTGCACGCCGGCGAGGACATTTCGCCGGAAGGGTTCCATCGGGGCCGCTTCGCCGGGCTTTCCCGCGAGGAGCGCGACCGGCTGGCCGACGAGGAAGCGCGCTCGGTGCTGCTGGACCAGCTTTTGGCCATGCTGAAGGGGCGCCTGATCAAGAAGGCCGCCCCCACCCCGCAACTGGACGTGTGCCTGGCCAACTGCACCAAGGCAACACTGGAGGAGTTTGGCCAATACCTGGGCGTACGAGGGCTTACCAGCCTGAACAAAGGGCAGGCAACCGAGCGGCTGATGGACGTCGCCCTGGCCGCGATGCCCCAAACCCTCGATGCGCTGCTGGGCACCGCGGCGGCCTTCCCCGCCGTAGTGCTGCAGCAACTGCAGCAGCAAGCTGCCGAAGGGCCGCTGGTGCGCACGGTCACCCCCGCCACGCTGGACAACTCGACGGTGGGCTGCTTCCCGTTCGTGCTCCCCTTTTTGCAAGAGGGGCAGCTGGTGGGCGTGATGCCCGAGGAAATGCGCGATTTGCTGCTGAAGCTGGATTTGCCGGCGCTGGCCGCTCAGTCGCAGGCTCAGGAAGACGCCTTGCGGGTGACGGAGGAGTGCCTGTTCACCTATGGCCTCACCACGGTGGAGGACGCCTACCACGAGCTGGAGCTTTTGGGGCTGGACGCGCTTTCGGCGCAGGAGTTCGACGGGCTGGTGCGCAGGGCGGCCGAAGATGGCGCTCTGGATGGGCTGCTTTGGCAGCACGGGAGCAGCGATTATTTGGTCAGCCCGCCGCTGCTGCCCCAACCCGACACCACTCAGGCGCGGGACGAGCGCCGCTACCTGCTGGAATGCCACGCCAACGTTCCCCGCAAGCACCTGTACGAGTTTGCCAAAGACGGCCGTGTGGAAGAGGCGGCGTTCACCGGCGAGGCGGCGGAAAAGCTGGCCAGCTATCTGAACGAGCGCGTGCCCGATGGCCAAAACGATGCCTTCTTTGCCGACAACGTACTGGAAGAGCTGATTTTGGCCGTGGTGGAAAACAACGTGGATGTGGCGGAAATGCTGGCCATCGCTGAAGAGTTTGGCCTGATGGGCTGCGACACCGACCCGGAACGGTTGCTGGGACGCCTCGCCGTTTTGCGCAACTCGCTGCCACTTTGGGAGCTGAACGGCTGGTCGGCCATCGAAAGCATGGAGCTGCAAACCGGCAAAAAGATGTTCTTCGACGACCGCGGCGTGCCCCTGAAAGTGGGTCGCAACGACCCCTGCCCCTGCGGCAGCGGCAAACTCTACAAAGACTGCTGCGGAAAGTAAGCGACACACGATACTCCCGTGCAAAGGTTTTCGTAGGGCCGAGATTCTATCTTGGCCTAAAGCCGCAACCGCATGCAGACCGTAAGTTAGGCAGAGATAGAACGCTGCCCTACGAATTCGACCGCATGCATATCCCCGCCACGCGGATAAAGCCAGGGGGCTACTTCACCAGCATGGCTTCGGCCACTTGATTGGTCGTCTTTTCACCTTCCAGGAACTTCAGGATGGCAAGGCCGAAGGGAATGGCGGTACCCGGGCCGGTGGCGGTGATGAGGTTGTTGTCCACTTCCACGGGCTTGCCCGGCTGGTACACTCCTTCGGGCCAACCCTCTTCGCAGGTGGGGTAGCACACCGCTTTGCGACCGGTCAGCAAGCCCATGTCCCCCAGCACCGTGGGGCCGGCACAGATGGCGGCGATGGGCTCGTCCGCTTCCATGCGGCGGGCAATCTCGGTTGTGGCGGCCTTGCTTAGGCCAATGTTCTCCACCCCCACCGAACCGCCGGGGATCATCAGCAGGTCGGACGCGGACAGGTCCACCATTGCGATGGGCGCATCTGCCACCAGGGTTATGTTGTGGGCAGCCGCTACCTGCAGGCTGTCTTTCAGCGATACCAGCATCACGTTCACGCCGCCGCGACGCAGGATGTCCACCGGCGCCACCACTTCCAGCGGCTCGCACCCGTCCGCCAGCAAAACCGAAACCGTCCTCGCCATTTCGCACTTCCTTCCACGAGACCACACTGCCCCAGATTTTATCCCATCCAACGGCGCGGCTACCGCCTTCGTCACCCACCCGTGGGCCCGTCCGATGATTCACCTGCGCCCGCATTCTGCCACTACACCGCCTCACTGCCGCGGTGCTCGCACCGAAACAGTCCATTGGGCTGTTCCGCCTTCGCAGGGTTCAAGCCCCCGCGGGGTTCCCTGGACATGAAAAGGGCCTCATTGCTGAGGCCCTTTGAGTTAGTGGTGGTCGGAGGGGGACTTGGCGCCTTCGCCTGCGGCGAACCCGCTGTGCTGCGCTCCGCTGCCGCGGTGCTCGTACCGGAACAGTCCACCGGACTGTTCCGCCTTCGCAGGGTTCAAGTCCCTGCGGGATTCTCTGGACATGAAAAGGGCCCCGTTGCTGGGACCCTTTGAGTTAGTGGTGGTCGGAGGGGGACTTGAACCCTCGGCACGCGGATTTTCAGTCCGCTGCTCTACCAACTGAGCTACCCGACCGGATGCGTTTAACGCAGGGATATATTCTAGGGAAGCCGCCGCCTCTTGGCAAGGGGATATTTTGGTCAATTACCTTCCCGACGGGCCGACGGCGGTCTGCAGAACGGCCCTGAATGCTAAGATAGGCCTATTACTCGCCGAAGGCAGCCGTCCGTTTTGAGCAGCGGAGTCAGACGCGTCGGCTGCCCGGGAAATGGCTACGATGCGAAGCTGCATGCGGGACTGGCATGAGCTGGGCGCGAGCTTGGCGCGGGGCCGAAGCAAGCCCGACGTTGCCGCCTTCGCACCGGAGCAGCAGAAAGAAGGCGGCAACAAAACTCGGCGCCGGCCACCAAGAAGAAAGCCACCGAGGCATTGAGCTCGGTGCACCGAAAGAAAGGATCGGGAATGGACGAGGCAAAACCCCTGGTGGGAATCATTATGGGATCGACTTCCGATATGCCGGCCATGGAGCCGTGCATGAAGCAGCTGGACGAGTTCGGCATCCCCTATGAGGTGAAAGTGGCCAGCGCCCACCGCAAGCCAGCCGAGGTACACATCTGGGCCGAAACCGCCCACGAGCGCGGCATGAAGGTGATTGTGGCCGCCGCCGGCAAAGCGGCGCATCTGGGCGGCGTGGTGGCTGCTTACACCCCGCTGCCGGTAATCGGCGTGCCCATGAAAACCAGCGACCTGGGCGGCATGGACTCGCTGCTGTCCATGGTGCAAATGCCCTCCGGCGTGCCAGTGGCCTGCGTGGCCATCAACGGCGCGAAGAATGCAGCCATCGAAGCTGCCCAGATCATCGGCACCTCCGACCCCGAAGTGCTGCAGAAAATCATCGACTTCAAGCAGGCCATGGCCGAGGCGTAAGGAGTCAAACGGGCTAAAGACGGCAATGCGGCCAGCCTGGCAGACCGGCGCCGTCGCTTGTTGCAAGGCGAAGGCAAAGTGGAGCTGGCGCTTAGGCAGAGATAGAATCTCTGCCCTACGATAAGGGCAAGGGACCGCCATGCGGACACACAGGAGCGCACCCAGCGAAGCGGAGGAAAACCCGCCAATGCGGAAGCACGGAGGCGCCAAGAAACGGGCAGGCTTTTGCCTGGTGAAAGAACTGGCAAAAGCCAACGTGAAGGACAGCTATGACAATAAAACTGCTGATGGGAAACGAGGCGTTTGCGTGGGCCGCGCTTGAGGCGGGCGTGAACGTAGTGGCCGGCTATCCGGGCACCCCCTCCTCGGAGCTGGTGGAAACCGTGGCGCGGCTGCACGCCGAAGGAACGGCGCGCGGCGTACACGTGGAATGGTCCACCAACGAGAAGGCGGCCCTGGAAGTAGCTGCCGCGGCCTCGTACTGCGGGGCCCGAGCGCTGTTCACCTGCAAACAGGTGGGCTTGAATGTGGCCAGTGATGCTCTCATGAGCCTGAACTACGTGGGTACCGGCGGCGGCCTCGTGCTGTTCGTGGCCGACGACCCCGGCCCCATTTCCTCCCAAACCGAGCAGGACACCCGTCGCTTCGCCGCCTTCGCCAAAGTGCCGGTGCTCGATCCCTCCACCCCCGAAGAGGGCTACGCCATGATGCGGCAAGCCTTCGAGCTGTCGGAGCGCTACGGCACGCCAGTCATCGTGCGCCCCACCACCCGCATCTGCCACGCCTCCACCTTTTTCGAGCTGCCGGAATTCACCGACGCGCGCCCCATCCCTGAACAGGGTTTCCAGAAGGACCCGAAGTGGATCATCTTCCCCAAGCGCGCCTTCGAAGGCCATGGCGAAGTGAACCGCCGGCTTGCGCGGATTGCCTGGGACTATGCTTTCACGCCAGAATTTGCGCAGTTCAACCATGTGGTCGAGGAGCCGGGAAGCCAGCAGCTCGCGGCGGGCAGCGATGCAAACGCCACATGGGTCGAAGCCGCTGCGCAGAGCGGGCACGGGCATGGCGGGACCGCCATGCCCAGGGGGAAAGTGGCGACCTCAGGCGAAAGCGACGTGCTGGCCGCCGCGGACAGTAACGAAGGGGCTGCCGCCCGGGTGGGCATTGTGGCTGGCGGAGTTTCCGCCCAGTACGCTCGCGAAGCGCTGGCACTGCTGCAGCAATGGGCGGCCGAAGCGGGCGCGGCGCTGCCCCCCTACCGCTTCCTGGCGGTGGGCACCCCCTACCCCTTCCCTGCGGAAACCGGAGCGCGTTTTGCCGAGGGCCTCACCGACGTGTTGGTGCTAGAAGAGCTGGACAGCGTGCTTGAGGAAGAGCTGCTGAAGCTGGCGGGGCAACGGCACCTGCCGCTGCGGGTTTCTGGCAAGCTGACTGGCGAAGCCCCCGACCGTGGCGAGAACTCCACCGAAGTGCTGGCCCAGCGCATCGCCCGCTTCTTCGACCGCACCGCCGCCGCAGATACCGCGCCGAGTGAAGGCGGACGGGCGACCGCAACTGAAGCCTCGGCCATGGCAGGCGGGACCGAGGACCAGGGCGCATCATGCGCCGCCAAGGACGGCGCCGGCAACGCCCCTGCCCCATCCGGCCTCAGCGCGCTGACGGAGCGCAACTTGGCCGCCAGCGCCAGCGCCCCCTACGAGGGGCCGCTGCCGGTGCGACCGCCGGTGCTGTGCGCCGGGTGCCCCCACCGCGGCAGTTTCTTCGCCATAAAAAAGGCGCTGGGCAAAACGCCGGCGGTGTTCTGCGGCGACATTGGCTGCTACACCCTGGGCAACGCAAAGCCGCTGGACGCGGTGGACACCTGCCTGTGCATGGGGGCCGGCATCACCATGGCGCAGGGTTTCGCGGTGGCGCAGCCGGGCATCAAGGCGGTGGCGTTCGTGGGCGATTCCACGTTTTTCGCCAGCGGCATGACCGGCATTGCCAACGCCGCCTACAACGGCCACGACATCACCATCGCCGTGCTGGACAACGCCACCACCGCCATGACCGGCAGCCAGCCGCATCCAGGCACCGGCGTCACCCTTATGGGGCAGCGGCGGAAACCCCTGGTCATCGAAGAGGTGCTGCGGGCGCTGGGGGTGGAATGCATCACATTCGCCAACCCGCACAATCTGGAAGAATCCACTGAGGCGGCGCGGCAGGCCATCGGGTTCAGCGGGCCCTCCGCCATCATCTTCCGTGCCCCCTGCATTCAGCTGAAGCGGCCGGAGGCGCCGGTGGCCATCAACGGCGATGCCTGCACCGGTTGCAAAAAATGCATCCGCGACATCGGATGCCCCGCCATTGGGTTCAACCCGGCGGCCGAGGGCCTGCGCTCGCAGCATCGGGGGCAGGCATTTGTGGACACAGGACTGTGCGATGGCTGCGGCCTGTGCGTGCAGGTATGCCCCTTCGACTCCATTCAAGGGAAGGTGGCCGAGCCTTTGGGGGCGGCCTTGCATGCGGCGCTTGGCGTGCCCATTGCCCCGACGGCTATTCCGTCGGACGGCCCCACTGGCTCCTTCCCACCTGTTATCTTCGAGGGCGAAACCCCCGCCGAAGCCGAGGAGGACATCGATGATTAACCTACTGCTTGCAGGCGTGGGCGGCCAAGGCACCGTGCTGGCCGCAAAGGTTCTGGCGAAGGCGGCCCAGGCGAAGGGCTGGCAGGTACGCACCGCTGAAACCATCGGCATGGCGCAGCGGGGCGGCAGCGTCACCTCCCATGTGCGCATGGGCTCGTGCGGCGAAGAGGTGCTGGCGCCACTGGTAACCAAGGGCACCGCCGATGTGGTGATTGCCTTCGAGCCGGGCGAAGCCGCTCGGGCCCTGCCGTTTTTGGCGCCGGAAGGGGTGCTGGTGAGCGCCACAAGCGCCATCCAGCCGGTAACGGCAGCGTTGGCCGGAACCCCTTACAGCGGCAGCGCGGTAGTAGAACAGCTGGGGCGCAGCCTGGAGGGCAGCGGCGTGTTGTTCGTGCCGGTGGACGACCAGGCACTGGTGCAGGCGGCCGGCAATCGTAAGGCGCTGAATATGATGCTACTGGCGGTAGCGGTGGCGCAAAACCGCATTCCCATCAGCCTGGATGAGCTGAAAGCCGCCGTGGAAGCCTGCGTGAAACCGCAGTTCGTGGCCATGAACCTCACAGCCATCGACCTAGCCGCCGCCAGCTGCTAGCCCAGGGCGTGTCAGGGGGACGTTTGCCGAAAGAGAACTCTCAAGCACGCCTAAATTTGCAAAATCGCCTAAAAATACAGAAACGCAGGTCATCAAAGAAGTATGCGTAATGGGATGAGACATTAGGGCTGTCCCTTTGTCTCATTCTAGAGGTTTGCGGCAAGAAGGAAGGCCATGGATATCCAGGCGCCGGTGGCCAGAGCGGGGGCGAATGCGGCGCTGTGGCTGAGAATCACCTCGTAGGGCTTGCCGGTGAGGGGCACTTTTTGCTTCGCCATGCCCACTATGGCGAACACGACGCAGGCCACCGCCAGCGCGGCCAAGCCGCCAGCTATCCCTAGGAACAGCCCCATGGCCGCCAGCAGCTTGATGTCGCCGCCGCCCATGGCCGCCTTTTTGGTGAAGGCCTCCCAGATGGTGGTGAACACCAGCAGTCCGCCGCCCAAGATAATGGCCCCTAGCACGCCCTCAGCCAGTGACACATTGGTGAGCGGGGCCGCTTCCACTACCGCAAGTAGGAAATCGAAGCCGCCCACTGCAGCCTCCGCCCCCAGGGCGATGCGCCACAGCGCCCACAGCCCCACCAGCAGAAGCACCGAGCGATTGGCTATCTGCAGCGTGCGCACATCGCTTACGGCGATGGCCACCATTACGCACCCGAAGGCGATATATGCCACAACCGTTGTGAACATGCTGTCCTTAAAGGCGCCGTCAACGCCAACGAGGTGTCCGAAAAAGATGCCCGACCCGCACCTTTACCAACATGATACCCAACGCGCACGAATAATCCGCAAAGGTTGCCCATCAGTTGCTTGGGGCAGGGCTGTCAGCCCCATTGGTCGCGATCCAGCCCACTGCCCCAGCGAAGTAGCCGAGGGTTTTTGTGGTGTGCCAGATTGCCGCGAAGCGGTGCCCAAGCGTACTTTGGTACGCGCCGCAGCGCCGATGAACGGCAAGATGGGACGCCACAGAAAGCCTCGGCGGGCGAGCGGTTCCGCTGTTCGCCAGAACAGCGGAACAAGTTACCCGAACAGCAATTCCCGTTCTTCGCCGGTTAGGGCGGCGCGGGCTTGGTCGCGCAGATTGTTCACGCCGATGAAGAATTGGCGCATCATCACCACCATCAGGTAGCGGCCCTTGGCGGTGAGCGTCAGCTCGTACTCGTTGTCGGTGGCGAAGGCTCCGCAGGCGCGCATGAAGGTCATCTCCGCCGGCAGCCCGCGGTCGATGGACACGCCGAAGTCGCGCTCGAAGGCCTTTTTGTCCAACCGCAGCCCAAACAGCTGCATCATGAACCGGTAGCGCATGCGCTCCCGCAGGTTGAAAGTAGTTTTGCCCATCATCGACATGCGGCCGCTCTCTATGGCGGCGTTGTAGTCCTTCACCGAGAAGGTGTTCACGAACAGCGAGCTGCCCAAATAAGTGATGCCGCCCGAGCCGATGGCGGGGTACTCCTCGTAATCCACTACATACTCGTCGATCATCGGTTGGCTGGCCACCGGCGCCTCGGCCACGGGGGCATCGGTCTCCACCAGCGTCACCATCTCAGGCGCGCTGCCCGGCTGCAGCTTCACGTACTCGCGCCGCTGCTCGGCCGGCCGCGTTTGCACGTCGCGGGCCAGCACCGGGCGGCGATTGAAGGTCCAGGCGCTGCCGAAGTTGAACAGGCCCTTCTCCCCTTGCTCTCCCTCAGGACCGGTGTACACGCCCGGCACCTCGTCGGTGAGCAGCGAGGTGATAATCTCGTAGAAGCGCCCCTCGCGCTCGTAGTCCACCTTGCCCACGGTGCGCGCCAGCGACCGCTCCACCGACGGCGAAGCCATCAGCGGGTAGAAGGTGGTTTGGCTGGCGCCCGACTCAATCACCATCTCGATGTCGTGCACCAGCGTGTCTTCCGTCTGCGCCGGGAAGTTGAAAATCATGTCGGCGTTCATGGACACGAAATAGGGGCTGGCCTCGGCAATGCGCTCCAGAATTTCTTGGCCGCAGCCGTACTTGTCGTAACGGTCCATCTGCTTCAGCAGGTTGTCGTCGAAGCTCTGCACCCCCACGGACAACCGCTGCACGCGGCCTTTCAGCTTCTCCAGATAGCTGGGAATCAGGTGGTTGGGGTTGGTTTCGCTGGACACCTCTTTGATGGAGAAGGTGTCGCGGGCCAGGTCGATAGTTTCGCACAGCTCGTCCAGCATGATGGTGGGGGTACCACCGCCGATGTACACGCTGTCGAAGTCGTAGCCCAGTTCCTTTAGCATCATCATCTCTTTGCGCATGTTGGCGAAGTAGGGCCGGGCGCGATCCTCGCTGAAGGGGAAGCGGTTGAAGGAGCAATAGGGGCACAGGCGCTCGCAGAAGGGAACGTGCATGTACAGCATGTAGGGCTGGCCCGGCTTCGGTGCGGGCATGCGCGCGTCGGTGCAGGAGTCCAGCTTCAGGTACTGCTTGGTGGTTTCGCGCACCACCGTTGAAAGCAAACGCTCACTGAGCATGTTTCGTTCCTTTCGTTCAGCCATGCGGCCAAGATTTTCTCTCGACCTGGCCGATAAACCCATCCGGTCATTCGGCAGAGACAGAATCTCTGCCCTACGAAAACATGGGACCGCCCCCGTCCCCTGTCACAGCTTTTACTCCGCGCAGCCCAGGTACTCGGCGGCTTTGCGGCCGATATCGTGACGATACTGCTTGCCCTCGAAGTTAATCAGGTCACAAGCCTCATAGGCCAGGTTGCGGGCCTCTTCGAAAGTTTTGCCGTGAGCCACCACGTTCAGCACACGGCCGCCGGCGGTGAGCAGCTCGCCATCAGCGTTGCGCACGGTGCCCGCATGGAACACCACCACGCCGTCGAGGTCTTCCGCCTCTTCGATTCCCAGAATCACCTTGCCCTTTTCGTAAGAACCGGGATAGCCCTCGCTGGCCAGCACCACGCACACCACCCAGTCGTCGGTCCAGCGCAAATCGATGTCCTCCGGGCGCCCTTCCGCCACCGCCAGCATGATTTGGGCCAGGTCGGACTCCAACTGAGGCAGCACTACCTGGGTTTCCGGATCGCCGAAACGGGCGTTGAATTCCACGATTTTCGGCCCCTCGGGGGTGAGCATGAAGCCGCCGTACAGGGTGCCGCGGTAGTCCAGCCCGAAGGGTTCGCGGGCCGTGGCGGCAGCGGCACGGGCCATGATGTCCTCCATGGCCGCCATCTCCTGCTCCGACACGATGGGCACCGGCGAGTACACGCCCATGCCACCGGTATTGGGGCCGGCATCGCCGTCGAAGGCGCGCTTGTGGTCTTGGGCCGCCACCATGGGGTGCGAAGTGCCGGCGGTCACGAACGACAGCAGCGAGCACTCCGGCCCGGTCATGCACTCCTCTATCACCACGGTGCTGCCGGCCGCGCCGAACGCGCCGGCAAAGCACTCGCGCACCGCCTCTTCGGCGTCTTCCAGCTCTTCGGCCACCACTACGCCTTTGCCGGCGGCCAGGCCGTCGGCCTTGATGACGATGGGAGCCCCTTGCTGGCGCACGTAGGCCAGGGCGTCGGCTTCGTTATCGAACACCGCGTAAGCGGCGGTGGGTATGTTGTTGTCCAGCATGAACTGCTTGGAATAGGCCTTCGACCCCTCCAGCTGGGCGCCGTCGGCGTTGGGGCCAAACACCGGCACGCCGGCTTCCCGCAGCGCATCGGCCACACCGGCCACCAGCGGGGCTTCGGGGCCCACTACCACCAGGCCAATATGGCGCTCCTGCACAAACGCCAGCACCGCGGCGGCGTCCATCATGTCAAGGTCGGGCACGTTCTCGGCAATGTCGCCGGTGCCGCCGTTGCCCGGCGCCACGTACAGCACGTCCACCGAAGGCGACTTCCGCAGCGCCCAGGTTATGGCGTGCTCGCGGCCGCCGCTTCCCAAAACCAGTACGTTCATGCTATTCACCCCAGCCTCGGAAAATGGTCTGATCGCGATCGGGGCCCACGGCAATAATGGAAATGGGCACCCCGGTAATCTCCTCCAGGTACTCCACGTACTTGCGAGCGTTCTCCGGCAGCTGCTCGTACTGGGTGCAGCCGGTGATGTCCACGCCCTTCCAGCCGGGCAGCTCCACGTACACCGGCTTCGCATGGAACAGCACGCTCTGCTGCATGGGGAAGTAGTCGTAGCGTTCGCCGTCGCACTCGTAAGCCACGCACACCTTGATGGTGTCGAAGGCGGAAAGCACGTCCAGCTTGGTAAGGGCCACGTCGGTCAGGCCGTTCACCTCGGCGGCGTAACGGCCAATCACCGCGTCGAACCATCCGCAGCGGCGCTTGCGGCCGGTTGTCACGCCAAACTCGTGGCCCACCGAGCACAGGGTTTCGCCGTCGGCGGCGTCCTGGCCCACGCCCCCTTCTTCGGGGAATTTCAGCTCCGTGGGGAAGGGGCCGCCGCCCACGCGGGTGACGTAAGCCTTCTCGATGCCCAGCACGCGATCCATGGCCTTGGGGCCCACGCCAGTGCCGGTGCACGCGCCGCCGGCGCAGCAAGAAGACGAGGTAACGTAGGGGTAAGTGCCGTGGTCGATGTCCAGCAGCGTGCCCTGCGCCCCCTCGAACAGGATGGACTTCCCTTCGCGACGCGCCTGGTTCAACAGCTGCGCGGTTTCGGCCATAAACGGCTTCAGGATGCGGGCGTAAGGCAGATACTCTTCGCAGATTTCCTCCACCGTGTAGGTGTGCAGCCCGTAAATCTTCTCCAAAATGGGATTCTTCTGGGCCAGCACCGCCTCCAGCTTCATGCGGAACACGCGCTCGTCCATGAGGTCTTGCACGCGGATGCCCTTGCGGCCCATCTTGTCTTGGTAGCAGGGGCCGATGCCGCGCTTGGTGGTGCCAATTTGGTTGCTGCCCAGGCGCTTCTCGTCAGCGCCGTCCAGGTCTTTGTGGTAAGGCATGATCACGTGGGCGTCGCAGCTGATCTTCAGCTTGTCGCAGGAAATGCCCTCCGCCTGCAACATGGCCATTTCCTTCACCAGAACACCGGGGTCCACCACCACGCCGTTGCCGATGACCGGCGTGCAATCGGGGTACATCACCCCCGACGGCATGAGGTGCAGCGCCAATTTCTTGTCGCCGTGGATTACGGTGTGGCCGGCGTTGTTGCCGCCCTGGAAGCGCACCACGAAATCGTAGTCGCGGGCAATGAGGTCGGTGATCTTCCCCTTGCCTTCGTCGCCCCATTGGGCGCCCACCAGAACTGTGCTGGGCATAAAGCCTGTCCTTTCGTTGCGCAGGGCGAAGGCCCCGCTAAAAAGATGCCTCTCACGGATTACGAACGGTCGTCCGAACCCGCCAATTATAGTATAGGAAGCCCCTGTTGCCGGGCTTCTGGGCGGGTCATTTCGCGCAAGGAACACGGGAAGCGCCGGAAGGGCGAACTGGTGCAACGGCCTGCTATTTTCAAGGGCGGCGAACCGCCGCGCTGGCGCCCCTGCCGGCTTACAGGTTCAGTTGGGTGGCGGTGGGGTCGGCGGCTATCAGGGCGTCGGCCACTTCTTGGTGGCAAGTCATCACGATCACCTGACGATGGCGGGCCAGCTCGGCCAGGGCGCGGGCGGCCCCAGCGCGTCGCTTCGCATCAAAATTCACCAGAATGTCGTCCGCCAGCACTGGCACCGATGCCCCCACGTTGTCGGCCACAATCAGCAGCGCGATGCGCATGGCCAGGTACAGCTGCTGGCACGTACCCAGCGAAAGCTGCAGCACGTTGCAGGTTTCCATCAGGCTGTTGGTCACTTGCAGCTCGCCTTCGGGGGTGGGGCTCACGCTCACCCAGCGGCCGTCGGTCATCAGCGCCAGAAAACGGCCGGCCATGCGGTACACCTCCGGCTGGCTCTTCGACTCCCACCGGGTTATGGCCCCCTCCAGCATCCGCCGCGCCAGCAGCAGCCGGGCGAACTCGCGGTTGGAGTCTTTGATGCGGGTTTCCACCTCTTGCAGCTGCAGCTTCAGCTGGTCGAAATCGTGAGCGCGCCGCCCCTGAGCCAGCACTTCTTTCAGCTGCCCGTACTGGGCGTTCAGGGAGTTGGCCGTTTCCTGCAGCCCTTCGCGGTTGGCGGTGCGGCGCGCTAGCTCGTCGCGCATTTCCTCCAGCGGCATGTCCAGCGCCACCTCAGCGCGGCGCCGGTGCTCCGCCGCCTCTTGCGCCAGCTGCTGCTCCCGCTGGCGAAGGTCGGAGATGCGGGCCATCGCCGCTTTGCGCGTTTGCAGGTCAAGCGTCATTTCCGCCCGCACCTGGCGCGCCTCGTCCAAAAGCGCCAGCGCGCCGCTCAGGCTGCCGCCCGCTTCCTCAAGCCCCGCTTCTTCCAGCTGCAGCACCGCTTCTTCCTCATTGGCCCGCTCGTCGGCACGGCACGATTCCAGCTTCTTCTGGTCTTGCACCATCACCCATCGGGCGTCCTCCAGCTTGACGGCGATGTCCACCTGCGGGCCAGGGCGCATGATGAGAATGAAGGCCGCTACGGTCATGATGAGGGCAAATGCTATCAGCGCCACCCCCAACGCCATGAACGAGAAAGCGCGCACCGCGTAACCGCGCATCAGCAGCGCCACGCCGCACACCAAGATGATGGCCAAAAGCGCCACCGGCAGCGCCGCCCGCAGCAGCTTCTGTCGCTCGGCGCGGGAACGGCCCGCCGACTCATCGCCGGCAGAAGCCCCCAACCCCTGGGCTTCCCGCAGGGCATCGTAGGCGGCCTTCGATGCGGAATAATGGTCGCGGGCCAAGTCGGTGGATTGGGCCAGCCGCTGCCGCCGCGACTGCAAGCGCGCCACCGTCTCCCGCAGCTGCCGCTCTTCCGGCGCCGAAAGATGCGCCAGAGTGCTGCCCACCAGCGCTTCCTTTTCCTGGTAAGCACGGGCGGCGGCCGACCGCTCCGCTTCCAACTGGGCCTTTTCCTGGGCGATGGCCTCTTGCTCCTGCTCCACCCGCGCAAGCGCCGCCACCGCCGCCGTAAGGGTGTCGGTCTGCCGGTTCAGCTTTGCCAACCGCTCGGCCAGGCCGTCCCGCTGCGGCTGCAATTCCCGCAGCTGGCGCTCTTGGCCGCACAGTCGCTCCGCCTCTTCGCCCGCCTTCTGCACCTGGGCCCGTAGCTGAGCGCGCTCCTCGGCCAGCCGCACCAACGAATGGGGGCAGCCGGTGCTGCGGGAGGTGTATTCCGCCAGCTGGTCGTTCACCTGGCGAAGGGCCACCGCCGGGCTAGAGCCGGTGCCTGACCCCGCCGTCAGCAGCTTGGCGGTGATGTCGGGGGTGCTGCGCAGCGAGCGCAACTCGTCGCTGTTCAGGGAAAAAATGGTGCGGAAGGTTTCCTTGTCGATGTCGGCCACCAGCGCCGCGTCCCCCTGCAGGCCGTCGCTGTTGCGCTTGCGGGATAACTCCGTCAGCGAAACCTCGTCTTCCGCAGTAGCCTGGCGCGAGGCGAACAGCAGGCTGCCGGCCCGCTCGCCGTCTTCCGGCTTGTAGGTGTTGCGGCGGCCGCGGGCGTCTTCCCAACCAAACAGCACGCCTCCCACGAAAGCGGCAAGAGTGCTTTTGCCTGCCTCGTTGGGGCCGAATACCACGTTGAGCCCTGGGCTAAACGGCCCCACCACCTTGCGGGCCATGGCACCGAATCGAACCAGAGAAGCAAATTTCAGGTAGGGTGCCCTGGCCAGCGCGTCGGGCAAAAGCGGCGTGCTCATCGGCCCTCCTCTGCCACTAGCAGGTCCAGCACCAGGTTTTCCGCCTGCTGGGCCAGCTCATCGATGGAATCGATGGCCTCTCCGGGCATGGGCAGCCCGCAGCGCAGGAATTCCTCCTGCAGATAGGCCACCTGCCCCGCGCGGTCGGCCTGCAAGCTTTCCGACGCGCTCAGCAACGCAGCCGGGAACAGCCCTTCTTCCCGCAGCACGTCCTTTTGGATGGGCAGCACCGTGGCGTCCAGCAGGGCGTCGCAGAAGAAATCGCCGTAAGAATCGTTCAGCTGCAGCCGCAAATCCTCCAGCAGACCGGGGCGCCGCAGCACTTCGTGCAACGGCGTGGTGCCGGTGAGGGTGATGCGGGTGACCATCTGCTCGCAGCAGGCGCGGCCGTTCACAGCGAACAGCCGCCGCATCACGGTTTGCACCACATCGGGCAGGGCGCGGCATTCGGAAATGTCCACCTGCAGCAGCTCCCAGTCCACCTGGGCCGTGGGCACAAATTCCGCCCGGTTCGGGGCGCCCTCTTCCAGCGTTACCAGGAACACGCCCCGCTTTCCGGTTTCGCGGATGTCGCGCCCTTGGATGCAACCGGGAAACACCAGCTTGGGGTCGGTTTCGCTGTCGCGCCAGGGCATGTGGATATGCCCCAGAGCCCAGTAGTCGAAGCCGGCGTGGCGCAGCTCCAGCGGGTTGGCCGGCGCCTTCACCGGGTCCAGGTGCAGCCCGGTGTGCAGCACCCCCACGCCGAAGGGGGCCTGCGCCCCCGCGGGGCCCAGCGCCTCATCGGCGGCGCGGCGGGTAAGGCCCCAGGCAATGTCGTCATCGCCCGACCACACGCGATTGTAGTAGCTGCGGCCGCCCAGCACGCACAGCGGCCGCCCGTCGCGGCGGTACAGCGTGAAGTCGGGTTTTTCGGGGCTGAACAGGTAACTTGACGCCGGCAGTTCACCGAAATCGCGGCGCCAGGCGGTATAAGGGTCGTGGTTGCCAGTGCACAGGTACAGCGGAATGCCCGCCGCATCCAGCCGCCGACAGCCCTCGAAGAAGCGAGCGTAATCGGCATAGGAAGCGCGGGCCTGGTCGAAAATGTCGCCGGCAATGATCACGAAGTCCACCGCCCGCTCCACCGCCAGGTCAATCACCTGGTTGTAGGCCTGGCCGATGGCCTCCGCCAGTCGGTCGGCCCATTGGGGGGAAAGCCCGCGCAGCCCGCGGAAAGGCGCCCCCAGATGGAGGTCGGCCGCGTGCAGGAATGTCAGCTTTTCCGCCACTGCCCCTAGAACCCGCGCGGGTTGGATTCGTCGTAGAAGTCCATGAACTTGGTGAACTCCGCCTGGAATGCCAGCGGAATATCGCGGGTGGCGCCATTGCGGTGCTTTGCCACAATCAGCATGGCCTGCCCCAAATCGGGACGGTCGGCGTCTTCCGCCTCGGTTTCGTCCATCGAGCGGTCGATGAACATAACGATGTCGGCGTCCTGTTCGATAGAGCCGGATTCGCGCAGGTCGGAAAGCTGCGGCCGCTTCTTGCCGCGCATCTCCACCGCACGGGACAGCTGCGAAAGGGCAATCACCGGCATGTCCATTTCCTTGGCCAGCACCTTCAGGCCACGGGAAATCTCGCCCACTTCCACGGCGCGGTTGCCGTCGCGGCGGGCGGCGGGCGGCTGCATCAGCTGCAGGTAGTCAACGATGATCAGACCCTTCTTCTCTCCCACGGCGTGGCGCAGCTCGCGGCGCGCCTTCGCCCGCGCTTCCAAAATGGAAAGGCCGGGGCTGTCGTCGATGAACAAATCCAGCTGCGACAAGATGCCCGACGCATCGGCCAGGGCGGCCCAGTCGGATTCCTGGATGCTGCCGGCGCGGATTTTCGACAGGCTGAGGCACGCCTCCGAGCACAGCATCCTCTGCACCAGCTGGGCGGCGCTCATTTCCAACGAGAAGAAGGCCACCGACGTGCCCGCTTTCGCCGCGTTCACCGCCAGGTTCAGGGCAAACGAGGTTTTGCCCACGCCGGGGCGAGCCGCCAGGATTACCAGGTCGCCGCCGCGCAGGCCGTGGATCAGCTGATCCACATCGCGAAACCCGGTGGGCACGCCGGCGATAGCGCCGCGCTGGGCCGACAGCACCGTCAGCTCTTCGTACACGTCGTTGATGAGGGAGTCCATCTTCACGAACGACGAGCTCACGCGCTTCTCGGTTACGTTGAACAGGGTTTTCTCCGCCTCTTCCACCACCGAGTTCAAATCGTCGGGGGCATCGTAGGCCAGGGCGTTGATTTCGGCGGCGGCGAACACCAGCTCGCGCAGGATGGCGTTGCGCTTCACGATTTCGGTGTGGCGCTGCCAGTTGTTCAGGGCGTAAGTGTCCATGGTAAGCCCGATGAGGTAATCGGCGCCGCCCACGGAATCCAGCTGGTTCTTCGACTTCAGGGTGTCCGCCAGCACCAACGGGTCTACGGGAATGCGCCGCAGCGTGAGGTCCACGATGGACTCGAAGATGATGCGGTGCGCCGGCCGGAAGAAGTTTTCGGGCTTCAGCTTCAGCACCACTTCCTCGGTGGCCTCGCTGTTCAGCATGCATGCGGCCAGCACCGCCTCTTCCGCTTCCACATTCTGAGGCAGCTGCACCTGCTTGGCCGGGTCTAGGTAAGCCGCGCGCGAACCGTCGCCGCGCGAACCGCCATCGCGTCGCCCCTGCCCATTGCCATTGTTTGCCATGAAACACTCCCGAATCGCACTCATGTTCCCTCTGTTTGGAACCCAACATTTTAGCGCACCCCGGCCCACCCCGATGGCCGCCGACGCCAACTCCAGAAAAAGCCATCAGCTGGCGAACGCGCACCGCGGCAACTCCGCAAGGCCGTCTGCCGCCGCGGATAAAAAAAGCCCCTCGGAGCCTGCTGTTGCAACCATCGGTCGCAAGCAGCACTTCTCCAAGGGGCTTCGCAGCTCAAAGGCTTATCGGCCTGAACGCGCAGAAGCTAGCAGGCTAGTCCTCCACAACCTCCACGTCCACTACCTCTTCGGCAGGGGTTTCGGCGTCGGCGATGGCCTCTTCCACGGCTTCCTCGGCCTCGGCGGTCTCGGGATCGTCACCGATGACCACGGTAACGGTGCCCTTGATGTCGCGGTAGATGGAAACCACCACTTCGTGCACACCGGCGGTCTTGATGGGCTTGTTCAGCTCGACGCGGCGCTTGTCCACCTCGATGCCCAGGGTAGCGTTGATGGCGTCAGCCACCATGGTGGAGGTAACCGAGCCGAACAGCTGGCCCTCTTCGCCAATCTGAGCCTCCACGGGAATGCGGGCGGCATCCAGCTGAGCCTTCAGGGCCTGGGCGTCGGCGATGCGGGTTTCCTCGCGCTTGGCAATGTTCTTGCGCTTGGCTTCCAGCTGCTTGATGTTGCCCGGGGTGGCCTTGATGGCGTAGCCCTCGGTGAGCAGGAAGTTGTTGGCGAAGCCAGGGGCCACATCGATGATGTCGCCTTCACCGCCCTTGCCACGAAGCTCTTTCAGAAGAATAACTTTCATACCGGCACCTCCTAGCGATTACGGCGATCGCCACGACCGCTTACCGCAGGGACGGAGTAGGGCATGAGCGCCATCACGCGGGCACGCTTCACGGCATTGGCAATGTCGCGCTGGTGCTGGGTGCAGGCGCCGGTCACGCGACGGGGCTTGATTTTGCCGCGGTCGGTGACAAATTTGCGCAGCATCTGGGTGTCTTTGTAGTCGATGTACTCAGTTTCCTCTTTGCAGAACTGGCAGTACTTACGACGAGGCTGCTTTGCATAGTCAGACATGTGCATTAACCTCAAACTTTCGTCTTAGAATGGGATTTCTTCGTCATACGCCGAAGAAGAGGTGTCGATCACGTTGCCGTCGGGGTAAGCCGGGGCAGCGGGAGCGGGCGCCACGGGGGCACCGCCGTCGTACACCGGGGCCGCAGGAGCTGCGGGGGCCTGGTACACCGGCGGCTGAACCGGAGCCGGGGGCTGGTACACGGGAGCAGCGGGGGCCTGGCCGTAATTGCCATAACCACCCTGCTGACCGTAGCCGCCCTGACCGCCGTCGGAGCGCTGGGACATGAGCTCAATCTCGTCCACAATCACTTCCACCTTGCTGCGCTTCTGGCCGTCGCGCTCCCATTGGCTGTAGCGCAGTTTGCCCTCCACGCACACCTTCGAGCCCTTGTGCAGAAAGCGGCTGACGCTTTCGGCGCGGCTGCCGAACATGGTGCAATCGATGAAGTTGGGAACGTCTTCCCACTCGCCGGTAGAGGCGTTGCGACGACGGTCGTTCACCGCAATGCCAAAACCCATGACGGGCATGGAGCTGGCCGTGGAACGCATCTCCGGATCGCGGGTAAGGTTGCCACTGATGATGACTCTGTTGATGCTCATGTTTCCTCTTCTCTAGCGGACGGCTGGGCCGTCCATTGATTTCTTAGTCGCGATCGGTGCGAGCCACGATCATGTGGCGCTCTACGGCATCGGTGATGCGCAGAACACGCTCCAGCTCGGCAATGCTCTGAGGATCTGCATGGAAATCAATGAGGGTGTAATCACCATCGGTAAGACCGTTGATCTCATAAGCGAGTTTGCGTTTGCCCCAGTTGTCAACGTTGTCGATCTGGCCCTCAGCGGAAACGATAGTGGTTTCGATGCGCTTCATCACGCCGGCACGAGTTTCATCGTTGATGGTGGGAGCAACAAAAAACAGCAGTTCATAAGCCTTCATTAGTTCACCTCCTCTGGACATGTACGGCCCCGGTTCGGTGCAGAAGGCTCATTCCGGGGCAGGATTAGCCCGCTTATTCTAGGTAAAGTCTTCCAACAGTGCAAGCCCTCCTTCTCCCAACGGCATGCGAAACCCACAAACCAATTGCGACGCCTCCTTTTTGGACCCCGGAAGGCCGCCCCTCCCCGCAGCAGCTGCGCCAGGATGCGCGGAGAAGCAAAGCCTTCTGGAACTCGGCGGTCTGACGCACCGGGTTCACAACGCCGGGCCCTGCAGAAGCCGCAACGAGCAAAGGACCTCACGGCCGAGTTAAAGAATGTCGCGTCTGCGACCAAAGCGTTTGGGTATCCGTGGTGCGGCCCCCTGCCCTTTGCGGCTCTAGGGCCATCATAGGTTCCGCAATCGCCAACGCGGCGCCAAACGGCTATCAGCCCGATATCACGTCAACCGGCAAAAAGCGCCGCATCGGACGGGTTTCGCCAACAAATTTTCGCCAGACTTACCGCAAATTCGCCCCAATCCCCCATCCCCCTTTCGCCAAATTTTCGCCATGTGGGGCGTGTCAGGGAGACGTGCACTCTTGGACGCTATTCCTTTAGAACGCGGGCGAGGAGGGAGCCGGGATAGACCACCGGGTATTCGCGCAGAGTGAACAGCAGGCCGGAAGCGGGGCACACCACCTCTTGCATCACCGCCCCCTGCAGCGGGTCCACAATCTGGCCGATCACCTCTCCTGCCCCCACCCGCACACCATGACGGGCCTGGGCCAAAAAGATGCCGGCGGCTTTGGCGTTCAGGAACTCCACCGCTTTGTCGCCGCTTATCACCGGCGCGCCGTGGGCCTGCACCGGGCCGCCCCACATGCCGAAATGGGCCGCCAGCCGCAGCAACCCTTCCGCCAGCTTGCGGTCCTCATCAGGGGTGATGCGCATGCCCACGCCGGTTTCCACCACCAGCGTGGGGGTATCGCGGGCGTTCAGCGCATAGGCCAAGGTGGATTGCAGCACCGTGGCGGAGGCGTGCACCCATACGAAATCAACGTTCAGCAGCGGCGCCAGCGGCAGCAGCGCCTCGGCGGTGTTCTCGTTGATGCGCACCTGGGGCATCTCCCGCAAAAAGATGTTGCTGGCATGGATGTCCACGCAGGCCACGGCCCCTTCGATGTCGTCCACCACCGCAGCGGCCAGCGCCTCGGTAAGGGGGCCGCCGGAATCGCCGGGAAAGATGCGATTCAAATCCAGGTCGAAACCGGGCACCCCGCGCTCCACCGCGTTGATACCCAGGGGATTGATGGCCGGGTAAATGTCCACGATGCCCTGTAGCTGATCCAGGTGGGTGTTCAGGGTTTGGGCCAGGTGGAACGCCACGTACTGGCCCTCCAGCTCGTCGCCGTGGATGCCGGTGACCACCGCCAGCCGCGGCGCATTTTCCAGCACTCGCGGGTCGTCCGCCGCCGCCTTCGCCAGCTGGGCCCCCACAATGCGGTTCTTCTGCACGCGCAAATGCTCGCGCACCGGCAGCTCAACGCTGAAAACAGTCTCAATCATGGCGCCCTCCTACAGCACTTCCGACGCGTGCAGCACTTTGAAGGCGATGGTCTCGCCGTTAATCAGCTCCGATTCGTGGATGAAGAACACCGTGCCGGAAACCGGGCTCACAAGCACCTCCCGCACCGCGCAATTGTCGGTGTCCAGAATTTCCGCCAGCACGTCTCCCTGCTGCACCGTCTGGGTAACGGCCACCACGGGGCGGAAGAAGCCGGCCCGCTGCGTGCGCACGTTCACCAAGTCTTCCTCACGGGCCCATTGGGTTTCGGCGGCGGGAGCCAGCAGTTCCCCTTCCGCCAGCGTTATAGCGCCGATGCCCTCCATGAACTGCAGGATGCGCGCCAACACGAACTGGGCCGCCCGTTCGTTGATGCTGCTGGTCACCGACGAGTACACGCTGCAAGCATAGGTGTTCCACACCTGCCAGTTGTAGTTCAAGGTAGTGGTGTCGAAGGGAGACGGCTCCTTCACCAGCGCGTACCGGAAGCCGAACATGCGGGCCAAATCGCGCAGCCGCGCCGGGTCCAGCGCCTTCGCGTTGGTCACGCGCACATGGGGCTCGAAGTGGCCGGGCAAGTAGTAGCTGGCCAGCTGGATGCCGTAAGTGGCGTGCTGAATGTGCTCGAACAGCCCGGCGGCGATGCGCTGGGTGGTTTCCCCTTGGTCGTAGCCGGGGAACATGCGGTTGATGTCGGTGGAGTCCATGGGCCAGAACCGATGGGCAATGTTCATGGAAAACGAGTTCACCACCGGAATCACCAGCATCTTCACGCGGCCGGTGATGCGCCCTTCCTCTTCCAGCTGCTGCAGCCGCTGCACCAGCCGGGCGCAAATGTAGGCCTGCTGTATCTCGTTGCCGCGCAGCGCCCCCACCACCGCTAAGCTTTCCGGCGCATCGGCGGACCCGAACTCGGTGCCTTTGATGGCGAGGGTTTCGCGATAGGGGGTTTCCAGGCGGAAAAGCTCTTTTTGATGCATGGTTCTCCTTCAGGTGGGGCGTGGGCATCTTACCACGAGCGCCCGGGCCGCTTCCGTTGGGCAACCATTTTTGCGCGGGCTGGCAAGGGGCGGTTAAACTAGGGAAAACTGCAACTGAAAGGAGCCTTTCATGGCCGATCGCGTTTTGGAAACCATGCCCGAGGAAGTGCCCGAGCTGCCCGAGCTGCTGGAGAAAGTGATCATTTTCGCCCTTGAGGAAATGAAGGAGAAGATGGAGAAGGGCGAGGACATCGTGCCCTTCACCTGCCTGGTGGTGAAAGACAACCTGTTCATGGAGTCGCACCCCGGCGACACCCCCGACCAGTGCTTTGCCGACGCCCGCCACACGGTGGAAGGGGCCCGCGGCGCCGATGCTTATGCCATGGGCTACGACGGCTACATCGAAACCGACGAGGGCGTGAAGGACGCGCTGATTGCCGAGGGCGGCATGCCGGGCGACGAGGCGGGGCATGCCGTCGGCTACCTGTACACGGTGGACGCCGACGGCAACATCACCTTTGGCGAAGAGGCTGCTTACATCGGCGAGGCCCCCAACTTCATGGAGGGCCTAAAGGAAGCCGACGAGTACTCCCCCGAGGAAATGGACCAGCGTTACGTTGAGCTGGAGGACGACGGCGAAGGGCTGTACAATCCCGAGGCCAACCCCACCGAGGACTACGCCGAAGTAGAAGACGACGGCGAATAGCCTCCGCTACAACCAGCTCCCGGCGGTTCGCCCGCCAGGGACCCTTTCCTGTTTCCGAAACTGCCATATCCTCGTTTTTTTGACGGCCCCTGCCACGTTTTCGAGGATACGGCAATTTTTTCGGCTGATTTTTGCCACATCCTCGTATTTGGTGCAGATTCCGCACAAAACGAGAGGATATGGCAGTTTTCGCCCATGGGGCAATCCGCGCATGCCGGGGATGCTCTCTTTCGAGCGCGCACCGGGGAACGTTCGCTTTTGGCGTGCCTAGAACGTGAGGTATTGATCCGGTTGGTTTTGGGAGGTGGCGTCTCCCAGGGAGGCGCTTACCTCTTGGGTTTGCACGGCGGCGCCCCGGAAGATACCGCACTCGATGGGGCAATCCTCAAAATCGCGGCCGGTGGCGAACAGCATGTAGCGGTCGTCGATCTCATTGTTGTTGGTGGGATCAAAGCCGCACCAGCGGCGGCCGTCGTGTACCTCCACCCATGCGTGAGTGGCACCGTGGCCCACCATCAACCCCGTCACATAGCGGGCCGGAATTCCCAGGCTGCGGCACAGCGAAATCATCACGTGAGCATAGTCTTGGCACACCCCGGTTTCGCAACCGAAGGCCTCGGCGGCCGTGGTAGCCGTGGATGTGGCGCCTGGCACGTAGGAAAACCGCGCGTGCACCGCCTCGCATAGCGCCCGCACCTGCGCCAAGACGCCTCCTCCGCCAGCGCACCGCGGCAGGTTGCCGCCTTCGCCAGTCCCCTGCGCCAGGGCACAGCCGCCAACAGCGCCCACCACCTCGCGGGCGAATGTCGCCATCTCGGCCGTAGCGCCGGTGAGCCGCGTGGGCTGCACAAACATGGGGTGGCAGGGCGTTTCCCCCGCTAAGTCGCAGGCCACCATCACGTGACCGGTGGTGTAAAAGTTGAAACTGCCGTGTTCCTGGGGCAGGTAACCCACAATGATGCGATTGCCGAAACCATCCTCCTGCTCGGCCAGGGACGCCCGTGGCGATGTAAAAATCTGCGCGTCCATCACCGTTTGGGTGTTGGCGCTTTTCGGCAAACAGCGCAGCACGAAGCTGTGGTCAGTCACCGGGCAGCTGAAGCTGAGGGACGTTTCAAACACGTAGGTGAGAATGCGCATGCGGCCCCCTTAGAACAACTGCGCTACAAGCGCTAGCAGCTGTCCCAACTGCTGATAGGTAACCGCATCGGGGAAGCTGGGGGCGAACACGGCATCTACCAATTGCTTTAAGATATCGCGGTTGTAATCCATACCGGTGCGGTCGATGCGGCTGGCCAACTTTTGCACCTCGCGGCGCAAATCGCCCAGCCGATACCCCAGCCGAGCGTACAAATCCAGTCGCTCCACCGAGAAGCCGCACTTGATGATGTTGCGGGCGGCATCGTTGGCAATGTAGTCGTCGCAGCTGCCCTTGAAGGCCATAATGCTGTCGGTGACCGACTGCAAATCCAACAGCGGCGTGTCCGATGCGGCCGCCGCCTGCGAATCGTTCAGCGCCATCTGCACGTAGGCGGCCGATTCGCTGCCAATCACATCGCGCAGAACCACAGCGTTGTCGCTGGCGGCATTCAGCGAATAGGCAATGGATGCCGACAGGCTGGGGCTGAACAAGCAGTCGCGAAAGAACTGATCGGGGTTGTCTTCCTCTTGGTTGAAGCCCAGCTCTTCCAGCTGTCCCTTCCAGTTGCCCTCCACCGAGTCCAGCGAGGCATCGTAGGCTTCCAGCACAAAATGCAGGGTGGTGTAGCTACGCTCAACGTAGCGCCCCAGCCAAAGCAGCCGGTCCACCCGCTCTATCGAGAGAGAACCCATGTGTCCTTAAACCCTCCTCCTTGAGATGAATTCACCACACTGGAGCCTTCCTCGCGGGCGTACCGGGTAAGGCCGCTGGGCCACACCGTGGTGCGCTCGCCGGAAAGCACGAAGGTGCGAAGATCGGCCTTGCGGGGCACCTCTTCGCCGTTTATCCAAGTGGGAAGGCACTTGAAGTCAATCACTTCCTGGGCAATGAAGCGACGCGGCTGCTCCTTCACCTGGGCCAGCAGCCCGGCCAGCTCCTCGGGGGCCAAATCGCTACCGAACATCACTCCATAGCCGCCGGCCTCCGCCACGTCTTTGATCACCAGCCGTTCCGCGTTGTCCAGCACGTAAGCCAAATCGTCCTCGTAATAGGGAAGGTAAGTGGGGGCATTAGCCAAAATGGGCTTCTCCCCCAGGTAGTACTCCACCATTTTGGGCACGAAGTAGTAGATACCCTTATCGTCCGCCGCCCCGTTGCCCGGCGCATTGATAATGGCCAGGTTGCCGGCGCGGTAGGCAGTCATGATGTTGGGTACGCCGATGAGGCTTTCCGGAAGGAAGCACAGCGGGTCCAGATACTCGTCCGACAAGCGGCGGTACACCGCCCCCACTCGTGCATTGCGAATGCTGTCGCGGTAGTACAGCACCTCGTTTTCCACGAACAGCTCGGAGGGCTCGGCCAGCACCGCACCGATGCGCTCGGCCAGGTAGGAATGCTCGAAGTAGGCGGCGTTGTAACGGCCCGGCGTCAATACCACGTTGATGCCGCCGCAGTTCACATTGTCCATCACTTCCCGCAGCCGGGCGGGATAATCGCGATTGTCTACCAGCGGAGCGCTCTGGAAGGTTTGGGCGTCGCACCGGCGACACAGTGTGCGGGCCACCAGCGGATATGAGGCCCCCGACGGGATGCGCAGGTTGTCCTCAAGCACGTACCAGGCGCCATCGGCCCCTTCCACCAAATCGATACCGGAAATGTGGGAAAAGATGCCCTTCGGCGGCACAATGCGCTCCACTTGGGGCAAAAATCCAGAGGAGGCGTAGGCGAAATGCTGCGGCACTACGCCATCGCGGATGATTTCAGCATCGGTGTACAAATCGCGCAGATAGGCGTTCAGGGCATCTACCCGCTGAATGAGGCCCCGCTCCAGCACCGCCCAATCATCGGCGGGAATGACCCGCGGGATGGCGTCGAAGGGGAAAAGCCGCTCCTCGAACTGACCGTTTTTATACAGCCCAAACTTCACTCCGTAACGGGCCAGCTGTTGGTTGATGCGGGGACTATAACCCACCAATCGCGAATAAAGCTGCGGCTGCCCAGCGCCGTGCGGGCATTCCTCCGAATGCGTCATAGGCGTTCCCTTCCCAAAAAAGCTGATTCCCACAGCGCCGCCGAACGCCAAAGTCCCCTCGCTCGCACGGCTTTTCTGCCATGGTAGCGGTTTGATGGACTTGTGCGCGCGAGATTCCCCATCTCCCCAGAACAACCGCATGACGGGGCACCATCTCAGGTCGAATTCGTAGGGCAGAGATTCTATCTCTGCCTGAAGCTGCAACCCCGCGCGGTCTGTCCGTTTAGGCCGAAACAGAATCTCGAATGAGACAAAGGGACAACCCTAATGACTCATTCCCATAACGCAAGGAACCCCAGGGTTACCTGGGGTTCCTTTGGTTTAAACTGGCGGAGGAGGAGGGATTCGAACCCTCGTTACGCGGGTTACGCGTAAAACGGTTTTCGAGACCGCCGCATTCAACCACTCTGCCACCCCTCCGCATGGGGTTCGGACGGCGCGAACCGCCCTTGTTCAAAAAAGCCCTCAACAAATGAGGGCGGATAATTCTGGCGGAGAGATGGGGATTCGAACCCCAGATACGCTTTTGGCGCATACACGATTTCCAATCGTGCTCCTTCGGCCAGCTCGGACATCTCTCCGCGTATTCAGGCCTGTGCGTTAGCAGAGCCGCCCCCGCACAGTAGCTAAGCATTGTAACAAATCCCACCGGTTTCACAAGGGGCAATTCTCGTCTCCGCCCGCAACGGGCGCGGAAGGTTCGGGTACAATGCCCCTATCGTCCGCCCGTCCGCTTCCGAAGGAACCGCCCCATGCCCTGCACCCCCGTCGCGCCCCCGTTTCTGCAGATTCGCGATGCCGTGGTGCGCCGGGAAGGGCGGCCCATTTTGGAAATCGATTCCCTCAGCATTGCAGAAGGGGAATCCATCTGCCTGCTGGGCCCTAACGGGGCGGGGAAATCCACCTTCATCCAGCTGATTACCCGCGAAGTGCTGCCACTTCACCGCAACGAGACGCCAGTGCTGTTCCGCGGCCAAGAACGCCCGCTGCTTACCGAAGTGCGCGCGGCGCTGGGCATCGTGTCCTCTTCGATGCAGAAGCAAATCGCCGTGCACCTACCGGCGCTGGACGTGGTGATTGGCGGCCTGTACGGGATGCTGGGAGTGCCGCGGCGCATAGAGGTGACCGAAGAGGACCGCCGCCGGGCGCTGGAAACTATGGAAGCACTGGGCATCGCCGATTTGGCAAGCCGCGATGTGATGACCCTTTCCACCGGCCAAGCGCGACGGGTGCTGATAGCGCGGGCGTTGGTGAGCGAACCTTCGGCCGTCATCTTCGATGAACCCTGCACCGGCCTAGACCCGGAAGGCATGTTTTACGTGCGCCGCTGCATGCGCACCGCGGCGCAACAGGGGCGAGCAGTGCTGCTGGTGAGCCACTACCCCGAAGACATCATTCCGGAAATCCAACGGGTGCTGCTGCTGAAAGACGCGCGCATCGTGGCCGATGGCCCCAAGCGGCAACTGCTCACCGATGCCATCATCAGCCAACTGTTCGACACCCCCCTGCAGGTGCGCCAGAAAGACGGCTATTACAGCCTGTTTGGAAAATACTGATTACCGGTCCCTCTTCATAGGGCGGACAACTGCGGGCTGTTGGTTTAGGCAGAGATAGAATCTCTGCCCTACGAATTTTCCAACCAGATAGGTGGCACGGGTGACAGGGGGACGTACACCTTTGTCACCAGGTGACAAAGGTGTACGTCCCCCTGTCACCCCCCCCTGCCGCGCAAAAAGGGCGCATCCTTTCGGAAGCGCCCTTTGGTGTGCAATCTGTTGCGCGAAGCCGATTACTGGGCAGAACCTTCGCCCTGAGCCTCGGGGTTCTCGGGGGTACCGGGGTCATTGCTGGTGTCAACTTCCTGGTTGCCTTCGGTGGCTGGGGCCGGTTCGTTAGACGGCACATCCACGTTGCCCTCGGTTGCGGGTGCGTTCTCGTCGCCCTCAGCGGTAACGTTCTCGCCACCATTCTCTTGATCCACGGTCTCGCCGGTCTCACCCGCCAGGCCCTCGGCACTGCCTTCGGTGGCACCATCGTTGATGGCCTTCTGGTCGGACTGGCTCTCGTACTGGCTCATGTCAATGTCGTAGGGCAGCCCCTCCGGCATTTCGTTAATCACAATGTCGGCCGCTTCCTTCTGGGCCGCCACCCAATCGCTATAAGCCTTCGAATTGTTGTTGTTTACGATCAGCGACTTGATAGACTCCACAAACTCGGCGGGCAGCTGGTCGGAGCTGGTCACCTCTTCCGGCGCCTTGAACACGTCGGTGCACTTGATGATGTGAATGCCGAACTGGCTGGTAATCAGGTCGCTCACTTCGCCCTTGTCCAGGCCGTCCAGGCCAGTTTGGTACTCGGTCACAAACTGAGTAAGCTTGTCCCAGCCTACGTTGCCACCGTCAGAAGCGGAGCTGTCGATGGAATATTGCTGGGCAGCTTCGGCGAAATCCAGGCTGCCGTCCTTGATTTTATCCAACACTTCTTGGGCAGTCGCCTCATCGGAAGCGTCGAACAGAATGTGAGAGGACTTCTTAGCGCCATCATAGTAGGTGGCGTACATCTTGGCATACTCCAGAATTTGGTCCTCAGTGGGCTCGGCGTTGGTAGCCAGCGACTCATTCAGCTGCTGCATGATCAGAGACAGCTCAATATTTTCGCGATACTCATCCTCAGTCACGCCGGCGGAAGCCAGAGCCGCCTGCCACGCAGCGTCATCGTTATAGTTCGATTTCATTTGCTCTACATATGACTGCACCGTTTCGCCACTCACAGAAATGTTCTGAGCCGCGGCGCCCTGGCGCACCACCTCTTGCGTCACGAATCCGTCGATTATTTCAGAGCGAATAGACTCAGGAGTGGCTTTGTTTTGGGCCAGCCACTGCCCCCAGGCGCTCTCGTCGGAGAGCCCCATCTGCTCGCGATTCGACTGAATCGTGTTGGTGATTTGGTCCTCGTAAATCTCAGTGCCGTTCACCGTAGCAGCCACGGCACCGGAATTGCCGCTGGTGCCGCTATTATTCTCGGTACTCGAGCATCCTGCGGCAACACCCATGCAGGCCACCGCAACCCCGAAAGCACAGAACGCTTTCATGAACGTGTACTTTTCCATAATTACCTTTCTCCGACACGGAAAACCTGGGGGCAAATTGGGCCAAATTTAACATATCCCCCGCGTAAAACCGTGGTTTTGACCAGTGTATTCTTGCATATTCGCAAAACGCTCCCTTGCCAATCACAATATGGACAAATTCACTTCACAGGCTGGGGGGGTTAACTTCACAATTACGAGATGATTCCAGCTCAGCAACAAGGCAGCAGGCGAAAATGAGGATGGCCCCGGATTTCCGGGGCCATCGTGCATCGGGCGCAAACCGTTCTTCAGCTTGGGCTTGGTTAGGAAAGCGGGGCGCTAGAAGCGGCCGTGCAGCCCTTCGTTCCTGCGGCGATGGGCAATCACCGCCACCGCCAGGGCAGCCATCATGCCGAAGACCGCGGCCGCAGCGGGGGTTGAGGTTTCGTCGCCGGTTTTCGGCAGCTTCTTGTTCACACCGTTGCCGTTGCCATCGCCCCTGTTGCCCTTGCCGCCGTTGGGGTCGGCGATGGACTTCTCAATGGCGTCGTTGGGCAGCGGATACGCCGGCTGGCCGCTGGTAGCCGTCACTTTGCCCGCCTCCGGGTTGTTGGCATCGATGGGCAACGTGTGGTCTTTCTCGTACTCATCCCAACCTTCTTCCGGCCAGAACGGGGTGCCCTCTTCGGTGCCGTTCTCCAAATCGGTGGGGTCGTTGGGCTTGCCGGGCTTGTTCCCCGGGTTATCCGGATTGCCGGGATTGTCCGGGTCGTCGGGGTTATCCGGGCTGTCCGGGTCGTCCGGCGTGGTGGGGTCCTTCGGCAAATCCTCCGGCTTCGGCAGCTTGTCAGTGGGTTGGGTGCCAAACACCTCGGCCACGTTGCCGATGTCCTTGCCAATGGCGTCCTCGGTAACCATGGCTTCGAAAGTGAGCACATAGCTCTCGCCGCCGTAAAGGTTGCCGCAGTTCAGCGCCACTGTGTGCGCCTTGGCGTTGTACACCGTGTCGGGCACGGCCACCACCTCACCCGCCACGTTCTTCAGTTGGAACGTGCCCGGCACCGGCTGGATGCCCACCGGCAGCTCGTCTTTGATCACCGTGTCGCACCACACAGAATCGGGCTTCACGTTCTTCACCGTGATGTCGTAGCGAATGCGGTCGCCCACCTGGGTGGAGCCGCTGCTGCGTGTGAGGTTCGCAGCGGTCTTCACCATGGTGATGTCGCCTTTTTGCACGTTGTTGGGAACGATGATGTCCACCGTGGGCTTGCCCGGCTCCTCGGTTTCCACCACTGGCGTTTTCTTAGGGGCATCGGGGTCGGTTACCGGAGGCTTGGGGGCGTCCGGGTCGTCCGGGTCGGTGTCGGGATTATCCGACGTGTCTTCGTCTTCAAACGGGTTGCCCGGATCCTCCGGCGGCTTGTAGCCGCCACCCGGCAGTGGCTCGTTCTCCATGCCGGTATAGCCCTGGGCCTGCGCATCGTTGGCCACCGACTTCAGCTCGGTGGGCGTGTCACGGTTCATCAGCCCCTCTTTCACCTTCGCTCGGAAGGTGAGTTGGGCGTTCTGGCCGCCGTACACGCGGGTGAGCGGCACGGTGATTTTGCCGTTCTCAAACGTGTATTCGCTCTCGTCCAACACCTTGGCGGTCATGATGCCCATGGAGGTGTTGGTCAGCTTCAGGCTGCCAGGCACCAGCTCCACCGTTTCCGGCAGCTGATCTTGCACGTAGGGGAACTGCCACACCGAGCCCTTCGCGGCGTTGGCGGCCGTGATGGTGTACTCGATGATGTCGCCGGGGCGGATGTAGTCACCGTCATGGGTGAGGTTCTTCGCAGTTTTCACCAACGACGTCTCCGGCGGAATGGTCACGTCGGGTTCCACGGTAAGGTCGTAGATGAAGGTAGAACCGTAATACACGCCGTTGGGTTCCTGGTCGATGGTGATAGTGGTTTCGCCGGCGCTGTCCACTTTGATCACCAGTGTCACATTGCCGTCGGCATCGCGAATGATGTTGCCGTCTTCGTCCCGCAGCACTTCGGCCGTGGCCACTGCGCCATTGGAAGTGGTCACCTTGAAGTCGCCGGAAGAAGGCGTTTTCACCTTTACCTTGATGACATTCCAATCGGGATCGGGCACGTCGCCGGTATCCTTCTTGGGGTCTTTGTAGTTGTAGGACAACTTGTGGCGCTCGATGTGTTTCTCGTCATCGCCCGGTTGCGGCGGCACCGGGTTGTCTATCACGCCGTCGCCCTCCACCTCGGTCTTAGTTTCCGGAGTAACCGGCTCGGCCTCTATGTCCACCTTCGGCTTCTTGTCGTCGGCCAGGCCCTCGGTGGGGTTGTAGTTCTTGACGGGAATGTACTCCAGCGACACCGTGTGCTTATTGTCCTTGGTAGCGTTGGGCAGCAGCCAGTCGCAGCCGGGATCGGTGGCGTTCAGTCGAACGGTGAAGATGCCGTGCTCGCGAGTGCCGTCATAGCCATTGTTCCAAGAGCCCGCCCGGGCGCTGGGTTCGTCGTCGGCCAGAGCCACCGGCATAGCAGCGACGAATGCGGGCGAGGCGGCCGAAGCAGCCTGCAATATTTGGCGGGCCGGAGCGATTTGGGCCACGCGGGTGCCCGTCTTGCTGGTGGTCTTCACCGTGTTGGCGTCGGCGCCGTCGTAAATCAACTTGATGGGTTCTCCCACCTTTTTGCCGTCCACCACCAGCTGCACCCAACCGGTGGGCGCCTTGCAGGTGTTGGCAGTGCCCTCCGAGCTGGTGATGTCCGCCACCAGCTCAAGGGTGTTCATTACCGTGTTCTTCTCGTCCGGGTCTACCAGGTTGCCGTCCTTGTCGAACCAGCTGGACTCAAGGGTGACGATAGCCGGATCCACCGGGGTAATCTCGCACCACCCATAAGCGCGGTGCCCCCAGTAGCTGTCGGCGAAGTCCTTATCAACGGAAGGATCGGAATACTGCTTGGATTCCAGGATGAAGCGGGAGAGACCAGCGTCCTCCGGCATGTTGGCAGAGGTGACCTGCTCGCCTAGCTTCTTGGTTTCCGGGTCATAAGCTTGGCAGATATAGCTGATATTGTCGTAAATGTCCTTGTTATCGACACCCCCCGAATTCAGCGGGTCATCGGCAGTCAGCTCGCGCACCGAATAAGACAGGCCATCATAGGGTTTGGTAACCGAACTCACCACCGCATTGCCATTGGCGTCGGGGATAACCTTGCGCTGCTCTTCCAAATCCAGTTGATCGTAAGGCACGGTGACCGTAGAGGTCCTGCCCTCAGGATCCGCAAAGAAATCGGGCTCCGAGGTAAAGTACACATAGCGCTTTAGCTTTTCGGTGGAACCCGGTTCGCGGTACAGCGGCTCTACAGGGATGATTTCCCCGTTGGGGCCCAGGTAGCTGAGGTCCACCGTCACCCGCTTCTTGGCGTCTTCCTCGGGCAGCCACAGATATAGATTGCCTTCGTCGAAGATGGAGGGGGCGCCGTAGCTGCTCTCCACACCATTTACCAACAGGCGCCATGAGGTAACGGCACAGTTCAGGTCGGGGTCTTGCCCTTCGGGAGCCAGCATCTTCAGGTCGGCGGTGAGGTTGATGGTGATCATCTCAAGCGGTTTTGTGGTGTCCGCCACAATTTACCACGGCTCAAAAAAGGGGGCCCGTAGGCCCCTGAACGCTTACATATATATATGTAAGGTTATTTCTTCGCCGCCTTCTTGCGGTCGGTGGCGGACAGCAGCCGTTTGCGCAGCCGCACCGATTGCGGCGTCACTTCCACCAGCTCGTCGTCCTCGATGTACTCCAACGCTTCTTCCAGCGTGAAGGTGATAGGCGGGGTAAGCTGGATGGCCTTGTCGGCAGAGCTGGAACGCTGGTTGCCCAGGTTCTTCGTCTTCTCCACGTTCACCACCATGTCGCCCTCTTTGGCGGACTCGCCCACAATCATGCCTTCGTAGCAGTCATCGCCGGGGCCCACGAATAGCCGCCCGCGCTCCTGCAGCGTGTCCAGCGCGTAGGCCACGGCCTTGCCGGTGGACATGGCAATCATGCCGCCGTTTTTCCGGCCGGCCATTTCACCCGTGTAAGGACCGTATTCCTTGAAGTGGTGGAACAGCACCGCTTCGCCATGAGTGGCGTTCAGGATGCGGGTTTTCAGCCCCATGGTGCCGCGGGAAGGAATGCGGAAGGTGACGTGGGTCATGGTTTCGTCCTGCACCATGTCTTCCATGATGCCGCCGGCGGTGCCCATCACTTCGATGGCCTTGCCGGCATACTCGTTGGGCACGTCCACCGTGGCTTCCTCGATGGGTTCCAGCTTGCTGCCGTCCTCGGCGGTTTTGTACACCACCCGCGGGCGCCCCACCTGGAACTCGAAGCCCTCGCGGCGCATGGTTTCCATCAGCACCGACAGGTGCAGCACGCCGCGGCCGGCCACTTCGATGCCACTCTTGTCTTCCAGCTCGTTGATGCGCATGGAGATGTTGCTCTCCTTTTCGCGCATCAGGCGCTCCTTCAGCTGGCGGCCGCCCACAATTTCGCCTTCGCGGCCCACCAGCGGGCTGCTGCTGGCCTCGAACACCACCGCCATGGTGGGCTCTTCCACCGCGATGGGCTCCATGGCCACCGGGTTTTCGATGTCGGTGATGATGTCGCCGATGTCGGCGTCCTCGATGCCAATCACCGCCACAATGTCGCCGGCGTCAGCTGCGGTCACTTCCGCCTTGCCCAGGTTCTCAAAGGTGTACACCTTGCGAATCTGCGCCCGGCGCTCGGTGCCGTCCGGCTTTACCACCAGCACCTGCTCCTTCTCGTGCAGGGTGCCGCTGACCAGCCGGCCCACACCAATGCGGCCCTCGTAGCTGCTGTGGTCCACGGTGCACACCTGCAGCGCCACCGGGCCGTCGATGTCCACGTCGGGGGCGGGGACTTCGGAAAGGATGGCATCCAGCAGCGGGATCATGTCCATGTTGCCGTCGTTGGGCTCCATGCGGGCGTAGCCGTTCACGGCCGAGGCGTACACCACCGGGAAGTCTAGCTGCTCGTCGCTGGCGCCCAGCTCCACCATCAGGTCGAACACTTTATCCACGGCGCCTTCCGGATCGGCGTTGGGGCGGTCGATCTTGTTCACCACCACCACGATGCGCAGGTGGCACTCCAGCGCATGGCTCAGCACGAAACGGGTTTGGGGCTTGGGGCCTTCGTAGGCGTCCACAATCAGCAGAGCGCCGTCGGCCATGTTCAGCACGCGCTCCACTTCGCCGCCGAAATCGGCGTGGCCGGGGGTGTCGATGACGTTGATTTTCACGCCCTTGTAGGTGATAGAGATGTTCTTGGACAAAATGGTGATGCCGCGCTCGCGCTCTTGGTCGTTGGAGTCCAGCACGCGCTCGGCCACCTGCTGGTTTTCACGGAACACGTGGGACGACCACAGCAGGCGGTCTACCAGCGTGGTTTTGCCGTGGTCAACGTGGGCGATAATCGCAACGTTGCGAATGTTCTCTTGCTTCATGGGGGTATTCTCCTTAGATTATTTATGCAGTAGAGCAGTTTAGAGCACTATTCGTCCAAGAGGGCTTCGTACTCTTGACGCTCGCGCTTCAGTTCGGTGAGATGCTTATCCAGGGTGCTGATGCTCTGCTGGCACGACCATATTTTGATGACGCCCCACACGGTGGCGGCGCTGGCGATGGCGGCGATGGCCCCGAAAATACCGAAGGGACGGCGGATGGTGAGCAGCGTGGCCAGGCCGCCGATGACAGTCATGATGATGCCGTTGCGCCGTTCGTCTTCCAGCGCGTCCTTTTGGGCCACCAGCTGGGCGCGGGCGGCGGCGATGCCAGCCAGGCGCGCCTTTATCTCCTCCACGGTGAGATATTCCACCTGGGTGCCGTCTTCCTCCACCGTGTAAGAGCGGGCGGCGGGACGGCTGGCGGCGCCGGAGCTGCGGCCCGCGCTGCGGCCGCCTTTGGCTGCGCGGCCCGCCGGCGTTTTCAGCACGTCGTAGGCTTCCTGCAGGTACTTGAACTGCTCGGTGGCGCGGGCCTGCAGCTTCTTGTTGCCCGCAAACTTATCGGGGTGCATGATCTGCACCGCCTCGCGGTAGGCCTCTTTGATTTCTTGAGGGGTAGCACCTTCGGAAAGCCCCAGTATGTGCAGTGCTTCAGTTCTGTTCATAAGAAGGCAGTATACTCCAGGGGTGTGTCAGCACCCTTCAACCAACTAGAGGCCGCGCGCACTGCGGGCACAAGAGTCGCAATGGTCAGCGCCAGAATGGCCAAGTTGGCGAAGGAGCCCGTGGCGTAGGTGGCCGGCAGCATGCCGGTTGCCAGCACAACAGGTGCGAAATACAGCACATCGAACAAAAAATGGACCACCATGGGCGCAAACACCGATTGGGTGCGCAGCATAAGTGCCGCCATCACGTAACCGAACATGCCCGCTTGCACTGCCTTGCCCACGGCCTCCGTCAGCAAAAGGGCAATGGCCGTGGCACCGCTTCCGGCGAAAGGGTTGCTGCCCATGAGGTGCGCCGCGCCGAACAAAATGGCGCTGAACACGGCAGCGGAATAGGACACGTTGGTTATCTCCCGTTGCTCCTCTTCGCTCATCTGCCGGTAGGTCTCCTGAGTGACGGGGCCTATGTCGCCGCTTTTCAGGGCTTCCAGCTCCAGCTGCGTGCGACGGGCAGCGCAGGGCACCGCAATACCGCGGAAGAACCCTTCCTCGAACACAGCGGTGGCAAAACAGCAGGCCAGCAGCAGTGCCGCCCGCACTGGCAAGGAAAGAGTGTCCGGATTTGCGACGGCGGCCCCGGCGCCTGTTCCCTCAAACAGGGTTGGCGCTGCAGGGCCGGCAGATGCGGCGATGCCATCTGCAATGGCACTGGCGGCCGGCGAGGCCGACAGCCCCCAGGCGTCCGTATTCCCCAACAGCCATAACAACCCGTTGGCGCAGCAAGCCGCCAAAGCGCACAGCGCCACCCACAAAAGGGCTCGGCGCGCCCACGGGTCCTTGAGGCTTTCCGCTGTGGCCATCCAGCGCAACCCCGCCGGCGCCAGCAACAACAGGGCACCGATAGTGACCACCGCTGCAAGGGCCGTCCGGGCCACTTCGCCCCCCAACGTGTCCGCCAACTGCGGGCCAGCTAGCAACGTAATGACCACATAGGTAGCCACCATGGTTATGAGGGGATATTTCAGAAGCCAGCGCTGCGTTTTCATCCGATAAAGTATAGCGGTTATCACCGGGCCGCGCCCGTAGCAGGCGAAGCGGCGGCGGTAAACCTTTTGCTCGCGGCCGCGCCCGTAGCCAGAAGAAATACGCTAGGATTTCCGGTTAAGGCAAAGGCGCGGGGCGGAAACCGGCGAGGAGCGGCAGAACATGGGCGAACGACAATCGGCACCGGGCGGGTTTGACGGGTTTGGGCTGAAGGCGACCGCCATCGTTGCCATGACCTGCAACCATGTGGCCAACGTGTTCGCGGGGCAGCTGCCGGCTGCGGTGCTGTATCCCTTGTTCGCGGTGGGCGGCCTCACCTTCCCCATCATGGCGTTTTTGCTAGTGGAGGGCTATCACCATACCTCTAATGTGGGGAAGTACGCGCTGCGGTTGGCCATCTTCGCCTGCGTGGCCCAAGTGCCCTACTCGCTGTTATGGGGCGCGGTGCCCAATGTGCTGTTCACGCTGTTGGTGGGGTTGGGGGCGCTGTGGCTCCATGGCAAAATGGGCCGCAACCCTCTGTTCCTGCTGGTGCTGATGGCGGCGGCGCTGCTCACCTTGCCCTTCGACTGGGGATGCATCGGCGTGCTGTTGGTATTTTTGTTCCACGTGGTACGGCCGGAAGACGAAGCGGGCGCGGCCGGAGGCGGAACAGGGCCTTCTTTGAGGTTTGCCACGGGGCGGAGAATTGCCGCCGCCATGCTTGTGCCCTACCTGGCCATCGGCCTTCCGGCACTGTTGGAGCTGCCGGGAGCCTTGGAGGGCGGCGTTCAGGCCCAACCGGTAATGGCTGCAGCTCAACCATCGGCTGTGCTTGATGCGCAAAACGGCACAGCGGGCGGCCCGACAACGGCAGCGGCTGAAGCGGCAGGCGGCGAATCCCCTGTCACCCCCTTGGCCACGGCCTCGACCGACAGCGACGACAACTCCCTCGGCAACCAGGCTGCCGACTTCGCCGCCCATACCGCCGAGAACATGGTGCCTTTCTCGTTGGATAGCCTCATTGCCGGCGACGCCTCCCCCCACACTGCCAACACCATCGCTCAGGCTGGGCACTTGGCCGAAGTGTGGGGCAACATCGGGTATGCCTTCGTGGGCTTCACCTTGGCCATTGTGGTGCTGAGCTGCTACAACGGCCAACGGGGGCGGCCTATGAAGTGGTTTTTCTACGGCTACTATCCCGCGCATCTGCTGATTATCTGGTTAGTACGGGCATTTTTGCTGCCAGGCTAGCACTCCGCTCCGCGCCTTTTTCGCCGTCGGGGCGGCTTTTCTGCGTTTTCGCCGCCATTTGCCAATAACCTTAATTTTTGCTTGACCCCCATCGGTTAGGGGGTTAATATATTCAAGCACTTTTTCAAGGGCCCGTAGCTCAGTTGGTTAGAGCGCACGCCTGATAAGCGTGAGGTCGCTGGTTCAAGTCCATTCGGGCCCACCATTTTTTGCGATAAACGCTCCACCGTGAGCCGAGTTAGCCGGTGGAGCGTTTATTATTGTTACGGGGAATTGTGCAGAACCCAATCGGGGCATTAGCTCAGCTGGGAGAGCGCGGGCTTTGCAAGCCTGAGGTCAGGGGTTCGATTCCCCTATGCTCCACCATCCATCCTACGGTCGCTCACGCGACCGTTTTTTTATTGTGAGACGAAGGGACAACCCTAATGTCTCATTGTGACAAGGGGGCGTTCACTTTTGTCACGGCACCCGCAGCGCAACTGGGGCTGGGCCGACCCGGCGGGTCGGAGCGAGGTCCGGCCAAGCGGAGCAGAGGGGAAATCCACTCGCCCCCCGCCAGGGCGAGTTAGTTCCCCTCGTGCGGAGCGTCGAGCGCAGGCCCGGCGGGTCGACCCACCCTCCAGAAACGCAAAAGGCAGAGATAGCGGCACGGCCCTGCGATGGCCAACGTGACAAAAGTGAACGTCCCCCTGTCACGATACGAAAACCTGACATTAACCCCGTCCCCTGTCAGGTTATGGGACAATGGGAAGGTATTTTGGCTGATTGGAGTTGAGATGATTCCTTTGCGCGTACTTACCTTGGTGGTGCCGGGGCAGGGCCAACCGGCGGTGCTGGTGCTTGAACCCTCCGACGACAAAGGGCTTACCGAGGCGCGCATCATCCCCATATGGATTGGCACCCACGAGGCGGCGGCGCTGGGCATTGCCCTTGAGCAGGTGAAGTTGCCGCGCCCCGCCACCCATGATTTGCTGCTGGACGCCATCACAAACCTGGATGCCACCATCGATCACGCCGTAATCACCGACATGCGCGGCCAAACCTTCCACGCAAATCTGGTGCTGAAGCAAGGGGACCGCACCATCACGCTGGACGCGCGCCCCACCGACGCCATCTCCCTAGCCATCCGCCAAGGTGCCCCTTTCTACATGGAGGACAGCCTGATGGAGAAAGCCTCCTACCCCTACGTGTTCAAAGAGGCACGGGACGAGGAAACCGAGTTCGAGGAATTCCGCCAATTCTTGGACGGCATCGCTCCGGAAGACTTCAAGTAAAGGGAAAGGGCCCGCGGGCCCTTTCCCTTTGGTTCAAAAGAAGAGCATTTGCGCTCCCCTACCGACTGTTGGCAATTTCCGAGACTCTAGTCCAGGTCGTCTTCGCCCAAGGCGCCGGCTTCGCTTTCGGCCTCAAGCTCTTCCATCTCTTCCTTGTCGATGTCGGCGCCTTCCTCGGCAGTCTTCGCCTTGCGCTTCTTGCCAGTAGAGGAAATGGCCACCGCCACTACGCGGTCTTTGTCGGCCACCTTCATCACACACACGCCTTGAGTGGAACGGCCCAGTTCGGAAATGCCGCTGACAGGAGTGCGCACCACAACGCCTTCCTCGGAGATAATCATGATTTCATCTTCGGGGCCCACGATCTTCATCACCGATAGCAAGCCCTTCTTCTGGGTCATGGTGATGGTGTACACGCCCTGGCCGCCGCGATGGTGGCAGGGATATTCGCTCACCGGAGTGCGCTTGCCGAAGCCCTTCTCGGTAATCACGAACAGGTCGGTGTCGGGGCGGGCAATCTCCATGCCCAGCACGTGAGCGTCGGCCGGCACCGTCATGCCGCGCACGCCCATGGTGTCGCGACCCATGGCGCGGGCTTCTTCCTCGTCCCACATGATGGCCTTGCCAGCACTGGACACCATAATCACCTTCTGACCCTGGGCCACACGGCGCACCGCAATCAGGTGGTCGTCGTCGCGCAGGTTGATGGCAATCAGGCCGTCTTTGCGAATGTTCGCAAATTGCTTCATGGCCGTCTTCTTCACCATGCCCTGTTCGGTGGCAAACATGAGGAATTCGTTTTCAGGGAATTCCTTGGTAGCGATAACGGCGGAAATGGTTTCGCCCTTCATCAGCGGTAGTAAGTTCACGATGGCGGTGCCGCGGGCATGACGGCTGGCCTCGGGAATCTCGTAGGCCTTCAGGCGATACACCTTGCCGGCGGTGGAGAAGAACAGCATGTAGGAATGGTTGGAGGCCACAAACAGGTGCTCCACGAAGTCGCTTTCTTTGAGGTTGACCCCCTGCATGCCCTTGCCGCCGCGCTTCTGCTGACGATAGGTGGTAACGGGGAGGCGCTTGATGTAGCCGGCCTTGGTCATGGTGATCACCATGTTCTCGTCGGCGATGAGGTCCTCCACGTCGATTTCCTTGGCCTCGGCGGTGATGCGGGTGCGGCGCGGGGTGCCGTAGCGCTTCTTCACATCCTGCAGCTCTTCTTTGATGATCAGGCGCACTTCGCGCTCGTCGGCCAGCACGCGCTTGTAGTAGGCAATCTTCTCGCGCAGCTCGGCCAACTCTTCTTCGATCTTCTCCCGTTCCAAACCGGTCAGGCGGCGCAGGCGCATCTCCAAGATGGCGTCCGTCTGCTTCTTGGAAAGGCCGAAGCGCGAAGTGAGGCGCTTGGCGGCTTCTTTGTCGGTTTGTGACGAGCGAATGATGGAGATGACTTCATCGATGTTGTCCAGCGCCACAATGTAGCCGTCCAGAATGTGGGCGCGTTCCTCAGCCCGGGCCAGCTCGTAGCGGGTGCGGCGGGTAACCACGTCTTTCTGGTGCTCGATGTAGTAGTACAGGATTTCCTTCAGCGTCAGCAGGCGCGGGGTGTTTTCCACCAGCGCCAGCATGTTCATGCCGAAGCCGGTTTGCAACTGAGTGTGCTTGTACAGCTTGTTTAGCACCACTTGCGGCACTGCGTTCGACTTCAGGTCGATAATGATGTCGATGCCGTGGCGGTCGGCCGCGTCGTGGATGTTGGAAATTTCCGGCAGCTTCTTGTCGCGCACCAGCTCGCCCAGCTTCTCCAGCAGGCGCTTGCGGTTCACCATGTAGGGAATTTCCTTCACCACAATGGAGTAGCGGCCGTTTTTGCGCTCTTCTATGGAGCACTTGGCGCGCACGGTGAGGTTGCCATGGCCGGTTTCATAGGCGTCCAAAATGCCCTGACGGCCGGTGATGATGCCGCCGGTAGGGAAGTCGGGGCCGGGCATAACCTGCAACAGTTCCTCGGTGGTCACATCGGGGTTGTCGAGCATGAGGCAAGTGGCGTCGATGGATTCCCCCAGGTTGTGCGGGGGAATGTTGGTGGCCATACCCACGGCGATGCCGTTGGAGCCGTTCACCAGCAGGTTGGGGAAACGGGCCGGCAGCACCTTAGGCTCTTGCAGGCTTTCGTCGTAGTTGGGTTGGAAGTCTACGGTTTCCTTCTCCAGGTCGCGCAGCAGTTCCATGGCGGCCTTGTCCAGGCGCGCCTCGGTGTAACGCATGGCGGCGGCGGAGTCACCGTCGATGGAGCCGAAGTTGCCGTGGCCGTCAATCAGCGGCAAACGCATGCTGAAGGGCTGGGCCAGGCGCACCATGGTGTCGTACACGGCCGAGTCGCCATGGGGGTGGTACTTGCCAATCACGTCGCCCACGGTACGGGCCGACTTCATGTGCGGCTTATTGGGGGTGTAGCCGCTTTCATTCATAGCGTACAAAATGCGGCGATGTACCGGCTTCAGGCCGTCACGCACATCCGGCAGGGCGCGGGACACAATAACTGACATGGAATATTCCAGGAAGGAAGACTGCATCTCCTTGCCCAGAAATGCCGCGCGCACCGTGGTGCCTTCGCCGCCGTTGGCGCCTTCGATGATGGATCCGTGGGGGTTGGGCATGTCCACAATCAGGGAGCGGGCGCGCTCTTCTTCGGAAATAACGTGGTCCACGTCCGTTTCCTCTTCGATGGTGGAAGAGGCGGATGTCACCTCGGCTTCCTCATCGCCCTCACTGTCATCTTCCTCGGCGCGTGCCAGCAGGCGCTCCAAGTTGTCTACGTTCTCGCGATCCTCGTCGAAGCGATCGTCATTTTCAGCCATAAGTTCCCTTTCTTTCCTGGGAATTTTCTTGCCCTTTTTAATACCTCGTTGGGTGGAGAAGAGGCCGAAGGATTACCTTCGGCTTTCTCCCCGCTTTTTTTTTCGTAGGGCAGAGATTCTATCTCTGCCCTACGAATCTCGGCTGTTCCTTTCGGCGCTCTTCTTAAATGTCCAGGAAGCGCACGTCGCGGGCGTGCTTCTGAATGAACTCCTTGCGGGGTTCTACCTGGTCGCCCATCAATTCGGTCACTACGCGCTCGGCTTCCACGGCATCATCGATGCTCACCTGCAGCAGGGTGCGGGTGGCCGGCTCCATAGTGGTTTCCCATAGCTGCTCCGGGTCCATCTCACCCAGGCCCTTGTAGCGCTGCACGTCGAACTTCGATGGGTCGTCATATTCCGCCAACGTGGAAGAGAGGGCCTTTTCGTCGTAGATGTAGCGCTCGATTTTCGGGTTGCGGGAGTTCTTCTTCTTTAGGCCGAAAATGGGCGGCTGTGCAATGTAAATGTAGCCACGGTTGATCAGCTCCGGCATATAGCGATAGAAGAAGGTGAGCAACAGACAGCGGATGTGGGCGCCGTCCACGTCGGCATCGGTCATGATGATGATGCGGTGGTAACGGGCCTTGTCGGCGTTGAAGTCGTCGCCGATGGAGGTGCCGATGGCGGTGATTAGCGAACTGATGGTGTCGGAGGTAAGGGAGCGGTGAAGGCCCGCCTTCTCCACGTTGAGGATTTTACCGCGCAAAGGCATGATGGCCTGGTACTTGCGGTCGCGCGCCTGCTTGGCGGAGCCGCCAGCGGAGTCACCCTCTACAATGAAGATTTCGGACACCGACGGGTCCTTCGACGAGCAGTCCGCCAGCTTGCCCGGCAGCGCGAACGAGTCCATCACGTTCTTGCGGCGGGTCATCTCGCGGGCCTTGCGGGCGGCTTCGCGAGCCTTCAGCGCCTGAGCCGCTTTCGACACGATGCGCTTGGCGGGCGCCGGGTTCTCCTCCAGGTATTCCGCCAGACCGCGCATCACGGCGTTTTGCACCAGCGGGCGAATTTCGGTGTTGCCCAGCTTGGTTTTCGTTTGGCCCTCGAACTGCGGATCGTGCAGTTTCACGGAAATGATGGCAGCCAATCCTTCGCGGGCGTCGTCGCCGGAAAGGTTCGCGTCCTTCTCCTTCAAGATGCCCTTCGAGCGGGCGTACTCGTTGATGGTGCGGGTGATGGCATTTTTGAAACCATCCAGATGGGTGCCGCCCTCGTGGGTGTTGATGTTGTTGGCGAACGCCAGCACCGAATTAGTGGAGTAGGAAGTGGACCACTGCAGGGCAATTTCCACGGTGCCGTCGGCGTTTTCCGCCTCAAAATAGATGGGGCGGTTCAGGGTTTCCTTGCCCTCGTTCAGGTACTTCACGAAGTCAACGATGCCGCCGGCCGCCTGGAACACCTCGGTGCGGGGCTCCCCTTCGGCGTCGGTCACGCGCTCGTCGCGCAGGGTAATCTTCAGCCCCTTGTTTAAAAACGCCATCTCACGGAAACGGGTGGCCAGCGTGTCAAAATCGTACACGGTGGTCTCGGTAAAGATGAGCGGGTCGGGCCAGAAGGTAACAGTGGTGCCGGATCGCTTCGCGGACCCAATCTTGTGCAGCTTCGTGGCGGTTTTACCATACTCGAAGTCAATCTCGTACTCCACGCCATCGCGGCGCACGCGCACCACAACTTTCGAAGAAAGGGCGTTCACTACCGACACGCCCACGCCGTGCAGGCCACCGGACACTTTGTAGCCTTCGCCGCCGAACTTGCCGCCGGCGTGAAGGATGGTGAGCACCACCTCCACTGTGGGGATTTTTTCTTTCGGGTGCTTGTCCACGGGAATGCCGCGGCCGTTGTCCTCGACGGTAATCGAGTTGTCCTTGTGGATGGTCACGATAATGTTGTCGCAGAAGCCGGCCAAAGCTTCGTCAACGGAGTTGTCCACCACCTCGTACACCAAGTGGTGAAGGCCACGGGGGCCAGTGGAACCGATGTACATACCCGGGCGCTTGCGGACCGCTTCCAGTCCCTCCAGCACCTGAATATCGGATCCATCGTAATGACTACCTGGTTTTTCGGCCACAGTTACGCTCCTTTTCCCAGATACACGGGGCGCATACCCCTTTGAAACATAAATAAATGCACCTGCGAATGCGGCGCATTAGTGCTGGTATTCTAACATATTATTCACACCGTTTTCATTAAGCGGCTCTTGCGGCGCCATTTAAGCCCCGTGAAGGCACTTTTGCAGTGCTATTTGAGTTATTTCCCGTTTTTTCTATCAAAAGCCAGTTTACGGGGTTCTGGTGCGCATTTTTTTTGATAGGCGGCTTCTAGTTCTACAAATGCACCAGTCGCGCGCTTTCCAGAAGGCTGCTCTCGAAGTATTCCAGATGGGTAGTTGTGATGAATGTCTGCACGTCTTGGTTGATGTAATTCAGAATGGCCCTGCGGCGGTCTCCATCCAATTCGCTCATCACGTCGTCCAGAAGCAGCACAGGTTTCACGTGCAACACTTCCTCCACCATGGCCACTTCCGCAAGTTTTTCCGCCAGCACCAACGACCTTTGCTGACCTTGGCTTGCAAAGTCGGCCGCGGGCATGCCTTTCACTTGGAAGTTGATTTTATCGCCATGGGGACCCACCAGGCTTTTCCCCCGCGCCATTTCTTGCGGCAAGGCAGCTACCAGTTTTTTCGCCAGCGCCTCTCTGAGCTCATCGCGACTTTTGGAAACCAATTCCTCCCCTTCGCCATAATCTCCCAGCGGCGCATAGATTACTGCCGCTTCTTCCCCATCGGCTATCTCGCGGTAGCGCTGCTCTATAACGGGGAAGAACCGGTGCGCCAAAGCGGCGCGGTAGGCAATCAGCTGGCTGCCGCATATGGTGAGCATTTCGTTCACGCTTTCCAGCAGCAGCGGATCGGCTCCTTCCTTCAGCAGTTTGTTCTTGTGCTGCACCACTTTCTCGTAGTCTTTACTTATAAGATAGTGGTTTCGGGAAAGCTGGCACCCCAACGCATCCAAACTGCGGCGCCGCAAGGACGACGGCCCCTTCACCAACTGCAAATCGTCGGGGGTGAACACCACCGACGGTAACGTGCCCATGAAATCCACTGCCTTTTTACGGTTGCCGTTGAGGGAAAATTTTTTACTGTGGCCCGTCATCTGCAACTGCACATCCAGATGGCGGCCATCGCCGGTGATCAGCCCGTTCAACCGAGCTTCACTCTCGCCCCATTTCACCATCTGGGAAATGAGAGGGTGGCGAAACGAACTCGCCGCCGTCAGCAATTGGATGGCTTCGATGAGATTGGTTTTCCCCACCGCGTTGTTCCCGATGAATATAGTAAGGGGCCCAATCTCCTCAAGAGAAAACTGGGAATAGCTGCGGAAATTGTGCAGCTCAAGTTGGGTGAGAGTTAACATAGCCGCTCTCGGCCCCGGGCCTACGGAATGCGCACGGGCATGATGAGGAACAGGTAGTTCTCCGGTCCGATTGCCCGCAAGATGCCCGGTTTTGTGGAGGATTGCAGTTCCAAATACACCTCGTCCCCTCCAACGCCGGCCAAACCTTCCAAGGCGTAGGCGAAGTTGAAGGCAATTTCCATGTCATCGCCCTCGATGGAGGCCGACACAATTTCCTTCGCCGAACCCACGTCCTGGGTCATGGCGGAAACCTGCAGCGTTTGAGAGGCAGCATTCAAATCAAAACGCACGGGCGAGGAGGAATTACCCATCAGCGATGCGCGCTTGATGCTGGCCGCTAAATCGCTCACCTGCAGCCGAGCGCGGGTGCTATACCCATCGGGTAGCAACTTTTGGTACGGAGGATACTGTCCTTCGATGCGACGGTTCACAAATACTGTTTCGCCGCAGCGCACCAGTATTTGGTTCTCCGCCAAAGCCAGCGTGATAGGGTCTTCAGTTTTGGGCAACCCCGCCAAATCCAGCATGAAGCCACCGGCAATAACGCATTCAAAATCTTCCACCTCGCCCGCTTGCACCGCAACGTCGGTGATGGCAAGCCTGTAAGAGTCGGTGGCCACCATGCGCAGGCGTCCATTCTCATAATTCACCAGAACGCCGGTGAGAATGGGACGGCTTTCGTCCCGCGACACGTTGCGGGCCACTTTTTTCACCATCGAGGAAAACATGGGGAACTCCACAGAAATTTCCTGAGAGGTTTGCACGTGGGGGAACCCGGGGAAGTCGTCGGGGTTCAGCGCCTGGATGGCAAACGACGATTTGTCGCAGGTGATGTAGGCCTCTTCATGGGTGGCGCTCACGGTAACCGAGGCGTCCGGCAAGCTTTTTACAATGTCACCGAACAACTTGCCCGGCAAAAGGGCTGTTCCCTCCTCTTCCACCAGCGCCATCACCGTGTGGCGAATGGACAGATCCAAGTTGGTGGTTTCCAGTGTGAGCTGGTTGCCTTGGGCCTTCAGGTACACACCAGCCAGGGACGGAAGAGTGGAACGGGTAGAGATGCCCTTCGATACCACTGCCAGCGCATTTTGCAATTCGCCTTTATTGATGCTGAATTTCACAAGAGGCCCCTTTTTCGTCCTTATTCATCGATGGGGTTCATTATAAACGGCGCAGGCGGCCCCACACCATAGAGTTGTTCCGATGGCTCTCTATTTCCAATAATGACCTGTCCCATAATGTTTTTGCTCTTAGTTATTCACATTTTCAACCGCTATTTTGTGGAAAATGTTGAAATTAAAGGAAAAAGAAGGGCTTATACGGGCCTTCTGCCGTGAAAAACAAATTTTAAGGTTTTCCACATACCGTTCGGCGAAGGAATTTCAAAAAACTTTTTTCTATTATTTTCCTTCAAACTTTAAACTTGACCTGCGGTTTTATCATTACTTTCACTAAAGAGAACAAAGATTCGTGTTGACAGATGAGTCAGTTGGTGAATGGGGAAAACCATCGTTTCGCTAGAGTTTACCCACCTGGTAAAACCTTTCCCGAGTCAAAAATCAAGAAGTTTTTTTAACCATTTCCAATTTTCCTTCTCTTTTTTCTCTCTTTTCTGCGCAGTTTTTTCTAGGTTTTCCCCATTTAATGAACAAATTGTTGAAAACTATGAAATACGCCAGTTCAAGCCATATTTCTTTTTCCACATCCCGGAAAAAAGATTTTTCTTCCTAGGAATATTTCTTCCCTTATAATTTCTTTCTGGGAAAAATGCGTGAAAGCAGTTAACAAACCTTTCGTAACTCTCAAAACATACCAGGTAAACGCAGTATTTTGAAAGGAACCCAACCGTGAGCCCCTCCACCGCCCCCTCCCAACCCTTGAACGAGGAATCACTTGAAGCTCCCTTTGACTTCTCTTTCGTGAATACCACTGCCCGCATTGCTATTTATGACGACCTTCGCAGTGCCCCGCGCGTAGTGGAAATTCCTCCCGCTGAAACAGGATTGTTTATCGAAAATCTGGCTTCAACTATCTATAACCAAGCGCGCACCTCCGGCGGATCTATCCCTTACACTGTGATAAGAGAGGTTTCGGAAAATTTTATCCATGCCCGCTTCCAGGAAATCATCGTCTCCATCATGGACAACGGCAACACCATCCGATTCGCCGACCAAGGTCCGGGAATTGCATCGAAGGACAAGGCACAACTACCGGGATTCTCTTCCGCGGTGGAACCCATGAAGCACTACATTCGCGGCGTTGGCAGCGGGCTGCCTATCGTTAAGGACTATCTGGATGTAAGCCACGGGTCCATCACCATTGAAGACAACCTCAATTGCGGATCGGTAATCACCATCAGCCTCGAGAAGGAACTTTCTCCTGTTGTGGCGGCGCCTGCGGGTGCCCCCAGTTCTTTGGCCGCCGCGCCGCAGCCTCCATCTCCGGCAATTCCGTCGGCAGGGGATGAAGCTGCCTACCAAATGCTCCCCACAGAACAACCGGCGGGGGCGATGCCAGTAAACCCGGCCGCTCCCTATCCGGCTGCCGCGGCGCCGGTGAACCAACCGATGCCCTATTACGGCGCTGCCTACCCCCAACAAAATACCTATGGACAACCGGCCGCATACCCCGCGCCGGCAGCTTACCCTTACAGCACTGCGCCCACCCATCAGCGGGCACTCGGTCACACCGTCATTCCCCATCTCAGCGAAAACGCCCGCACCGTGTTGCGCCTGCTCAACAACGAAAGCGGCCCTTTGCGCATCACCGACATAACCGAGTGGACGGGCATCGCCCCTTCCAGCACCTACAAGATACTCTCCCAATTGGAAGACCAGGGCCTCATAGCCCGCGATTTGGTGAACACGAAGCTACGCACCTTGACCGATATTGGTTACCAAGTAGCCCAGGCGTTGCACGACTAGTATTTTCCACTGATTTTTCCACCAAATTTTTGCAACAATTAACAGCTTGTCTCACCTAGACACAATGGGAATATGTTATCTTGACTCACTGAGTTTTCAACAATGTACTAAAAACACAGCATCTCAAGGAGTAAAACTATGGACAGCAGCCTTCTTAACGACTACTGGCAAAATGTTTGGCGGATAGTCAAAGAATACGACTCTGTTGACGCTTCCCAAGTAGATGCTTTCTTCGCCCGCCTCCACCCCCAGGTAATCAGCGAAGGCTTCTTTATGCTCACCGCTGAAAACGAATTTTTGAAAAACTGGGTGGAAGCCCACTATCTGCCTTTTATCAGCCAAGCACTGCAAGATATGTTTGAAGTACCTTTCAATGTGGTGCTGGCTATCGACTCCGCACCGGCAGCCCCTGTGGCTGCACCGGCGGCGGTGGTTGCACCGAGCCCCGCCCCCTCAGTCGCGGCTCCGGTCCCCGCAGTCCCCATTGCCCCGCCGCTGCAGCCCTACAATACCAGGCCAGCCAACACCACAGCCACCGTGTACGAAGAAGCTCCCGCCGCCGCCCCAACCCAAACAGCTGCGCCGCAGGAAAACGCCAGTGGGGATGGCACGTCATCCCGCGTTTCCACATCCACGTTTGAAAACTTCGTCATCGGCGATTCAAACCGTATGGCCTACTCAATGGCACTGGCCGTGGCGGAAAACCCCAGCAAAGAGCCGCTGAACCCTTTGTTCATCTACGGGAAAAGCGGCCTGGGAAAAACCCATCTGATGAGGGCCATCGAAAACTACATTCGCGATTCGCGCCCCTACCTGCGCACCTTGTATGTGGATGCCGCTGACCTGCTGAACGACTACACAATTGCCAGTACCACCCACGACACCGAGAAAAACAGTTTCGTCAACTTCAAGAAGCGCTACGAGGACGCCGATGTGCTGTTGATCGACGACATTCAGCACCTGCAGGGAAAAAAACAAACCCTCAATATCGTGTTCCAGATTTTCAACCGGCTGCGCGACATGAATAAACAGATTGTCCTTTCGGCTGACCGTGCCCCTAAAAATATCGACATCGATGAGCGTTACTCGTCCCGATTCTCAAGCGGAGGCACCGTTGACATCCAGCCGCCGGAGATTGAGACAAAACTTGGCATCATTCGCCTTTTCATCAACGAATACCAGCGCAACGCCGGCGGCGACTCCATCGTCATCCCCGACGACGTGCAGCTGTTCATCGCGGAAAACTCCAGCCCAAATATCCGCGAGCTGAAAGGCGCGGTCACCACGGTCATCTACCACATGACCTATTTCGGAAAAATTTCCATGACCGCCGACGAGTTAAATACGCTGCTGGCCAGCCATTTCACCGGTGGTCCTACCCGCAACCTCACCATCGACGACATACAGAAAGAAGTGGAAAAGTACTTTCATGTGAAACATACCGACATGTTGTCATCGAAGAGAAGCCGCGACATCGCCTATCCACGCCAAATCGCCATCTTCCTCTGCCGTCAGATGCTTGATGTTCCCTTCGCCACCATCGGTAAACGCTTCAACCGCGATCACAGCACCGCAATGCACTCTTACACTTCCATAGAGAAGAAGATCAACCAGTCTCGAGAAGTGCGAGAGGAAATCGAAAACATCAAGCAGATGATTATGGAGGGTTAATTACCCAGTGGAATCAGCGGGCTTTCGTTAGGAAAAGCAGTGGAGCAAAACTACGGCTTCATGGACCATTGTGGAAACCCAGGCGTACCCCGAAGCGTTTTGCTCACCTTGAAACCTTCAATGCCAACTGGGATTACTTTCATTTTCCTTTTTTCCACCGTCCTTATTAAGATGATGATGCTTTATTTTTTAGAGAAGCCAGGAGCCAGCGTTCATTCCCTCTGAATCCCTTTGATAACCGCCATTCCCTCCAAGCGGAAGAAATGCAAGGAAAGAAAAATTACTAGTTGACTTAATAAAATCGGGCGTTACAATTTCGAAGTTACACTTTTTACCAGGAAGGGTAGAAACATGAAACGTACTTATCAACCGAACAACCGTAAGCGTGCAAAGTGCCACGGCTTCCGCGCCCGCATGTCTACCAAGGGTGGTCGCGCTGTTCTGGCCGCACGCCGTGCCAAGGGTCGCAAGCGTCTGTGTGTGTAAAACAGGCAGTTCGTTGGAAACAATTAAATCCAGCAACGATATTTCTTCTTTATTCGAGTGCGGCAAGAGATTTAAGTCTCCTTACATCACTTTTATAGTTAGCGCCCGAGAATCATCAACTGAAGAAGAACCCTTTACACACGGCCCTCAGGGTCGTGTTGCTTTTATTGCGGGAAAAAAACTTGGCAACGCGGTATGGCGCAACAGGGCGAAGAGGCGCATGAGAGCAATTTGCTGCGATCTTGGCGGCCCTTGGCCCGGCTCCGATATTGTTTTCTTAGCCAAAAGCGCCGTAACACGGGAAACTTATAGTAAAGTTCTTACCACATGTGGCAAGACGCTTTCGAGGGCGGGATTTTCCGTTGAAATTGAAGCCGAATGATTTGTTGAAGCCGCTGGTGCGCATTCCTACGTGGATTGCCATTGGCGTTATCATTTTTTATCGGTTTTGCATTTCTCCCCTGTTCCCATCCTGCTGTCGATTCGTCCCCACCTGCTCTCAATACGGTTTGACGGCATTTAAGCGCTATGGGTTCATGAAAGGGCTCAAGCTGACATGCAAGCGAATCATGAGATGTCGCCCTGGCGGACCTCACGGTTACGACCCGGTGCCATAGCTCACTGGTTCGCTCAACATGTGCGGAAGGATTTGATATGTGGGATTGGTTTAAGGATTGGATTTTCTCCATCATCCAATTTTTCTATGGCTTCTGTCATGACTGGGGCCTGGCCATCATCATCATTACGGTGTTGTTTCGTATTTTGGTGGCGCCACTCATGCACAAGCAGGCGAAATCCAACTACCAGATGCAGAAGATTCAACCGAAGATTCAGGATCTGCAGAAGCGCTACGCCAACGATCCCCAGCGTCAGCAAGAGGAGATGCAGAAACTCTACGCGGAGGCTAAGTTCAATCCTCTGGCCGGTTGTTTGCCCATGCTGTTGCAGATGCCGATCTTCGTTGCCTTGTTCCAGGTGCTTCGAGAGATGGGACAACGCGAGGAAGTTCAGGATTACTGCTTCTACAATATTGTTCCCAACCTGGTTATGACCCCCCAGCAGGCGCTTGAAGTGGGATTTGGAACATTTGTTCCCTATGTCATTCTCATGGTTATCTTTGCAGGTGCCACATTCCTTCCCATGGTTATGATGCAGCTGAAGTCGGAAAACACTCAGCAGCGCAATCAAACTCTCATCATGGGCGGCGTCATGAGTTTGTTCATGCTTTGGATTTCTTGGAGTTCCCCCGCTGGCGTGCTTTTGTTCTGGGGCGCCTCTTCCTTGATCGGCATTGCCCAGAACCAAATTACCTTGGCCATGTGTCGCAAGGAAGATGCCCGCAAGGAAGAAGAGCAGGTCATTGAAGTTAAACCGGTGGAAGTGAATGTGACGCGCAAGGAAAAGAAGAAGCGCCCCACTAAGAAAAAGTAGTTTCCTATGAAGCCTCGTTTTTGGGGCTTCTCCATCTTATAGAGACAGGAGAACCTATGGCTGAAGAAGAGATCATCGAGTCAGCAGAGCTTGATGAAGTTTCTGAAGAAGTAGTTGAGGACCCTGAAGAGGGCGTTGTTTCTGATGAGATGCTCGACCAGATTGCGGACACTGGTATTTCCGTAATTCAGGACATTCTTGAGCATTTTGACGTTGGTGAAATCACCATCGATGAGTACGAAGGTGATGAGGGTGAGTTGATTCTTGACATCACCGGGGATGATCTTGCCGTACTCATTGGTCGTCATGGCCGCAACTTGGATGCTCTTCAGTTCATGGTTTCAACCATCTCCATGCGCAAGCTTGGTATGCGTTACCCTCTGGTAGTTGATGTTGAGGGTTACAAGAATCGTCAACGCGCTAAGTTGGAATCCATGGCTCAATCCACCGCTAATCGCGCAGCCAGCTCCGGTCGCAGTGTTAAGATGCGCCCCATGACTCCGTATGAGCGGCGCATCATCCATATTGCCCTTCGCGGCGACGATCGGGTGACCACCTGCTCTGAAGGAGAAGGTCCTGCTCGCCATGTAGTTGTGTTCCCTAAATAAGCAACTGCTCCTTTGTATTGCCTAGGCCCCGAAAGGGGCCTTTCTTTTGCCTGGCTGTTTGTATACTCTATCCTGGTTACCAATTCCCAAAGGAGCCATTGATGTTAGAGCTCGACAAATCTGATCAGCTGATTGACGCCTATCTGGCATATATTCTGGAAGCCAACCAAAGAATCAATCTCACGCGAATCACAGATTTGGATACCGCTAAAATCCTTCACGTAGAAGACTCCCTCGTTCCTTTGCAGGATATAATTTCCGCGCCTGAAGGGTTGTATGGCGATATGGGAACTGGCGGTGGCTTTCCTGGTGTTCCCATTGCGGTCAAATCAGGACGTAAAGCTGTGCTCATCGATTCCGTAAAGAAGAAAGTAAATGTTGTTCAAGAAGGCGTTGATTCCCTCGGACTTTCGAATCAAATTGATACTTACGGTGGTCGTATTGAGGAGCTTGCTAAAGAGAGGAAAGGAGCCTTTGCTGTTTTAACAGCTCGTGCAGTTACTCAACTTGTTTCCTTAATTGAATTAGCATCGCCTTTGTTGAAAATTGGAGGCCAACTCATTTGCTATAAAGCACAAACTGAGCAAAGTGAAATTGATCTTGCGTTGAAAGTTTGTCCCAAAGTCGGTATGAAGTTAATAAAAGACTACTCTACGGTTCTCAGTGATGGCAACACGCTGCGCCGAATCTTCGTTTTCGAGAAGGTATCTCCAGCTCAACTCAAACTTCCACGTAAAATTGGAGCAGCCCAACATAATCCACTCTCGTAATGTTTCACGTGAAACAAATTGAATCGTAGTTTTCAATGTTTCACGTGAAACATTGAGCTTATTTGCAAGTTAAAGATCTTATCCCTGCCTTTTCTCTTTTCATAGCAGGGGGAAGGGCGGGGGCAGCCCAAGTCGCTCAGACAGTCCTGCTTTGGGAAAAGCGCCACCGGCGCTTTTCCGTCGTGCGGAACTCGCTTTGTTGGACCACCCCCGCCCTTCCCCCGCACAGCTGCATTGCATGACGAGGGAAGGGGATGATGCCGGGTTTCCGGAGGCTGGGCCGACCCGACAGGCCTGCGCTCGACGCTCCGTACGAGGGGAACTAACTCGACCTTCGGTCGAGTGGATTTCCCCTCTACTCCGCTTGGCCGGACCTCGCTCCGACCCGCCGAGTCGGCCCAGCCAGGATGCATCGCAGGTCGGATTCGTAGGGCAGAGATTCTATCTCTGCCTAAATGGACGGCCCGCCTGGGCAGCGGCTTCATACCTGACGGGTCGGCCCACCCTCCAAAACCTATTTCATCGGTTTTCTTTTAACCACTCACACAAAAGCACTGTATAAATCTTCAGTGAGTGAAAAATAGCTGTTGTACTGGGGCTCTCTGTCCTATATCCTGTTCAATCGTATGAATGATGCTCAGTGTTTCACGTGAAACACCTCCTAATTCAGGGAATTACTGCTTATAGGCAGTTGATTTTGATAGGAATATAGGTAATTAGCCTATTGAGGTATTTTTATAGGAAGTAGGAGGTAGATGTGGGTATCTTTGATGGCAAGAAGCGAGAAAAACCCTCAGATGAGGTGATTTCTTCTCAAATTGAGGATCAGATTGAGGAGTCGGTTGATTCCCCTGAAGAATACGTGGTAACTACTCGTGAGATTGATGAGGTTACCTCTCCTGTTGATAATGAGGGTTATGAACCCACTCAATTGAAGAAATACGCTGATAAGAAACCTGTTACTCACGCTATTGGGCAAACTAAAGTGATTGCTGTGTTGAATCAGAAGGGTGGTGTGGGTAAATCTACTACTTCCATTAACCTCGCAGCGGCCCTTGGTGCCATGAATAAACAGGTGTTATTGGTGGATTTGGATCCCCAGGGTAACTCTTCCAGTGGGTTGGGTATTGATAAGGGCCTGGTGGAATCTTGCATTTACAACGTTCTTCTTGATGATGTGCCACTTCAGGATGTGATTATCCCGGATGTATGCGAGGGATTGGATGTTGCGCCGGCAACCATCAACCTTGCTGGTGCTGAAGTTGAGTTAGTGTCCGAGATGGCCCGTGAGAATCGCTTGAAGGATGCGGTTGGTCAGATGCGGGGCAAGTACGACTATATCTTTATTGATTGTCCCCCTTCTCTGGGTCTCTTAACGGTGAATGCCCTTGTTGCGGCTGATAAGCTGCTGATTCCCATTCAATGTGAGTTTTATGCACTTGAAGGTGTGACAAAACTCCTCGATTCAATGAAACGTGTCAAAACCCGTTTGAATCCCAGCCTCGAGATATCCGGTGTTCTTCTTACTATGTACGACAATCGAACCACTTTGTCTAAACAAGTGGTTGATGAAGTAAAAAGTTACTTTGGTCGTACTGTGTTTAACACCCTGATTCCTCGTACGGTTAAACTTTCTGAGGCTCCGAGTTATGGTATGCCTATTACTGAATATGATCCCCGAGGTAAAGGTGCGATTTCCTATATTGAGCTTGCGAAGGAAGTGATTAGTCGTGGCTAAGCCTAATAAAAGTGGTTTGGGTAGAGGGCTCAGTTCCCTGCTGGGAGACTCTTATGAGAGTGCTCGTCCTGCGCAGCCCCATAAGGCAGCTCCTCGTTCTGAGGAGAAGAAGACAGAATCCGGTTCGGCAAAGGCTCCTGTCCCCTCGCAACAGCGCGAGAGGGTTGTGGTTGAGCTTGGTGAAATAGATGAATATGACCCTATCCTTGAGCCAAGGACAATTCAATCCAGAGACGCTGTAATACCCCTAGAAGGCGCGAAAGGTGAAAACCCTAGCAAACCCCCTACTAGTGTTGCTAAAACGTCTCCTGCAGTCTCAAATCAGCGCCCTGAAGGCGTGATGAAAGGGGTACCTGCCGAGCAGGCAAGGGTTGTGTCTCGCGCCTCTCAGAACGCAAATGAGATGGATATAACCAAAATTAAGCCAAATCCCGATCAGCCCCGTACGAACTTCAAAGAAGAAGATTTGGAAGAGCTTGCCTCCTCGATTAAAAAGGATGGTTTGCTGCAACCGATCATTGTGCGCGAGGTGGCTGACGGCACCTATCAAATTATTGCCGGTGAGCGCCGTTGGCAAGCTTCCCAGAGGGCGGGGCTTAAAAAGGTTCCCGTCATCATCAAAGAAGCCGACAATGACAAAGCTCTTGAGTTGGCCCTTATTGAGAACATTCAGCGTTCCGATTTGAATCCCATTGAAGAGGCTTACGGATATCGCCGCCTTATGGAACGCAAGGGAATGACTCAAGCGGAAGTGGCCCAAGCAGTTTCCAAGGGGCGTTCAACTGTTGCGAATCTTCTCCGTCTGCTTGATTTGCCTGAAGAGGCACAGCGGATGCTTTTCGATGGGGAGATTACCGAAGGTCATGCTCGTGCGATCCTCTCCATTAAGAATGAAGTTGCACAGGAGAAGCTCATTGAGAAGTTGAAAGAGCAGAGACTCACTGTGCGTGAAACTGAGCAACTCGCTCGTCTTTTCTCTGGTAAAGAGATGAGTTCCGACCAACCTTCTCCTCGTCAACCTTTGCCTACTGCTTATAAGAAAGTTGCCAAGGCGCTTCGCGATGTTTTGCAGACTAACGTACGCATTAAGAGTGCAAAAGGTAAAAACAAGATTGAAATTGAGTTTACCGACGAAGATGATTTGCGCCGTATTTTTGATGAGATAGCGTAGCGCGAGCTTCAGGTTTTGATTTGCAAAGGAGTGTTTCACGTGAAACACTCCTTTTTTTTATAGCTTGCAATTGGTTATTTGGAGCAGGGGGGAAGGGCGGGGCGGTCCAAGTCGCTCAGACAGTCCTACTTTGGGAAAAGCGCCACTGGCGCTTTTCCGCCGTGCGGAACTCGCTTTGTTGGACCACCCTCGCCTTTCCCCCGCACAGCTGCACTGTACTCTTTTAATGAGATATACATTCTTGCTGGATTGAGTTGCCGGGTCGGCCCAGCCAGGATACTGTTGCAGGTTGAATTTATAGGGCAGAGATTTTATCTCTGCCTAAACGGACGACTTGCGTAGGGTAGCGATTTCAGGCCGAGATGATATTCCGTTCCCTTGATGGCCTGTGCGAAAAGAGCATATGTCCCGACACGCCTACAAAACGGTGGTTTTAGGCGGAGATAGAATCTCTGCCTTGCGAAGATGATTTGAGGCATTAGGGTTGTCCCTTTGTCTCAGATGAGTTTGTTTTTGAGTTGGCCGCAAGCTCCGTCTATGTCTGCGCCTTTGGAATGGCGGATGGTGGTTTCTATTCCTACTTTGTTTAATTCGTTGGACCAGTGATTGACGGTTTCCGGCGCAGGTGGTTTGAAAGGGGAGCCATCAACGTTGTTTACGGACAAGAGGTTAATGTGACAGAGTAAATCGCTTGCATAGGCCTTAAGGGCTGCAAGATGGAGATTGCTATCGTTGATGCCCTTAATGAGAAGGTATTCGAAAGTGATGCGGCGATTTGTGTGATCGATGTATGCCTGCAGGGATTGTTTCAATTTATCGAGAGGCTGGCTCTTCACGCGTGGCATCAGTGAATCGCGATCTGATTGAATTGCGCTGTGTAGGGAAATTGCCAAAGTGAATTGGAATGGTTCTTTGGCGAATTTCTCAATTCCTTCCAAGATGCCGCATGTAGACACTGTGATGTGGCGCGCACCGATGTTGAAGGACTGAGAATTGTTTATCTCTTTCAGCGCCATGAGCAAGTTCTCGTAATTGAGGAATGGTTCGCCCTGGCCCATCACTACCACATTGGAAACCGGCTGTTGGAAATCTCTCTCGACAACCGTAATTTGGTTAGTGATTTCATCGGCGTTAAGATTGCGAGTGAAGCCTTCCTTACCGGTGGCGCAAAACTGGCAGGCCATCGGGCAACCAACTTGAGAGGATACACATACCGTAAGCCGTTGATCGTTACGGGAGGGGATGCCGACAGTTTCAATAAGTGCGCCATCGGAAAGTTGTAGTACGTATTTCCGTGTGCCGTCTTGAGAAACCTGGCGATTGATCACGGTAACTGCGGGCAAAGGATAACGGGATTCAAGATGATCTCGAAACGCCTTGGGTAAGTTGGTCATTTCTTCGTAACTGAGTGCATGGTGTTTATGCAGCCATTCGTACAGTTGTTTGGCGCGAAATCTAGATTGACCCGCCTCGGCGGTTATAGCCGCCAGCTGGTCGAGTGAATATGTTCTGATGAGGTTTTCCATGAGGGCATTATAGTAATCTTGAAACAGGTACAGTGACTGCAAAAAGCTTCCAAGGGTATTTGGTATACTTGCAGCCCATTGTGATGGCGAATGAAAGGTGAAACCGTGATTAACCCTGCTGATTGCAAAGTTGCACTTCTGTGTGGAGGTAACAGCAACGAGCGCGAAATTTCCCTTGCATCGGGGGCAGGCGCCCTTCAAGCGTTGGAAGAAGCAGGTTTCAAGGTAATGCGGATTGATCCTTCCGAGAAATCAGAATTGAAAATCCTTTTGGAAGAGCCCTTCGATGTAGCTTTTCTTTGCATGCACGGCAAAGGCGGCGAAGACGGAACGCTGCAGGGCATGCTGGAAATTCTAGGAATACCGTACACATGTTCTCATTCTTTGGCCAGTGGTATTGCTATGGACAAAGGCCTGTCCAAAATGTTCTATCACAAAGCAGGCGTGCCCACTCCTTGCTCTGTAACCGTGAACAAAGGCGAGGATGTAAACGTTGAGCAGTTGGTGAAGGAAGTGGGGCCGCGTTCGGTGGTGAAGCCGGCCACTGAGGGAAGCGCCCTGGGCATTTACATGACCGATACGCCGGAATCGGTACAGGAGGCGCTGGCCAAGGTTCACGAAATCGACGACCAAGCACTGGTGGAAACGTTCATTGAGGGTACCGAACTGACGGTGGCGGTGGTGGGCAATGAGAATCCACAGGCACTTCCGATAATTGAGATTGTGCCCCGCGGGGAATTCTACGATTTTGATTCCAAATATGCTCCCGGTGGATCGCAGCACATCATTCCGGCGCGCATCTCGGATGATTACACGGCTCTGGTGCAGGATTTGGCGGTAAAGGCCCATAAAGCGCTGGGATGTTCGGGGGTTTCCCGTACCGATGTCATTTTGGATACCGTCAACGGGCAGGCCTGGGTGTTGGAAACCAACACTATTCCCGGTATGACCGCCACTTCGCTATTGCCGGATGCAGCGCGTGCAGCGGGAATTTCGTTCCCCGAGCTGTGCACCCAGTTGATCGAGTATGCGCTGGAGGCTTAAGAAGGCCCTACTGGGCGCCGCAGGAAACGAAGCCCCAGATAATCAGTGCCACCAGCCCCAGTAAGACGGCCCAGCTGATAATGTAGCAGCCGATGTTGCCCTTGCGCCCCTGTTCAACCACGCCGTCCATCAAGGAGCGGCGTTTTTTCAGGAACACGGTGCCCTTGTCCAGGGTGGGGTAGGGGATGTTCTTCTCCGGCAGCCAGGCGCCCTGCGCATCAATCACTTGTTGCACGCCGTCTGGGGTAAGGGTGATGTTTGGGTGCACCCCTTCGCCAATCTTCTTCGCCACGGCATCGGCGAATTTTTGGAAGGCCTCGCCTTCAACTGCGGGATAAGCGATAACCGCCATCTCTCCCCAGTAATGGCCCGGTTCCGGGTTTTCGGTGAACGCCACAAACGACAGAATAGCGGTGAGAGTGAGCCCCTTCGCCTTCAAAAGGCTTAGCTTGCGCGAGAATTCGCCATCAAAGAAGCCGATGCGGGCGTTAAAGCGATTCACCAGCCAACCGCGGTGCTGCCCGTCCACCAGCTCTAGTTGAATTTGATACTGGTCACCGATGATGTTGTCGGCCCCAAGCAAAGCCCCTGCATCCTTCTTGGAAACGGTTTCGAATCTTTGATAAGTTCCAAAATACTCTTGCACGAGGGCCTTCTTTCCACTGGTAAAATTACCCGACGGCACACCCCCGAATAGAGGGGCATTTCCCATAACATTCATGATAGGGTAGTGGGCCCTTACCAAAGGGAGTTTTTCCCTGAACCCAACGGGCTTTTCGATATAAGAGGACGATTCATGAACCAATTGCGCGAATACATGTGCGACGGAACTCCCCAACGCATCGCCGAGCGCTATGCGCGGCTGCCCCAGTTGGCGCGCGAAATGGATTTTGGCCCGTTTGACGGCAACGTGGTGGTTTTGGACACTGAAACTACCGGCGTGTCTTTCAAAAACGACGAGTTGACCCAAGTCGCCGCCGCCCGAATGGAGAAGGGCGAAGTGGTGGATTGGTTCGTGACTTTCGTGAACCCCGGGAAGCCAATTCCGGAAGAAGTGGTGCACCTTACCCACATCCACGATGAGGATGTGGCCGATGCCCCTACCCCCCAGGAAGCGCTGGCGGCGCTGGTGGAGTTTGTAGGGGACGCCACCGTGGTGGCCCACAACGCCAATTTTGATCGCACCTTCACCACCCGTCACCCGGAAGGGTATCCGCTGTTGGAGAACCTGTGGGTGGATTCCCTCGATTTGGCCCGCATCTCGCTGCCCCAAATGAAATCCCATCGCCTCGTCGACCTGGTAAAGGCGTTCGGCGCCCCGGTTTCCACCCACCGCGCCGATGACGACGTGGCCGCCACCTGCGCCCTGTTCCGCATTCTTTTGGCCGCAGTTTCCCAGATGCCCCCCATGCTGGTGGTGAAGATTGCGTCGCTCTGCCCGGTGGAGGAATGGCAGACGGGGGCGGTGTTCCAATATTTCGCCAGCTGTGGCGAACGGACGCCCTTCTCGTTGCGGCAACTGCGCAAAGACGCCCTGAAAGGGGTTGACCTTACCCCGAAGCGCAACATCAAATCCATTATGGAAGAGGGGCCGGTGGAGCTGCAATTTCCCACCGAGGAAGAAATTGCCGCCGCCTTCGCCCCGAACGGCTTGTTATCGCGCATTTACCCCGAATTCGAGCCGCGCTCCGAGCAGCAGCAGATGGCCCAGGCGGTGCGGTCGGCCTTTGACCAGGGCACGAATTTGGTAGTAGAAGCGGGCACGGGCGTGGGGAAATCCATGGCCTATCTGCTGTCCGCCGCAGCGGTGGCCCGCGACAACAACATCACAGTGGGGGTGGCCACGAAAACCAACGCGCTGCTGGACCAACTGGTGTACAAAGAGCTGCCGGCGCTGACGGCGGCCATGAAGGCGGTCAATCCGGAAGCGCCGGAAGTGACCTTCGCCCCGCTGAAGGGTTTTTCCCATTACGTGTGCCTGTGGAAGCTGGAGCAGTTGGTAAGCGATAGAGCCCGTTTGGTGAACGTGCACAATCGCGAGGTGTCCCAGGCCCCCTCGATGGCGGCGCTGCTGTCTTTCGCCGAGCAGAGCGATTTCGATGACATGGACACCTTGAAGATCGACTTCCAGACCACGCCCCGTTACAGCTTCACCACCGCCAGCCACGATTGTCTGCGCCACAAGTGCCCCTACTTCAACGGCAAGTGCTTTGTGTTCGGCGCGCGGGCGCGGGCCGCGGCATCGCATGTGGTGGTTACCAACCATAGCCTGTTCTTCTGCGATTTGTCCCACGACCACGCGCTGCTACCCCCTTCCGCCTATTGGGTGGTGGACGAGGCTCACGGCGCCGAAGCGGAGGCCCGCCGTGCCCTCTCCAGCGATTTGGAAGTGGGCCCCTTGCGCCGCATCGCCCGCCATTTGGCGTCAACGGAGCGCCGTCGCAGCCTGTTCGACCGCATTGTGAAAGCGGCCATCCCGGCGGGGAAGGAAGAGGCGTCGTCGCTGTTGTACGGTTTGTTGGAGAAGGCGCGGGAAGCCAGCCAACTTTACAGCCAGGCAGTGGACGGATACGCCAAATCGCTGCGGGGGCTACTGTTCTTCGACGAAAGCCGCCGTTCCAAATCCTATGAGACGGTGGAAATTTGGCTCAACGATGACATTTTGGGCTCTTACACCTTCAAAGACGTGAAGGAAAAGGGGCTGGCGTTGAACGAAGCCGTGGAGCGCCTCATCATGCGCAGCCAAGATGTGGTTGCATATCTGGATGAGCTGGACGGTTGCGAAGGGGTGCAGCGGGAGCTGGCTTCGGTGGTACTGGACCTGAAGTGCGTGGTGAGCACCTGCGAGATTCTGTTCAAAACCATGAGCGACCGCTACGTGTACTCGGCGTTCCTCAACCGCAAAGAGGACAAGGGCACCGACAAGCTGGAGGCGCAGCTGTTCAACGTGGGCGGTTACCTGGACGAGGCCCTTTACCCCGAACTGCATTCGGTGGTGTACACCTCCGCCACCCTCACCGTGGACGGCACTTTCCAATCGTTCTGCGATGCCATGGGGCTGAACACCTCGCCGTCGTCGGCCTGCCAAACACTGGAGCTGCCCTCCAGCTACGACTTCGATCACCGCATGACCATTTACGTGGTGAAGGATCTGCCGGAACCCAGCGCGCCGGCGTATTTGGACCAGCTGGCCACGTTTTTGGCCCAGGCGCACCTGGCCCAGGGCGGCGCGATGCTGACGCTGTTCACCAATCGCCGCGAGATGGAGCGCTGCTTTGAAACGGTGGCTCCGGCCCTGAAAGAGGAGGACCTGCGGGTGGTGTGCCAGAAGTGGGGCGTGTCGGTGAAGGGGCTGCGGGACGACTTCGTGGCCGACGAGCACCTGTCGTTGTTCGCGCTGAAAAGTTTCTGGGAAGGATTCGATGCACCTGGCGCCACTCTGAAGGGCGTGGTGATTCCGAAGCTGCCCTTCTCCAAGCCGAGCGATCCGCTTTCCTGCGAACGGGCCAACCGCGACGACAACGCCTGGAAGCGCTACGTGCTGCCGGCGGCAGTGACCGAGGTGAAGCAGGCAGCGGGCCGGCTGATTCGCCGCGCCTCCGACGAAGGGGTTGTGATTTTGGTGGACAGCCGGGTGGCTTCTAAATGGTACGGAAAAGTGTTCCAGCGTTCGATGCCCAGCCGCAACATAAAGGTAATGACCAGGGCGGAAATTCTGGAAGAGCTGGCCGCTGCGGCCCAGGCGCGCCGTGAAGGGCCCGGCGATGGGGCTGCGTAGGAAAGGGGACAACCCGCGGGGGGCTCACATTCGGAAGTCCACCTTTGGCACTTCCAATGAGATTTCCTTTAGCGTGCTGGACGCCGCGTCGAAGCGCAAGGGCTCCGACAAGAAAAAGCAGAAGAGTGCGTGGCAGTCTTACGACCAAGGGGCGGGCCCTTCGTCGCCTGTGGCTCCGCCGCCGGGAGAGATTTCGCTTTTCACCTTGGGAAACGACAACAGGCCCCCCTCCACTCCTCGCAAAGAGCAGGGCATCACCTTGTCCACCGGCGAATTCATCAGCACCGATGCGCGGCGCTCGTCCTCGGCGATGCCGCTTTCGGAAGTGGCGGTGCGCAAGCGCAGCCGTCGCCGCGCCCAGTTAGTGGGGGTGGGGGTGAGCCTCATTCTGGTGCTGGCCGTGGTGGCGGGCCTTACCAGTTTGGCGGCGTCGCTGGTGAACGCCCAGAACTTGCAGCAACGGCAACTGATGGATTTGGTGGAACAGCTTGAGCAGACGGACACGCTGCTGGTGGCTTTAGACAACGGCGTTTTGGCTCTCACCGATGGCAGCGATTACGACGCCGATGAGGCAAAGGCGCTTGAGGCGCTGCTGGCCCAAGGGGACGGGGACGTTCTGGCCCAGTTAGATGCGGTGAAGCAGCGGGCCCAAGAGGTGGAAGAGAAGCTAATGTCCGGCGCCGACCGAGAGGTGGCCAACAATTTGATGGTTTCGGCCCACGCCCGCGCCGCCATGATAGAAACCGGTTTCGCCATTCTGCAAGAGGCGCTTCCGTTGAGAAAAGCCCAGGAAGAAGCCCATTTGGGGTGGCAGTCGCTGGGGCAGGCGGAGAATTTTTCCCGTCAGGCCGCCCAGGCCCTTTCACCGTTGAATGCGGACACGGTTGAGGCTTCACGGGACTGCTCCCAGCAGGCGCTGCAGCAACTGGAACAGGCGAAAGAGCAGTTTGCCGCCGCCAAAGAGGCCAGCGATGCGGTGGATTTGTCCACCTACGAGCAGTACCTGCAGCTGAAGATAAACGCCTCGTCGGCCGCAGTGGAAGCGGACAACGCCTACCTGGCCCGCAACAAAGAGCTGATGGACGAGAAGAACACCGCCTCAAACGATTACGAAGCGCAGGCCGCTGACTGTCTTACCCTGGCGGAGGCCAACCCCGACGGCGCCTATGAGAAGGCCTTTACCGCCGCCACGACGGTTCTGCTGCAAAGCTACCAAGCCGAACGGAGCAATGTTTCCGTTGCCGACGAGCATCTGCGGGAGTTTCTGGCGTAACGCTGGGCGCCCATAATGGCTCCTTGGCCCCTCGTACTTTGCGTCACCAGGGAAACTTTTTCAGGTTTATCGGGCAAATGGCGTATACTTGCCAATAATTGTGCCTACTTATTTGTGTTTTCCTGAAAGGCGGCATCGATGGCCGGTCTACAGCAAACAGTTGAATACCTCTCCAAGACCATTGGCCCGCGCCCCGCGGGCACCGAGGAAGAGCAGAAGGCGGCAACGTTCATCTCCGACCAACTGCGGCAGGTGTCGGGGCTTCCCACTGAAACCGAAGAGTTCAATTGCAATGCAGATTCCGACATCCCGGCGGCGGTTTGCTCCGCAGTGGCGGTTGTGGCTGCCATTGTGGCCATGTTGGTGTCCTTCATGGCCATCCCCTGTTTGATACTCTCTGTGCTGGCTGCCGCGCTTTACGCGGCAGAAATTTTTGATAAGCCCATTATTTCGAAGGTGCTCTCGCGCGGCATCAGCCAAAACGTGGTGGCCACCTATAAGCCGGCCGCTCCGGCAACCGGCCGCCCGGGGCGCCAGCGCAAGGTGGTGCTGGTGGCACATTACGACACCGGCAAAGTTAACCCGCTGGCCCGCCAGCCCATCCTGGCGGCGCTGCCTATCTTGCAGTGGGTAGGCGTGGGCGGCATCGCCCTCACTGCGCTGTTGATGGTGATGCGCGTTGCGGGCGTGGGGGGCACTCCCTTCCGCGTGCTGTGCATTGCCGCCGCCGTGTGCGCCGCGCTGCCGCTGCTGGCCACGGTGCTGAACCGCATTTCCCCCTACACCGAAGGCGCCAACTGCAACGGCGCCGGCGTGGCGGTGCTGCTGGAAGTGGCCGACCGCGTGGCCCACGGCTCCACGGCAGTTGCCGAGGGCGACTACACGGTGCACGGCGTCGAGGAAGCCCACGCCTCCGGCTTTGTGCCAGAAGGGGCCGAGCTGGTTTACGACGCGCTTTCCACTGAGGGCGACAGCGAGCAGAGCGCCCGCGCCCGTCTGCTTTCCGCTAAGGCGGCCGTGGCTGCCATGAGCGGCAAGCCGGTGAGCGACGCCGTTCACATTGATTTGGCGGAAAACCTGGTGAAGGTGCAAGAGCCTCCCATCGCCGCTCCCACCGAGGAAGGAATGCAAAAGGCCCGTTCCAAGACGCGCGAAGCCTTCGCTCCCCTTTCCGAAGAGGAAATGGCCCAGCGCGAGGCCGAGGCGCAGGGCGAGGCCCAGACGCAACCGGCCGAGGAAGCGGTAGAGCTGCAGGCGCAGCCGGTGGAGGAAAAGGAAGACGACGTTCCCGCATGGTTCAAGTCGGCTCAAAAGAAGGCCAAGAAGCCGGTGAACGAGAGCGCCCCCATCTATCGCTCCCGTTATGCCCAGGCCATGGAAGCCGCCCAGCGGGCTCGCGAGGAAGAAGAGCGCGCCGCTGCTGAAGAAGCGGCCCGTTTGGAGGCGGAACGGCAAGAGGCCGAGGCCCAGCGCCAAGCCGCCGAAGCGGAGCGCCAGGCCGCGGAAGCCGCTGCCCGTGCTGCCGAGCTGCAGGCCCAGATGGCTTCGGTGCCGGTGCTTTCCCAGCAGCCGATGGTGCCGGAAGAGGCGCCCCAGCAGCCGGCTGGCGAGGAAGTGCCGCTGGAAGGTGCCACCCGCCGTTTCGTGCCGGTGCCCCCCGCCCCGGCGGCCGAGGGCCACGCCACCCAGCAGTCGGCGGCCCCCTATGTGCCCGCCATCGCCACCTCCGCTGCCTCCGCCCCCGCGGCCGTGGCAGCGGAAAGCGTGCCGGTGCCCCGCACCCGCCGCGAGAGCTTCTTGGATTCGCTGCCTTCGCTGAGCATGCCCATGAAGCCGGTGGACGCGGATGCCGCTCCCACTCCGCGCCGCCGCAGCGCCGACGTTCCCATGGTGGAGGAGCTCTCCTCTGAAGGGGCAGTGCAGAACCAGAACTTCCAGCCGGCCCCCTTGGCCGAGCCGCGCCAGAACAGCCATGACCGGGCCAACCGCCTGCGCATGACGGTGCCCTCCCTGTCGGGCAGCATCACCCGCGGAGCGGGGGCGGTAGCTTGGGGGGCTG